>NZ_ASJB01000001.1 GCF_000478275.1 Amycolatopsis orientalis DSM 40040 = KCTC 9412
TTCGGCAACAGCCCAGAACCGAGACAACTCCCCCGACCAGCACAGCACCCGGCGAACCTGCCCACCCCACGCCATGCCCCAAGGAATCCATCCCCAGCAACAAATCGTCGCCAAATCCCGGCAATGACTCCGAACAACAGCAGCCCATCAACACGACACGCCTTCTGGGCAAGGCTCATGCAGCGGCGGCAACTCCCGTCCAGACACAGCAGCACCACCGGCAGACCTCCAACACCAACCACCCCGTCGCCAGATTCCGGCCACGCCTCAGAACGGCGGCGGTTCCTCCGCCGAGGACACCTCCGGACGCGGTTCGTGCAGCGGCGGCGGAGCGCTGTCGTAGCTCCGCCCGGTGGGCGTGGTGATGGTCAGGGTGCCATCACCGTCGAGCCGGTAGGTCCAGCCTGGCTCGTCCTTGAGCCGGTGGTCCCGGCGGCAGAGGTCGATCAGGTCGGCGGCGTCGGTGTGGCCGCCGAACTGCCACGGCACCGAATGGTCCAGGTCGCAGGCCTGAGCGGGACGGTGGCAGCCCGGTCTTCGGCACTCGCGGTCACGGACGCGGACGAACTCGCCGAGACCCGCCGTGGGCCGGTAGCGGTTCCGGCCCAGGTCCAGCACCTGCCCGGAGAGGGGGTCGGTGATGATCCGGCGCAGCACGGTATTCGGACCGGAGGCGATGTGACGGCCCAACTCCGCCGGGATGTGACCGTGCCCGGCCAGCTCCGCCGGATCGTCATTCAGGCCGAGATAGGTGGCCAGATCCATATAGAGGAACACCTCCGCCCGTTCACTCGTGCCGCCCTGCCCACCCAACAGGAGATCGAGCGCGACGTCGGCACGCAGCTGGTCCAGGGTGCGGGTCTCGCCGCCGGTCTTGAGTGCCCGTGCTTCGCGATCGATCCGGGTGTAGGCGGCGGCGACCTTCTCGACCGGGCCGTCCTCGACCTCGATCGAGGCCACCCCTGTCTCACCGTGCCGCAGACTCAGCCGGCGGCCCGCGCGATGATGCTCGGCACGCTTGGCCGCGCCCGCACGATCCACGGTCATCGCCGCATGCCCGGCCGCCTTCCGGATCTGCTCGGAGTTCTTGCGCGGCAAGCGGTCTTCCAGTAACGCGTCGGCGGCGCGGGCGTTTTCGTCGGAGAGCCACGCGGTCGCGGAGGCGACCTTCATCGCCCCGAAACCGCTCACCTGACCCTTGTCCATCAATCCCAATGTGCGCGGCAAGCGGGTCGTCAGCGCCTCCGCGGCGGCGACCATCGCGCCCGCGTGACTGTCCACAAAAGACAGTTCGAACGCGACTTCCTGGACGACGCCGCCCGCACCGTCGCGGTGACGGCTCAGCCGGGCCAGCGCGCGGAACCGGACCGCCTCCAAACGCGCGATCCCCTCCGACGCCGCCACCGCGACAGCGAGGGAATCCTTGTCATCCAACGAATACAGCGAATCGTTGATCTCCTCCAAAGTGCCAGGCTCGGTTATTTCCTTGAGTAGCGCCAAAGTGGCGTTGCGGGTGTCCACCCACAGAACGTACAACCAGCCACCGACAGTTTTGGGAAACCCTTATCCGACAAGGGAATCGTCGTGCGAATCGAGCAAGCCTTCGACACCGTTCTCCAATTGCCGCGCGAACTCCGCCGAACGGGGAAGCATGGTCCTCTCGTAAGCGGCGACGGCTTCACCGATCGTGGCGGACCCGGCCAGCGCGAGGGCCAGCTCGCAGGCGTCGAGCATGGCCAGGTTGACGCCGACACCGAGCGGCGGCATCAGGTGCGCGGCATCGCCGAGCAGGGTCACGCGCGGCGAATGCTCCCACGTATGCGGGACGGGCAACACGTACAACGGGCGATCGACGTACGGACCGTCGTTCTCGGTGATCATCCGGGTCATCCGCGGCGACCAGCCCGAGAACGCGTCGAGCAGCCGGGCGCGGATCGCCGGGGTGCCACTGGAGCCGACCCAGTCCACGGGCAGGCGCTGAACGATGTAGACCCGGATGTGATCGCCGCCGTTGCGCTGGGCGAACAGGCATCGGTCGCCGTCGGCCGCCATCGCGCCACCCTGGCCGACCAGGTCGGCCAGTTCGGGGTGCGCGTTCTCGACGTCGTCGAACCACGCCTCCAGGAAGGTGATCCCGGCGTACTCGGGCACGGCCGGCGACACCGCCGGGCGCACCCGTGACCACGCGCCGTCGGCGCCGATGACCAGATCCGTCTCGACGGTCGTTCCGTCCACGAACCGCAAGCGCCCGGACGGCTCGACCCGCTCCAGGGTCCGGCCCCACTCGACGGTGCCCGGTTCCAGCGAGTCGAGCAGCATTCCCCGCAGCAGGCCCCGGTCGATCTCCGGTTTGAAGAGCTCGCCTTCGGCCGGGACGTGGTGGACGAGCAGCCGTCCCGCCGGATCCAGCCGCCGCATCTCCTGCCCCTCGGGACGGGCGAGCGCGAAGAACTCGTCGAGCAGGCCCGCTTCGCGCAGGGCCAGCTGCCCGTCGTCCGCGTGCAGGTCGAGGCTGCCGCCCTGGTCGCGCGCCCGGGGATGCGGGTCGCGGTCGTATACGGTCACCGGGATGCCGTGCTTCTGAAGGATGCGAGCGCAGGTCAGGCCGCCGGGCCCCGCACCGATGATGCTGATTCTCGAAGTCATGACCCCAGAAAAGCAGAACGAGTTAAAAAGTGCAACGAGTCAACTTAGTGACCGCGACAACCGATACGGTAGAGTGCGCTCATGGAGACACCGGGACGGCGTGAACGCAAGAAGGCGGCCACCCGCCAGGCGCTGGCGGACGCCGCACTGAACCTGTTCCTGGAGCGGGGCTACGACCAGGTGAGCATCCGGGACATCGCCGAGGCCGCCGACGTGTCGACAACGACGCTGTTCAAGCACTTCTCCGGCAAGGAAGCGCTGGTCTTCGACGAGGCCCAAGACCGCGAAGCGGACCTGATCGCCGCTGTGCGGCAACGCCGGGACGGGCAAACCGTGGTCGAGGCCCTGCGCGAGTACGTGCTCGCCACCTGGCTCCCGATCACGGAACACCCCCAGTACCCCGAATTCACGGCACTGGTGAGCGGAACCCCCGCGCTCCAGGAGTACGGAGAACGCCTGTGGACCAGGCACGCCGCGGCCCTCAGCGCGGCCATCGCCGAGGACGCCGGGGTGGACGCCGACGACATCACCTGCCGCGCGCTCGCACGGTTCGTACTGGACATCCCGGCGCTCACCAGGGGCAGGCCGGATCCGCGCACGGACGTCGAGAAGATCTTCGACCTGCTCGAGGGGGGCTGGCGTTAGTCCTTTTCGGACTCCGACCGCGCGGGCGTGGCGCGCAGTGAGCCCGGATGCGCCTTGGCCGACGGGTCTTTGCGGGTCTTCAGCAGACTCGCGACCGTCACCACGATGAGAATGCCGATGATCACCGCGAGGCTGACCGGCGTCGAGATCTCGGGAACGCTCGAGTCGATGTCGACATGGGCCCAGTGCAGGATCAGCTTGACCCCGATGAACCCGAGGATCACCGCGAGCCCGGCCGACAGGTACACCAGGCGATCGAGCAGACCCTTCACGAGGAAGTACAGCGCGCGCAGGCCCAGCAGGGCGAAGGCGTTGGCGGCGAAGACCAGGTACGGCTCGTCGGTGACACCGAAGACGGCCGGGATCGAGTCCAGCGCGAACAGCAGGTCGATCCCGCCGATCGCGAGCAGCACCACCACCAGCGGCGTGCCCACCCGTTTCCCGTCGAGCCGGGTGATCAGCTTGCCGCCGTCGTATTCGGTGGACAGTGGCAGCAGGCGGCGCGCGGTCCGCACCACCACGTTGTTCTCGACGTCCGGATCCTCGTCACGATGCCGGAACAGCTGGATCCCGGTGTAGATCAGCAGCAGCCCGAACAACAGGAACATGAAGGAGAACAACGAAAGCAGTGTGGCGCCGAGCGCGATGAAGACCGCGCGCATGATCAGCGCGACGACGATGCCGAAGGTGAGCACCTTGTGCTGGTGTTCCTCGGGCACCGCGAAGGTGCTCATGATGATCACGAAGACGAAGAGATTGTCGACCGACAGGCTCTTCTCCACGATGTAGCCCGCGAAGTACTGCTGCCCGAAGTCGCCGCCGTGAGCCAGCGTCAGCCAGACGCCGAACGCCACCGCGACCAGGATGTAGCCGACCGACCAGGCCACCGCCTCGCCGAAGCCGACCTTGTGCGGCCGCACGGCCGCGAGGATGAGGTCGAGCGCCAGCAGCGCGAGCACCAGTCCGATCGTCAAGGTCCAGGTGAGGCCATCGATCTGGAGCATCCGCGCCCTGTCTTTCTTTCGGCGGCTAGTGCCCTGATCCTAAGGTCGACTCCCCCGGTCCGCATTCGCATGCCCCGGCGCCGCGTCCAGCAGCGCCGAGATCACGGTCTTGAGCAGCGGGTGGTCCGCGCTCCCCCGCCGGACAGCGGCGAACACGCGGCGCAGCGGCGGCTCACCGCACAACGGGACGGCGAGCGCCCCGGGCACGGCGGTGAAAGCGTTACGCGGCACCAAAGCCACCCCTTCGCCCGCGGCGACGAGAGTGGTGATCGCGTTGAAATCGTCCGAAACGTGCCGGATCTCCGGAGTCGCGCAGGCGATCATCAGCACGTCGCGACAGGGATTACCGGGTTTCGGGGCGATCCAGTCGTCGTCGGCGAGGTCGTCGATGTCCACTTCGGACGATCCGGCCAGCCGGTGTGCGGTGGGCAGCACGACGTCGAACGGCTCCACGTACAGCGGGAACCGGGTGAGCCTGCTTTCATCCGTCCGTGGCGAAAGCCGGTACTCCTCGGTGATCGCCAGATCGACCTCGCCGTCGAGCAGCAGCGGGATGCTCGCGTGCCCCTCGACGTCCTGCACCTGCATCGAGACCCCGGGCGAACCGGCGCGCAGCGCGGCGATCGCCGGCGCGACGACCATCGTGATCGCGGAGGCGAAACTCGCCAGCCGCACCAGGCCCTGTACCCCGGAGTCGAGCGCGGCCAGGGTGGCCCGCGCCCGTTCCAGTTCGGCGGCGACGGCGTTGGCGTGCACCACCATCAGTTCCCCGGCGGGGGTCAGCGAAACCCGCCTGCCCCACCGCCGCAACAGCTGCTGGCCGCACTCGGCTTCGAGGGCGGCCAGCTGCTGGGAGACCGCGGACGGCGTCAGGTGCAGCGCCTGGCCCGCCGCCGTCACGGTGCCGTGGTCGGCGAGGGCGCGCAGTACCCGCAGCCGTCGCGGATCGATCATTCGTCCATCATGGACCTTGCCGTCACGAACGCGTCGACCGCACGGTCGACGTCGTCGGTCGAATGCGCCGCCGACATCTGCGTCCGGATCCGGGCCTTGCCGTGCGGCACCACCGGGTACGAGAAACCGATCACGTAGATGCCCTGGTCGAGCAGCAGATCCGCCATCTTGCCGGCCTTCGCGGCGTCGCCGATCATCACCGGGATGATGGGGTGCTCACCGGGAAGCAGGTCGAAACCGGCTTCGGTCATCCGGCGCCGGAACAGTGCGGTGTTGGCACGCAGGCGGCTCAGCAGCTCGCTCGAGGAGTCCAGCAGTTCCAGCGTGGCGAGCGCGGCGGCGGTGATCGACGGCGCGAGCGAGTTCGAGAACAGGTACGGCCGGGAACGCTGCCGCAGCATCTCGACGATCTCCGCGCGACCCGAGGTGTAGCCGCCGCTCGCCCCGCCCAGCGCCTTGCCGAGGGTGCCGGTCACGACGTCGACCTTGTCCCGCACCCCGAACAACTCGGGCGTGCCGCGACCGGTCGGGCCGGTGAAGCCGACGGCGTGCGAGTCGTCCACCATCACCAGCGCGTCGTAACGTTCGGCCAGCGCGCAGATCTCGTCGAGCGGCGCGAGGTAGCCGTCCATCGAGAACACCCCGTCGGTGGCGATCATCCGGTAGCGCGCGCCGGACGCCTCCTTGAGCCGCTGCTCCAGGTCGGCGACGTCACGGTTGCGGTAGCGCATCCGCTTCGCCTTGCACAGCCGGACGCCGTCGATGATCGACGCGTGGTTCAGCTCGTCGGAGATGATGACGTCCTGGTCGGTCAGCAGCGTCTCGAACAGCCCGGCGTTGGCGTCGAAACAGGAGCTGTAGAGGATCGTGTCCTCGGTGCCGAGGAACTCCGACAGCTTCGCCTCGAGTTCCTTGTGCGGCTGCTGGGTCCCGCAGATGAACCGCACCGACGCCATGCCGAAGCCCCAGCGGTCCAGCGCTTCTTGCGCCGCTTTGATCAGCTTGGGGTGGTCGGCGAGGCCGAGGTAGTTGTTGGCGCAGAAGTTGAGGACATCGCCGTCGCCGACACGGACCGAAGCCCGTTGCGGCCCCTGGATCACCCGCTCGCCCTTGTACAGCCCGGCTTCCCGGATCTCGGCGAGTCCGGCCTTGAGGTCGTCGCGCATCGCGCCGTACATCAGTTCTCCGTCCAATCCAGAATGACCTTGCCGCAACGGCCTTCCCTGGCCGTCGCGAACGCCTTCTCGTGTTCGGTGTAGCCGAACCGGTGGGTGATCACCGGCGAGATGTCCAATCCGGCCTGCAGCAGCACCGACATCGAGTACCAGGTCTCGAACATTTCGCGGCCGTAGATCCCCTTGATCTGGATCATCTTCAGCACGACGGCGGCGATGTCCACCGAGACGTCGGAGGCGGGCAGGCCGAGCAGCGCGACGCGGCCGCCGTGCGACATGTTGGCGATCATGTCGCGCAGCGCCTCGGGCCGTCCGCTCATCTCCATGCCGACGTCGAAACCCTCGGCCATGCCGAGCCGTTCCTGCGCGTCGGCGATGGTCGCCGACGAGACGTCCAGCGCGAGGTCGACGCCGACCTTGCGGGCCAGTTCCAGGCGGTGCTCGCTGACGTCGGTGACGACGACGTTGCGCGCGCCGGCGTGGCGCGCGATCGCGGCGGCCATGATGCCGATCGGGCCGGCGCCGGTGACCAGCACGTCCTCGCCGATGACGGGGAAGGACAGCGCGGTGTGCACGGCGTTGCCCAGCGGGTCGAAGATCGCGGCGATGTCGAGGTCGACCTCGTTGCGGTGTACCCAGGCGTTCTGTTCGGGCAGCACGGCGTACTGCGCGAAGGCACCGTCGGTGTGCACGCCGAGCCCCTTGGTCCGGGCGCACAGGTGCCGCCGCCCGGCCTTGCAGTTGCGGCAGCTTCCGCAGACCAGATGCCCCTCGCCGCTGACCAGGTCACCCACCTTGACCGTCGTCACCGACCGGCCGATCTCGACCACCTCGCCGACGAACTCGTGCCCGATGACCAGCGGCGCGGCGATGGTGCGCGCCGCCCAGTCGTCCCACGAGTCGATGTGCAGATCGGTGCCGCAGATCCCGGCGCGCAGTACGCGGACGGCGACTTCCCCCGGGCCGACGGCGGGGTCCGGCACGTCGGTGAGTTCCAGCCCGGGTGCTCGGTCGGCTTTGACCAATGCCTTCATGGCGCGAAGTCTGACCTGTGCGTGCTGTGCGGTCCATCGCGAGTTTCTGAAATCCCTCGTTAGCGTGGCTTCACAAGGACCCCTTGGTCCTACGAAGTGATGACGCGGATACGCGCCCCCTTCGAAGATCCTTTTCCCCGTGACGGAAAAAACCCGCACCCGGCCGGGTGCCGACCGAAGGGTCCTCATCGGCGGGCTGGCGGTGTTCGTCGTCGCCCCCGCCCTGCTGCTGGCGACCGGACATGCCTCGGGCAAGCCGTCCGCGGACTCGGACACGGAACTTTCCCTGGTGGGCGCTTTCCTTCCCGCGCTGGCGGGGCTCCTGCTGATCCGCGTGATCCCGCTCCGCGTACCCGGAACGCTTCCCGAAGCGCCCGATCGGCGGGTACTGGGCAGACAGGCGGCCGCCTTGGCGCTCGTCGCTTTCCTGTGGCCTCTCGCGTTGTTCCTGGTGGCGGCCACGGGGCAGCAGGCGGCGGTCCGCGATGTCTGGGCGCTCGCCAAGCCGATCGTGTTCCTGGTCCTGCCGCTGATTCTCCTGCGCGCCCTGCGGCCCGCGGGCGGAGCCGATCCTTTCCGGCTGCGGCCGGGCTGGTGGCCACGGGAGACCTGGCGTTGGCTGGCACCGATTCCGGCGGTACTCGTGTTCGGCTGGCTGTACGTGCTGGGCCCGCTCGCCCCGCCGCTTCCCACCAGCGAGGACTATCCCGACCCGGTGTACCTCGCGGTGGGCGCGACGCTGACCTTCTTCACCGCGAACGTGCTCGAGGAGGTCTTCTTCCGCGGCATGCTGCAGACCCGGCTGGAGGCGCTTTTCGGCCGATGGCCCGGAATCCTGCTGGCGTCGCTGCTGTTCGCCTGGCTGCATCTGCCGACCCACGGCCAGGGTGCCTCACCCTGGGCCGGACTTCCACTGACCCTGGGCACGATCGTGGCCTTCCAAGGGTTCTTCGGCCTGTTCGCCGGCTACCTCTGGTCCCGCTACCGCAACCTGTGGGCACAGGTCGCCGCGCATACCGCGGTCAACACCCTGCCGCTGCTGCTGATGTGAAACGGCGGCCGGTCTCCCCAGGGAAGACCGGCCGCCGCAACGGGGTCACGCGCCGATGGTCGCCGTGTCGATGACGAACCGGTAGCGGACGTCGCTGTTCTCGACCCGCTCGTAGGCCACGTTCACCTGGTCGGCCGAGATCGTCTCGATCTCCGCGCCGATCCCGTGCTCGGCGCAGAAGTCGAGCATCTCCTGGGTCTCGGCGATACCGCCGATCATCGACCCGGCCAGCACCCTGTTCCCGCCGAGCAGCGAGAAAGCGTTGTAGGACAGCGGTTCGCCGGGCGCGCCGACGTTCACCATCGCGCCGCCGACCCGCAGCATGCCGAGGTAGGAGTCGACCGGCAAGGTCGCCGAAACGGTGTTGAGGATCAGGTCGAAGCGGCCACGCAGGGTCTGGAACGTCGACGGGTCACCGGTCGCGAAGTAGTCCTTCGCGCCCAGCTTGAGACCGTCTTCCTGCTTCTTCAGGCTCTGGCTGAGCACGGTGACCTCGGCGCCCATGGCGACCGCGATCTTGACCGCGAGGTGGCCGAGCCCGCCGAGGCCGACCACGGCGACCTTCTTGCCGGGACCGGCGCCCCACCGGTTCAGCGGGGAATAGGTGGTGATGCCCGCGCACAGCAGCGGCGCGGCGACGTCGAGGCCGATGCCCTCCGGGATCCGGCAGACGAACGCGTCCTTCACCACGACCTGGCGGCTGTAACCGCCGTAGGTGTTCTCGCCGTCGAAGCCGACGGCGTTGTAGGTCTGGACGTTGCCCTTGACGCAGAACTGCTCGGTACCCGCGACGCAGTACTCGCATTCACCACAGGAGTCGACCATGCAGCCGACCCCGACGCGGTCCCCGACCTGGTACTTCGTCACCGCGGACCCGACCGCGGCGACGACGCCGGCGATCTCGTGCCCCGGCACCATCGGGAAGATCGCGGTCCCCCAGTCCTCCTTGACCTGGTGGATGTCGCTGTGGCAGATACCCGCGTACGCGATGTCGATCAGCACGTCGTCCGGGCGCAGGTCGCGACGTTCGATCGTGGTCGGCGACAGCGGGGCGCCCGGGGACGGCGCGGCGATGGCGTGCGTGGTCGTGCTCATGAAACCCTCCGAGAAACAGTGAGACCATGTAAGAGGTCACTTACAACGACGTAAGAGGGCTCTTACATATTCCACGACCTGGGGTGTGATCCACGACATGGGCGGCAAGTACCACCACGGCGACCTCCGCGCGGAACTCGTGCGGGTCTCGCTCGACCTGATCGCCGAGCAGGGGCTCGCGGGCTTTTCGGTCGCCGAGGTCGCCCGCCGCGCGAAGGTGAGCCCGGGCGCGCCGTACCGGCACTTCGCGGACAAGGAAAGCCTGATGGCCGCCATCGCCGCCACGGTGGCCTGCCAGCTGGCCGACCGGGTGCACGACGCCATCGAGGCCGAATCCGATCCCGTCGCCGCGCTCGCCGCGGCCGCGGGCGCCTACACCGCGTACCTGATCGAGCGCCGCGCCGGGATGAACATCATCTACGCCGACGGCCTTCAAGGACCGGAGCACGCGGCCCTGCACGAGCAGACCCGCCGCCTGACCGACCAGTTCCTCATGCTCTGCCTCACCGTCACCGACCGGCCGCAGGACGGGCTCGAACTGATGGAGCAGCTGTTCACCCAGGCGCACGGGTACGGCACGTTCCACCTCGACGGCGTCTTCACGAAACAGGGCTATTCCACGGAAGTCGTCGTCCGGAAGTCGGTGGAGGCCGCCCGCGCCGCCATCCGGGGACGCACGAAAATGTGACGTGTTTCACGTCCATTTTGTCCGATTACCGAGGCCTCCCACGCCGACATGATGCAAGCGCAATCCACTCGACAGCGAGGAGAAGCGCGTGAGCATCGGGCAAGACGTCGGATCATGGCGGGAACTGAAGCACCATATGAGCACCGCGGTGGTCTTGGCGGGTGGCGTGCTCATCGGCGCGATCACCATCTACGTGGCGGCGAGCCTGCTGCCGACAGCGGTCCAGGAGATCGGCGGGCGGCCGTTGTACGCCTGGACCATGACGGCGTTCCTGATCTCCCAGGTCGTCGCGACGATGCTCGTCGGCCGCTCCCTTTCGCGGTACGGGGGTGCGGGCTCCTACTTGATCGGCTTCGGCGTCTTCGCCGTGGGCTCGGTGCTGTGTGCTGTCAGCCCTTCGATGCCGATACTCCTGCTGGGCCGCGGCGTACAGGGGTTCGGCGCCGGGCTGCTGACAGGACTGGGTTTCGCCCTGATCCATTCGGCGTTGCCGAGGCGGCTTTGGAGCCGTGGCAGTGCGTTGATCTCCGCCATGTTCGGCGTCGGCAACTTCGCGGGCCCGGCGCTCGGCGGGTTCTCGGCACAGTTCGGATCGTGGCGGATGGCTTTCGCGGTACTGGCCGGAGCGGCGGTCGTACTCGCGGTCTTCGTGCGGCGTGCGCTGTCTCGCGGTGAGCGCACGGCTCAGGGTGCGCCGGTTCCGGTCGCGTCACTGGCCTTGGTCGTCGCGGCGGCCGGCGCGGTGGGGGTGGCCGGGATTCTCACCAACGGGGTCGCGATGGCGGCCCTTCTCGCACTGGGTCTCGCACTCGTGGCCGCGTTCCTGGTGGCGGAGAACCGGGGCACGTCGAGTGTGCTGCCCCGATCGGTGTACCGGGCCGGTTCCAAGCTGCGCTGGATCTACCTGAGCATCATGGTCCTGGCGTCGGGCGTCGCCGTGGAGACCTTCCTGCCGCTGTTCGGCCAGCAGCTGGGCGGACTCCCGCCTGCGGCGGCCGGCTTCTTCGCCGCCGCGCTTTCCTTGGGCTGGTCGGCGAGTCAGCTCGTCAGCGCGTCGGCCCACCGGGCGACTACGGTCCGGCGGCTCCTGCTCGCCGGACCGGCCTGCCTGGCCGCCGCCTTCGCGCTCTTGGGTCTGATGCAGACCGGGCAGCCGCCCCTGCCCCTCGTCCTCGCGTGGTTGCCGGTGCTCTTGGTCGGCGGCTCGGGCATCGGCATCGCGATGCCGCATCTGTCCGTGGCGGCGATGACCTCCGCTCCGGACGACGAGGCCGGGAAGGCCGCCGGTGCGATCGCCACGGTGCTGACGATGTCGACGGCGTTCGGCGCGACGATCGCCGGACTCCTGGTCAACCTCGGCGGACCGTCGGTGGTCACGTCGGCGCGCCTGCTGCTGTTCGGTTTCGCCGCGATCTCCGCGGCGGGCCTGTACACCGCGCGCCGCACCGGCTGAATCGTGGTCAGCTCCGGGAGTTCTTCCCGCGCACGCGTGGAAGCGCTTCCGGACAGCCGCCGTCGCAGCGGATATGCGCCCAGACGAGCTTCCCGCCGCGCACCGACTCACGCCGTACGCCCCATTGGACCGCCACGCCGTCGACCACGAGCAGACCGCGTCCGCGCGGATCCTCGAACTGCGAGGGGCGCGCCCGAGGCTGTTCGACGCTGACATCCGCGACCTCGATGCGGATCGCGCACGGCGACACGCCGCGCCACAGCTGGATGTGGCGCGCGCCACCCCCGTGCACATAGGCGTTGGCGAGAAGTTCCGTGGCCGCGAGCAGAACGTCGTCGAGGTGGCCTTCACCGAGGTCGGGAAGGCATCTGACCACCCAGGCACGCATGTCCGGCAACGCCCGCGGCGTCGTGGCCCGCAGATCCAGCACCCAGGTTCCCGGAACCGGATGCTCCGCGATGCTGATCATGGAGACACCCTTCCCGTCGCACGGCCTCTTTGCTGAAGTCGCACGATCGAGTTACCCAGAACTCCCGGTGATCAACCGGCGGCCGCCGTGGCGGACATGACAGCAGGTCAGCGGGCCGCGATACCCGCCGGCACTCGCGCAGGCCACCTTCACCGCTCGTGAGTGGTAATGACGGTTCTAACCGTCATTACCACTCACGAGCCCACCGGCCCCGTTCAGCAACCGGGCGGGAGCCAGCCGGGCGTGGTCACGACCTGTTCGGGAGTCACGGTCATCTGCGAGGTCTTGGGGCCGTGGCCGAAGCCGACGAGGCCGCCCGCGCAGACGGGCACCGCCCCTGGTCCGTCCTGAGTCGCGGATTCCCGCCAGGCGACGGGATCCACGCCGGTCCGCCACACCTTCCAGAACGGCGCGCCGTCCCGATGGCCGGCACAGGCGTCACCGGCCGGCAGGCCTTCGACCCGGCAGACGTAGCGGGAATCCCCGTATGGTCCCGTTCCGCTCCCGAAGTACACGTCCAGCCCGGAGCGCTCGAGTGCTGTCCGCGCGTCGCCGGGTGCGCCGGACACACAGCGCACGAGAACCTCGGACCGGCCCACTCCCTGAAGATCGACGGCGACCGTGACCCCTTCCGGCCCTTCACAGGCGCCGGTTCGCGAGACGGGGTCCACGGCGGGAAAGAGCGCCACCAGACTGACGAGGACAGACAAGATCACCACGGCCGGATACTACGGGTGTCGCCCCGGATGCGCACCGTAAGCCTTTCGCGGAAACACGGCACGAATCACACTCCGTTTCGTACGGAACGAGGGAAATGTGCCGGAAATTGCCCTGCTCAGGGGACTTGCGCGTTTCCCGGCAGAGGCAAAAGATGTGTTCTTCTCGCGCCGCACCCCCATTGGGTGAGGCCGACTTGTCCGGATGATCACAGTTCATCCGGGTCCTTGAAAGGTTCAGAGCGTGACGCGCAGTCGCCTTGCCGCATTCGTCGTTCCCCTTACCCTCGCCGGTTTCCTGCTCACAGCGGGCGGCACCACCGCCCAGTCGCGGCAGCCGTCGCAGAGCCCGGTCGACATCTCCCCCGGCGCGATCCGGTTCGATCCCACTCTGCCGAGGCTGGAGGTCTCCTACGGCCATTCCGATCTGGATCTCGAATACATCCGGAAGGACACGGCGGACTCCAACGGGTGCGGTACGAGAAATCACGAAGAAACCGAAGAGGCCGTAGTACGGCCCGGCACCGGGCACGTCACGCTCGCCGGGGTCCGCTACGAACTCGAACAGTTCCATTTCCACACCCCGTCCGAACACCGCTTCGCCGGCCGTGCCGATCCGCTGGAAATGCATTTCGTGCACCGCAGCGCCGCCGGGAAACTGCTGGTGATCGGCGTGCCCCTGCGCGCGGGCGCCGCGTCGCCGGTGGATCGTGTCCTGGCGGAGCTCGCGCCGGAATGCGGCGGGACGGTGGCGCTGGCGGACTTCGACCTGAACACGCTCCTGCCCCGCGACCGCGGCACGCTCCGGTACAACGGCTCGCTGACCACGGCCCCGTTCACCGAAGGCGTGCAATGGTTCCTGATGGCCGAACGGACCGTGTCCCCGGCGACGATCGCGCGGTTCCAGGGCCTGTTCGGTGACGGCAACGCCCGCTCGCCCCAGCCGCTGAACGGACGGCGTATCACCGCGGTGCCGCAGATCTGACAGAACCGTAGGAGCGCCGGCGTTTCATCGGGATTTCATGGCTCCGCTCTACGGTTCCGGGCACGGATCCGCACCGGCGGACCGGAGGTCCACGAGGAGACGTGCATGAGCCCGGCGAGCCGGACCCCTTACACCATGGTGCTGCCCCGGGACGACCGGCCGAGTCCCGGGGAACGGGAGGGGGTCATCGGACCGGGCTGGAGCTGGGCGGCGTTCTTCACCCCGTGGGCCGCCGGCCGCCCGTCGCCTAGGTACCGGTGGACGCTGTTCGAGACCGCCGCCCATGCCGTCGACGACCTTCGTCGCTGTCTCGACGACGGCGTCGTCAGCAGGCGCGGCGCCCTGTGCTCGTCCGTCCTCCGGAAACGCGGGGCACCGCGGGAACTGGTGCTGTGCGACGGCGCGGACCTGGCCTGCGTCGTCCACGAAGTCCGCTCCGGGGTACATGTGACCGACGCCGGTGACGCCTCCTTCGCGCGCTGGCGGAAGGACATGGAGGGACACCGCTTCACGATCGTCAACGCAGGTGCGCCGACCGTCTGGTGAGGTCCAGGCCTTCCAGCGCGAGGGCGCGCTGGAGGGAATCGCCGTCGGGTCCGAGGGAGGTGAGCACCCATTCGAAATGCTCCCTGGCCGCGACCGGGTCGCCCGCGGCGAGATGGGTGCGGCCGAGCCGGTTGCGGATCTCGGACTCCATCCCGACGACGGTCTCCTCGGTGACCGCGGTCAGCGCCCGCCGCTGGAGTTCGAACGCCTCATCGAGGTTCCCGAGTTCCAGCTCCGCCGCGCCCAGCCGGGCCAGACCGGAGGCGATGAGCAGTCCGTCGGTCGTCTCCTCCGCGATCTGGACGGAACGCCGGAGATCCAGCGCGGCCTCCGCGAACTTGCCGAGTTCGAGGCGGACGGTGCCGCTGTGGCACAGCACCCGCGCCAGCATCCCCGGACTGCCGATCTCCTCGCTCAGCTCGCGGGCCCGGCCCAGGTGGACCAGCGCTTCTTCGTGCTCTCCCCGCAGGTAGGCGAGAAACCCGAGCGCGGACAGCGCCCGTTCGGCGAGCCAGCCGTCCCCGACCTCGTCGGCCATGGTCATCACCTCCCGCATCCCGGAGAGCGCGAGGTCGTGCCGCCCGGCGATCAGGTCCACCATGGTGAGCCCGCCCAGCGCCCGTGCTTCGGCCCCGCGGTCGCCGGAGTCCCGGCCCGCCCGCAGCGCGTCGTCGAACCAGGCGCGAGCCCGCTCCAGCTGGCCCTGCATGCCGTAGGCGTAGCCGAGACAGAACCGCAGTGACGAGACCAGTCGCCCGTCTTCGGCCTGTTCGGCCAAGGGCAGCGCGATCTGCAGCGCGGTCCGGGATTCGTGGTACCGCTGCTGACGCGCGAGGTAGTCGACCAGCCCTTCGGCGATCGAGCACGCCAGGCCCTCCAGCCCGGCCTCCGCCGCTTGGGTGACCACTTCGGGCAGGTCGCCGACGGCGTCCAGCCAGGCGGAAGCGTCACGCTGCCCGGTGAACGGTCCGCCCGATTCCACCGGGAACCGCGCGACCCCCCATTCACTCGCCCGGCGAGCGGCGCCGAGGTACAGGCCGTAGACCCGCTTCCGCGCGGCATCGACGACGTCGCCGGGCAGGCCGTCGGCGAGGCGCCGGGCGTAGACGGCCACCAGATCGTGCAGCCGGTAACGGCCACTGGCCGGTTCCTGCACGAGACTCGCGTCGACAAGGCTTTCCAGATGACGCTCGGCCTCGGCGGCCGAACAGTCCAGCAGGGCGGCCACCGAAAGCCGGTCGAACTCGGGCGTCGGCGACAGGCCGATCGCGCTGAACGCCCGCTGCTCGGCGGGCCGCAGCTGCTCGTAGGAAAGGCGCAGCGCGACCTCGACACTGCGGTCCTCGGCGGTCAGCTCGCCGAGCCTCCGCTCGTCGTCCGACATCCGGTCCACCAGATCCTTGAACGTCCACATCGGACGGTTCTGCAGCCGGGCACCCGCGATCCGCAGCGCGAGCGGCAGCCGCCCGCACAGCCCGGCGAGCGCGCGCACGGCGAACCGTTCGCCCTCCGCCCTCGGGGTCCCCACGATCCTGCCCAGCAGCCGTTCCGCGGCGTCGAGTCCCAGCGCGCCAAGGGAGATCCGGCGGTCGGCGTCCAAACCGGACAGTCGCCGTCTGCTCGTCACCAGCACGCGGCTGCCCGGCCCGCCGGGGAGCAGGGGCCGCACCTGCCCGGCGGACTCGGCGTTGTCGAGTACCAGCAGCAACCGCAACTGCGCGGTCGCCGCCCGCCACGAGGCGGCCAGCTCGTCGAGATCGTCCGGCATGGCGCCGTCCTCGACGCCGACCGCGCGCAACAGCCGCCGCAGGGCGCGTTCCGGCGTCACCGGCTCCCGGCCTTCGGTGTAGCCGTGCAGGTCCACGAACAGCGCACCGTCCGGATAGGACTCGCGCAGCCGGTGCGCCGCGCATACCGCGAGCGTGGTCTTGCCCGCGCCGGGGACACCGTCGACGGCGTCGACCGAGACCGTCCCCGGATCGCCTTCCCCGACGAGCAGCGCGAGTTCCCGGTCCCGTCCGACGAGTTCGCCGTTGGCGGCGGGGAGTTCGTTGCGGATCCGGCGCGGCGTCTCCCGGCGCGGGGCGACGCCGAGCAGCGTTTCGTCGCCGCGCAGCACCGCTTCCTGCACCTTCCGCAGTTCCTCGCCCGGTTCGACGCCGAGCTGGTCGATCAGCCTGTCCCGGACGTCGGTGAACACCTCCAGCGCCTCCGCCTGACGCCCGCCGCCATAGAGGGCGCGCATCAGCAGCGCGGCCAGTGGCTCGCTCGGCGGGTCGGCGGACACGAGCGCCGACAGCTCACCGATCACCTCGTCGAACCGGCCGAGTTTCAGCTGTACGCCCAGTTTCCGGCGCAGTAGCAGGAGTTTGCGCTCCTCCAGACGCCGCCGCTCGCCCTGCACGAACGCGCCGGGCAGCCCCGTCAACGGCTCGCCGTGGAACAGCCGGAGCGCGTCGGCGAAGGCGTCCACCGCGGCGATGAGGTCGCCCGCCTCCTCGGCGGCGGCCGCGACGACGGCGATCTCCTCCAGCCGCACGACGTCCAGCCACACCCCGCCGCCGGCGAACCGGTAGCCACCGCGGTCGGACACGATCACCGAATCCCGCGGCCGCTGCCCGGAGGTGTCCAGGCACTGCCGCAGCCGCCGGACGTACACCGACAGCACGTTCGACTCCGGTGGCCGTTCCCAGAGCCCGTCGGTGAGTTCGTAATGGCTGACGGTCACATCCGGGCGCAGCAGCAGCGCGGCCAGCACGGCCTGCTGCCGGAGCGGGCCGAGATCCAGCCTCGTCTCCCCCTGCCAGGCCCGCAACGGGCCGAGCACCTCGAAGCGGAGCCGCGAATCCGCGGTCACCCCGTCCCCCTTCATGATCCCCCCTTCGTTTCCCATGGCTAGCCCGGTACCACGATCCCGTGATCGAACGCGTAGACGATCGCCGCCGCCCGGTCGCGCAACTGGAGCTTCGTGAAGATCCGGCCGATGTGGCTTTTCACGGTCACCTCCGAAATCACCAGCGCCGCGGCGATCTCCGCGTTGGTCAGCCCCCGGCCGATGGCCCGGAGCACGTCTTGTTCCCTCGGTGTCAGCAGTTCGGGCGAGAGCCCGCCGCTGCCGCTCCCGGCGGCCTGCCGGTAGGCCGCGAGCACGCGGCCGGTGACCCCGGGGTCGAGCCAGGCGTCGCCCGCGGCGACCGCGCGCACGGCGCGGATCAGGTCTTCGGCCGGGGAATCCTTCAGGACGTAGCCCGCGGCGCCCGCCCGCAGCGCGTCGGCCAGCAGGCTGTCGTCGTCGAAGGTGGTCAGCGCGAGCACCGGCGCGCATCCGCCGGACCGCCGCAGCCGCCTGGTCGCCTCCACCCCGCCGATGTTCTTCATCCGCAGGTCCATCACGATGACGTCGACCTCGTGCGCGGCCAGCGCGGCGGGCACTTCGGAGCCGTCGCCGCATTCCCCCGCGATGACGAACCCGTCGCGACGCCGCAGGATGCGCCGCAGCCCGGACCGGACCAGCTCCTGGTCGTCGACCAGCAGCACCTGGATCTCGGCGGCGGTCACGACTTGGCCCCCGGCACGGTGACCTGGACGATCCACTGCCTGCCGCTGGGCCCCGCGCTGAGGTCGGCGCCGAGCTGGGCCGCGCGGACGGCCATCCCCGCCAGCCCCGAGCCGTCCTCGGAGGTACGCCGGACGGTCGCGGGCAGGGGGTTGCTGACGGTGAGCCGCACTTCCGACCGGCCGGCGGTCAGCCGGACCTCCGCCGTGGCCCCGGGGGCGTGCTTGACGACGTTGACCAATGATTCCTGCACGATCCGGTAGAGACCCAATCCTTCCGAGGCGCCTACCCGATCGAGGTCGCCTTCCTGTGTATAGCGCACCGCCAGCCCGGCGGCCCTGGTGCGTTCCACCAGCGTCGCGATGTCCTCCACCCCCGGTAGCGGGGAGCTGCCCGACGGTGTGTCGGCGAGCAGGCCGACCGTGCGGCGGATGTCGGCCATCGCGGCGCGGCCCACCTGCTCGGCTTCGGTCAGCGCTTCGATCGCCTCGTCGACGTCGCGATCCTGCTGCAGCGCGCGCCGCGCCCCGGTCAGGTGCAGCAGCGTGATGCTGAGCGAATGCCCGACGACGTCGTGCACCTCCCGCGCGATCCGCTGCCGCTCGGCGAGCAAGGCCTTGTCGCGGGAGACGTCGCGTGCGCCGCGTTCGGCGTCCAGCGCCCGGGTGTACCAGCGGACCACGAGCCCACCGCAGAGGCCGAGCAGGACCGCGACCATGTACACGGGCCCGCCGACCAGCCCTCCCCAGATCCCCGCCACGACCAGGACCAGCTCACCCGTGCCGGTCACGAGGGCGATCCCCAGCGGCGTCCGCAGGATGCTGCCCGCCTCGGTGGCCGCCATCAGCAGCAGCAACGGCGCGAAGTCCGGGAGCACCGGCTCGATGAGCAGGACCGCGGCCGCGACGATCAGCGCGGCCATCCGCACCCACGGCACGACCCAGTCGGTGGTGGCCCAGATCAGCGGCCTGGCGATCACGACCAGCCCGGCCAGTGCCACCGGGGTCGGCGGCAACAAGGCGTCTCGCTGGACCAGGGCGACCACCGCGAACACCGCGCTCACCAGGGTGGAGCTCACCGGCACCCACCAGGGCAGGGTCAGTCCGGCACGGGCGAGGCTCACCTGCACCCGTGCCCGCAACCGGTCCCGCAAGATCTCCAGCACCGCCTCAGCCTAGGAAGTGGCGGGAGGCGCGTCATCGTGCGGCGGTCGGCACCCGTCTCCGCCCACGGTAGGAGGCCGCGCGAGCACGGGCCGATGAAATCCGGATGAAACGCGGGCTGGTCACTCTGGCTGGGGCGCTTTTGGCTGGGGCGCTTTTGGCTCGGTCACTCTGGCTCGGTCACTCTGGCTGGGCCACGCTGGCTCGGTCACTCTTGGCTCAGCGCGACCCACTTCAGCTTCTCCTGTTCCCGCTTCGGCAGACCCGCGACGACGAGGTCGTAGGAGTCCTCGATCATTTCGCGGACGAAGTCGTCGGTCAGCGAACCGTCCAGCTCGACGGTGTTCCAGTGCCGCTTGTTCAGGTGGTAGCCGGGGATGATCGCCGGATGCTCGGCGCGGAGCCGGACGGCCAGGTCGGGCTCGCATTTGAGGCTGATCCGCAGCGGTTCCGCGTTGAGCCGGCTGAGCGCGAACACCTTGCCCGCGACCTTGAACACGCTGGTGTCCTCCCCGAACGGGAACTCTTCCCGAGCGCCGGGGAGGGCGAGGCAGAGCTTCGCGAGAGCGGCAGGCTTCATGGCGTTCAGGCTAACCGCCCCCACCGACAGAAACCTGTCCCGCGCCGCGCATTGACCGGCGGTCGGTGATTCACCGACGATGGGCGAAGCCGACTGGGTGGAGGCGTGACGACATGCGACCGAACCGCGTCTTTCGAAGCGAACATTCAGGGAAGCGCTTACTGGTGGCGGCGATCCTGCTGCTGGGCGTCGTACCGGGAGCAGCCGCGGCGGCTCCGGCGGGCCAGGTGGAGAGCGCGGCCACGAGCGGATGGGTGGGCACCTGGGCGGCGTCGCCCGCGGCCGGGGTGGCCGGGACCGACAACGGCTACCCGAACTTCTCGATCCGCAACATCGTCCACACCAGCGCGGGCGGGCACGAGGTCCGCGTGCGGTTGTCCAACGCGTTCGGCCGGGCGCCGGTGGTGTTCGGCCGGGTGACCGTCGCGGTCGCCGCGGGCCCGGACACCCCGCAGGCCCTCCCCGGCACGATGCGCACGCTGACCTTCGGCGGCGACGGCGAGGTCACCGTGCCGCCGGGAGCAGACATCGTCAGCGACGGCGCGGCGCTGAACGTGCCGAGGGACGGCGATCTCCTGGTGACCACGTACACGCCGACGCCGTCCGGCCCGGTCACCTACCACCCGCTGGCCACGCAGAACTCGTACTTCACCCGCGACGGCGACAAGGCCGCCGACGAATCGGCGGCGGCGTTCCCGGAACGGACCGCGGTCTGGCATTACGTATCCGGAGTGGACGTCCGGGGCCCCGGCCTGCGGGGCAGCGTCGTGGCGATCGGCGATTCGATCACCGACGGGGCGAACTCGACCTGGGGCGCGAATCTGCGCTGGCCCGACCAGCTCGCCGACAGGATCAGCGCGCGCATGGGTGTGCTCAACGCCGGGATCAGCGGGAACCGGCTGCTGCTCGACGGTGGTAACTACGGCGTCAACGCGCTCGCCCGGCTCGACCGGGACGTGCTGAGCCAGTCCGGCGCGCGGACGGCGATCGTGTTCGAAGGCATCAACGACATCCAGCAGACGCCGCATCAGGCCGATCCGGCCAAGATCATCTCGGCGCTGAAGCAGATCGCCACCCGGGCCCACGACCGCGGCCTGCGGGTGCTCGGCGCGACGATCACGCCGTGGAAGGGCTGGCGTTCGTACACCCCGGAACTCGAGGAGACCCGGCAGGCGGTCAACCGGTTCGTCCGGACCAGCAGGCTGTTCGACGGGTTCGTCGATTTCGACGCGGTGATCCGCGATCCCGCCGATCCGCAGCGCATGAAGCCCGAGTACGACTCCGGTGATCACCTCCACCCCGGTGACAAGGGATTCACGGCCATGGCGGACGCCGTCCCCCTGTCCCGGCTGAGGTAGAGATTGAGGGCTGCGCGAGGCGGTTCCGTCGGGCACGATGAGCTGATGGCGATCAAAGATGGCTAGCGGCGACGGCGGACCCCGAGCGACGGCCCGGCTGGTCCGGTTCGCCGAACACGAGGCACGCGCGGACGCGCTCCGGGCCCAACTGGCCGGCCTCCACGGGACGATCCGGCTGGCGAAGCGGACGTCGAACCTGTTCCGGGCACGGGCGGCGACCAGCACACCGGGGCTGGACGTCTCGGGGTTCACCCACGTCCTCGACGTCGATCCGCTGGCCCGTACCGCCGACGTCGAGGGCATGGTCACCTACGAGCAGCTGGTGGACGCGACCCTGCCGCACGGGCTGATGCCGCTGGTCGTCCCGCAGCTCAAGACGATCACGCTCGGCGGCGCGGTCACCGGTCTCGGCATCGAGTCGTCGTCGTTCCGCAACGGTCTCGTGCACGAATCGGTGCTGGAGATGGAATTGCTCACCGGCGACGGCCGGATCGTCGTCGCGCGGGCGGACAACGAGCACAGCGACCTGTTCCACGGCTTCCCGAACTCGTACGGGACGCTCGGGTACGCGCTGCGGCTGAAGATCGAACTGGAGCCGGTCAAACCGTACGTGCGGCTCGACCACGTCCGGTACGACGACACCGAGGAGTACTTCGCGGCGCTCGGCGAGGCCTGCCGCACCGGAGCGGCCGACTTCGTGGACGGGACGGTCTTCGGGCCGGGCGAGCAGTACCTGACACTGGGCACGTTCACCACCTCCGCTCCCGCGACCAGCGACTACACCTGGCTCGACATCTACTACAAGTCGATCCGCGAACGGGAGACCGACCATCTGAGCGTGCGGGATTACCTGTGGCGCTGGGACACGGACTGGTTCTGGTGCTCACGGGCGTTCGGCGTGCAGCACCGGCTCCCCCGGCTGCTGCTGGGCAGGCGGCTGCTGCGGTCGTCGGTCTACTGGAAGGCGGTGGCGCTCGACCGCCGGTTCGGGATCGCCGCGAAGATCCTCAAGCTGCGCGGTCTCCCGCCGGAGGAGACCATCGTCCAGGACATCGAGGTGCCGCTGTCGCGGGCCGCGGAGTTCCTGGACTTCTTCCGCCGCGAGATCCCGATCAGCCCGGTGTGGATCTGCCCGCTGAAGCAGCGGCCGGGCGGCGTGAACTCCCCACTGTACGAATTGGACCCCGAGACGCTGTACGTCAACTTCGGGTTCTGGTCCGCGGTCCCGCTGGACCCCGGCGAGGAGCCCGATACGCACAATCGGCTGATCGAGGCCGAAGTCACCCGGCTCGGCGGGCGGAAGTCGCTGTACTCCGACAGTTTCTATACCGAAGACGAGTTCTGGCGGCTGTACAACGGCGACGCCTACCGGAAACTGAAAACGGCCTACGACCCGGACGGCCGCCTGCTCGACCTGTACGCGAAATGCGTGCGGCGGCGGTGACCCGGAACGGGAAGAAGAGAGACGAACATGGCTGAGACGACGACCGTCGGGAAGATCTTCGAGCGGTTGCTCGGCCCGAGCACCGAAGTGTCCATCACCGCCTACGACGGCAGCACGAGCGGCCCGGCCGACGCGCCGGTGTCGATCCAGGTGCGGTCGCCCCTGGCGTTGACGTATCTGATGTCGTCGCCGGGAGACCTCGGTCTCGCGCGCGCCTACGTGGCCGGCGCACTGGATGTGGACGGTGACCTCTACACGGCGCTGCGCGCGCTCGTGGCGCAGGTCGACCAGCTCAGCACCGCGGACCGGTTGTGGCTGCTGCGCGAACTCGGCCCCAGGCACCTGCGCCGGGTCGCCCCGCCCGCCGAAGAGCTGCCGAGCCGCGCCAAGCGCGTCTTCGACGGGCTGCGGCATTCCAAGGCACGGGACAGCAACGCGATCTCGAACCACTACGACGTCTCGAACCGGTTCTACGAACTGGTTCTCGGCCCGTCGATGGCCTACACCTGCGCCGCGTATCCGTCCGCCGACGCCTCGCTGGAAGAGGCGCAGGCGCACAAATTCGACCTGGTGTGCCGGAAACTCGACCTCAAACCGGGGATGCGGTTGCTGGACGTCGGCTGCGGCTGGGGCGGGATGGTCGAGCACGCTGTCGAGCATTACGGCGTCGAGGCGCTGGGCGTCACCCTTTCCCGCGAACAGGCGCAGTGGGCACAGAAGGACATCGTGACCAAGGGACTCGCGGACCGGGCCGAGGTCCGGCACCTCGACTACCGCGACGTCACCGAAACGGGTTTCGACGCGGTGTCGTCGATCGGGCTCACCGAGCATATCGGCGCGCGGAACCTGCCGTCGTACTTCCGTTTCCTCGCCGGGAAACTGAAGCCCCGCGGCCGGCTGCTGAACCACTGCATCACCAACCCGGACACCACCGTCCCGCACCGCTCGCGCGGCTTCATCGACCGGTACGTCTTCCCCGACGGCGAACTGGAGTCCGTCGGGGAGATCGCCACGGCGATGCACGACAGCGGGCTGGAGGTGCGGCACTCGGAGAACCTCCGCGAGCACTACGCCACCACCCTCGGCGCCTGGTGCGCCAACCTCGACGAGAACTGGGACGCGGCCGTCGCCGAAGCTGGCGCCGGCCGGAGCCGGGTCTGGGCGCTGTACATGGCCGCGTGCCGCCTCGCCTTCGAGCGGCGGGAGATCGAACTGCACCAGGTACTCGGGGTGAAGGTCGGCCCGGACGGCGACTCGGGCATGCCGCTGCGGCCGGATTGGGGCGTCTAGGCGCAGGGGCCCTCGTGAGTGGTAATGGCGGTTAGAACCGTCATTACCACTCACGAGGCTAGTGGCGGAAGGCTTCGGCGAGCCACCACGAGCCGCCGTCGTCGGCGATCTTGGCGTCGATGACGAGCGGCGCTGCCCGCGGGCCGCCGAGCCAGTCCGTGACGGCGGAGAGGTCCTCGGCCGACCGCACGGTGACGCCGCCGCAGCCGAAGCCCCGGCCGATCGCCGCGATGTCGGTGTCGGGGAACCGGACGGTGGTCATGTCCGCGTCGCCGAAATGGTGGATCTCGGCGCCGTAGGCCGCGTCGTTGTAGACGATGACCAAGAGCGGGATCCGCAGCCGGACAGCGGTTTCCAGTTCGGAAAGGGACATATGGAACCCGCCGTCGCCGACGGCGAGCACCGGTAGCCTGTCCGGCCTGGCCACGGCCGTGCCGATCGCCGTCCCCAGGCCGAGACCGACACACTGGAAAGCCTGGGTGAAGCAAAAGCCGTTCTCGTCGGGAACGGACAGGTACGCGCTCGGGTAGCCCATGAAGTTGCCGGAATCGACCGAGACCACGCGTTCGGCGGGCAGGATCTCGTCGAGACGGCGGCTGAGCGTGCGCGGGTCGATCCGGCCGTCGCCGGATAGGTCGTTATACGGGACGTCGTTCCATCTCGTGCTCGCCGGTGCTTCGCGGCTCATGCGGTGGCCACGCCTGCGCAGTTCGGCGTGGACGTCTTCGGCGGTGCTGGTGACGTCGCCGACGACGCCGAGGTCGATCAGGCGGTGCGCGCCCAGCGCGGACTGCTCCACGTCGACCTGGACCAGCCGGGCGTCCGGGCCGAGGAGCCTGCCGTGCCGGGTGGTCCACATGTTCAGGGCGCAGCCCCAGCCGATCACGAGGTCGGCGGCTCCGATGAGGTCGGCCGCCGCCGGGGACGAAAAGCCGCCCGAGATCCCGATCGAGCGGGGATCACCGTGGAAGAGGCCGTGTGCCACCGCCGAAGTCGCCAGCAGCGCACCGGAGGTCTCCGCGAGTTCCCGCAGCGGCGCGGCACTCGCCCGGGCGCCCCGGCCGGCGACGAACACCGGCCGCCGTGCCCCGGCGAGGAGGTCGGCGAGTTTCGCGACCGCCCCGGCGGTGGGCCGGATCCGTGCGGGGCCGGGGATTTCCGGCACCGAGACCGCTTCCGGCGCCTCCTGGGCCTGGACGTCGAGCGGGAGGTTGAGCAGGACGGTCCGGCGTTGCTGCAGGGCCGTGCGGAAGGCGCGGACGGTGTCGGCGACCGCGGTGGGCCCGCTGTGGACGCGTTCCGGGACGGCGCCGACCGCCGCGCCGAGCGCGTCCTGGTCGATCCGGAAGTTCGACAGGACCGCCGACGCCGCGGTGTCACCGGTCAGCACGATCATCGGTGTCCGGCTCTTGGCGGCCTCGGTGATCCCGGTGATGGCGTTGGTCAGCCCACCGCCCTGGTGGAGACTCAGCACCGACACGCGGCCGCTCATCCGCGCGTACGCGTCGGCCATGCTCGCCGCGCCGCCCTCGTGACGAGCGGCGACGAACCGCACCCCGCCCGCCCGCAGACCGTTGGTGGCCTCGAAGTTGCCGCTGCCCACGACCCCGAACGCCGCTCCCACCCCGAGTTCCGCGAGGGTGCGGCCGACCAGCTCCGCGGTCTTCATGCCCGCTCCACCAGCGCGTAGACGCGGGCCGGGCTGCCGGAGCCGCCGACGATCGGGAGCGGGCTGACGATCAACAGGAATCCGGTGGGCGGCAGGCTCGCCAGGTTCCGCAACTGGGTCAGGCCGTGCTTTCCCGCGCCCAGAAGGAGTTCGTGGCAGGGGAAGGCCGGTTCGAGGGCCGGCGCCTGTCCCGCGTCCGTGCCGACGGTCTCCACACCGAAACCGGTGATCGGCGCCTCGTCGGCGAGCCAGCGGGCACATTCCGCCGAGACGCCCGGGGAATGCGGGCCGTTCTCGTCGTTGTTGAGGAAGGCCTCCTGGTCGTGCGAACGGGCGTCCCAGCCCGTGCGATAGAGCAGCCAGCCGCCGTCGGGAAGCGGCCCGTGCTCGCGCTCCCACTCACGGATGTCGTCGACGGACAGCAGGTGATCCGGGTCTTCGGCCGCGCGAGCCGAGGCGTCGAGCACCACGGCCGGGGCGACCAGCGTGCGCAGCGGCACCTGGGAGACGTCGTGGCCGTCCTTTCCCGAGACCCAGTGCACGGGGACGTCGAGATGGGTGCCGGTGTGCTCGCCGGTGTGGATGTTGTTCCAGTACCAGCGCGGTCCGCGTTCGTCGTACCGGCTGATCTCCTCCAGGCCGAACGGGATCGTGTTCGCGAACGGCTCCGGCAACTGGAGGATCGGCGTGTTCTCGCTCAACGGCGCGGTGAGGTCGACGACCTCGATCGTGCCCGTGGTGATCGCGGCGTTCAGCTGGGCCAACAACGACATGCGTGCCTCCCGGGAGTGACTGCGGCGTCAGCGATCACCTTAGGCGGGTACTGGTTGACTTGGCCCGGATCGGACGGTCACGAGACCGCGGGAAGACGGGAGACTTCGATGGGTTCGTTCGATGTGCCGCTGGAAGACGAACGCACACAACTCGACGCCTTCATCGAGGAACATCGCGACGCCATCGAAAAAACCCTCGACGGTCTCACTGAGGAACAGGCCCGCCGCCGTCTCGTCCCGTCGGCGACCACGTTGCTCGGGCTGCTCAAGCACGTCACGTGGATGCAGCGGGTGTGGTTCGAGGAGTGCGTCGGCGGCACGCCCCGGCAGGACCTCGGCCTGGCGGCGAATCCGGACGAATCCTTCCGGCTCACCGACGGCGACACCATCGCCTCGATCACCGCGGCGCACCGGGAAGCCCGCGCCACGGCCAGGACCGTGGTCGCGGACCTGCCGCTGGACACCGTCGCGACCGGCCACCGGACCGGACCGCGCACGCTCCGGTGGGTGTACCTGCAGGTCCTGCGGGAGCTGACGCAGCATTGCGGGCACGCGGACATCCTGCGCGAACAGATCCTCGCCGGGTGAGTCGGTTGCTTGGGTCGTGAGTGGTAATGACGGTTCTAACCGTCATTACCACTCACGAGGGGGCGTGGAGGGCGGCCGTCATGTACTTGGCAAGGTGTGAAGGCCGAGTCTCCTCGGCTGAGCCGAGGGAAGGGGACCTTCACACGCCACCGTTGCGACTTCTGGTGCTGGCGGGCCGCATGTGCCGACCGTCGAGTCCATGAAGGACTCCTTCACTACTTTCAGAGTCAGGGTCCCGGCAAAGCGGCTGAGCTGAGGTGGTCGTGAGTGGTAAGTGTCGTTCTAACGACACTTACCACTCACGACCGCCTCACCCCCACAGCAAGGAAGAGGCCTTCACGGACGGAGGCTGGAGTCCACCATCACCAAGTCGAGGTCCCGCAGGCGTTCCCGGTCCGCGATGACGTCGATCTCGGTGATCTTCCCGTCCGCGAAGGCGAACGCGAGCACCACCGACGGCCGTCCTTCGTCGGCCATCACGAGACCGACGCCGCCGTTCACCAGCGCGAGCTGCGTGACCGCCGCCCGCACCGAAGCGGCCGCCGCACCACGCGCCACCACACTGGAACCCCGCAGGAAGATCGGCGCGCGCGAGGGGCCCGCCGCCTTGTCGGCGCGCAGGACGACGTCGGGGTGCAGCAGTTCGAGGAGCGCTTCGAAGTCTCCGCCGCGGGCCGCGGCCAGGTAGGCGTCGACGACTCGGCGGCGGCGCGCGAGGTCCGGTTCCGCGGCGGTGGAGCGGCCCTGTACGCGGCGCCGGGCGCGGCTCGCGAGCTGCCTGGCGGCGGCCGGGGTGCGGTCGATCAGCGGGGCGATCTCGTCGAACGGCACGGCGAACATGTCGTGCAGGACGAACGCGAGCCGTTCGGCGGGCGCCAGCGTTTCCAGGACCACCAGCATCGCCAGGCCGACGGAGTCGGCGAGCACCGCATCGGCGGCGGGATCCACCGAGGAGTCGGCGGGCTCGGAGAAGGCGTCGTCGAGCGGGTCTTCCCGCCGGTGGTCGCGCGAGCGCAGCACGTTCAGGCACACCCGCGCCACCACCGTGGTCAGCCAGCCGCCGAGGTTCTCGATCTCTGCGGCGTCGGTCCGGTTGAGCCGCAGCCACGTGTCCTGGACGGCGTCTTCCGCCTCACTGGCCGAACCCAGCATCCGGTACGCCACCGCCCGCAGCCTCGTCCGGTGCTCTTCGAACCGTTCCGTCAGCCGATCCCGCTCGTCCACCGCACTCCTCGCTCCCGCAGAACCCCGGTCACATCTAACGACCCGTGGGAGACGACGGATGTGACCGGGGTCAGCAACCTCCCGTGCCGTCGGTGAACCGCACGCCCGAAGCCCGGTACGACGCGGCCCGCTCGGCGGCCACCTGAGGCGACAAGACTTCGTTCTTCGCGAAGTAGACCCAGTCCACCTGCTCCAGGTAGGTGCTCGTGCCACCGGCGTGCTGTGTGAGGTCGATGAACCACTGGTTGAAGTTCAGGGACATGTCCTGCCTCGGATACACGTCGAACGGGCCGCCGCGGTCGTGGTCGGCCACCAGCGCGCCGTCGATGTAGTACCGCACATGGCCGTCGGACACGGTCGCGGCTACGGAGTGCCAGCCGTCGATGCTGCGGCGCTGACTGTCGCTCTTGTTCTCGGCGTACCAGGGGTCGGGTGTGTAGGTGTGCCAGCTGGTCTGGAAGTTGACCGGTCCCGCCTCGCCCCATCCGCCGTTCGGCAGGTACTCCGAGAAGTCCAGTTCGCTGTAGATCGGGTCGTTGTCGTAGCGGAGCGGGCTGATCGTGAAGAACGTCTGGTTGATCCGGTCACCGTCGGGGCCGGACGACGGCGCGTCGGAAAACCGGATCCGCGCCGCGTAGGTCCCCTCGAAGAACCGCCTGCCGGGCTGCGTGATCTCGGTCTGCGTTGTCCCCGCGGTCGTCCCGTCGGTGACGGAAGCCAGCTGCAGCACCTTGTCCCCGTCGGACGTCGGGAAGGTGATGCCTTCCGGCGCCCATCGCGCTCCGGCGACGCCGGGCCCGCCGCCACTGGAGCGCACCTGCCAGCCGTGCTGCGCGAGCAGGCCGTCGGTGTGCGAGGCGTAGTGGAAGTCGTCGAACAGCGCACCGCAGGCGGCCGCCCCGCTCGCGGTGCCCGGTGCCAGGCCGAGCGCGGCGACCGACAGGGTGGTGACGGCCAAGGTGATGAGACGGGACCTTCGCATCGCTGTCTCCTTTACCACTGGTCAGTTTTTACCAAGGTCGCCGCCGAAAGTGGTAAAGTCAATAGGTCTAGACAAGTTGTCCACCAGCCAATTTTCGGCGACCACTGGCTAAGCTGTGGTCATGCGGCGGACAGAGGTCAAGGAACGGCTGCGCAAGCTCATCGAGCGACGCCAGCCGGGCGAGGTCCTGCCTTCGGAGCGGGCGTTGAGCATGGAGATCGGTGTCTCGCGCCCCACCCTGCGCGCGGCGATCGACGAACTCGCGCGGGACGGGCTGCTCGTCCGCGAACACGGCCGGGGCACGTTCACCGCGCCGCGCAAGATCTCCCAGGACCTCCTACCCGCCACTGGCGGCGACCAGTTCGCCCCGCCCGCCGAGGGCGAGTGGACCAGCCGGGTGGTCGACTTCGCCACCACGCCGGCGGGGGCCCGGCTCGGCAAACGGCTGGAGGTCTCCCCCGGCCGCCCGCTGGTGGCCGTCACCCGCGTCCGCGTCGTCGACGAGGCGCCGATGGCGATCGAGCGCATCCTGGTCCCCCGGGATCTGGTGCCGGACATCACGCGCGCCGACTTCGAGTCCGGCTCGTTCTACGAACTGCTCCGCACGCGCTACGAGGTCGTCCCCGCGACAGCCGTGCAGATCACCGAACCCACCGTCACCGACGCCGACGAATCCGGCCTGCTCGGCGTCCCGCAGCACTCCCCGGCGCTGCTGTTCGAGCGCACCACCCGCGACGCGGGCGGCCGCGTGATCGAGTACACCCGCTCGATCTACCGGGGCGACCGCTACCGGATCACCTCACACCTGAAGTTCGACCACACCTCCGGCTGACTCCGGCGCGCCGGGGCCGCCCGGGCGGGAGTCCATGTCAGACTCCCGGGCGATGTACACCCCGTCCGATCTCGCCGACCTGCTCGAATGCGAGCACCGCAGCGTCCTCAAGCAGGCACTGGCCGCCGGTCTCCCGGGGGCGCCACGGCCGGGCTCCGGGCCGGATCAGCTGGCGGTCACGCACGGACGCGCGCACGAGGCCGCGACGCTGGACAAGCTGCGCGGCGAGCGCAGCGTCGTCGTCGAGATCGACGAACGCGACCCGGTCGTCGCCGCGAAGGCCACCGAGGAGGCGTTGCGGGCCGGCGCGCCGGTGATCTACCAGGCGGTCTTCCACGACGGCGAGTTCTCCGGCCGGGCCGACTTCCTGATGCGGGACGACGAAGGCCGCTACGAGGTATACGACACGAAGCTGGCGAGGCACGCGAAGCCCGCGGCCGTGGTCCAGCTGACCGCGTACGCCGACGCGCTGCGCCGGGCGGGCTGGCCCACCGGTCCGCGAATGCACCTGCTGCTCGGCGACCACAGCACCCGCTCGTTCCGCGTCGACGACTTCCTGCCGCTGGTGGACCGGCTCCGCGCCCGGCTGCGGAACCGGCCGCCCACCCTGCCGGTCCCGCTGTGGGCCGACGAACGGCCGGCCTGCGGCGGCTGTTCCTACGCCGCGCACTGCGCGAGCGCCCGTGAGGCAGACCGCGATCTCTCGCTGGTGGCGGGCATGCGCGGCGACCAGCGGCGCAAACTCGTCGCCGCCGGCCTCGGCACCATCGACGCGCTCGCGAACGCCGCGCCGGAAGACCGGCCGCGCGACATCTCGGCGACGTCGTTCACCACCCTGCGCGCCCAGGCCGCGATCCAGGTCCGCCAGGACGCCACCGGCGAGATCGCCTACGAGATCATCGATCCGGACGCGCTGGCGGAACTGCCGCCGCCCGCGCCCGGCGACGTCTTCTTCGACATGGAGGGCGATCCCTACGCCCTGGCGGGTGAAGGGCTCGAATACCTCTTCGGCGCGGTGACCGCCGAAGTCGGCACGACGTTCACGCCGTTCTGGGCGCACAACCGGGCACAGGAGAAGCGGGCCTTCGAGGAGTTCGTCGACTTCGCCACCGAAAGGCTCTCCGAGCATCCCGGTTCGCACGTCTACCACTACGCCCCGTACGAGGTCACCGCGATCAAACGGCTCGCCGCCGTGCACGGGACCCGCGAGGACGCCGTCGACCACCTGCTGCGCAGCGGCGGACTCGTCGACCTGTATGCCGTGGTACGCAAGGCACTTCGGGTCTCACAGCGGTCGTACTCGATCAAGTACCTCGAACCGCTCTACATGCCCGAAGCCCGCGACGGCGACGTGAAGACGGCGGTTTCGAGCATCGAGGCCTACGAGGAATACCTGACGCTCACCGCCTCCGGCGAGACCGAGCACGCGGATGAGGTACTGCGCGGTATCAGCGACTACAACGAATACGACTGCGTCTCCACACTGCGGCTGTTCGAATTCCTGCACAAGATCCGTGCCGAGGCCGGGATCGCGCTCGCCGAGCCACCTGAAGAGTCCGATGTGGACGCTCTGCTCCGCGAGACCGAAGCGGACGTCGCGGCGCAGAAACGCGCGGAACGCGCCGCGCAACTGGCCGCGCTGGTTGATCCGCTGCTGGACGGGCTCCCCGACGATCCGGCCGAGTTCACCGGCGAGGACCGGGCTCGCGCGCTGCTGGCGGCCTCCGTCGGCTACCACCGCCGCGAGACGAATCCGGCGTGGTGGGAGTACTTCCGCCAGCTGGCCGCCCCGCTCGGCGATCTGGAGACCGACAACTCGTGCACCGTCCCGGTGGCCATGGAGGCCGGGGAATGGGTGCCGCCCTCGGGCCGGGTCCGCAAGGCGAAGCGCTCGCTGATGCTCCGGTGCGACCCGGACCGGCCACATCCCTTCGCCCCCGGCGACGACGTCCGGCTGCGGTACGGGGCCGCCGCGAGGGACGCCAAGGTCGTCTCCGCCACCGCCGTCGAACTGACCCTCGAAGAGAGCTGCGCGCCTGACGAGACCACCGCCGACCGACCGGTCGCGGTGCTGCCGGGGAGCCCGGTGCGGCCGTCACCCAAGGACGACGCGGTCGCGGACCTGGCCCGGCTCGTCGTCGACGCGCTGCCGACGCTGCCCGCGCATCCCGGCGTCGACCTGCTCCGGCGCACCACGCCGCGGTTGCGCGACGACCGGACCCTGCCCGAGCCCGGGACGGATCTGGTGAGCACGGTGATCGAGGCCGTCGAGGCGCTCGACGGCTCGACGCTCGCCGTCCAGGGCCCGCCGGGCGCGGGCAAGACGTACCTGGCAGGCAGGCTGATCGCGAAGCTGGTGCGGGCGGGCAAGACGATCGCCGTCACCTCGACCAGCCACAAGGCCGTGGAGAACGTACTGTCCGCCGCGCTGAAGAACGCGCCGGACCTGCCGTGCGCCAAACGCGCCAAGCGGACCCCGGATCCGGCCGCGCCGTGGGAGCAGCCGAAGACCAATCCCGCGCTGGTGAAATGGCGTGAGGAGCACGACACCGGCCACCTGGTCGGCGGGACCGCGTGGACGTTCGCGAACGCCGCCATCCGCGAAGAGCCGTTCGACCTGCTGATCATCGACGAGGCAGGCCAGTTCGCCCTCGCCGACGCGCTCGCGGTGTCGATGTGCGCCAAGAACCTCCTGCTGCTGGGCGATCCGCAGCAGCTGCCGCAGGTCGTGCAGGGCACGCATCCCGCGGGCGCCGAGGCCTCCGCGCTCGGGCATCTGATCGGCGAGGCCGACATCATCCCGGCCGAACTCGGCTACTTCCTCGACGAGACCCGCCGGATGCATCCGGCCGTCTGCGCGCCGGTCTCGCGGCTGTCCTACGCGGGCCGCCTGCACTCGCATCCTTCGGCGGCCGAGCGGGCGATCGACGGCGTCGAGGCGGGCCTGTACCTCGCCGAGGTCGACCACCACGGCAACACGACGCGTTCGGTCGAGGAGGCCGAGGCGGTCACCGCCATCGTCGCCGACCTCCACGGCCGGGCCTGGACCGACCACGGCGAACCGCGGCCGCTCGGCGCCGAGGACATCCTGGTCGTGGCGCCGTACAACCTGCAGGCCCGCGTCGTGGCCCGTGCCCTCGACCAGGCCGGGTATCCCGGCGTTCGGGTGGGCACCGTCGACCGGTTCCAGGGGCAGGAGGCACCGGTGGTGATCACCACCATGACCTCGTCGTCGGCGGTCGATCTGCCGCGTGGCCTGGATTTCCTGCTTTCGCGCAACCGGCTCAACGTGGCGCTCTCGCGGGCGCAGGCGCTCGCCATCGTGGTCTGTTCCCCGCGGCTGGTCGAGGCCGACATCCGCACGGTCGACCAGATGCGGCTGGTTTCGGGCATGCTCGGGTTGATGACCGAAGCCGTGCCTTGGCACGCAGGACGGAGTGGACGATGACCGAGAACAGCCCGGACAAGACGCCGGAGATCCTCGACGCCGAGATCGTCGAAGAGGCTCCGACGGCGCCGGTCGAGGTCCCGGAGCCGGACTACAGCGAGGGCGGCGTGCCCTCGTTCGACCACGTGCGGGACCGGATCGAGCAGCGGTACACGACCTCGCTGGGCTCGACCGAACTCGCCGGTCTCGGCGGCAAGGAGGACGTCGCCTCCCTGGACAAGAAGATCGCCGACCGCGACAAGGCCGCCAAGGACAAGCTGGCCGAGATCCGCCGGGCGATGCGGGAGAAGTGAGGGCCAAGTCGTGAGTGGTAATGAGGGTTCTAACCCTCATTACCACTCACGACTCTCTCGCGCCTTACCTCTCAAGGTAAATCCCAGTGCGGTGCACCGGCTTTCACCGCGATGGCCCGTGCACGCCGGTAATGCCCGGCGGCCGCGTCGGCGTGGCCGAGGGCGGTGGCGAGGTCACCGAGATACCGCGCGACCGGCCGGAGGGTGAGCATTCCGCTTCCCGCCCCGGCGATCTCGCCCTCGGCGGGCATGAGTTCGGCGTACAGCCGCTCCATCGCCGCCCGGTCGCCGTGTTCGATCGCGACGATGGCGTGCAGGCAGGTGCGGGCCTCGTACAGCAGATCGCGGGGCGAGTCCGGGATGGGAAGCACCGGACGGCACCAGCTTTCGTAGGCGCCGTAGCTCTTCACGTCCGTTTCGCGCGGCAAGCCGCGCTGGAGCCGGTCGCAGTGCAGGGCGAGGGCGAGGATCCCGTTGTCCACTCCGGACATCGACGTTCCGGCGAGTCCGGCCGCGGCGGCACGGTAGGCGGCTTCCCCGCCGGGTCCGGTCATCGCGGTCCGCATCGCGCGATACCACCGGGTGAAGACGCCGACGAGCGGAACGCCGTACCGCTCCCCGAGTTCGTCCGCCGACGCGACATGCCGGTCCGCCGCCGCGAACTCCGCGAGCGCGCTGTTCGCCTGCATGAGCACGAGGTGTCCGAGCACCTCGAAGGTCACCAGCCGGTGCCGCGTGGCCAGGTCGAGGAGTTCCCCGCCGATCTCGGCCCGCCTCGGCGCGAGCCCCGCCCGGTCGAAGGAGTGCAGGAACCGGGCGTTGAGCGCGAACGCCAGCAGCGCCGGATCTCCGAGCCGTCGCGCGAGCGCCTCGGCCTCCTCGGCCGCCTCACGAGCCCGGTGCCCGCCCGCGTTCCGCAGTTCGACGGCGAGCGTCGCCAGCAGACGGCACCGCTCGGCCTCCCGTCCGGCGGGCAAGGCGGCGAGCGTCCGTTCGACGGCGGCCGCGAGGCGGGAAGCCAGCTCCGGGTCGTCGCTTTCGGTCCAGATCGCGGGAACGTCGAAGGCGCCGATCACCCGCGCGGTCAGCAGCGGATCGTTCAGCTTTTCCGCCAGTTCCAGCGCTTCGGCGCGATACCGCCGTGCCCGGCCGAGGTCACCGGACACGGCCGACGCCCGCGCGTTGCCCATGATCAGTTCGAGCCGCTTCTCCGTGCCGGAGGCGCCGGACCGGTCGTACGCGGCGAGCGCGACGTCCCAGAGTCTCGCTGCTTCTGTTGGGGCGAAACGGCTTTCCGCCCGTTCGGCGGCAATGCGCGCGTAGCGTGCCGCGCGGTCGGCGAACTCCCCGGACAGCACGAAATGGTGCGCCAGGGCATCGACGTCGTCCGGGTGAAGGTTTTCCAGCGCTACGGCGACCTCACCGTGCTCGCGGGCGCGCCTCGAACGGGAAAGGTCGTGGTAGAGGGTGTCCCGCACGAGAGCGTGCGCGAACCGGAACCGGCGCGGCGCCGTCTCGGTCAGGAATCCGTGCCGGGCCGCGGTTTCGATCGCGTCGAGCGCGGTTTCCCCCACCAGGGCTTCGAGCAGGTCCAGCTCGACGTCCGTCCCGATCACCGCGGCCCGGAACAGCACGCTCCGGACGGTGTCCGGCAGCGCCCGCGTCCGATGCCGGACGACGTCGCGTACTCCCGGCGGGACGGCGTCCAGGGCGGCCGGTCCTTCGGCTGCCAGCAAACGAGCGAGTTCGCGGACGAAGAAGGCATTCCCGGCGGTACGCCGGTGGAGCACCGCGGCGGTCTCCGGGTCCACGTCCTGCCCGGTCGTGACGCGGACCAGGGCGGCGACCTCGGCCTCGGGCAGTCCTCCGAGGTAGATCCGCGCCGGCTCGTGGCGGGCGGCCCGGCCGAGGAACTCCGTCAGCCTCGCGGACGGGTCGGTGCCGCGGTAGGTGGCGACGATCAGAACCGGCTCGGTGAGCACCGCGGTCAGCAACGCCAGCGTTTCCTCACCCGCCCAGTGCAGGTCTTCGAGCACCAGCAGCAGCGGTGCGGCACCGGCCAGGTAGGACGCGACCGCGCGATGCCATCGCCAGCGCGCGGCCAGCGGATCTTCGGTCACCGGCCCGGCCTCCGGCGCCACGCCGTATCCGGCGTCGGCGAGCGTGGCCAGGATCCGGGTCCAGGCGTAGGCGGGCGGCGCGCCCTCGTCGTCGGGGTCGCTCCCCCAGGCCGTGGTCCACCCGCGCGCGGCGAGACGGGCGGAGAACGCCTCGGCGAGCGCGGTCTTCCCCACCCCGGCGTCGCCGGAGACGAGCACCAGCCGCGACCGTGCCGCCGCTTCTTCGAGCCCGGCCAGTTCCGCGTCGCGCCCGATCAGCGGCCGCTCGGGGATTTCGGGCACGGACGGCTGGAGCCGCGGTGCCTGCGCCAGGATGTCGGCCTCCAGTTCGCGCAGGCCCTCGCCCGGATCGATGCCCAGTTCGTCGGCGAGCAGTTCGCGCGCGGTGCGCAGGACGGCGAGCGCGTCACCTTGCCGTCCGGAACGATAGAGCGCCAGCGCCAGCAGCCGTGACCCGTTCTCCCGCAACGGATGTTCGCGCACCCGTGATTCCAGCTCCGGGATCACCTCGGCCGCCCGGCCAAGGGCGAGCAGCGCTTCGGCGCGCAGTTCCCTTGCCAGCAGCCGGAGTTCGGTCAGGCGGGAGACCTCGCCACGCGCCCAGCCCTCTTCGGCGAACTCGGCGTACGCGGGCCCGCGCCACAACGCGAGCGCACCGTCCACTCGCGACAGTGCGTCGCCGGGGCGCCGGGTGCCGAGCAGTTCGCGGGCCTCGGTGACGGCGGCCTCGAAGTCCCAGGCGTCGACGGAGTCCGCCCGCAGGGCATAACCGCGGGCGACCGTGACGAGCAGCCGCGCGGGTTCGCGAGGCGCGCGGTCCGGCTCCAGCGCACGGCGCAGCGCGCCGACGAAGGTCTGGACGGCCCCGACAGCGCCCTCGGGCGGACGCTCCCACAGGTCGTCGACCAGGCGTTCCACCGGTACGACCCGGCCGCGTGCGATCAGCAGCCTGGCCAGCACCGCCCGGTGCCGCGGCCCTTTGAGCGCGGCCTCGCCGCGCTCGTCCCCGGCCACGAGCGGACCGAGCACCCCGAACCGCATCACCACCTCCTGATCTCACTGACGGTGATCATCGTGCCCCGGCCGCTCGGTCGGCGCTGACCGGGTGCTGATTCGGGCCGGGGACGCTGGCGATCACCCAGCAACGACCAGAAAGGCGATCATGCGCATCACCGGATTCGACTACCAGCGGGTGCCCGTCGCGGACGGCGTGGCCCTCAACGTCGCCGTCGCCGGGACCGGCAGCCCCGTCGTGCTGCTCCACGGTTTCCCCGAGACCCATCTCATGTGGCGGCACGTCGCGGCGGATCTGGCGGCGGACCACACCGTTCTCTGCCCTGACCTGCGAGGATACGGCGAGAGCGACAAACCGGCCGACACCGGCGAGACCTACTCGAAGCGCACGATGGCGGCCGACGTCGTCGCCGTCGCGCAGGCTTTCGGCCATGACCGGTTCGCCCTCGCCGGGCACGACCGGGGCGCGCTCGTGGCCCTGCGGGCGGGACTCGACCACGCGGAGAAGGTGAGCCACCTCGCGATCCTCGACGTCCTGCCGACGCTCGACATGTGGGACGTGCTGCACGGCACCAGCGCCGCCGTCGGCTTCCACCTCTACCTGATGGCGCAGCCGCCCGGCCTGCCGGAACAGCTGATCGGCGCCGCGCCCGACGCGTTCTTCGGGCACTTCCTCGACGCGTGGACTCGGCGCGGCGACGCGATCCCCGCCGACGTCCGGGCCGCCTACCTGGAGGCCTCGCGGAACGCGGTGACCTCGATCGTCGCCGACTACCGCGCGTCGGCGGGCATCGACGTCGAACACGACACGGCCGACCGGGAGGCGGGCAACCGGCTCGCCATGCCGCTCACCGTTCTCCAGCAGGATTGGGGTGCCGCCCTCGGCTACGACGCCGTCGCGCTCTGGCGGGCGTGGGCCGAGGATCTGGACCACCGGACGGTCACCTCGGGCCACTTCATGGCCGAGGAATCGCCGTCGGAGGTGGTGAAGGCGCTGCGAGAGCTGTTGGCTCGCTAGACCTTCTCGCACGCCGTCCCGGCCGGGACGGCGTGCGAAACACCTCCATCGGGCTGGGCCGAACGGCATAACCCGTACCGCCACCCGCCCCAATCCGACAGGCTTTCATGTTTAACCCCTCGCCTGCGGGGTATCGGTTCTGCGCACGACCGACGAGGGGCCCCGACATGACACCCAGTCCCAGACGCGCGCACACCGTCGCCCGCGATCTTCTTTCACTCACCAGATCGGGCGAGGCCGACCGCCTCGCCACCGCACTGGTGTCCATCGCCTCATCCACCCGCAAAGGACCGGCGCTCGGCGAAGTCGTCGGGCGGCTGGTCGACACCTTCTCCTTGGCCGCCAAGGACCGCCGCCGTTCGCTGCGGATCCGTGAACCGTTCACCCTGCGCCTGCGCGATCCGGCGGGGATGACCGTCCGGCCCGACAAACTCGATCCGGGGGTGGCGGCGATCGTCCGCGCCATCGCCGCCAGTGTCCGCGACGACCGGGACACCTGCGCCGACCAGATCGGCGCTGCCTGCGAGAACGCCGACCTCGACCAGCGGATCCGGGTGCTCGCGCATTGCCTTGTCTGGACGTCGGATCTGCTCAGCACCGACACCACCGCCTATCCGCCGGTCCTGTCCTGCCTCAAGGGGTCGCAGCCCCATCGTCCACAGTAGACATTGCGCGGTTCGGATGACTTCGCGGCCGACGGGTGGACATCCCTTGCGCGGCACGGCAGGGTGGACAACCGCGCACGAAGTCCCAGCCCCCGATGACGGGCGCGTTTTCCCGGCCACTTCCCCTGGACCTGGAGCGCAGACTTGGACGAGGTAGCGCCATCGACGGTACCCGCGGACTCCCGTGCCGCCGCGACGGCCGGACGGTTGCCCAACCCGGACAGCAGGCTGGTCCGCGCCGCCGTCGCGGGTGATCCCGACGCGGTCCGGGAACTGGCCGCTTTCCTTTCCCCGCACGTGTTCCGTTACTGCGCCGGCAGGCTCGGGACCACCGGATCGGGTGCTTGCGACGCCCAGGACTGCGCGCAGGAGGTGCTGCAGGCGGTCCTGATCGCGCTGCCCCGCTACCGGTACCGCCCGGACCGGTTCCTCGCGTTCGTCTTCGGGATCGCCGGGCACAAGGTGGCCGACCTCTACCGGCGCCGTTCCCGCGAACCGGTCGCCTCGGTCCCGGAGATCGGTGACGGCATGGCCCGATGGGCCCGGCGCGACCCCGACGAGATCGAACGGCTGGAGCACCGCATGCAGGCCGGGGTCCTGCTGGCCAGGCTGCCGATGCCGCACCGGCAGGTGCTCGCCCTCCGGTTCGTGTTCGGCCTTTCGGCCGAGGAGACGGCCGAACGGCTCGGCCTGCCGAGCGCGGGCGCGGTCCGCACGGCCCAGTTCCGGGCGCTCGCCCGGCTGCGTGTCCTGCTCACCGAGCGGAATGCCCGTTACGCGGCCGATGTCCCGAACCTCGAACCGGCCGCCGCACCGGAACTCGTCCCGGTATAGAACCGTCCACTTCGGACCTTCGAACACTTGTACGTCGCTTGTACGAGCGTCCTTCATCCTGTCCGCACATCTGGGGTAACCACTGGAGGACAGAGATGAAGATCCGATCGAGGATCGCCAGGGGCGCCATGGCCACGTTCGCGCTGGCCGGGGCGATCATGCTCGGCGGCGCGGGCGAGGCGCTGGCGGCGACGGGCACGGTGAACACCGACTCCGGGGTGGCGGTGACCGTCCGGTCGAGCCCGAGCACCGGCGCGAGTTCGGTCGGCACGGTCGCGAGCGGCACCGCCGTCACGATCGACTGCCAGACGAACGGTTCGACGGTGACCGGGAAGTACGGCACCACCGACATCTGGGACTACGTGCCGTCCAAGGGCGGCTACATCAGCGACGCCTACGTCTACACCGGCTCGGACGGCCGGGTCGCCCCGGACTGCGCCGGCACCACCCTCTCCTGCTCCACCGCCGGCACCGGCAACCCGAGGACCTGCGCCGAAGCCGTCGCGTGGGCGAAGGCGCACGTGCACACCAACAACGATCCCGACTACTACCGCTGGTGCGACCGGATCAACTCGTGGGCCTACGGCTGGTCCGCGAGCGGTTCGGAGACGGCCTACGTCCACTGGACCCAGCTCCCGGGTTCGTACAAGCACCCGGGTGACACCCAGGTCCCCGCGGGCGGGCTCGCCTTCTTCAGCAACGGCGGCACCGGGCACACGATGATCTCCATCGGTGGCGGCAAGTTCCTGTCGAACGACATCCACGGCCCCGGCAGCTTCACCGAGACCACGATCTCGGAGATCAAGACCGCGTGGAACTACACCTATCTCGGCTGGTCGCAGCCGTGGTTCAAGATCAACCACTGATCGCACGGGTGGCCTCGAAACGCTGCCGGACGAAGGGGTCCCCGTCCGGCAGCGTTTCTTCCGCCCGCCAGGCGAAACTCTGGGCGGTCAGCTCCGAAAAGATCCACCGGCGCCGGACGCCGTCGGTGTCGGCCTCGATCTCGAAGCCGTCCTCGGTCGGCTTCCCGACGAACGGGATCACCCAGCCGTTGCCCGGCCCGAGCCAGGTCGACCGGAACGCGTCGATCTTCTCGTCGTAGAAGCGCAGGCTCATCCCCCATTCGCCGTCGGCCCCACCGACCCGGCTCGCCCGCGCCGGGCTGATCCACACGTCGGTCACCGCGCGGCCGTCCAGCGCCCAGCCGAAATGCCATTCCCCGTCGACGGTCCGGACGCTCCCGTCCTCGCCGTGGTTGTGCACCACGAGGTCCCAGCTGCCGATCAGCGGCGCGAACACGCCGAGCCGCGCGGCGAGTTCGGGGCGCGGCTCGGCCGCGGTGAAGAGGGTGGCGATCCGTTCGGTGACGTCCATGCGGCCAGGATGACTATTTGACAGTATGCTGTCAACTATGACTGATCTCGTGCGCGACTACCGGCTGCTGATCGCCGACGTCTACGAACTGGCGGGACTGAGCCGCCGGATCAGCGAGCGGGAAGCCGCCGGACAGGGCACGACGGTGGCCCGCTGGCACGTGCTGAGCGCGGTGTCGGACGAACCCCTCGCCGTCCCCGCCATCGCCCGCCGCCTCGGCCAGGTCCGCCAGGCCGTCCAGCGCGTCGTGGACGACCTCACCGAAGCGGGCCAGTTGCGGGCGGAGCCCAATCCCGCGCATCGCCGCTCACTCCTGTACGCCCTCACCCCCGAGGGCGCGCGGCTGCTGGAACGGCTGTGGGACGCGAGCGAATCGCCCCGGCTCGGGATGCTCGATGACAGCGGTGTCAGCGCCGCGGACCTGCGGCAAGCCCGCGACACGCTGCGCCGATTGACAACCGCGCTCAGCACCTGAAACCGCCCTTTCGTCGCATCGTGATAAAAAGTGGCCGCGCGAGCGGGTTAGAGTTGACGGATGAGCACTGAGGCTCCCGCTACTCCCGCACCCCGGGAGCAGCGCGAGCTCATGCAGGCGATGCTCACCCGGCTGCCCGAGTTCAGCGACCGCCTCGCCCGGCTGCTCAGCGACGAGGACGAGTTCTACCACCAGGTGGACACCACCGCGCCGGACGAACTGCGCAAGGTCTGCCGGGCGAATCTCGAACGGGCGCTGACCGCCCTCGTCGAGGGCCGGGGACTTCCGCTCGACGCGGCCCGCAAGACCGGACTGGCGCAGGCCCGGCAGGGCATCCCGCTGCCGTCCGTGCTCCGCGCGTTCCGGATCGGCGGGATCTTCGTCTACGAACGCCTGCTGGAACTGGCGGGCCCCGGGTTCATCAACCCCGCGCGCACGGTGGAGATCAATTCCAACGTGTGGAAGACCATCGATCTCTACTCCGACGCGCTGACCACCGCGTACAGCGAGGTCGCCGCCGAACTCTCGCACGAAGAACTCGCCCTGCTCGACGGCCTGCTGCAAGGCCGGTTCGCCACCCAGGCGGAACTGGAGAACGCGGCCAGGGAACTCGATCTCCCGGCGGCGGGCACCTTCGTCGCCGTCGTGACCGAAGCCGTCGAACAGAAGGAGCGGCCCGGTGTCGAGGCACTGTTGCGGGCACGGCGCTGGAAGTCGGTCTGGCGGCCGGGTGCCGAGACCGGGCTGGTCGTGATCGACCGGGTCGAAGACGTCCGGCGGCTGCGCGACGTACTGGGCACCCTGCCGCTCGCGGTGGGGATGAGCAGGCCGTTCAACGGATTCCTGGAGGCCCCGGACGCGGTCCACCGGGCCCGGATCGCCCGCCGGTCACTGGTGGCGGGCGCCGCCGGCGTGGCCGTCTTCGGCGACTCCCCCGTCACGACGCTGGTCGCGAGCGCGCCGGCGATGTCGCGGGACGTCGTCCGCTCCGTGCTCACCGGGATCCTGGTGCTGCCCAAGGCCGAACGGGATGTCCTGCTCGACACGCTGATCGCGTGGTTCGCCGGGCACGGCTCGGCGAAGGAGGCCGCGGACCGGCTGATCGTCCACCCGAACACGGTCCGGTACCGGCTGCGCCGGGTACAGGAACTCACCAGGCGCGATCTGTCCGACCCGGTCGACGTCGGCGAACTCTACGTCGCGCTCGAAGCGGTCCGGCTCGCCGACGACGCGGGTTAGGACCTTTCCGGCGCCATGTCGGCGTCGATGATCCTCGCGAGGTCGAGCAACGTGTGCCCGAGACCGGGCCGCGCGGTGAGCCGCACGGCGAGTGTGCGGCCGCGAGTGGTGGTGGCGACCGGCAAGGTCACCTCGGGGTTGGCGGATCTTGTCCACTGTGGACGACGTCCCGCCGCGGACAGGACGATGTCCGGATGCGGGGACCGCCGTCCGGGACGCCATCGTGATCTCCTGGCGTCGAGGTCGCGGATCACGTTGCCGTGCAACGAAAGCAGCGCGGCGACATCCGCGACCGCGTCGCGGAGTTCGAGGTCGGTGATGGAGTCCGAGTACGCACCGATGTCCAGGGCGCGGGGTTCGATCGGGTCCTGCGGCACAGAATTCCTTTCCACCCGGCGGAAGTCGTCCGATGGTGGTCCCGCTCCCGTTGTTCCCGGGAACAAACATGTTTGGCTGCCTGCGCCGAATGGCGGCGCGCGTACCGCCTTCCGGTCGCACGGCGTACCTATGACCGTCGGTCACACCTTTGACGCTGACCGGCCCGCACGCCAGTATCTGGCGACTGATTACCGATGGGTAATGTGGATGTTCCCGTGGTTCCACCAGGAGGACCGTTGCGACGAGCGTTGAGCCTGATCTTCTTGGCCTTAGGGGTGTTCGCCGTCGCCGGCGCGGTGTCGCTGCCGACCTACGTGAAACCCGAACTCGCCAAAGTGCCACTGAACCAGGACTCGACGTCGATCCTCGAAGGCACCGCGTCCAAGGTGCTCGCGGTGAAGACCGTGGACGGCAAGACGGTCACGGAGATCCGCGACAACGCGAAACTGAAGGCCACCGCCCACGTGGTGGCGAATTTCGCGCCGCCGGAAATGCGGGAGGGCACGGACGTCGCCGTCTGGCTGCTGGCCGTCTCGGTCGTCGACACCCGTGACGACACCGTGGTCAACGCGAGCAAACGCCAGGTCTGCTTCGACCGCCGCACCGCGGAGGGCTACGTGCCGCCGGGCGGTGACCAGGAGGCGAAGTGCTCGCCGACCAGCAGCTTCGTCACGAAACTCAAGGACAAGCCCGAAAAAGAGAACCAGAAGCCCGAGGAGATCCAGGACTACAAGCCGCAGCCCGGACTGAACTTCAAGTTCCCCTTCGGCACCGAACAGAAGGACTACCAGGTCTACGACGACAACACCGGCCGCGCGGTCCAAGCCCGGTTCAAGGGGGTCGAGGAGATCAAGGGCGTCGAGGTCTACAAGTTCGTCCAGGAGATCCCCGACACGAAGGTCTCGATGAAGAAGGTGCCGGGCTCGCTCATCGGCGCCACCGGGAACTCCGTCGAAGCAGGCCAGTTCTACCGGGGCACCATCACCAGCTGGATCGAGCCGGTGACCGGGATCCAGGTCAAACAGGAACAGCAGTCGCACCAGGAACTGCGATCCGCCGCGAATCCCACGCCCACGGTGGTCTTCGACGGCACGCTGACCTTCACCGACGCGACCGTCGACAAGATGGTCCAGCAGGTCGACGAGAACAAGGGCAAGCTCGACTTCATCTCCAGCACCGGGCCGGTCGTGCTCGGGATCCTCGGCGCGGTCTTCCTCGCGCTCGGGGTGTTCCTGCTGGTGAAGCGGCGCCGCGCACCTTCCCGGCACTGAACCTTTTCCATCCCGGGGTGGCTGAAGGGCCCTTTCCCCTCATCTCACGCGGCGAAGGGCGCTTTCCCCGCATGCGATGCGGGGAAAGCGCCCTTCAGCCCTCACCGAACCCCGCAGGGACCTAGCGTTTCCGGAGCACCATCACCAGGTTCCACGACGCGACCTCGCGGACGCCCGGAACCCGCACGATCCACTGGGCCCAGGAGGGGTGGTATCGCGGATAGAACTCCTTGAGATCGGCGAGCGGCGTGGCCTTCCCCCACCGGATGGCCGCGCCGACCGAAAAGGCGAACAGGCTCTCACCGAATTTGTTCTTCGGCTCCTTCCCCGTCTTTTCGCGATAACGCCGTCGGGCATACTCTCCACCGAGGAAATGCCATGGCGCGGTCTCGTGACCGCCCCACGGGGAATACCACGGTGTGAACGAGGCGAAAATCGTGCCGCCGGGTTTGGTCACCCGGCACATCTCGGCCAGCATGGCCTCGGGTTCGGAAACATGCTCGAGGACGTTCGACGAATAGCAGACGTCCACGGATCCGGAGCGCACCGGCAGCTCCGTCCCGCTGCCGCGGACCATGTTCTCGCCTGCCTCGCCTCGTGCCGTCAGCTCGCCGACATCGGGATCTATCCCGAGATAGGTGGCACCCGCGGCCCGGAAAGCATCAGAGAAATAGCCGGGTCCGCCGCCGACGTCGACGATGGTTCGGCCGTTCAACGGAGTGTGCTGAGCCACTTGCCGGACCGAGTCCTCGGCGAGCACCGAGTAGAAGCCGTCCGGATCGGTCTGCTCGGTGAGAAAGGTCCGGAACAACAGCACCGATCGGCGCAAGGTGGCGCGATGCGGCATCGTTGAAAGAGTCACCGACCGATTACCGACCATCGGACCATCGCTTTCCGAGAATGATTCATCTACCGTGTACGCACCGGTAACCTAGCATTGTCGCTAACAGGTTGGGAGAACCACGATGGAAAGGCCACGTGTGCTGCTCGTCAACTGGCGCGACACCGGGCATCCGGAAGGCGGCGGCTCCGAGCGGTACGTCGAGCGGATGGCCGAGGGGCTCGCCAAAGCCGGGTACCGGGTCGAAATCCAGTGCGCCGCCTATCCGGGCGCGAACGCCGGGGAATGGCGCGACGGTGTGCGCTACCGCCGTCGTGGCAACAAGTTCGGCGTCTACCTCCACGCGCTGCGGGCGATCCGCAAGGCGCATGCCGACCTCGTCGTCGACGTGCAGAACGGGATGCCCTTCTTCGCCAGACTGGTCGCGGGCTGCCCGGTTCTCGTGCTGGTGCACCACGTTCACCGCGAACAGTGGATCAGCGCGCTCGGCGAGACACTGGGCCGGATCGGCTGGTGGATCGAGTCCAGGCTGGCGCCGTGGCTGTTCCGGCACTGCCGCTATGTCACGGTTTCCGAGATCACCAAGGGCGAACTCACCGGCCTCGGCATCGAAGGATCACGGATCACCGTGGTACCCAACGGCCTGGACACACCGCCGCGCGTCAAGGCCGTCCGGGAGACCGAGCCGACACTGGTCGCGGTCAGCAGGCTGGTGCCGCACAAACGGATCGAGCACGCGATCGATGTCGTCGCGGAACTGGCGCCACGCTGGCCGACATTGCGCCTCGAAGTGGTCGGTCAGGGGCCGTGGGAGGAGGTCCTGCGCAACCACGCCCGTGACCGCGGCGTCGAGGACCGGGTGCGGCTGCACGGCTGGCTGGACGAGAACGAGAAACACGAGATCCTGGCCCGGTCCTGGCTGCACCTGTGCCCGTCGGTCAAGGAGGGCTGGGGCATCGTCATCATGGAGGCGGCCGCGCACGGCGTGCCGTCGATCGCCTACCGGGCGGCGGGCGGGGTGGCCGAGTCCATTGTGGAGGGAAAAACCGGTCTGCTGGCCGAGGACTTCCAAGATTTCACCGCGCGGGTGGACGACCTGCTCGCGGACCGGGAACGCCGGATCGACATGGGCCGGGCAGGTGTCACGTGGGCCGGCCTGTTCGACTGGGAGCACAGCGTGAACCGGTTCGCGTCACTGGTGCGCGACGTGGCCGGAGTGGCCATCCCCCATCCCAGGGTCATGACGCCGCAAGGCTTCCACGAGTCCGTCTGCGAGCCCGGCCGTCGCGGTGTCGTCGAAGTCCTTGCGGCGTGCGCGCACGGTGACGGTGCTCGTGTCCCCGACGGTCGCCGCGCCGAACGCCACCCCTGAGCGGCCGCTGGCGGCGGGATAGAACGCGATCGAGGTGACCGCGTCCGCCGCCGAAACGACGCCGAGGTTGGAAACGAGGTAGGTCGAGCCGAGCCTGCTCGCCAGCAGCCGCGTGCCCAGCCGGGCGATCCTGCTGCTGCGGGCGGGGAAATCGGGTTCCGGCGGCCGCGCGGCGAGCAGCGCCCCCACTTCGGCCGCACTGGGGTTCCGGCCGAGCCGCAGGCGGAAGAACGCGCTGTCGTGCTCGGGTTCCGGCGCGGCACCGCCTCGCCAGGAGGCGCCGACCGCGGCCACCACTCGCGTGCTCTTCCCGCCGCGCCGGGCGTTCCACGTCTCCGTCAGGTTGGCGGCCGCCGCCGCGAAGACCGAGGACCCGAGCCGCAGACGAGGGAGATTCCTGGCGCTGAACACGTCTCCAGCGCCACTTTCGACGCGCTCCGGGGTGATCCTCGCCGGAGGCGCGAAAAGCGCTTCAGCGAGCCTGCGGACGGCCGAGCCGAGAAACGACCGATCCGCCGTACGCGCGCCGATTCCCTTGGCGGCGGAGGAGATCGGGACGTCGAGGACGAGGCCGAGGACGGCGAGCAGGCCGAGCCCGTCGAGCGCGCCGTGATGGGCGGCGATCAGCACGACGGGTTCGTCGGTACCGGCCGCGACACGGATTAGCGGCGCACCGCGTTCGTACGGCGCCTCGGCGAAGCGATCACGGGTGGCCGGAAGTTCTTTCCCCGGAACGGCTTCGACGTCGGGAGCGGCTCCGAGCCAGAGCCGCTCCTCGACCGCGGCGGCCAGCCGCGCCCGCGCTTTTTCGAGTGTCAGAACCGAAGACAGCTTCGCTTCCAGGAGGATACTCCAGGAAACGGTGGGGTCGCCGTAGAGCCCGACGACGCGATGCGCGTGGTCGGAGGCGAGCTGGGACACCGGCTCAGCGTTTGCCGTAGATGACGTTCTCGGGAGCCGAGAGCGGGTTGTACTGCTCCTTGATCTTCGCCTGCACCTGGGGTGCGGCGTCGGGATCGGCGGAGTTCGTCAGCGCGTAACTCCCGCCCGCGGCCGTTGCGAGCCCGATGATGACGGCGGCGGCCGCGCCGATGAGGGTGCCCAAGACCTACTCCTTCCGCGACAGGAAATTCCTGCGTCGGCTCAATGTACGCACCGGTAACTTGAGGCACAACAGGGCGACGGCGATCGACAGCAGCGCTACTCCGTTTGCCAGCAGCACCGGGATCGGGGATGCCGTCTCGGTCACGGCGGGTGCACCGGGAGTGCGGTAAAGCGTGAGCCAGTCACCGGACCACACCGGTTCCGCGCCGGTCAGCAACCGCGGGTCGACCCGCCCCGGCGTCCCGTGTTCGACCAGGATCCAGCCGATTCCGGCCGCCGACAGGTCTTCGGGCGACTTCGCGGCGCGGACACGGTCCATTCTGGAATCCTCGCCGGAGATCTCCTCGCCGCCGACCCGCAGCGTGTCGTCGGCGAGGACGGTCTCCGGCAGCGCCCTCGGCGCCGGGTCCAGCTGGGTGCGGTGGTCGTTCCAGGCGAAACTCCTGAAGGCGGACAACGGCAGCGCGACGACGTCGCCGGGCCGGTGGTCTTCGGCGAGCACCCGGTGGACGGCGTTCCAGTCCTCCGGATAACGCACCGCCTCGATCCGCCCCCAGCCACCCCAGGCGAGATCGGGCATGGTGAGCAAGGGAAAGAGCGCGGCGGCCACGACGAGCGCCACGCGCGCCGCCCCGGTCCGCAGCCGCGCGGCGGCGGCCTCGATCGCGAGCGCGAAGCCGAGCGCGACGGGGAGCGCCCACCACGCGACCCATTTCTGCGCGTCCCGCAGCAGCCCCGCGCCGGGGACGTGCCCCATCGCCCAGGACAGGACGGGTTCGCCGAACGGCAACGTCGCCAGCGCGGCGAGGACGACACCGAGAACTCCCAGCACCAGCAACGCTCTCGCCGGCGGTGTCCCCCACCTTCGCGCCAGGGGACGGAATCCGGCCACCGCCACGACGACCGTGACGAGGATCAGCAGAGGCGCCATCGGCGCGCCGCGGCTGCCGGGGACGACGTCCCCGTTCCAGATGCCGCCGAGTCCCAGCACACTCAGGATCGCCGGGCCCCAGCTTTCCGCGCGGGCGCTGAACGCGGCCACCCCGGCGGGATCGGACAGCGTGCCGCCGTCGTGCAGGAGCGTCGGGACGAGCCACGACAGGTTGAGCACGACGGCGAGACCGACGGTGTGACCGAGTTTCCGGGGTCCGGCCAGCGCGATCGCGGTGAGCGCGGCCAGCATCCCGCCGGGCGGGGTGAGCACGGCCGGGGCGCACGCGAGCACCAGCCGCGCGAGGGCACTCGGCTCGTTCGCGCGCAGGGAAAGCGCGGCGCGCGCGATCCACGGAAGGCAGGCGTAGGTGAGCAGGAGCGGCCAGTGTCCGATGAACAACCGCTCCGCGAAATAGGCCGTCCACGCGTAACCGGTGGCGGCGACGATCCGCGTACCGAGTTGCTCCGTCGGCACCAGCCGCGCTGCGCCGTATGCCGCGAGGAAAAGCGAAAGCAGGAGAACGGTTTTCTGGACGATGTCGCCGGGAACGACCGCCGTCGCGAGGGCGATCACGGCATCGGCGGGGACCGAGCGCGGCAGGGCGGACCCGAGGCCGAGCGCGTCCGGCACGAGGGACTGACGCTGGGCGAACACCATGTCGTAACTCAGGACGAAACCGCGTCCGAGCACCGGCAGGAACACCAGCAGCGCCAGCCCGGCCGACACCGCGGCCAAGGCCAGACGTTCGCGCCGTACTTCCAAGTGCCCTTCCCTTTCCGCCTCGATCGCGGTTATGGTCGCTCGATTACTCGCCGGTAATAGGAGCGCCTTTGAGCGTAGACGTCGAGGCCGACCGGGCCAGAACCGACAAGCGCGTGGCGGCGATCCTCGTCTCGCTCGCGCTGGCGGGCAACAACGCCGGTGCCTACGCGCTGAGCATCATCGCCGCCCGGCTGCTCGCGCCGGGAGCGTTCGGTGAGCTGAGTTCGCTGCTGGCGGTGCTGGTGATCGGCGTCGTGCCCGCGATGGGCCTGCAGACCGTCGTCGCGCTGCGGGTCGCTCGCAAGCCGCAGGACAGCGGGACACTCCTGGCACTCGGCCTCACGACGAGCGCCGTCGTCGCGACCATCGGCCTCATCCTGGCGCCTGTCCTGGTCTTCGTCCTGCATCTGGACTCCGTGGTCCCCGCGCTGCTGCTCGCCGTCACGCTCGGCCCGCTGACCCTGCTCGGCCTCTTCCACGGCCTCCTGCAGGGCAGCGGCCGGTTCTCGCGGCTGGCCGGGCTCGTGTCGCTCGAAGGCGCGGGCAAGGTCGGCGGTTCGCTGCTCGGGCTCCTGATCGGCGGCGACGCCACCGGCGCGCTGGCCGGGACCGCGATCGGTTCGTACACGGTGATCATCTGCGGCTGGCTCCTCTGTGGACGGCCGCGACCGCGCAAGGCGGGACGGCAGGCGGGCGAGGTGCTGCACGCCGCGCAGGCGATGTTGGCGCTGGTCCTGCTGGTGAACCTCGACCTGGTCCTGGCCCGCCACACCCTCCCCGCGACCGAGGCGGGCGAATACGCCCTCGGCGCGATCGTCACGAAGATCGCCTACTGGCTCCCCCAAGCCGTCGGCGTCCTGGTGCTCCCCCGGTTCGCCAACGGTGACGACCGGCGCCGCATCCTGCCCGCCGCCCTGGCCGTCTGCGCCGCCCTCGACTCCCTCGTCCTCCTCGTCTCGCTGGTCTTCGGCCCTCGTCTGCTGTCGTTCATCGGCGGCTCCGGCTACGCCGCCAGCACCATGCCGGTCTGGCCGTTCGCCCTCGCCGGCTCGATGCTCGCGCTGGTGCAGATCCTGCTGTTCTCCCGCCTCGCCGCGGGCGACCGGCGGGTGACCGTGCTGATGTGGGCGACCGTGGTGGCGGAGACGGTGCTGGTGACGTCCTGGCTGCACTCGTCGGCCGTCCAGGTGGTGACCGTCGCCGCTTGCTGTGCCGGTGCTTTGGCTCTCTCGGGCGCTTTGCTGGAGGTCCGCTCGCGGTCTCGGCGGAGTTGAGCGGGCCTGTGTGGAGGCTCATCGGAGGCGCACATCGGGCCGTGGACGCCGCTGGGCACTGCGAAACGCCGCCCTGAGCTCGTCCAGGACCACGTCGGGTTCGGTCCGGAGACGGGAGGCAATGTCTGGAGAACGACGACCCCGGCCGCCGCGTAACGCGCGTTCCGCGCGAGGGTCGCACGGAAGTGGTCGCCCTTGGAGTGATAGCCGCGGGAATCGATTTCCCAGGCGAACCCGACGTCGTCGCACCAACCGTCCGGCTTCGCGATGAACCGGCCCGCGGCGTCGAAGACCTTCACATTCCACTGGAACTCCGGCAATCCCGACCGCTTCCACAAATTCCAAGCGTCGGCCTCGGCGACCGAATGCGCGCCGCCCATGATCGGCGCCAGTGCTCGTAGCAGTCTTCCGTCGAATCGAGACCGCTCGTCGATTTCGACCGCGAGTGTCCCCGGCAGGCAATGACGCTCTTGCACCGCTTCGGCCATCATCGCCACTATCGAGTCGGAATCGGATGTTCGGCGTGCCGCATCGATCACCGCTCGTGGCACGGGAGCGGTGGGAACACCGGCTCTGATCAGTGGCTTGGGCAGGCGTCGCGTCCGTTCGATGTGGACGAACCCGGTACTGGCGATCGCACGTTCGGCGGGGACGAGGACATGCACGTCCTCGAAAGCCGGAAGCTTCCGCAGCCCGTAACGCCTGAGGGCGGACACTCCGCTGAGCACCGCGCCCTCACGCGCGAGGAGCAGGCTCGCCTCGATCCGCTGTTCCTCGGTCGGCTCGCCGTTTCCGAGCAGCACGACTCCGGGCAGCAACAGCCGCCAGACACCGCCGGGTTCGCACCGGCGCCAGATCGTTCTTCTGGGCACACCGAGTTCTTCGAGCCGCTTGACCGCGGCCACGGCCGGGCCGTTCGTCATCAGTGGGTGCTGTGCCCACTCCCCTCTTCGCACCCGGTCAGCTTGAGCCCGGCCACCGACAGAAAATCGGTGCTGGCGGTCGTGACCGGTCCGCTGAAGCGGGGGTGTGTGGAAATAGGGACATTCAACGTCCCTATTTCCACACACCCCTCACGTTCCGTCACCCTCGGCCTCACGCCCCGCGAACCAAGGCACGCACATCGCCACCATCGCCGCCGCGGCCAGCAGGAGCGAAGCCTGGGTCACCGGCCCGTAAGCCCACTCCTGGCCGTGTCCCAGCAGCCGCCCCACCACCGCGACGATCGTCCCCACGGCCATCCCGCCGAAAGCGAGATACCGCGGCGCGCGTTCGCTGAACTGGCGGGCCAGCAGGACGGCGATCAGCAGCACGATCGGCAGCATTCCGCCCAGTACGGCGAGCAGGCCGATGAGCACCACCGGGACGGCGATCCCGGAGGCATCCTCGACGGAGACACGGCGCCGCCGGATCGGCCACAGGACACCGGTCAACACCGCCACGATCGCGATCGCGCCGATCAGCAGGCCGGAACGGTACTTCCAGTCCGGGGTGAACTCGAGCTGGACGACGCCGCCCGAACCGGCGGGCAGGATCCACGCCTGCTGCCAGCCGTCGACGCGCGTCTTCACCAGCGGAGTCCCGTTCAGGGACGCTGTCCAGCCCGCGTTGGCGTTCTCCGGGACGGCCAGCACGGACTCGTCCCCGCCCGCCACGGTGACCGATCGGGACGTCGCGTCCCACGAGTCCACCGTGACGGCGCGGTGTCCGATCGACCCGGCCGTCTTCCCCGCCGGTTTGAGCCAGAGGTCTTGGACCACGAAGGACTCCGACCGGTCGGTGCGCAGTTCGTGCCCGCCCGCCGCCAGGTCGACGCCGCCCTGGGAATCGGGGCAGGCCGAGAGCGTCAGTGGCCGGTGCGCGACGAAATCGGCGAGCGTGCCGCGGACGGAGGTGTCGTAGGCGAAGCCGTCCAGGTGGACGTTCGGCCCGGATCCGCACGGTAGCGCGAACTCCGTGGGGACGGCGGGAAGTTCGGCACCGGTCAGGGAAAGGGTCCCGATCCCCAGCGAGTTCCGGGTCCGCTGGTCGTCGTCGAGGCCGGCGAACGCGATTTTCAGCTGCGAAGTGTCCAAAGGCGGGAAGGTCGCGGAGCCGGAAGCGTCGAGTTCGACGGAACGGCTGTCCGTCGGCGTCCGCAGCTCCAGCCGTGCGGGCGTCTTGGCCGTTCCGCCCGGATCGGTGGCGACGCGGAGTCCGGAGATCGTCCGCGGTTCCGCCCAGTCCAGGGTCAGCGCCGGCCGCAGGTCGGTGACGTCGGGCAGCCACGCGGTCGCGGGATCGCCGTCCACCGCGGCGAGCGCTCCCGCCGACGGATCCCCGCCCAGTTGCGAGGTCCCGGTCACCCGCACGCCCGGCGGCGCCACCGGCATCCGGCCGCCGCCGGCGGGCAGGACGGTGCCGCCGAACTCGTACGCGCTCTGCGACGTCGTCGAGAACAGCCGCCGGATCCCGTCCGGTTCTTCGCCGTCACGGGCCGCGGAAGCGTCACAGCGGACGTGGCCGTTGTCGGGAACGCAGGCATAGCGCGGTTGCGCGCCCCGGGTGAACGCGAACCCCGGCGCCGCACCGGGCGGCAGGTCGGCGGGGACTTCGAGCGCGCGTTGCGGTTCGGCGCCGGGGATCTTCAGCTCCGAGATGCCGACGTTGCCGTCCTGCCTGCCGACGACGAGCGACAGCAACGTGATCCGCACCTTGCGCGTCACCCCGGGCGGCGCCGGGTAGGGGTGCGCCCCCTCGCCCCGGACGACCTGGTGATCGACGGAACCGTTGTCCGTGGTGATCCGGATCCGGGTCGGTGGCCAGCCGACGCGGATGTCGTCGACCATCGCGAGATCGACACTGTTCACCAGCCTCGGCGTATCCAGTTCGACTTCGAGCCATTCCCCGATCGGGCCGGTGAACGACGAGGAATGCCACGCCGTCCGCGGATCCCCGTCCAGCGCGGCGAACGGCTGGTGACTCGGATCCGAACCGCCGAACGCGTCGGCGAACGACGCCGCCGTCGACGCGTTCACCGCACGGATACCCCGGTACGCGGCCACCGTCTGGTGCTGTTCCCCCGGAAACGGCAGGACGTCCAGCGCGGCCCGTTGCTGTCGCGGCGATTCCCCGGCCGTCAGCGTCTGGCTCAGGTTGTCCCGCACTCCGCCGACGTTGCGTTCGGCGCGGCGCAGCCCGTCGGTGACCAGCCGCGGTCCGGCAGGCGAACCGCCGTCCCCGGTCAGCACGGCCGGCGTTCCGGGATCGAGCTGCCCGGAGTTCATCAACGGCACCAGGTTCTCCGGGCCACCACTCACCGTCGGAACGTCCTTTGTGGACGTCGCGCTGACGAGCGGCACCGGCCGCTTCACCTCGTAGATCTCCAGCGGCCCGAATCCGGCCGCCTTGCCGATCCCCGGCGACCCCGCCAGTCCGGCGCGCAAGGTCGTGAAATCGGGGGCGCCGACCTTGGCGCGGTCGATGTCCCCGCGCAGCACCAGGAACCGGTAACCCGACCGCGCCAGCAGGTCGGCGAGCCCGGGATCCCCTCTGCCGTCGGCCAAGGCCGCGTCGACCGAATCCATCAGGCGGGTGTTGCCTTCCGACCCCAGCGGGACCTGGTTCCGCACGGCCCACGGGCTGTCCGCGATGGCCTGCGCGGGCTCGTCCACGGTGCGGCCCCAGTCGTACTCGCCGAATCCCGTCGCGGGCAGCAGCAGGGTGCGCGCCCGCGCGTCGGTCTTGGCGACCCAGCCCATCGCGTCGTACCAGTACCCCGGCACCTCGTCCCAGCCCGGCCCCGGCCGCAAGGTCAGCAGCCACACCGGCGCGGCCATCACCACGACCAGCAGGGCGCCCAGCGCGGGCCGCAGATTCCGCCGCAGCGTGGGCGCGGCACTCGTGATGCCGTGGACGAACGCCAGCATCAACGGCAGCCGCAGCACCGGTTCGAACTTGTGCACGTTGCGCAACGGCGCGAGAGGGCCGTCGAGCAGATGCCGCACGGGTTCCGCGAGCGGACTGTCGAGGGTCCCGACGTAACCGACGGTCAGCAGCGTCAGCCCGGTCAGGACGCCGAGCATCAGGAAACGCCGTTCGGGCAGGCCCCGCCGCGCGAGGCCGAACAGCCCGACGGCGGCCACGAGCCCGGTGGCGGTCATGAGGACGGGGTTGTCGATCAGCGCCCAGCCCGACGGCCACCACGGCGTGCCCTGCACGACGTAGGCGACCCACTGGTTCGTGCCGCGCAGCACCTCGAACAACGACATCGGCGCCGTGGTGTTCGTCGCGGATTCGATGTAGTCCAGGAACGGCAGGCTGTACTGGCCGAGCAGGACCAGCGGCAGGATCCACCACAGCATCACGCCGACGACGAAGACGAACCACCAGATGACGAGTGCGACGTGCGTACTCCGCCATTTCCGGGTCAGCAGCCACAGTCCGGGCAGGACGAGCGCCATCACGACCATCGCGCCGTTGACCCCGCCCATGCACAGCACGGCGAGCGCGGACAGGCCCGCGGCGCGGCGGGGTGAACCGATCCGGTCGGCGAGGATCAGCGGCAGCAGCACCCACGGCAGAAGGACGGCGGGCAGCATCTCCGAGGACAGCGACCCGATTTCGGTGACCATCCGCGGCGCCAAGGCGTAACCGACTGCTCCGATCAGCCGAGTCCGTTCGTTCCCCATTTTGAGCGCCCGGGCCACCAGGAGCGCACCCGCGAACGCGACGGACAACAGGATCGCGCACCACAGCCGCTGCGCGATCCACACCGGTAGCCCGACGGCCTGGCACAGCGCGAAGAACGGCCCCATCGGGAACAGGTAGCCGTAGGCCTGGTTCTGCAGTTCCCCCGCCGTCGCCTGGGGATTCCACAGGTGCAGCGCCCGGCCGAGGAAGGCCAGCGGATCCACGGCGAGGTCGAGTTTGGTGTCGAACGTCGTCCTACCGGGACGCTGCAGAAAGGACAGCGCGGTCAGCGCCAGCACGATCCACGTACTCGGCCTTTTGAGCAGCGCGCCGGGGGTTACCATCCGGTAGATACTAGGCGGAAACGTGGCTACTATGCGCCTACCCATTCGCCCCGCGGCTTAGGCAGGTGCTTCCATTACTCAGAAGCAGACACCGCTGACAGACGGTTTCGAAGAGGCGTGGTCGCTCGCCGAGCCGGTCAAAGGCTGGATGACCCGGGAGCAGGGCCTGGCCCTGTGGACCGCGGCATGCCGTCTGGACAAGGGCGATCTGATCGTCGAAATCGGCAGCCACCAGGGCCGTTCGACGATCGTCCTCGCCGCCGCGGCCCGGACCGTCGGCGCCACCGTGGTCGCGGTCGATCCGTTCGTCGACGGACGGCTGTTCGGCGGATCGCCGACACGCCAACGGTTCGAGGCGAACCTCAAGGCCGCGGGCGTCGACGACGTCGTGGAACTCGTGGCGGAGTACAGCACGAAACTCCGGCCGCGCTGGACCCGGCCGATCCAGCTGCTCTACATCGACGGCAAACACGACTACTGGACCTACACCGACGACCTGCGCTGGTCGGAGCACCTGACCGGCGGCGGGGAGATCCTGGTCCACGACTGCTTTTCCTCGATCGGCGTCACCCTGGGCACCATCGCGAAAGTCCTCTTCGGACGGCGGTACACCTACCTCGACCGTGCGACGTCCATGGCCAGATTCCGGCTCACCCCGCCCTCGGCGAAGGACAGACTGCGCGTGATCGCCCAGTTGCCGTGGTTCCTGCGCAACGTCGGGATCAAGATCCTGCTGCGGCTGCGCCTGGCACCCGTGGCGAGGATCTTCGGCCACGACAGCCCGTACGACCCTTACTGAGTGAGCGGCTTGCCGACCTCCACCTTCGCGAGACAAACAGGAGAGCCTTTGGCGGACAACTGGAAACCGACCTTGTCGAAGAGCCCTTCGATCGGCAGGTACATCGTGTGCAGGCCGGGTTGGAACCACACCGGCACGCGCACCCCATCACGGTCCACCACGCCTTCGCCACCGTCCGCGGTGAAGTAGTCGATCCGCAGCAGGTACCGGCCGAGTACGGGAGTGTCCAAGGGAACGCGGACCAGTTGCTCGGCGACCGGATGACCGCAGCCCGCCACCGGCCCCGGCACCCCACGGGAAACGGGGTCCACACCGGTGATCGGCCGGGCGGTGCCCGTAGTGTCCAAAAGGGACATCCGGCTCGTCGGCTGATCGAACAGGACACCCGGGATCAGCCCCACGACCCGCGAGGTACGGGCGTTCACCCCGAACCAGCCGTGCAGGATGTCGTTCGGCACCGTGGTGTCGTACAGGACGAGGTCGGGATCCCGTTCCACCGAAGCGCGTGCGTTGGCGAGGAACTCACGGGAGTGGTCGAACCGCAGCCCGGGCGCCAGCCGTGAGAAACCCACCGCGGAACTCGCGATCAAGGCAAGGCACAACAGCAGGGCGAGCGGCCGTTTCGCCGGAGACGGCAGAGGATCCGAGGGCCGGTCGAGCGGTTTGGGCTCCAGGAAGGCGAAAGCGACGCACAGCGCGACGACGAGCGCCAGATCGGCGACATAGCGGGGATCGCTGCCCAGTTCCGGGCCGACCTCGGTGAGCCGGGTCGCCGCGGAGAGCCCGACGTCGGCGGCGAAAACGACGCCGAGCAGCAGCCACGCCTTGCGCGCCCGGACTCCGCCGGTGCGCACCCCTGCGACCAGGACCACGACGGCCGCGAGAAGGAGCAGGATCCTGACCACCACACCGGAAGCGGCGAAGGTCGCGCCCGGACCGGGGCCTGACCATGGCCCGCCGACCATCCCGGGCACCAGGGTGTCGCCGAGCATCCGGCCTGCCATATCCGCGACGGTGCCCACGGTGACCGGGCCGGCGCCCTGCCCGACCTGGCTGCTGGTCAGCGCGAGGAAAAGGGCGGCGTACCCGGCGAGCACGGCGATGAGCACACCCCAGAGCACGACATGCCGTCGCAGCGAGACGCCGAGCAGCACGGTGACCCCGGCGAGAAGTACCGGGATGAACACGGCCTTTTCGTAGAAGGCCAGCCCGAAAACGGTCCACGCCACGGTGGCGATCGCCCAGCGCCCGCCGTCGGCCAGGTACCGCACGTGCGCGTGCAGGGCGGCGGTGGTGGCCAGCAGCACGGGCGCGAACTGCAGGGCGTAGGCCCACCACAACGTCGGGACGAGCAGCAACGTCGACGTCGTGAACATCGTGAACGGGACGAGAATCCCCCACCTGCGCCCGAAACAGCGCACCAGCACCGTCCACAGGAGAACCGAGGCCGCAGCCTGCATCAGCAGGAGCGGCGCCATCAGCACGGCGAAGTCCAGTGGCTGCCACGCGGTCAGCAGGTCGGCGAGCAGGAAGCCGCCCGGCGCGAGATGGCCGTGGTAATCCTGGAAGAAGTAGCCGAAGTCGAACGGCCCCGCCTTCGCGGCGTGGTAGGTGATGACGAAGTCGTCCTGCGCGAGGCTCCCCCGCAACGCCGCCCAGGTGTGCAGAAGGAACGGGACCACGCCGGCGACGAACGCGGCGAGCGTGACCGGCGACGGTCTCTCCCCCAGTGCCACTCGGTGCCTCAATTCTTGCAGGTCGGCGGCTGGCACATGATCTTGCTCAGCGCCTGGTAGAAGACGTCGGAGATCTTCCGCGGGTCGGGGGTGGTGAACGATTCCCCGCCGGTGGCGGTGGAGACCTGCCGCAGTTCGGACGCGTCGATATCCGGCCCGATGCCGATCCCGATGACGGGCAGGGGTTTCCGCGGATCCTGGAGCTTGCCCAGTTCTTCCAGCAGCCGCGGCAGGCCGATCGTCTCGCTGTCCTCGTTGCGCCCGTCGGTGAGGACCACGACCAGGTTGATCCGGCCGGGTTTCCAGTTCTGCCTGGCGTTCTGGTAGGCGGCGAGGATCGAATCGTGGAGTCCGGTCGCCCCGCCGGGTTTCGGCCGGACTGACTGCAGTTGCTCGACCCCGCCGGAGGCCTTCTGCTCGGCGATCGTCCGCATCGGCAACAGGACACGGTAGTCCTTGTCACCGTCCAATTTGGTCGAGAACAGCCACAGGCCCAGTTCCGTGGTGGGCTTGAACAGGCCGAGTCCCTGCGTCGCGGCCTGCAAGGTGAGGTCCATCCGGCTCTTCCCCGCCCCGGGTACGGCGGCGGCCATCGAGCCGGAGACGTCGAGGAGCACCTGGACCCGGGCGCTCAGATTCGTTCCCGCCCAGGCCTGCAACGCGGCGTAGAGGTCCGTCGCGGGCGGGGGTCCCGGAGGCCGTGGCGCCGGATCGGTCCGGCTGTCCTGCGCGCGCGGGATCGCGAACTGTCCCGTGGGTGCGCGGAATCCCGCGTCGGCGAAGGTCGCCCCGGCGAGCGGATCGAGCAGCAGCCGCAGAAAACGCTCCGCCGCGCCCCTCGACGCCTCCGACGCCTTGGGCAGCACGACATACGGATAATCGAAGCCGTGCACCGGGACATCCGGATAGGCGGCCACCAGATTCCGGGCGAGCACGGCCTGTTCGGTCGCCGGGAAGGCGGCCGGGAACCGGCCGGGCGCCTGGTTCAGCTTCCGCAGGGCGGCGGTGAAGGCCGCGGCCGGGTCAGCCGCCTTCTCGGTCATCTTCCGGAGGCCGAGAAGCGTGGCGATGCCCAGCGGATCACGGGCCGGATCCGGCATCCCGACCGGGGAGCCGTCGAGGATCTCCTGCCAGGCCGGGGCTTTCCCCGGCCAGCCGAACCGTCGCGCGGTCTCGTCGGGAAGTCCCAGCACCACCGGCGAGTTCGCCACCGACTGACCGGACTCCGGCAGGTTCCACGCACCGGCGTCCCTGGCCTGGACCAGCATCGTGCTCGACTCGGGCACCCAGACGTCGGGCCCGGTGGAGGTGGTGGTCCCGAGCAGGTCGGCGGTTTTGGCCGACTCGCTCGCGGTCACGGTGACACTGAAGCATTCTTCCTGCGGCACGGTCGCCGCGAGCCGCGTGAGCACCGGCGCCACATCGGGCGCGGCGGTGATCTCGACCGGCGTCAACGCGTCACAGCCGTTGCCCGCCAAGCGGGCGCGCAGATAGTCGACACCCCACCAGGCGCCGAGCGCGATCACCAGCAACAGGCTCAAGACGACGACGGGCGCGTTGAAACGCCGCCCACGCCTCGGGCCTACCTGCATGCGCATGCCTCCGAGGTGCGGGGTGAGGATCTGGGATGTTGCCCAATCCACCCGCGCACGTCAACCCTCGGGTAACTTACGCTCGCGCCGGTGCGGCAGATGGCCTAACCGGCGCCCTCAAGCCTGACCGAAGTAGCGGCCCGCGCCGATATGCGCGCCCGCGGCCCGCCACCACCCGGCGTCGCCCGCCGAGTCGATCCCGTCCGCGATCACCGTCGCCCCCGCCATGGTCGCGGTCTCGATGAGGTTCCGCAGCGAGCGCTCGGCCAGGGGTTCGGTCCGCCGCTCGGCCAGCCGGGCGGCGATCCGGACCGTCCGCACGGGCACGTCCACGAGACAGACGACATCACCGGCGGCGCCGAAGTCCTGCAGTTCGGCATCCACCCCGATCTCGGCGAGAAGCTGCAGGTTGTCGACGGTCTCCCCGAGGTCGCGAAGGACGGCACCGGCGGGGAAACCCAGCCGCAGCCGTGACGGCCCCAGACCGGTCATGGCGAGCATGCGGCGCACCGTCCCGACGAGATCCGGATCCGCGGCCTGATGCGGCGTCAGTCCCACCACCATCGGCAACCTGTCGTCGGCCTCCTCGCACGCGGTGCGGATGAGCCATTCGCCGAGCGGGACGATGAGACCCGTCTCGTCGGCGAAGCGGACGCAGGTGTCGTGGCCGATCCGGCCGTGGCGGGGATGGTTCCACGCGAGCCTCGCCTCGATACCTGCGGGTGTGTCGTCCGCGAGCCAGGTCAGCGGCCGGAAACCGACCTCGAGTTCGCCTGTTTCCCAGGCACCCGCCATCGAGACGGCCAGGCTGAACTCGTGCCGTTCCCTGGTGTCGAGGACGGAGTCGGACAGCGCCCACTGCCGGTAGCCGTTGGCCTGCGCCCGGCGCAGGGTCATGTCGGAGACGCGCAGCAGCTCGGTCGGCGCGATGTCGCGCGGCGGCCGGTGCACGACGCCGACGCAGGCCGAGACCGCGACACCGCTCCCGCCTTCGAGGTAGACGGGCTCGGACAGCTCCTGGTTGATCATGCCGATGACGGTGGCGACGTCGGGGCTGGCCGCGGTGTTCTGGATGAGGATGCCGAACTCGTCGCCGCCGAGCCTGGCGACGAGCGCGTCCTCGCCGCCCACGACGGCCCGCAGCTTCGCGGCGACGTTCTTGAGCAGATCGTCGCTCTGTTTCTGGCCGAGCCCGCCCGCGATCAGGGAGAAGCCGTCGAGGTCGAGGTGGTAGACCGTGACGCCGAAGGACGGGTCGGCATGCTGGAGCGCCCGCTCCAGGCGGGTGCCGAAGCACTGCCGGTTCGGCAGGCCGGTCAGCGGGTCGTGCAGGGCCTGGCGGCTCAGCTGCCGCTGGAGCAGTGACACGTCGGTGTCGCCGTCGACCAGCGTCATCAGCTGCTGGGCCACGCCCGCCGGGTCGCGGATGACGGCGCCGGTGAACCGGGCCCACGTCGATTCCTCGTCTTCGGCGACGAGTCTTCGTGAAAGTTCGAGCCGCTGGCTCTTGCCCTCGAGCAGCTTCCGGTAACCCTCGCGCAGGCCCTCCGCGTCCGCCTCGTGGATCAGGTCGTAGAGGTTGAGCCCGACCAGATCGGCCACGGGTCTGCTCAGCATCTCGGCGAACGCCGGGTTCACCCGCTGGATCCGGCCGTCCACCCTGGTGACGGCCACCCCGGTCGCCGAACCGGCGAACAACTGCTCGAAGCGCGCCTGCGCGAGCACCAGCTCACGCCGGGTCTCGCGTTCGAGGGTGACCAGCGTGCGGCTCAGATCCTCCTGCTGCGTCTGGATGCTCTCCCGCAGGGCCTCGCCGTAACCGGAGGCGAGGGCTCCGAGCACCTGCAACACCCGTTCGGGGAGCGCCTTCACGCTCCGCAATTCCGGTTCGTGCAAGAGCCCCTTGCCGAGTACGTCCATCGTGCGACGCAGGCTGTCCGGACCGACGCAGCGGAGCGCGACGAGCCGCGCGCCGGCCTCGGTGGCCTGCGCGGGCTCGGCGTCGTCACTCAGCACCGCCGCGAACACCTCGTCGAGAAGAGCCGCGAAATGCTCTTCGATCTGGGCGTGGGTATACGGAAGGTATGCCGTACTGGTGACCAGATAGGCCCACTTGCGGGCCAGTGTGGCCCGCGTCGGCGCGGCATTCTTCCGTTTGGGCGAAGCGGAGGATGAAGTTCTCTTGGGGGCGTCCGGCGATGCGGAGTACTCGTCGCCGTCCGGAAATGGGGCAGTCACGTCTGCCGGTCCTGTGGTCGTTTTCGCATTCCGTCGAGGAGGAACATCCTCCTCGATTCTCGGGCCATACTCACGGTTTACTGATCACCCGATCGGGTGGTAACCCTGCGGTAGTGCAACACCGACCTTATCCCTCATCCATTCGCGGGTGGCGTCCCGGTACAGCGACGCGTTGCGGTGCAACGCCAGCGAATGTCCGGCACCGGGCAGAACATACGTCGAAAGCTCGGCTTCGGGCCCGTAATACGGCGCTTCCGCCGGACGCAGCGTCTCCCCGCTCGAACAGTCCCGGAGCGCGAACAGACCGCAGAACAGGATGTCCTTCTCCCCGACGGCCTGCAAAACGGGAACCCGGATCGCCTTCGTCGCGGGCAGCACGATGCCGAACACGGCGACGGTTCCCATTCCCGGGACGGAAACCTGATCCTTGGTCGCTTCATCCGCCTCGATGACGCCCGGGTCGGTATTTTCCGTCGCGTAGAACAGCCAGGCACGCGCTCCCGGTTTCGTCACGAAATAGAGCGGATCGCTGCCGAGTGAACCGAGCCGGTCATCCATGAACGCGGGCTGCAGGCCGAAAAGCACGCCGAGGGTCAAGGCGGGTACCGACGGCAGATGCGTCATCCCGGTGAGGATCACGCCGTCGACGTCCTGATACGTCGACGCCTCGGCCGCCACGATGCCCGAACCGACCGAATGCCCGACGATCACGACCTTCTCGAACGGCGTGCCGCCGACCCGGCCCGCCCGCAGGTGCCCGACCACCTCGTGCATCGACCTCGCCAGTGCCGGCAGCAGGAGCGGGAGGCTGAGCGGTTTGCTGCTCCCGCCGGAGCCGAGCTGATCCGCGGCGAAGGTCGCGTAACCGTGCTTGGCCATGTCGCGCTGGTACGAGTAGCGATCCGGGTCGTAGGGCAGGTCCCAGTAGGCGCTGTTGTAGGTGCCGCCGTGCACCAGGAGCTGCACCGCGCCGGGCGCCGGGCCGTCGGGCAGGCAGAACCGGCCGTGCACCGTCGCCGGTTCACCGAGCGGGCCGGTGACCGGCAGATCCACGTCGGAGCACCGGATGTCGACGGCCGCGGCCGGGGCGGCGACCAGGAATCCACCGAGGAGCACGCAGCAGGCGGCCACCGCCGTGGCCAGTTTGAGCGGCATTCTCACAGAACCCTCTCCGGAATCGGAACGCTCGGAAGGAGCACGAACCCTACACCTGGTAATCGAACGCTCACCGTCAGCCCGAGGTTCGGGCCAGCACGGTCATCGGCAAGCGATTCGGCTGCATCGTCGCTTTGATCTTGGGAAAGACCTTCACCCCAGGTAGCGGCTTCAACCGCCACCGCGCGCCGATCGTCGCCGCGACCAAGGCGATCTCCGTCGGGGCGAACTGATGCCCGGGGCACAGCCGGGCGCCGGCGCCGAACGGGATGAACGCGCCCTTCGGCACGGCCGCGGCCCGCTCCGGCTCCCAGCGGTCCGGGTCGAAACGGCCGGGATCGGGGAACCAGCGGGGATCCCGGTGCAGGGTGTGCTGGCTGACCGCGACCTCGGTACCGGCGGGGAGGCGCACGCCGCCGAGTTCGACGTCCTCCCTGGCTCGCCGCATCAGGATCACCGGCGGGGTCAGGCGGACGACCTCGTTGATGATCCGCTGTGTGTAGACCAGGCGCGGCAGGTGTTCGAAGCGCGCGGGCCCGCCGGCCAGGACCTCGTCGACCTCGGCGTGGAACCTGCGTTCGACGTCCGGCCTTGCCCCGATCTCGTGGAAGAACCAGGCCAGCGCGACGGCGGTGGTCTCGGCACCGGTGGTGAGGATCGTGATGACCTCGTCCTCCACCTGGCGGTCGGTCATCTTCTCACCGGTCTCGTCGTCCTTGGCCAGCAACAACATCGACAGCAGATCCCCCTGGTCGCCGCCCTTCTCACGCGCGCTGAGGACCGCGTCGCCGATGACCCGCCGGAGCCGCGCGGCCGCGGCGTCGAACTCGCGGTTCGCCGGGATCGGCAGCCGCTCGACGAACTTCGGCGAAAAGGCCCTGACCATGACGTACTTCAGCATGATCGGGATCGACCGCTGGATCTCGGCGAGCGCGTCGTCGCCGAGTTCGGTGGAGAACAGCGTCCGCCCGGAGATGGTCAGCGCGAGATCCTGCATCCGCCGGTCGAATTCCACCACCTCGCCCGGTTTCCACGAGTCGGCAAGGTCTACAGCGAGCTTCGTCATCGTCGACTCGGCGTAGAGTTCGATGCGGCTTCGCTGGAAGGCGGGCAACATCATCCGCCGTTGCCGCTGGTTGAAGGCGCCGTTGGAGGTCGCCAGCCCGTCACCGAACAACGGCCGCATTTTGTCGAACACAATGCCTTTGTCGAACTTCCCCGCGTCGGCGGCGAGCAGCCGCCAGGCCAGTTCCGGCGTGGTGACCAGGTAAACGGGCATCGGGCCGAAGTCGAGGCGGACGACGTCGCCGTGTGATCGCAGTGACGACAGCAGTTTCAGCGGGTCACGCAGCATCGGCACGGTGTGCCCGAGCAGCGGCCAGCGGCCCGGTGCGACGGCGACGTCCGGAGGTGGTGCCATCGTGCTCGTCTCCCGGTACCTTGGCCGTTGAACCCGGTCACCTTAGGACCGCCGGACGGCGGACGGGGTTCCGTCGCCGCACATCCACACGATCGGACGATGGCAACCCGGCCGCGGCCGCCCGCTAGACTCCTGTGCCCCAACGGATCCCTCACGGAACGGCGGCGACGACGGTGACTTCGAACCTGAGCTGGGTACCCCCCGAGGTCGACATGACCGTGCCGAATCCCGCCCGGGTCTACGACTACTGGCTGGACGGCGACCACAACTTCCAGGCCGACCGCGAACTGGGCGAGCAGATCCTGAAGATCATGCCCGGCGTCCGCGACGCGGCCCGGCTCAACCGCGCCTTCCTGCGCCGTGCCGCGCTGCACATGGTGGACGCGGGCGTGCGGCAGTTCCTCGACATCGGCTCCGGCATCCCGACCGTCGGCAACCTGCACGAGATCGTCCAGCAGGCCGACCCGGCCTGCCGCGTGGTCTACGTCGACCGCGAATCGGTCGCCGTGGCGCACGCCAAACTGCTGCTGCGCGGCAACGACCGCTGCGCCGCGCTCCAAGCCGACCTGCGCGACGTCGACCAGCTCCTCGACGCGCCCGAAACGCGGGAACTGCTGGATCTCGACCAGCCGGTCGGCGTGTTCATGTTGCTGCTGCTGCATTTCGTGCCGGACGCCTGGGATCCGCACGCGATCCTCGCCCGCTACCGGGACCGCATCGCCCCCGGCAGTTTCCTCGCCCTCTCGCACGTCGCCGCCGACGCGGATTCGAGCGGTCTCGACGAGGCCATCGAGGCGTACAAGAGCACGCAGAACATCCCGATCCCCCGGACACACGACCAGGTGCAGTCGTTCTTCGAGGGTTTCGACGTCATCGAGCCGGGTGTCGTCGGCTGCGCGATGTGGAACCCGCAGGGTGCCGGTGACATGTCCAACGACCCGGAGATCAACTCGCTTCCGTACGCCGGCGTCGGCCGGAAACCGTAGCCCGCCCTCGTGAGTGGTAATGACGGTTAGAACCGTCATTACCACTCACGACCCCCTCAGGGCAGGACGTCGGTCACGGTGTCCTTGATGACCTGCCACTTACCGTGCTGGCGGACCAGCGTCAGGCTGATCGTGTAGTGCCTGTCGATGTTCTGCGACGGCGCCTTGTAGTAGGCGTCGAGGATCGCGTAGCCCATCTTGCAGTCCTCGACGACGGTGTGGGTCACCGTCCACGGCATGCTCCACTCGTACGGGAGCTTGAACTGCACGTCGATCACCGGGTCGACGTTGGCGGCGTAGCCGATGATCGTCTGGCCCTTGCGGCCGATGGTGACCATGTCCTGGTGGATGATCGCCCGGTAGCGGGCCGCGTCTCGTTTGTTGTAGCTGTCCATGTCCTCCCAAACGGCGCGGTCGAACGACCGCCGGCAGGCCTGCCGTTCGCTCTCGGCCTGCTGCTCGCCCGCGGTCGCCGCGGCGGGCACGCCGATTCCCGCCGCCGCCACGACCAGCCCGGCCAACGCCGCGTAATACCGCTTGCGCATAGGGTTCTCCTCATCACGTCCGGTACTTCGTCCAGCAGGAGGTTCGCCGGACGGCGCATCACAGCTGCATCACTTCCGCATCGGCGCGGGCCCGCGGCCGGTTAACCTCGCGGGAGGGGGTGCGATGGAGTTTCGGGTGCTGGGGCCGGTGCAGTGCCGCGACGGCGGACGGCCGCTGAAGCTGGCCGGTCCGCGGCAGGAGCGGATCCTGGCCGCGCTGCTGCTCGGCGCCGATCGCGTCGTGTCCGTTTCGCGGCTGGTGGACGTCGTCTGGGACGAGGATCCGCCCGCCACGGCGACCCGGCAGATCCGCAACCTCACCACCGCACTGAAACGCACCCTCGTCGCCGAGGGTGCGGGCGAAGACGTCCTGACCGCGGAGGGACCCGGTTTCGTCCTGCGTCCGCCTTCTTTCGACCTGCGTTCGTTCGAGGAACACGTCTCGCGCGGCGAGTTCCGCGAGGCACTCGCGTGCTGGCACGGTCCCGCACTGTCCGGTGTGGACAGTGCGGTGCTGCGCGGCGAAGCGGACGAACTCGACGAACGCCGTCTGTCCGTTGTGGAACGCTGCCTGGACGAAGAGATCTCCGCCGGTGAGGACTCCGTCGCCGAACTGACGGCACTGGTCGCCGAGCACCCGTTCCGGGAGGCGTTCGCCGGGCTGCTCATGCGCGCGCTCCACCAGCAGGGCAGGCAGGCCGACGCGCTGAACGTCTACCGGCGGACGCAGACGAGGCTGGTGGACGAACTCGGGATCGACCCCGGGCCGAAGCTGCGCGAACTCTACGAGCGGATTCTCCGCGACGAACCGGAGTACGGGAAGGCGCGCTGCTTCCTCCCTTACGACGTACCGGATTTCACCGGCCGGGAGGGAGAGATCCGCCGCCTTCTCGACGCCGTCCGGCTCGGACGGCCCGTGGTGGTCGACGGGATGGCGGGGGTCGGCAAGACCACGCTCGCCGTCCACGCCGCGCACCGGCTCGCCGCGGATTTCCCCGACGGGCAGCTGTTCGTCGACCTTCACGGCCATTCCCCGGCACGGGAACCGCTCCCGCCCGAAGCAGCCCTCGAAGCCCTGCTCGGGCAGCTGGACGTTCCGGCGAGCAGACTGCCGGGCGGTGTGGACCGGCGAGCCGCACTGTGGCGGACCACGACCGCGGGCCGGTCGCTGCTCGTGGTGCTCGACAACGCCGCGAGCGCCGAACAGTTGCGGCCTCTCCTGCCCGGCTCGGCCACGGTCGCCCTCGTGGTCACCGGCAGGCGACGGCTGGCGGCCATCGACGGCGCCGCCTCGATCAGCCTCGACGTCCTCCCGGACGAACAGGCGGGCGCGCTGTTCGCCGCGGCGTCGGGGCGGCCGGACGCGGGGGTGGCCGCCTTGTGCGGGAACCTGCCACTGGCGATCCGCATCGCCGCCGCCCGCTTGCAGCACCGTCCACACTGGACGGTGCACACCCTCGCCGAACGGCTGGGTTCCGAACACGACAGGCTGGCCGAACTGAAGGTCGCCGGACGTGACGTCGCCGCCGCGTTCACACTGTCCTATCAGGACCTGGACGCCGCCGCGCAGCGGATGTTCCGCCTGCTGGGGAGAAATCCGGGTACCGACATCGGCGTACCCGCGGCCGCCGCGCTGGCCGGGGTCGGCGAGCCCGAAGCCGAGCGACTGCTGGAAGAGCTGCTCGACGCCCACCTGCTCACGCAACGGGCCTTGGGCCGGTACTCGTTCCATGACCTGATCGCCGAGCACGCCCGCACCGCGGCCCGTGACGAGGAAGCGGTTCCGGCGGTGGGCAGGCTGCTCGACCACTACCGCGACGGTCATGGAGAGGGCTGGTACGTCACGGAACGGGCCAACCTGGTCGCGGTGACCCGCCACGCCCTCGACACCGGTCATGACGACCACGCCTGGCGGATCGCCGAAAAGACCGCCGAACACCTCCGCGAAAGCGGGCATCTCGACGAAATGCTCGCCGTGGCGCGGACCGGCGTGACCGCCGCCCGCCGGATCGGTGATCCGGACACGCTCCAGCGGAGCCTCGCGAGCCTGACGTTGGCGTTCTGGGAGAACGGGCGGCTCGCCGAGGGCATGCGCTGCGCACTGGAGCGGCTGGACGTCGTCCGCGAATCCGGCGACCGCGGCGCCGAAGCGATCGCACTGTCCAGAGCGGGCGCTCTGCACGGCATGCTCGGTCATTTTCCCGAAGCGATCCGGTTCTATCGGGACGGACTCGCCGTGGCGGACGAGACCGCCGACCCCGAGACCGCCGCCACGCTCTGGGGCAACCTCAGCAACGTGCAGGAGATCCTCGGGCTGCTGGACGACGCGCTGGCCTCGGCCCGGCGGTCGGTGGCGCTGCGCGCGGATCCCCGCGGCACGGTCCTCAGCGCGGCCCAGCTCGGCCTGGTCCTCGCCCGGCACGGCCGGTTCGAGGAGGCGTTCGAGGTCACCGGCCGTTCCATCGCCTCGGCACGGGATCTCGGATACCTGTTCGGCGAGGCGTGGAGCCTCATCGACCACACCGACGCGCTGCTGCTCGCCCATCGGCCCCGTGAGGCGCGCGAGCACGCCGAACGCGCGTGCGCGATCCTCACCCGGCTCAACCATCCGCTGCTGCTGACCATGGCGGCCAACAGTCTCGGTACCGCCTGGCTCGCGCTCGGCGAAGCGTCGGCGGGTCTCGACAGGCACCGCCTCGCGCTCGAAACGGCGAGGCGGATCGGCTACCGGTTGCAGGAGGCCCGTGCGCTGGCCGGGATCGGGCAGGCCCGTGCCGCGCTCGGCGAAGAGGTGGACGCCGACTTCCGGGCGGCACGGGAGCACTACCGCGCGATGGGCCTGTCCGCCGGATCGCTGAAGGTCGTCACCTCAGGAACTCGGTGAGCGGCGCGCGCAGGACGTCCGGCTGGTGAAGGACTCCGTGGTCCTGGCCCTCGACGGTGACGTGCCGGGCACCGGGGACGGCCTCGGCGACGGCGCGGGCGGCGGCACGCATCCAGGTGTCGCTCTCCCCGCCGTCCATGACCAGGGTGGGCACGGTGATCTTGGCGAACCTGGCCGCGGGCAGGACGTTGCCGGGACCGCACAGCGCGAGGTCGTAGGGCAGCGTGTGGGCGAGGCCGGTGAACCAGGCCCAGAACGGGTCGTCCCGCATACCCTTGACGACCTCGGCGGGGGTGGCCGCCGCCTCGACCAGGAACAGCTCCGCCGCGTCGTCACGATTGCCGTCGGCGATGAGCGCCCGGACACGGTCGAAGATGTCGGCCGCGGGCTTCGGACGGCTGTCGTCGACGACATAAGGCGGCTCGTACACCGCGAGGCTGGTCATGGCGACGCCTCTGGCGGCGGCTTCCAGCGCCAGCACCGCTCCCGACGAGTGCCCGAAGACCGCCGCCGCACCGCCGACGTGGTCGATCAGCGCGGCGAGGTCTTCGACTTCGCGCTCCACCGAGTAGACCGCGCCCGCCCCGCTGTCGCCCCGGCCGCGCCGGTCGTAGGCGATCGCGGTGAAGTCCGTGGCCAGCGTGGCGGCCAGGCCGGCCACGGTCGTCCGGTCGTTGAACGCGCCGCCGACCAGGATCACCGGCGTGCCTTCACCGGTGCGTTCGAAGGCGATCGGGGTGCCATCGGCCGAGGTCACGGTCTCGAACGAGGTGGTCATCAGGTCCTCCACAGGGTCGCTTCACTCTAGCTTTCGTCCCTGAGTCGGAGCCGACGACCACCGCTCGACATCACCGCCGAAGTTCTCCGAAGAATTCGCGGAGCTCGGTCACCACGTCGTCCGGAACGGCCATCGCGACCATGTGGCTGGGACTCTCGTGGTCGGCCCAGCGCACGATGTCGTTCTTGCGCGAGGCGATCTTGCGCAACACGGCGGGGCCACCGTGCGAGACTCCGGTCGGGACCACGGTCTGGTCCATCGGCATCGCGGCCGCACCCTCGTAGTACGGCCACAGCGAGGTACCACCGGTCGCGGTCAGCCAGTACAGCGTCGCGTTGGTGAGCAGGAGGTCGCGGTCGATCGGCTCGGCGGGACCGGCGCCGTCCGGCCAGCCGTCGAACTCCTTGAACCGTTCGACCAGGTAGGCCAGTTGCGCGACCGGCGAATCGAGGAAGCCGAAGCTCAGCGTCTGCGGCCTGCTCGTCGTGTAGGCCCCGTAGCCGCTGCCACCCGCGAAGCGTTCCATCAGTCCCGACAGCTCGGCCTGGTCCTGTTCGGTCAGGCCCTCGAAGTCGGCCGGATCGCCCATCGGCACGCCGAGTCCGGAGGTGATGTGGGAGCCGATGACGTGGCCGGGCGCGTACGCCGCCAGGCAGGGCGTCACCAGCGCTCCGGCGTCGTTCCCGTGTGCGCCATAGCGTTCATAACCGAGGCGGCGCATCAGCTCCGCCCAGGTCCGAGCGACCCTCGCGATATCCCACGGCCGCTCGTCGGCCGGTTCCGGGAACGGAGAGAAGCCGAAACCCGGCAAGGAGGGCGCGACGACGTGGAAGGCACGCGAAGGGTCGAGACCGTGGGCCCGCGGGTCCGTGAGCGGTCCCAGGACGTTCAGGAACTCCGCGATCGAATTCGGCCAGCTGTGCGTCATGATCAGCGGGATCGCGTCCGATTCGGGCGAACGGACGTGCAGGAAGTGCACCTGCTGGCCATCGATCACCGTGGTGTACTGCGGGAACTCGTTGAGCTGCTTCTCGTACGCGCGCCAGTCGTACCCGTCGCGCCAGTACTCGGCCAGCTCCTTGAGGTAGCCGACCGGCACACCCCGGCTCCATTCGGCACCGGGCAGCGCGGACGGCCAGCGGGTGCGGGCCAGCCGATCGGTCAGGTCGTCCAGATCGGACTGCGGGATGTCGATGCGGAACTGCTCGATGTCGGTCATGACACGACCGTAAAGACCATATAGGACAGTTCGTGACCTAAAGCCTCGTGAGTGGTAATGACGGTTAGAACCATCATTACCACTCACGAGACCGGCGGCTGATCCCCAACCCGATCCGTGAAGGGCTCCTTCCCGGTGAGTGTCCTGATTTCCCGCATCGTCGGACTGGTCGCCCAGTCTCAGACCTTGGTCGACGGAAGATCCGAGACACTCGACGTCCCCGATCTTCCGTTGATCAAGCTCATGCCGATCACGACCTGTGGACCAGCACCCCCTAGTGGGGAAGATTCCGGACGTTCAACGGCCGCAATCTTCCCCACACCGCTTACGACTCACGAGGCCGGCGGCTCATCCCCCAACCCGGGTAGTGCCAGGTAGTGAAGGACTCCTTCACTACCTTCAGGGTCAGGGTCCCGGCAAAGTCTCAGAGTTGCTGGTCAGCGCTGCTCTTGGTGGTCCGGATGTGACATCGCTGGCGCCTTCGAGGTTCGAGTGTGGAGGCCCCCTTCCCTCGGCTCAGCCGAGGAAACTCGACCTTCGCCCCGTCCGGCGGGGCCCAAGACGCCGGCAGGTGACCTGAAAGCCTCGTGAGTGGTAATGAGGGTTAGAACCGTCATTACCACTCACGAGACCGGCGGTTCATCGGCCGAGTGAGATCACCTGTGTGGCTCCGAAGGTGTTCTTTACCGGCACCTCGACGGTCTTGCGTCGCACGGTCACCCGGACGACCTCCTGGCGCTGCGTCGGGTCCGAGACGGCCAGCCGCCAGCCGTCGCTTCCCCGGCCCAGGGCCACCGACGCCGGACCGGACACCGACACCTCGTCGACCGAGCCGGCGGCGAAGAAGTTCGCCAGCAGCGTCGCGTCCCACAGCCGGACGGCCTGCACGGTCGCGGTGTTGGAGCGCACGCGCCACGCCCAGGCCGACGCGATCGTCTCCAGTACCGAGGCCGTGGGCAGGACGGCGTAGGCGTAACTCGCGTCCGTGGGTTTGGCCCCGTGCTCGATCACCAGCTTCTGGTAGCGCCGGGTGTAGGGCACCGTGGTGCCCTTGGTGTTGGCGCCCTTGTCGACGTCGCGCCAGGTCCCTGTCCGGTCCTCGCGCAGCGCGGTCACCTCCGCGGCGTCGAGCAGGATGTACCCGCCGACCTTCTCCAGATGCAGCCATCGCTTGCGCCGCAACGACTCCGAGCCGCCGACCAGCCTGCCGTCGGCGAGCAGCACCCCCGTGCCGTTCTCGCCGAGGTTGCGGTTCTCGATCGTGGTACGGATCCGCTCACCGGAGGCGTCGGTGATCCCCGCGCCGAGGCAGACCACCCCCGACGGCGTGAAGAACCACGACTTCTTCGCGGTCAGCGTGCCGTCCTGCGAGACGAAGTCGAGGGCGTGCGCGCCGTGCCGCGGGTCCCAGCGGACCCCGCCGCAGTGCGCCTTGCCGGTCAGCGGTACCTGTTCCAGCACCGGGGTCGGCCCGGTCTTGGTGGTCGTACCCGGCAGCAGCAACGGGTCGACGGTCGGCCAGTAGGCGTCGGTGAAGTGCCCCTTGGCTTTCGGCAGGAACAGGTACAGCGAGCCGTCGCCGGTGTACCAGCCGTGCAGGTTCATCGCGTTGACCGACTCGTACCGCGCGATCCGCGACGAGGCGACGCCGAGCGAGGCCGACCAGCCTTCGGTGATGTGCACCATCCGATCCTGCTGGCCGAACACGCGATGCGTGGCGACCGTCGGCGTCGGCCGGACCTTCGTGGCGAGCAGCTCCTGGGCGAACTCGATCCCGGGAACGCCGACGAGGTCCGGGCCCGGCGCGAACCGCTCGGGATCGGGGATCTTCAGGTATGGCGCGAAAGTGTCCTCGGTGATCCATTTCGCGGCGAGCCCGCCGAGTTCCTCCTTGCGCTTCCCGCTCGCCGACCGCGCGAGCAGGACGACGGCGCCGGTGAGCTGATGCCCGATGTCGTGCGCGGACTCCCCTTGCCGGGAAAGGAACCGGCCGCGGACCGACTCCATCAGCGCGCCCGCGTAGACGAACGGGGCGAAGGTGTCGGAGACCAGCGCGTACGCGGCATCCTTGACGTCGGCGGCCAAGTCGAACTCGGTGCCCTTGGTGACGTGGATGGCGGCCGCGACGGCGGTGAGCAGGACGATCCCGTAGTGCCCGGGATACGGCACCGAATCGTGCTGGATGAACGAGCCGTCGGTGTGGAAGCCGTCCCCGGCCGCGCGGTGGAGCTTGGCGATGACGCTCGCCGCTCCCCCGCCTTCGACGTCGGTGAACGCCCCGACGCCGCGCCGGATCCGATCGGTGTCGCCCAGCATCGCCCCGGACACGATGGAGATCGTCGACTTGTCCGCGCGGTTGGCGCCGGTCTCGACGACGCTCGGGTTGTTCGTGCGCAGGTTCGGGTTGCCGGAGAACTTCAGTACCGGCTTCAGATACCTGGCGATCTCGTCCTGGGTCAGCTCGTCCGCCACCGTCGCGAGGATGTGCAGCAGGTAGAGCGGGATGCCGATCTCGTAGGTGTACCAGTTGCCGATCTCGGCGGTCTTCTCGCTGTACTGATCGCTGGTGTACAACAGTTCCAGTGCCGCCTTGATCCGGGCGAGCACCGCCGGATCACCGGCCAGCGCGCCGCCCGGCGTGCCCCAGTTGACCGTGATCGCGCGAAGCCTGGCATACATCGACGTCGTGAATTCGCTGCCCGGGCCGAGCGGGAGGTCCTTCCACAAAGGACCGCCGCCGACCGTCATGCTGTCGTGATAGGACTTCGCGACCCTGTCCAGGTTCGCCAGCGCGGCCGCGCGTTCCGCCGACGGCCGGTTGATGCCGGTCTGCAGTTCGCGATAACCGGTCACGACAGCGGCAGTGCCCGACACGGGCAGGGCCGACGAAGGGGTCACGAGAGTGGTCGTGAGCGCGACCGTGGCGGCCGCCGCCGCACCTGAACGCAAGGCGGTTCTCCGGTCGATGTAACCGAATCCGGGCATGACGGGGCCTCCCAAGAGGTCGAAGACAACAACAAGGGGCGGCGGCGTGTAGTGGGCCTCGTGAGTGGTAATGACGGTTCTAACCGTCATTACCACTCACGAGTCTTCTAGCGTTTCCCGTCGGTCCTGCGCGGCAGTCCCCACGGGTTGTTCTCCTGCAACGGTTCCGGCAGCAGCGCGTCGGGGAAGCCCTGCCAGGCGATCGGTCGCAGGAACCGCTCGATCGCGGCGGTGCCGACCGAGGTGCTGGTCGGCGCGGTGGTCGCCGGGTAGGGGCCACCGTGTTCCTGTGCCCAGGTGACCGTGACGCCGGTCGGCCAGTCGTTCCAGAGCAGGCGGCCGGCGACGCGGGTCAGGGACGGGAGGACCGGGCGGATCCAGTCCATATCGGACTCCTCACCCTGGATGGTCGCGGTGAGCCCCGGTTCCATCACCCCGAGCAGGCTGATCAGCTCGGCCTGGTCGGCGTAGGTGACGATCAGCGAGGCCGGGCCGAAGCACTCCTCGCGGACAGTGTCGGCGTCGGCGAGGAATGCCTTGGCGGTGGTGGCGAGCAGGGTCGCGCCGTGCGAGATCCCTTCCGCGCCACCGGACTCGGACAGCACCTCGACGCCGGCCACGTCACGCAGTTTCGCCAGTCCCTCGGCGAATCCGGCCGCGATGCGCTCGTTGAGCATCGGCTGCGCCGGGATCGCCGAGACGGCCTCGCGCAGCGTGTCTTCCAGCCCGTGTCCTTCGGGAAGGAACAGCAGACCGGGTTTGGTGCAGAACTGCCCGGCACCGAGGCTGAACGAGCCCGCGTAGCCCTTGGCGATCGCCTCGCCGCGGGCGTCGATCGCCGCCCGCGTGACGACGACGGGGTTGACACTGCCCAGCTCGCCGTAGAACGGGATCGGCGACGGCCGCGAGGTCGCGATGTCGAACAGCGCGCGCCCGCCCGGGACCGAACCGGTGAACGACGCCGCCTGGATGCGCGGGTCCTTCAGTGCCGTCACGCCGTTCTGCTGCCCGTAGATGACCGCGAAGATGCCTTCCGGCGCACCGGCCTTGACCAGCGCCTCACCGACGACCTCGCCGGTGCGGGCGGACAGCTCGGGGTGCCCGGAGTGCGCCTTGAGCACCACCGGGCATCCCGCGGCGAGCGCCGACGCGGTATCCCCGCCCGCGACGCTGAAGGCGAACGGGAAGTTGCTGGCGGCGAACACCAGCACCGGGCCGATCGGCGTGAGCAGCCGCCGGATGTCCGGCCGGGGCCCCATCGGCCACGCGGCGTCGGCGTGGTCGACGGTGGCGCCGAGGAACGCGCCGTCGGCGAGCACCTCGCCGAAAAGCCGCAGCTGGAACGTCGTGCGCTTCAGTTCTCCCTGCAGCCGCGGGGAGGCCGGGAGATGGGTCTCCTCGGCGGCCAGCGCGATCAGTTCGGCGGCGGACGCGTCGAGGGCGTCGGCCGCGGCGTTCAGCCAGCCGGCGCGCTGGGCTGGGGTCGCGGCCGCCGCCGTGCCTGCCGCATCGGCGGCGGCCGCGAGGATCTGTTCGAGCGTGGCGGGAGCTGTTGCCTGGCTCATGTGCTTCTGTTTCTCCTAGTCGAGTTCGTGCGCTGCGCTGGTGGCGGCGATGAGGTCCACCCAGCGCCCCGGTCCGGCGAGGCCGAGGTGGTACAGGTGCAGTTCGGTGGCGCCTGCCTTGCCGAGTTCGGTGGTGTAGGCCTCGATGTCGGGCACCGGGCTCGCCCCCACCGCGGTGATGTAGCTGCCGACGGCGACCTTCTCCGGCAGTTTCGCCCGCGCCGCCGCGACGGCGCCCGCGCTGCGGTGACCGGGTGCCCAGTTCTGCAGCACCACCGCGTCGACCTCCGCCGGAGCCGACGGCGTCAGCCCCGGCAGCGCGCCGGTGACCCACGGGTCCATCGCGCCGTGGAGCACGATCCTGGTCCCCGACGGGATCTTCGCGAGCACTTCACGCCGGAGCGCGTCCGTCGCCTTCTGCCGGGTGTCGAGCAGGACCTGCCGCAGCGTCGGCAGGATCCGGTCCTCGGTGGCCCGCAGGTCACCGCTGTCGATCAGCCGCCGGACCTCGGCACGCAGCTTGCCGAGCGCCTTCGCCGGGTCCTTGCCTGCCTCGGCCCAGCCGTCGAGGCAGGCGTCGCAGCAGCACACCGACAGCAGCCGCGCCGTCGCGGGCGACCAGACGCCGTCGGTCTTCTCGTGCTGGTGCTGGTGGACGGCGCCGAGCGGACCGCACGCCTCCAGGATGACCGAGGCGAAATCGAGCCCCGCCAGGCTTTCCGCCGTCAGGTTCGCGGCGTACTCGCGGACGGCAGGCTGCGCCGGGCACAGTGCCCACGGGTACCGCTCACCGAAACAGTTGCGCACGGTGAAATCGGGGAACTCCGTGCCCAGCTGGGAGTTGTGGGTCAGCACGAGCCACGCCGCGGCCGGGACACCGGCCTCGTTCAGCAGCCGGACGGCGTCGCCCGCGCTGTCCCGGCCGTCCACCCAGTCCGGTTCCGCGGGCCGCAGCTCGCCCCATGCCTCCTCGCGCACCGGCCGGTACAGCGCCGCGTGACGCGCGACGACCGAGGTGCGCTCGGGCGACCAGGGCGTCGCCGCGCGGGCGCTGTGGTACGACACGGCGACGGCGACCTCGTCGACACCGAGTTCCCGTACGCGCTCGACGAACCCCGGATCGTCGACGACGTCCCAGGGGTAGGCGTATCCGGTGACCTTCACCGCTTCACCACCGTGCCGTGTTCGGCTCGAACTTTCCGACGAACTTCCGCATATAGGTCACGTCATCCCGTTTTGTCTGTCCACATCGGACATAGTCGTCATGGGCCCGCGCCAGCGCGTCGGGGTCGAGTTCGACCCCGAGCCCCGGCTTGTCGGGCACCGCGACCGCACCGTCGACGAACTCCAGCGCACCCGGGGCGATGACGTCGGCCGTCTTCCACGGCCAGTGGGTGTCGCAGGCGTAGGTCAGGTGCGGCGTCGCCGCGGCCACGTGCACCATAGCGGCCAGGCTGATCCCGAGATGACTGTTCGAATGCATGGAAAGCCCCACGCCGAAGCATTCCGCCGTGGTGGAGAGGGCCTGCGTGTCCCGCAGGCCACCCCAGTAATGATGGTCCGAAAGTATTACGCCGACCGCACGCTGCCGGAACGCCGGTTCGATGTCCGCGAACCGCACGACGCACATGTTCGTGGCCAGCGGCATGTTCGCCTTCTCGGCGACCCTGGCCATGCCTTCGATGCCCGGCGTCGGGTCTTCGAGGTACTCCAGGACCCCGTCGAGTTCTTCCGCGACCCGGATCCCCGTGTCCACGGTCCAGGCGGCGTTCGGGTCGATCCGGAGCGGATGGTCCGGGAACGCCTCGGCGAGCGCGCGGATACCGTCCATCTCCTGGTCGGGATCGAAGGCGCCGCCCTTGAGCTTGATGGAGGAGAAACCGTACTCCCCGACCATGCGCCGCGCCTCGGCGACGAGCGCCTCCGGCGTGGTCACCTCGCCCCACGAGTCCTCCTCGGCGCCGAGGTGGGCACCGAACTTGTAGAACAGGTAGGCGGAGAAGTCGACGGCGTCGCGCGCCTTGCCGCCGAGCAGGTCCACCACCGGCCTGCCGAGGAAGTGGCCCTGCGCGTCGAGCGCGGCCACCTCGAACAGCGAGTACACGCTGGCGACGGTCTTGCTGACGGAGAACCCGCCGGTGAGCCCGTGGGCGTCGGCGAAGACGACCTCGCCGAGGGTGGTGGCGACCTTCCGGCGCAGGCCGGGCAGGTCGAACACATCGTGGCCCTTGAGTTCCGGCAGCACCTTCCGGACCTGCTCCAGGAAGGCGAGGTCCCCGTAGGACTCACCGAGGCCGACCACGCCGTCCTCGCAGAAGAGCTGGATGATGCCGCGCAGCGCGAAGGGCTCGTGTACGCCCATCGCGTTGAGCAGCGGCGGGTCGGCGAACGCGACCGGGGTCAGGACGACGTCGAGAACCTTCATCTTCAGGCACCGGCCTCGACGGACTTGAGGACGGCGAAGCCATCGTCGACGATCTTCTCCAGGCGGGCGATCTGCTCGGCGGTCGGTTCGACCAGCGGCGGCCGGACCGAGCCGACCTTGTCGCCGCGCAACCGCGCCGCGGCCTTGACCAGCGAGACGGCGAAGCCCTGGCCCTCGTCCCGCAACGCCACCAGCGGCAGGTAGAAGCCGGCGAGCAGCGCCTCCATCACCGCGTCGTCGTTCTCGGCGAGTGCCCGGTGGAACCGGGCCGCGATCTCGGGGGCGAAGCAGTGCACGGCCGAGGAGTACCGCGCCACGCCGATGGCGGAGTAGGCGCGCGCCGAGACCTCCGCGGTCGGAAGACCGTTGAAGAACAGGAAATCCCGCGCCCGGTCGGTGCCGATCGACCGGATCGTGGTGATGATCCGGCTCATCAGCTCGACGTCGCCGAAGCCGTCCTTGAGCCCCACCACCGACGGGATGTCGAGCAGGTCGGCCGCGGACTTCGGGGTGAACACCCCGGTGGAACGGTGGTAGACGATCACCGGGATCGAGGAATCCCCGACGGCGTAACGAACGTGGTCGACCAGCCCCGAAGGCGGGCCTGTGACCAGGTAGGGCGGCAGGAGGAGGACGCCGTCCGCACCGTCCGCCTCCGCCGCCGCGATCCCGGCACGCGCCGACGACGCGCCGCCGCCCGCCCCCACCCACACAGGTACGCGCCCGGCGACGACCTCACGAGCCTTGCGCAGGATCGCCGCGTGCTCGTCCGGGGACAGCGAGCTGAATTCGCCCGTACCGCAGGCGACGAACAGCGCGCCGGCTCCGGCGGCCACATGGCTCTCGACGTTTTCCGCGAACGCGTCGAGGTTGAGTTCCAGCCCCTCGGTGAAGGGGGTCAGCGGGAACGCCAGTAGGCCGTCGAGCTCGATCTTGGGCTGTACCATGGATTTCTCTCTCGTTCTTTGTCGGTTGATCCCGGGTTCGGGCCCGGTCAGGCCGGCACGGTGGTGCCGTCCTGGGATTTGCTGACCGCGACGTCGTCGTCCCGGTCGATGGTGTCGATGATCGCGTCCGTGCTGGCCTTGCGCTCGGGCATGAGGAAGCCGAGGCCGACGAACAGCGCCAGCGAGACCAGGATCGGGGTGGACACAGTGACCGCGAGAGTGGCTTTGTAGCCGTAGTAAGCGATCGCGTAGGCGATGAGACCGCCCGCCCACGAGATCAGCGCCGCGCGGGAACCGGACCGGCGGAACGCGGGGAGCATGCCGAGCAGCAGCGGCACCGAGATCGGGCCCATCAGCGCCGCGACCCACAGCACCACGATACCCAGCACGCCACCGAGTTTCTCGGCCTGCGTGGCGACCGCCATGGTCAGCACGACGAAGATCACCGTCGAAACCCGGGCGGCGAGCAGCCCCTGGGATTCGGTGAAGTTCTTCGCCTTCTTCCACAGCACCGGCATCATGTCGCGGGTGATGACCGCGGAGATCGCGTTGGCGTCGGAGGAGACCATCGCCATGGTGTGCGAGAAGATGCCGGCCAGCACCAGGCCTACCAGCCCCGGCGGGAGGAACGTCGTGGTCATGATCGCGTAGGCGTTGTTGGGGTTGGAGATGTTCGGGATCAGCAGCGGCGCGGCGAACATCGGGAACATCATGACCAGCGGCCACACCAGGTACAGGATCGAAGAGAGCCGCGCACCGCGGCGGGCTTCGAAGGTGTTCGGCGCGGCCATGTAGCGCTGCGCCAGGTTCCACATACCGCCGTTGTACTCCAGGGTCTTCACCAGCACGTACACGAGCAACACGACGGTGGTGAACTTCGACGTCGTCGGGTTGAGGTGGCTCGGCGGGAGGTCGCCCCACACGGTCCACAGGCCGGAGACGCCGCCGAGCTTGTCCAGCACGACCCACAGCATCACGATCGCCGCGATGGCCTGGATGACGAACTGGCCGAAGTCGGTGAGCGCGTCGGCCCAGAGACCGCCGACGGTGCAGTAGATCAGCGTGATCGACCCGGTGATGATGATGCCCCAGGTGTAGGGCACGCCCGCGAAGACGTTGAGGATGGTCGCGACCGCGAACCACTTGGCCGCGATGTCGAAGATCTTCAGGAGGCTGCCGCTCCAGGCCAGGGCCTGCTGGGTGGGCACGTTGAAGCGTTTCGCGAGGTACTCCAGCGGCGAGGAGACACCCAGCTTCGAGCGCAGGCGGTTCCACCGCGAGGCGAACAGCCAGCTGCCGATACCGACGCCGATACCGATGCTGGCCATGCCCCAGAAGTAGACCGTGATGCCATCGGTGTACGCGACGCCCGCGTACGCGACGAAGAGCACCGCGCTGTAGCCGGACATGTGGTGGGAGATCCCGGCCAGCCACCACGGCATCTTCCCGCCGGCGGTGAAGAAGTCACTGACCGTGTTGACCCGGCTGTGTGACCACAGGCCGATCACCACCATCAGCACGAAATACGCGGACACCATGATCCAGTCCAGCAAATGCACCGCTGACTCCTTTCCGCGTCCACGATGATGCGGCCTAGTCTGTTCACATCCATGAACGGAGTCTGTTATAGTGATTATGTTCATCCATAAGAACGCTGTTCGGGACGCTAATATGGCCGGAGTCACAAGTCAACGGCCGGATGGAGGAGTGCGGATGCCACAGCAGGAGGCCGCTGTCACCGTGGCGAACGGCTCGTCCGCCACCGAACCGGCCGGGGTGAAATCCGCGCGGCGGGCGATCGACCTGATCGAGACCTTCGCCGCCAACGACGTCTGGCTGTCCCTCTCGGATCTCCACGCGCGTACGGGTTTCCCGAGGTCGAGCCTGCACGGACTGCTGCGCACCCTGCTCGAAGCCGGCTGGCTGGAAGTGGACACCAACACCGCCCGCTACCGCCTCGGCGTACGCGCGCTCATCTGCGGCACGGCCTACCTCGACCGCGACCCGGTCGTCCCGTTCGCGACAGAGGCGCTGGAGCGGATCCGGGAGAAGACCGGCTTCACCGCGCACTTCGCGCGGCGCGAGGGCACCGACGTCGTCTACCTGGAGACGCGGGAGTCACGGCACTCGACGCATCTCGTCTCCCGCGTCGGCCGCACACTGCCCACCCACGCGACCGCGCTGGGGAAGGCTTTACTGGCCGAACTGACCCACGACGAGATCGACGGGCTCCTGACCGGAGAGCTGCGGGCGCTGACCCCGAACACGATCACCACGGTCGAAGCGCTGCACGCCGAATGCGCGAAGACCCGCGAACGCGGCTACGCGTCGGAAGTCGAGGAAGGCAGCCTCGGCGTCCGGTGCGTGGCGGCCGTGATCCCCTACCGCATCCCCGGCACGGACGCGATCAGTTGCTCCATGCCGGTCACCGAAGTCACCGACGCCGACGCGAAACGCGTCGGCGAGCTCCTCGCGGAAATCACGGCGGAACTCGGCCAGCAGCTGCGCCGCGCCGGCATCCGCTGATCGTTCCTGTTCTTCTTCCACTGACAAGGGGTTCCCATGGCAGACCAGCGCGTCCTGATCACCGGCTCGGCGGGCATTGTAGGCACCCTGATGCGGACGCGACTCCGCCGTTCCGGCCGGGTGCTGCGCCTGCTCGACCTGGCCGCGCAGCCCGAAGCCGCGGGCGGCGAGGACGTCGAGCTGATCACCGCGTCGGTGACCGACCCGGAAGCGATGGCGAAGGCGTGCGAAGGCGTCGACGCGCTGATCCACCTCGGCGGGCACAGCCGCGAGAACTCGTGGGAAGCGACACTCGACGTCAACATCAACGGCACGCACACCGTCCTCGAAGCCGCGCGAGCGGCCGGTGTGCCGCGCGTGATCCTGGCTTCCAGCAACCACTCCGTCGGTTTCCGCCGCAACGACGAAGCCGGCGAGAACGGCCTCCCCGCCGACTCCTCACCCCGGCCCGACACCTACTACGGTGTCAGCAAGGCGGCCATCGAGGCACTCGGAAGCCTGTACCACTCGCGGTTCGGCATGGACGTGATCGTCATCCGGATCGGCTCGTGTTTCGAAAGCCCGCTCGTCCTCGGCCCGCGTGGCCTGACGACCTGGCTCTCCCCCGACGACGGCGCCCGCCTCTTCGAAGCGTGCCTGAGCTACCCCTCCCCCGGCTACCGGCTGATCTGGGGCGTCTCCGACAACACGCGCCGGATCTACTCCCTCGCCGAGGCCGAAGAGCTGGGCTACAAGTCGCTCGACAACGCGGAGACCTACGCCGACCAGCTGGCGGACAAACCGGCGCCGACCGGGGTGGCCGCCGAGTACGTCGGAGGGCCTTTCTGCACCGCGCCACTGGGGGCGCACAACCCGCTCTGAGGATGCTTCCGAGGTCATGGTGACGTCGGGTGATCAGGCGCCGGAACGCGCGCGGCCTGGACGCGACCGGCGACGGCGAGCACGACGGGCGCCGCGATCCAGCACAGGTACGCGCCGGTCCCCGTGGTCAGGAACGAGACGGGAACGGAGACCCCGAAGACCGCGGCCAGACAGACGCTGCGCACCAGGTTCGGCGCGAACGCCTCGGGCAGGGCGTCCGTGCGGTACAAGTGTTCGCGGCGGATCTCCCGGATGATCAGCGCGAACAAGGCGGACGCCAGGACCTGCACGATCGCGTAGAAGCTGAACCGGGGCGGGAAGGCGCCCTCGGCGGTGATCACCCGCGTCGCGAACGGCGTCAGGACCTGCATGAACAGCCAGGCCAGGGTGAGGCTGACCAGACGGCCGCTCAGCGAGCGGACAGACCGGAAGATCTCGTGGTGCGCTCGCCAGTGGGCGGCGATCACCACGAAGCTGACCGCGAAGGCCAGGTACTCCTTACCGTGGTCCGACACCGAACGCAGCATCGCCCCGGTGGTGTCACCGGTGGGGACGGGGAGTTCCAGCGCCAGCAAGGTGAGGGCGATCGCGATCACCGCGTCGACGAACATGGTGAGCCGCTCGGCGGCTCCCGCCCGTGTCACATCGGGTTCCTGGCAGGCATGAGTCGCCATGACGAGACAGCTCCTTCGGGGTCAGGCGACGGTCGCCACGGCAGGGCGGGGTGTGGCCGCCAAGCGCCGGGACCACACGGCCAGAATGATCATGACGGCCGGGATGGCGAGGTCGTTGACGAGGACTCCGCCGGTGTTGCCGGGACTGTGGACGCCGTTGGCGAACCACTGGTAGACGTGGCCCGCCAAAGCTCCCCAGAGGAACATCCCGGCGCCGAGCCCGATGGTGACGCGCTCGCGCGCGGAGGCCGAGGCGGCACGGAATCCCATTACGGCCAGCCCGAGGTTGGCGAAGGCGATCTCGAACATGAAGGGTGTCCGATCGAAGCCGATGGCGGTGGCCATGCCGTCCGGGAAGGCGAGGAACGCGACCGTCATCCACAGGCTGCCGAACCCCAAGGCACCGATCGCCCACCAGCGCTGCCAGATCTCCAGCCGTTCCCGGACCGATGTGACGTGGCGGGCCCGCACGAACGCCCCGATGGCCGGTACCAGGATCCAGACCAAAGGGAAGGCGGATCGGGCGAGGTAAGTGAAGTTGTCCATACCTCAGTCTTACCCTGTTAATATTAACCCGTCAACATTCAGGTATAGTGACGCTCGTGGATGATGGACTCGCAGATCTGCTGCACCGCGTGGTCATGCTGCTGGGCGAACAGGCCCGGCGGCGCACCGACGACTCCGACGGCTTGACCTACAGTCAGATAAGGCTTCTGGGCACTCTCGAGGACATCGAGCCGGCGACACAGCACCGGCTCGCGCAGGCACTGTCGGTGTCCGACCCGGCGATCAGCCGGGCGCTACGACCGCTCGAAGCGGATGGCCTGGTGCGGATCACCGTCGACCCCGACCACGCGCGCCGTCGGCTGGTCCGTCTCACCGAGACAGGCCGGAAAGCCTTCCACGCCGCCGGAAAACCGCTCTACGACGAGTTCCGCGCAGGGCTCGTCGCGGCAGGATTTCCCTACGAACGCTATCTCGAGGACACCTTGCGGCTGGCCGAAATCCTCGGAGGCGACTGAGCACAAGACCGGTATCCCGTGTTTCTCGCCGAACAGATCACGCGGGGCCACGTCACCTCATAAGATCGCCGCGCGAAGCCCGGACGTCTCGGTTCCGGGCGGAGAGCTGCGAAAGGCAAGCATGTCACCCTTTACGTTCGCGAGCATCGAGACCATCCCGCGTGTGTTGCAGCTCGTGGTAGGGCTGCTCGGCCTGGTCTTTTCGATCAGAGGACGCTCCAAGGGAGTGTCCGGCCTGATGGTGGGTGCTTTCGTCGTCATGCTCGTCACGACGGCCGCAGGCATCGCCTGGCAGTTCCTGTCGGTGGAGGTGCCGTCCTGGAGTGCTTCCGGCAATCTGAGCGCCGACGAAATCCGCTTGATCTTCATGGGGGTCGGCATCCCCCTCGACGCCGCCGCGCTGCTTTCCTGGCTCCTGGTCGCGCTCGCGGTCGTCAAGAGCGGCCGCCCGCCTCGGCAACCCGGCCTCGCACCGGTCAACTACCCGATGGCCGCGCAGCCGGGTTTCCCGGCCACACAGCCAGGTCACTCGCAGCCCATCCCGCCGGCCCAGCAGCCACCGGGCACGCAACACTGATCGGCACCGTTCCGAGCCGGATAACCGGTTGATCAACCGATGAGGCCGTGACATCTTGCCCAGCCATGGAAACACTCCCGACCATCGATGTCGCGCTGGCGAGGCGGCTGGTCGATACACAGTTCCCGCAGTGGGCCGGTTCGCCACTGCTTCCGCACTCCCCTGGCGGCTCGGATCACGTGATCTACCGGCTCGGCGAGGACCTGTCCGTCCGGCTGCCCCGCCACACCGGCGCGATCAACCAGGCGAAGAAGGAAGCCGAGTGGTTGCCCCGGCTCGCCCCGCACCTGCCGCTGGCCGTGCCTGACCTGGTGGGCGTGGGAGAGCCGGACTTCGGCTATCCGTGGCCGTGGGCGGTTTCGCGCTGGCTGGACGGCGAGGTGGCGACCGTCGATGCCCTCTCCGGGTCGCACGAGGCCGCCTGCGTGCTGGCCGGGTTCCTGACCGCACTCCATCGGTTCGACGCCGAACCGGCCGAAGATCTCACCGGCCGCCCGCTGGCCGCACGGGACACGGCGACGCGATCCGCCATCGCGAAAGCCGGTGACGCCTTCGACCAAGCGGCGATGACCGAGCTGTGGGATACCGCTCTCGCCGCACCCGGGGCGGACGGTCCACCGGTCTGGTCCCATGGCGACTTCCACACCGGCAACCTGTTGACGACCGGCGGCCGCCTCAGCGCCGTCATCGACTTCGGTGAGTTCGGGGTGGGCGATCCGGCTCGCGACCTGATCATCGCCTTCACCCTCATGTCGGCCGAAACGCGAGCCACCTTCCGCGCCGCGCTCGCGGTGGACGACGCCACCTGGACCCGCGGTCGCGGCTGGGCCTTGGCCACCGGATTGAACGCCTACATCCACTACGCCGCCGTCAATCCCCGCGTCGCCGCGCAGACCACGCGCCAGATCACTCAGGCGCTCGATGGCTGAACAACGCCTCTTGAGGAGTAAGGCAAAGGTGTCGGGTCGACGAGCACCTTCAGCCCACCGCGACCGACTGGAACGTCACCGGGACGAGCGGCGGACCCGTGCCGTCGCCGTTCCCCTTCGCGTCGTCCACCCCACCACGCGCGACCTTGTCCAGCACCTGGAGGCCCGCGTCGGAGATGCTCCCGAACACGGTGTACTCCGGCGGCAGTTCCGCCTCGCCGAAGACCATGAAGAACTGGCTGCCGCCGGTGTCCGGTGCCTGCTTCTTCGCCATCGCGAGGATGCCCCTGCCGTACTTGAGTTCGGGGAAGACCTCGTCCGGAATCGTGTAACCCGGTCCGCCCGTGCCGTCACCCTGCGGGTCCCCGCACTGGAGCATCTGCAGCCCCGACGTCCCGAGCCGGTGGCACGACGTCCCGTCGTAGTACCCCTGTCGCGCCAGCGAGAGAAAGTTCGCCACGGTGCACGGGGCCAGCGCGCGGTCCAGGGTCAGCCCGATGTCGCCCGCGGTCGTCTTGAGAGTGACGGCCATCGTGCCGTTCGACGGCGCCGGCCCCGGCGCGGGCGGGGTCGCCTTCTTCGGCACCGGGCCGGAGGAGTCCGGCGGGTAGGCGCAGCTCGCCGGATCCGCCAGAGGCGCCGAGCGCTTCGGCAGCGGTGTCCGCTCACCCGGGATCTGGACCGGGCTCTGCGTCGTCGTTTGCTGGGACGTCGACGACGGAGCCGACGAGGGCGACGCGACCGCGCCCTTGCTCTTCGAGTCCGGCAGGAAGAACCCGGGCGCGACGAATCCGGTGATCGCCACGACCGCGACCACCACGACGAGTCCCAGCACGCCCAGCCCGACCCAGAGCGCCGTCTTGTTCGACGGCGGCGGTTGCTGCGGCGCGCCGTACCATCCCGGCTGCTGGTACGGCTGCTGCGGCGGCTGGGACATCGGCGCTCCTGTCATCCGGCGGGGGAAGTGCAGGAACACTCTCGCCTATCACCACCGGGGAAGTCACGGCGGGCTCAGGGCATCCCCCACGGCGCCGCGGTCCCGTTCGCCGGAACGGGCCGGATTTCGAAGTCGGGTTTGTCGCCTTCGCGGTACACGACGGCCTCCTCGCCGCGCCGCAGATCGATCCGGACGTCCCCGTTCGCCAGGCGCCGCCACCGCTTCGGCCTTCCCGTCCGGTCGCGGACGGTCAGCTCACCTTCGAGGTCCGTCCGCAGCACGCACGGCGCCCCGGCCTCGCTGACCACCTTGACCCAGCGCGTCTTCCCGCCCTGCCGGGACGCGCTGAGCAGGAACGCGCCCTCCGTCCGGAAGTCCCGCAGCGCCGCGTCCGCCCACTTGGCGGGCACGGCCGGGAAGAGCCGGATGACCCCTTCCCAGCTCTGCACCAGCATGTCGTGCAGCGACTGCGCCGCCGAAAGCGGCGTTTCGATGACCGGTCCGGATTCCTTGTACATCGTGTTCGGCTGGATGTAGCGCCGTTGCAGTTCGCCGAGGTAGAACTCCGCCTTCTCGCCACGCAGCATCTGCGCCGACATCGACGCGGCGCCGGTGAACGTGTAGCCCTGCAGCGCGCCTTCGAAGCCCACCCAGTGGTCGAGCGAGGTCTCGATGACACTCCGGTGCTCCGGCCGCTCCCAGGTGATCTCGTACAGCGGATAGATCTGCAGCAGATGTGAGTAGTGCCGATGCGATTTCGCGAACGGCATCCCCGCACCGATCATGAAACCGTTGGCGTCGACCGGATACGGGGCCAGCGTCGCCAGGACCTCCCGCCACCGCCCCGCCAGCGGGTCGTCGATGCGCAGCTCGGCCGCCGAGTCCAGCAACGTCTTGCAACCCCAGCGGATCAGCGAAAGATCGTACGTGCAGTCGGCCGCGTTGACGCCGTACTCCGGCGAGAACGTCGGCGGCAGATGCAGTTTCCCGTCCGCGCCGGGCGCGAGGAAATGCAGATAGTAATTGATCGCTTTGCGCAACAACGGGAACAGCGTGTCCCGCAGGAGACTCCGGTCCATCGTGTGCCGATAGGACAGCCAGACGTTGTGCAGCGCCCAGGTGAGATTGCCGACCTCCGGCGTCGGGGTTTCCTTACCGGGGACGCCGACCGGGAATCCGGAGTTCGTCCCGACCGCGCCGTTGAGCAACGTCATGTCGGTCGTACGCGGGATCCCCGCCGAATCGTGCTGGTACGGCTCGGCGACCTGGCTCGTCAGGTTCGCGCGGTACTGGCCGAGCGCGCGGCTGACGGCGTCCAGTTCCAGGTGGTTGGACCCGTGGATGAGCCAGTACTCCAGCTGGACGTTGAGGTTCCACCAGGTCGCGGGCCACGGCGTCGGCTCCAGCCACGGTCCGCAGGTCGCCATCACCGGCGCGTCGCCGCGGGCGGCGGAGGCGATCTTGTACAGCTGGATCCAGTAGAAACCCTGGAGCCGGGTGTCCGGAATGGACAGAAAGCCGTGCCGGTAGTAGTCGTGCCACCAGCGGCGGTGCTCGATCGTGAGTGCGGTGAACGACTCCGCCCGGCGGACCGTCTTCAGCGCCTCCTTCGCCGACGTCCGCTTCGGATGCGACCAGGCGACCGACGTGTACAGCGTGCGCTTCGACCCCCGCGAGATCTCGCGCCAGGCCGTCACGTGCTCGCCACCCGCCAGCAGGCCCTGCATGGAAAGCCTGATGTCACCACTGGTCTCCAGCTTCGCGGGCGGATTGGCGACGTATCCGGCGGGCGGCGGCTTCCCGAACTTCGGATCCGTTCTCGGGCTCACCGCCTCGGCCGGATGGAATACCCACCGGAAGCCGCGTTCTCCCTCGGTCGGCTCGATCTCGACAGCCAGCAACGACTGTCCGGTGTGGACGATCGACCGCAGCGACAGACTGCCCGCCGCCGTGGTGATCGTGCCCCGGAGTTCGGCGTTCCAGAGATCCATCCGCCAGTCGATCTCCGTGATGGCGCCGACGGGCTCGAGGGTGAAGTGACCGATCGGCAGCCGGGCGAGCCCGAACAGCGAGCCGAATTCGGGCCGGTGGTCCTGGACCTCGCTGTGCTGGACGGTGAACCGGACGGCGTTCCGGCCTGGTTCCGCGTAGACCCCCGACCCGAGGAAACCGTTGCCCAGGAAGGGGCCTTCGTACCAGGTCTTCGGCATCCGGCGCCAGATCAGGTCGGCCGCACCGAGGAAGCCCGGCCAGTCCAAGCCACCGAGCGCGAAGTCGTTCTCCACCGCTGACGCCGACGGCGCGAATCCGGCGGCCGCGACGCCCGCGAGCGCCCCGCCGAGCACCGTCCTGCGTGTGATGTCCATCGTTCAGACCTCCTTGTCGTGAAGTCAGGGCATGGATTCAGGCTGGAAGTCCCCACGCCGGTGTGCCGCCGTCGCCGGGGACGTCGCGTGGTTCCAGCGCCGGACGCGCACCGCGCCGCGTGACGACGGCCGTCCCACCGCGGACGAGCGGGACCGAAATCGCGCCCGCCCCCGCGGCCCGCCAAGGAAGCGGCCGCCCGCGCGCGTCGCGAACCTCGATGTCGCCAGGGATCCCGTGCTGGAGGGTCAGCGGTTCGCCCGCTTCGCTGTGGACACGGACCCAGTCGGTCGCACCGTCCCGGCGCGACGCGTCGACGAGGAAGGCACCCTCCGCGCGCAGGCTTTCGAAGGACGCCTCCCGCCACGCCGACGACACCGACGGGAAGATCTTGAGCACGCCGTGATCGCCTTGCAGGAGCATGTCCACAACGGACTGCGCGGCGGTGATGGGGCTCTCGATCGCGAGGTTCGCGCCTTCGCGGTACATCGTGTTCGGGGTCAGCTGGGTATCGGCCACGACGGTTCCGTCCAGGAAGATCTTGAGGTACCGCAAGGCTTCCTCGGGCGCGTCCATCACCGAACTCATCGACGACGCGGCCGCGAAACTGTAGCCGTGCCATTTGTCCTGCGCGCCGGCCCAATGCGCGAAGGTGCGGCGCATGATGTCCCGGTCGCCGGGACGATCCCAGAGTTTCTCGCGCAACGGATAGAGCCAGAGCAAATGCGAGAAGTGCCGGTGCGATTCGGCGAGCGGGACACCGTCACCGATCAGCACGCCTTGCGCGGGATCCTGGTGGTACGGCACCAGTTTCTCGCCGATCTCCCGCCATGCGGGCACCCGCGGGTCGTCGATGCGCAGCTTGGCCGCCGATTCGACCAGTGTGCGCGCCGCCCAGCGGATCAGCGACAGGTCGTACGTGCAGTCGGCCGCGTCTGCGTACTCGGGCGATCGGGTCATCGGGAGGTGCAGGGCTCCGTCGGGGCCGGCGGCGAGGAAATGGCGGTAGTAGTTGAGCGCCTTGGCGAGCGTCGGATAAAGGACGTCGCGCAGGACGCGGACGTCCATGCTGTGCCGGTACGCGAGCCACACGTTGTGCAGGCCCCAGATCAGGTTGCCGGTCTGGTCGTTCTTCGTGGCGGGGCCGGGAATCCCGACCGCCCGGATGCCGCCGGGCCGCAGCCGCCAGTCCCCCGGATGGGAAAGGGCGTAGGTGTCGCCGTCCCGGTAGGCGGGAGGAACCGAGAGCGCGAGGTTCGCGTGGTCGCGGCGGAAGGTCGCGGTGACCGCGTCGAGCTCGGGATGGTTGCTGCTGTTGACGATCGGGTAGGTGACCTGGACGTTGAGGTTCCACCACACCGCCGTCCAGCTGTTGCCGACCTCCGGGAACCATGGCCCCCATTCGGCGACGACAGGGCCGTTCGCCCGGGTGGCGCAGGCGGTCTTGTACAGCTGGATCCAGTAGAACCGCTGGATGCGTTTGTCCGGAATGGACACGAAACTGCGGCGATAGAAGGCGTTCCACCAGCGCCGATGGTCGGCGACGAGCACGTCCGGGTCGGTCGCCGACACGCGCTGGACCCGGCTGATCGCCTCCGGGGTGTGAGTCGGCTTGGGAAACCCGTACGCGACCGTCGCCGCCAGCAGCCGTCGCGTGCCGACGGTCCGCTCACGCCACGCCGTCGTGTACCCGCCGCCCGCGTGCAGCGGCTGCTCGCAGTACGCGACAGCGCCCGCGCTTGCGAGCTTCGGATCGGGGTTGGCCGTGTAGTCGGGTGGTTTGCGGACCGTCCGGGTGGTCGCCGACTTGAGCGGGGTGAATCCCCACTCCGCGGACGCCTCCCCGGTGAGCGAGACGAGGAGGAGGTCCTGGTCGTTGTGGACCAGCGCGGAGAACCGCACCGAACCCCGGGTGGTGGTGATCGTGCCGCCGAGTTCGGCGTTGTACAGGTCGAGATGCCAGTCGACCGCCGTGATCGCGCCCTCGAAGGTGAGGGTGAGGTAGCCGATCGGGAGCCGCGAGTACCCGATGCCCGCTTCCCACTGTCCGCGCTGGTCCTGGACCTGGGAGTGGCTGAGCATAACCTTGAGGACGTTCGGCTGCGCACTCGCGTAGAACTGCACGCCGAGGAAGCCGTTGGCGAGGAACGGGCCTTCTTGCCAGCTCTTCGGCATGCGCTTCCAGACCATGCGCGCGTCGTCGACGATCCGGCGGTGGACGCCCTGTCCGGCGAGCGCCGGAGGGGCGCCCCGGGCCCAGAGCCCACCGAGCGCCGCCGCCCCGGCCGCGACCCTCAGCATCGATCGCCTGGACAGCTCGGCCATGGGTCGCCTCCAGATTCATACTACGTTTACCGCAGATCAGGTCCTGGCGACGCGCATATTTCCAGACTTTCTCCCACTTTGGCCAGAGCGCTCACCCGGAAAGCGGCAGATACATCCGACCTATCGACCGGTGGCGAGGTAAGTTCGAGTGGCGTCAGGCGATGCGTGACCGAGCAACCCGGAGACGGTTTCGAGGTCGACGCCGTCACGGAGAAGGTTGACGGCGAACGTCTTGCGCAGGGTTCGCGCGGAGAGCTCCGGCAGGCCGATCAGTTTCCCGAAACCGGCGACGACACCATTGACCGACCCGGGCGATACCCGGCACCCCAAAGCGTGGAGGAAGTACGCCGTTGTCTCGTCGGCACCCGGCCGCTCGGCGCGTACCCGGAGATAGGCCTCGAGCGAGGGCCTCAGCTCGGGCCGGAGCGGAATCGTCCGCCGCCGTCCGCCGCGCACGGTGACCGAGTCGATCGACACGTCTCGCAGCTCCAGGGCGGCGAGTTCGGTGACACGGATCCCGGTGTGACTCAAGAGATGCAGGGCCGCCGCGTCCTTGGGCGACAAGAAGTGGACGGCGGCCGCCAGCAATCCGCCGAGTTCGCCATCGGTCAAGGGCGACAACGTCGCCGCTTCGAACGACCTGCTCTGGTCGACCTGGCCCAGCTTCCCGCGCACGTGGTCGCCCAGCGGGCTGTCGGGCCACTTCCGCCACCGCCGGGGCCGGACCTTCAGCAGGTCTTCCTCGGCGGTCACCGCACGCTCGACGTCCAGCGGCCCGCGGGCCGACGTCAGCATCCGCTGATCGCGATGCCGGTTCTCCCGGTTCACGCGCCGTTTGTGCCGAGGGATGTTCTTGCGGGAGGACTTGTCGTTCTCGCCGAATTCGTTGCGGCGGTCCTTGGCGTAGCTCAGCCGCTTCTTCTCCTGCGGACTCTTCCGCCCCATGTCTCTCCCCCGATGTCGGCGGAGAGACGATAGCGAGACGTCCGGACCGCCGACCACCGATTTACCGGCGAGCGTCGTACGACACACGAAGTTCTTCGGCCACCACCTCGGGTTCTGAGCGAAGCCGGCTGGGGAGGGTTTGCAGTACGGCGATCCCCGCCGCGGCGTACCTGGCGTTTCTGTCCAAGGTCCTCGCGTAGTCCTCCTTTGTGAAGTGGAAGTCGTAGGAGTCGATTTCCCAGGCGAGGCGGACTTCCTTGAAGTAGCCGTCGGGTGTCGCGATGTACTCACCGTTTTCGTCTCGCAGCTCGTGGTTCCAGAGCGGTTCGGGCAAGCCGGAAAGGCGCCAGACGTTCATCGCGTCGATTTCGGCGACCGACCGCGCTCCTTTGAGGACGTCACGTAGTACCTCGCGGGGCAACGCGCTACCTCGGTCGCTGCCCACGTCGAGTTCCCGAATGAGGACTTCGGGATTCAGTTTCCCTCGCTGAACAGCCTCCGTCAGCAAAGCCCTGGCGGGGTCGTGCGCGGTGAATCTGCGACATTCGTCGAGAACGGCCCGTGGGAGCGGAGCCACGGGCACACCGTTCACGACGACCGGTCGAGGCATCCGCGTGGTCCGTTCCACGATCACGAATCCCGAGCCGCTGACCTGGCAAGTCGCGGGCACGAGCAGGTGAACCCGGTCAGTAACGCCTCGCGACCCTCGCAAACCGTGGAGACGACAAGCCTGGATTCCGGTGACGACGGCTTCCGGCCCACCGTAAAGAAGTGCTCCTTCGATCACTTGCCGTCGAGTCGGCCCCCCTGAACCGAGCAGCACCACTCCCGGGAGCAACCGCTGCCAAGGCCCACCTGGACGGCATCGCCGGTAGCAGGTCCTTTTCGGAACGCCGGACTCCACGAGCCGCGCGACGGTGATCGCTCCGTCGCGACTCAGTCTGTACAGGGCCTCCTGATCGCGAGCCCATTCGCCTGATCGCACACACAAGATCATCGGCTGCGCCGACTACGCCCGTCAGCACCGATTTCGCCCGCTGTGGACAACTCGCCACATCAGCCCCACTGTGGATAACTCAGCGCCGTCCCCAATGTGGCATTGGGGACGTTGAGTGTCCCCAATGCCACATTGGGGACACTCAAGACAGGGCGGGGAGCGGAGGCAGGGCCGGAGCGTCCAGCCAGGCATCGAAGAAACCGGCGAGAGAGCGCCCCGCGAACCGCTCGGCCAGTGCCACGAAAGCGGTGGTCGTCACCAGACCGTGCCGGTTCTCCATCGCCCACGCCTTCACCAGCGGGAAGAACACCTCGTCGCCCACCGTGGAACGCAAGGCGTGCAACAGAAGGCCGCCGCGTTTGTACACCCGCTCGTCGAACATCCGCGCCACGCCGGGGTCGGACAGGCGCAGGTCCGCCGGTTTGGCCTTCATCCGCGCGTGCCACGTCTTCGCCCAGGCGTGCGCGCTCTGCCCGCCGGATTCCTCGGACCAGAGCCATTCCGCGTAGGTCGCGAAGCCTTCGTTCAGCCAGATGTGCCGCCAGTCGGCGACGGTCAGGCTGTTGCCGAACCACTGATGCGCCAGTTCGTGCACGACGAGCCGCTCGTGGGTACGCCGTCCGTCGACATGGTTGGCGCCGAAGATCGACATACCCTGCGCTTCGATCGGGTCGTCGAGGTCGTCGTCGGTGACCACGATGACGTACTCGCCGAAGGGGTACGGCCCGAACAGCCGCTGCAGCGAGTCCATGATCCGGCCCTGTCGCGCGAAATCACGCGAAAACGCCCGGCGCAGCCGCTGCGGTACGGCGGCCCGCTGCGGGACCGACGTGACCACGGAGCCACCGTCGAGGTTGAGCCGGTACGCGGCGGCCTCGGGATGCGAGAACCAGCCCGGCTGCGGGCCGGAGACCAGCTCGACGTCGTCGTACCGTCCTATTTGGACGCTCATCAGGTAGGTCGGCGTCGGCTCGGGACGTTCGAAGACCCACTTCGTGGTGCTCGCGCGTTCGTACCGCGACACCAGGTTCCCGGTGATGGCGACCAGATACGGCGACGACGTCGTCAGCGCGACACGGTAGGTCGCCTTGTCCGCGGGATGGTCGTTGCACGGGAACCAGGACGGCGCCCCGACCGGCTGGCTCGCGACGAGCGAGCCGTCGGTCAGTTCATCCCAGCCGATGTCGCCCCACAGCCCCGCGATCGGGCGCGGGTTGCCGACGTAGAAGACCTCCGCGACGAACTCGCTCCCGGCGGGCAACGACTTCGCGGGCTTCACCTGCAGCTTGTAGCCGCGCCGCGTGTACTTCGCCGGTTTTCCGTTGACCAGCACCCGGTTGATCCGGAACTCGCCGAAGTCGAGCGTGAACCGTGACAGCGCCTGCGTGGCCTCCGCGGTGATCGTCGCGGAGGCCGACAGCCGGTTGGGGCCGATCTTGTAGTCCAGCTCCAGATCGTAGTGCCGGACACGGTAACCGCCGTTGCCGTGCAGGGGCAGATAGGAGTCGCCGGAGGTGTCCGCGCCGGGCGAGGGCTGCGCGGAGGCCTTCGAATTCACCCGCGAAGAACCCCGCTTCCCTACTTCGTCCAGGCCGAGATGGGATTCCCCAGCCAGCGCGAGTCGGCGGGAACCGCGTCGCCCCGGGTCACCAGAGACCCCGGGCCGACGGTCGTCCGCGCGCCGATGCTCGCGCCAGGCAGCACGATACCGTGCGGCCCGAGCGTCGCTCCCTCGTCCAGGGTCACCGGCGACATCGTCATGATGCGGTCGTGGAAAAGGTGCGTCTGCACGACACAACCACGGTTGATGGTCGCGCCGTCGCCGAGGCTGACGAGGTCCGACTCGGGCAGCCAGTACGTCTCCAGCCAGACACCCTTGCCGATCTTGACGCCCATGGTGCGCAGCCACGCGGGCAGCAGCGGCGTGCCGCCCAGCGAACCGACCAGCCACGGGACGGCGAGCGCCTCGACGAAGGTGTCGGCGAGTTCGTTGCGCCAGACGAACGAACTCCACAGAGGATGGTCGACCGCCCGGAACCGGCCGACCAGCAGCCATTTCATCGCGGTGGCGGTCAGCGCGGCGACGGCACCGGCGGCGAGCAGCAGCGGCCCGCCGAGCAGCAGCGCGACCAGGAAGCCGTACGCACCGGCCAGCGCGAAGATCCCGGCGGCCACCAGCACGGTGAGCGCGACACCGCACATCACCGGGACGATCCGGCACAGCTCGACCAGCGCGCGGGCCGCCTTCAGCCGCAGCGGCGGCGTGTAGGTGCGGCTCGTGTCGGACTCGCCGACCGACCGGCGGACCGGCAGCGGCGGCATCCCGAGGTACGACGAGCCCTTCTTGGCCTTCAGCGGAGCCGACGACAGCACGCCGACCAGACCGCGTTTGGGCACCGAACGGCCGGGGGCCGCCATTCCCGAGTTGCCGAGGAACGCCTGCTTGCCGATCCGGGCGGGCGCGACGTGCAGCCAGCCGTGGCCGAGTTCGTAGGTGGCGACCATGGTGTCGTCCGCCAGGAACGCACCACTGTCCACCTGGGTCATCTTCGGCAGCGCGAGGACGGTGGACGCCTCGACGTTGCGGCCGACCTTCGCCCCGAGCATCCGGAGCCACACCGGGGTGAACAGGCTGGCGTACAAGGGGAACAGGCCCTCACGCGCCATGCCCATCAGCCGTTCGGTCGCCCAGACCTGCCACGCGACCCGGCCGTGCACCGGGTGGTAGCCCTCGACCATGCCGATGCTCAGCGAACGGACACCGGCCAGCACGAGCAGGGCGTAGGTCAGGAAGTACGCGATGGTGGCGAGCGGCGTGAACAGCAGCGCCTGGCCGAGCGCGGCATCCAGCGAAGGAGCGCCGGCGATCCCGTACCCGAGCACCGCGACCGCCGGAAGGGCCGCGGCGGCGGGCAGCAGACCGAGAGCGATCGAAGTCGCGCCGTAGACCGACGACCAGAACCGCGAACGCGGCGGGCGGCTCGACGGCCACTTCAACGAGTCCTTGGTGGTCCTCGCCGCGGGGGCGCCCGCCCAGCGCTGTCCGGCGGGGACGACGCCGCGCACGGTCGACCCGGCCGCGATCTCCGCGCCCTTGCCGATCCGCGCGCCGGGGAACAGCGTGCTGCGCGAGCCGATCCGCGCGTCCGCGCCGATCCGGATCTTGCCGATGTGCACGAGGTCGCCGTCGACCCAGTGGCCGGTCAGGTCGACCTCGGGTTCGATGGCGGCGCCGCGGCCGAGTTTCAGCATGCCGGTGACCGGCGGCGGCGAGTGCAGGTCGACGTCCTTGGCGATCCGCGCGCCGAGGGCCTTGGCGTACGTCGTCATCCAGGAAGCACCCGCGACACTGTCCGCACCGCTGAACTCGGCGAGCTTCTCGGCCGTCCACAGTCGCAAGTGGACACTTCCGCCACGCGGGTAGCTGCCGGGGCGGACCCCGCGCAGCAGCAGTCGCGAGCCCGCCGCCGAGATCGCGATCCGGCCGGCCGGGCTGAACAGCACGACCCACGCGACGGCGATCCACGTCCAGCTCAGCGTCGGCGCCCAGCCGAAACCGGCGAGGGACAGCACGTTCGACAGCGTCGCGGCGATCGTCGTCCAGCGTAGGCCGACCAGGCCCATCAGCGGGATCATCAGCAGCGACTGGATGATTCCCGCCTTGCGCGGGGTCGGCGCGATGTCGCGGCGTTCGGTCTTCTGCCCGCTCAGCGCGTCCAGCAGCGACGCCAGCGCGCCGAGCTTCGGGTTGGCGTAGATGTCGTTCACCGACACCTGCGGGTGCCGGGTGCGGATCCGCGCGATCAGCTGCGCGGCGGTCAGGCTTCCGCCGCCGTTGGTGAAGAAGTCGGCCTTCGGGTTGTCGACCGAGACGCCCAGGATCTCCGCCCAGCCTTCGGCGAGCCAGCTCTCCGTCGGCGACAGGCCGGATTTCGCCGCGTCCACAGTGGACAGCGGCCAGGGCAGCGCGTTGCGGTCGACCTTGCCGGAGGTGCGTGTCGGCAGGTCGTCGATCAGCGCGAGCAGCGGGACGAGTGCGGCGGGAAGCTGCTCGCGCAGCCGGGTCGCGGCCTCGTCGTGGTCGAACTTCACGCCCTCGGCGGGCACGACGTACCCGACCAGCACCTGGTTACCCGCCTTGGTGCGGCGGATCGCGGCGGCGGCACCCTGCACCCCGGGCAGGGACTGGAGCGCGGCGTCGACTTCGCCGAGTTCGATCCGGCGGCCGCCGAGCTTGACCTGCTCGTCGAGACGCCCGAGGAACAGCAGGCCCTCGGTCTCGGCACGGACCATGTCGCCGCTGCGGTACGCGCGGCGCCAGCCCAGCGAAGGCAGCGGCGCGAACTTCTCGGCGTCCTTCTCCGGGTCGAGGTAGCGGGCCAGGCCGACGCCGCCGATGACCAGCTCGCCGGTCTCCCCCATCGCCACCGGCTCACCGGCCTCGTTGACGACTGCGAGCTGCCAGCCGACGAGCGGCAGGCCGATCCGGACGGGGCCTTCACCGGTCATCTGCGCGGCACAGGCGACGACGGTGGCCTCGGTCGGGCCGTAGGTGTTCCAGACCTCGCGGCCTTCGACGGCGACGCGCTCGGCCAGCTCGGGCGGGCAGGCTTCGCCACCGAAGATCAGCAGGCGGACGTCTTCGAGCGCGTCGGCGGGCCACAGCGCGGCCAGCGTCGGGACGGTCGAGACGACGGTGATGCCCTGCGCGACCAGCCACGGCCCGAGGTCGACGCCGGTGCGCACCAGCGAACGCGGCGCCGGGACCAGGCAGGCGCCGTGGCGCCAGGCGAGCCACATCTCTTCGCAGGACGCGTCGAAGGCGACGGACAGGCCGGCGAGCACGCGGTCACCGGGGCCGATCGGCTCCTCGGTGAGGAACAGCTGGGCCTCGGCGTCGACGAACGCGGCGGCCGAGGCGTGCGAGACCGCGACGCCCTTCGGCTTACCGGTCGAGCCGGAGGTGAAGATGATCCAGGCGTCGTCGGCCGGGGCGGGTGAGCCCTCGATGCCGCCCGGCGAGCCGAGCACGGTGATCGCGCCGCCATCGGTGACGACGGCGGCGACGTCGGCCTCGCCGAAGACCAGGTCGGCGCGCTCGTCGGGGTCGTCCGCGTCGACCGGCACGTACGCGGCGCCGACGGACAGGATCGCGAGGATGGCGACGTACAGCTCCGCGGTGCCGGAGGAGATCCGGACGCCGACCCGGTCGCCGACGCCGACGCCGTTGGCGGTCAGCTTGCGGCCGTAGTCGTCGATCTCTTCGACGAGCTTGCGGTAGGAGAGCGTGGTCTCGCCGTCGTCGATCGCGCCCGCGTTGGGGTGGCGGAGCGCGGTCTCGGCGAGGATGTCGATCAGGGTGCGCTCCCCGGCGCCGAGCCCGGACCAGAACAACGCACGGTCGGCGATCGGGGTTTCCGGCGGGGCGACCGCGCCATCGGCGGCACAGGAGGGCGGACGGGAGTCGGCGGTCAGCGTCATCGGGCGGTCACCACGGGCAGGACATAACCATGGGCGCTCAAGCCCATCACACACCTTTCGCGAAGTGCGTCATTCGGGCTCGCTCTCCGAATGAGGCGCCCGCTAGCAGACCTATGACTTTACCGCAGGTCAGCGGCATATCTCGGAAGGGTCTCGGCAGAGTGTCGAACCTCACCGGCGGACACGCCGAAACCCGAGGTCATCGGCGTGTCCGACCAGTGGAACATTTACCTACATCGTGAGAAATCAGCGATTCTTCGGTTTCCCCGCCGTTTTTCCGCTGACCGCTTTTCCGCCGGCCTTGGGCCTTTGCTTCTTTTCCCGCACGCGGACATTCACCCGGACGGGGCTGCCTTCGAAGCCGAATCGCTCACGGAATTTGCGTTCGATGAAGCGCCGGTAGCCCGCCTCGAGGAAGCCGGTGGTGAACAGGACCAGCGTCGGCGGCCGGATGCCGGCCTGGGTCGCGAACAGCACCTTCGGCTGCTTGCCGCCACGCACCGGCGGCGGGGTCGCGGCGATGAGGTCGGCGAGCCAGCCGTTCAGCTGGCCGGTGGGGACCCGCTGGTCCCAGGACTTCAGCGCGGTCCGCAGGGCGGGCGCGAGCTTCCGCACGGATCGCCCGGTGAGCGCGGAGATGTTGACCTTCTCCGCCCACGGCACCCGCACCAGACCGCGGTCCAGTTCGCGCACCATGGCGTGGCGGCGGTCCTCGTCGACGAGGTCCCACTTGTTGAACGCGAGCACACAGGCGCGTCCTGCCTCGACGACCATGGTCAGCACCCGCAGGTCCTGCTCCGAAAGCGGTTCCGCGGCGTCCAGCAGCACGATCGCGACCTCCGCCGCGTCGATCGCGGTCTTGGTCCGCAGCGAGGCGTAGTACTCCGCGCCATTGGCCGAGTTGACGCGCTTGCGCAGGCCCGCCGTGTCGACGAACCGCCAGGTTTCGCCGTCCAGTTCGACCAGCGAGTCGACCGGGTCGACGGTGGTGCCCGCGACCGAGTCCACAACGGACCGGACTTCGCCGGAAAGCTTGTTCAGCAGGCTGGACTTGCCCACGTTCGGCTTGCCGACCAGCGCGACGCGGCGCGGGCCGGCGGTGGCGCGGTCGCCGTCACGCGGCATCGACGGCAGCGCCTTGACGATCGCGTCGAGCAGGTCGCCCGAACTGCGCCCGTGCAGCGCGCTGACCGGGTACGGCTCGCCGAGGCCGAGCGACCACAGCGAAGCGGTGTCGGCGAGCAGGCGGTCGTCGTCGACCTTGTTGGCGGCGAGCAGCACCGGCTTCTTCGAGCGGCGCAGCACCTTGGAGACGGCCTCGTCGGTGGCCGTCGCGCCGACACTGGCGTCGATGACCAGCAGCACCGCGTCGGCGGTGGCCATCGCCATCTCCGCCTGCGCGGCGACGGCGGCCTGCAGCCCGGTCGCGTCCGGCTCCCAGCCGCCCGTGTCCACCAGGGTGAACCGGCGGCCTGCCCAGAAGGCGTCGTAGGCGACGCGGTCCCTGGTCACGCCCGGGACGTCCTGCACGACCGCCTCGCGGCGGCCGAGAATGCGGTTCACCAGGGTCGACTTGCCCACGTTCGGCCTGCCGACGACGGCGAGGACCGGCTGCGCGAGCTGCGCCTCCTCCTCTGCCTCGCCCGCGGCGATCTGGGCGTCCAGCGCGGTGAATTCGGACTCGTCGGACCAGGAGCCGTCGATCTCGCCGACTCCGTCAAGCTCTGTCATCTGTTTCAATCCTGTCGCGTGTCTTGGAGCCCGTGCTCCAAGCGCCATTCGTCCAGTGCCTTCACGAGGTCCGCGAGCGCGACACGAAGCCGCTCGGTTCCCTCCTCCAGCCCTGTCCTTCCCTTCCCGATGGCGGGAGTGAAAGGTTCGCCGACCATGATGTCGACGCGTGGCCGCCAACGCCTCTTGGCGCCGGCGGGTTTGTACGTCCCCCGAGTGGCGACCGGTACCACGGTCGCGTTCCCGGCGCGGACCAGGAAGGCCGCGCCGCGCTCGAAGTTTTCGGCGTCACCGAGGCCTCGGGTGCCTTCGGGGAAGATCCCGACCGCACCGCCGTCCTCGAGCACCTTGACCGCCGTCATCAGCGGTTTGCGGTCCACCGCACCCCGTTTCACCGGGATCTGGCCCAGCTTCGGGAAGAACCAGCCGACGAAACCCTTGAAGAGTTCCGCCTTGACCAGGAACGCGGTGCGCCGCGAGAACATTCCGAACAGCAGCTGAGGTTCCACCATCGAGCTGTGGTTGGCGATGAACACCACCGGACCGGACGACGGCACGCGCTCGGCTCCGTGGACCCGGACCCGGAACGCGGGCCGGACGATGAACTTCGAGATCCCCCGCCCGAAGGTGTGCATCGGGCCACTGGCACCCTCGGGCAGTCCTTTCGCGGTCACCTGGCGGCCTCGGCGGGGCAGTCTTCGAGGAGACCGCGGTGCAGGGCCAGTTCCGCGAGCGCGACGATCACCTGGTCGATGTTGAGCGCCGAGGTGTCCACCTCGACGGCGTCCTCGGCCGCGCGCAGGGGCGAAGCCGCCCGCGTGGAGTCGAGGCGGTCGCGCCGTTCCACCGCCTGCCGGGCGTGGTCGGGGGTGGACTCACGGCCGGCGGCGGTGTCCTGCGCGCTGCGGCGTGCGGCGCGAACCTCGGCCGAAGCGGTGAGGAAGACCTTGAGCCGGGCGTCCGGGGCGACGACGGTGCCGATGTCACGGCCTTCGACGACGATGCCACCGACGCGGTCGAGCACCTCGGCGATGAGCTCACGCTGACGGGTGACCAGGAGTTCGCGCACCGCGGGCACGGCCGAGACCGGCGACACCGCGGTGGTGACGTCCGCGCCGCGGATCTCGGCGGCGACGTCCTCGCCCGCCAGGGTCACGGTCGCTTCGTCAGGGCTGGTCCCGATGCCGAGTTCGGCCTTCTCCGCGACGGCGATCACGGACGGCGCGTCGGCCGGGTCGACCCCGGCGCGCAGCACGGCGAGGGTGACCATCCGGTACATCGCCCCCGTGTCGAGGTAGCCGGCGCCGAGCTTCGCCGCGAGCCGCCGCGAGACGGTGGATTTCCCGGTTCCGGACGGGCCGTCCATCGCGACCACACCACGCAGGGCTCCCGCCACCGAAACTCTCCTCAGCTCTTCGTCGCTCACCTGATCGAGGTCCATTCTGCCTGGTGGCGAACGGCGCGCCTCAGCCGCCCACGGAGAAGTGGCGATATTCGACTTCTAGCAACGCTAGACAAGCTAGCGATAGCACTGCTAGCGTTGCCGTCGTTCCTAGCACTGCTAGCTCTTGGAGTCAGAGACCATGACCAGGATCAAGATCGCCTACGCCCTCTCCATCGCCCTCGTCCTCTTCGTCCTTTACTTCGGTTCCGGTTACGTGTTCTTCCCGCAGACCCAGACGGGCGGTTTCGGCCTGCCGGTCATGCCGTCCGCGGGTGATCCGATCCTCGCGGTCAAGGGAGTCCGCGACATCGGTACGGCGCTCGTGGTGCTCGCGCTGATCCTCTTCCGGAACGTCCGCGCACTGGGCTGGGCACTCCTCGCCCTGGCCTTCATCCCGTTCGGCGACATGCTGATCGTGTTGACCCACAACGGGTCCGTGGGCGCCGCGCTCGGTATCCACGGCGCGACGGCCGCCCTGATGGTGCTGATCTCGGCGCTGTTCCTCGTCCGACCGGCGCGAAACGGACAGTGAGTTACTGTTGTTCACGTGAACGTCGAAGTGACCCCGCTCCCTGGAATAGGCGTCCGCAAGGACTTCGCCACCCGCAACGGCCGCCGCGTCGGCGTGGTGACCCATCGCGACGGACATGTCGAACTGATCGTGTCCAAAACGGACGATCCCGACGCCTGCCTGGCCTCACTTCCGCTCACCACCGACGAAGCGGGCGCGCTCGCGAACCTGCTGGGCGCGCCGCAGCTGGTGGCCCAGCTCACCGAGGAGCACCGGGATCTGCCGGGGATCAACACCAAGCAGCTGCCGGTCAAGACGTCGTCGCCGTTCGACGGCCGCACGCTCGGCGACACCGCCCTGCGCACCAGGACCGGTGTCTCGGTGGTCGCGGTGATGCGGGCCGGGCAGGTCCACCCCTCTCCCACCCCGGACTTCAATCTCACCGCGGGCGACGTCCTGGTCGCGGTCGGCACGTCCGAAGGACTCGAGTCCGCCGTCAAGATCCTCAAGTACGGCTGACCGCGGATGGATCACACCGCACTGTCCTTGATCGAACTCGGGGCGGTCTTCTTCGGGCTGGGCGTGCTGGGGCGCCTCGCCGGGAAGATCGGGATGTCCCCGATCCCGCTCTACCTGATCGGCGGCCTGTGTTTCGGGCAGGGCGGGATCATCCCGCTCGGCGACATCGGCGACTTCACCCACCTCGCCAGCGAGATCGGCGTCGTCCTCCTGCTTCTGCTGCTGGGACTGGAGTATTCGGCGGCCGAGCTGTTCACCGGGCTGAAACGCTCGTGGCTGGCGGGGCTCGTCGACATCGTGCTCAACGCCGCGCCGGGCGCGATCGTCGCGCTCATCCTCGGCTGGGGACCGATCGGCGCGTTCGTGCTCGCGGGTGTCACCTACATCTCGTCGTCCGGGATCATCGCGAAGGTCCTCGGCGACCTCGGGCGGCTCGGTAACCGGGAAACGCCGGTGGTGCTGTCGATCCTGGTGTTCGAAGACCTGGTGATGGCGCTCTACCTGCCGATCCTCACCGCGGTGCTCGGCGGCGTGAGCTTCCTCGGCGGGATGAAGGCGGTCGGGATCTCGCTGATGGTGATCACCGTCGTCCTGGTGATCGCGCTGAAGTTCGGCCGCTACGTCTCCGCCGCGGTGGACAGCCCGGACCGCGAGGTGTTCCTGCTCAAGGTCCTCGGCGCCGCGCTGCTCGTCGCGGGTCTCGCCTCGGCGATGCAGGTGTCGGCCGCCGTCGGCGCCTTCCTGCTCGGCATCGCGATCTCCGGCTCCACGGCGGAGAACGCGACACACATGCTGGAGCCGCTGCGAGACCTCTTCGCGGCCGTGTTCTTCGTCGTGTTCGGACTGAACACCAACCCGGCGTCGATCCCGCCGGTGCTCGGCTGGGCGGTCGTGCTGGCGGTGGCGACCACGCTCACGAAGGTGGGCACCGGCTGGTGGGCCGCGCGAAGGCAGGGCATCGGGAAGATGGGCCGGGCCCGGGCCGGAGCGGCCTTGGTCGCGCGAGGCGAGTTCTCGATCGTCATCGCCGGCTTGGCGGTGGCCGCGGGAGCCGTGACCGGCGAACTGGCGGCCCTCGCGACGGCTTACGTGCTCCTGATGGCCGTGCTCGGCCCGACGGCGGCGCGGATCGTCGAACCGGTGGCCCGTGCGCTGCAGCGGAAGCCTTTCGGTTCGAAGAGCCCCGCTTCGCAGACCGGCTGATCTCACCCCGCGCTATGAAAGGTCCTTTCCTTGCAAATTTTGCAAGGAAAGGACCTTTCATAGCATTCCCCTAGCCGCGCTCAAGGCCCGAAACACCCGCCGGTGCGATCTGGGCCGGAGCAGCCGGAAGCGTCGCCGGAACCGCCGCCGGCCCCGGCCCCGCGACGGGCAGCGCGAGGGACGTCTTGCTCAGATCCACCGTGATCTTCGGGTACTGCGCCGGACCGGAGATGAACGAGCCGTCCGTCCCGCCGATGATCAGCGCGAGCTGATGTCCGTGCGGCACGACATGGTCCGTACTCGCCAGCCGGAACGTCATCGTGTACGGCTGCCCCGGCGTCAGCGGCGATTCCTGGCTCAGCGACCGGAAGTTGGCCAGATCGGCCCAGCCCCGGCTGATGATGTTCAGCCCGACCGACACCGCGTCCGTGCTCGTGTTCAGGTAGCAGGCGTCGTTGCCGGTCGCGCTCGATCCCCAGCACGACTGGGTCATCTCGTTCTTGATGCCCTCCTTCGGCCCGGTGTAGTTCCGGATCGTCGCCGGGCCGTAGTCGACCAAGATCGCCGAGAGCCGCGCTGTGGACGTCGACGGCGTCGCGGTCACCGTCACCTTCGCGGTCCCGGAGACGTGCAGATCCTTCGCGAGCGCACCGGTGCTGAACAGCACGCGCCCGCTGGAGGTCTCCGTCGGCCGCGCCGCCCAGCCGGACGACGTCTGGCCGGAGGAGTCCGTGAACGACACCGTCCCCGTCCCTGCGGTCGTGCCAAGCGTGCCGACACCCGGTGTGCTCCCGGCCACGGGGCGCAGAGTGACGGCGCTGCCCTCCGGCCACGCCGGCTGGTCCACCCAGACGTCGGGTTCGCGTTCCACGCTGGCGCCCGGGGTCTTCTCGATCCCGTTGTCGATGCCGAGCAGGTAGTGGTCGAACCACTTGTGCAGGGTGTCGACCCACGTCGCGCGCCGGTAGTCGAAGGGGTCGACGTGCCCGGCCTGCGTCAGCCAGATCTTGCGCTCGACCTGCAGCGCGTCCCACCACTGCCCGAAGTTGATCGTCTTGACGTTGAGGTCACCCAGGCCGTGCGAAGCGAGCACGCTGGCCTTCACCTTCGAAGCGCTCTGGACGTAGTCGCGGTCGTGCCAGAAGACGTTGTAGTCGCCGTTCGAGGTCGCGCCCGCGGTGAGCTTCTGGTTCGCCGCGGAGCAGTTCTGGCCGCCGTTGCGCTGTGAGACGGTCTGGGCCAGCCCGGCCGGGCTGCCCTGGCGCAGGTTCGCGCCGTCGGAGCGGTAGTAGTCGTACCAGGAGCTGATCGCGCCGATCGGCACGATGGTCTTGAGCCCGTCGACCCCGGTCGCCGCGACGCCGTTGGCGACCGTGCCGTCGTAGGACTTCCCGATCATGCCGACCGCGCCGGTCGACCACGAGGCGAGCGTCTTCGCCGTACCGGTCGCGGTGGTGTACCCGGTCGCCCGGCCGTTCAGCCAGTCGACGACCTTGCGGGCCGAGTTGATGTCCGAGGGACCGCCGATGTCGGTACAGCCGCGGGATTTGTTGGTACCGGCCAGATCCACCAGGACCACGGCGTACCCGCGGGGTACGAAGAAGTTGTCGTAGAACAGCGGGAACCCGACCGGCCTGCCCGCCGAGTCGTAGGTCTTGAGCTCGCTTTCGTTGCCGCGGCCACAGCACGAGTAGTACGGGCTGGCGTCCATGATCACCGGGACCTTGACGCCCCGCGCGGCCGCTTCCTTCGGCCGGATGATGTCGGCGGCGACCCGGTCGGAGCGGCCGTCACCGTCCCCGTCGAGTCCGATGTCCACCCAAGCCGTCTCGCGGACGGCTTGGGCGAAGTCGTACACCGGTTCGCTGCTTCGCGGTTTCGCCGCGGCCTGCGGCGCCACGACCACGGCCGCGGCGACCGCCAGAATCCCTGCCAGCACAACAGTTTTCACGGTCGAGCCCTTCCCCGTCGGCTGAAAGCCCGTCAAGGAGAGCTAAACGCGATGATCGCGGGCGCAGTAGAGCGGAAAGTCTTACCTTCCGGGCTTACAGATCGACGGCGCGGTAGAGCGAACCGACCTCACCGCGGTTGAGCCGCCGGATCGATCCCGACCGCTGGGCGCCGAGCTGGACGTCGCCGAGCGCGGTCCGGACCAGTTTGCGCACCGGATGCCCGGTGGCCGCCATCAGCCGCCGCACGATGTGCTTGCGGCCTTCGTGGATGACCAGTTCGATCTGGGTCCGCCCGGCCAGCATGTCCTTGACCCTGAACTGGTCGACCTTGACGATGCCGTCCGGCAGCTCGAAGCCCGCCCGCAGTTCCTTGCCGAGGCCACGCGGGACGATGCCCTCGACCTCGGCGAAGTAGGTCTTCAGCACCTGGAACGACGGGTGCATCAGCCGGTGGCCGAGGTCACCGTCGTTGGTGAGCAGCAGGAGGCCTTCGGTGTTCTCGTCGAGCCTGCCGACGTGCACGATGCCGGGCGTCTCCTCGTACCGGCCGCGCAGGTAGTCGCCGACGCAGGGGCGGCCGCGGTCGTCGCTCATCGTGCTGTGCACGCCCTTGGGCTTGTTCAGCACGAGATAGACGAGGTCCTCGCGGACCTGGACGCGGGTGCCGTCCACATGGATCACGGAGTTGTCCGGATCGACCCGGCGGCCGAGTTCGGTGACCACCTTGCCGTCCACGCTCACGCGACCGCGCACGATCAGGTCCTCGGCCGCGCGCCGGGAGGCGACGCCCGCCTGGGAAAGGACCTTCTGCAGCCGAATGCCGTCGGGATGCGGGTCAGATGTCATCGATGGTGTCCACTTCGGGTAGCAACGGAGCGATGGGCGGAAGGTCGGCCAGGGACGACAGGCCCAGTCGCTCCAGGAACAGCTCGGTCGTCACATACAGCGTGCCAGTGGTTTCGGGGTCGGTCCCCATCTCCTCGATCAGGCCGCGTGCCAGCAGCGTCCTGATCACCCCGTCCACATTCACCCCTCGGACGGCGGCGACCCTGGCCCTGGTCACCGGCTGCCGGTAGGCGATCACGGCGAGGCTCTCCAGTGCGGCTCGCGTCAGCTTGGAACGCTGGCCGTCGAGCAGAAGCTTCTCCACGAACGGGGCATAGACGTCCCTAGTGTAGAACCGCCACCCTTCGCCGACGCGGCGCAGGTCGATTCCACTCGCCCGGTCGGTGAACTTCTGCGCCATCGTGCGCAGCGCGACGATCACCCGCGACTTCGGCTGGCCGACGGTTTCGGCGAGCGATTCCTCGTCGATCGGCGAGTCCACGACCAGCAGCAGCGCTTCGAGGGCGGCTTCGAGCGCCTCGTCCGAGGTGACGTCGGGGTAGTCCCCGTCACCCGTCGCCACGAGTCCCTCGTCGGCGGGCGGCTCCGCCTCGCCCGCCTCCCCTTCGGTCCCGGACGGGCTGAAAGCGTCCTTCACCTCATCCGACGCGCCGAAAGCGTCCTTCGCCTCATCGGACTCGGCGATGGGAGCCTTCAGCCCATCCTCGGTCTCGGAGGCTCCAGCGCCTTCACTCACCTCAGCGCCTTCACTCACTTCGGGGCTTTCGGTCTCTTCGGGGCTTTCGGTCTCTTCGGGGCTCACCCGTACTCCTCGTCCTCCGCGACGGCGCGGTCTTGTTCGGCCGCCACCGACGCCTCCGCCACGGACCCACCGGTCCAGCGCACGTGCAGTTCGGCGAGCGCCTCCAGCTGCTCGAACTGGACCGTCGCCTCGCGGTACAGCTCCAGCAGCGCGAGGAACCGCGCCACGATCTCGACGGTGTGCTCGCAGTCCTCGACCAGCTCGCCGAAGGTCGCCTCACCACGCTCCGCGAGTTTGAGCCGCAGCAGCGCGGCGTGCTCGCGCACCGAAACCCGGCCCATGTGGATATGCGCGATCGACACCGTCGGCGGCGGCTTCGGCCGGAAGACCGCGACCGCGATCTCGGCGAATTTGGCCGGGTCGACGCCGAGCATCACCTCGGGCAGCAAGCCGATGAACCGGTCTTCGAGCGCGACCGAGCGCGGATAGCGCCGCAGCGCACCGGCCTCCAGCTCACCGAACAGCGCCGCGACCTGCTTGTACGCCCGGTACTGCAGCACACGCGCGAACAGCAGGTCCCGCGCTTCGAGCAGGGCGAGGTCGTCCTCGCTCTCCACCTCCGCGGCGGGCAGGAGCCGCGCCGCCTTGAGGTCGAGGAGGGTGGCCGCGATGACCAGGAACTCGGTCGTCTCGTCGAGGTTCCATTCCGTGCCGAGCGCACGGGTGTAGGCGATGAAATCGTCCGTGACCTGGTGCAGTGCCACTTCCGTGACGTCGAGCTGGTGCTGTGAGATCAGCTGGAGCAGCAGATCGAAGGGGCCCTGGAAGTTCGCCAGGTTCACCTTGAACTTGGACGTGCTCAGCTCTTCGTTGGCCAGTCCTTCGGGGACCATCCCGCCGTGCACGGTCTCGTGCACGACGGGGGTCTCGTCCGCTGCCGCCCGCTCGACCGGCTCCGGGCCGCTGTGCGCGGCCGCCGCCGGGTCGTCCATCAGTTCTCGGTCTCTTTCCCGTCCTCGGTGCCCGCCCGCAAGCGCTGGACGAGTACCGACTCCTCACCGGCCGCGTCGAAATCGGCCAGCAGCACGGCCACCGCCTCGCGGACCAGCCTGCCGCGATCGAGCACGAGCCCGTGCTTCGCCCGGAGGTTCAGCCTGGCCTGCTCCATCGCCAGCAGTTCGTCGCCGGAGACGTAGACGGTGATCTTCGCGTCGTGCTTGGTCCGTCCCGACCCGCTGCGCGCGGCCCGGGCCAGCTGTTCCTTGTGCGCCCGCCCGTCCCCGTCCGCCGAGCCGTTCCCGTCGCCGTTCCCCGCCGAGGGGGCGGGCTGCTCGGGTGCGGGCGGAAGATCGAGGGCGGGGCTGGAGGTGATCCTGAACAGTTCGGATGCTCCGGGCAGGGAAGCGCGCCTGCTCACCGAGCGATCACCTCACGGGCCAGCGCGCGATAAGCCGCCGCGCCGGCTGATTTGGGGGCCCAGGTCGTGATCGGCTCGCCCGCGACCGTCGTCTCGGGGAACCGCACGGTGCGGTTGATCACCGTGTCGAACACGATGTCGCCGAATGCCTCCACCACTCTCGCCATGACCTCCTTCGAGTGCAGGGTTCTCGGGTCGTACATGGTGGCGAGAATCCCGGTGATGTCCAGTTTGGGGTTGAGGCGTTCCTGCACCTTCTCGATGGTGTCGATCAGGAGCGCTACGCCTCGCAGACTGAAGAACTCGCACTCCAGCGGGATGATCACACCGTCCGCGGCGGTCAGTGCGTTCACCGTCAGCAGGCCTAGCGAGGGCTGGCAGTCGACAAGAACATAGTCGTAGTCGTTCATGACCGGACGAAGGACCCGTAACAAAGTGTGTTCGCGCCCTACCTCTGCGACCAACTGGACCTCGGCCGCGGACAGGTCGATGTTGCTCGGCAGCAGGTCGACGCCGTCGACCCGGGTCTTCCGGATGACGTCGGTGATGCTGACCGAGCGCTCCATGATGACGTTGTAGACCGTCTGGTCCAGCTCGTGCGGCTGAATGCCGAGGCCCACCGAAAGCGCGCCTTGCGGATCGAAGTCGACCAGCAGCACCCGGCGGCCGCATTCGGCGAGCGCCGCGCCCAGGTTGATGGTCGAGGTGGTCTTGCCGACGCCGCCCTTCTGGTTGCACATGGCCATCACCAGTGCGGGGCCGTGCCGCTCCAGGACCGGCGGTTCGGGGATCTCGCGAAGCGGACGGCCGGTGGGCCCGATGCCGTCCCTCTCGAGTTCTTGCTGCTTGGTTTCTTTGGCGCGCTTGGCCTTGCGGCCGCGGGAAGAGATCGTGTCCTCCGACGGTTCGTCGCCGTCGTGTTCGGCGGGGGTTGCGATGGTCACCTGGCTGAGGCTCGCCGCGGCCGACCCGGCGGACGCGGACGGCTTCGCCGGCTCGTTCGGTGTCGACATGGCGCGAAAGCTCCTTCGGCTAGGTCTTCGGCAGCCTATGCGCGGATCGCGAATCGAGCCAAAGCGGCTCGCCGGGGCCGATCGGGTCGATTAGCCGAGCGCGCGGGGATGTGCTGTCGCGTAAACCTCGCGGAGCGTGTTGACCGTGACCAGCGTGTACACCTGGGTGGTGGTCACCGAAGCGTGGCCGAGCAGCTCCTGCACGACGCGGACGTCGGCGCCGCCTTCGAGCAGATGCGTGGCGAAGGAATGGCGCAGCGTGTGCGGGGAGACGCCCGCCGTGATGCCCGCGGATTCGGCCGTGTCCTTGAGAACCTGCCACGCGCTCTGCCGGGAAAGCCTGGAGCCGCGGGCGTTGAGGAACATCGCGGGTGTCCCGCGGCCGTGCGTGGCGAGCACCGGCCGCGCGCGGACGAGGTAGGCGTGCACCGCTTCGAGCGCGGGACGGCCGATCGGGACGATGCGCTGTTTGCCGCCCTTCCCGTCGAGCAGCACGGTCCGTTCGGCGTCGTCGATGTCGTCGACGTCGAGCCCGACGGCCTCGGAGATCCGCGCGCCGGTGGAATAGAGCAGTTCCAGCAGCGCCCGGTCCCGCAACGGGCGCTCACCCTCCGGCGGCGGGGTCTCCAGGAGTTTCAGCACATCGTGCACCGGCAGCGCTTTGGGCAGCCGCTTCGCCGCCGCGGGCGGGCGGACCTCACGGGCCGGGTCGTGCTCGGTGATGCCGTCGGCGTGCGCGAACTTGTGCAGTCCCCGCACCGCGACGAGCGCGCGAGCCGCCGAGGACGCGGCCAGCGGCCGATGCTCCTCGTCGCCTTCGCGCAGCGCCGCGCCGAACGAGGTGACGTGCGCCGGGGTGACGTCGGCGAACCGCTCGACGTCGGCGCCGCCGAGGTACTCGGCGTACCGGCGCAGATCACGGGAGTAGCTGTCGAGGGTGTTCCTCGCGGTTCCGCGCTCGACCACCAGATGGTCGAGGTAAGCGGCGACCACCTGGGCGACTCCGGCACCGCCAGCCCGTGACACACCGACACTCTAGGACCAGCCGCCTCGTGAGTGGTAATGACGGTTCTAACCGTCATTACCACTCACGAGGCATTAGACGTTCCGCGAAGCGAACTTCGTCGGCCTGTCCTCCCAAGGCGCATCCGCCGGACGGGTCGAAGCCGCGCCCGAGAGCACCGCGTGGGCGGCCAGCACACCGCCGACGGTCGCCCCGTTCACCAGCTCACCGGCCAGCGCCATCCGGACCGCCTCGGCGAGCGGGAACTTCGCCGTGACGAGGTCCGCCTCCTCCTCACCGAGGATCTCCCGGTCCACTTCGGACAGTCCGCGGGCGAGGTAGACGCGGACGACCTCGTCGGTGAAGCCGGGCGACGCCGCGACGTCGACGAGGGTCTCCCAGCGCTCGGCGCTGAGCCCGACCTCCTCGACCAGCTCGCGTTTCGCCGCGCCGACGGGGTCCTCCCCCGCCTTGTCGATCAGGCCGGCGGGCAGTTCCCACAGCCGCCGCCCGATCGGGTGGCGGTACTGGTGGATCAGCGTGACAGAGCTGTCCACGCCTTCGCCGTCGAGCGCGACGACGGCGACCGCGCCGAGGTGCTCGACGACCTCGCGGCGGGCCGTGCCGCCGCCGGGCATCACGACCTCGTCGACCCGCAGCCCCACGACGCGTCCGATGTGGACGTCCCTTGTGGACGCGACGGTGAACTCGTGCTTCCCGGGCTCGGTCACCTGGCCACCGCGGGCGCTTCGGCCAGCTCGACCGGGAGACGCTCGGCGACCTTGCGGTCCACGACCGCCTTCACGAACGCGCTGAACAGCGGGTGCGGCCGGGTCGGACGGCTCTTGAGCTCCGGGTGCGCCTGGGTGCCGACGAAGAACGGGTGCTTGTCGGCGGGCAGCTCGACGAACTCGACCAGGTGATCGTCGGGCGAGGTACCCGAGAACACCAGGCCCGCCGCGGAAAGGCGCTTGCGGTAGGCGTTGTTGACCTCGTAGCGGTGGCGGTGCCGCTCGGAGACCTCGGTGCTGCCGTACGCCTTCGCGACCTGCGAGCCCGGCTTGAGCTTGGCGACATAGGCACCGAGCCGCATCGTCCCGCCCATGTCGCGCTCGCCCGCGACGACGTCACGCTGGTCGGCCATCGTGGAGATGACCGGGTTGGCGCTCGTGTCGTCGAACTCGGCCGAGTTCGCGTCGGTGATCCCCGCCAGGTTCCGCGCCGCGTCGATCACCATGCACTGCAGGCCGAGGCACAGGCCCAGCAGCGGCAGCCCGTGGGTCCGGGCGTAGGCGATCGCGCCGACCTTGCCCTCGATGCCGCGGATGCCGAACCCGCCCGGGATCAGCACACCGTCCACATCGGACAGGGCGGAGGCGGCACCGGCCGGGGTCTCGCAGCTGTCCGAGGCGACCCAGACGATCTGGACCTTGGCGCGGTGGGCGAACCCGCCCGCGCGCAGCGCCTCGGTCACCGACAGGTACGCGTCCGGCAGGTCGATGTACTTGCCGACGACCGCGACCCGCACCGTCTCCGACGGGTTGTGCACGCGGTCGAGCAGGTCGCCCCACACGGTCCAGTCGACGTCGCGGAACGGCAGCCCGAGACGGCGCACCACGTAGGCGTCGAGCGCCTCACGGTGGAGCACCTTCGGGATGTCGTAGATCGACGGGGCGTCGGGGCAGGCGATGACGGCCTCGGTGTCGACGTCGCACATCAGGCCGATCTTGCGCTTGAGATCCTCCGGCAGCTCGCGGTCGGCGCGGCAGACGAGCGCGTCCGGCTGGATGCCGATGTTGCGCAGCGCGGCGACCGAGTGCTGGGTCGGCTTGGTCTTCAACTCACCCGAGGGGGCGAGGTAAGGCACCAGCGAGACGTGGAGGAAGAAGCACTGGTCGCGGCCGACGTCGTGGCGGACCTGACGGCAGGCCTCCAGGAACGGCAGCGACTCGATGTCGCCGACGGTGCCGCCGACCTCGGTGATCACGACGTCCGGGCTGTTCCCGTCCTCGTCAGCGCCGGCGGCGGCGGTGATCCTGGCCTTGATCTCGTCGGTGATGTGCGGGATGACCTGCACGGTGTCGCCGAGGTACTCACCACGGCGCTCCTTGGCGATGACCTCGGAGTAGACCTGTCCGGTGGTGACGTTGGCCTTGCCGTCGAGGGACCGATCGAGAAAACGCTCGTAGTGCCCGATGTCCAGATCGGTTTCGGCGCCGTCGTCCGTGACGAACACCTCACCGTGCTGGAACGGGTTCATCGTGCCTGGATCGACGTTGAGGTACGGATCCAGCTTCTGCATCGTGACCCGGAGCCCACGTGCGGTAAGGAGCTGACCCAGGCTGGAAGCCGTGAGTCCCTTACCCAGAGAGGAGGCAACGCCTCCGGTGACAAAGACATACTTGGTAGCCCGCGACTGAAGTCCCACGGGCTTCCACCTTATCGCACGCCCGCCGGGGCGCTCAGTGGCCACGCCGCAAGCGTCCGATGGAGTGGAAAACCGCTACCCTCGCGGCGTGACAGACGCGCACGACACCTGGACCGCACCGGTCGCGGAAGGCCCGCTCGACGCGGACGTCCGCGTCCCCGGTTCGAAGTCGATCACCAATCGGGCCTACGTCCTCGCGGCGCTCGCCAGCGCGCCGACGCGGGTGCGGACCCCGCTCGACTCCCGGGACGCGCGGCTCATGCTCGGCGCCATCTACGCCCTCGGCGCCCACTCCCAGGGCAGCATCGGCGGCTACCTCGTGCATCCGCTCGGTCCCGGCCGCGTCCATCCCGGCGAGACCGTCCGGGTGGAACTCGGCAACGCGGGCACGGTCGCCCGGTTCACCCCCGCGCTGGCGGCGCTGGGCACCGGCCCGGCGCTGTTCGACGGGGACGAGGCCCTCCGCCGCCGCCCGATCGGGCCGCTGCTGAAGGCGCTGCGCGGCCTCGGCGCCCGCATCGACGACGACCGCCGCGAGGCGCCTCCGTTCACCGTCCACGGCGAAGGCGGGCTGCGAGGCGGCAAGGTCGATCTGGACTCCTCGGCGTCGAGCCAGTTCCTGTCGGCGCTACTGCTCGCGGGGCCGTCGTTCCAGCAGGGGGTCACCGTGCGCCTGGTCGGCGGCGCGGTGCCGAGCGAACCGCATATCGCGATGACCGTGGAGATGCTGCGCCGGTTCGGCGCCACCGTGGAGCGCGAGGGAAGCGAGTTCCACGTCCCCCCGACGAGGCTCTCCTGCCCTGAGTACGTCGTCGAGCCGGATCTCTCGACGGCCGCCCCGTTCGCCGCGGCCGCGGTCGTGACCGGCGGCACGGTGCGCATCGCGGGCTGGCCACAGCAGACGACCCAGCCCGGCGACTGGCTCCGCAGCCTGCTGCCCCTCCTCGGCGCGACCGCCGAACTCGACGCGGGCGGCCTGACGGTCACCGGCAGCGGCACGATCCCCGGCGTCGAACTGGATCTCCACGACGTCGGCGAACTCACCCCGGTGATCGCGGCGCTGCTGTGCTTCGCCGAGGGCCCGTCGGTCATCTCCGGGGTGGCGCATCTGCGCGGCCACGAGACCGACAGGCTGACCGCGCTGGCCACCGAACTCTCGGCTCTCGGCGCCGACGTCCGCGAGACCGAAGACGGGCTGCGGATCACGCCAGCCCCGTTGCACGGCGGAAAGTTCCGCACCTACGACGACCACCGGCTGGTGATGGCGGCCGCCGTGCTGGGACTGCGGGTCGAGGGGATCGAGGTGGAGAACCCGGAGACGGTCGGGAAGACCTACCCCGGATTCGCCGAAGCCTGGACCGCGATGCTCCAGCCGTCCTGATTCAGCCTGCGGTGCGTTCGCCGCCGTCCTCGGGGAACAACGTCTTCAGTGTGACCTCACGGTTGACCCGCACATGCTCGACGGCGTGGGCCCGCGCGCGGTCCGCGTCGCCCGAAGCGATCGCTTCGTAGAGACGGCGGTGCTCGTCGAGCAGTTCGCCCCAGTGCTCGTTCTGGCTGGTGAGCCAGCGCAGCCTGCCTTCGAGCGGCCGCAGGATCTCGTGCAGCAGGCCGTTGCCCGCCAGCGCGACGATCTCGTCGTGGAAACGGGTGTTGAGCGAGGTGATCCTGGCCGGGTCGCCGCCCTCGGTGGCGCGGGCGGCGTCGGCGAGCAGCCGTTCGAGCGCGCGGAGCCGCGATTTGCCCGCCCGCTCGGCCGCCAAGCCGGCGGCGAGGCCTTCGAGCGCCTCCCGGACGTCGAACAGCTCCTCGACGTCGGCCCTGGCCAGCCGCCGCACGACGATGCGACGGGGAGATTGGACGGTGAGGAAACCCTCGGCCTCGAGGCTGCGGATGGCCTCGCGCACCGGGACCCGTGAGACGCCGAGATCCTCGGCCAGTTCCCGTTCGACGAGCCGGTCCCCCGGCTTCAGCCGCCCGGCGAGGATCCGTTCACGCAGCTCGTCCCGGACCCGTTGCCGGGTCGCGGCCAGCGGCTGCCGCGGTCCTTCCTCGGCCACTCCATCCCCCTCGCTCAACACAGCCGTAACAGCTCGTAACCCGAGTTTATCGGCAGAAACCTTGACGACGGGGCACCGTGGGGTGATATTTGGGATACCAAATTTTGGGATACCAAATCGGCCGGCGCTTGCCGTCACACGTCGATCCGGAGGCCCGTATGACCGCCGCCCCAGACACCCGGTCCGCGACGTCCACCGCGGCCGGACCCGATCCCCGGCTCTGGAACGCCGACCTGGCCCCGGCGAAAGAACGCCGATGGAAGGTCTACGACATCTTCGCGCTGTGGATGTCGGACGTGCACAACCTCGGCAACTACACGTTCGCGGCGGGTCTGTTCGTCCTCGGACTCTCGGCCTGGCAGGTGTTCACGGCGCTGCTGACCGGCTTCGTGCTCATCTACTTCGGCATGAACCTCATGGGCCGGATCGGGCAGAAGACGGGTGTCCCCTTCCCCGTCGTCGCCCGGATCAGCTTCGGCACCTTCGGCGCGAACCTGCCGGCGCTGATCCGCGCGATCATCGCGATCTTCTGGTACGGCATCCAGACCTATCTCGCCTCGGTGGCCATCACGCTGCTGGTGCTCGCGATCGATCCGGGGCTGAAACCGTTGACAGAGGTCGGTTTCCTCGGCCTGCACGCGCTCGGCTGGATCTGTTTCATCGCGCTGTGGCTGGCGCAGGCGCTGGTGCTCACCCGCGGGATGGAGGCGGTGCGCAAATTCCAGGACTGGTGCGGTCCCGGCATCTGGGTGGTGATGATCGCGCTCGCGGTGTGGATCCTGGCCGCCGCGGACTGGAACATCTCGCTGACGAGCAATCCGAAGGCACTGTCCACCGGGGAGCAGGTGCGGCAGTGGTTCGGCGCCGTGGGCCTCATCCTGTCCATCTACGGCACGCTGATGCTCAACTTCTGCGACTTCTCGCGGTTCACCCCGAACCAGAAAACGGTGCGGCGCGGTAACTTCTGGGGCCTGCCGATCAACTCGACGGCGTTCGCGCTGCTGTCGGTCCTGGTGACCGCGGGCAGCCTGCAGGTGTTCGGCGAGGCCATCACCGACCCGGCGGAACTGCTCGCCCGCATCGACAACACCCCGGTGCTGATCATCGGCGCGCTGACCTTCGCGATCGCCACCATGGGCGTGAACATCGTCGCGAACTTCGTCTCCCCCGCCTACGACCTGGCCAACATCTGGCCGAAACGGATCACCTTCACCATCGGCGGGATGATCAGCGCGGTCGCGGCGCTGTGCGTGCTGCCGTGGAAGCTGTACTCCTCCCCCGCGGTGGTCAACTACTTCCTCGGCGGCCTCGGCGCCTTCCTCGGCCCACTGTTCGGCATCATGATCGTCGATTACTACCTGGTGAAACGGGGCAGGATCGACGTCGGCAAGCTGTTCGTGGCGGGGCCGGAGTCGCCGTATCACTACAAACACGGCGTGAACCCGCTGGCGATGATCACTTTCCTCCCCACGGCGGCGCTGTCCGCGGTCATCGCACTCGTGCCGTACTTCGCCCCGGCGGCGCCGTACTCGTGGTTCATCGGCACCGCGACAGCCGCCGCGCTCTATCTGGTGGTCACGCGCAAACAGCGGGTCGCGTGATGCGGATCCTGGTCACGAACTGCAACACGACCGAGGCGATGACGAAGGAGATCGAGGCCGGTGCCCGTGCCGCGGCGAGCCCGGGCACCGAAATCCTGGCCAGAACGCCGTTGTGGGGCCCGGAATCCGCGGAGGGATGGCTGGACAGCTTCTTGAGCGCGGCGGCCGTCCTCGACCTGCTCAACGGCATGGACGAACCCTTCGACGCGCTCGTGATGGCCGGTTTCGGCGAGCACGGACGGGAAGGGGCACGCGAACTGCTCGACGTCCCGGTCGTCGACATCACCGAGGCGGCCGCGCATTTGGCCTGTCTACTGGGCAGAAGGTACGGCGTGGTGACCACATTGGACAGGACGTGCGGGCTCATCGAAGACAGCTTGCACGCCTCGGGGGTCGCCCAGAACTGTATCGGCGTCCTGGGCACCGGACTCGGCGTCCTCGAACTGAACGACGAACGCCGGACGGAATCAGCCCTGCTGACCGCCGGACGCCGGGCCAGGGACGCGGGTGCGGAAGTGCTCGTCCTGGGCTGCGCCGGGATGACCGGACTGGACCGGCGGATCTCCGCGATGCTGGACATCCCGGTGATCGACGGCGTCGCCGCGGCCGTCCGGCTCGCCGAATCCCTGGTGGCCCTCGGCCTCAAGACCAGCCGGGCCGGTTCCTACGCCCGCCCCCTACCCAAAACCCGCCTCTGGCCCCGCCAACCCAGCATTTAGTCCTCTGGATGCGGTAGTTGCGCGCGCAAGTACCGCATCCAGAGGACGAAATGCGGGCGTCTCGGGGCTAGTTGCCTTTCGCGGCGATACCGGGGGCGGGAGCCTGGGCGTTGCCCGCGATGCCGTACCGCCCGGCACCGCCTTCGAGTTGCTCACGCAGCGCCATGATCGTGGTGATCCGGCCGGCCGCGGTCTCCGCGTTGTCCACAGTGGACAGGATCGACGTCGCCGAGGTATCGGCGCGCACGACACCGATCGCGCCGGTGCCGTCGGCCGATCCGGCGTCGCCCGCCAGCACCGTGCCCGCACCCGAACGGTCGAGCTGCGCCGCGAAACGCGCGATGGTCGAGGCCCGGTCACCCGCGCCGTCGCCGGTGTACTTCGAGCCGGTGAGCACGATCGCGAGCTGGGCGGGCTTCACATCCTGACCCGCCTTGAGGAAACCGCCGTCGGTGAGCCCGCCGAGCGCGGCCGCCAGCTCCACCGGCGTCGACTGCGCCTGCGCGTTGTCCTTGTTCAGCAAGGCCACCGAACCGAGCAGCGCACCCGCGAGAGTGCCCGGGTCGCCCGCGGTCGGGAACTGGACCCCGGCGGGCTGCAGGCGGGTCACGACGTCACGCAGCTGATCGGAGCGCATCGGGTCGGAGAACGCCTCGGTCAGCTGGATCTCGCCGGTGACCGAGGCCCCGGCCTGCCCGACGAGCTGCTTGAGCGCGTCGCGGTCCGCGGGCTTCGCGTCTTCGGTGGTCACCAGCACCACCGAACGCTTGTCCAGCTGCCCGGCGAGGACCTTCGGCCCCAGCGCCCCGGCGAACGCGTCGGCGTCGCTGAGCCTGGCGTTGAGGGAATTGCGCTGCGCCTCCAGATCCGCGACCTGGGTGCCCAGGTCCTCCTTCTGCCCGGCGAGACCGGACAGCAGCGAACCGTTCAGCGCCGTGGATCCGAGCACCACCCCGATGGCGAGCGCCAGGAAGCAGGCGGCGATGGAAACGATGTGGTACCGCAGAGAAATCACGTGAAAAGTCCCTTGCCCCAGGCGATGAACGAGTTCCAGGTGTCGCGGATCCAGTCGAGGTAGACCGAACCCACGTCGGAGACCAGCAGCGCGGCCGCGACGGCCACCAGGGTCGCCAGTACCAGCAGGATGACGGCGCCGATCGACACCCGGCTGCGGTGCAGGGTCGCGACCGCCTTGCCGTCGACCAGTTTCGTGCCGAGTTTGAGCCGGGTGAGGAACGTCGACGGGTTCGACCCGGACCGGCCGTGGTCGAGGAACTCCCGCAGCGTCGCCTGGAAACCGACGGTGACCACGAGACTCGCCTCGTGCGCGTCGGCCAGCAGCAGCGCCAGGTCCTCGGCGTTGCCCGTGGCGGGGAAGGTGACCGCGCCGATCCCGAGATCCTGGATCCGCTCGACGCCCGGCGCGTGCCCGTCCGGCTGCGCCGGGACCACGACCTCGCCGCCGCTGCGCAGCGTTTCCGCGCCGATCCCGTGCGGGTCGCCGACGATGACGTCCGGCAGGTAACCCTGCGCGCGCAAGGTGTCGGCACCGGCGTCGACGCCGATCAGCACCGGCCGGTGCTCGGAAATGTACTTCTTCAGCTTCTTGAGGTCCTCGGCGTGACCGTTGCCGCCCGCGACCACGAGGGCGTGCCGGTCGCGCAACGGAACCCGGATCTCCGGTACGCCGACACCGTCGAGAATGAGACTACGTTCCCGGCGGAGGAATTCGATCGTGTTCGCGGAGAACGCCTCCAGCTGGGTGGACATCCCGGCCTTGGCCTCGATCATCTGGTCCGCGACGCTTTCCCGCGTCTGCTGGATCCCCGAACCGATCTGCCGCTCACCGATGTAGACGACGCCCTCGTGCAGGCGGAGTTTCGTACCGTCCTTCACCTTGCGCAGCAGCTCGCCGCCGACCGAGTCGACCAGGAGGATCCCCGCCTCGAGCAGGACCTCCGGCCCCAGGTTGGGGAACCGGCCGGAGATCGACGGCGACGCGTTCACCACCGCCGCGACTTCGGCCTCCACCAAGGCGTCGGCCGTCGAACGGTCGAGATCGAGCTGGTCGAGGACGACGATGTCGCCCGGGCTCAGCCGGCGGAGAAGCTCGCGTGTACGCCTGTCGACCCTGGCGACGCCGGTGATCCCGGGGAGGGTCTCTTGGTTACGCGTGAGCAAGCCGGTGAGCTTCATGCGACCGATAGTGACAAATCGGTGCGGCCTTATGGGTCCGCCACGCCGATGAAAACACGCCGATTAACCCACAGTGGGGCGCGTCGCTCCCGAGGCGTCTCGTGAGTGGTAATGACGGTTAGAACCGTCATTACCACTCACGAGACCCGTTACTTGGCCTTCTTGCGCTTGCCGCCACGGCGGGCTTTGGGCTTGTCCGGCGCGCTCTTGTCGGCCTCGGCCACGGCGAGCAATTCCTCGGCGTGCGCCCGGCCGGTCTCGGTGCTTTCCATTCCCGCGAGCATCCGCGCGAGTTCGACGACCCGCTCGGATTGTTCGAGCACGCGCACGCCACTGCGGGTCACCCCGCCACTGGTGCCCTTGTCCACCACCAGATGCTGATCGGCGAACGCGGCGACCTGCGGCAGGTGCGTGACCACCAGCACCTGGTGGCTGCGCGCCAGCCGCGCGAGCCGCCTGCCGATCTCGACCGCCGCACGGCCGCCGACCCCGGCGTCGACCTCGTCGAACACCAGTGTCTGCACGGTGTCCGCATGCGCGAGGACGACCTCGATCGCCAGCATCACGCGGGAAAGCTCACCACCGGAAGCGGCCTTGTGCACCGGGAGCGGCGGCGCGCCGTTGTGCGCGCGCAGCAGCAGCTCGACGTCGTCGACCCCGTCGGGGCCGGCGTGCACGAGCTTGCCTTCGACCCGCACGGCGTGCGGATCGCTCTCCTCGACCGCGCGCCGCTCGACGGTGATCTCGATCTCGGCCTGGCCCATGGCGAGCCCGGACATCTCGGCGGTGATCGCCTCGGCCAGCTCGGCGGCGGCCTCGACACGGGCCTCCGACAGCCGCAGGGCGTGCTCGGCGAGCGTCACCGCGAGCGCGTCACGGCGAGTGGCCAGTTCGGACAGTGCCTCCTCGGAGGTGTCCATCGTGGACATCCGGCGGCGCGCGTCGTCGGCCCAGGCGAGCACCCCGTCCACATCGGCGGCGTACTTGCGCGTGAGCCGCTTCAGGTCGGCCTGGCGCGCCAGCACCTTTTCCAGCAGCGCGGGGTCGGCGTCGAGCGTTTCGAGGTAACTCCCCAGCTCGGCGCCCACCTCGGACAGCAGCACCGAAGCCTCGTCGAGGCGGGGGCCCAGCTCGCGCAGCACGGCGTCTTCGGAACCGGTCAGCTGGCGGGTCGCCTCGCCGATCAGCCCGAGCGCCCCGGGGACGTCGGGATCCCCCTCGGACGAACCGGCGACGGCCGCGTGCGCCGCACTGGCCGCGGCCCGCAGTTCGTCGACCGCGGCGAGCCGCTTGATCTGCTCGGTGAGTTCGGTGTCCTCGCCGGGCTCCGGCGCGACGGCGTCGATCTCGGCGAGACCGTGACGCAGCAGGTCGGCCTGCTGGGCCATCTCGCGGGAGCGGGTGGACCGCTCGGTCAGTTCGGCGACGACGGCGAGCCATTCGTCCCGTACCGCGCGGTACTGCTCCAGTGGTTCGGTGACGGCCTCCCCGGCGAACCGGTCGATCACGGCGCGCTGTTCGGCGGGCCGCAGCAGCCGCAGCTGATCGTTCTGCCCGTGCACCGCGATCAGCTGCTCGGACAGGTCGGCCAGCACTCCGACCGGCACCGAACGGCCTCCGAGGTGGGCGCGGGACCGGCCGTCGACCGAAACCGCGCGCAGCGCGATGACGCTGCCGTCCTCGTCGACCTCCGCCCCGGCGTCGGTGACGATCCGGGTGGCGCCCTCGGCACCGCCCAGCTCGAATCGGCCTTCCACGAAGGCCTTCAGCATTCCCGTTCGCACCTTGGACACTTCGGCTCGGCCGCCGGAGAGCAGGTGCAACCCGCTGACGACCATGGTCTTGCCCGCACCCGTCTCACCGGTGACGACGGTGAAGCCCGCGTGCAGTTCCAGCAGGGCGTCCTCGATGACTCCGAGGCCCTGGATGCGCATCTCGGCCAGCACGACGCCCACCGTAGCGGCCTACCCCGACTAATCTCGCACCCGGCACGTCATGAGGGGTCCCCTTAAGACGAAATTCGTCTTGAGGGGACCCCTCATGACATCCGTCAGCGGGCGTGTCGCTCCCGCCAGCCCTTGATCGGCAACGAGAACTTGTGCACCAGCCGGTCGGTGAAGGGGCCTTCCCACAACCGGATCAGGCGCACCGGCACCCGCCCGCAGGTGACCCGCACGGCCGCCCCGGCCGGAAGATCGAAGGTCCGCGATCCGTCGCAGGTCAGGACGGCGGGCGAGCCGTCCGGATCGATGGCGACGGTGATTTCGGAGTCCCGGGAGACGACCAGCGGCCGGGAGAACATCGCGTGCGCGTTGCTCGGCACCACCAGCAGCGCCTGGACGTCCGGCCAGATGATCGGGCCGCCCGCGGAGAACGCGTACGCCGTCGAGCCGGTCGGAGTGGCACACAGGACACCGTCGCAGCCGAAGGACGACACGGGCCTGCCGTCGACCTCGATGAGCGCGTCCAGCACGCGCTCGCGGGAGCTCTTCTCGACGCTCGCCTCGTTGAGCGCCCACGTGTTGACCGTCTCCTCGCCGTCGACGGTGACGACGACATCGACGGTCATCCGCTCTTCGACCTGGTAGTCGCCGTCGACGGCACGCTGGACAGTGTCGGCCAGCTTGTCCGAATCGGCCTCGGCGAGGAATCCGACCCGGCCCAGGTTCACCCCGAGCACCGGGACACCGTTCGGCCTCGCCAGTTCGGCGGCCCGCAGCAACGTGCCGTCGCCGCCGAGCACGAACACCAGCTCGGTCCCGGCGGCCGGATCCTGCTCCGGCGCCATGACCGTGCACGGCGCGCCGATCCCGCCGTCCGCCTCGAGCATTTCCCGGACGTCCTCGTCGAGGACCCGCAGCCGCACACCGGCCTTGGCGAAACGGGCCGATACCTCGCGTGCCGCGTCCCGGGTCGCGTCCCGGTCCGGGTGCACGACGAGCAGCACCTCGCGATCGCTCATTGGGGTCCCTCCAGGACTGCGGTCCGGACGAGCCGTTCGGCGTCGGTGCCGACGGTCTCCCCCGCCCCGCGGGTAAGCCAGACGAAGTATTCGACGTTCCCGGACGGTCCCGGAAGCGGGCTCGCCACGACGCCGCGCAAGCGCAGGTCCAGCTTCTCGGCCTCGGCGAGCACGCCCAGCACCGATTCGGCCCGCAGCTCCGGGTCACGGACCACGCCGCCGCTGCCGAGCCGGTCCTTGCCGACCTCGAACTGCGGTTTCACCATCGGCACCAGATCGGCGCCGTCCCGCGCGCAGGCGGCCAGCGCGGGCAGGACGAGTTTGAGCGAGATGAACGAGAGATCCCCGACCACGAGATCGACCTGCCCGCCGAGGTCCTCCGGGGTCAGGTTGCGGACGTTCGTCTTGTCGAGGACGACCACGCGGTCGTCGGTGCGCAGGCGCCAGTCCAGCAGGCCGCGGCCGACGTCGGCGGCGATCACCGTGGCGGCGCCGTTGCGCAGCAGGACGTCGGTGAAGCCACCGGTCGAGGCGCCGGCGTCGAGGCAGCGCTTTCCCTCGGTGGAAAGACCTTGCGGCGTGAAGGCTTCGAGCGCGCCGAGCAGTTTGTGCGCGCCGCGCGAGGCCCAGCCGGGGTCATCGCCGTCCCGCACCACGATCGGCGCGCCGGACTCGACTCCTGTCGCGGGTTTGGTGGCCACCATCCCGCGCACGCTGACCTTGCCCTCGGCGATCAGCGCGGACGCCTGTTCGCGGGAGCGGGCCAGACCCCGCCGGACGAGTTCCGCGTCCAGGCGGGCGCGTTTGGGCACGCGTCAGACCTTGTCGATGGTGGACAGCGCCACCGTCAGTTCGGTGTGCACGGCTTCGAAACGGTCGACGTGCTCCGAGAGCGGAAGCGAGGCGAGGTCGTCGAGACCCGACACGGCTTCGTCGATCCCGGCACGGGGATCCGTGTCCTGCTGCGCGAAGTGGTCGGTCTGGTCACCCGGGACCGGCGGCGGTCCGGGCACCGGGGGTCGCGGAACGGGGTGGAAGTGGTCTTGCACCCCACCAAGTTAGCAGCGCTGGTCAGGCGAGGCGCAGCTCGCCGAGCGCGGCGCGGGCGGTGTCGCCCACACCGCGGACCTCGGTGATCCCCGACTCCCAGGCCACCGCGCACACCGCGCGCAACAGGTCCAAGGAGTCGCCTTCACCCTCGGCTTCGAGCACGTCACCCTGTGCGGTGATCCGCCAGCCGTCCTTCGGGCCGACCTCGAGCTGATCCGCGCGGCCGCCGAGGCCGGACAGGTCCCACGCGAGATACCGCGGCCGTTCTTCGGGCCTCGCCTTGATCAGGGACGCCGCGTCGGCGACCCCGGTCAGCACGCAGAGCGCGTCGATCCCGGCCGCGACCGCGCCCTCGATGTCGGTGTCCAGCCTGTCGCCGACCACGAGGGCCCGCTCCGCGCCCGCGTCCCGCGCCGCCGTGGTGAACAGCGAAGGCGCCGGTTTACCCGCCACCAGCGGCTCGACCTCGGTGGCGGTGCGCAACGCGGCCACCATCGATCCGTTGCCCGGCAGCAGTCCGCGTTCGGACGGCAGGGTCGCGTCGACGTTGGTCGCCACCCACAGCGCGCCCGCGCGGATGGCGAGACACGCCTCCGCGAGGGCGGCCCAGGTGTTCTCCGGGGAATGCCCCTGCACCACGGCGGCGACGTCCGGCCCGGCTTCCCGGACCGTGCGCAGCCCTGCCGACTCGATCTGGGCGGCGAGCGACTCCGTACCCACGACGAGCACGACGGCGCCTTCGGGCAGCCGCTCACCCAACAGGGCGGCGGCGGCCTGGGAGCTCGTGTGGACCTCGTCGGGGGTGGCGGGCAGTCCGAGTGCCTCCAGGTGCGCGGAGACCTCCTCGGGTGCCTTGGAGGCGTTGTTCGTCACCCAGCGGACGGCCGTGCCGGTGTCCCGGAGCGCCCGGAGTGCTTCCGGGGCGCCCGGGACGACCGTGCTGCCGTGATAGACCGTGCCGTCGAGGTCGAACAGGACCGCGTCGTACCCGGCCGACAGGGCGTCAGCCATTCGTGAGCTCCGCGGCGCGCTCGGCGGCGTCGGTCTCGTCCTCCTCGTCGGCCTCTGCCGCGTTGAGGAACCAGCGGATCGCCTCGTCCTTGCGGTCGGCGGCGGCGAGGTTGTCGGCGTAGGCGTAGAACAGCCGGGCGCTCCACGGGTCGCGCTTCTCCGCCTTGAGGTCGTCGCCCTGCAGGGAGACGACGGCGGCGTCCAGCTGGCCGAGGTCACGGCGCGCGCCGGCGGCGACGATCGCGAGTTCGATCTGGGTCGCCTTGGACAGGCGCTCCTTGTCGACCTCCTTCGCGAGGTCCAGCGCCCGCTCCGGGCGCCCGATGGCACGCTCGGCGTCGGCGATGATCGCGATGTGCTCGTCGGACCGGGTCATCCGGCGGACGGCCCGCAGCTCGGACAGCGCTTCGGACCAGTTGCCCGCGTGGTAGGCGACCAGGCCGAGCGCCTCACGGACGATCGGGACCCGCGACGCCTTGGCCTTCGCGTACTTAGCGTGCTCCATCGCGGCTTCGGGGTCTTCGTCGACCAGGCCGCCGGCCGCGACGAGGTGCTTGCCCACGGTTTCCGCGAGCCCCTTGGGCAGGGTGCGGAGTTCGCGGCGGGCTTCTTCGTCGAGGTCGGAGAACTCGATGCCTTCAGGCAGTTCCGGGGCCTCGAGCAGCTCGCGCGCCAAGGTCTCGTCGTCGACCGGCTTGTCGTCGGTACGCGGCGTGGACCGGAAGTCCTTGCGGCCCTCGGAACGGTCGCGCTGGGGACGGTCGTCGCGCTTGCGCTCGAACCGGCCTTCGCCGCCGCGGGAGTCGCCGCGCTTGTCGTCGTAACGCTTCTCCGGGCGGTCACCGGACGGACGGCGGTCGGGACGGTCGCCGGAGGGGCGGAAGCCGCCACCGCGGTTGTCGCCACCCCGGTTTTCGCGGTCGCCGTAGGACTTGCGCTCGTAGCCACCGCCGCTGGGACGGCGGTCGCCCGAGGAGGGACCACGCCGTTCGTCACGGCGGTCGCCGCCGCCGTTGTAGCCACCGGAACGCGCGCCACCACGGTCGTCGCGGTAGGACGGACGACGGTCGTCGCTGCCGCCCCGCTTGTCGCGGTCACCGTAGGACTTGCCCTGCGGGCGGCCTTCGTAGCGGTTGCCGGACGACGGACGGTCGTCGGAACGGCCGCGGTTGTCCGAGCCGTAGCCGGACCGGGCCGGGCGGCTGTCGGTGCGCTTCTCGTACCGGCCCTCGGAACGGCTGTCGGAACGGCTGTTGTCGGAACGGCTGTCCGAGCGGTTGTCGTAGCGCCGCTCGGGACGGCTGTCCGACGAACGGTAACCACCGCGATCGCCGCCGCGGCTGTCACGACTGTCGCGGTTGTCGGAACGGAAGCCGCCCCGGTTGTCGCGACTGTCGGTGCGCTTCTCGTACCGCCCCTCTGAACGGTTGTCCGAGCGGCTGTCGGAGCGGTAGCCACCGCGGTCACTGCCACGGTTGTCGCCACCGCGGCTGTCACCGCTCCGGTTGTCCGGGCGGTAACCACCGCGGTCGCCACCCCGGTCGTCGGAGCGGTAGCCGCCACGGCGGTCGTTGTCGCGGCCGCCGGAGCGGTCGTCGCGACGATCGCCGGCACCAGGGCCCCGACGGTCGTCGTTGGAGTAGCGCGGGCGGTTCTCGTCGCGGCCTTGGCCCGCGAACCGGCTACCGCCGGAGCGGTGGTCGCGGGGACCGTTGCCGCTTCGCCCCGGCTTGCCGGAGTAGCTGCTCGAACCGCCGGGCTTGCCGGAATAACCGCTCGAACCGCGGGCACCGCGGTCGTCACGGCGCGGACGGCCCTGATAGCCGCCGTCGCGGCCGCCCCGGTCCTGTCCGCCTCCGGCGGAACCGCGCCGGTCACCTCGCTGCGCGTCAGACCGGCCTCCGCGGGGACTGTCGTCCCGGCGACCCGACCGGCCGGACGCGCCATCATCTGAGTCACGTCGACCGAACTCGGACACCTGGCCTCCTGCCACTATTGAAAAAGTTTCGATACCGGCGACGCCTTCAAGGCGCGCCAACGGACCACTGTAGTCCGTCCATGGACATGAAAAGAGACAGGGCCCTGACCGGGGAGAACCTGTCAGAGGTTCTCGACCCTGGTCAGGACCCTGTCCTGAAGTTAGTCCGGCGGTGTCCTACTCTCCCACAACCCTTCGGTTGCAGTACCATCGGCGCTGTCAG
>NZ_ASJB01000002.1 GCF_000478275.1 Amycolatopsis orientalis DSM 40040 = KCTC 9412
GCTCGAAAAACCGGGGGAAAAAGTGCCGGCCGACATCCCGCTCGAGGTGAAGGGCAATCCGCTCCCGTATGTCAGCCGCGGCGGTTTGAAACTGGAAAAGGCGCTGCGCGACTTTCAAATCGATATCGAAAACAAAATCGTTCTCGATATCGGGGCGTCAACGGGAGGGTTTACCGACTGCGCCTTGCAGCATGGGGCGAGGATCTCGTATGCCGTCTTCTGCTTGAAAAA
>NZ_ASJB01000003.1 GCF_000478275.1 Amycolatopsis orientalis DSM 40040 = KCTC 9412
TAGGAAGAGAAAACAACCGTGATTCCGTGAGTAGTGGCGAGCGAAAGCGGAAGAGGCTAAACCGTTTGTATGTCAAGCTGTCAGGCGTTGTGCAAGCGGTGTTGTGGGACCCAGCGTCGAGGATCTGACAGTCCTCGGAATGATTACGCGTGTTAGTGGAACGCCTTGGGATGGGCGACCGGAGTGGGTGAGAGTCCCGTACGCGAAAACACGTTGTGGATTGTTTGTCTGGTGTTCCCGAGTAGCAGCGAGCTCGTGGAATTTGCTGTGAATCTGCCGGGACCACCCGGTA
>NZ_ASJB01000004.1 GCF_000478275.1 Amycolatopsis orientalis DSM 40040 = KCTC 9412
GCACTCGGCGGCCAACCACCCACCAGCCGACTGCAACCAACCTAATGGCCAAATACACCTAGCGGCCGCCGAGCCTCGGCAGGGTCAGCGTGGTCACCGCCGTCATCACCCAGCCGACCAGGTCGCCGAGCGGGATGGTGGACAGCTTCTCGGGCCACTCCTCGGCCAGCGCCTGCAGGACGAGGTGGCCGTCGTGTGCTTCGACCGCGGTGAGCCGGATCCCCCTCGGCAGTTCCGGCAGGGGGAGCACGATCGGCTTGAGCCGCGCGGGCGGGCCGAATCGTCGTCGTCCGATGTGGACGGACATCGGCCGGAGGACGACGGAGTCACCCTCTACAGTGGACTCCAGAGCGAGATGGCCCCAGCGGGGGCGTTTCTCCCAGCGGATATGGAAGTGGCCGTCGTCGCCGGGGGTCACGATGATGCCCGGCCGGGCTTCGGCGACGCGCTCCCGCAGGACCTCCGGGGAGACCCGGATCGCCATCCGCACCTGCTCGGGGATGGCCGCCGGGGAGGGGAGGGAGCGGAGCCGGACGTTCGACGCCAGCACGGTGATGCGTTCCAGTGGGGTCTCCGGCCAGTCGACGTCCTCCACCACGATGCGGACGTCGCCGACCCGGCCGGTCGCGGCGAGGCTGAGGCTGTCGGCCTGGTAGTCGAGTTCGGTCAGGGTGAGCCCGACGTCGTGCCCGTCCACCTTGGTCGTCAGCCGTCGCCCCACCAGCTGTTCGGTCACGGTCTTCAGCACCGCGGCCGGGGTCACGGGCACGTTCGGCAGCAGCGCCCGTCCGGCGGCGGCCAGTCCGAACAGCTCGGGAAGGGGGTTCAGATCGAACCGTCTGCCTTCGCTCATCCGTCCAGTGTCGCCGAACGGGACGCCGGTCGCCGCCGCAGGGGGTCAGCGGGCCGCGAAACGGGCGATGACACCCGCCAGGATCACCCAGAACGCCGCGGCCAGACCGTAGTCGAGGATGACCGCGAGATTCGGGTCACTCACCGGGAAGAGACCCGGCCAGAACAACGCCAGCGGCCGGGCCAGTGCCTGGATGAAAATGAAGAAACCGTTGCCCGCGTTGGCACCTGCGAGCACCATGACCATGTACAGCAGTTCGATGAAAGCGAACAACGCGCCGATACCGGTGATGACCCGCACGGCCGTGTTGCTTCTGCTGGTGGTTCGCCATCTGGACATGCCTGAAAAGTTCCCGGATTCCGCGATGACAAACGTTTCAGCGGCCAGGTTGCGCCGATTGGCCGTACCCTGTCCACTCCCCGGAGGCGGCTCGTGACGGAGCGCTCGCTGTTTTGATATCGATTATCATCTTCATTATGACTGTCGACCACTGGAGTGATGGCTGGGAACGCCTCATGGCGCGGTATCAGCCGGGACGCGCGGGGGCGATCGAGCGGCTGCTCGACCTGGTCGAGACCCGATGTGCGGGTCCGGCCCCGCGGGTTCTGGACGTCGGAGGCGGGACGGGCACGCTCTGTGCCCGCCTGCTCGAACGTCTGCCCCGGGCGGAGCCCACCCTGCTCGATCTCGACCCGGTGATGCTGACGATCGCGGCGTCGGCCCTGCCGTCCTCGGTCGAGGTGGTCCGGGCGGACCTGCGTGATCCGGGCTGGCACGAGCGGCTGCCGCGAACCGGTTACGACGCCGTGCTGGCGGTCATGGCGCTGCATTACCTGCCGCCCGGCCGGCTGACCGAGCTGTACGCCGAACTCGCCGGGCTCGTCCGGCCCGGTGGTCTGCTGGCCACTGTGGACGACATGCCGGACGCCGCGGCGTCCGGAACGCGTCCCGTGGTGCTGGACGACGGTGAAGTCTCCTGGGCCGGGTGGTGGGAACAGGTCGCGGAGGATCCGACCCTCGGACCGGCCGCCGCGGAACGGGCCCGGCTGTTCGCCGGTTCGCCGTCGGCCGAATGGCATCCCCCGGCCGCCTGGCACCTGCGGGCGTTGGGTGCCGGGCCGTTCGACGACATCGGCGTGGCCTGGCGTGACGGTGACCAGGCCGCCGTGGTGGCCTTCAAATCCCGCTGACCGGCGCGGTGCTCGCGCGCGGGACGACGCGGCCGCGTATCCGGCGGCTGCTCGGCTAGTCGCCGAGCGGGGCCCCTCGCCACTGCCAGCCCGCGCGGGACGGCCGTCCGGGCAGGTCGATGCGGTCCGTCGCCCACAACAACGCGATCCAGGAATCGACGTCGGCGGTGTCCACCTCCGGGAACATCCGCGCGAGCACGCGGGAACAGACCTCGCGAGGCGGGTCGAGGGTGACGCCGAGTCCCCTGGCCATGTCCTCGCCGTGGACCAGGGCCTCGACACAGCCCATTCCGGCGAAGCCTTCGAGGTCGGCGTGGCCGCTTGGGTGGTACGCGCGGACGTCCGGGGCCGCCGTCCGCAGCACAGCGCCCAGGATGCCGCCGCCGACGGTGATGAACTCCAGCAGTTCCGAGGGCGTCGCGGCGCTGTCGGCGACGGCTTCGAAGCGGACGAACCGCGGCGTCGACGGCCGGGCGAGCACCAGTCCGGCGTAGGAGATGAGACAGTCGCCGAGGTGCTCGGCCGTCCGCCAGGCGTTCAGTTCGCCGGTGCCCGGCGCGGCAGGCCAGTCACCGTCCGACGCCCGGCGAAGTCCGTCGACCACACTCTCGATCGCCGCGTCGAGATCGTCGGGCGTGACTGTCATCAGGGCATCAGCTCAAGGGTGTCGGGAAAGCCACCGGACCGCGGCGGCCGTTCTTCCCGACCGCGCGCACACCGAAGAACACGTTGTCCTTCGACAGATCCACCCTAGCCTCCGTCCGGTCACCGACCGCGATCACGTGGGTCCATTCGGCCGCCGTCGTCTCCCGCCAGACGACCTCGTAGCCGCCGAGATCCGGGTCGGTTCCGCGCCGCCACACCAGATCCGTGTCGTTCGTCAACCGGTTCGTGCGGATCCGGACGTCCTCCGGGGCGCCGGGCGCGGTCGCCAGCGACCACAGCGTGGCGGCGTTCACCCGCGCGACCCTGGCGATGAACGGGAAGTCGCAGAACTCCGGCAGGTCACCGAACTGCTTGCCGTTCTCCACCCGGACGTCCTGGTGCTGATGCGCGTAGTCCTCGTGTGGTTCGGTGAAGCGTGCGGCGGGATATCCCTGTTCCAGGAACGGGATGTGGTCGCCGCCGCGGAGGTAGCGGTCACGCCGGTAGACCACCCGTACGGACATCCCGGTCGCGTCGTTCTCCGCGACCGACCGCACGAACCGGGCCAGCTGGCGCGACGGCGAATCGTTCTCGCCGCCGACCGCGCGCCGGATGTCGGCCTGTGCCGGGGTTTCCGACGTCGGCACGCCCTCGGCGAACAACCGGATCGTCTGCGGATCCCGCGTCCCGTCGTCCGCCCGGCTCGAACCGACGATGTCGTTGGTGAACATCGCCCGCACGTCCGTCCCCGCCGCCTTGTACTGCGTCGCCAGATGCCGCGCGCCGAACAGGCCCTGCTCCTCGCCCGCGACCGCGGCGAACACGATGGTCGCGGCCGGGCGGCGCGTGGCGAGCACGCGGGCGAGTTCCATCGCGACGGCTACCCCGGACGCGTCGTCGTCGGCCCCCGGCGCGTCCTTGGTCGCGTCGAGCGGATCCGAACACCGCGAGTCGTAGTGCCCCGAAACGACGTGAACGCGTTCGGGCGTGGTGGATCCGCGCAGGGTGGCGACGACGTTGGTGATCGTGGTGGCCACCGGGATCCGCGGCGGGGCGGGCGGCTGGAGGTACGACTGCAATTCGACCGTCATCCGGCCGTCCGACTTCGCGGCGGATTTCTCCATTTCCGCGAAGATCCAGTCGCGCGCGGCGCCGATTCCGCGGACCGGATCGGTCTGTGAGGACAACGTGTGCCGTGTCCCGAAGGCGGCGAGCCTGCGCACCGTGGCCTCGATACGGTGTTCGTCGATCTCCCGCAGGATCGCGCGCAGTTCCGGGTCGGGCCGTTGCGGCCGGACCGCTCCGCCGGGCCCGCGATCACCCGGTTCTTCGGCACCGGCCGGGACCCCGGTGAGGGCGACCGCCGACAACGCGGCGGACGTGGACAGGAACACTCGTCTGGACCTCTCCTCAGCCATCCTTTGTTCCTACGCGCCCCTCGATCGGGCGTCTACCCGCGAAAAGGATGAGCGCGGCGGGTGGCGGATGGGGGAGGATCGACGGGTGATCTTCGCGAAAAAGAAGTCAGTGGCCGAGGCGCTCCAGGAAACGATGGAGAGCCGGGGGCTCGCCATCGACGTACTCGCCGAGGCGCTCGTCCGCGTCGACAAATCCGGCGACGCCGCCGAAATCGCGGCCGCCTTCGCGCTGATCACCGAGACCCCGGCGATCGTCTCCCTGATCGACGACTACTGCCGCCCGGCGTATTGGACGTCGCGCCACTATCCGCGCGTCTTGAACGAAATCGCCGACATGCTGAAGACGGGGAAAACGGGACCGCTCGCGACGGTGATCGCCGCTTCGCACGGTGACGGCCGTGTCCGGGAGCTGGCGGTCAGAAGGCTGCTGAAGGATCCGCGTCCGGAGCAGTTGCCGTTTCTGTTGCTGCGCATGACCGACTGGGCCGCGCCGGTCCGCGACCTCGCCAGGGCGGGCGTGATCACCCTGCTGCACGAGCGGACGGCGACGTTCCTGGTGGTGGCGGCCGAAACGATGCTGCACCTCCGGCGGCGGCAGCGCGGGGAGTTCGGCGTGAAGCAGTTGTACGCGGCCGCCTACGACGCTCCGGACGACGTGCTCGGCAAACTGAGCCGCTCGGTGAGCCCCGCGGCGCAGAGGTTCCTGTTCGAGGTGCGGACCCGGCGTGGCGACTTCACACTCGACGACCTGGTCCGGCTGGCCCTGCGGAACATCGACAAGAGCATCCGTGCGCGCGCCGGCGACGCCGCGGCCCGCGACGCCGTGTGGACCGGCCGCGTCGACGTCCTGCGCAAACTGGCCGCGTGCCGTCACGACGAGGTCCGGATCAGCGCGCTGACCGGGCTCTCACGGCTCGGCCACCTCGACGAGATCGTCGCGCTGCTGGACGACCGGTCGACCCTGATCCGCGCCCTCGCCCGGGACGCCGCCCGGCGCACCGGGGTGGACGCCGCCGCCCGGTATCGGGCGATCGTCGCCGCTCCGGCGGAGAGGCCTTCGATGGGCGCGATCGCGGGGCTCGCCGAATCGGGGCGTGCCGAGGACGGGCCGCTGTTGTATCCGTTGCTGCGGCATCCGCTGGCCAAGGTGCGGGCGTACGCCGTCGGGGCGCTGCGGATCCTCGACGCGGTGCCGGTCGATTTGGTGAGGCCGATGGTCGACGATCCTTCGAGGCGGGTCGTCCGGGCGGCTTTGAAGGCTTTGCAGACGCGAGATTCCGCGACGAGGTGATGGGTGTCTCCGGCCCCGCATTTAGTCGACTAAATGCGGGGGCGCGCCATCGAGGAAGACGCAGTTGGTCTGCTGAGTGTGGAAGGTGGGGTCAGGCGTCGCCGGAGGAGAGCAGGTCCCGCAGCATGGCCAGCAGCTCCCGCCGGTCCCCGGCACCGAGCTTCCCCCGGATCCGGGCCATATGGTGCTCCACCGTCTTGCCCGAAATGAACAGCTTGCTCCCGGCCTGCTTGTACGTCAGCCCGTCGACGACCAGCCGGGCGACCTCCAGCTCACGTTCGCTCAAGGCGCTCAGGCCGGTGGTCGCGGCCGGTTCCGGGGCGCGGCCTTGGAACTGCCGCGCCGCTTCGAGCAGCTGCACCATCGCCTTCCGGTCCGAGGTCCGGATCGCCGCCTGACCGGCCAGCCGCGACGCGTCCCAGCAGAGCCCGAGTTCGTGCAGTTCCGCCGCCGACGCGGTGATCGGCTCGGGATCGAAGGTCCCGGTCAGCACCGCGAGCCAGCCCGACGCGGCAGCGGCGAGGGCCGCCGGATATCGCCCGCAGGAGGCGAAATCGTTCAGCGCGGCCAGATGGTCCTCGGCCAGGGAATGATTTTCGACGGTGATGGCGGCGTGCAGCTCGTGCCAGCGCAGTGTCGCCGTCCACAGTGGAGGGTTGCCGAGATCGTCGAGCACCGTATGTGCTCGTTCCAGCTGGCCGGCCAGTTTGTCGCTCGCGCCTGCCCGCGCGGCCGCGATCGCGAGTTCGCCCAGCGGTAGCAAGGAAAAGAGGTCCGGCTGCTGCCGCATCGAAGCCTGATACGCCCGGTCCCAGGAGCGTTGCAGACCGGGAAGGTCGCTCGCTCGTCGCGCCAAGCCCAGCTGAAGGGTGGCGGCGAAGAGTTCGTCGCGGGCTTCGAGACCTTCCGGCGGCATCAGGGATTCGGCGGCGGTCTTGAAGTCGCCCCCGGTCATCGCGACCCAGCCGAGCAGCAGCCGGTGCCGTTTCGCGAGCAGGTCGCCGCCGATCCGCCCGTTCACCGCGCGGCTCAGCACCGACTCGGCCAGCGCGAGTTCGCCGGAATGCAGGCCCACCAACGCCGCGAGGGCCGCCGGACTGTCCGGCAGCGGCGCGGGCGCGCCCGCCGACTCCAGCATCGACGCCGCGCCGAGCAGGGCCGACAGCGTTTCGGCGCCGCAGCCGGAGACCGAGTCGGTGATCGCGCGGGCCGTCCGTGAGGCGGCGCCCGCGAACAGGGTCGGGACTTCGGGGGTTTCCAGCACACCACGGGCGGCTTCGAGTTTTCCGGTGCCCGTCAAGGCGATCGCGGCGAACGCCTTCGATCCGGCCCGGCCGGACCACTGATACAGCTCCGCGCTGTGCGCGAGTTCGCCACGGTGCGCCAGGACGGTCGCCGCCACTTCGGCGCCCGCGGCCCTGGCGTCCGTATCCGAGGTGCTGCCGAGCATGCCGTCGCCGAGCCGGAGAGCGGTGTCGAGATCCCCGGCCAGTGCCGCGGCGTGCGCCCAGCCGACGGTGAGCGCCGCGCCGCGCCCACCGGCCTCGGACGCGGCTTCGTAGAACCGCGCCGCGAGTTTCGTGTCGTCGGGCATCGCCTCGCGCGCGGCCGCCTCGAAGGCCGCCGCCGCGCTCGCGCCCGAACTTCCCGTCCCCAGCAGGGAACGGGCGAGATCCAGTACCGGAAGCCCGTCGCGCAGCTGGAGTTCCACCAGCCGTTGCAGCACGGTCAGCCGCCGCCCGGGGGATCCCCACGCGCGGACGGCTTCGGCGGCGATCGGCAGCAGCGCGTCGTCCTCGCCGAGCAGTCCGGTCGCCCTGGCACCGTCGAAGACCTCGGCCAAACCGTCGCGGTCGCGGTTGAGCAGGGCCGCCAGGAGATCCAGATTCCGGCCCGCCCCGGCCTCGGCCGCGATCAGGTAGCGGTGCACGTCGTCGTCGAGTTGTTCCAGCTCACCGCGGAAGTCCGCGAGCTGTCCGGTGACCGCGCGGAGCACGAGTCTCGGCACACCACCGGTTCTGGCGTGGACGGCTTCGGCCGTGGCCGCGTCGCCGCCGGCGTGCCGGACGAGCAGCCGGACCTCGTCGACGCCGAAAGCGCCCAGCGACACCGATCTGCCGAAAGAGTCGGTGAGCGCGCGCAGCGCTTTGGTCCGCGTCGTCGCTCTACAGGTCAGGACGACGGGCGCGGTCGTTTCCTCCGCCCGCCCCCGGAGTTTCGCGATCTCGTCGTCGTCGAGCTGGTCGGCGTCGTCGACCAGCAGGGCCTCGACCCCGGCACTCGCGTAGTGACGTCCGAGCAGGCCGAGCAGATGGGTCTTCCCGTGCCCGCCGGGGGCGACGACGGTGACCCGCACCGGAAGCTCCGGGGCGGCGGTCACCTCGTCGAGCAGACGCCGGGCACCCGGATGGACGATGCCGGGCTTGTCGAGCAATGCGTTCAACAGCGACCTTCGGGGGATGTCGTGGCGGCGCCGGGGGCGGCCGGTGCGCAGGTGCTGGAGGCGGGCGGGGGTTGGTGGCCCTTGTCCGCGGTGGCTTCTCGGGTGGTCAGGGTGAGCAGCAGGGTGGTCGCGGCCAGCACCACGACCGCGGCTCCGGCGACGAGGGGCTTGCGTCGGCTGAGCAGTTTCGCCGCCCCGGTGCGTTCTGGCAAGGGGAACGGGGTGATGTCCACCGGCGGCCGTTCGGGCCGTTCGGTGAGCTCTTCCGGCGCGTCGACCCGGGGCAACAGGGTGGTTTCCACGGTCGCGACGGCGTCGGATCGCGGGCCACCGGGTTGAGGAATGTCACGTCGTGCGGCGATGTTGGCCGCGCCGGTCGCGATCGTGAGCACGGGGTCGCTCGAAGCGAAGAGGGGGCACGGCGTCCGGCCTGGCATCGGGGGAGCGTCGCCGGTGAGCACGATCCCCGCCAGCGCCTGCGGCTGGACCCCGGCGCCGTGCGCGAGTTCGAAGACCTTGCCGACCGCCTCACCGGGGTCGACGCCTTCGACCGATTTGACCGGCTGCCAGCCGCTGATCCCGGCGGCGGCGATCGTGACCACCGCGCCGTCCGGGCCGAATTCGCAGACACCGGCGGTGACGCCGCCCTGGGGGGCGAGGTACGCGTGCAGGGCGGCGATGGGCGCGGCGACCAGCGCGGCGCGAGGGAATCCGGCTTCGGCCAGTGCCCGGCGCAGCAGCTCGCGGCGGAACGAGCCCCAGCCCCCGGGATGGGTGAGCACGAGATGCCGCGGTTTCTCGCCGAACCGTTCGGCCGCCTGATCCACCGCGGCGTCCACGAGGACGGCGCTGAGGGATTCGGCCGGGAAGCGTTCGCCGCCGACGATGACCGGGACGTCGTCGCCGACCCGTTCGTGGAACCCGGTCAGCAGCCGGGCGGGCGCGGACCGGCCCGCGTCGAGGGCCGCGTCACCGGTGAGCAGGTAGCCGTCGTCGTCGAGGAACACCGCGGACGCCGCCGCCGGACCGTGCGCGCCGAGCCACAACGGCTCCGGCATGCCCCAGCCTTCGCCCTGGTCGGCGCAGGTGGCGGCGGTGGTGCGGGTCGAGGCGATATCGATGCCGAGGACGTAGGGCAACGAGCATCCTCCTTCGCTTGACCAGCCCCTAAGGACCACTTAGGGCCGTTCACCCGTACGGCTTGACCCTTATGGGTGAGAGCTGGCATTAAACCCAACAGGGTGCGTCTCGGTTAAGCCCCTAACGCCCTAACGATGTCATACCGATCCCCTATTGGCTGAGTGAGCGACGACCGGGAGTGATCCCCGATGTGCGGGGAGGCACCCCCTCACTAGCTTCGGTGACCTGCGATGAGCCGTGCCCTCCGGGCGCTGCGCTCGCTCCATCGACCTAGACCCCACAGGAGAGTCCTTTCATGGGTTCCGTCCAGACCCTGCACGACTTCACGCTGAACCTGCTGAACGACACCGCGGCCCGCGCGGCGTTCGCCAATGACCCGCAGCAGGTGCTGGCCGACGCCGGCCTCGGTGACATCAACGCCGCCGACGTGCACGAGGTCGTCCCGCTGGTCCTCGACTTCGTCCCGGTCGACGCCGCCACCGGTGTCACGGGCACCGCCGCCTCCACCGCCGACAACCTGGCGGGCTTCGGCGGCGTCGCGAACGTCGTCAACGGCACCGACGGCGAGTGCGCCGACGGTGTCCAGGGCGCGATCGACCAGCTCACCGCGCTGACCGCCGGCCTCCCGGTCGACGTCCCCGCCGTCGGCGCCCTGCCCGCCGTGCCGAGCCTCGGTGACCTGCCGGGCGAGCTGCCCGTCGACGTCCCGGGCCTGCCGGGTCTGCCGGGCGAGCTGCCCGTCGACGTTCCGGGCCTGCCGGGCCTGCCGGGCCTGCCGGGTGTCCCGGCCGTCTCCGACGTGACCGACGTGTCGAACGCCGCCGCCGGCGTGACCGCCCTCGCGCAGAACACCGTCGGCAGCTTCGGCCTGACCGACGACCTTTCGCGTGGCCTCGACTCCGCGTCGCTCGGCCAGGCCGGTGGCATCGCCAACGGCGCCGTCGACACCGCGACCGGCCTCGTCCACGACGTCCCGGCCGTGGACGCCGCGGGAGTCCCGGCCGTCGACTCGGTCCCGGCCGTCGGCGACCTGACCAGCGACCTGCCGCGCGCCGACGGTGTCGCGGGCGGTGCCCCGAACTTCCTGTCCGAGGTGGGCGACCTGACCAGCGCCATCGGTCACGTCGACGTCGCCGACGTCACCACCAAGGTGCACGACATCGCGGGCAAGGCGCACGACATCGGCAACGGCAACGGCATCGCGAACGACGTGACCGACAACGTCGCGACGGACGTGACCGACAACGTCGTGAACGACGTCGCGAACCACGCGGGCGTCAACGACGTGCACGACGTCGTTTCCGGGGTGGCCAACAACATCGGCCACGTCGGCGACATCAACATCGGTGCGGGCGACATCGCCTCGGGCAACGACATCCACATCGGCTGAGCTGAATATCCTTCATATCTCACCGGGTGAACGGCCCCGCGACCACACCAGGTCGCGGGGCCTCCGCCGCATGTTGGCCCATGCCACATTGATTCCGCGCTTGGTTAAGGGAACACTGCATCCCCGTGACAGCCCCCGCCTGGCTCGACGTGCTCAACGAGACCTTGGACGCCTGTGTCGTCCACGGTCGCGCCGACCTGGCCGAACGACTCCGGCGCAGACGTGACCAGCAGGCGCCTGGCACCCGGATCGCGGTGGTCGGTTTTCCCAAGCAGGGCAAGGGCTACCTGCTCAACGCGTTGCTGAACGCCCCGGTGTGCGCGGTCGGCGACGCGAGTACGCCCGCCGTCCCCACCGAGATCGGGTACGCCCACGATGCCGCCGCGACGCTGGTCGGGCACGCCCGTGAACGCGTGCCGGTCGGCGATCTGGCCAAGGAACTCGAGGTCCGCCCGCCCGGTTCGCTGCGCCGGGTCGAGGTCGGCCTGCCGCGCGAACTGCTCGGCACGGGTCTCGTCCTGGTGGACACCCCGGCGATCGGGGATCCCCGGTCGCCCCGGACGGCGGCCACCCTCGACGTCCTCGCCGACGCGCACGCGGTGATCCTCGTCTCCGACGCGACGCAGGAACTCCAGCCCGCCGAACTCGCGCTGGCCCGGCACATCCGGACCTGGTGCCCGGCCCTGGTGCTGGCGCTGACCAAGATCGACGTCAGCCCGGACTGGCGGGAACTCGCCGCCCGCAACCGGGCCGCGCTTTCGGAGACCGGTGTCGTCGCCGATGTCTTCCCGGTCTCCGCGACGGTGCGCCAGGCCGCCGCGAAGGCCGGTGACGTCGACCTCAATGGACGATCCGGTTTCCCGGAACTCCTGAACTGGGTGGGGGAACAGGCCGCGCGCCCAATCGAACGCACCCGGGCGCTGGCCGCCGCGGTGAGTGTCCGCGCGGCGGCGGTCGAGCTGGTCGAGACGCTCCAGACGCGGCTCAACGCCGTCTCGCAGGACAGCGGGATCGACCAGGTCACCCTGCTGCACCAGGCACAACGGCGTACCGAGGAACTGCGGCGCCAGAACGTCCGCTGGCAGAACCTGTTGTCGGACGAGATCACGGATCTGGTCTCCGACGCCGAATACGACCTGCGTGAGCGGACCCGGGTGATCGTGCGGCATATCGACCGCACCTTCGACGAGGGCGATCCGGTGCAGATCTGGCCGGATTTCCAGACCTGGCTCGAAGACAACCTCGCCGAGGCCGTCGAGACGAACTACAACTGGGTGTCCGACCGGTCGACCTGGATCGCGCACGCGGTCGCCACCATCTTCGGGCAGCGGTACGGCCAGGCGCCGGAGCTGCCGCTGACCGGTTCCGGGGTGGACTCGATCCCCGAAGTCGGCACCCCCAAGATCGAACGGTTCAAGATCGGCCAGAAACTCTTCACCGGATTGCGCGGTTCCTACGGCGGTGTCCTGATGTTCGGCCTGGTCACGAGTCTCGCCGGGCTGCCGCTCATAAACCCGGTGTCGCTCGGCGCCGGTGTCGCGTTCGCCACCAAGAGCGTGCGCGACGAAGGCGGGATGCGGTTGCAGCGGCGGCAGGCCTTGGCGAAAGCCGCCGCGCAGCGCCATGTCGACGACGTGTTCATCCGGTTCAGCAAGGAGATCAAGGACGAGATCCGGCAGGTCCAGCGGCGGCTGCGCGATCATTTCGCCGCGCTGTCGGACGAACTCGCGGAAGAGCTGACGCGCCAGCGGGAACTGATCGTCGCCGGATCCGCGGAACGGGAGCGGCGCACGCAGCGGGTCAAGAAGGAGATCGACCGGCTGGCCGCGCTGCACCGGAAGGCCGGGGCGCTCGGCAGCGGCCTGGCGCCGCGCCGGGAGCTCTCCGCGTGACGGCCCTGGATGTCCGTGAACTGCTGACCGACGCCGCGTCGCTCTACCGGGACCGTCCGCACGCGGTCGCGATGCTGCAGGAATGCCTGGAGCGACTGGAAGAACCGCTGCGGGTCGGCTTCGTCGGCACCCCGGGGACCGGGAAGTCCACTTTGGTCTCCGCGCTGGCCGAATGGCCGACCCGGGCACTGCGGGAACTCGAGCTGTTCGACACTCCGGCGCTGGCGGAACACGTCGACGCGACGGTGCGCCTGGTGCGTCACCTCGAACCCGACGAACTCGCGGGTGCCCGGCAGGCGGGCGGTTCGGCGTTCGCGCGGCAGAGCGCGGTGAACTCGGTGCTGGTGCTCGGCCGGGCCGACGAGGTCGGCGCGGGCCGGATCGACGCCCTGCTCACCGCGAAACAACTGGCGCGGCGGGCTTGGCGTGAAGACCCGCGGTGCGCGGGATTCCAGGGGGTCATCGCGGTCGCCGGGCAACTCGGGTACGCCGGGCGAGCACTCCGTGACGACGAGTTCGAGGTCCTGCGTGCTCTCGCGTCGGTCTCCCGTCAGGATCTGGAGCGCTACCTCCTGTCCGTGGATTCCTTTGTGGACGATCCGTTCCCGGTGCGGATCCCGCCGGAGTCACGGAAACACCTGGTGACACGGTTCGGCCTCTACGGCGTCCGGCTGGCGATCACGCTGATCCGCACCGGCTGCGAGAGCAGGCTGAAACTCTCGGCGGAACTCGTGCACCGCAGCGGTCTCGGCGACCTGCGGGACACGCTCGCCGGATGCTTCGTGGCCAGGGCCGAAGCGCTGAAGGCACGCACGGCGGTGCTGCGCCTGGAAAGCCTGCTGGCCGCCGAACCGCGTCCGCACGGCGACCGGCTGGCCGCCCGCGTGGAGCGGTTCGCCGCGGCCGCGCACGACTTCCGGGAACTGCGGCTCATCGCCGACATCCGGGGCGGCCGCACGGCGTTGTCCGGGGAAACCGCCGAGGAGGCGGCGCGGCTGCTCGGCGCGCAGGGACTCGCGCCCACCGAACGGCTCGGCCTCGAACCCGACGCGGACCCGGCAGAGATTCACGAGAGCGCCGAGGGCGCGCTCGTCCGCTGGCGGCAGGAGGCGGAACGGCCGGACGCCGCGCACGCCGAACGCGCCGCCGCGCGGGTGATCGTGCGTTCGGTGGAAGGGCTGCTCACCTTGTTCGTCGCCTAGAGCGGGTCAGAGCGGTTTCCCGTTCACCTTCACGTTGCTGATCACGACGTTCTTCGCGTTGCTGATCTGCGGTTTCGGGGTGTCGATGTTCGTGAAGGCCGAATCGGCGAGCCGGAACCCGGTGAGCGGGCTCTCCGGCGAACCCGCGATCTTCAGCGCGAAGGGCGAGTCGTCCAGCCGGATGTCGCGGGCGTCGATGTTCCGGATCACCGGATGCACGATGTCCCCGAACCCCGGCCCGGTCAGGCTGTAGTTCATGTCGACGAAGATCGCGCCGCGGTCGACCGGGCCGCCGCTCAGATCGCGCACGTGGATGTTCTCGATCACCCCGCCACGACGTTTGTTCGTCTTGAGGTACAGGCCGTAGAAGGCTTTGTAGGACGAACCCTGGTGGATCCGGTTGCGCTGCGCGAAAACATCGCGCACCCCGCCGGACATCTCGCTGCCGATGGTGATCGCGCCCCAGCGGCCGTGGTAGTCGTTGTCCTCGATGACGATGCGCTCGCTCGGGACCCCGACCCGGCGCCCGTCGGTGTCCCGGCCGGACTTGATCACCGTGCCGTCGTCGCCGGTGTCGAAGGAACAGTGGTGGATGTGCACGTCCGCGCAGCTCTCGGGGTCGACGCCGTCGACCATCGCGCCCCGGCTGTGGATCTTGACGTCGCGGACCGTGACGTTCTCCGACAGCACCGGATGCACCGTCCACATCGCCGGGTTCCGCAGTGACAGGCCTTCGACCAGGATGTTCCGGCAGTCGTAGAACTGGATCATGTTCGGCTTGAGGTAATGCCCGTCTCCGAACCTCCGCTTTTCCACCGGGACGCCGTCGACGGCCATCTGCTGGAGCCGGTCCCAGTCCGGCCCGCGACGGCCGTCGTAGTCGAACCACGGACCCGCCTGCGCGTTCCCGTCGATCGTGCCCGCGCCGGTCAGCGCCAGGTTCGTCTGCCCGCGGGCGTAGACGAAGGGGGAGTAGTTGACGCATTCGATGCCCTGCCACCGGGTGTACACCGCGGGAAAAGCCGAAGCGCTGGCGGAGAACTTGATCGTCGACCCGGCCGTGACATGCAGGTCCACATTGGACCGGAGGTGGATCGCGCCGGTGCGGTACGTGCCGCCGGTGACCAGCACGCGTCCGCCGCCCGCCGCGGTACAGGCCGAGATGGCGGAGGCGAACGCCTTCGTGTTGTCCTTCTTGTCGTCGCCCACGGCGCCGAACGAGCGGAGGTCGAAGGTCCGGTCCGGGAAGCGCGGCGGGACGATCCGGGCCAGGATCTCGCGGACCCGGTCCCACGGGTCCGCGAGAGGCTCCGCCGAAACGGCCGCCGGAGCCAGGGCCGCGCCGGCGGCGAGGAGCCCGCCCGTCAGTCCGGCCGTCTTCAGGAAGTCCCGCCGTGAACCAGCCATGGTCTCTCCTCCGCCGTGTCATACATCATGTACAGGATGTGATGTGACACGTCGGCGGTCAACAAATGTCCCGCTCAGCGGCTGAACGGTCCGGTCAGGCGTTGCCCAGGACGCGGGTCACGGTGATCTCGATGACCACGCGTGCCGGGTTGGGCTTGGGTTGCCGGTAGCGCGCGGCGTACCGGTTTTCGGCGTCGCGCACCGACTCCGGGTCTTCGCGCAGCACCGCGCGTCCCTCCAAAGTGGACCATCGGGGTCCGTCCAGCTGGCAGGCGGCGACCGGTACGCCCTTTTCGCCCGCTTCCTTGATCATCCGCGCCTTCTTGGACGAGCGGAAGGTGATCACGCGGGCGATCCCGGCCTCGAAGTCCACTGTGACCCCCACGGCGACCACATGCGGGGTCCCGTCGGGGCGGACGGTGGTCAGGGTGGCGAGATGTCGCTCGGTCCAGAAGTCCCGGAAGGTCTCGCCGCGCGTGCTCAGGTCGATCGTCATGGTGCTCACGCTAGGACACCGTTCACGCAAGCGACATCTGAGGTAATAGTAAGGAAACTTTCTTAACGCTCTTGTCTTTGCCCGATCCGGATGTCACGCTCGGAAAGCGCCGCCGCCACCAACGATGTTTCCGGAGGAGCAATGAGAAAGACCGTTCGGACAGTGCTGGCCGCGGCCGCGCTGACCGCCGGGCTGGTCGCCACGACCGCCCCCGCCACCGCGGCCACCACTCAGGGAACCCCTTATCTTCCCGGCGTGCTCCGCCCGTCGGTGTCCCAGGCGGCGCAGGACGCGGCCCTCGCCAAGTACTACGACTACTGGAAGAAGAACTTCCTCACCACCAAATGCGGGACCGGCACGTACGCGGTGAAGGCACCCGACGCCGACCACGCCTTCGTCGCCGAGGGCCAGGGCTACGGGATGACCATCGCGGCGATGATGGGGGACAAGGACCCGCAGGCCCGCACCGTCTTCGACGGCATCCTGAAGTTCGTGAAGGCGCATCCTTCGTCGATCGACAAGGATCTGCACGCCGCCGAACAGGACGAGAGCTGCAAGAGCGTCAACGGTACCGACTCGGCGACGGACGGCGACCTCGAAATCGCCTACGGCCTGCTCATCGCCGACAAGGTCTGGGGCAGCGGCGGCTCGGTGAACTACAAGGCCGAGGCGCTGCGGATCATCAAGGCCATCAAGCGCAGCGAAGTACACCCCACCACCAAGTTCATGCGGCTGGCCGACTGGGCGGACGAGGGCAAGTACATCAACAGCTCGCGTTCCTCCGACTGGATGCCGGGTCACCTCCGCGCGTTCGAGAAGGTCACCGGGGACTCCTTCTGGGGTCAGGTCCGGACCCGGCAGGAGCAGGCCGTCAGCCAGCTGCAGCAGCAGTACGCGCCGAAGACCGGGCTGATCCCGGACTTCGTCGTCAACACCAACTCCACGCCGAAGCCCGCCCCTTACAACTTCCTCGAGGGCAAGGACGACAAGTACAGCTACAACGCCTGTCGTGACCCGTGGCGGCTCGGCGTCGACGGCGTCACCGTGGCGGGCAGCCCGGCGCAGGGCCAGGTGCGGAAGATGAACACCTGGATCCAGCAGAACACCGGCGGCGACCCCACCAAGATCACCACCGGCTACACGCTGTCGGGTGCCAAGATCTCGGGCGAATCCGGCCAGCATCCCTGCTTCACCGCGTCGTTCGCCATCGCGGCGATGAACGACCCGGGCAGCCAGGCATGGCTCGACAAGCTGTGGACCTCGATCACGACGTGGTCGCCGAACGCCAAGGACTACTACGGCACCGGCATCACCGTGCAGGTCCTGTTGATCCTCTCGGGTAACTACATCGCCGTCTGATCGCGCGTGAAGGCCCCCTTCCCTCGGCTGAGTCGAGGGAAGGGGGCCTTCACGCGCGAAACGGACATCCAGCGGACAGGATTTCAACTGTCAGTTGACCTCTTCAACAGCCAGTTGTAGCGTCGGCCACCACCCGAGGCACCGTGGAGGTCCGTCATGCCGTCGACGCCGCACACCCTGACCCGAACCTGGCGCTTGGCCGTGCTCACCGGCCTGGCCGCGCTCGTCACCGCGGCCTGCGGAGGCGGGCCCGACGGGGCCGGCGGCCAGGAACCCGCCGCCGTCGGCGCGCCCGCCGCGATCCCCGACACCGCCGCGCTGATCGCCGGGATCCAGAAGGACGCGGGTGTCGCCGGGACACTGCCCGCCAAGTACGCGCAGGCCGGGATGGTGCACCTGGCGTCGAACCTGCAGTCCGCGCCGAACAACTTCTACGCCGCCGACGGCAAGACCCCGATCGGCTACGAGGTCGACCTCGCCAAGGCCATCGGCGCCAAGCTGGGCGTCACCGTGCACCACCAGGACATGGCGTTCGGTTCCCTGATCACCAGCCTCCAGTCCGGCCGCGTCGACCTCACGATGGCCGCGATGAACGACACGAAGACCCGCCAGGCGCAGATCGACTTCGTCGACTACTTCTCCTCCGGCATCACGATCATGGTCCGCAAGGGAAATCCCGACCGGATCGCGGGCCCGGACACGTTGTGCGGTAAGAACGTCGCCGTCGTCCAGGGCACCAGCCACCAGAAGTTCGCCGAGGAGCAGAACGGCAAATGCGCGCAGGCCGGGAAGCCCGCGCTGACCGTGACCGCGACCGACAGCGACACCCAGAACCAGAACCAGCTCCGCACCGGCCGCGTCGCCGCCATCCTCAACGACCTGCCCAGCGCGGTCTACATCTCGCGGACCGCGGGCGAGGGCAAGTTCTTCGAGGTCGTCCCGGGTGAGCCGATCAACGGCGGGCCGTACGGGATCGGCGTCAACAAGGACAACAAGCCGCTGGCCGAGTCCGTCCAGAAGGCACTGCAGTCGCTGATCGCCGACGGCACCTACGGCAAGATCCTGCAGGCCTGGGGCGTCGAGCAGGGCGCGGTCAAGGAGGCGAAGCTCAATGGCGGAAGCTGAGCCGTTGCCGATCGTCCGGCTGCGGCACTGGGGCCGGTGGGTCAGCGCCGTCGTCATCCTGGCGTTGCTGGTCCTGCTCGGGATCGCACTCGGGAACGCGCAGATCCGGTGGGATTCGGTCCCGGAGTTCCTGTGGTACCGGGTGATGGCGGTCGGTCTGCTCAACACCGTGCTGCTCGCGGTGATCGCCCAGGGTTCGGCGATCGTCCTCGGGATCGTGATCGCGCTGATGCGCCGGTCGGTGAATCCGGTGGCGCGCTGGTTCGCCGCCGGTTACATCTGGCTGTTCCGCGGTCTTCCGGTGCTGCTGCAGATCCTGATCTGGTACAACCTGGCGCTGGTCTTCGAGTTCATCTCGATCCCGCTCCCGTTCGGCGGCTACCTGCTCCACGAGCAGACCAACGTCCTGATCACGGCGTTCACCGCGGCGCTGCTCGGCCTGGCGCTCAACGAAAGCGCGTACATGGCGGAGATCGTCCGCGCCGGCCTGAACAGTGTCGACAGTGGACAGACGGAGGCGGCGAAGTCGATCGGGATGACCCCGGGCGCGACGCTGCGCCGGGTGGTGCTGCCGCAGGCGATGCGGGTGATCATCCCGCCGACCGGCAACGACTTCATCAACATGCTCAAGGGCACGTCGATGGCGTCGGTGATCGGCGTGACCGAACTGATCCACGCCGCCAACAACATCTCGTCCAACAACCTGCTGGTGATGGAGACCCTGCTGGCCGCGGCGGTCTGGTACATGGTCGTGGTGACCGTCGCCGGGGTCGGGCAGCACTATCTGGAGCGCGCCTTCGATTCGGAGGACCGGGCGAGCGGGCCGTTCTCCCGTGCCGCCAAGGCCCTGCGCACCGCGCCGCTGGTGAGGAGTGAACGTGTCTGAGCCGCTGCTCAAGGCCGTGGGGGTCCGCAAGAGCTACGGGCACACCGAAGTGCTGAGCGGGATCGACCTTCAGGTCCACAAAGGACAAGTGGTCTGCCTGCTCGGCCCATCCGGCGCCGGGAAGAGCACGTTCCTGCGCTGTATCAACCACCTGGAGACGATCGACGCCGGGCAGGTCTGGGTCGACGGCGAACCGATCGGCTTCCGGCTCCGTAACGGGAAGCTGTACGAACTGAAGGAACGCGAGGTCGCCCGGCAGCGGCGTGACATCGGTATGGTGTTCCAGCGGTTCAACCTGTTCGGCCACCGGACGGTGCTGCAGAACGTCGTCGAAGGACCGGTGCGGGTACTCGGCGTCGCCCCGGAGGAGGCGCGTACGCAGGCACTCGACCTGCTCGACCGGGTCGGTCTCGCGCACCGGGCCGACGCCTATCCGGCCCAGCTTTCGGGCGGGCAGCAGCAGCGGGTCGCGATCGCCCGCTCGCTCGCGATGAAGCCGAAGCTGATGCTGTTCGATGAGCCGACGTCGGCGCTCGACCCGGAACTGGTGGGTGAGGTGCTGGCGGTGATGGGTACGTTGGCCGCGGAGGGGATGACGATGGTCGTGGTGACGCATGAGATGGGGTTCGCGGCCGAAGCCGCGGACGAGGTGGTGTTCATGGCCGACGGGGCGGTCGTCGAAACCGGACCGCCGGGGCAGCTCCTGAGCGCTCCCCGGCACGAGCGGACGAAGCAGTTCCTGGCACGGGTCCTCGCATGACGCGGCTCTCCCCGCGGTACCTGCTGCAGTTCGACGAACCGGCCGGGTACCTCGACTTCGCCCGGTTCGGCCCGCCGTCGCACGCCGTACTCGACACGACGGCGAGCCTGCTCCACTCCTCGACCAGGGCCGGTCCGTCCACTGTGGACGACCTGATGCGGCAGGAGACGAGGGCCAAGGCGGCCGCGGCGCGTCTTTCCGGCAGCGACACCGACCACACGGTGCTCTTGCCGCACACCAGTCTCGGACTGTTCCAGGCCGCGTTCAACGCCCCGTCCGGCGAGGCGCTGGTCTCGTCGGCGGAGTTCCCGGCCAACACCTATCCGTGGGCGCGCGCCGAACAGGCGGGACGGCTGACCGTGCGGCGGCTGCCGCTGGGACACGTCACGGCGGACGCGGTCAAGGCGGCGCTGACGCCGGAGACTTCGCTGGTCAGTGTGAGCGCGGTCGACTTCCGCACCGGATACCGCGCCGATCTGGCGGCGATCCGGGAAGTGGTGGGCGACCGGCTGCTCGTCGTCGACGGGATCCAGGGCTTCGGTGTCACCGAGGCGCCGTGGGAGGTCGCCGACGTGCTCGTCGTCGGCGGTCAGAAATGGCTGCGGGCGGGCTGGGGCACCGGATTCGCCGTGCTGTCCGACCGCGCGCTGGAGCGGATGGAACCCATCCTGTCCGGCTGGACCGGCGCCCGTGACCCGGGACTGTTCGACGACGAGATCCACCCGGCCGACGACACCGCGGCCGCGTGGTCGCTCTCGAACCTGAGCCCGATCACCTCGGGCGCGTTCGCGGCCGCGCTGGAACTGGTCGAAGAGGCGGGCGTCGCGGCCATCTCCGGCCGGATCGCCGAACGCGTCGGCGAACTCGAAGAGGTGGTGAAATCCGTCGGGGGAGAGGTGGTTTCGGCCGTCGGGCGCCGCGCCGGGATCCTCGCCTTCACGTGGGAAGGGCACGCCGCCGAACAGATCGGCTCCGCGCTGGCGGACGCCGGGATCGCCGCGACCGTACGGCCCGAGCACGTCCGGCTGTCCCCGCACGCGTCGACGCCGGCGAGTGCGGCCGAACAGGTGCGGACGGCGTTGGAACGTCTGAGGAAACCGGCCACCGTGATCGCTCCGTGCGTTCCGGCGGCGGGGGTGGCGTCGAGCGATCTGCTCACGGCGCTCGTCCCGGCGGTGCACGCGCTCGCCGCGATGCTGGGGCCGGGCAACGAGGTCCTGCTGCACGACCTGAGCAGGCTGCCGGACTCGATCGTCGCCATCGCCGGGGACCTCACCGGCCGGACGGTCGGCGGCCCGATGACGGATCTGCTGCTGGGCCTGGTCCGCCGCGGTACCACGCAGGATCTGACGAACTACGAGACCCACGGCCCCGACGGCCGCGCGATCCGGTCGTCGACGTTGTTCCTGCGGGACGCCGACGGCGTCGCGATCGGCTGTCTGTGCGTGAACCGGCTGACCGACGGCGCGCCGAAGGCCGACGGGCACGAACCGGAGACGTTCCCACCGGACGTCGACAGCCTGCAGCGGTTCCTGGTCGGTCGCGCGGTGGCGAAGGCAGGGATCCCGGTGGACCTGATGAAGAAGCGGCACAAGGCGGCCGTGGTCCGCGAACTGGACGAGGCCGGGTTCTTCCTCATCAAGGATTCGGTGGACCACCTCGCCGGGGAACTCGACGTCACGCGGTACACGATCTACAACTACCTGAACGAGATCCGGGGCACCTAGCGCGTGTTGTGAACGGGACTTTCATCGTGGTTCGCGGTGCAGACCGTGGCAAGTAGTCGACTACTTGCGAGGTGAGGGGCCCTTCACGGAAACTCGACCGAACTGTCTCGAACCCGAAGACTGGGGTGTGTTCATAACGCTTTTTCATCCTTGAGTAGCTATGTGGGCGGTGGTTGATTCCCAAGCATGGACTCGATGATCGCCACAGACGATCCACAAGCACCAGCAGTCACCACAGCCGCGCCTGAGCCAGTGGGCCACGGTCGTGAGCGGTAATGATGGTTCTATTGAGAGGTAAGGCGAACATGGCTGGGTGGTGCGCTCCGGGGTCGGGTGGGGTTTTCGTGGCCTGGGGTGTCCTGAAGGCCCCCTTTCTGACGTGGAACGTCTCGAAGGTTCCCTTCAGAACGGGATCCGGGCCCGTGTTTCGGAGCCGGTGTCCCTAATGTGGCATTGGAGACCTTGAACGTCTCCAATGCCACATTGGGGACACATTTGCCCTACCCCTCAATAGAACGACACTTACCACTCACGACCGGACCTGACCTCGCAAGTAGCCGACTAGTTGCGACGGCCGTGCGCCTACTTCAGGAAGGACTCGACGGCATCGGCCGCCCGCCCGGCCCCGCCGTTCGCCCGCGTCTCGGCCTGGATCTCGGCGAGCCGCGCGGCCACCGAGGGCGATCCGGCCACCCTTTCGACCGCGGCCCGCAACGTCGAGGCGGTCACGTCCGAAGCCGCGAGTTCCTCACCGACGCCCAGTTCCGCCAGCTTCGCCGCGTTGCCGAAACCGTCGGTGGCCAGCGGGATCGCGACGGTCGGCACGCCGTACCACAGCGATTCCGTGCTGCCGCCCATCCCGGCGTGCGTGATGAACGCCGACGCGGCCTCCAACACCGCGAGCTGCGGGACGAACGGGTGTACCTCGATATGCCCTGGCAGCGGCCCGAGGGCGGCCGGATCGGTCTGGCCGATCGAGATGACCACATGCCAGTCCGCGTCACGGAACCCGTCCACGCACGCGCGGAACAGGTCGACCTGGTCGGTGAACGCGGTGCCGAGCGACATCAGCAGGACCTTCTTGCCGTTGTCCGGCGGGGTCCAGCTTCGGTCGGCGAGGCGTTCCGGGTCCAGTGCCGGGCCGACGAAGCGGACCGACGGCGGAACCCGGTCGACGTTGGGCTGCATGGCCCTCGGGAGCAGCGCCAGCACCTGCGGCGGATGGGAGATCCACTCCCAGGCGTCGGCGTCGATCCCGTTTTCCTTCAGCCACGCGGTGTAGGTGGCGTGATAGTCCATTCCGGACGGTGAGGTCCGGATCGACGTCAGCATCTCGCCCAGATCCTCTTCGTAGCCGTCCCAAGCGACGTACGTCGGCGACAACTGCACGGCCGGGACGTCGTAGCGCCTGCCCAGGATCGGGGCCGGGAGGCCGCCGATGTCGTACAGCAGCAGGTCCGGGCGGTTCTCGTCGTAGAAGCCGGTCAGCACCGGCATCGCCTGGACGCCCTCGTCGAGGAAGACCCGCATCTGCGAGGCGGGATCCTCCGGCCACGCGGACTGGTCGCCGAGCGGGAGGATCGACGGATGCGGGACGACCTCGGCGCCGGTCGGTGCGATCAGCCCGGTGAGCGGCTCGCCCACGGCGTAGCTGACCCGGTGCCCGCGAGCGACCAGCTCACGGATGACGGCCAGCGACGGGTAGATGTGACTCGGCGCGGTGCAGCCGATCATCGCGATGTGTTGCTTCTGCATGATGTCCTGTCCGGGTTCGTGAAGGGAACGTCAGACGGCGCGCAGAAAGGGGGCCACCCGGTCGCGGGCGGCCCTGCGGTCACGCCGTCTCAGGCGGTGCGCATCCGGATGTAGTAGGTCATGATCGACACCGTAGCGCCCGCCGCGTGCCCGCCCAACCGATTAACCGGTTGCCCGGTTTGCCGCGATCGGGACCCGCCGTTGGTAGGGACCTTCGCCGGAGGGGTTCCCGTCGGCACGGTCGTGGATAGGGTTTCTGGGCTTTCACCTTGGAGGGAAAGGGAGAAACCGTGAGACGTGTTCTCATCACCGCGCTGGCCGTGGCCACACTGGCTTCGGTCGCGGTGACCGCTCCGGCCGTCGCCGCGGAAGAGGCGCAGCCTGCCGAGACGATCACCTGGGCCGCGTGCACCGACCCGGCGCTCGTCACCGCCGGCGCCGAATGCGGCACCCTGTCCGTGCCGCTGGACTACTCGAGGCCCCGCGGCGAAAAGATCCAGCTCGCGCTCAGCCGCGTCAAGCACAAGACGCCGGAGGCGCAGTACCAAGGCGTCATGCTCACCAACCCGGGCGGCCCCGGCGGATCCGGGCTGCTACTGGCGACCCGCGGGACGCGGGTGCCGAACCACGCCGGTGACGCCTACGACTGGGTCGGTTTCGACCCGCGCGGCGTCGGCGCCAGCAAACCCGCGCTTTCGTGCATTCCCGACTACATGGACTACAACCGGCCGAACTACGTGCCGACGACGCCGCGGCTGGAGAAGACCTGGTTGCAGCGCTCGAAGTCCTATGCCGAAGCGTGCGCCAAGAACAACAGCCGCGCGCTGCTCGACAACATCAAGACGACCGACACGGTCAAGGACATGGAGAGCATCCGCAAGGCACTCGGCGCGGAACAGCTGAACTTCTACGGGTACTCCTACGGCACCTACCTCGGCCAGGTCTATGGAACGCTGTTCCCGCAGCACGTCCGCCGGATGATCCTCGATTCCACTGTGGACCCTCGTAATGTCTGGTACCAGGCCAACCTCAACCAGGACGTCGCCTTCGACGTCAACCTCAACATCTGGTTCGGCTGGGTCGCGCGGCACGACGACGTCTACCACCTCGGCAAGACGCAGGCCGCGGTCAAGCAGGTCTTCGACGAGCAGCTGAAGAAGGTGGCCGCCGTCCCGGCGGGCGGGGTCATCGGACCGGACGAGCTCCTCGACGTCTTCCAGCAGGCTTCCTACTACCAGCTGCGGTGGACGCTGCTCGGCAACGCCTTGGCGAAGTTCGTCAACAACGGTGACTGGCAGACGATGAAGGGGTTGTTCGAGACCTTCGGTGGTCGCGGCGACGACAACGGTTACGCGGTCTACCTCGCCGTGCAGTGCACGGACGTCAAGTGGCCGCAGAGCTGGCAGCAGTGGAAGTCCGACAACTGGCGGACCTATCAGAAGGCGCCGTACTTCACCTGGCAGAACGCCTGGTTCAACGCGCCCTGCCTGTACTGGCCGTCGAAGCCGGGCAAGCCGGTCAAGGTCGACGGCAAGAAGGTGCCGAGTGTGCTGATGATCGGCGAGACCCTCGACGCGGCGACGCCGTACGAAGGCAGCCTTGAGGTGCGCAGCCGGTTCCCCGGCGCCCGCCTGATCGGTGAGCCGGGCGGCACGAGCCACGCGATCACCCCGCGCGGCAACGCCTGCGTCGACAACCGGATCGCCGACTACCTGGCGACCGGGGCCCTGCCCGATCGCAAGCCGGGCCGCACGGCCGACGTCGAATGCGCGCCACTGCCGCTTCCGGTGCCACCTCCGGCACCCGCCGCTGCTTCGGCTTCGGCCCCTGAAGCTGCCCTCTCCCGGGTGCCCGCCTAGCAGAAGTCCGTGAAGGCCTCCTTCCCTACCTTGAGCGTAGGGAAGGAGGCCTTCACGGATTCCTGGGGTTTCCGAGGCAGGGGACTTTGTGTTACAAAGTGCGTATCGACTTTGTGGTTCAGAGTGCTCGAAGGGGGAGAGTCATGGCGGACGCGTTCAGCCTCGAAGGGCTGAGGAAGCGCTTCGGAGACGTCCTGGCCGTCGACGACGTCAGTGTGCGGGCCGCGCCGGGGGAGGTGGTGGCGTTGCTGGGGCCCAACGGCGCGGGCAAGTCGACCACGATCGACATGCTGCTGGGCCTGACCAGGCCGGATTCGGGGCAGGTGCGGGTCGCCGGGCTCCGCCCGGCCGAGGCGATGGACCGGGGTGTGGTCGGCGCGATGGCACAGAACGGGACGCTGCTCAGGGACGCCACGGTCGCCGAACTCGTCGGCCTGTTCGCCTCGCTGCACCGGAACCCGCTGCCGGTCCGCGAGGTGCTCGAGCGGGCAGGCGTCACCGAGTACGCGAACCGCCGCTGCGGGAAGCTTTCCGGCGGCGAGCAGCAGCGGGTGCGCTTCGCGCTCGCCCTGGTCGGCGATCCGGATCTGCTGGTGCTCGACGAGCCGACGGCGGCGATGGACGTCGACGGGCGGCGCCGGTTCTGGGCGTCGATGCGCGAGTACACCGGGACGGGCCGGACGGTCCTCTTCGCGACGCATTACCTCGCCGAGGCCGAGGACTACGCCGACCGCGTCGTACTCATGCGCCACGGCCGGGTCGTCGCGGACGGACCGGTGGGCGAGGTGCGGGCCGCGGTCGCCGGCCGGGTGCTGCGGGCCGTCGTCCCGGACGCCACCGAAACCGCGCTGGCCGCCTTGCCCGGGGTGTCCCGGGCGGCGCTGCGGGCCGGGCACGCGGAGCTGAGTTGCGCCGATTCCGACGCCGCCATCCGCGGTCTGCTGCGTGAGTTCCCGCTCGCCGCGAACATCGAGATCACCGCCGTCGGGCTGGAAGAGGCTTTCATCGCGCTCACCGCTGATGAGGCCGAAGGAGCGTTGAAATGAACCTGGACTACCTCGCGCTGGAGATCAAGCGCATCATCCGCAGTCCGCAGTTCGCGGTGTTCACCATCGGCATGCCACTGGCGATGTTCCTGGTGTTCGGCGGGATCTTCGGCGCCCGCGAACTCGCGCCCGGGATCTCGACCGCGACGGTGACCATGGTGAACATGGCCGCGTACGGCGCCATGACCGCCGCGTTGTTCACCGGCACCCGCGTCGCCACCGAACGCACCGACGGCTGGCAGCGCACCTTGCGGCTGACGCCGATGCGGGCGCCCGGCTATCTGCTGGTGAAGGTGTCGGCGGGACTGTTCGTCGCGCTGCCCGTGCTGCTGGTGATCTTCGCGGCGGGGATGATCCGCGGCATCCGGCTCGAAACCGGCCAGTGGCTGGCGATCTTCGGCGCGCTGTGGCTCGGCACGCTGCCGTTCGCCGTACTGGGCCTGATGATCGGCCTGTTCGGCAAGGGCGACACCGTCCAGGCGGTGGCCGGTGCGCTGATGCTGCCGCTGGGCATGTTCGGCGGGCTGTGGATCCCGCTGCAGGTCCTGCCCGGCTGGATGGACACCGCCGCGCACCTCATGCCGACGTACTGGCTTGGCGAGATCGGCCGCGCGCCGGTGCTGGGCTCCCCGGGTCTGCCGACCGCCGTACTGGTGCTCGCGGCCTGGCTGATCGTGCCCGCACTCGTGGTGATGGCGAGGTTCCGGCTTGACACGGCGAGGCTGTGAACCCGTGTTAGCTTTCCGAGGTGCCGGAGGATGAGCGGGCTGTGCCTGAGCGGGAAGACGACGCGCGGCCGATGACGCCCGAGGAGTCGCTCGCGCTCATCGCCAAGCAGACGGAAGAGACCCGGCGTGAGATCGGGCCGAATCCGGCCGTCCTGCTCGCCGTCTGGGGACTGGTGTGGCTGCTCGGTTTCGGGCTCGTCTACCTCTCGGCCCCACCGACTTCGCTGCTGCCGTTGTGGGCGGCCGCCGCGATCGCCGTCGCCGCCTTCGCCGGCGCCATCGCCTATTCGGCGATCTACGGCATCCGGACGAGCCGCGGTGTCCGCGGCCCGTCCCGGCTCGTCGGGGCGATGTACGGCTGGAGCTGGATGATCGCGTTCGGCGGGCTGACCGTGGTTAACACCGGTCTGATCCGGCTCGGCCTCGACCCCGAACTGATCCCGCTGCTGTGGTCCGGCACCTCGCTCATGCTCACCGGCCTGCTGTACCTGGCGGGCGGGATGCTGTGGCAGAGCAAACTCCAGTACGGGCTCGGCGCGTGGATCATCCTGTGCGGCGCGGCGAGCGTGCTGGCGGGCGGGCCGCACAACTTCCTCGTGCTGAGCCTGGCGGGCGGTGGTGGCTTCCTGGTGGCGTCGCTGGTCTTCCTGGTGCGGTCGCGATGAGCGAAGACGGGCTGCCCCAGCTCGATCCGGTGATCCACGCGCAGGCGCGGCTGCGGGTGACAGTGGCGCTGTCGAGCCTGGGGCCGGGCGACAGCATCACCTTCCCGCGGTTGCAGCAGTTGCTGGACATGACGCCCGGCAACCTGTCGACGCATCTGCGCAAACTCGAAGACGCCGGCTACGTCGGGATCACCAAGGCCTTCGAACATCGCACGCCGGTGACGCTGGTCGAGCTGACCACCCGCGGCCGGGCGGCGTTCGAGGAGTACACGAAGGCCCTGCATCGGCTTCTCGAGGTGCCGGGCGATGGGCGGGCATGACCGGTGGGTCATCCACCTCGACATGGACGCGTTCTACGCCTCCTGTGAACAGCTGACCCGGCCGACCCTGGCCCGCCGGCCCGTCCTGGTGGGCGGCGCGGGCCCGCGCGGTGTGGTCGCCGGGGCGAGTTACCAGGCACGCGAACACGGGATCAAATCGGCGATGCCGATGTCGCAGGCCCGGCGGCTGCTCCCGCCCAACGGGGTCATCCTGCCGCCGCGGTTCAAACTCTACGAACTGCTGAGCACGCGGGTGTTCGACCTCGTCGCCCGGTACGCGCCCGTGCTGGAACGGATCTCCCTCGACGAGGCCTTCGCGGAACCGCCTGCGCTGGCCGGGGCGTCGTCGGAGCAGGTGCGCGAGTTCGGTGCCCGGCTGCGGGAGCACATCCGGTCCGAGATCGGGCTGGTCGCCTCGATCGGGGCGGCGTCGGGCAAGCAGGTCGCCAAGGTCGCGTCGGATCTGGCGAAACCGGACGGGCTGCTCGTCGTCGACCAGGGCACCGAACGCGAATTCCTCGCGCCGCTGCCCACCAGGGTGCTGTGGGGCATCGGCCCGGTGGCGGAGGGGAAACTGCGCGCGATCGGCGTCCGGACGCTGGGGCAGCTGACCGCGTTGTCCGACGCCGACGCGGTGTCCACTTTGGGCAGTGTGGTCGGGCGGGACCTGCGGCGGCTGGCCACCGGCGTCGACGACCGGCCGGTGTCCGATCGCGCCGAACTCAAGCAGGTCAGCGCGGAGACGACCTTCGACCGCGACCTGATCGACCTGGTGAGCCTGCGGCGTGAGGTCCGCGACCTCGCCGTCCACGCGCACAAGCGGCTCGTCAACGCCGAACGGGTCGCGCGGACGGTGGTGGTGAAGCTGCGGCACACCGACTTCAGCACGGTGACGCGTTCGGAGACGATGGCTTCGCCCACCGACGAGTTCGACCAGCTCGCTTCGATGGCGGAACGGCTGCTGATCGACCCGTCGGACTTCGGCGGGGTGCGGCTGGCCGGGGTCGCGTTTTCCGGGCTTTCGGTGCCCCATCAGGATCCGCTGTTCACCCTGTCCGTCCCGGTGACCGACGCGCCCGTCGTCTCGCGGGCGCCCGCACCGGTGCCCGTGGTCTCGTCGAGCTGGCGTCCGGGGGACGACGTCGTCCACGAGGAGTACGGGAGCGGGTGGGTGCAGGGCGCCGGGCACGGGCGGGTGACCGTCCGGTTCGAAACGCGGTCCAGCGGGCCGGGGGTGGCGCGGACCTTCCTCCAGGAAGACCCCGCCCTCCGCCGGGGCGACCCCGCCGACTGCCTCGCCTGACCTCGCGTTTCGTCCTCTGGATGCGGTAGTTGCGCGCGCAACTACCGCATCCAGAGGACGAAACGCGGTGAGAGCCTGGGGCTTAAGGCAGGATGGGGAGGGATTGTCACCCGAACGAGGGAATCGATGTTCAGCACCCATGCCCGTCCGGTCCGTGCTCGCGCCGGGGCGGCCCTCCTCGGCGTCGCCCTGCTGCTCGGCGCCTGCAGCCCGGCCCCCGAGCAACCGCCCGTGGCGTCGAGCGCCCCGCCCGCCGCGTCGAGCGCCCAGGCGCCGGGGGAGTCGTTCACCGTGGTCGCGACCGGCGACGTGCTGATCCATCCCGCGCTGACAGACCAGGCGAAGCAGGACGGCAACGGCGAGATCGACTACCGGCCGCTGCTGGCCGGGGTGAAGCCGCTGATCTCCGGAGCCGACCTCGGCATCTGCCACCTCGAGACCCCGCTCGCGCCGAAGGGCGGCCCGTACAGCGGCTACCCGTCCTTCAGCGCGCCACCCGAGATCGTCGACGCCCTCAAGGACACCGGATACGACACCTGCTCGACGGCGTCCAACCACACGATCGACCAGGGCGCGGAGGGCGCCGGCCGGACGCTCGACAAACTCGACGAGGCCGGTGTCAAGCACACCGGTTCGGCGCGCTCGGCCGAAGAGGCGAAGAAGCCGCTGATCATGGACGTCAACGGGGTGAAGGTCGCCCAGATCTCCTACGCCTACGGTTTCAACGGCATCAAGGTGCCCGCGGGGAAACCCTGGCTGGTCAACCAGATCGACGCCGAAGCCGTCATCGCCGAGGCCAAGGCCGCGCGCAGGGCGGGGGCGCAGATCGTGCTCGCGAGCCTGCACTGGGGTACCGAATACCAGCACGATCCGACCGCGGAACAGCGATCGCTGGCGAAGAAACTCCTCGGTGACGACGCGATCGACCTGATCATCGGGCACCACGCGCACGTCGTGCAGCCCTTCGAGCAGATCAACGGCAAGTGGGTCGCCTACGGACTCGGCAACAGCGTCGCCCGGCATTCGGAACCGAAGGGCTCTACCGAACAGGGGGCGGCGGCACGGTTCCGGTTCGTGCGGGACGGCGACCGCTGGAAGGTCGACAAGGCCGAGTACGTCCCGACGCTGGTGCAGCTGGGCCCGCCGATCCGGTTGCTCGACCTGACCGCGGGCCAGGGCGGTGGCGACGCGCTCAAGGCCGCCGCACTCAAGGACACCGACGAGGTCGTGCTCAGCCGCGGCGCCGGTGAGCAGGGGCTGACCCGCCCCGGCCGATGAGACACGGGCGAGCCGGGCATCGCGCCCGGCCCGCCCCTGCCTTCTCCGCGCCCGGCTTCAATATCGTCGCCGCACCACCAGTTTCGCGAGGGCCGCGAGTTCGGCGCCTGGGCGGGGCGCCGGATCCGCGACGGCGAGATGATGCAGCGCGCCGGTCAGGAGCGCGTCGGCCTGCTCCTGGCTCCACGTCCGGCCGCCCGCCCGTTCCACCAGGTCCGCCACGTGGGGCAATTCCGCGGCGTCGAGGTTTTCCTTGCGGTACAAGGCATCCAGTTCTCGTCCGGCATCCGTCCCGGAGTGGAGCGCGGCCACCACCGGCAGGGATTTCTTCCGGTTGGAGAGATCCGAGTGGACCGGTTTCCCGGTCACCGCCGGATCACCCCAGATCCCGAGGAGATCGTCGATGTGCTGGAACGCCAGCCCGAGTGCCCTCCCGTACTCGGTCAGCCGGTCGACCTGGTCCTGCCTCCCTTCCCCGGCGAGCGCCCCGAGCGTGCATGCCGCCCCGAGCAACGCGCCGGTCTTCCCCTCGGCCATCCGGACGCATTCGGCGGTGTCGACGTCACCGCGTTCTTCGAACTTCAGATCCGTGCTCTGTCCTTCAAGCAGGTCGATCACGGCCGTGCTCAGCACGCGCAACGCCGTCTGCCCGAACGGCGAAAGCACCTCGAAAGCCTGGGACAGCAAGGCGTCCCCGGCGAGGATCGCGGCGCCGGTACCGAAGATCGTCCACGCGGTCGGACGATGCCGCCGGGTGGTGTCCCGGTCCATCACGTCGTCGTGCAGCAGGGAGAAGTTGTGCACCATTTCCACCGCGACCCCCACCGGGACGGCGATTTCGGCGTCGCCGCCGACCGCCTGGGCGGCCAGCAGCGCCAGCGCGGGGCGCAACGCCTTCCCCCCGTCCGAAGTGGACGGACGGCCACGCTCGTCCCACCAGCCGAAGTGGTAGCCGGCGATCAGCCGCATCGATTCGGGTAGCTCGCCGACGGTTTCGCGCAGCGCCGGTTCGATCAGGGTCCGGCTCCACGTCAGGACTTCCCCGGCGGGCCGGGCGCCGGTGCGGGTGTCGATGGTCGTCAACGGAGACTCCCTTTCAGCCTTCGCGCCCGAGTTCGGGAATAATCCGCTGAACCGCCGTTCTCGCAATTCACGGATACCCATTCGAGTGGGGTGGACGCAAAATCAAGATAGCAAGCGGTAATGCCCGCACAAACACACGATCGGGTTTCGAGCTATGTTCACCTGTTTGCCGGGGTTGGCCGCATCGTGGTCGGCCGCGACGGCCGTTCGGGCGATGAAGTCGCACGTAAAGCCGGTATACGGACACGCTGGTGACGTCTCGTGTCGGCCGATCACCCGGTCGTGAAGCCTTCTTCCCTGACCGGTGACGCCCCTTTCCTGCGTGTGTCGAAAAGCGTTTCGCGGACTGAGAAACTGGGCCGAGCCGGTGATGATCGACTTCGGCTCATGGGCCACCAGTATGAATTGATTCAATTGCCCTTTTCGTCGCGTCGAACGGTGAACTAGCTTCAGCAGTCTTCACGGGGCAGGGAGTCGAATGGGTATTTATCTGACCGGCATCGCCTGGGTGGTCGGCGCGGCGATCGCCGCGGGCTTCGTCGGCTACCTCGTCCGCAAGTTCGGCTGGGACGAGGGGCGGCGTGACAACAACGACGCCGCCGGCCAGGTGTTCACCATCGTCGGCGGGCTGCACGCGGTCCTGGTCGCGTTCATCCTGATCTCCCTCTTCGACTCCGCGAGCGCGGCGCGCGACGGCTCCTACCACGAGGCGGACAGCCTGGTCGCCGCCGTCTGGGCCGCGGATTCCCTGGGGCCCGAGGTCAAGGACGAGGTCCGGAAGCTGAGCGCGGAGTACATCACCACGGTCGAACAACGGGAATGGCCGCTGATGGCGGGCGACGAGGCCGTCCCCGACGCCGGGTGGACGCAACTCGACCGGTTGCGCAAGGCGGTCGAGAAGGCGTCCTCGGACGACGACTGGGTCCGCGAGCGCAAGGCCGAAGCGGCCACCCAGCTCTGGCAGGTCTACGAGGCCCGGCAAAATCGACTCAACGCGGTCGAGGGCGGGCGGGTCGGCGGCGTCGTCTGGTTCGCGCTGATCCTGGGCAGCCTCATCTCCGTACTGCTGCCCAACCTGTTCGGCGGCACCCGGCTGGCCGCGCATCTGGTCATCGTCTCCACCCTGGCCGGCACGATCACGCTGCTCCTGTTCGCGATCTACCAGCTGCAGAACCCGTTCGGCGGCGGGGTGCGGATCCCGCCCGACGCGTTCACCGCGGCACGGGCAAGGATCGTTTGAGCACCGTGGACGGGGTGACGCGGGCGGCGGCGACGGTGGCCGTCGCCGGGCTGGTCGGCGCCTCGGCGCTGCTGGCCCCGATGGCCGCGCGCGCCGCCGAAGCCTGCCTGGTGGTGCAGGCCGAGACCCCGTCGCACGGGGCTTCGAAGCTCCGCTGGCTCGACGTCGGTTCGGGGACCACGCTGCGGGTGACCGACGCGGGATACCGGATCAACGCGCTCGGCTACTCCGCGGCGCGGGATCTGGTCTTCGGTATCACCGACGGACAGAGCCGGGGCGCGCACGCGGTGACGATCGATCGCGACGGGGACATCCGGGATCTCGGCCCGGTCACCCGTGCCGGGAACCGGCTGCCGGTGTGGAGTCCCGTCGCGGGGGTGACCGCCGGCGCGATCGGCGGGAATTCCTGGTACCTGCTCAGGAACGGCACACTGTACACAGTGGACTTGACGCCGGGGGAGCGGTACCTGCGGGTGATCAGGACGGTGTTCCTGAGGCCGATCACCCTCGCCCACGACGTCAACGACTTCGCCTACCACAACGGGCTGCTCTACGGTGTTTCCACCACCTGGCGCGGAAAAGGCGCCGTGATCACCATCGACCCGTCCTCCGGCAAGGTCCGTGAAGCCGAGGACGCCCGGTTCCCGCCCGCCGAGGTCTACGGCTCCGTCGTCCTCGGCCGTGACGGTGGCTTGTACGCCACCGCGAACCGGATCGGTGGGCGCAGCGTGCTCTACCGTCTGGACCGCGGTGGGCAGGTGACCGAGGTGACTTCGGGTCCGCCGCTGGCGGGTTCGGACGCCGCCGGCTGTCTCAGCGCGACCGAAGTCCCCGAGCCGCCGAAACCGGAACCGCCCAAGCCGACACCCACTCCGACGCCTACTCCGACTCCTACGCCCACACCGGCGCCGACGTCCGCTCCCACGTCGGCACCGGCCCCCACATCCACACCGACACCGACGCCATCACCGAATCCCGCTCCGACTCCGACGCCGACCTCGGCTCCGAGGTCCATTCCGGCGCCCAAAGTGGACGAGCCGCCCGTCCCCGCGCCGAAGCCGACCCGTGCGGCCGCCCTCCCGGACCGTGAGGAGGCGGCGGAGACCGACTCGCGCGCCCGCACGAAGGAGAAGCGGCGCTGGGGGCTGACCGCGCTGGTCCTGATCCTCGGCGGTGGTGCGGCGGCGGGCGCCGTCCGGCGGGCCCGGTGAGTCAGTACTTGAACTGGTCCACGTTCTCGCGCGTGATCAGCAGCGGGTCACCCAGCAGCACGGTCTTCGTGGCGTCGTCGTACTTGATCGCCGGGAGTTCGAGGTTGACCTTGTTGGACGGACCGAGTGGCTTCCCCTCGGCGATCTGCTTGCCCGCCCACGCGGTGAGGTAGCCGAGCGATTCGACGTTCCACAGCACCGAAAGCGAGGCGGAACCGTCCAGCAGGTACGGCTTGATCGCCTGCGGGGTCCCGACGCCGACGGTGAAGACGCGGCCGATCTTCTGCTGCGAGCGGACCGCTTCGGCGACCCCGGGCGCGGACGTCGTGCACTCGCCGACGAGGCCGGTGAGGTCGGGGTACTTCACCATCAGGTCCTTGGCCATCGTGGTGGCGGTTTCCCGGTCTTCGCCGGCGTAGACCGTCTCCACGAGCTGCGCGTGGGGATACCGGGTAGCGGTATAGGTACGTTGGACGGCGATCCACGCGTTGAGGTTCTCCGCGGTCTTGCCGCAGGAGACGATCGCGTACTTGCCCGCGCCGCTCATCTTCTTCATCAGGGCGTCGGTGAGTGCCTCGCCGATTCCCTCCGGCGTCGCCTGGTTGACGAAGAGTTCGCGGGCGGTGCCCGGCGCGTCGGTGTCCGAGGTGATCACGTGGACCCCCTTCGCCCGCGCGTCGGAGATCACCGGTGCCATCACCTTCGGATCGTTCGGGGCGATCGCGATGACGTCGACCCGCTGGTCGACGAGGCCGCGCACGATCGAGACCTGCGCGGCGGGGTCCACTGTGGGCGGCCCGACGGAGACCCATTCGACGCCGAGCTGTTTGGCCGCGGCGTGCCCGCCGGTGTTCATCGCCTCGAAGTACGGGATGCCCGCGACCTTCGGCACGAACGCGATCCGGATCGGCTTGGCCGCCGTCCCGGCCGGTTGCTCGCCGTCGCAGCCCACCATTCCGAGCATCATGCCCATCATGAGCACAACGGCCACCACGAGCGTCTTCGTCGGCCCTCGCATCTCCACCCCATAGTCACGGAACTACCTGAAACCAGCCGATCGGTCTGCGCGCGGTGGAGACCTCCGGCGAAACTAAGGGTCTCCGGTTACCCCGGTCAACCGGATGAGCGCAAAGGGTTACGGAAGTGAGTTCATCGACCTGGCCCGATTACCGGGTCGGCCTACGGAGGTGACGGTGAGCGACCGGGGAGACGCGGGTCACTGCGCCGAATATACGGGTGGGGGGTATATTGCCCCGTATGAACGAGACACGGCATGGAGCAAGCTGGTCGATGGCGGCGTCGGCGACCCTGCACTGCCTCACCGGCTGTGCGATCGGTGAGGTCCTCGGCATGGTGATCGGCACGGCGTTCGGCCTGCACAACGCGGCGACGGTCGTCCTGTCGATCGCGCTGGCCTTCGTCTTCGGTTACGCGCTGACCATGCGCGGCGTGCTGAAGTCGGGCCTGCGGTTCGGCGCGGCGCTCAAGGTGGCGCTGGCCGCCGACACCGTCTCGATCGCGGTCATGGAGATCGTCGACAACGGGGTCATGGTGGTGGTGCCGGGTGCGATGGACGCCGGGCTCACGAGCCTGCTGTTCTGGGGCGCGCTGGCGAGCTCGCTGGCCATCGCGTTCGTGCTGACGGTGCCGGTGAACAAGTGGATGATCGGGCGCGGGCTGGGGCACGCGAAGGTCCACGCGCACCACGGCGGCCACGAAGGACACCACGCGCACTGAGCCCTCATGAGACGCTGGAGAGGTCGATCGCCTGGTCGATCTCCTTCGGCATCAGCACCCGCAGGAGACCTTCGAGCAGGTAGTAGTCGGCGTAGGGCAGTGAAACCTCGACGCCGTCCTCGACCGGACGGTGCCGCGTGGCCCTCGCCACGATCGCCTCGGCGCGGGTGGACCTCGTGGTCAGGCAGGTGTCGCACAACGCGGTGAGGATCCGGATCGCGGCCTCGCGGTACTGGGGCCGGTTCGCGACCTTCGCCAGGTCGAGCAGGCCGCACGCCATCACGGCGCCGGCGGAGGAGTCCTTGATGTCGTGCGGCGCCTGCGGGGCGAGGTAGTCCCACACCGGGACGTTGTCCGGGGTCAGCGCGCGCAGCGCGAAATCGGCCAGGCGTCGCGCGGTCCGCAGGAACAGCGGGTCGCCGGTGCGGCGGTACATCGTGGTGAAACCGTAGATCGCCCAGGCCTGGCCGCGCGACCAGCACGACGACGGGCCGTAGCCCTGCACGGAGTTCGGGCCGATCTCGGCGCCGGTGCCCGGATCGAAGTCGAACACGTGCGGGGTCGAGCCGTCCGGGCGCAGGAACACCCGCTCGGTGGTCTTCGCGTGCGCGACGGCGATGTCGAGGTACTTTCGGTCGCCGGTCTGTTCGCTCGCGAAGGCCAGCAAGTCCAGGTTCATCATCGTGTCGACGATGACCCGGCCGGCGTTGCCCGGCGTGCCGAGCGCGCCCCACGCCCGGATGAAGCGCCCCTTTTCGTTGTATCGCTGGATGAGCGACGCGGCGGCGTTGAGCGCGCCGGTGCGCCACTTCCCGTCGCCGGTGAGCCGCCAGCCGGTGACCCACGAGGGGTAGAACAGGAAACCGAGGTCGTGATGGGTCGTCTCGTACTGGCGCGGCGCGAGCTTTTCCGCGGCCGCCGTCGCCAGTTCCCGGAATCGCCGATCTCCGCTGTAGAGCGACGCGAGCCACAATGTGCCCGGCCAGAAACCGCCGATCCAGCCACCGTTGGCGGAATAGGTCCATTTCTCGAATCGGGTGATCTCCGGAAACGCCGTCACGCCGGGGGCGACGGCCCGGAGTTTGGCGACCGCGTAGTCGGCGGCGCGGCTGAAAGTCGTTGGCACGGCGGCTTCCGAGTCCGCAGCGAGGGCGACCGGGGGGATCGCCGTCGCCGCCACCGCGGCACCGGCGGCGGTGGTCAACAGGGTGCGCCGGGAAACGCTCACGAGGACCGCCATTCGTCCGTGGGGAATTGCGTCACGGGAGTTTCGCACGACGATTACGTGCTTGTGAATAACTGTGTCGTTCAGCGGGACTGATGCGAGCGGTGGTCGTGAGTGGCAAGTGTCGTTAGAACGACACTTACCACTCACGACCAGGTGGATTCCGGAAAGGGCGAAGGCCCGGCGCAATGGGGGTGCGCCGGGCCTTCGCGTTCAGGGGGTCACGCGCACTTGGGCGCGACGGGCAGGTCCGATCCGGTCTGCAGGTAGGTGTCGGAGATGTAGTGCCCCGGGCCGATCCGGTCCCAGATGTTGCTGGTGCCGAACTTGCCGGTGACGGTCTCACCCTCGACGTAGCATTCGATGGTGACCTTCGCGTAGTTCGCCGCGAGGCCCTTGACGGCCGCCGTGGTGCTCGCCGAAGCCCGCACGTTCATCGGGTCGCCCGCGGTGCTGACGACGCCGGTCGGGCCGGAGCCGGTCCACAGGTAGGAGACGTTGACCCAGCCGTTGTCGGTCATCTTCAGGCCGTCCCAGAAGGTGCCGTCCGCGAGGTCGATCCCCGCCGGGTTGGCCACCTTACGGCCGAACTCGTCCTTGCCGCCGTTGTAGCCGTCCTGGTACGCGGCCTGCGCTTCGGGCTTGCCCTGCGGCAGGTTCTTCCACATCTGGCGGGTGTCCGACGGGTTCCAGTAGTCGTCCTTGGTGTTCCACGGACCGACGTCCCACACCGGCGCGTACTCGCACCGGCTGTTGTCGGTGCGGCAGATGCGGACCGTGTAGTTGCCGGTGTTCTTGGGGGCGAGGCCGCGACCCGAGGGCAGGGCGACGAAGTGGTCGCGCGACTTGATCACATGCCCGTTGGCGGTGGTGCCCCCGGTGAGGCCTTCACGGGTGCCGTAGACCTTGTAGGTCAGCGGGGCCGCGGCCGCGCCGATCGCGTTGGCCTGCGGGCCGAGTTCGCCCTGGAGCGTGACGTCGCTGACCTTCGCGGTCACGCCGTCGGTCAGGGTGCGCAGTCCGATGCGGACCTGGACGGTGGAGACCGAAGTGGACAGCTGGGCGGCGCCACCCTCGGTGGGGGTCCACTCGGTCCAGTCGTTGCCGTTGAGCTTTCCTCGCACGTCGACCTCGACGGCGGTGCCCTTCGGCGCGTCGGCGGTCACCTGCGCGGTGACGCGGTTCACCGGCTTTCCGAGCTGCTGCTCGGCCGGCAGGAGGTAACCCTGGCTGCCGATGGAGTCGGGCTTTCTGTGCCAGGCGGCGTTTTCCAGGCTGAGCACGCCGCCGTCGCTGCGGACGTTGACGTCGTCGCCGTCCACAGTGGACAGGTCGGCGTGCCAGGTTCCCTCTGGCGCCGCGTTCGCGGGGCTGGCGGCCAGCGCGGTGACCGCCCCCATGGCCAGCACGGCCGCCATCACGCGGCGGGCCGTTACGGTCCGGACCATTCCGGTCTCCCTTCGAGCACTCTCGGTTGCTATGAAGGGAGCTTCGCTGGGCCCTGTACACGATCGATACAAACGCAAGTCGGCACCTGGTCGCGCTGCGTACTCGCGCGTCCAAGTGCCGAGTTTGTTACGTCAGGCGCTCGCGGAATCGTCGTAAGAGGCTTCAGCGGATTCCTGGAGCCGCGAAGCGAGCGCGGATTCCTGTGGCCGCGCGGAGAGTTCCCGCCACAACGCCAGCGCGCGTTCCGAGTACGTCCGCGACCGCTCCGGCTGGCTCAAGGCCTCGTGCAGTTCGCCCAGCAACTGCGAGACCTCCGCCTCGGACCGGCGGTCCCCGTTACGCCGGTGCACGCTCAGCGAATTCACCAGGAGCAGTTGCGCGTGGGCCAGATCCCCGCTGTGCAGATACAACTCGCCCAGATTCTGGTTCGCGTATCCGACGCAGTGGTCGTCGCCGAGTTCGTTGAAGATCGCGATGGCCCGGTCGACCCGCTCGCGCGCGCCCGCGAGGTTGCCCTGATGCTGCCGCAGCATCGCGAGCCGTTTGAGCGCGTGCGCCTCCCGGTGCCGGTCGCCGATCGCCGCGGACTGTTCGAGCGCTTCGGTGAACCAGCGTTCCGCGTCGGCGAACCGGCGCCGCGCCAGCCACACCGCGCCGATCGCGATCCGCGCGACGGCCTCGCCGTGCGGATCACCGGCCGCCGAGAACTGGTCGAGCGACGCGTGACAATGCTCCAGCGCGACGGTGTCCTCGCCCTTGATCCGCAGCACGGTGCCGAGCCCGGCCAGCGCGATCGCCGCGCCCCGCGCGTCACCGATCTTGTCGAACAGCAGCTGCGACTGCTCGAACGCGATCAGCGCTTCGGCGTAACTGTCCTGGTACAGCTGGATCTGCCCGAGGTTGCGCTGGATGACCGCCTCCCCGCGGATCTCGCCGGACCGGCGGGCGGCGGCCAGCGCCACGGCATGGGTCTGCAGCCAGTCGTCCTGGTGCCCTCGCTGGTCGAAGTACGGCGCGAGGGCGGCGGCGAGCCGCCACGCCAGCGCGTCGAAGCCGAGTTCCGCGGCCAGCGAGACGGCGGCGACGCAGGTGTGCCGCTCGGCGGCGAACCACGCGGCCGGATCCTCGATCAGCCGCTCCGTCCCCGGCGGGAGGGCGGGCTGGACGGCGGTGTCGTCCCGGTAGAGCCCGAAGAAATGGATCGGCAGCTGGTCCGCGGCTTCGACCGCGAGCGCGAGATAGCCCTCCAGTACCCGTTTCGTGGCGTCGCGAGCCTTCGCCGGGACGTCCTGCGCCCGCAGCTCGACGGCATAGCACCGCAGCAGGTCGTGCAGGCGATAGCGAGGTTCGCCGGTGCCGTCCGAGCCGGTGAGTTCGACCAGGTGGGCGTCCACGAGCACGTCCAGGACGTCGTCGGCGTGGGGCCTGCCGAGCAGGGCCGCGACCACCCAGGCGGGGAACTGGACCGAGCCGAGCCCGCCGAGGCCGCGGAAGGCGGCCGCGGCGGACATCGGCAGCAGGTCGTAGCTGAGCGTGACACTGGCCCGGACGGCCAGATCGCCGACGCGGAGTTCGTCGAGTCTTCGTCTCTCGTCCCGGAGCCTGTCCGCCAGGACGCGCAGCGTCCATCCGGGCCGGTGGGTCAGCTTCGCACCGGCGACCCGGATCGCCAGCGGCAGATGGCCGCACTGGCGCAGGATCGCGGTCGCGCTCTCCGGCTCGGCGGAGACCCGCTCCGTGCCCACGATGCCTTCGAGCAGTCGCGCGGCCTCGGCCTCGGGCAGGAGATCGACGTCGACCGGGGTGGCCCCGGCCAGATCCGGCAGGCGCACCCGGCTGGTGATCAGCACCGCGCAGGTGCCCGCGCCGGGCAGGAGGGGCCGGACCTGCGCCGCGCTGCCGGCGTCGTCGAGGACGACGCACATCCGCGTGCCGGCCAGACGGGAACGCAGCAGCGCCGCGCGTTCGGGAAGATCACGCGGCAGGCCCGCGTCCGGGACACCCAGCGCGCGGAGCAACTCGGCGAGCACGGTCATCGGGGGTCGCGGCGAGGACGACGTCCCGGCGAGATCGACATGCAGCTGGCCGTCCGGGAAGTCCTCCCGGACCGCGTGCGCCACCCGGATCGCGACCGAGGACTTGCCGACCCCCGGCGCCCCGGAGAGCACCACGATCGCGGGCTTGCCCTGTTCGCGACGGCGGCGGAAAAGGCCGACGACGTCGCCGACCACCACCTCGCGGCCGGTGAAGTCCGGCAGGTCCAGCGGCAGCTGGCAGACCGGCGCCGTCTGCCGGGCGGGGGAGACGGACACGGTCTCCGGGGCCACGGAGGGCGCCGAGACCAGCGACGCCCGCAGTTCCCGCAAGCGCGCTCCCGGCTCGGTGCCGAGTTCGTCGGCCAGCACCTTTTCAGCCGCTTCGTAAGCCTCGATCGCGTCCGCCGTGCGGCCGTCGGCCCGCAGTGCGACGATCAGCTGCCGCCAGAGTTCCTCGCGCAGCGGATGCTCGGTGACCAGTCCGCGCAGTTCCGCGACGGCTTCGGCGGTGCGGCCGAGTTCGATCCGCGCCCGCAGCCGCTGTTCGGAGACCACGAGCCGCGATTCCGACAGCCGGGCGACGGTCGCGCCCCAGCCGTGGTCGTGGGGCAGCCCCTCGAGAACTTCCCCGCGCCACAGCGCTTCGGCTTGATCCAGCAGGTCGAGAGCGGTTTCGGCCTCGCCCCGGCCGAGGGCGTCCTGCGCCCGCGCGGCCAGTTCGCCGAACCTGATGTGGTCGATCTCCTCAGGGGCGGCCTTGAGGATGTATCCGGACGCCCGGCTGCCGATCCGTTCCCCGAGGGCGGGATCGTGATCGGCGAGGCGTTTGCGGAGTGAATGGACGTACGTGCGGATGTTCGCCGCCGCCGAACGTGGCGCCGACGAAGGCCACAGGACCTCGATCAGCAGTTCGGTGGAGACGACGACATTGGGCTGGAGCAGGAGCGCGGCGAGGAGCAGACGTGGTTTGGGGCCGCCCAACGGCACCACCTGTCCGTCCACCGCCACTTCGAGCGGACCGAGAACGCGAAACCCGAGAATAGTCACCTAAACCGCCAATACGGCAGGAGCCCCATATCGGCTGATCGTATTGCCGTGCGGCCATGGTTGGCTAGATCCATTCGCATGCATGTGCAGACAGCGCTTCGGCGTTTGTACGGGATGTGTACGACTCCGGTCGACGCTGCGGCCATGAAGCGTTCAGTTCACCGGCGGCTCGCCGGTTTCTTCCTCGTGCTGGCGACGGCGGGTGCCTTCGGTCTCGTCGCCGCGACCCCCGCGGTGGCCGCGGCGACCGGGACCGTGAAGACGGCGGGTGATCCGCTGAACGTGCGCCGCGCGCCGAGCACCTCGGCGTCCGCGGTGCGCACGGTGGCCAACGGTGCCTCGGTGACCATCGACTGCCAGACACAAGGGACCGAGGTCACCGGTCCGCTGGGCACGACGACGTTGTGGGACTACGTTCCCGCGCTCGGAGGTTACATTTCGGACGGATATGTCTACACCGGCTCCGATCAGCGGATCGCGCCCGACTGCGGCGTCGGATCCGGCAGCGCCGAATGTTCCACCGGCGCCTGCGCGGGTGAAGGACAGTTCCGTTCCTCCGATGCGCATTTCCTCGTCTACGACAAGGACGCCGACGGCAAGTCCGCCGTGGTCGCCTACTGGCTGAAGGGCGGCGCGGGCCCGTTCTACGTCTGGGCGTCCGGCGGTAACGGCACGCACGTCGACAAGGCCGTGCCGGTCGCGAAGGGTTCGTGGGTCTATTACAAGGTCTGCGTCGCCAACGCCGCCGCTAATCCGGTTCTCGAGGCCTGTAGTGGCGGCATCACCGATTACGCCGCGTGAAATCCCTCCCCGTTCCATCCCCACTTCGAAAGGTTGAATTCTCATGGGTCAGGTGAACCGGCGGGCGGTACTCCTCGGTGGAGCCGCGGCGGTTTCGGCGGCGGCGTTATCGTCGACGCTGCCTTCGTGGGCGAAAGCGAGAACAATGGCGGCGGCACCCGCCATCCACGATCCGTTCCAGCTCGGCGTCGCCTCGGGTGACCCGTTGCCGGACAGTGTCGTGCTGTGGACGCGGCTCGCCCCCGCCCCGCTGAACCCCGACGGTTTCGGCGGGATGCCGGACGCTTCGTACACAGTGGACTGGGAGATCGCGAACGACCAGGCGTTCTCGTCGGTCGTCCAGAACGGCACCGCGACCGCCGCCCGTGCCTCGGGATACAGCGTGCACATCGAACCGGTCGGGCTCCAGCCGGGCCGCGAGTACTTCTACCGCTTCAAGACCAGCGGTCACATCTCACCGGTCGGCCGGACGCGGACGGCGCCCGCGGCCGGTGCGGCGGTCAGTCAGCTGAAGTACTGCTTCTCCTCCTGCCAGCACTGGGAGGAGGGCTGGTACCACTCGTACAAGGGAATGCTCGCCGACAACCCGGAGCTGGTGCTGTTCCTCGGCGATTACATGTACGAGCGGAAATCCGGCCGCGCCGCCGCCGAACTGAATCCGCGCCGGCTCGCCTTCACCGAGGACGTGCAGACGCTGGCGCAGTACCGCGCCCGGCACGCGCAGCACAAGACCGACGCCGATCTGCAGGCCGCGCACGCGATGGCGCCGTGGATCGTGGTCTTCGACGACCACGAGGTGATGAACAACTGGAACGGCACCACCAGCCCCGCGACGGCGGAGCGCAAGGCCGCCGGGTTCCAGGCCTTCTACGAGAACATGCCGATCCGGTCCACCGCCAAGCCCAGTGGTTCGACCATCCGGCTGTACCGGCAGTTCGGCTGGGGCAACCTCGCCCGGTTCCACATGCTCGACACCCGGCAGTACCGCAACGCGCAGGTGCCCGACCCCTCCGGTGACGCCGGACCGGCGTGCACCGACATGCGGTCGACGTCGCGCAGCATCCTGGGCACGACGCAGGAGGCATGGCTGCTGAAGGCACTGGAGACCCAGCCGGCGAAGTGGGACTTCCTGGGCCAGCAGGTCTTCTTCGCCACCCGTGACGGCGACGGCAACAAGGCGACCTGCGAGAGCCCCGACTCCTGGCAGGGTTATGAGGCTTCCCGCGACCGGATCGCGAAGGGCATCGTCGACCGCAAGGTGCCGAACCCGATCGTGCTGACCGGCGACGTCCACCGGCACTGGGCGGCCGATCTGCGCCGCGACTACTTCAACCACAGCGACCCGGTGTTCGGTTCGGAACTGGTGACGACGTCGGTGACCAGCAACAGCGACACCGCGACCGATCCGTCGTCGACGTGGCTCTCGAACAACCCGCATATCAAGTACTGCCGCGGGAAACGTGGCTACGTAAGGGTGACGGCGTCGCAGTCGCAGATGCGGGCGGACTTCATGACGGTTTCGGACACCGCCGAGTACGACTTCTCGAAGGTGACCCTGGCCGCCGACCGCAGCTACGTCGTGGAGGCCGGAAAGCCAGGTCTGCAGCGGGTTTAGGGCCTCGTGAGTGGTAATGACGGTTAGAACCCTCATTACCACTCACGAGCCCTGCATGCGGGGAAAGCGCCCTTCGGCCTTTGTCATCCCTGCGGTTCCGAGGTGGGTCGTGAGTGGTAAGTGTCGTTAGAACGACACTTACCACTCACGACCAGATCCGACCCTGCTCCCTCGCGACCTGGCGTCGGTGTGAGGGGGCTGAAGGGGCCTTTCCTCTCATCTCACGCGGCGAAGGGCGCTTTCCTCTCATCGCATGCGGGGAAAGCGCCCTTCAGCCCTAGCCAAACCCCCAGACCAAGGTCAGGCCCCTCACGACTCAGGCCAGCAGGTCCACGAGGGCGTCACCGCGGGGTGTCCGGACCACGAGGACGACCTGACCCTCGCGGTGACGCTGGATCAGACCCGCCGAGACGAGCTGCTCGCAGTGGTAGGTCGCGGTGCTCGCGGCACAGGAAAGCAGATTCGCGATCTCGCCCATCCGCGCGGGCTTTCCCAAGTGCCGCAACAGTTTCGCGCGATGGGCGCCGACGACGAGATCGAGTCCGTCGACACCGGGACGTGGTTCGGACCGGCCGTTGTCGAGCAGGCCGTCCAAGCCCGGGAGGGGATAGGCGATCCAGATGGCGTCCTCTTCGTCGAAATTGGACACCACCGACCGGCCGCCCGCGAGCATCGGGACGAGGATCAGCTTGCGGCCGCGGGTGGTGTAGCGCGCCGGTTCGGCGTCGGGCAGCAGCAGCGAACCGTTGCTGAACCGGAAATGGGGCCGCAGCAGGCCGAGGACCGCGTCGGTCCCGCCGCGGACGGAGGCGACGCCGATCCGTTCGATCTCCCGGTCGAGCAGGGGCCGGGCCTTGGTCCACAGGTTTTCGGTCGCCACCCTGGTCGCGGTGAAGGCGTCCGCGAGCGAGGCGACCCAGCGTCTTGGCTGATCGGCCGCCTGCCGCCACTGGGCGGGCAGCCGGTCGCCGAAGACCTCTTCGAGGCCTTTCAAAACATCGGCCTCCGTGAGATCGCGCAGCATTTCCGCCTGGCAGACGGCGGAAGCGTCCTCGGTGGGACTGATGGGCACGATGAAGTCCGGCTGTACGGAGGTGCCCCGGCGGGCGAGCGCGCTCGCCGCGCGGTATCCCTGCTCCGGGATCGCCGAACCCACCTGGCGGCGCCAGGGGCCGGGTAGCCCGCGGTCGTACCCGCCGACGACCTCGACGAGCATCGAAACCAGTGAGATGTGCGGTGAAACCGTCACACCGACCGGGATCGTGCTGGTGTCACCGAGTTCGAGCCGGGTAAAGGAGGCCTGGGTCGGCGTCTCGCGCATCCGGTCGTCCCTCCTGGGAGTGGGCGTCGCAGCACGCGATGTTAGCGCCTCCGGTCAATACCCGGCACCGCCCGCGAACGAACCGAAGGGCGCTTTCCCCTGGTCAAGACCCGGGAAAGCGCCCTTCGGCCGGTGCGGCGACCTCAGAAGGCGAGTTGCTCATTCATGATGAGAAACGCGCCGAGACCATGGAAATCGTTGGTGTTGCGCTTACGCGCGTAGTAATACGCGGTATCGCCGACATTCGTCCCCTCGGAAATGTTCTTGATATCGGCCAGTCCGTCGGAACCGGTGGAAACCTGCGAGAGGACCCCGGCGTAGCCCTTCGCGGCGACCGGCCCGTACTCCGTGCCGACGTATCCGCGCTCGACCGCACGGGAGAGCAGGAACGTGTACATCGCCGAGGCCGACGTCTCCAGCCAGTTGTCCTTGTCCCCGCCGCGGTCGACGACCTGGAACCAGCGGCCCGAAGCCCGGTCCTGCCACCGGGTGTAGCCGGCCGCGAGGAACTTGACGACGTCGACGAGCCGCTGACGCCGCGGATGGCCCACGGGCAGGATCTCCAGCAGGTCGATCGACGCCATCCCGAGCCAGCCGATCGCGCGGGCCCAGTGGTACTTCGAATGCCGCCCGGGGCCCGAAGCCCACGATTCCGAGCCGTCCTCGTCGTAGGCGTGGTAGAGCAGGCCCTTGGCGGGTTCCTTGAGCCGGTCGAAATAGACCGTGACGTTCTTCGCCGCCTCGTTGTAGCAGTAGCCGGTGTCGCCGAAGGTCTTGCCGTACAAGGCGAGGAACGGCTGCGCCATGTACACGCCGTCCGCCCACAACTGCCCGACCTTGCTCGTGGCGTGGAACATCCCGCCGTCGGACGTCCGTGGATAGGACGGGAACCGGCGGCGCAGCTGGTCCGCCGCGGTCCTGTACTTCGCCTGCCCGGTTTCGGTGTACAGCAAGGGGAACATCTGCCCGGAACGCATCGCGTCCAGGTTGGTGAAGCCGTTGGAGATCCCGGTTTCGGTGACGAACCGGTCGTACCAGGAGAGGATGTAGTCGAGGTAGCGCTTCTCGCCGGTGCGCCGGTACACCAGGTATTGGCCGTAGAGGTACAGGCCGCGGGTGTAGCCCCAGCCGCCGAGGGTGGCCGGGGTGTAGCGCTTCATCGTCGAGTCGACGACAGCGCGGGACCAGTCCACCGGCGCCGCGGCGGCCGTCCCGGGCAGCGCGAGCGCGCCGATAGCGCCCGCGGTTCCCGCCAGCACCGTGCGCCGCGAAAGCCGTGCCGAGCGAAGAGGATCTTGGGACATTCTTGGCCCTTCCTGCGCCGGGGACTCCCGGGGGAGTGGGTGGCCGGGATGCCGATCCGCCGTCCGTCGGCATCCCGACCAGCTCTGGGGGCGACCTGGTCGCCGGGCTGAACTTCCTTGCGGGACAACACTTACCCGTCCGTTCGACGGCGAGTCAAGAGAGATCCGATCTCTTGTGTCATATATCAGATATAGCCACTCGAATGGGCGCTCCCGGTGTCCGGGACGGTCCCGCTGGGCGGCACTTCCGGGGTGCTCTCCTACGATCGGGGGGTGAACGAGCTGACCTTCCGCGGGCGCCGCGTCGCCCGTGATCGCGCCCTGGTCATGGCGATCGTCAACCGCACGCCGGATTCCTTCTACGACAAGGGCGCGACCTTCTCCGACCCGGACGCGCTCGCCGCCGTCGCCCGGGCCGTGGAGGAGGGGGCGGACATCGTCGACATCGGCGGGGTGAAGGCCGGTCCCGGTGCGGAGGTGGACGTCGAAGAAGAGATCCGACGGGTGGTGCCGTTCGTCGAACGGATCCGGGAACTGCATCCCGACCTGGTGATCAGCGTCGACACCTGGCGCCACGAGGTGGGCAGGCGGTCGGCGGAGGCGGGCGCGGACCTGATCAACGACACCTGGGCGGGCGCCGATCCGCGGCTGGCGGAGGTCGCGGCGGAGTTCGGCACCGGTTACGTCTGCTCGCACACCGGCAACGCCGTCCCGCGCACCCGCCCGTTCCGGGTGCGGTACCCGGACATCGTCGCGGACGTCGTCGCGGAGACGACGGCGCACGCCGAGGCCGTCGTCGCGCTCGGCGTCCCGCGCGAGGGGGTGCTGATCGACCCCACCCACGACTTCGGCAAGAACACCTGGCACAGTCTCGCGTTGCTGCGGTACGCGCGGGCACTGGCGGACACCGGCTGGCCGGTGCTGATGGCACTGTCCAATAAGGACTTCGTCGGCGAGACGCTCGGCGTGGAACTCGCGGACCGTGTCGACGGGACCCTCGCCGCCACGGCCTGGGCGGTGGCCGAGGGGGCGAAGGTGTTCCGGGTGCACGAGGTGAAGCGCACCCGGCAGGTACTGGAGATGATCGCCTCGATCCAGGGGGAGCGGCCGCCCGCACGCGCGATCCGCGGGCTCGCTTAGCCGTCCAGCGGGATCACGGCCGAAACCGTGCTGCCGGAACCGGGCTCGCCCAGGACGACGAGTTCGCCGCCGAGCGCGCGGACGCGGTCGCGCAGTCCGTGCAGCCCGGAACCGCCGCCGATGTCGGCCGCGCCGGTGCCGTCGTCGTGGACCTCCACCCGCAGACCGTCCTCCTCGACGCCGATGCGCACGCGCACCTCCCCGGCCTGCGCGTGTTTCAGCGCGTTGGTCACCGCTTCGGAGACGACGAAGTACGCCGTCGCCTCGACGGCGCCGCTGAGCCGGGGCACGTCGGCGCCCGAAAGGTCCACCGCGAGCGGGATCCGGTCCAGCAGCGACCGGACGGCCGGGATCAGCCCGGCCTCGGTGAGGATCGCGGGCCGCAGCCCGCGCGCGAGTTCGCGGAGTTCGGTGACGGTGGCCTGCAGTTCGTCGATGGTGCTCCGCAGCAGGGACGCGACGGCGGGGGTCACCTCGCCGCCGAGCCGCCGTTCGGCCATTCTCAGCAGCAGGACGACACTCACCAGCCGCTGCTGCGCGCCGTCGTGCAGATCCCGTTCGACCCGCCTCCGCTCGTCGTCGGCGGCGGCCACGATACGGGCGCGGGAGGCCTGGACCTCGACGAGCCGTTCCTCCAGTTCCGCGGCGAGCCGCTGGTTGTCCAGCACCAGCCCGGCGGCGGCGTTGAGCGCGTCGATCGACCGGCTGTCCTTCCACACCTCGTCGTCCTGGACGAGCGCCGCCAGTCCGGAGCCGTCGCGTTCCAGCAGAAGCCGGATCATCTCCGCGTTGCCGACCCGCGCCCGCAGCACTCCGACCAGGAACGCCAGCGGCCACAGGCAGAACGAGATCCGGTAGACGTCCAGCAGCGGTTCGGAGACCGGATGCCCGGAGCCCAGCGCGCTGCCGACCGTGGTGCTCACCGCGCCGATCACGGCGATGGCGACGACGGGGGAGAGCAGCCGCCGCTGCGGGAGACGGCCGGCGAGCCAGCGGTAGAGCAGCACCACCACCACACCGCCGCCGATCAGCGCGCCGACCAGTTCCAGCAGCCGTTTGACCAGTTGTTCGGCCTCCGGCGAGGCCGCGACCGCGGCGAGGTTCCGCGGATCGTCGTTCACGAGCAGGCCGAGTACCGCGGAGGAGAAGACGACGGCGTACGCGGTGACGACGAGTACGCGTTCCCCTCGGGTCCGGAGGCTCCCGTGGGGGAAGACGAGGACGAGATGCGCGATCACCGGGCTGGACGCGGCGGTCAGCGCGAGGCCGACGGTATGCGCGACGGGTTCCGGGGCGAATTGCAGGTCCTCGGCGAACAACGCGAGCCCGGCCACCGCGATGAGCAGGCCGGTGGGATTCGAGGAGCGGCGCACATGCGCGACGGCGCCGGCGAGGAGGAAGAGGAACCCGGTCGTCGTCGACAGGGTGGTGTCCAGCACGGTGTGCGTGCCGTCGGCGATCTTGAGCGTCATCGCCAGCACGCCCATCCCGATACCGGCGGTCAGCACACCCGCCATCGCGACGGTCCGAGGGTGATGCACCACTAAGCGTGATTCGGCCGTTCGGCCCGGACCGTTACACCGTGAGGACGCCGGTGCCCGGCCACCGGACTGGGACGCCCGTCCTGACATGTGGAACAGCAGTTCTGGCCGGTGTCAAGTTTTCTCAGGATCTTTCCCGTCATTCGGATGGCGATGCAGGCAGGCGGGCCGACATGCGACTCTCGCGCCACCACCCGAGCAGAGTCGTACCCTCCGAAAGGCGACCCCCCGTGCGCACCCACCACAGAACCCGCCTGCTGGCCGCGGCCTTCGCCGCCCTGACCCTGGCCGGTTCGATGGCGGGGTGTTCGCGCGCGGACAGCGGCCCGAAGACGGAACAGAAGAGCCAGGGTGCCGCGGCCGAGGTGCGCCTCGGGTACTTCCCGAACGTGACGCACGCGCCCGCGCTGATCGGGGTCAAGCAGGGCTTCTTCGCCAAGGAACTGGGCTCGACGAAGCTCACCCCCCAGACGTTCAACGCCGGGCCCGAAGAGGTCAACGCGCTGCTCGGCGACTCGCTCGACATCGCCTTCATCGGCTCCGGCCCGGCGATCAACGCCTTCACCAAGTCCAAGGGCGCCATCCAGCTCGTCTCCGGCGCGGTCACCGGCGGCGCGCAGCTGGTGGTGAAACCCGAGATCGCCGCCCCCGAGCAGCTCACCGGCAAGAACATCGCCACGCCGTCGCTGGCGAACACCCAGGACGTCGCGCTCAAGAAGTTCGTCGCCGAGAAGAAGCTACCCGACGTCAAGATCACCAACCTCGACAACCCGAAGACGTTCGACGCCTTCAAGAAGGGCGAACTCGACGGCGGCTGGCTGCCGGAACCGTGGTCGTCGCGGCTGGTGCTCGACGCGGGCGCGAAGGTCTTGGTGGACGAGAAGAACCTGTGGCCGGAAGGCAAGTTCCCGACCACGGTGGTGATCGTCCGCAGCGAGTTCCTCCAGCAGCACCCGGAGACCGTCACCGCCATCCTGAAGGGTGAGCTCGCCGCCATCGAGTGGGCGAAGACCAACCCCGCCGAGGCGAAAACGGTGGTCAATGGAGAACTCAAGGCGCTCGCGGGCAGCACACTGAGTGAGGCGGTCCTCGACCGCGCGTTCTCGGGCATCGAACTCGGCATCGACCCCGTCGCGTCGACGTTCGCCCAGCTCGCGCAGGACTCGGTGACCGCGGGCGTGGTGAAGTCCGCGGTGGACCTCAAGGGGTTCGCCGATTTCGGCCCGCTCAACGCCGTGCTCTCCGAGCAGGGCAAGCCCGGCGTGAACGCGTCCGGCCTGACGAAGTGACCGGAGGGGATCAGCGATGACGACCACCTTGGAGCCCGGCCTGTCCACCGGTGTCGCCGTGCGGCTCGACGGCGTCCGGAAGGCGTTCGGGCCGACGGGCCGCGCCGTCGTGGCCCTCGACGGGATGGACCTGACCGTCGCCCCCGGCGAGTTCGTCTGCCTGCTGGGCGCGTCCGGCTGCGGCAAGAGCACGCTGCTGAACCTGGTCGCCGGCCTCGACAAGCCGACGTCGGGCTCGATCACCCTGGAGACCTCCCGGCCCGCGGTGATGTTCCAGGAGGCCGCGCTGATGCCGTGGCTGACCGCGGCCCGCAACGTGGAACTCCCGCTGCGGCTGGCCGGTTTCGGCCGGACCGAGCGCCGCGAGAAGGCGGCCGAGCTGCTGGACCTCGTCCGGCTCGGCGGCGCGGGTGACAAGCGGCCGCACGAGCTGTCCGGCGGCATGCGGCAGCGCGTCGCGCTCGCCAGGGCGCTGGCCGCGACCTTGCGGGTCGGCGGTGACCCGGAACAGTCGCTGCTGCTGATGGACGAGCCGTTCGCCGCGCTGGACGCGATCACCCGCGACGTCCTGCAGGGCGAACTGTTGCGCGTCTACCGCAGCACCGGGACCTCGGTGCTGTTCGTGACCCACGACGTCCGCGAGGCCGTCCGGCTCGGCCAGCGGGTCGTGCTGCTTTCCTCGCGCCCGGGCCGGGTCGTGCGGGAATGGCGCGACGTCCAGGCCTCCGACGCCGAAGACCTGACGCTGGAGATCACCGGTCACCTCCGGGAGGTGATCAGTACCCATGCCGCGGCTTGACCGCCCCGGCGTCGAGGCGGCCGTGGAGGCGGACGAGGCCGTCGGCGCGGGGCTCGACTCGCTCGACACCCCCGCCGGGGAACGCCGGGAAAGCCGCGGGAAGCGGTTCTTGCGCGGTTTCGTGCCGCCGGTGGTGTTCCTGGTCCTGCTGATCGCGCTGTGGCAGGCACTGTGGGCCGCCGCGTTCTGGTCGGAGTCGATGCTGCCCGCGCCGCTCGCGGTCTGGGACGAACTCGTCGGCATCACCGTCGACGGCGAGATCTTCGAGTTCGTCTGGACCTCGGTGCACCGCGCCGCGCTGGGCTTCCTGATCGGGGTGGTCATCGGGACCCCGCTGGGCCTGCTGGTGGCGAAGGTCCGGCTGGTCCGCGCGGCCGTCGGGCCGTTTCTGACCGGCTTGCAAAGCCTTCCGTCGGTGGCCTGGGTGCCCGCCGCGATCCTGTGGTTCGGGCTGAACGACGCCTCGATCTACTTCGTCGTCCTGCTGGGCTCGGTACCGTCGATCGCGAACGGCCTCGTCGCGGGCATCGACCAGATCCCGCCGATCCTGCCGCGGGTCGGCCAGGTGATGGGCGCGGGCAGGCTCTCCTCCGCCCGGCACATCCTGCTGCCCGCCGCGCTGCCCGGTTTCCTGGCCGGGCTCAAACAGGGCTGGGCGTTCTCGTGGCGTTCGCTGATGGCCGCCGAACTGATCGCGCTGTCCCCGGCGCTCGGCAAGGGGCTCGGCGCGTACCTGAACGAGGGCTCGTCGTTCAACAGCATGGAAGGCGTGATCTCGGCGATCTTCCTGATCCTGCTGGTCGGGGTCGGCATCGAGCTGATCGTCTTCCGGCCGCTGGAACGGTCGGTCCTGCGGGCACGGGGGCTGACCGCGTCGCTTTAGTTCTGTGTGTTGTGGAGAGGTGTGTGGAATAGGGACGTTGAGTGTCTCTATTTCCACACACCGGTCACGCCGGGTCACCTCTCGGCCGCGATCTGGCCAGGTGAGCTGGGGCTGTGTGGATGCTGCTTCATCCAACGCAACAAAATCCACACGGTCACGGGTCGCTGTGCTCCGGGACTCCAGGTAGGCCGCGGCCGGGACTCGAACACGCCACCTTCGACTCACCCCTCGAATCGGCCAAGCGGGCCGAGCGTTCATCTCCGGGACCTCGCCTACCTACGAGACCGTAAGTTACGGTGTCGTAGGTAGGCGTTTTCCTTATCCCGGAAGGACGAGACGCATGACGGTCCCCGAAACCACCCGGCTGATGCTCGAGCTCGAGGCGACGGTCGAGGAGAACCTCAACCGGCATCTCTCGGTCGCCAAGGAATGGATGCCGCACGAGTACGTGCCGTGGAGTGAGGGGAAGAACTTCGCCGAACTGGGCGGCGAGCCCTGGGATCCCGAGCAGTCGCGGGTGTCGCCGATCGCGCGGACCTCGCTGGAGGTCAACCTCCTCACCGAGGACAACCTCCCGAGCTACCACCGCGAGATCGAGCGGGCGTTCGGGCGTGACGGTGCTTGGGGCACCTGGGTACACCGCTGGACCGCCGAAGAAGGCCGTCACGGTATCTGTATCCGCGACTACCTGCTGGTGACGCGCGCGGTGGATCCGGTCGAGCTGGAGCGGGCGCGCATGCAGACCATGCAGGCCGGCTACGACAGCGGCGACAAGGCGTTGCTGAACGTCTTCGCGTACGTGTCGTTCCAGGAACTGGCGACGCGGATTTCGCACCGCAACACCGGCCGGTACACGCAGGACCCGTTGTGCGAGAAGCTGCTCTCCCGCGTCGCGATGGACGAGAACCTGCACATGGTCTTCTACCGGAACCTGGTGCAGGCGTCGCTGGAGCTTTCCCCCGACGCGATGATGCGCGCGATCACCGACGAGGTCGTCCAGTTCCAGATGCCGGGGGCGGTGATCCCGAGTTTCGTGCGGAAGGCCGCGCTGATCGCGAAGGCGGGTATCTACGACCTGCGGATCCACCACGACGAAGTGATCTGGCCGCTGCTGCGGCAGTGGAAGATCTTCGAGCTGGAAGGGCTCGGCGAGGTGGGGGAGAAGGCCAGGGACGAACTCGACCAATTCCTGAAGGGCCTCGACACCCAGGCGTCGCGGTTCGAAGAGCGGCGCGCGGCCGCCGAAGCCCGCTCCGCCGCCCGACGCTGATCGGGCGGCGAAGCGGAGAGAGCTAGCGGGAGCGGCGGCCGCCCGCGCGGGTTCCCGAGGAGAACGCGGCGGCACCGCCCCGGCGGGCCGGAGCCCCACCGGACTGGTTGCGCGAGGACTGGGACTTCGCGGCCCCGGAAGCCCGGCGCGGCTGCGACTCGGCCGCACCGCGGCGAGCCTGTCCGCCCTTGGGCGCGCCTTCGCGACGTCCGGTGGTCTCGGCGGCGCGACGGCCCTGACCGGCGGGAGCGCCACCACGGCGGTCACCCTCGGCCCGCGGCTGACGCGAACGGCCTTCGGAGGAGCTACCGCGACGCCCACCGGAAGCACCCCGGCCACCGGCGGACGGACCACGGCCACGGCCTGTCCGGTTACCGCGGCCGCGGCCGGCCGGACGGTCCTCTTCCTCGTCGCCCTTGCCCAGGATGGCCTGGCCACTGGCGGAGACCTTCTTCGGCCGGGTGTCCACGATCGGCCGTCGCGGCGACGCGGTGAACGAACGCTCGCCGGGAGCCAGCTCGGCCAGCAGCGGGTGGCCGGGGCCGAGCTGCGTCGTGGTCGGCTTGATACCCGCCTTGCGGGTCAGGTCGCGGACGTCGCCGACCTGCGCGTCGGTCATCAGCGTGACGACGGTGCCGGACGCCCCGGCCCGCGCGGTCCGGCCGGACCGGTGCAGGTACGCCTTGTGCTCGACCGGCGGGTCGGCGTGGATGACCAGCGTGACGTCGTCGACGTGGATACCGCGGGCGGCGATGTCGGTGGCGACCAGCGTCTTCGCCGCACCGGAGGAGAATGCCTCCAGGTTGCGCGTCCGCGCGGTCTGGCCGAGGTTGCCGTGCAGTTCGACCGCCGGCACGCCGGAGGCCATGAGCTTGCGCGTCAGCTGCTTGGCGCGGTGCTTCGTGCGGGTGAACACCAGCGTCCGGCCCGGCGCCGCGGTGAGGTCGATCAGCACCGGCAGCCGGTGGGTCTCCTCCAGGTGCAGCACGTGGTGCTTCATGGTCGAGACCGGCGACTGCGCCGAGTCGACGCTGTGCGTGACCGGGTCGTGCATGAAGCGCTTGACCAGCACGTCGACGCCCGCGTCGAGGGTCGCGGAGAAGAGCAGCCGCTGGCCGCGCTCCGGCGTCTCGGCCATGATGCGCCGGACGTCGGGCAGGAAGCCCAGGTCGGCCATGTGGTCGGCCTCGTCCAGCACGGTGATCTCGATGTTGTCGAGCTTCGCCTCACCCGAGCGCATGTGGTCGGCGAGACGGCCGGGGCAGGCGACGACGATGTCGACACCGTCCCGCAGCCGGGTGATCTGCGGGTTGGGGCTGACCCCGCCGAAGATCGTGGTGACCTTGAGGCCGAGCGGCTTGGCCAGCGGCAGGAACGACGCCTCGATCTGGGTGGCCAGCTCGCGGGTCGGCGCCAGTACCAGCGCCCGCGGGCGGCCGGGGCGGCGCCGCGTCGGCCCGGCGGCCAGCCGGGTCAGGACGGGCAGCACGAAGCCGTAGGTCTTGCCGGAGCCGGTGCGGCCGCGGCCGAGGACGTCGCGGCCCGCCAGCGAATGCGGCAGCGTGGCGGCCTGGATGGGGAACGGGCTGGTGACGCCCTGTTCGGCGAGCGCGTCCACGAGGGTCTTGGGCAGGCCGAGTTCGGTAAAAGTAGGTGTGCTCATAAGCGTATGGGCGCGAAGCGCGCCCTGGTATCTCCGTAAGGGATCGGAACGGTTGTCCTGCCCGGCGCAGACCTCGGGGGGCCGCGGCGCGTGGTCTTCGACAACGAAACGCGGCCCGAGGCAGAACTGAGCGGACCGCGTTGTCCAGTGTACCCGGTCCTGATCTCCCGGACTACGTGATATCGCCCGCATCGGCCCGGCGAGGTTCGTCTGTTCGTACGAGACGGAGGCGGCGGCGCGGTGAAACGCTGGCCTGACCGTACGAAAGGGGACACGGGTGTCGAACGTTCAGGAGCTGCGAGGCGTGCTCGACGAGGGGGCACGTGAGGCGGGCGTCCCGGGGGCCGTGGTGGGGGTGACGCACCGGGGCGAGGAGTCGGTGTTCGCCACCGGGGTGTCCAGTGTGGACACCGGGCTGCCGGTCGATCCCGGCACCCTGTTCATGATCGGGTCCACCAGCAAGACCTTCGCCGCGACAGCCGTGCTGGCCCTGGTCGAAGACGGTGCGCTGGAGCTGGACAGGCCGGTCGTCGAGTACCTTCCCGATCTCCCGCTGGCGGATCCGGTGGCGCGGAAGACGGTGACCCTGCGCCATCTGCTCACGCATTCGGCCGGGTTCCTCGGCGACGTCGACTTCACCACCGGGTGGGGCGACGACGCGCTGGCACTGGCGATCGCGAAATTCGGCGAGCTGCCGCAGACCTTCCCGCCCGGCGAGGTGTTCTCCTACTGCAACGCCGGGTTCCAGCTGGCCGGACGGGTCGTCGAGGTCGTGGCGGGTGAACCCTTCGAGGACGTGGTCCGCGCCCGGCTGCTCGAACCGCTGGGCATGACCGAGTCGTATTACCTGCCGTGGGAGGTGCTCACGCGCCGTCACGCCGTCGGGCACGTGATGCGCGATGGCGGACCGGCTGTCGAACACACGGTGGGCCTGACCCGAGCGGACAGCGCGAGCGGCGGCCTGTGGTCGACGGCGGGGGACCAGCTGAAGTGGGCCCGCTTCTTCCTGACCGGCGAGGCCGAGGGCAAGCCGCCGGTCAGCGACGCCACCCGCGACCTCCTGCGCGCGCCGCAGCGCAAGGCCGCGCTGCGGTTCGAGGAGGTCGGGCTGAGCTGGCTGCACACGAGCCACGGCGCCGCGCGGCTGGTCCGGCACGGCGGCAACGTGAGCAACCTGCAGTTGTCGGACTTCGTGACGTTGCCGGAGGAGGACTTCGCCGTCACGGTGCTGACCAACAGCGCGGGTGGGGCGGTGCTGGGCGCGAAGATCGTCGACTGGTGCCTGGAGCATCTGATCGGGTTGTCTCCGCTCACGAACTTGCCGCCGGTGCCCCAGCCGGACATCGCCGAGTACCTCGGCCGCTATCAGACCGGCGACTTGGCGTTCGTGGTGAGCGACCGTGACGGCGCGCTGCAGGCCCAGATGGTCGCCGACATCGAGGACTTCCCGTCGCCGCCGCCGTTCGAAGCCGTCTTCGTGGCGGAAGACGCGATCGCCCCGGCCGCCGACACCCGGCGCCCCACCGCCCGCTTCCTGCGGAATGAGCACGGGGAGGTGACTTCGGTCGAGTTCGGTGGCCGGACGGCGAAGCGGCGCGCTACGGTTACCGGGTAGTAACTTCGGCGACCAGGAGTGACGATGAGCGAAAAGGCGACCGCGTTGTTGCTGAACCCGGGTGGGTACGACCCACGGCAGTTCGACCCGGAGACGCGTCGCCTGCTGCGTGCCACCATCGAGTGGTTCGAACAGCGAGGCAAGCGCAAGCTCGTCGAGGACTACCACGACCGGACCTTCTACGCGGACTTCATCGAGTTCGCGGGCAAGGAAGGGCTGTTCTCGACGTTCCTCACTCCCGGCGTCAACGCCGAGGGCGATCCCGACAAGCGCTGGGACACCGCGCGCGTCGCGGCGCTGTCGGAAATCCTCGGCTTCTATGGCTTGAATTATTGGTACCCCTGGCAGGTGACCATCCTGGGCCTCGGCCCGGTGTGGCAGAGCGCGAACGAGGCCGCCCGCAAACGCGCGGCGGACTCGCTCGCGGCCGGTGGCGTCGCCGCGTTCGGACTGTCCGAAAAGGAGCATGGCGCCGACATCTACTCGTCGGACCTCGTGCTGACCCCGGACGGTGCGGGCGGTTACCGCGCGAACGGGTCGAAGTACTACATCGGCAACGGGAACTGCGCGCGGACCGTGTCGGTCTTCGGTCGCATCGACGGTGTCGAAGGCCCGGACCAGTACGTGTTCTTCTACGCGGACTCGGAGCACCCGAACTACCACGTGGTGAAGAACGTCGTGCCGTCCCAGATGTACGTCGCCGAGTTCAGGCTCGACGACTACCCGGTGTCCGAAGAGGACATTCTGCACGTCGGCGCCGAAGCGTTCTCCGCGGCGCTGAACACGGTCAACATCGGCAAGTTCAACCTGTGCTTCGGCGGCATCGGGATGTCGACGCACTCGCTGTACGAAGCGATCACGCACGCGCACAACCGGGTGCTCTACGGCAAGAAGGTCACCGAATTCCCGCACGTGCGCCGGGAATTCGTCGAGGCGTACGCGCGGCTCATCGCGATGAAGCTGTTCTCCGACCGTGCCGTGGACTACTTCCGCAGCGCGAATCCGGACGACCGCCGGTATCTGCTGTTCAACCCGATCACCAAGATGAAGGTGACCACCGAGGCGCAGAAGGTCATCGGCCTGGTCGCGGATGTGGTGGCGGCCAAGGGTTTCGAGGCCGACACCTATCTGGCGATGTCCAAGAACGACATCGACGGCCTGCCGAAGCTGGAAGGCACGGTGGCGGTGAACCTCGCGCTGATCGCGAAGTTCGTGCCCGCGTACCTGTTCGCGCCGCAGGCCTACGAGCCGGTGCCGACGCGCACCGACGCCGCCGACGACGAGTTCCTGTTCCGGCAGGGCCCGGCACGCGGGCTGTCGAAGGTGCGGTTCCACGACTGGCGCGAGGCCTACGCGAAGGCGTCCGCGATCCCGAACGTCGCCCGGTTCACCGAGCAGGCCGAGGCACTGGTGAAGCTGTTCACCGACGCGGCCCCGGACGAGGCGCAGCAGCAGGACATCGACTTCGGGCTCGCGCTGACCGAGCTGTTCACGCTGGTCGTCTACGGACAGCTGGTGCTGGAGCAGGCGGAGATCACCGGCATCGAGACCGAGGTCGTCGACCAGATCTTCGCCATCCTGGTGCAGGACTTCAGCGCCACCGCGGTCGAGCTGCACGGGAAGTCGTCCTCGACCGAGGCGCAGCAGGCGCTCGCGCTGGCTTCGATCCGGAAGCCCGTCGTCGACGCGGCCCGCTTCGACCACGTGTGGTCGCTCGTGCGGGATCTCTCCGGCGCCTACGAGATGGCCCCGTGAGCTGAAGGACGCTTTCCCCTCATCTGACGCGGTGAAGGACGCTTTCCTCGCATCACATGCGGGGAAAGCGCCCTTCAGCCGCTTCTAACGCGCCCAACCCTTACTTGCCGAAGCCGGCCTTCCGGAGCGCGTCCGCCATAGCGCCGCCCCCTCCAGAGTTCCCTCCACGGTCCCGGCCACCTCGGCTACCACCACCCTGACGCTGACCGCCCTGACGCTGGCCGCCACCCCCCTGACCGCGATCGCGCCCGCCGCCCTGCTCGCGAGCAGGCTTGCCCGGTTCGTCGTCCAGCCGCAGGGTCAGCGAGATCCGCTTGCGCGGCACGTCGACTTCCAGCACCTTCACCTTGACGATGTCGCCGGGCTTCACGACCTCACGCGGGTCCTTGACGAAGTTCTTCGACAGCGCGGAGACGTGTGCGAGGCCGTCCTGGTGCACGCCGACGTCGATGAACGCGCCGAACGCGGCCACGTTCGTCACGACGCCTTCCAGCCGCATCCCCGGCTTGAGGTCGCCGATCTTCTCGACGCCCTCGGCGAAGGTCGCGGTCTTGAACGCCGGACGCGGGTCGCGGCCCGGCTTTTCGAGTTCGGCGAGGATGTCGGTCACCGTCGGGAGGCCGAAGGTCTCGTCGACGAACTCCGTCGGCTTCAGCGCCTGCAGCGTCCGCGAGTTGCCGATCAGCGAGCGGATGTCGGTGCCGGTCGAGGACAGGATCCGCCGCACCACCGGATACGCCTCCGGGTGCACCGAGGACGAGTCGAGCGGGTCGTCGCCGTCCGGGATCCGGAGGAAGCCCGCGCACTGCTCGAAGGCCTTCGGGCCGAGCCGTGCGACCTCCTTGAGCCCGCTGCGCGTCTTGAACGGGCCGTTCTGGTCGCGGTGCGCCACGATGTTCTCCGCCAGGCTCGTCGTGATGCCCGAGACGCGGGTCAGCAGCGGCGCCGACGCGGTGTTGACGTCCACGCCGACCGCGTTCACGCAGTCTTCGACCACCGCGTCGAGCGAGCGCGACAGGGAGATCTCCGACAGGTCGTGCTGGTACTGCCCGACCCCGATCGACTTCGGGTCGATCTTCACCAGTTCGGCCAGCGGGTCCTGCAGCCGTCGCGCGATGGAGACCGCGCCGCGCAGCGACACGTCCATGCCCGGCAGTTCCTGCGACGCGAACGCCGACGCCGAGTAGACCGACGCGCCGGCCTCGGAGACGACGGCCTTGGTCAGCTTCAGTTCCGGGTGCTTCTTGATCAGCTCACCGGCGAGCTTGTCGGTCTCGCGGGAGGCGGTGCCGTTGCCGATCGAGATCAGGTCCACCTTGTGCCGGGCGCACAGCGCGGCCAGTTCGGCGATCGACTGGTCCCATTTGTTGGCGGGCTGGTGCGGGTAGATGACGTGGGTGTCGACGACCTTGCCGGTCGCGTCGACGACGGCGACCTTGACGCCGGTGCGGAAACCCGGGTCGAGGCCCATCGTGGCGCGGGTGCCCGCCGGGGCGGCGAGCAGCAGGTCGCGCAGGTTCGCGGCGAACACGCGGACGGCGTCGTCCTCGGCCGACTGGCGCAGCCGCATCCGCAGGTCGATTCCCAGGTGCAGCAGGATCTTCGTGCGCCAGGCCCAGCGGACGGTGTCGGTGAGCCATTTGTCGGCCGGGTGGCCCTCGTTGGCGATCCCGAACTTGTGCGCGATGCGGACCTCGTAGTCGGTCGGCCCGGTCTTCGGCTCGTCGGACGGCTCCTCGGGCTCCATCGTGAGGTCGAGGATCTCCTCCTTCTCGCCGCGCAGCATCGCGAGGATCCGGTGCGAGGGGAGTTTGGTGTAGGGCTCGGAGAAGTCGAAGTAGTCGGAGAACTTCGCGCCCTCGTCGGCCTTGCCTTCGCGCACCTTCGAGGCGAGACGGCCCTGGTTCCACATCTTCTCGCGCAGTTCACCGATGAGGTCGCCGTCCTCGGCGAAGCGTTCGACGAGGATCGCGCGGGCGCCGTCGAGCGCGGCCTGCGCGTCCGCGACACCCTTGTCGGCGTCGACGAACACCGCGGCCGCGGCATGCGGGTCGGTGTTCGGGTCGCTCAGCAGCCCGTCGGCGAGCGGCTCCAGCCCGGCCTCGCGGGCGATCATCGCCTTGGTGCGCCGCTTGGGCTTGTACGGCAGGTAGATGTCCTCGAGGCGGGACTTGGTGTCCGCCGCCATGATCGAGGCTTCGAGCGCCTCGTCCAGCTTGCCCTGGCTGCGGATCGACTCCAGCACGGCGACCTTGCGCTCGCCGAGTTCCCGCAGGTAGCGGAGGCGTTCTTCGAGCGTGCGGAGCTGGGTGTCGTCCAGCATCCCGGTGGCCTCCTTGCGGTACCGGGCGATGAACGGCACGGTCGATCCGCCGTCCAGCAGGTCGACGGCCGCCTTGACCTGCCCTTCGCGCACACCGAGTTCTTCGGCGATCTTCTGCTCGACTGTCTGCAGGCCCTGCACGCTCACTCCCACGCTCCTGAATCCGCCCTCGGGTGCTCTCGGACCCTGCATTCTGCCGCGCGTACCGAGCCGACTTTCGTATGGCCTCCCCTAACCGAACCCTTGACAGGTGTATTGGTCTAGTCCATTTTGATGTGGCCGACGTCACCCGTTCGTGGAGGCCAGCTGTGAAAGTCAAGCCGAAACACGCGTTCCTCGCCCTGTTGTCGTCACTGGCCGTGTGCCTGGGGGTGACTTTCGCGGTCTCGGGCAGCGCCTCGGCCGCCAACATCCTCACCAATCCGGGTTTCGAACTCGGGACCACGAGCGGCTGGACCTGTTCCGGCGCCAACGCCGTGGTCAGCACGCCGGTCCACTCGGGCAGCCGCGCGCTCAGCGCCACCCCCGCCGGACAGGACAACGCCCGCTGCTCGCAGAGCGTGCCGGTGAAGGCCAACACCGCGTACACGCTGTCCGCGTGGGTGCAGGGCAGCTACACCTACCTCGGGGTCACCGGCACCGGGACGGGGGACAAGAACACCTGGACCCCCGGTGGCGGTAGCTGGAGCCAGCTCTCGCTGAGCTTCACCACCGGCGCGTCGACCACGAGCGTCGAGATCTACCTGCACGGCTGGTACGGCCAGCCCGCCTACTTCGCGGACGACGTCAACCTCGACGGCCCCGGCGGTTCGCCGACCACGACCCCGACCACGCCGACGACGTCCACGAGTCCGACGACCACCACCACGACGAGCGAGCCGCCGACGACCACGACGAGCACCCCGCCGACCGGGAACCTGCCGAAGCACGTGATCACCGGGTACTGGCAGAACTTCTACAACGGCGCGAAGGCGCTCAAGCTCGCCGACGTCCCGACGAAGTACAACATCATCGCGGTGTCCTTCGCCGACGCGACGGCCACGCCGGGGGCGGTCACCTTCACCCTCGACTCCGGTCTGTCGAGCCAGCTCGGCGGCTACACCGACGCGCAGTTCAAGGCCGACATCAAGACGGCGCAGGCACGCGGCCAGAAGGTCATCCTGTCCGTCGGCGGGGAGAAGGGCACGATCCGCGTCGAGTCCTCGGCCGCGGCGACGAACTTCTCGAACAGCATGAAGTCCCTCATCGCGACCTACGGCTTCGACGGCGTCGACATCGACCTCGAGAACGGCGTCAACGCGACGTACATGGCGCAGGCACTGCGCAGCATCCACGCGGCGGGCGGCACGGTCATCACCATGGCGCCGCAGACGATCGACATGCAGAGCCCGGCGGCGGAGTACTTCAAGCTGGCGCTGAACGTCAAGGACATCCTGACGATCGTCAACATGCAGTACTACAACAGCGGCGCGATGCTCGGATGCGACCAGAAGGTCTACTCGCAGGGCACGGTCGACTTCCTCACCTCGCTGGCCTGCATCCAGTTGCAGGGTGGCCTGCGGGCCGACCAGGTCGGGCTCGGGCTGCCCGCGTCGGGCTCGGCGGCCGGTGGCGGCTACCAGGCGCCCGGCAACACGGTCAACGCGCTGAACTGCCTGGCGAAGGGCACCAACTGCGGTTCGTTCAAGCCGGCGACGACGTACCCGGCGATCCGCGGCGCGATGACCTGGTCGATCAACTGGGACGCCTCGCAGGGCTACGCGTGGTCGAACACGGTGAGCGCGGGCCTGGCCGGCCTCCCGTGATGATCCGCTAGACCGGGGCGGGTGCCGGCGTCGCGTGGGCGGCGGCACCCGCCCCTTCCATTGCCTGCGTTTCGTCCTCTGGATGCGGTACTTGCACACGCAACTACCGCATCCAGAGGACGAAATGCATGAGGTCAGAGCGGGGTGAGGGGCAGATGGAGGGCGGCCGGGGCGTGTGGGGGCACCACCGGCTTGAGCGGGGCGACGGGGGACAGGCGACGGTAGGGGGAGCCCAGCGGCGGCCGCGGGTCGGCCTCGCCCTTGTTGGGCCACAACGACATCGCGCGTTCCGCCTGGGCGGTGATGGTCAGCGACGGGTTCACCCCGAGGTTCGCCGAGATCGCCGAACCGTCGGCGATGTGCAGGCCGGGATGGCCGTGCACCCGCTGGTACGGGTCGACGACGCCGGCTTCGGGACTCTCGCCGATCGCGCAACCGCCGATGAAATGCCCGGTGATCGGGATGTTCGCCAGATCGGTCCAGGCACCCTGCGCCAGTCCGCCGATCTTGTCCGCCACCCGCCGGGTGACCTCGTGCCCGGCCGGGATCCACTCCGGATTCGGGTCGCCGACGCCCTGTTTCGTGGTCATCCGGCGGCCGAAGAGCCCGCGTTTCGTGTACGTGGTCACGGAATTGTTCAGCGTCTGCATCACCAGCAGCCCGACCATCCGCTCCGACCAGCGCCGCGGATTGTGCAGCCGCGCCAGGTGCCGCCAGTTCCGCCGTAGCTCGCGCAAGCCCAGTACCCACCGGCGTTTCCCGGGCTCGGCGTCGACGAGCACCGTCGTCAGCAGGCCCATGAAGTTGCTGCCCTTGCCGTACCGCACCGGTTCGACGTGGGTGACGGCGTCGGGGTGAATCGACGACGTGATCGCGACGCCGCGGGTGAAGTCGGTGTCCTTCCGCAGCGACCGCGCGGCGAGCACGGCCTCGGAGTTGGTCCTGGCGAGCAAGCCCAACCGTGGCGACAGGTTCGGCAGCGTGCCGGAGTCCTTCAGGGAATGCAGGAGTCGTTGCGTCCCCAGGGAAGCGGCGGCGAAGACGACTTCCGTGGCGGTGAAGGTCCGTTTCCGCTTGCGTACCCAGCGTCCTGTTTGGACGGTGTCCACCGCGTAGCCGCCGTCGATCGGCCGGACCGACACCGCGGTGGTCAGCGGATGGACCTCCGCGCCCGCCTTCTCCGCCAGGTACAGGTAGTTCTTGACGGTCGTGTTCTTCGCGCCGACCCGGCAGCCGGTCATGCATTCGCCGCAGTGCGTGCACGGTTTCCGGGTGGGGCCTTCGCCGCCGAAGAACGGGTCGACATCGCGTTTCCCGAAATAGACGCCGACCGGGGTCGGCCGGTAGGTGTCCGCGATGCCCATGTCCTCGGCGACCTCGCGCAGCACCCGGTCGGCCGGGGTGACCAGCGGGTTCTCCACCACGCCCAGCATCCGTTTCGCCTGGTCGTAATGCGGGGCGAGTTCGGCCTTCCAGTCGGTGATATGCGCCCATTGCGGGTCTTGGTAGAAGGTGTCCGGGGGTTCGTAGAGCGTGTTCGCGTAGACGAGCGAGCCGCCCCCGACGCCCGCGCCGCTCAGCACGAACGTGTTCTTCAGCAGGGTCAGCCGCTGGATGCCGAAGCAGCCCAGCTTCGGGGCCCACAGGTACTTCCGCAGGCGCCACGACGTCTTCGCGAACTCGTCGTCGGCGAACCTGCGGCCGGTCTCCAGTACGCCGACGCGGTAACCCTTTTCGGTGAGCCGTAACGCGGTCACGCTGCCGCCGAAACCGGAGCCGATCACCAGCACGTCGTAGTTCATCGCGGGCCCGCCGTCCGGTAGTCGCCGAGGTCGAGCTTCTTCGTCCGGCGGTCGTATTCGGTCACCAGTCCCGGCCAGTTCGTGCTCACGCGGCCGTTGTCCTGGCGGTACCAGCTGGCGCAGGTCGTCCAGACACTCTGGCCCAGCCGTCGCTGGATCTCCTCGTCGTAGCGTTGTTCGACCTCGGGTACGACGTCCATATAGGACACTCCGGGACGGCTGAGATGTTCGACGGCCTGACGGATGTAGCGGGCCTGCCGTTCGATCATGTAGATGATGGAGCCCGCGCCGAGGTTGGTGTTGGGGCCGTAGACGCAGAACAGGTTGGGGAATCCCGGCACGGTCATGCCGAGGTACGCCCGCGCGCCGCCTTTCCACGCGTCGGACAGCGACCTGCCGCCGAGCCCCTCCACCTTGAGTTCGCCGAGGAAATCCGTTGCCGCGAAACCGGTTCCGTAGACGATGACGTCGGCCTCGTGCTCGACGCCGTCCTCGGTGAGCACCCCGGACGGGGTGATCGCGCTGATGTGCCGGGTCTCCACCGCGACGTTGTGCCGTGCCAGCGCGGGCAGGTACTCGTTGGTGAACAGGATCCGCTTGCAGCCCAAGGGGTAATCCGGGGTGAGCTTCGCGCGCAGGGTTGGGTCCTTGATGTGGCGGCGGCGCAACTGGGCCGCCCGCAGCTCGAAGACCTTGGCCAGCGACGGATGTTTCGTCATCGCGTAGGTCGCGTACTCGGCGAGGAGGAAGATCCGGAGCCTGCCGAGCAGTTGTGTGGCCGGCAGCGAGCGGAACAGCCGCTGCTGCCAGCGCCGGTAGGCGGTGTCCCGTTTGGCCAGGATGTAGGGCGCGGTGCGCTGGAACACCGTCAGCTCCGCGGCCTGACGCTGGAGTTCGGGCACGAACTGGATCGCGCTCGCGCCGGTGCCGATCACCGCGACCTTCTTGCCGTGAAGATCGACGTCGTGGTCCCACCGGGCGGAGTGGAAGCTCGCGCCTTCGAAGGTGTCCTGGCCGGGGATGTCCGGTTGGACCGGCCGCGACAGCTGCCCGACGGCGGGGACGAAGACGTTCGCTTCGTACGTCTCGCCGCCCGCGGTTTCGATACGCCAGAGCCCGCGCTCCTCGTCGAAGACGGCGGCGGTGACGCGGGTGCCGAAGCGGATGTGCGGTTCGAGCCCGTAGCGGCGCACCACGCGTTTGAGGTAGGCGTGGATGTCGGGCTGCAGCGAGAACCGCTTCGGCCAGTCGGGATTGGGTTCGTAGGAGAACGAGTACAGCGGTGACGGGATGTCGCAGCCCGCTCCGGGGTAGGTGTTCTCCCGCCAGACCCCGCCTGGTTCGTCGGCGCTTTCCAGGATGGTGAAGTCGTCGATCCCGGCGCGTTTGAGCTCGATCGCCGTCCCGACCCCGCCGAAGCCCGTCCCTACGATCAGCACGCTCGTCTTGCCCATGCCGATCGAAGTTACGCACCGATCGGCCCTCCCGGAAGTGCACGTCCGGCCACTCAATCGAGATTTCCGGCCACCCTACTCCCGCGTTTCGTCCTCTGGATGCGGTACTTGCGTGTGCAAGGACAGCATTCAGAGGACGAAATGCACGGAGTGGGACTCGGACGTCGGGTGCGCCCAGGTCAGGAGGCGGTGGGCGGAGCTCTCGAGGGCGTCCAGATCGCGCTTCGGGACGCGCTCGAAGGGCGTGATCGTCACCGAAGCCGCCTTCTTCACCGTCTTGATCTCCCAGAAGCCCTTCACGAACCCGCCGACCAGGATGGTGCCCTTGACCAGGCCGTTCTGGGTGATGACGACCTTGCGGTACTCGTCGCTGATCACCCGCGTGCGGTCGGCGTAGGACAGGATCGTCTGGTCGAAGGGCCCCAGCAGCCGCGCCGGCGCGGGGGTGTCCGGATCCGGCCGCGGCGCGTCTTCCAGATCGAACAGCTCGCGCCCGTTCTCGTCACGGAACACCCGCAGTTCCGGCCGCAGCCGCTCGGCGACTTCACCGAGTTTCGTGATCCCGGCCCACGCCTGCGCGTCCTGCACGCTGGCCGGTCCGAACGCGGCCAGATACCGCCGGAACATCGCTTCCGGCGACGGCGTCGCGTCCGGTTCGGCGCTGAGCCAGTCCCCGGTGGTCTGATAGGTCGGCTGTCCCGACTTGCCCCAGACGCCGCGCGGCGGGATCTGCACCAGCGGCAGCAGCGCCCGCGCGACGTGCACCAGCGACGACGGCGCGACGCCCTCCCAATGCTTCGCCAGTTCCGCGCCGAGGCCCGCCGACGAAAGCGGCCGCTCGCCGAGCAGTTTGCGGGCGGTGCGGGCGATCTCCTGGTGGTCGAGGTCCTTGATGTCAGGGCCGAACTGGGTGTTGCCGGTCACCGACCGGTCGTAGAGGGGCTGCACGATGGGCCGCCACGTCAGCGCGTCCGAGGGCGTCACCAGGTGCACGGTGCCGCGCATGAGCGCGATCCGCACGACACTCCTGTCCAGCAGCAGCTCGGCCAGGTCGTCCTGGCGGAAGCCGTGCAGCCGCGTCCACAGCGCGAAGTACGGCGGGTTGGGGGCCTGCGCCTGCAACCCGGCGAGGTGCTCGACCGCCTCGAGCGCGGTCATCTTCGAACGCCGGAGCAGCAGCTGCCGGTCCAGCATGGCGCGGTTCAGCGCGCGCCTGCTCAACGTGTCGGACATGACGGTCACCTTAATCGGCATCCAGGACAGTTATGGTCCTCAGTGCGCCGATCGCTGCCGGGATCCATAATCCCGGCCATGGAACTACCGCCGCCGGTGATCCGGGACTGGGACTACCCACGCGGCACGGCGAGCATCGTGCTCATGGCCCGCTTCGCCGCCGAGAACGGCATCACGGGACTGGAGAACTACGAGCACGCCCCCGTCGACGGCCAGGTCGACGCGCGCCAGGAACTCGCGGTGGTCCGCGAGCTGGTCCGCGGACTCGGCGGCGGGGACGATGTCGCGCTGCGGCTGAGCAGGCGGTACCGCGTCAGCGCGTTCGGCATCTTCGGCTTCGCGTGCATCAGCAGCCCGACGCTGGGTGACGCGATGCGCTTCGCGCTGAAGTACCTGGACCTGAGCTTCACCTTCTGCATTCCGCACGTGACGCTGGAAGCCGGACGGCTCGCGCTGACCATGGACGACAGCCGTGTGCCCGCCGACGTCGCCCGCTTCCTGGTCCTGCGTGACCTCGGCGCCATCCACACCGTCATGCGCGACATCATGCCGGAAATCTCCTTGCGCTCCTTGGCTTTCCGGCACGAACGTCCGTCCCTTGTGGACGAATACGTGCGGACCTTCGGCCTGGTGCCGTCGTTCTCGGCGCCGTCGCAGGTCGCCACCCTGGACCCGCTCCTTCTCGACAAACCGCTGCCACAGGCCAACGACCAGACCGTCGCGGTCTGTGCCGCGCAATGCGAGCTGCTGGTGTCGCGGAAACGGGAGCGGTCCGGGATCGCCCAGCAGGTCCGGGAAAGACTGGTGCGGCTCGGCGGGGTCGACGCGGGGATGGAGGAGGTCGCGCGGCAGCTCGCGCTCAGCCCCCGGACCCTGCGGCGACGGCTGTTCGAGGCCGGGACCGGCTACCGCGCGCTGCTGGACGAGGTCCGCCAGGCGCTGGCGGAGGAGATGCTCGACACCGGCGCGCTCAGCGTCGAGGACGTCGCGCTGCGGCTGGGCTACGCCGAGGCGTCGAGCTTCATCTACGCCTTCAAACGCTGGAAGGGGATGACGCCGGCGGCCTATGCCCGGCGGAACGCGTTGCGAGGACGGCCGGGTAGGTGACCCGCAGCAGGTGCAGGATCGACTCGGTGAGGAAGACCCGCAGTTCCTCGCGGCCGAGCGTGCCGCGGATCAGCCACTCGCGGGACGCCGCGCGCAGCATCCCGCCGTACGAGCGGATCATCGCGCGGAGTTCTTCACGACCTTCGGTGATGTCGCTCATCAGCGCGGCCGCGAGCACGCGGTCGGCGGCGATCTCGTCGGCCTCCAGCATGATGCGCTCGACGTCCGGATCGCGGCCGACGGCCTCCTGGCCGATCGCGGTCAGCCACGCCTGCTCGTTGCGCTCGACCACCTCGATCCAGTGCCGGACGCTGATCGCGAGCCGTTCCTCGGCGGTCGTGTCGGGCAGGTTCTCGACCACGGGCGCCGGCACGATCATCATCTGCCGGACCACTTCCAGGTACAGCTCGCGCTTGCCGCCGAAGTAGTGGTTGATCAGCGGCCTGGCCACTCCGGCGGCCTTCGCGATGTCCGACGTCGAGACGGAGGCGTACGTGCCCGCGCCGAACAGCCGTCGCGCCGCGGCCAGGATCTCGGCACGCCGGGCGGCCGGTTCGAGGCGGCGGCGCCGGCTCTCCGGCTCGGTGTCCATGGGCCGAGCGTAACTGTTTCAGGTGAGCGCTTGTCGTTACTCATTCGGAACAACCCACCGGTAACCCTCCGAGGCCCGGCGGCGACGTTGGGGGCGGGGGGACCGGGCGTCATAGGTAGGGACGAATGGCCAGTGCTGAGCGCGATCCGGTCCGCCGTTCCGGGCGGTGGGTCAGTGTGCGGCTGCAGCACCGTGACGTCCGGATCGAGGGTGACACCGCGGACGAATGCGTCTCGTACGCGGGCATCGTGATCACCAGCTTCGAGAACGGCGCCAAGGTGGGCGAGCGGTGGATCCCGCTCGGCGTCGATCCCTCGGAGGCCGACGACGAACAGCTCATCCAGCAGCTGCGTGACGCGCTGATCTGGCAGGCGCGGCAGCCACCGAAGGCCGCCGGGAGTAGCTGAAGGGCGCCTTCACCGCATCGGACGCGGGGAAAGCGCCCTTCACCGCGTCCGATGCGGTGAAAGCGTCCTTCAGCCCCGCCTACTGGGCCCGCAGGCCGTCGAAGGCGATCTTGCAGACCGCGTCCGCCAGTTCGGTGCCCGCGGAGCCACGGCGCGGCCGGTACCACTCGATCAGCGAGTTCACCATGCCGTACAGCAGCCGCGCGGTGACCGCGGGATCGATGTCGGGCCGCACGTCGCCCTCGGTTTCGGCCTGTTTGACCAGTTCCGTCACCAGCCGGTCGAATTCGCGCCGCCGCGCCAGCGCGGCCCGTTCGATCTTGGTGTTGCCGCGGACCCGCAGCAGCAGGGTGACGAACGGCAGCTGCTCCACCAGCACGAGGACACTGCCCCGCACCAGATGCTCCAGCTTCTCGATCGCCCTGCCCTCGAAGGACTCCGTCTCGGCGGCGACGGCGAACAGGCCGTTCAGCGCGCGGTCGACGGCGAGCCGCAGCAGCTCCTCCTTGCTCGGCACGTGGTGGTAGATCGCGGATTTCGTGATGCCGAGCTTGCGGGAGAGGTCCTCCATGCTGGTGCCGTCGTAGCCGCGTTCGTTGAACAGCTTGACCGCGACCTGCAGCAGCGATTCGAGGTCGTACCCGGGGCGCCCCCGTCGGGCGGGCGTGCTCAACCGCGGTCCCGTTCGTCGAGGACGCGGCGCATCTTGCCCAGCGAACGCACCAGGGTATCCGGGTCGACCACCTCGACGCCGACGCTCACGCCGACCCCGTCCTTGACCCCGGCGATCAGTCGCGCGGCGGCTTCGGCGCGCTGCTCGGCCGTCGCGTCCGGGCGGGCCTCGACGCGGACCGTCAGGTGGTCCATCCGGCCCTTCGTGGACCGGATCAACTGGAAATGCGGGGTGAGCGCGGGGGTCACCAGCACGACTTCCTCGATCTGCGTGGGGAAGACGTTGACGCCACGCAGGATGATCATGTCATCGGTGCGGCCGGTCACCTTCTCCATCCGCCGGTACGCCGGCCGCGCGGTGCCCGGGAGCAGCCGGGTGAGGTCGCGGGTGCGGTAGCGGATGATCGGCAGCGCCTGTTTGGTGAGCGAGGTGAACAGCAGCTCACCGGTGCCGTCGACGGTCTTCTCGGTGAACGGGTCGATCACCTCGGGGTAGAAGTGGTCCTCCCAGATGTGCAGCCCGTCCTTGGTTTCGACGCATTCCTGCGCGACGCCGGGCCCCATCACCTCGGACAGGCCGTAGATGTCGACGGCGTCGATGCCGACGCGCTCTTCGATCTCCGCGCGCATCTGCTCGGTCCACGGTTCCGCGCCGAAGATGCCGACCTTGAGCGAACTGGCCTGCGGGTCGACGCCCTGGCGCTCGAATTCGTCGAGCAGCGTGAGCATGTACGACGGCGTGACCATGATGATCTCGGGTTTGAAGTCGGTGATGATCTGCACCTGGCGCGCGGTCATGCCACCGGACGCGGGGATCACCGTGCAGCCCAGTTTCTCGGCGCCGTAGTGCGCGCCGAGGCCGCCGGTGAACAGCCCGTATCCGTAGGCCACGTGGACCTTGTCGCCCGGCCGTCCACCCGCCGCGCGGATCGACCGCGCCATCACCGTCGCCCAGGTATCGATGTCTTCGGCGGTGTAGCCGACGACGGTCGGCTTGCCGGTGGTGCCGCTGGACGCGTGGATCCGGCTGACCTGCGACTCGGGTACGGCGAACATGCCGAACGGGTAGTTGTCGCGCAGGTCCTGTTTGGTGGTGAACGGGAACTTCGCCAGGTCTTCCAGCGCCTTGCAGTCGTCCGGGTGGACGCCTGCCTCGTCGAACTTCCTGGTGTAGAACGGCACGTTGTCGTAGGCGTGCCGCAGCGTCCACTGGAGACGCTTCAGTTGCAGCGCCTGCAGTTCGTCGATGGTCAGGTTCTCGGCTTCGTCGCTGAAGGTCATCGGGAAGGGCTTTCTTTTGATGTCACAGCCTCGATGGTGCGGCTCCGGCCGCGGAATTCGGCGACGACCTCCGGACCCTCGGGGGTCTCCCGGTGCACGGTGACGTCGTAGATGCCGTTGCGCCCGTAGCGGGTCCGCTCGGTGGCGGTGGCGATGAGGTGGTCGCCGAGCCGTCCGGCCGTGACGAAGGAGATCTCCGCGCCGGACGCGACGGTGACCGGACCATAGCTGTTACAAGCACAGGCGAACGTCGTGTCGGCGAGCAGGAAGACGTAGCCGCCGTGCGCGATGCCGTGGCCGTTCACCATCGTCTCGGTGATCCGCATGGTGGCGACGGCGTGCCCTTCGGCGGCCTCGATCAGCTCGATCCCCAGCGCGCTCGACGCCAGATCGTCGGCGAACATCGCGTGCGCCGCGTTGGTCGTCATGACACCACCTGGTTACTGACCGAATGGACGGTTGTTAAAGGGCGCCGCCAGTAAAGGCGCGCTTCCGCGTGGATGTCAAGGATCCGCCGCCGTCCGGGGGTTTGCAAGACCCGGGACGCGAGCTACAGTGAATTACTGAACGGACGGTCTGTAATTCACCATATTCGAAGGGTCGGCCCCATGGCATTGCTGCGCAGCTACGTCTCCGGCGGGTGGCACACGGCGGACAACGACGGAGTACCGCTGCACGACGCCTCGACCGGCGAGGAGGTCGCCCGGGTCTCGTCCGAGGGCATCGACTTCGCCGCGGCGCTGGAGTACGGCCGCCGCACCGGCGGTCCCGCGCTGCGTGAGCTGACCTTCCACCAGCGCGCCGCGCTCCTGAAGGCGCTGGCCTCGCACCTGCGCGAACACCGCGACGAGCTGTACGCGCTGTCGGCGCGCACGGGTGCGACCAAGACCGACTCGATGGTCGACATCGACGGCGGCATCGGCGTCCTGTTCGCCTACTCCAGCAAGGGTAAGCGCGAACTGCCGAACGACACCGTCTACGTCGACGGCAACGTCGAACCGCTGAGCAAGGGCGGCACCTTCGTCGCGCAGCACATCGCCGTCCCGCTGCGCGGGGTCGCCGTCCAGATCAACGCCTTCAACTTCCCCGTCTGGGGCCCGCTGGAGAAGTTCGCGCCCGCGTTCCTCGCCGGGGTGCCGAGCCTGATCAAGCCCGCCAGCCAGACGGCGTACCTGACCGCGCGCCTGGTCGAGATCATCATCGAGTCCGGCATCCTCCCCGAGGGCACGCTGCAGTTCGTCGCAGGCAGCGTGGGCGACCTGCTCGACCACGTCACCGCGCAGGACCTCGTCTCCTTCACCGGCTCCGCCTCCACCGCGCAGAAGCTGCGCGCGCATCCGGCGATCGTGCGCAACTCCGTCCGGTTCAACGCCGAGGCGGACTCGCTGAACCTGTCGATCCTCGGCCCGGACGCCAAACCCGGCACGATCGAGTTCGACCTCTTCGTCAAGCAGCTGACCACCGAGATGACGGTCAAGGCCGGCCAGAAGTGCACCGCCATCCGGCGCGCCTTCGTCCCCGCCGACCTGCTGGACGACGTCGCCGAGGCCGCGAGCGCTCGGCTGGCGAAGGTCACCATCGGCAACCCCACCGCCGAGGGTGTCCGCATGGGCGCGCTGGCCAGCCTGGAGCAGCGTGAGGAGGTCCGGCGGTCGCTCAAGGCGCTGCTGGACGTCGGCACGGTCGTCTTCGGCGACCCGGAGCAGGTCGAGGTCGTCGGTGCGGACGCCGAACGTGGCGCCTTCATCTCGCCCGTCCTGCTGAAGGCCGATCCGGAGCGGTCCGAGCCGCACGAGGTCGAGGCGTTCGGCCCGGTGTCGACGCTGCTGCCCTACACCTCGACCGAGCAGGTCGTCGAACTCGCCGCGCGCGGCGGCGGCAGCCTCGTGGGTTCCGTGGTCTCCGCGAACAAGGAGTTCGTGCGCGAGGTCGTCCTCGGGGTCGCGCCGTACCACGGCCGCCTGCTGGTGCTCGACGCCGACGACGCCAAGGAGTCCACCGGCCACGGTTCGCCGATGCCGCAGCTGGTCCACGGCGGCCCCGGCCGCGCCGGGGGCGGCGAGGAGATGGGCGGCGTCCGCGGCGTGCTGCACCACATGCAGCGCACGGCCGTCCAGGGCAGCCCGGAGGTGCTCAGCACGGTCACCGGCCGCTGGGTCACCGGCGCTCCCCGGACCGAAAGCGACGTCCACCCGTTCCGGAAGTCGTTGGCGGAGCTGAAGATCGGCGACTCCGTCGTCGCGGGGCCGCGTGAGGTGCTGCAGTCCGACGTCGACCACTTCGCCGAGTTCACCGGCGACACCTTCTACGCGCACACCGATCCCGAGGCCGCCGCGGCGAACCCGCTGTTCGGCGGGATCGTGGCGCACGGGTACCTCGTGGTGTCGTTCGCCGCGGGCCTGTTCGTCTCGCCGGAGCCCGGCCCGGTGCTGGCCAACTACGGCCTGGAGAACCTGCGGTTCCTCACCCCGGTCAAGGTCGGCGACACCCTCACGGTGACCCTGACCGCCAAGCAGATCACCCCGCGTATCGACCAGGAGTACGGCGAGGTCCGCTGGGACGCCGACGTGACCAACGCCGACGGCGACTCGGTCGCCAAGTACGACGTGCTCACCCTGGTGGCGAAGGAGCAGTCATGACAGCGACGCTGCCTGAGGAAGACCTCGAACAGCACTTCGAAGCGACCATCGCGCGTGATCAGCGGATCGAGCCGCGCGACTGGGTGCCCGAGGGTTACCGCAAGACGATGATCCGGCAGATCGCGCAGCACGCGCATTCGGAGATCATCGGCATGCAGCCCGAGGGCAACTGGATCACTCGCGCGCCTTCCCTGCGGCGCAAGGCGATCCTGCTGGCCAAGGTCCAGGACGAGGCCGGGCACGGGCTGTACCTGTATTCGGCGGCGGCCACGCTCGGCGCGGACCGCGCGGACCTGACCGACAAGCTGATCAACGGCAGGCAGAAGTACTCGTCGATCTTCAACTATCCGACGCTGACCTTCGCCGACGTCGGCGTGATCGGCTGGCTGGTCGACGGCGCCGCGATCTGCAACCAGGTCCCGTTGTGCCGCAGCTCGTACGGGCCGTACGCGCGGGCGATGATCCGTATCTGCAAGGAGGAGTCGTTCCATCAGCGGCAGGGTTTCGAACTGCTGATGACGATGATGCGCGGCACCGAGAAGCAGCGGGAGATGGTGCAGGAGGCGGTGAACCGCTGGTGGTGGCCGTCGCTGATGATGTTCGGTCCGCCGGACGCGGATTCGCCGAACACCGCGCAGTCGATGGCGTGGAAGGTCAAACGCCACACCAACGACGAGCTTCGCCAGCGCTTTGTCGACATGTCCATTCCGCAGGCTGAGGCGCTGGGTGTCACCTTCCCGGATCCGGACCTCAAGTGGAACGCCGAGCGCGGGCACTACGACTTCGGCCAGGTCGACTGGGACGAGTTCAAGAACGTGTTGAAGGGCAACGGTCCCTGCAACGCCCAGCGCATCGCGCACCGGCGCCGGGCACAGGAAGACGGCGCGTGGGTACGCGAAGCCGCGACAGCCCACGCCGCGAAGAAAGGTGCCTCGGCATGAAGCACGACTGGCCGTTGTACGAGGTGTTCGTCCGGGGCAAGCGCGGCCTGAACCACGTCCACGTGGGTTCGCTGCACGCCGCGGACGACGACATGGCGCTGCATCACGCGCGGGATCTGTACACCCGCCGCAACGAGGGCGTGTCGATCTGGGTCGTGCGGGCGAGCGCCATCACGGCGTCCTCGCCGGACGAGAAGGACCCGTTCTTCGCGCCCAGCGGCGACAAGGTGTACCGGCACCCGACGTTCTACGACATCCCCGACAACGTTCCGCACATCTGACATGAGTTTCGACAACGCCTACGAGGCGATCACCGAGGAGAACGACTCCCGCTGGGCCTTCGGGACCGGTTTCGAGGACCCGCTGTCCGGTGTGGACACCACGGTTCCGTCCGGTGTGGACGGTGACCGGCTGGCCGCCTACTGCCTGATGCTCGGCGACGACGCGCTGATCTTCTCGCACCGGCTGCAGGAGTGGTGCACGAACGCGCCCGAACTCGAGGACGAGGTCGCGATCGCGAACATCGCGCTCGACCTGCTCGGCCAGGCCCGGCTGCTGCTGGCCCGTGCGGGCAAGGCCGACGGCAGCGAGCGCACCGAGGACTCCTACGCCTTCTTCCGGAGCGAGCAGGAGTACCGCAACGTCCGGCTCGCCGAACTCGACGGCGGCCATTTCGGGCATCTGATCGCGCGGCTGCTGGTCTTCTCGATCTGGCGGCTGGCGCTCTTGCAGCGGCTTCAGTCCAGTGTGGACCCGGTGCTCGCGGCCATCGCGGACAAGGGTGTCAAGGAGGTCGCCTACCACCGCGACTACGCGGCACAGTGGACCGTGCGCCTCGGCGACGGCACCGAGCTGTCCCACGAGCGGATGCAGGAGGGCCTGGACGCCGTCTGGCCTTACGTCGACGAGCTTTTCGTCGCACACCAGGACGAGTTCGTCGACTCGCCCTCGCTGCGGCCGGAATTCGACGCGGTCCTCGACCAGGTGCTGGCCGCCGCGAAGCTGACGCGGCCCGAGGCCGGCGCCATCGCCGGGGTCTCCGGCCGGATGGGCCGCGACGGCGTGCACACCGAGCGGATGGGTTTCCTGCTGGCCGAACTGCAGAGCGTCGCCAGGGAACATCCGGAGGCGACATGGTGACCGCGTATGCCGTGGCGGCCACGGTGACCGATCCGGAACTGCCGATGCTCACCCTCGCCGACCTCGGCGTGCTGCGTGAGGTGTCCGAATCCGGCGGTCGGGTGGTCGTCGCGATCACCCCGACCTACACCGGCTGCCCGGCGATGGACACCATGCGCGACGATCTCGTGCACGCGCTCACCGGCGCGGGCTACGGCGAGGTCGAGGTCCGCACGGTGCTCCAGCCCGCCTGGTCCACCGACTGGATCACCGAGGACGGCAAGCGGAAACTGGCCGAGGCCGGGATCGCGCCGCCGGGGGCCGCGCCGCGGCGGACCGGCCCGATCCCGCTCACGTTGAGCCCGCCGATGTCGTCGGTCCGCTGCCCGCACTGCGGTTCCACGGACACCGAGGAGCAGTCCCGGTTCAGCGCGACGGCGTGCAAGGCCCTGCGCCGCTGCCGGTTCTGTCTCGAACCGTTCGAACACGTCAAGGAGATCTAGCGTGACCGCGTCCACCCTGCGCCGCACCGGGTTCCACACCCTGAAGGTGGCTGATGTCCAGCGCCTGTGCGACGACGCCGTCGCGGTGACCTTCGGCGTACCCGAAGACCTCGCCGAAACCTTCCGGTTCAAGCCCGGCCAGTCGCTGACCCTGCGCCGCGTGATCGACGGCCGGGACGAGCGCCGCTCGTACTCGATCTGCGCGCCCGCCGGTGCGGCGCCGCGCGTCGGCGTCCGGGAGGTACCGGGCGGGCTGTTCTCGTCGTGGCTTGTGCGTGACGTGCGCCCCGGCGACGAGGTCGAGGTCGCCGCGCCGACCGGCAACTTCACTCCTGATATGGCGGCCGCCGGGCATCACGTGCTGATCGCGGCCGGCTCCGGGATCACGCCGGTGCTGTCGATCGCCTCTTCGCTGCTCGCCGATTCCGACGCGACGGTGACCGTGCTCTACGGCAACCGGCGCACGGACACCGTCATGTTCGCCGACGACCTCGCCGACCTGAAGGACCGCTACCCGGCGCGGCTCGAACTCGTGCACGTGCTCTCCCGTGAGCCGCGTGAGGCCGAACTGTTCACCGGCCGCCTCGACGCCGAGAAGCTGCGGCGCCTGTGCACCGTGCTGATCCCGCCCGGGGACGTCGCGCATTGGTGGCTGTGCGGTCCGTTCGAGATGGTGACCGGCGCGCAGGAATTGTTGCGCTCTCTTGATGTTCCCGATGAGCGCGTCCACCAGGAACTGTTCTATGTGGACACTCCGCCGGAGCCGGTGCATCACGTCGATCCGGCCGTCGTGGGGTCGTCCAGCGAGGTCACGCTGGTCCTCGACGGCCGGTCGACGACGATGACGCTGCCGCGCAGCTCCTCTTTGCTCGACGGCGCGCAGAAGTACCGGCCGGATCTGCCGTTCGCCTGCAAGGGCGGGGTGTGCGGCACCTGCCGGGCGAAGATCTGCGACGGCAAGGTGGACATGCGGCGTAACTTCGCCCTGGAGAAGGCCGAGGTCGACGCCGGTTTCGTGCTCACCTGCCAGTCGGTGCCGATCTCCGAGGCCGTCACTGTGGATTTCGACGCCTGACGAGAGGCACCCTCCGGGTGATGCCGATGTCGGCCAGGAACGGCCGGTCGTGGCTCGCCACGATCAGCGCGCCCCGGTAGGCCAGGAGCGCCTCGGTGAGCCGCCGCACGCTCGCCAGGTCGAGGTTGTTGGTCGGCTCGTCGAGCAACAACAGCCGCGGCGTGGGCTCGGTCAGCAGCAACGTCGCCAGCGCGGCGCGGAACCGTTCCCCGCCGGACAGCGACGCCACCGTGCGTTCGGCCGCCGTGCCCCGGAACAGGAACCGTGCCAGTCTGGCGCGGATCTCGTTGTCGGTGAGCGACGGCGCGACCAGCCGCACGTTGTCCACAATGGACAGCGTGTCGTCGAGGATGTCGAGCCGCTGGGGGAGCAGCCTGGCGGGGACGAACAGCCCCACGTCGCCCGACTTCGGCGGGAGTTCGCCGGTGATCGTGCGGAGCAGGGTGGTCTTGCCCGACCCGTTGGGACCGACGAGCGCGATCCGTTCGGGCCCCATGACGTGCAGGTCCACCGCCGGGCCGAACCGGGGCACGGCGTCGATCCGGAGCACGTCCGTGCCACGGGGGACCGTGGTCTCCGGCAGTTCGACGCGGATCTCGGCGTCCTCGCGCACCAGCCCTTCCGCGGCTTTCAGCGTCTCGACGGCGGTTTCGAGCCGGTCGGTGTGCAGGTTCCGGTACTTGCCCGCGGCGATCTGCGCGTCCTCCTGGCGTTTGCGCATCCGGACTTTGGGTTCGCGTTTCCGGTCCCACATCTGCTGGCCGTAGCGGGCGCGCCGGGCGAGTTTGGTCCCTGCTTCGATCAGCTCCCGCTTCTGCCGTCTGACGTCCGATTCCGCCGCCCTGAGGTGCCGCCGCGCGGCTTCCTGCGCGACCTCGACGGCGTGTTCGTAGTCGGTGAGGTTCCCGCCGTACAGTGTCACTTCGTGGTCGCGGACCTCGGCGATCCGGTCGACCAGCTGGAGCAGTTCGCGATCGTGCGAGACGACCACGAGGATCCCGCCCCAGCCCTCCACCTCGCGGTGCACGAGTTCGCGTGCCCGGAGGTCGAGATTGTTCGTGGGCTCGTCGAGCAGCAGCGCGGACGGACGGCGCAGGAGCAGGGCGGCCAGCCCGAGCAGCGTGATTTCGCCGCCGGACAGTTCCCCGGCCCGCTGGTCCAGCCGGATGGCACCCAGGCCGAGCCTGTCGAGGATCGCGTGGATGCGCTCCTCGACGTCCCAGTTGTCGCCGACGAGGGCGAAATGCTCCTCGGTGACATCGCCGTTTTCGACGGCCTTGATCGCCGCGCGGATCGCGGTGACGCCCAGGACGTCATCAACGCGGCGGTCGGTGTCCAGGACGAGATTCTGCGGCAGGTAGCCGAGCTCGCCCGGTGCGGTGATGGAGCCCGAGGAGGCCCGCAGGTCGCCGGTGAGCAGCCGGAGCAGCGTGGATTTACCGGAACCGTTGGTGCCCACCAGGCCGGTACGGCCGGTGCCGATGGTGAGCGAGAGGCGCTCGAACGCCGGGGCGCCATCGGGCCAGGTGAAGGTGACGTCGGAAAGCGTCAAGGAAGAAGACATGAGACTCCCTGCGAAGGAGGTGGATGGGGGCGCAGGTTCGTCTCACAAGATCATGGGACCAGGCTAACCGACCGTCGCGAACTAACGCAACTCCTTTTGCGTTAGATTGCGAGGCATGCTGTCGTCCGCCGCGGTCTCGCTGGGGGCGAATACGGTTCGTATGGTTCGTGCCGGTTGCCGTTTCGCGGCAACCGGGTCAGAACGGTGCTTCCCCGGTACGAGGCGTGTGCAGAGGAGGTGGCGTGCTGTCGTAGGTTTGGCCGGTCGGTGTGGTGATCGTCAGGGTCCCGTCCGGTGCCAGCCGGTAGATCCACCCGGGTTCGTCCTTGAGCCGATGGTCGCGGCGGCAGAAGGCGATGAGGTCGCCGGCGTCGGTGTGCCCCTGGAACTGCCATGGGATGGAGTGGTCGAGATCGCAGGCCTGAGCGGGCCGGTGACACCCAGGTCTGCGGCATTCGCGGTCGCGGACCCGGAGGAACTCGTCAAGACCGGCCGTCGGGCGATACCGGTCCCGGCCGAGATCCGCGACCTGACCTGACAGCGGGTCGGTGATGATCCGCCGCAGCACCGTGTCGGGTCCGCTCGCGATGTGCCGCGCCAGCGACGCCGGGATTTGGCCGTGCCCGGCCATTTCCGCCGGGGCGTCGTTGAGTCCGAGGTAGGTGAAGAGGTCCAGATAAAGGAATACTTCGGCGCGTTCACTTTTCCCGCCGCTGCCGCCCAACAGGAGGTCGAGAGCGACATCGGCGCGAAGCTGATCCAAAGTGCGGGTCTCGTCGCCGGTCTTGAGCGCGCGGGCCTCCCGGTCGATCCGGTTGTAGGCGGCGGTGACCTTCTCCACCGGGCCGTCCTCGATCTCCAGCGAGGCCACGCCCGCCTCACCCTGACTCACCACGAGCCGGCGGCCTTCGCGGGCCCGCTCGCAACGCTTGCCCGCGCCCTCACGATCGACGGTCGCCGCCGCGTGGTTCGCCGCTTTGCGGATCTGTTCGGCATTCTTGCCGGGTAATCGGTCTTCCAACAAGGCGTCGGCGGCGAGCGCGTTTTCGTCGGACAGCCACGCTGTGGCCGTCACGACTTTCATCGCGCCGAACCCGTCCACCTTGCCCTTGTCCATCAAACCCAGGGTGCGGGGCAACCTGGTGGTCAACGCGTCGGCGGCGGCGACCAGCCCGGCCGCGTACCTGTCGCCCACCGACAGGGCGAACGCGACCTCCTGGGCGACGCTACGCGCGCCTTCGCGATGTCGATTCAGCTGGGAAAGGGCACGGTAACGGATCGCTTCCAGGCGGGCGATCCCCGCTGACGCCGCTTTCGCGAGGGCGACGGATTCGTTGTCGTCCAACGAATCCGCGGCGGTATTGATGGCCTTCAGATTGTCGGGGGCGGTGATTTCCTCGAGTAGCGCCACTGCGGTGGCTCGGTAATTTTCCACCCGATCAACCTACGACCCTCCACCGACAGTTCTGGATCATTCGACTGCCGCCACAGTTGCCGATATTCGGTAATTCTGTTCGTGGCAAGGGAAATCTGGGATGCGCGCTTGGCGATGTTCGCCCGATAGTGGTAAGCGGTGCGCGCGGACAGGATTTCTTGAGCGCTGCCCTTGGGGCCAGAGCGTCACGTATTGCCGGAATTCGGCAACGGAGGACCTGGCACAGACCCACCGCCCCGAGAGGCGGTCCGTCACCGCGGCGACCCACGAGGGCATACTGACGACGTGAGCGAACGCCCCCACGTCCTGCTGTCCGCCGCGGTCTCGCTGGACGGTTACCTCGACGACGCGACCGACACCCGGCTGATGCTGTCCAACGAGGACGACTGGGCCAGGGTGGACGGTCTGCGGGCGGCGTCCGACGCGATCCTGGTCGGCGCGAACACGGTCCGCGCCGACAATCCCAGGCTGCTGGTCCGCTCGCCGGAGCTGGTGCGTGAGCGCGTCGCCGCCGGACGGCCGGAACAACCGGTCAAGGTCACGCTGACGCGCAGTGGTTCACTCGATCCGGCGGCCCGGTTCTTCACCCTCGGCGACGCCGAAAAGCTGGTTTACGCGCCGCCCGGCGTCGTCACGGGCGTGAAGGCGACCGTGGTCGAACTGACGGGCCTGCGCGAGATGCTGGCGGATCTCTCCACTCGCGGCGTGCGGCGGCTGATGGTCGAAGGCGGCGGCGCGATCCACACCCAGTTCCTCACCGAGGGACTCGTCGACGAGCTGCATCTGGCGATCGCGCCGTTCTTCGTCGGTGATCCGTGCGCGCCGAGGTTCACCGGGCCCGGTGCCTTCCCGCGCGGGCTGAACCTGATCAAAAGCAGCCGGTTGGGCGATGTTGCCGTCCTGGAGTACCACGCGACCCCGGAACCGTCCGAAGTGGACATTCTGCGGCTGCGCGAGGCCATCGCACTGGCGGATCTTTGCCCGCCGAGGACATTCCGCGTCGGCGCGGTCATCACCGACGCCGACGGCGAGGTGATCTCCACCGGCTACTCGGGGGACGGCGATCCCGCCAACCACGCGGAAGAAGCCGCGCTCGCGAAGCTCGAATCCGGTGACCCGCGGCTGGCGGAGGCGACGATGTACACGTCGTTGGAGCCGTGCAGCTCGCGGACGTCACATCCGCGAAGCTGCACCCAGCTCATCCTCGACGCCGGCCTTCCCCGAGTCGTGTTCGCCTGGCGTGAGCCGTCGGTGTTCGTCGACTGCGTCGGCGCCGAAACGCTGGAAGCGGCCGGACGCCGGGTGATCGAGGTACCAGCCCTCGCCGCCGACGTCCGCCGCGCGAACACCCATATCCCGGGTGTCCACCCCTGAACTTACTTGCAGGCGTCGCAGCAGCCGCAGCCCAGACCGGTGCACGCCGAGCAGCAACCGTGGCGAAGCACGACCTTCAACAGACGCTTGATCATGGCTGTCCTCCCGATCCTTGACGTCCCACCGCCCTTGTCACGCTAAGTTCTGCGCATACGACAGTGGTACCGCCGGGCGGGCCATGGCGCTGCTCCAGCGGGTGACGTCAGGACTCGAGGTCGCCCTCCAGTGAGAGGTAGACCTCACGCAGCTGAGCCAAAAGATCGGCGTCCGGCTCCGCCCAGAGTCCCCGGTCGGCCGCCTCGTCGAGGCGCTCGATGATGCCGCGCAGCGCCCACGGATTGGCCTGGCGCAGGAACTCCTGGTTGACCTCGTCGAGCACGTAGGACTCGGTGAGCTTCTCGTACATCCAGTCGCCGACCACCCCGGCGGTGGCGTCGAAACCGAACAGGTAGTCGACCGTCGCCGCCAGCTCGAAGGCGCCCTTGTAACCGTGCTTGCGCATCGCGGCCAGCCAACGCGGATTGACCACACGGGCACGGAAGACACGGGCGGTCTCCTCACCGAGGGTGCGGGTGCGGACCGCGTCCGGGGTGGTGCTGTCGCCGACGTACGAGGCGGGCGCCGTCCCGGTCAGCGCGCGGACCGTCGCGATCATCCCGCCGTGGTACTGGAAGTAGTCGTCGGAGTCGGCGATGTCGTGCTCGCGGGTGTCGGTGTTCTTGGCCGCGACCACGATCCGCTTGTACGAGTTCTCCATGTCCTCGCGCGCGGGCCTGCCGTCGAGGTCACGGCCGTAGGCGAAACCGCCCCACACCGCGTAGACCTCGGCGAGATCCTTGTCGTCACGCCAGTTCCCGGAGTCCATCAGCGGCAGCAGGCCCGCGCCGTACGCGCCGGGCTTGGAACCGAAGATCCGCGTGGTGGCGCGGCGCTCATCCCCGTGCGCGGCGAGATCCGCGCGGGTGTGGGCGCGGACGAAGTTCTGCTCGTCCGGCTCGTCCAGGTTCGCGACGAGCCGCACGGCGTCATCCAGCAGTGCGATCACGTGCGGGAAGGCATCGCGGAAGAACCCGCTGATCCGCACGGTGACGTCGATGCGCGGACGGCCCAGTTCGGCGAGCGGGATGGCTTCGATCCCGGTGACCCGGCGTGACGCCTCGTCCCAGACCGGCTGGACACCCAGCAGGGCAAGGACTTCCGCGGCGTCGTCGCCCGAGGTGCGCATGGCGGACGTGCCCCACACCGAAAGGCCGACCGAGCGCGGCCAATCCCCGGTGTCCTCGCGGTATCGCCGGAGAAGCGAATCGGCGAGCGCCTGCCCGGTCTCCCAGGCGAGGCGGCTCGGGATGGCCTTCGGGTCGACGGTGTAGAAGTTGCGGCCGGTGGGCAGCACGTTGATCAGGCCGCGCAGCGGGGAACCGCTGGGGCCCGCCGGGATGTAACCGCCGTCGAGGGCGTGGAGCACGGCGTCGATCTCGGCGCCGGTGCCCGCCAGTCGCGGCACGATCTCGGTGGCGGCGAAGGTGAGCACCCGGGCGACGTCCTGGTGCTCCGGCACGTCGGCGACGACCTCGGCGACGGCGGCGGGAGACCAGTCCCTGGCCTCCATCGCCTCGACGAGCGACCGTGCCGTCTGTTCGATCGCGTCCACTTCGGACAGTGGTGCGTCGCTGTTCTCCTTGAGCCCCAAGGCGGAGCGGAGTCCGGGTACGGCGCCCTGTTTGCCGCCCCACATCTGCTGGGCCCGCAGCATCGCGAGCACGAGGTTGATCCGCGCCTCGCCTTCCGGCGCGACACCGAGGATGTGCAGGCCGTCGCGGATCTGGGCGTCCTTGACCTCGCACAGCCAGCCGTCGATGTGCAGCAGGAAGTCGTCGAATTCCGCGTCGTGCGGACGTTCCTCGACGCCGAGATCGTGGTCGAGCTTCGCGGCCTGGATCAGCGTCCAGATCTGCGCGCGGACCGCGGGCAGTTTCGCCGGGTCCATCGCGGCGATGTTGGCGTGCTCGTCGAGGAGCTGCTCCAGCCGGGCCATGTCGCCGTAGCTTTCGGCGCGGGCCATCGGCGGGATCAGGTGGTCGACGATGGTCGCGTGCGCGCGCCGTTTCGCCTGCGCGCCCTCGCCGGGATCGTTGATCAGGAACGGGTAGATCAGCGGCAGGTTGCCGAGGACGGCGTCCGGCGCGCAGGAGTCCGAAAGGCCGGCCGTCTTGCCGGGGAGCCATTCCAGCGAACCGTGCTTGCCGAGGTGGACGACGGCGTGCGCGCCGAACTCCTCCTCCAGCCACCGGTAGGCGGCCAGATAATGGTGGCTCGGCGGGAGGTCCGGGTTGTGGTAGATCGCCACCGGGTTCTCGCCGAAGCCGCGGGGCGGCTGGATCATCAGGATGACGTTGCCGGACTGGAGCGACGCGAGCACGATGTCGCCCGCTGTGTCGAGAGATCTGTCGACGTAAAGCTCACCGGGGGCGGGGCCCCAGTGCTCCTCCATGCCCTCACGCAGTTCCGCGGGCAGCTCGGCGAACCATTCGCGGTACTTGTCGGCGGGGACGCGGATCGGGTTGCCGGACAGCTGCTCCTCGGTCAGCCACTCCGGATCCTGCCCGCCCGCCGCGATGAGCGCGTGGATCAGCGCGTCACCGTCGGGTTGGTCGGTGCCGGTGGGCTCGACGCCGGGGAACGGGTCCTCGCCGAGGTCGTACCCCTGCTCGCGCATGCGGCGCAGCAGGGCGATCGCGGACGCGGGCGTGTCGAGGCCGACGGCGTTGCCGACGCGGGAATGCTTGGTCGGGTACGCGGAGAGCATCAGCGCGATACGGCGTTCCGGCGGCGGCGTGTGGCGCAGCCTGGCGTGGGCCAGCGCGATCTTGGCGACCCGGGACGCGCGTTCGGCGTCCGGCACGTACTTCGGGAGGCCGTCGTCGTCGATCTCCTTGAACGAGAACGGGACGGTGATCAGCCGCCCGTCGAACTCGGGGACGGCCATCTGGTTCCCGGCGTCGAGCGGCGAGAGGCCGTCGTCGTTCGCCGACCAGGTCTCGCGGTCGCTGGTGAGGCAGAGGGCCTGGAGGATCGGGATGTCGAGGGCGGCCATCTCGGAGACGTCCCATGCCTCGTCGTCGCCACCGGCGCCGACCTCGGACGGCCGGGTGCCCCCGGCGGCCAGCACGGTGACGAGGAGCGCGTCGGCCTTGGCCAGTTCGGCCATCATCTCCGGCTCGCGTGTGCGCAGGGACGCGCAGTGGATCGGGAGCGCGCGGCCCCCGGCGTCCTCGATGGCGTCGGAGAGGGAGCGGACGAACTCGGTGTTGCCGGACAGGTGATGTGCCCGGTAGTAGAGGATCGCGATGACCGGACCCTCGGTGTTCTTGGGCTCGCGCTCCAGGACACCCCAGAGGGGCTGCACGGCGGGCGGCTCGAAGCCGTCGCCGGTGAGCAGGAGCGTGTCGCTGAGGAACCGGTACAGCTGGGTGAGGTTGGCCGGGCCGCCCTGCGCGAGGTACGCGTGCGCCTCCGCCGCCGTGCCCGCCGGGACCGTGGACAGCTTCATGAGCTGCGCGTCCGGGGTCTGCTCGCCACCGAGGACGACCACGTGCGCGCCGCTCGCGCGGACCGTGTCGAGCCCTTCCTGCCAGCTGCGCTCGGACCCGAGGATCCGGACGACGACGATCTGGGCGCCGTCGAGCAGGGCGGGCAGTTCGGCGAGGTCGAGCCGGGCCGGGTTGGCCAGCCGGTAGTCGCCTTCGCTGGAACGGGCGCTGAGCAGGTCGGTGTCCGAAGTGGACAGAAGCAGGATCACGGCAGTCCTCACTCGGGGTGTCCGCGCCCCGGGTCGTGCGGTCGCGCCGGCGGGAGTTCCTGGCTCCCCCTCTCGTGCCTGTGAGGGGTGACAGTGGCGGGACCGCCCCGGACTCTCACCGGGTTCCTCCACCTGCCGACGCGTGGGTTCCAGCCCACTCTCCGGGCGGCCCGGCCCGGCGTCAAGGTGATGTGCCCATCAGGGGTGGCTAGAACGCGCCGGGCAGGACGAGCACACCCCAGGCCAGGGCCGGGCCGAAGCCCACGATCGCGCAGGTGTAGCCGATCACCTGCCGGTAGAAGCGCTGCCGGTCCACGCCCTTGGCGTTGCTGAGCACGAGGGCGCCGTTGGTGGAGAACGGCGAGACGTCGACGATGGTGGTCGAGATCGACAACGCCGCGACCAGGCCCGCGGCGCTGAGCTGGCTCGACAGCAGCAGGGGCACCGCGATCGGGATGATGGCGGTGAGGATCGCGGTGGACGAGGCGAACGCCGAGGTGATCGCGACAGTGAGACAGAGGAGGAGCGCGACGAGCAGGGGCGCGCCGACCACGGCGGCGTGTTCCGAGATGGCGTCGATCGTGCCCGCCTTCTCCAGGATGCCCACGTAGGTGACCATGCCGGCGACGAGCAGGATGGTCGACCAGCTGATGCCGTCGACGGCCTTCGCCTGGTTCTTCATGTCGACCAGCGCGAGCAGGGCACCCGCCGCCAGGGCGAGGAAGCCGATCTGCAGGTGGAAGCCGAGCGCGCCGACGATGAGCCCGCCGAGCAGTGCCAGGGTGAGCCACTGTCGCCAGGTGACCCCGCCGGGTGCCGGTTCGTCGGCACCGACGGCGTCCCCGGCGGCCGGTTCGGGCTGCACCTTGTTGCGCAGCAACAGGAATGTCGCCACCGAGAGCAGCACGTTGAACCCGAAGCTGGCGAGGAACAACAACACCGAGGGCGGCACGTCCAGCGGGGTGTCCGCGATCATCCCGTTCACCAGGACCCCGGAGACCGCGATCGGGGAGAACGCGCCCGCGTGCCCGCCGCAGATGATCATCATGCCCATCATCAGCGGGCTCAGCCGGTGCCGGAACGCGATGTTCATGCCGATGGGGACCAGCAGGGCGACCGCGGCGGGGGTGAAGGTGCCGAACGCGGTCAACACGGCGGCGACGGCGAAGAGCACCCACGGGATGAGGGTGACCTTGCCGCGCACGAGGCGGACGCCGTAGCTCACGATGAGGTCGATGGTCCCGTTGCGCTGCGCGATGGAGAACAGGTACGTGACGCCGACGATCGTCACGAACAGCGAAACCGGGAATCCTTCGAAGATCTGGGCCTCGTCCAGTCCCAGCGACGCCGTGCCGATCACGAACGCGGCCACGAAGGCGAGGATGCCGATGTTGATCGGGAGCAGCGTCCCGACGAGGAACATCACGGCGAGGGCGCCGAGGGAAATCAGCTCAGGAGACATCTTTGTCCTTGAGGGAGAGGAGTGGACAGGCTAACCGCGCGAGGCGGTGGGGAGTGCGTGACGCCGGATCGCGAGCGGTTCCGGGACGAGGATCGAGGCGTCGCAGAGGACACGGGCGGCGCGGCGGACGGTGACCCGTCGAGGCCGTCCGTCGCCGATCCCGGTGCTGACGACCTCGACGACACCCGCCGGGGTCCCGATGCGCAGGCGTTCCCCGCCCACCGCGCCGGAGTGCGCGCCGACAACGGAATCGCCGAGCAGGTTGGCCACGGCGATCCCGACCGCCGAGGTGAGGCCGATCGCCGGATGCGGGCTGTTCATCGAGAGCATGCGCACCGACACGTCGTAATCCCCGGCGGCGATCGGCTCGCCGGTGGTACTCACGTAGCCGACGGGTTCGCCGACGAGACCGACCTTGGGGACCGCGTCCGAGGGCTCGAGCCCCATCCGGAGCGCCGCGATCCGCCTGACCGATCTCAACCACGGCACCTCGGCACGAATGTCCACAACGGACTCCGCGCCGCCGCGGCCCACCGAAGAGGCGTCGACGAGGGCCATCGGTGCCCCGGCGTCGAGCAGGGTCACGCGGGCGTGGCGGCCCTCCGCTTCGATTTCTTCGACGGGGACCCCGGTGGGCAGCAGCGAACCGGTCGTTCCCCCGGCCGGATCGAGGAACGTCAGGCCGACCGCGACCCCGCCGGCGCGGGTGCCCGGCACGGTCACGGTGCCGAACTCGGGTACGACGCCGCCCTGGGTGTCCACAATGGCCTCGAGCACCGCGCCGGTGTTGAGGTTGCGCAGGACGACGGTGGTGCGGTCGCCGGTGATCGGCAGGAGGCCGCGGGTGACCGCCCACAGGGCGATGGCGGTCGCGCAGTTGCCGCAGTTGCTGCCCCATTCCACTTTGGGCACACCGATCCCGACCTGCCCGAAGAGATACTCGACGTCGATGCCGTCCGTGTCGCCGGGACGCACGACGGCGGCCTTCGAGGTCGTCGGCGTGGCTCCGCCGACGCCGTTCAAGTGCACCGGATCGTCGGCCCCGTAGGCGTTGACGAGCAGTTCCTCGATGCCGTCGAGGGTGGGGGGAACGTCGCGCTGGTCGAACAGCCAGCATTTGCTGGTGCCGCCACGCACGAGCGTCGCGGGAACGTGCACTCCGGGTACCTCACTCTCGCTAGGACTGAGGTCACCTTCGCTCCGCCGAGAGTTGAGCACAATGCTCGTTCTCTTACACTGGCTTAAGCTCAGCTAAACCCGTCTCAGCCGTCGGAGGTCCGATCGATGCTCGAAGTGCGCCGGATCCTGCTCCTCGCCGAGGTCGCCACCCACGGTTCCCTCACCGGCGCGGCCGAGGCGATCGGCATGACCACCTCGGCCGCGTCGCAGCAGATGTCCCGGCTTGAGGCGGAGGCCGGACAGCCACTTCTGGAGCGCCTGCCCCGCGGGGTCCGGCTGACGGACGCCGGCCTGGCGCTCGCCGAACGCGGCCGGGCGATCCGTCGTCAGCTGAGCGCCGCGCAAGCGGACCTGGACGTGTTCGCCCGCCTCGACCGGGGCACGCTCCGGCTCGGTTCCTTCCCGACGGTCAGCGCGAGCCTGCTGCCGCTGGCGCTGACCCGGTTCTCCCGGAAGTACCCCGGCGTCCGCGCGGCCGTCCGGTCGGCGATGCTGGCCCAGCTGCTCGAACTCCTGCACACCGGCGAGATCGAGCTGGCGCTGCTGTGGGACTACCACTGGAGTCGGGTCGACGACGACCAGCTGACCGTCACCCATCTGCTGGACGACCCCACCGTGCTCGTCGTGCCCGCCAACTCCGAGCTGCTCGAACAGACCGAAGTGAGCCTCACCGCGCTGGCCGGGCAGGATTGGATCATCCGCGCGGACAACCATCCCGTGGCGGAGGTGCTGCGCCGCAGCTGCCGCCTCGCCGGCTTCGAACCGACCATCGCCTACGAATCGCACGACTACCAGGAAGCGCAGGCGATGGTCGCCGCCGGACTCGGTATCGCCATCGCCCCGCGCCTGGCCCTCACCAACCGGCGCAACGACGTCCGCCTGGTCCCCTTCGGCACCGACGTGCCCGCACCGACCCGGCGGATCCTCCTCGCCCGCACCGAAAGCCGCGAGCCCACGCCCGCGGCCCTCGCGATGACCACGATCCTGCACGCGGTCGCCGACAAGTTCAGCGGCCCGGATCTCCGGCGGAGCCAGATCGGCACCGTCCACAGCCGCTAACCCTGACCCGCACTCAGCCGACTAATTGCTTTCCGGGAGGCGCGTTTAGTCGGCTAAATGCGGAAGTCACGCTGACCGTTCCGAAGAGGAGTCCCCGATGCGTGGGAAAGGGGCGGTGGAGAAGATGATCTCCACCGCCACCTCGAAGAACTCCGCGATCCGCAGGGCGAGATAGAGACTCGGGCTGTACTCGCCGCGTTCGAGGTAGCCGATGGTCTGGTAATGCACGCCCAGCGCATCGGCGAGTTCGCGGCGGGAGATGCCCCGCTCCGCCCGTAACATCGCGATCCGGTTGTAAACGACCTCGCTCATGAGCTAACCAATTCGCTGCATCGCCTTTTCGCGTCGTGCCGCCACCGAGGACCCGGACTCGCGCCGCGCCATGCGCCGCAGGACGACCGGGGCCAGCGTCAATCCGATCACGGCCCATACGGCCAGGACACCGAGGGTCTCCCATGGCCGCCACGACTGCCCGATCTCGATCATCACTGTCGAGTCCGGCAGCAGCGCCGATCGCATGCCGAGGCCGAGCCAGTACATCGGGAACACCTGTCCGATGCCCTGTAGCCATTCGGGCAGGCTGGTGATCGGGTAGAAGATGCCGGAGATCGCGCCGATTCCCAAGGTGGGCAGCATGATCAGGCCGATGCTGCGCGCGTTCGTGGTCAGTGAGCCGAAGATGGCGCCGATCGGCATGGTCGCGAGCAGGCCGAGTGCCAGCACCCACAGCAGGCCGAGCCATGACGTCCAGCCGCCGGGCGCGATGCCGTCGAACAGGAACAGGCCGGGGATCAGGACCAGCAGGATCCCGATGACGGTGCTGATGGAGATCGTGACGACCTTGCCGACGAGGTAGCCCATCATCCCGTTCGGGGTGGCCTTGGCACGCAGGAGCGTGCCGTCCTCGCGTTCGACGGCGAGGACGCCCGCCATCCCGAGCATGCCGCTGAACACGATCGACGCGCCCAGCACGCTCGGCACGGTGGCGGCGCCGAGCGAGAATTCCACGCCCGGCAGTTTCGAGTCGCGCATGAAGAACATGACGACCACGAAGATCACCGGGAAGACGAAGTAGTTGAACAGGTCCTCGCGGTCGGTCAGGGTCTGCCGCGACTCCAGGAAGCCCCGTCTGACACCCATCCGGACGCTGTGCTGGATCGCGTTCATCGCGCACCCACCTCCACGAGCGGGGTCTCGGCCTTGCGGACCAGGGTCATGTAGGTGTCTTCGAGCGACGCCCGCCGGACCTCCAGGTCGCCGATGGCGTCCCCGTGCTGTTTGAACAGTTCGTGCACGTACTTCGTCGATTCCGTCGTGGAGTGCACGAACCGCTGGCCGTCCAGGGTCCAGCGCACCTCGGCCTCGCCGGCGATCTGCCTGCTCAGCGCGTCGGCCGAACCGTCGGCGACGATGCGGCCGTGGTTCAGGATGAGGATCCGGTCGGCCAGCTTCTCGGCCTCGTCGAGGTCGTGCGTGGTCAGCAGGATCGTCGTGTCGTCGTCATCGGTCAGCCGGTGCACGAGGTCGTGGAACTCGCGCCGCGCCTCCGGGTCCAGTCCGGCGGTCGGTTCGTCGAGGAACAGCAGTTCCGGACGGCCGACGATGCCGATCGCGACGTCGAGACGGCGCCGTTGCCCGCCTGACAGCATCCGGATCCTCTTGTCCGCGTGCCGGGCCAGCCCGACGGCGGCGATCAGTTCGTCCGGATCCCACGGCCGCTTGATGCGATCGGTGGAGTACGGCGCGTAGTAGCCGCCCAGGTGCTCCAGCAGCTCGCGCACCCGCCATTTCGCGTGGTCGCGCCAGGCCTGGAGGACGACCCCCAGCCGCGCCCTCCAGTTCTCGTCCGCGTTCGCCGGGTCGATGCCCAGCACGCTGACCTCGCCTTCCGAACGCATCCGGAAGCCTTCGAGGATCTCGATCGTCGTGGTCTTGCCCGCCCCGTTCGGCCCGAGCAGGCAGATCACCTCTCCTCGGTGCGCGGTGAAGTCCACCCCGTGGAGGACGTCGTTCGTTCCGTACCGCATCCGCAGATCTTTGACGGAGATCATCACGTCCTGTGGATCTCTCATTGGTCACCCCCATCTCAGTGCTGCGACCGAATGTAGCACACCTACTACATAAGATCCGAGTGGTGCTAACGCCGAACTGAGGCATCTACAGTGAGCGCATGTCCACGAGCGCACGTGTCCGAGCCGACGCGTGCCCCGGCGTTTTCGCCACCCACGACGCCGCCGACGGACCGCTCGCGCGCGTCCGCCTTCCCGGTGGTGCCATCACCCAGGCCCAGCTCAGGGCCCTCGCCGACGCCGCCGACGACCTCGGCGACGGGGCGCTTCACCTGACCTCCCGCGGCAACGTCCAGCTTCGCGGGGTCACCCGGCCCGGTCTCGCGGCCAGGCTCTCCGCGGCCGGGCTCCTGCCCGCGCCGTCGCACGAACGCGTGCGCAACATCCTCGCGTCGCCACTGAGCGACGTCGCCCGACGCCTCGCGCCCGCCCTCGACCAGGCCCTGTGCGCGGCCCCCGAGCTGGCCGGACTCCCCGGGCGCTTCCTCTTCGCCCTCGACGGCGGCCAGGGCGACGTCGCGGGGGAGGGCGCCGACGCCTGCTGGCGTGACGGCGCGCTGCTGCTCGACGGCGCCGACACCGGCCTGCGCGTCACCGAGGAGCACGCCGTCGAAGCCTTGATCTCGGTCGCGCGGACCTTCCTTCAGATCAGAGGCACGGCCTGGCGAGTCAGCGAACTCACCGGCACGGACGCGCTGCTGCGTGGCGTCTCAGGCAAGCGAGTCGAACCGGAGACCTTCGCGACGAAGCCCGGCCTGCCCATCGGGCCGATCGGCGACGGCGCCGTCGGGGTCGCCCCGCCCCTCGGCCGGCTGACTTCCGCGCAGGCACGCGCGATCGCGAAGGCCGGAAAGGCCGTGGTCACGCCATGGCGTTCGATCCTCGTCCTCGGGAAGTTGGCCGGGGACACCGGCCTGATCACCGATCCGCGTGAGCCGTCGCTCGGTATCAGCGCCTGCATCGGACATCCCGGCTGCGCGAAGTCGCGTGCCGACGTCCGGGCCGACGCCGCGCGGATCGGCCGCACGCCGAGGGCGCATTTCGCCGGTTGTGAGCGGCGATGCGGAAAACCCGCCGGTGAGCACGTCGACGTGCTCGCGGCGGAGGACGGATATCTGGTCGACGGGACGTGGGTCCCGGCCGACGAGCTGGCGACAGTGTTGGCGGAGAAGGGACAGCAGTGATCGACTACATCCGCGACGGGGCCGAGATCTACCGGCATTCGTTCGCCACCATCCGCGAGGAGGCGGATCTCGCGATCCTCCCCGACGACGTCGCGGTACTGGCCGTGCGGATGATCCACGCCTGCGGGATGGTCGACCTCGTCGACGATCTCCGCTACAGCCTGGACGTGGTGGAATCCGGCCGCGCCGCCCTCGAAGCGGGCGCGCCGATCCTGTGCGACGCGAACATGATCGCCTCCGGGGTGACCCGCAAACGTTTGCCTGCCGCCAACGAGGTGCTGTGCACGCTGTCCGATCCGAAGGTGCCCGGCCTGGCCGAGCGGATGGGCACCACCCGGTCCGCGGCGGCGCTGGAGCTGTGGCGCGACAAGCTGCCCGGTTCCGTGGTGGCGATCGGCAACGCGCCGACCGCGCTGTTCCGGCTGCTGGAACTGCTCGAAGAGGGCGTCGGCGCCCCGGCGGCGATCGTCGGTGTCCCGGTCGGTTTCATCGGCGCCGCGGAGTCCAAAGTGGAACTCGTGAAGCGGGCACCCGCGCCGTATCTGGTGGTGCACGGACGCCGTGGCGGCAGCGCGATGGCCGTCGCCGCGATCAACGCGATGGCGAGTGAGGTCGAATGAGCGGGCTCGGGAAACTCTGGGGTGTCGGGCTCGGGCCGGGCGACCCGGAACTGATGACGGTCAAGGCCGCGCGGCTGATCGGCGAGGCCGACGTCATCGCCTATCACAGCGCGCGCCACGGCCGGAGCATCGCGCGGTCGGTCGCCGAACCGTATCTGCGGGACGGCCAGATCGAGGAGAAGCTGGTCTACCCGGTCACCACCGAGACCACCGACCACCCCGGCGGTTACGAGGGCGCGATCGCCGACTTCTACGAGCTGAGCGCGAAGCGGCTCGCCGAACACCTCGACGCCGGACGCGACGTGGTCGTGCTCTGCGAAGGAGACCCGTTCTTCTACGGCTCCTACATGTACATGCACGAGCGGCTCGCCGACCGGTACGAGGCGACCGTGGTGCCGGGCGTGACGTCGGTCAGCGCGGCGTCGTCGGTGCTCGGCCGTCCACTGGTGCAGCGCGACGAGGTCCTCACCATCCTGCCGGGGACGCTGCCCGCGCCGGAACTCGCGCGGCGGCTGGCCGACACGCAGGCCGCGGCGGTGCTCAAACTCGGCCGCACGTTCGGCAACGTCCGGGAGGCGCTGGCCGAGGCCGGGAAGCTGGACGACGCCTTCTACGTCGAACGCGCGACCTGGCAGGCGCAGCGCGTCGAGCCCTTCGCCGACGTCGACCCCGAGTCGGTGCCGTACTTCTCGCTGGCGCTGCTGCCCAGCCCCGCCTACGCGTCCCGGCTCGCCGACGAACCCGAAGTCGTCCGGAAGCGGGAAACGCACACCGGCGGCGAAGTCGTGGTCGTCGGGCTCGGTCCGGCGGGCCCGGACTGGCTGACGCCCGAGGCGGCCGGGGAGCTGGCCTCGGCGGAGCACATCGTCGGCTACGGCCCGTACGTCGCGCGAGTGCCGCAGCGCGCGGGGCAGCAGCGGCACGCGTCGGGTAACCGGGTCGAGGCCGAACGCGCCGTCGAAGCGCTGGAACTGGCCTCGGACGGGGCCAAGGTCGCGGTGGTGTCCTCGGGCGATCCCGGCGTGTTCGCCATGGCGTCGGCCGTGCTGGAGCAGGTCGCGGCCGGGCACGGCGCCGGCACGCGGGTGCGGATCGTGCCGGGGGTGACCGCCGCGCAGGCCGCCGCGTCCCGGGTCGGCGCGCCGCTCGGGCACGACTACTGCGTGCTTTCGCTGTCCGACCGGCTCAAGCCGTGGGAGATCATCGAACGGCGGCTCGACGCGGCGGGTGCCGCGGATCTCGTGCTCGCGCTGTACAACCCGGCGTCCCGGACGCGGACCACGCAGCTCGCGCAGGCCCGTGAAGTGCTGCTCCGGCACCGCGCGCCGGAGACGCCGGTGGTCGTCGCCCGCGACGTCGGCGGCCCGGAGGAGGACATCCGCGTGGTCACCCTCGGCACCCTCGATCCGGCGACCGTGGACATGCGCTGCCTGCTGATCGTGGGTTCGTCGAAGACCCGCGCCGAGAACGGGGTGGTCTGGACGCCGCGCACCTACGAGTGACGGCCCAGTCCGGCGTTGCGCGCCTGGCCCAGCAGGGTCTCGCGGTCGTCCGTGCCGACCTTGGCGTGCACCGCCGAGACGACGTTGCGCACGGTCTTGGTCGCGAGACCCAGCCGCCGCGCGACGTCCGCGATCCCGAGTCCGCCCGCCAGCAGATCGAGGACTTCGTGCTCGCGTGAGGTGAGCTGCGGGAACACCTGGATCGGCCGCGCCGTGTTCAGCAGGCCGTAGAGCCGGTTCGCCGCGTGCTCGCCGAAGACGACGGCGCCCGCCGCGACCCCGTGGATGGCACGGAGGAGGTCTTCGGGGCCCGCCGTCCCGGCCAGGACACCCCGGGCACCCGCGCGCATCGCGGCGACCCAGGTCTCGTCGTCGCCGGGCGGGGTCAATACGAGCACGGCGGTTCCCGGCACGCGGGAGGCCACCTCGCGCGTCACGGCGAGGCCGTCGAAACCGGGTGGCCGCACGGGCAGGACGAGGACGTCCGGCCGCAGCGCGGTGGCGCGGGCGAGCGCGTCGCGGTCGTCGGTCGTGTGGGCGAGCACCTCCAGTTCCGAGGACACGGGCAATTCGGCGACGCCCGCGAAGACCACTGTCACCACTGGGGTTCGAATCGGCACGCCATCGGTTGTAGCGCAGAACTTTTGTACAGTGTCCGGCCGTTTTCGGTGAACAATGACCATTCGATAACGCTTCGACGATCAGGGGGGCCTGGTGCCGAGACGCGAGCGCCCGCTGGGGCCGGGCGACGACGTCGTCGTGCGGTTCGCGGCGGATCTTCGGCTGCTCCGGGAGAAGGCGGGCGGGCCGACCTACCGCGAGCTTTCGTCCCGCGCGGGTTACTCGGCCGCCGCGCTGTCCGAGGCGGCGGGCGGCCGGAAACTGCCGGGGCTCGCGGTGACGACCGCGTACGTCACCGCGTGCGGCGGTGACATCCAGGCATGGGAGGACCGCTGGCGCGAGGTCGCCGCCGGACTCGCCGCGGCCGAAGGCGAACGAGACGAGACCGAGCTTCCGTACCTGGGCCTCGCCGCGTTCCAGACGACCGACGCCGCCCGGTTCTTCGGCCGGGACCGGCTGGTCGCCGAGCTGACCGGCAAGCTCGCGCGGCATCGGCTCGTCGGCGTCTTCGGCGCTTCGGGGTCGGGGAAGTCGTCCGTCCTGCGGGCCGGGCTGGCGGCGAAGAGCGAACGTCCGCCCGTCGTCCGGACTCCCGGCGCCCATCCGCTCGAAGCGGACCTCGACGCCGAGGGACGGCTGCTGATCGTCGACCAGTTCGAAGAGGTCTACACGCTCTGCCGGGACCAGGACGAGCGGGACCGGTTCATCGACGCGCTGCTGGCACTCGCCCGCGACGAGCACGGGACCCAGGTGGTCCTCGGCGTCCGCGCCGATTTCTACGGGCACCTCTGCCGTCACGCGGGTCTCGTGGCGGCGCTCACCGACGCGCAGGTGATGGTCGGCCCGATGACCGCCGACGAACTCCGGACCGCGATCGTCGAACCCGCCGTCCGCGCGGGCTGCCGGGTCGAAGCGGCACTGGTCACGACGCTCGTCGCCGACGCCACCGGTCAGCCCGCGGTGCTGCCGCTGGTGTCGCACGCGCTGCTGGAGACCTGGCGGCGGCGCCAGGGGATCACGCTGACCAGCGCCGCGTACGAGGCGGCGGGCGGGATCCTCAACGCGATCGCGCAGACCGCGGAATCGGTCTACACGGCTCTGGAACCGGACAGGCAGCGCGTCGTCCGGCAGATCTTCCTGCGGCTGACCGCGCTCGGCGAAGGCACCGAAGACACGAAGCGCCGCCTCAACCGGCGCGAACTCGACGACGATCCGGCGACGACCGAGGTCCTCGAACGCCTCGCCGAGGCGCGCCTGCTCGTCCTCGACCGCGACGGCGTCGAGATCGCGCACGAGGCGCTGATCCGCGGCTGGCCGAGGCTGCGGGACTGGCTCGCTGAGGACCGCGAAGGACATCGGCTGCACCGTCAGCTCGCCGAAGCGACCGATCTCTGGGAATCACTGGACCGGGACAAGGGCAGCCTCTACCGCGGCACCCGGCTCGGTCTCGCGGCCGAATGGGCGGCCAGGGAGCCGGACGCGCTGAGCGCCCGCGAGCAGGAGTTCCTGCGGGCCGGCCTCGACTCCGAAGCCGAAGAGGCCGCCGTCGGCCGCAAACGGACCCGCAGGCTGCGAAGGCTCGTCGCGCTCCTCGGCGTCCTGCTGCTCCTGGCGGGAGTGGCCGTCGGATACGCCGTCGACGCCGGGCGGACCGCCACCGATCAGCGGAATGTCGCGCTGGCACGGAAGGCCGTCGTCGACGCGAAGGGGCTGAGGGAGTCGAACCCGGCGCTGTCGACACAACTCAGCCTCGCCGCGTACCGGCTCGCGCCGATCCAGGAGACCCATGACGGCCTGCTCGCGTCCATGGCGGCGCCGTTCGCCACCAGGATGCCCTTCGATCCCGGCGACGTCACCGTCGCGCTGAGCGGGCAGCTCATGATCACCTCCGACTCCTACCGGGAGACGAAGGTGTGGTCCATCGCCGATTCGCGGCATCCGGTGGTCCTCTCGACGCTGCCCGGTTCGGCGGAGGTCCGCGGCCCGCTGGCGTTCAGCCGGGACGGCCGGGCGCTGGCGACCGTCACCCGCGAGCACGTCGTCCGGCTCTGGGATCTGACCGACCCGCGGCATCCGGTGCGGAAGGCGGACATCGCCGGGCACAGCGAAGTCCTCCTCTCGGCCGACTTCGGACCCGATGGCCACGTCCTCGTCACCGGCTCCGCGGACCGCACGATCAGGCTCACCGACGTCACCGATCTCGGCGCGCCGAAACCGCTCGGCGCCCTTCCGGCCGAGCAGCTCGAACGCGCCGTCTTCAGCCCGGACGGACGGCTGCTCGCGGTCACGAACACGAACTGGACGGCGGAACTCTGGGACGTCACCACGCTCTCCGCGCCACGACGGTTGTCCGTCCTTTCCGGACACAAGGACATCCAGCTCACCGCGTCGTGGAGTCCGGACGGACGGCGGCTGCTCACCACCAGCTGGGACCGCACGGCGCGGCTCTGGGACGTCACCGATCCGGCGGCGCCCCGGCCGCTGACGACGCTGAACACCCCGGCCGTGGTCTGGGCGGCCGGGTTCAGCCCGAACGGCAGGCTGGTGGTGACCGCCGGGGACGACCAATCCGTGCGCCTGTGGGACGTCACCGGGCAGGCGAAGGAACTGCCGCCGCTTTCCGGGCACACCAACGCCATCTGGTGGACCGCGTTCTCCCCGGACGGCAAGACCATCGTGTCCGCCAGCGCCGACCGGACCGTCCGGTTGCAGGACGTCGGCGAACTGGCGCTGTCCTCGAGCGTGGGCTGGAACGCCGGCACGTTCCTCGACGAGGGGCGCATCCTCGTCACCGCCGGGGACGATCTGCGACTGTGGGCGATGGACGACCTCCGCGCCCCGAGGCAGCTCGCGAAGCTCCCCGGCCTGGCCACCGTCACCGCCGTCGCGGTGAGCCCGGACCGGCGCAGCCTCGCGCTGGCCGCGCACGACGGCGCCGGGGTCGCCGGGACGTTCGTGCTGCAGCGCTGGGACATCAGCGATCCGACAGCACCGAAACCGCTGGCGTCGACCGAGGTGAAGCCCACGTACTCGCTCGCGTTCAGCCCGGACGGGAAGACCTTCGCCTCCGGCCACGACGACGGGCCGATCCAGCTGTGGGACATCAGCGATCCCACCCGGTTCGCCGAGCCGCGGGTCCTCCCCGTCGGTGACGGCACAGTGTGGTCGCTCGCGTTCACCCCCGACGGACGGACACTCGTGGCGAGCCAAGGCCTCGACTCGTCCGCGGTCACCCTGTGGGACGTCGCCGATCCTCGGCGGCCCGGTCTCGTCTCGACGCTGCGGCCCGACTCCGGCGCGCTGTTCAAGATGGCGCTCAGCCCCGACGGGCGCACCGTGGCGGCGGGCAGCGCCGACCGGAACGTCTACCTGTGGGACATCTCCGATCGCGCACACGCCGTGCGCCTGGCGAAACTGGGCGGAAATCCCGAGGGCGTCGGCCCGCTCGCGTTCGGCCCGAGCGGCAGGGAACTGGCGGCGTCGGCCTTCCGGACGGTGCGCGTCTGGGATCTCACCGATCCCCGGAACCCGGTCGAGACGGCGCAGCTCACCGGGTTTTCCGCGACGGTCAACTCGCTGGCGTACCGGGACGACGGGCAGACGCTCGCGATCGGCAGCAGCGGGGTGCAGCTGTGGCAGACGGACGCCGGGCGCGTGGGTGAGGAGATCTGCAGACTGGCGACGCCGAGGATCACCAGAGAGGAATGGCAGAGGTACTTTCCGGGGCTCGACTACACGCCACCTTGTGGGGGCTCGTGAGTGGTAATGAGGGTTCTAACCGTCATTACCACTCACGAGCCCACCCGGAACCCGGACATAAGTCGGCATGAGGTGGCCAGAGACGACCCGCACGGAGATGGCCCGAATGGGCCGACAAGTGAACGAAGGTAACTCCCTCCGTAATAAACATATAGCGCATGGGGGGACTTGCCACAAGACCCCCGTCATGCTTCAGACTCACTCGCCGTAGCCGAAACCTGGCGAAATGGGAGTCTGTGTCAACTCAGGGTCATGAAGAAGAGCTGCGGTCCGAGCGCGAATACGTCGCCGGGCTCTACGCGCGCCTGGACGCCGAACGCGCGCGGGTGAAGGGGGAGTTCCAGGCCGCGCTCGGGGGAACCGGCGGGACGGCCATGGAGCGGGACGTCGAGGTCCGTGCGCTGGCGAGGGAGTCGCGGCGGCTGGACGTCGTGGACAACGGCTTGTGCTTCGGCAGGCTGGACAGTGTTTCGGGGGAGACCTCCCATATCGGCCGCATCGGTCTCTTCGACGAGGAGAACGACTACGAACCGGTGTTGCTCGACTGGCGGGCACCGGCGGCGCGCCCGTTCTACACCGCGACGGCGGCGACGCCGGAGAAGATGCGCCGTCGCCGCCAGTTCCACACGCACGGACGTGAGGTGCTCGGGTTCACCGACGAGGTGTTCGGCCGCCCCGGTGGTGACGCGGAGGGGGACGCGGCGCTGCTCGCGGCCGTGAACGCGCCGCGCGGGGAGGGGATGCGCGACATCGTCGCGACGATCCAGGCCGAGCAGGACGAGATCATCCGGCACGAGCACCCCGGGGTGCTGGTGATCGAGGGTGGTCCGGGTACCGGGAAGACCGTGGTGGCGCTGCACCGCGTCGCCTACCTGCTCTACACCCAGCGCGAGCGGATGGAGCGACACGGCGTGCTCGTCGTCGGGCCGAATCCGGCGTTCCTGCACCACATCGGCCGGGTCCTGCCGTCGCTGGGCGAGACCGACGTGGTGTTCATGACCACCGGCGACTTCGTCCCCGGCAAGCACGTCACCGCCGAGGACGAGCCGGAGGTGGTGCGGCTCAAGGGTTCGCTGAAGATGCTGGACGTCCTCAAGGCGGCCGTCGCGGACCGGCAGCGGCTGCCGGAGGAGCCGATGCCGATCGACCTGACCGACGTCACCGTCCGGATCGACGCCGAGACCGCGGAATGGGCCAGGGACGAGGGCCGCAAGAGCGGGCTGCCGCACAACGAGGCCCGCGCGGTGTTCACCGACATCGTCACCTACGTGCTCACCGAACGGGCGATCGCGCGGATCGGCCGGGGCTGGCTGAGCCGGGACGAACGCGACGAGTGGGAGCGGCTGCGCAAGGACCTGCTCAAGGAACTGGCGGAGAGCGAGGCGTTCACCGCCGCGCTCGACGCGCTCTGGCCGGTGCTCACGCCGGAAGCGCTGCTGGGGTCGCTCCTCGCGTCGGAGGACCGGCTGCGCGCGGCCGGTGCCGATCCGGCGTTGCTGCGCGCCGACGGCGAGGCGTGGACGGTGTCGGACATGCCGCTGCTCGACGAACTCGTCGACCTGCTCGGCCGCGACAAGACGGCGGAGAAGGCGGCTGACCGGACGGTCGCGCGGGAGAAGAAGGCCGAGGCCGAGTACGCCGAAGGTGTGCTGGACACGCTGAAGCTGGACCGCGAGGAGATGGACGAGGACATCATGCTGTCCGCGGAGAACCTCCTCTTCGCCGACGAACTCGCCGACCGGTTCGTCGAGCACGACACGCGCAGCCTGGTCGAACGCGCCTCCGCGGACCGGGACTGGACCTACCGGCACGTCGTGGTCGACGAGGCACAGGAACTGTCCGAAATGGACTGGCGGGTGCTGATGCGCCGCTGCCCCAACCGGTCGTTCACCGTGGTCGGCGATCTGGCGCAGCGCCGGTCCGAGGCCGGGGCGCGGTCGTGGGCCTCGATGCTGGAGCCCTACGTGCCGGGCCGCTGGGTCTACCGGTCGCTGACGGTGAACTACCGCACGCCCGCGGAGATCATGGCCGTCGCCGCTTCGGTGCTCGCCGAGTTCGCTCCGGATGTGCGGGCGCCGGAGTCGGTCCGCGCCAACGGGGTCCAGCCGTGGGCGCGGCAGGTCACCGGGGATTCCCTGGCCGGTGCCATCGAGGAGTTCGTCAAGGACGAAGCCGGGCGTGAAGGCACCAGCGTCGTCATCGGACCGCCCGGCGTGCCGGGGACGGTGCCCGCGTCGGAGACGAAGGGCCTCGAGTTCGACGCCGTCCTCGTCGTGGACCCGGACCGGATCCTCGCCGACGGTCCCCGTGGCGCGGCCGAGCTGTACGTCGCGCTCACCCGCGCGACGCAGCGACTCGGCGTCCTGTACCGGGAGGCTCTGCCGGAGGCGCTGAAGGACGCTTTCCCCGCATGAGACGCGACGAAAGCGTCCTTCACCGCGTCAGATGCGGTGAAGGACGCTTCAGCTCACTACCGGGTCGGGTCCTTGCCGTTCGGCTGCCGCGGCCCGGGACCCGGCGACCACCAGCCGGGGACGACCTTCTCGCCGTGGATGATCGTCGGCGCGATCCCCTCGGTGAACGGTTCGACCTGCAGCAGCTGTCCCCACGACTGGCTCGGCTGGCCGATCAGATAGCTGGGCACCTCGGGTTCGTCCGCGACCTCTTCGAGCCAGCCGATCGGGCCGCCGTTGGTGCTGGACGCCCAGTTCGCCTCGTCGGCCACGGCGCCGGCCGTGATCCGGTAATCCGGCATCTTCGAGATGCCGTCGTGTGAGGTCACCGGCTGCACGCACGGGTAGACGAACGACGCGGGCCAGTCGACGTACACCTGCTTGCCCGCGATCTTCTCGGTCAGCGTGGTGAACGTCGGCACGCGCGGCGCGGACGCGGCGATCCAGCCGTCCTCGGTGAGGTCGTTGTCGACGATGTTGATCCGCACGGAGGTCGTCTCGGCGGGGAGGTCGCGCAGATTGATCCGGGTGTCGTTCCAGCCGTTCGTCCCCGCGCCCGGCGGGAGCACGAACTGGCTGCGGACGACCTTCACGCCTTCGCCGGTGTTCACGCCGTAGTCCAGGCTGACCGACGTCGGCCGCCGCGCCGCGCCCGCGGTGGCGACCACGATCTGGCCGTCCGCGGGCTTTTCGGCGAGGGCGTACCAGTCGCTGCGCAGCCGTCCGGCGCGGGTTTCGGGGTCGAGGAAGCTGCTCCACATCGGCACTTCGTCGGGTTTGAACCCGTGCGGCGGCTCGGCAAGCGGATCCTTGTCGTCGATCGCGCGGGTGTGGAACCCGGTCTGCACGCGGCCGTTGTCCTGTTCCGGATCGGGCAGCGGCGGCGGGGTCTGCCCGGCGGGCGGCTCCTCCTTCTTCACCGGCACCGTCCGCTGTTCGGGCTGGGCCCGCAGGATGCTGGTCGCGGCGTCCCGTTCCACCATCACGTGGTCGGAGAGGTTGCAGCTCTTGCCGGACAGATGACCGAAGTTCGCGGCGCCGAGGCTGTAGGAACCGGCCTGGTTGTGGATCGCCCACGCCATGCTGACGAACTCGCCCGTGGCCATCAGACCGCAGACGACCACCAGCGAGAGCGACCCGAGCCGCAGCGACCGGCTCCGCCCCTCCTGCGGTCCCGCTGGCAGGCCCGGCCGGTGCGCGCGGACGTTCTCCACGAACGCGTAGATCCCGGCGATCGCGGCCGCGCCCAGCAGGATCGTCGACAGCGGGATCCCGCCGATCGACGGCGCCACCGCGGTCCACTGCACGCCGAGTTTCGAGACGAACCAGTAGGAGTTGGGCCCGGTCGCGGCCAGCGCGCCCACCACGAGCAGCCCGGCCAGGAACGCCGCCCGGTTGCGCCGGGACCGCAGCACCGTCGAACTGGTGGCCAGCGCGGTCAGCGCCGCCATGGCCGCGCCGACCGCGGCGAAGGCGCCGAAGTGATGCGTCCACTTGGTCGGGGTCAGCGCGAGCAGCAGGAAGAACAGCGCGACCGTGCCGATCAGGCGACGGCTGGGGCCGAGCGCGGCGCCGGGGATCCGGCCGCGGCGCAGCAGCACCACCAGGCAGGTCCCGGTGCACAGCAACACGAGCAGCACGGGGAACCGGCGCGGCACCGAACCGTCCGGCAGGCTCTCGAAGAGCAACTGGTAGCGCGCCAGTTCCTGGAACCACGACAGGTTCGGGCCGACCTGCGTGCGGATCCGGGTCGCCTCCTGGACGGTGGCGAAGGTCTGGTCGGCGAACACCACGACCAGCACCAGCAGCCCGGCCGCGAGCACCGGCGCGAGTACCGGCAGCCAGCCGTTCTCGGCGCGCTGGCGCACCAGTTTGAACAGCGGTCGGGCGGCGACCAGGAACGGGGCGACGGCGATCAGCCCGGTCGGCGTCGCGGCCAGGGTGAACCCGGCGGCGGTGAGGCCGAGGGCCAGCGGCAGCAGGCGGCGGGTCACCAGCGCGCGCTCGACGGCGCAGATCGCCAGCAGCGAGCCCAGCGCGGCGACCGGTTCCGGCCGGACCCCGTTGTTGAACGGCATCCACCAGACCAGGAACACCGCGGCGGCGGCCCAGCCCGCGGCGCGGCTCGTCCGGACCTGGGTGCCGAGGCGGGGCATGACCTCGCGGCTGATCAGCAGCCAGCTCAGCACGCCGAGCAGGAACGACGGGAGCCGGATCCACGGCGGCACCGTGCTGACGTGCGCCATCAGCTGGTACACGTGGTAGAACCAGCCGAACGGCGCCTCGGCGACGCCGAACCAGCGGTGGTAGTTCGTCAGGTAGCCGGTCTCTTCCGCGACTCTCGACATCGTGAGGATGTAGCCGTCGTCGGAGGTGACCGGGCCGATGAAGACCCAGGCGCCGAGCGCGATGATCACCGTCGCGTCGCGGGCGGTCAGCCGCCACCAGCCGACCGGCGCCCAGCGGGGCGCGCGGCGCGCGAATCCGGAGTCCATCCGCCACACCGCGATCAGGCAGCCGATGAACGACAGCGCCGCGATCACCCCGATGATCCACTTCAGCACCGTGGGCGAGGTCTGGTAGCGGGTGTCCGGGACCACCGAGACGTGCAGGCCGTCGATCGGGTCCTTGCCGGCGTTGAGCGACGAGTAGATCCCGACCAGTCGTGGCCGGACGTCGCCCTCGGCGTGGAACACCGTGGTCTTGGCGACGGTCACCGTCATCTGGTTCGCGTCCGCCGTCAGCTTGACGTCGCAGGTGTTCTCCGGCAGCGGCTGCTGCACGATCTGCTGGCCCTGGCTGGAGGCGAGCAGCACCCCGTTGTCGATGCGCAGCTGCAGGCCGACACCCTTGCCCGCACGCGGGTCGGTGCGGCCGTCGGGCACGGTGGAGAACAGCAGCGCCGGGCCTTGCGTGCGCGCGTCCAGCGAACGGATGGTCGGGCACGGCAGATCCACGCGCAGGTCCTGTGCCCAGTACCCGGTCAAGGGCGCGTTGACGGAGCGGGTGTCGCCGGCCGTTGGCCAGACGACCTCCGCTGTGTCCTGCACCACCGGCAGGAAGGGGAAAGCCAACGCGCACAAGGCGGACAGCAACCCCAGCGTGACAGCGATCAGACGCATCGGCGCAACGCTAACGGGTCTGGTCCGAACGGCTTACGCAGGGCTGCCCTTGGTCGTGACACCGAGCCAGGTTAGGGCGTCACGAACGGTCGTCACGCTGGCCGTTCCGGGTCGCGGAGGCCGCCGGACGACGACCACGGGGAGGCCGATTTCGCGGGCGGCGGTGAGCTTCGCCGCGGTCATCGCGCCGCCGCTGTCCTTGGTGACGAGCACCTCGATGCCGTGCCGCTCCATCAGCGCGCGTTCCTTCTCCACCGTGTAGGGGCCCCGGTCCAGCAGGACCTCGTGCCGCCGGGGGAGCGGCACCTCGGGCGGGTCGACACAGCGGATCAGGAACCAGAGGTCGTCCAGCCCGGCGAAGGCGGCGAGCCCCTGCCGCCCGCTGGTGAGGAAGACGCGTTCGCCGAGGTCCGGGAGCAGGCGCGCGGCGTGGCCGAGGTCGTCGGCCCAGTGCCAGTTGTCGCCGGGTTCCTCGGTCCAGCCGGGTCTGGCGAGCCTGAGCAGCGGCGTGCCCGTCATGCGGGCGGCTTCGGCCGCGTTGGCGCCGATGCGCTCGGCGAAGGGGTGGGTGGCGTCGATCAGCGCGTCGACGTCGTTCTCGGTCAGCCACCGCGCGAGACCTTCCGGGCCACCGAAGCCGCCGACGCGGACTTCGCCGTCGGGCAGTTTCGGCCGCGCGACCCGGCCCGCGAGCGACGACACGACGTGCTCGCCGCGCGCCACCAGCTCCGTCGCCAGCTCGCGGGCTTCACCGGTGCCGCCCAGGATGAGCAGCGTCATCGAGCCACGGCCGCGCGCCACCGTTCCAGCGTGCGCAGGTTGGCGAGTGTCTCGGCCCAGGTGAGTTCGGGCGCCTGCCGGTCGGCGAGATGCGCGGCCACGTGGTCGGCTTCGCGAGCAAAGAGGCCTTGAGTCGCTTCGACCTCGATCACCTCGGGCTCGCCGCCCTCCGGCGTCAGGACGATCTGCGACGTCTTCGGCTTGCGCATTTCGTGGATCCACGCCGGTTTCGGCACGTACAGCTGTCCTTGCGAGCCGTAGACGCGGATGTGGTCGTCCTGGGTCAGCTGGAAACCGCACGCCAGCTGCGCGAGGATCCCGCCGGGCAGCCGCAGCAGGCCGAACGCGACCTCGTCGACGCCGTTCTCGTCGAGCCTCGCCATCCCGAGGACCTCTTCGGGCTCGACGACGTCCTGACCGGTCGCGGCCTGCGAGACCAGCCGCGCGAGCGAAGTGCAGTAGCAGCCGACGTCGAAGATCCCGCCGCCGCCCAGCGCGGGATCGGTGAGCCGGGGAGTGGCGAAGTTGTAGCTGAAGGCGACGTCGACGGCGCGGACTTCGCCGATGGCGCCGTTGGAGATCAGTTCGGCGAGCCGCCGGATCTGCGGGTGCAGCCGGTACATGAACGCCTCCATGAGGAAGACGTCGTTGGCGCGCGCCGCTTCGATGACCTTCTCGGCTTCACTGACCGAGACCGTCAGCGGTTTCTCGCACAGGATGTGTTTCCCGGCCTCGGCCGCGCGGATCGCCCACGCGCCGTGCAGCGGATGCGGCGTCGAGATGTAGACCGCGTCGACGTCCGGATCGGCGAGCAGATCCTCGTAGGAGCCGTAGCATTTCGGGACTTCGAAGCGCGACGCGAACTCGGCCGCCCGGTCGCCGGATCGCGCGGCGACGGCCTCCAGCGCGCCGCGCTTGCTCTCGTCGACGCCCGCCGCGAACTCGGCGGCGATGGTCCCGGCGGCCAGGAGGCCCCAGCGCAGTTCCTTCATAACGACTCCGGTTGGTTCGCGCGATCACGGGTGGCCGAGTACAGGAAGCTGTCGGGAAACCCCTCGGCCGCGAGGACTTCGCCGACGAAGATCATCGCCGCCCTGGTGATGCCGGCTTCGCGGGACTGCGCGGCGATGGTGCCGAGGGTGCCCCGCAGCACCTGTTCGCCGGGCTGACTCGCCAGCGCCACCACGGCCGCCGGGCAGTCCGCCCGATAGAAGGGCAGCAATTCGTCGACTACTTGCTCGACGCGGTTGATCGCCAGATGCAGTGCGAGCGTGGTGCCTGTCCGCGCGAAGTTCTCCAGTGTTTCACCCGGCGGCATGGCGGTGGAACGCGCCTGCGCCCGGGTGATGACCAGGCTCTGGCCGACTTCGGGCACGGTCAGTTCGCGGCTGAGCAGCGCGGCCGCGGCGGCGAACGCGGGCACCCCGGGCGTGACGTCGTAGGGAACGCCGGCGGCGTCGAGACGGCGCATCTGCTCGGCGACCGCGCTGTAGATCGACGGATCACCCGAGCACAGCCGCGCGATCTCGTGGCCCTTCTCATGCGCTTCGACCATGCGCTCGACGATCGCGGGCAGAGCGAGGTTCGCGGTGTCGATGAGCACCGCGTCGCCGGGGCAGTGCTCCAGAAGCGCTGTCGGCGTCATGCTGCCTGGGTACAGGCAGGTCCCGCAGCGGCCGAGCAGGTCACGGCCTCGCACGGTGATGAGGTCGGCGGCGCCGGGGCCCGCGCCGATGAAGTGCACTGTCAAGGTTTGCTCCGATAGGTCCACTGTGTCACGGCCCGCGCCGGGGTCCAGCCGGTGAATCCGCCCAGCGGCGCCGCCTGTTCGACGCCGATCCGGATCAGCTCACCACCGTGTTCGGTGTACGCGCGGGCGAGGGCCTGCTCGGATTCGAGCGTGACGCCGTGCGCGACGATCCGCGCGCCGGTCGCCAGGCAGGCGTCGAGGACACCGGGCACGGTCAGCCCGCCGCCGATGAAGATCGCTCGCGGCTCCGGCAGTCCTGCGAGCGCTTCCGGCGCGGCCCCGAGCACCACTTCGAGTTCCGGGACGCCGAGCGTGTGCGCGTTCCGGGTGATCCGCGCGCCCCGTTCCGGCGACCGCTCGATCGCGATCGCCCGGTTCAGCGGATGCGCCCTCGACCACTCGATCCCGACGCTGCCCGCGCCCGCGCCGACGTCCCACAGCAGTTCGCCGGGCGACGGCGCGAGCCTGGCCAGCGCGGACGCGCGGAGGTCGCGTTTCGTGAGCTGGCCGTCGTGCTCGAAGGCGTCGTCGGGCAGACCGGTCAGCGGCAGCGCGGGGCCGTCGGCCTCGATGGCGAACACGGTCAGCGTGCCGGGCCCGACCCGCTCGTCGGGCCCGCCGAGATCGGACAGGGCGGTGACGCGGCTCTTGCCGTAACCACGGGCTTTGAGCAGGTCGAGCAGGTCTTCGGCGTTCGCGCCGAGGACGAGGATCTTCCGGCCGGGCGCGAGCGCGCGGCTCACCCGGCCGATCGCGCGGCCGACGACGGTGACCACCTCGGTCTCCTCCGCCGCCCAGCCGAGCTTCGCGCGGGCGAGCGTCACCGAGGAGAGCGCAGGCAGGATCTCGACGTCGTAGCCGCGCTGGACGAGCGTCGTGCCGATGCCGGACAGCAGGGGATCGCCGCTGGCCAGCACGCAGACACGGCCTTCGCGTTCGGCGAGGAAGTCGTCCAGGCCGGGAAGAAGCGGGCTCGGCCACGGTTCGCTTTTCACCCCGGCGGGCAGGTACGCGAGCTGACGCGGAGCGCCTACGACCACGTCGGCGTTCATCACCGCTTCCCTGGCCTGCGATGACAGGCCGGGCCAGCCGTCGGCCCCGATACCGACCACGGTCAGGGGTGATTTTTCGCGCACCTCGGTCACGCTAGACGACGGATTTCCTATGCGATGATCGGCCAGAGGTCGTCGACGACAGGAGTGCTGTGAAGCCGTACCCGTTCACCGCCGTTGTGGGGATGCCGGATCTGCGCCTGGCGCTGGTGCTTTCCTCCATCTCGCCCGCCGTCGGCGGGGTGCTGGTGCGCGGGGAGAAGGGCACGGCGAAGTCGACGATGGTGCGTGCGCTGGCCGGTCTGCTGCCCGGCGTCGACGTCGTGGACGCGTGCCGGTTCTCCTGCGATCCCGTCGAACCCGACCCGGCCTGCCCGGACGGCCCGCACGCCGAGGGTTCGCCCGCGCACCGCCGTCCCGCGCGCCTGGTGGAACTGCCGGTCGGCGCGGCCGAAGACCGCGTGATCGGCTCGCTGAACCTGGAACGCGCCCTGGCCGACGGCGTCACCGACTTCCAGCCCGGTCTGCTCGCCGCCGCGCATCGCGGGTTGCTGTACGTCGACGAGGTCAACCTCCTGCACGATCACCTGGTCGACACGCTGCTCGACGCCGCCGCCATGGGACGCGCGACCGTCGAGCGTGAAGGCGTCTCGGTGTCGCATGCGGCCCGGTTCGTCCTGATCGGCACGATGAACCCCGAGGAAGGCGAACTGCGGCCGCAGCTGCTGGACCGCTTCGGCCTCACCGTCGAGGTGGCGTCCAGCCGGGATCCCGAACTGCGCGTCGAGGTCGTCCGGCGGCGGCTCGCCTACGAGGCGGATCCCGACGGCTTCGCCGGGCAGTACGCCGCGGCCGACGCCGAACTGGCCGCGGACATCGAGGCGGCGCAACGGCTTCTGCCGTCGGTCAAGCTGCCGGATGACGCGCTGCGGCAGATCGCCGAGGTCTGCGCGTCGTTCGAGGTCGACGGCATGCGCGCGGACATCGTGACCGCCCGGACCGCCGTCGCGCACGCCGCCTGGGCAGGCCGGACCGAGGTGACCACCGACGACGTCCGGGTCGCGGCCCGGCTCGCGCTGCCGCACCGCCGTCGCCGCAATCCCTTCGACGCGCCCGGAATCTCCGAAGAGCAGCTGGAACAGGCGTTGCAGGACGCCCAACCGGAAGGACCCGGCCCCGACGATGACGGTCCCGGTCCCGGTACCCCGCCGGAGGGCGGCGAGGCTTCGGGTCCGCCGCCGTCGGAGGGCGGCCAGGAACCTTCGGGCGGTGGGCAGAGCGGCGGTGACCAGAAGCCGGTCGGAGCCGGGGAAGCGTTCCGTGCCAGGCGGTTCGAGGTGAAGGGCACCGGCGAGGGCGCCGCCGGGCGGCGGTCCAGGGCGATCACCGACAACGGCCGGACCATCGGCGTCCAGCCCGCCGGGGTGAAGGACGGGCATCCGCATCTGCTCGCGACCGTGCGCGCGGCCGCGCCGCATCAGCGCTCCCGCGGCCGGAGCGGCGCCGGACTCGTGGTGCGGCCCCAGGATCTGCGGTTCGCGCGGCGGGAAGGGCGCGAGGGCAACCTGGTGCTGTTCTGCGTCGACGCGTCCGGTTCGATGGGCGCGCGGCAGCGGATGCGCGAGGTCAAGACCGCCGTGCTGTCGTTGCTGCTCGACGCCTATCAGCGGCGGGACAAGGTGGGCCTGGTGACCTTCCGCGCCTCGGGGGCCGAACTCGCGCTCCCGCCGACGATCAGTGTCGACGCCGCGGCGTCCCGTTTGGACGGTCTCGCGACCGGCGGCCGGACCCCGCTGGCGGAAGGGCTCCTTGAAGCGGCGAGGGTTTTGCGCATCGAAGCGGTCCGCGATCCGCTGCGCCGACCGCTGCTCGTCGTCGTCACCGACGGCCGCGCGACCAGTGGCGCCGATGCCGTCAAGCGGGCACAGCAGGCGGCCGGGCTGCTGGCCGGCAACGTGACTTCGATCGTGATGGACTGCGAGAGCGGCAAGATGCGCCTCGGGCTCGCCGCGGAACTGGCGGAACACCTTGGCGCGGAACATGTTCCGGTCGCCGAGGTCGCCGCCGACACGCTCGCGGGCGCCGTCCGCAGCCGTATCTCCGGAAAGGCGGCGTAATGCCACAGGGCAAACCGGAAACCGTGCCCGCCGACGGGCTCACCACCCGTCAACGCCGCAACCGGCCGCTGCTCGCCGTGCACACCGGCGAGATGAAGGGGAAGTCCACGGCCGCGTTCGGGATGGCGTTGCGCGCGTGGAACCAGGGCTGGTCGATCGGCGTGTTCCAGTTCGTCAAATCGGCGAAATGGCGCGTCGGGGAGGAAGCCGCGTTCCGTGCGCTCGGCAAGCTGCACGACGACACCGGCCAGGGCGGGCCGGTCGAATGGCACAAGATGGGCGAAGGCTGGAGCTGGGCGCGCAAGTCCGGGTCCGAGGAGGACCACGCCGCCAACGCCCGCGAGGGCTGGGCCGAGATCAAACGCCGTCTCGCCGCCGAAACCCACGACTTCTACGTCCTCGACGAGTTCAGCTATCTGCTCAAATGGGGCTGGCTCGAAGTGGACGACGTCGTCTCGGCACTGACGGAACGCCCGGGGCACCAGCATGTGGTGATCACCGGCCGGTACGCGCCGCCCGAGCTGATCGAGGCGGCGGATCTGGTCGCCGAGATGACCAAGGTCAAGCATCCGATGGACGCCGGGCAAAAGGGCCAGCGAGGCATCGAATGGTGAATCGCGTGGTCATCGCCGCGCCCGGATCCGGACACGGCAAGACCACGATCGCCGCGGGGCTGATGGCGGCGTTGCGCGCGCGGGGGCTGAAGGTGTCCGGGCACAAGGTCGGCCCCGACTTCATCGACCCGAGTTACCACGCCCTCGCGACCGGGCGGCCCGCCCGGAACCTCGACCCGTTCCTGCAGGGTGAGGACCAGCTGATCCCGTTGCTGCTGCACGGTTCCGCCGGGGCCGACATCGCGGTCATCGAAGGCGTGATGGGCCTGTTCGACGGCGCGCTCGGCACCGAGGGCTACGCCTCGACGGCGCATGTCGCCCGGTTGCTGGACGCGCCGGTCGTGCTCGTCGTGGACGCCTCGGCCGCGTCGCGCAGTGTCGCGGCGACCGTGCTCGGGTTCGCGCAGTACGACACCCGCGTCCGGCTCGCCGGGGTGATCCTCAACAAGCTGGGCTCCCAGCGGCACGCGGACGAGATCGTCACCGCCCTGGAGGCGACCGGTGTCCCGCTGCTGGGAACGTTGTACCGCAACGAAGAGATCCACGCGCCCAGCCGTCACCTCGGTCTCGTGCCCGCCGCGGAACGGGCGGGCGAGTCGGAGCGGCTGCTGCCGGAACTGGCCGGGTGGATCAGCGAAGGCGTCGACCTCGGCGCCGTCGTGCAGGTCGCGCGCTCGGCGTCCCGGCTTTCGGGGGAGCCTTGGAGGCCGCCGCTTTCCCATGACGGCCCGCGCACGGTGGTCGCCGCCGCGGCCGGTCCGGCGTTCACCTTCCGCTACACCGAGGCGGTGGAACTGCTCGCCGCCGCCGGTGTCGACGTCGTCGATGTGGATCCCTTGCAGGACAAGGAACTCCCCGAGGGCTGCGCGGGACTGTACTTCGGCGGCGGTTTCCCCGAGGTGCACGCCGAAGAGCTGTCGGCGAACGTCGGCCTGCGGACGGCGGTGGCGCGCGCCATCGGCGACGGGATGCCCGTCGTGGCGGAATGCGCGGGGCTGCTGTATCTGTGCCAGGACATCGACGGGCTGCCGATGACCGGCGTCCTCGACGCTTCGGCCACCATGACCAAACGCGGGAAACTCGGCTACCGCAAGGCGTTCTCGCCCGCGGACAGCGTGCTCGCCGTCGCGGGCCAGCGCGTCACCGGGCACGAATTCCACCGTACGATCGTCGAACCCGGCAGCGGGCCGACGCCTGCCTGGGGCTGGGACCGCACGCCCGACGGGTTCGCTTCGGCGTCGCTGCACGCGTCGTACCTGCATGTGCACTGGGCAGGCTATCCCGAACTCGCCGAGCGGTTCGCCGCCGCGGTGCACGCCCATGGCTGAGTACGATCTCTGGCACCACGGCGATCGCGAGGTCGGCGACGGCCTGGTCGACCTCGCCGTCAACGTCCGGCTCCCCGCGCCGCCCGCCTGGCTGCGGGCCGAACTGGCGGCGGCCCTAAACGATCTGGCCGCGTATCCGGACGTCACCGCGGCGACCGAGGCCGTGGCTTCCCGCCATTCCCTGCCACAGTCGCGGGTGCTGGTGACTTCCGGCGCGGCCGAGGCGTTCACCTTGCTGGCGACGGCGCTGCGGCCTTCCCACGCCGTCGTCGTCCACCCGCAGTTCACCGAGCCCGAAGCCGCTTTGCGGGCGGCGGGCCATTCTGTGCACCGGGTCCTGCTGTCGCCGGATGACGGTTTCCGGTTGCGCCCGGTTCCCGAAGAGGCGGATCTGGTGTTCGTCGGGAACCCCACGAACCCGACTTCGGTCCTGCACCCGGCGGCGGATCTGCTCGCCTTGAGACGTCCTGGCCGCTTGGTCGTCGTCGACGAGGCCTTCCTCGACGCCGTCCCCGGCGAGACGGAAAGCGTTGCGGGACAACCGGGTTTCGCCGTCCTGCGGAGCCTGACCAAGACGTGGGGAATCGCCGGGCTCCGCGCTGGTTACGTACTGGCCGACGAGTCCGTTGTGGACAGTCTGCGCGCGGTACAGCCGCCGTGGTCGGTGTCGTCGCTCGCCGCCGTCGCCGTGGTGGCCTGCTGCCGTCCGCCGGCGCTGGAAGAGGCGGAGAAGCTGGCGGTGACGGCCGAAGCCGACCGCGAGTACCTCGTTTCCGGCCTGACCGCACTGGGCGTCGAGGTGCTGGGGGAGCCGCGGGGGCCGTTCGTGCTCGTGCGGCTGCCCGGCGCGGACGGCGTCCGGGACCGGCTGCGGAAGGCCGGGTTCGCCGTCCGGCGCGGGGACACCTTCCCGGGACTGGACACGCGATACCTGCGGATCGCGGTGCGGGACCGCCCCACGGTGGACCGCTTCCTTACGGCGTGGCGAGCGGTGTCGTGAGTGGTAATGACGGTTAGAACCGTCATTACCACTCACGAGCCGTCAAGTGCTTGGATGAGCCGGTGAACTTCGTGATCGGCGTCTTCGATCTCTTCGCCTACACCATCCCCGGCGCGCTGTACGTCGCGTTCTTCGGCTACCTCGGCACGAAGCTGCACATCCTGACAGCGGCGAGCGTCGGCGGCGTGCCCACGGTGGTGCTGGTCGTCGTGATCGTGGTGCTGAGCTTCCTGCTGGGCTATCTGGCCTATCCGCTCGGCGACGCGATGGAGCGGATCGTGCCACGCCGACGGCAGCGGATCCCCGCCGAGGAGTTCGTCCGCCGGATGCCCTCGGCCAAGGATCGCGCGTACCTCGAGGAGAGCCCGCATCTCCTGCTGGGTGCGCTGCAACTGCACGACAAGGAGGTCGCGGGTGACGTCACGCGGCTGCGCGCCTCCGGCCTCATGGTGCGCAACTGCGCGCCACCGCTGCTGTTCGGGGCGATCGCGGCGATCGTGGAGATCTTCGCGGGCAAGCATCCGTTCCTCGCCGCCGGGATCGCGGTCCTGCTCATGTTCGCGTCGATCACCCTGATCGCGCAGGGCCGCAAACTCGGCCTGTGGGCCGGGATGAAAACCCTCGAACTGTGCTTCTGGCTCCCGGAAATCGACGAAAAGCTAGCGGCGGCCCGGGAACCCGCGGCCCCACCGGCACCTGACCCCGCGTAGGTGGTCGTGAGTGGTAAGTGTCGTTAGAACGACACTTACCACTCACGACCAACGCAACCAACGACTACTGCCACCGGCTCTTCAGAACGACAAGGCCAGCAAAACCGCCGCGACGGAGACCTCGACGCAGCCGCCGAGCACGTCCCCGGTGACCCCGCCTAGCCGCTGAACACAGCGCGCCAGCAACACCGACGCGGCCAGATACCCGATCCCCACCGCGATCAGACCTCGCCACCAGGAAAGCGGCCACCAGGAAACCGGCCACCACGAAAGCATCAACGCCGCCGAACCCGCGAGCACGGCGAACACCACCGCGGCCGCCCACACCGGCACCGAACCGGCGACGGTCGCGCCCAAGCCTTCCGGCCGCGCGGAGGGGACACCCCGCGCGCAGCACAGGGAAAGCACGCCGCGTCCGGCGATGACCGCGAGCGCGGCCGCCGCGATCCCGTGCCCGGCCGCGATCGCCCCGGACAGCGCGCCGGCCTGCACGAGCAGCACCAGCACCAGGGTCGCGATCCCGGTCGGCCCGGAATCCCCGCGCCGCATGACCTCCAGCGCCCGCGCGCGGTCGTACGAGGCGCCGAGCCCGTCGGCCGTGTCGGCGAGACCGTCCAGATGCAGCCCGCGGCTCCCGAGCGCCACCGCGCCCAGCGCCAGCGCCGCCGACGCGAAAGAGGGCAGGCCGATCAGCTCACCCAAGTAGACGATCACAGCGGCGACGACCGCGAGCGGCACCGCGGCCAAGGGCGCGAGCACCATCGCGCCCCCGGCCACCCGCCGGTCGATCACCCCCGGCGCGGGCACCCGGACCGTGGTCAGGGTGCCGACAGCCAGCTTCAGCGCATCGACGATCAAGTGAGATCCGCCAGCAGGCCCATGTCCGCGAGGATCGCCCGTGCCGCCCTCAGCGTCGGCACCGCCTGCACCGCGCCACTGCCTTCACCGAGGCGCAGCCCGAGGTCGAGGATCGGCTCCAGGCCCAAGGCCTTCAGCGCGTACGCCTGCGAAGGCTCTGTCGAACGATGTCCGGCCAGCCACCACCGCTCCGCACCCGGCGCGATCTCGTGCGCCACGAGCGCGGCGGCGCCGGAGAAGACGCCGTCGAGCAGGACCGGCACACCGCGGACCGCCGCCTGCACGAGAAAACCCGCCGTCGCGGCGAGACAAGCGCTGCCGAGCGCGGTCAGCACCGCGAAGGGGTCCTTCACCCCGCCTGCCCGCTGAAGCGCCGCCTCGACGACGGCGACCTTCCGCGCTCGCCCGTCCTCGTCGATGCCGGTCCCCGTGCCCACGACTTCTTCCGCCGCCAGGCCGAGCACCGAAGCGACCACGGCCGCGCAGATCGTCGTGTTGCCGATCCCCATGTCGCCCGGGATGAGCAGATCCGCGCCGCCGTCGATCTCCTCGTCCGCGATCGCGAGGCCGTGGTCGAACGCCGTCCGCGCCTCGCCCTCGGCAAGCGCGTCCTCGACGTCGATCGAGCCGGAACCCCGCCGCACCTTGTGCGCGGTGACCTCGGCGGGCACGTCCGCGCCGTCCCAGTCCACCGCGATGTCCAGCGCCCGCACCTTCGCCCCGACCAGTTCGGCCAGCACGCCGACGCCGCTCTTCCCGGCCAGGAAGACCCGGACCATCGCCGCGGTGACCTCGCGCGGATAGGCCGACATGCCGGACACCCCGTGGTCCCCGGCGAACACCACCACCCGGACATCGTCCAGCGGCCGCGGCGGGACGGTGCCGTGCGCGGCGCTGAGCCACGCGGCCAGGTCCTCGAGCCGTCCGAGCGAACCCAGCGGTTTGACCAGGCCGTCCAGCCTGGCGCGGGCGGCGGCTTCGGCGGCGGCGTCCGGGGTGGCGATGGCGAAACGCATGGCGGCGGCTCCCTAAGGCAGATCGAGCATCCGCCCGGCCACGACCAGCACGGTCCGGTCGGAGACGGCGGACACCCGGTTGTTCAACGCGCCCAGCACATCACGGAACACGCGTCCGGACACCGTCGCGGGCACCACACCGCTGCCGACCTCGTTGCTGACCGCGATCACCGGCACGTCGGCCTGCGCCCACGCCGCCAGGAAGTCCTCGAGCCGTTCGTCGAGCCGTCGTTCCCAGCCTTTCCGCTGCTCCCACGCGCCGACCTCGTCGAGTACCCGGCTGATCCAGGTGCCGAGACAGTCGATGAGCAGCGGATGCGTCGCCGTGCGCAGCACCGTGGCCAGGTCGGTGGTCTCGATCGTCTTCCAGGTGCTCGGCCGTCGCGCGCGGTGGGCGGCCACGCGAGCGGCCCATTCGGGGTCCTCGGCGCTCGGCGGCAGTCCGGGCGCGATGTAGGTCAGGTGCGGGTGGCGGGACGCGAGCCGCTCGGCGTGGTGCGATTTCCCGGAGCGGACGCCGCCCAGTATCAGCACCTTGCCGTCGTCGCGCGAGTAGCGGCGAAGTGCCCGCGCGAGAGTCTCCAGAACCCTCGCGAGGCGATGCGTCAGCTTGGTCATACCCCGCATTCTCGTGCACGCGCTACGGTTCGCCACGTGCCACTCCGACAAGCCGCCACCGCAGCCGGACTCGTTACCGGTTACGTCGCCGACGCCGTCTTCGGAGATCCACGACGAGGGCATCCGGTCGCCGGCTTCGGCCGCGCCGCGCAAGCCCTAGAACAGCGGGTTTGGGCCGATTCGAAGGTGCGGGGCGCGGCGTACACCGCCGTCTGCGCGGGAACGGTCACCGGATTGGGGGTCGCGGCGCAGCTGCTGACGCGGAAGCGCCCGTTCGCGAGGTTCGCGCTGACGGCGGCGTCCACCTGGGCGGTCCTGGGCGGGCGGGGGCTCGCGGCCGAGGGCACTCGGATGGCCCGGCTGCTCGACGACGGCGATCTGCCCGGCGCGAGGCAGCGGCTTTCGCATCTCTGCGCCCGCGACGCCACCGGGCTCGACACCGAGCAGCTGGCGCGCGCGACCACCGAGTCCATCGCCGAGAACACCTCGGACGCCGTCGTCGCGCCGTTGCTGTGGGGAGCCGTCGCCGGTATCCCCGGCCTGCTGGGGTACCGGGCGCTCAACACCCTGGACGCGATGGTCGGCTACCGCTCGCCGAAGTACGCGAACTTCGGCTGGGCCTCGGCACGGGCCGACGATCTGGCCAATTTGGTCCCGTCGCGCGTCGGCGCGGCGCTCACCGTGGCGTCCGCGCCGCTGGCGGGCGGCTTCGCCGGCCCAGCGTTCCGGACTTGGCGCCGCGACGGGAAACACCATCCGAGCCCCAACGCGGGCCAGGTCGAGGCCGCCTTCGCCGGCGCGCTGGGGGTCCGGCTCGGCGGGACGAACAGCTACGGCGGCCGCACCGAACGCCGCGGTGTCCTCGGTGACGGCCGCGAGCCGGAACCGGTGGACGTGCGCCGCGCGGTCCGGCTTTCGAGAGCCGTCGGTCTCGCCGCGCTGGCCGTCGCGGTGGCGGTCACGCGGTGAGCGGCCTGCTCATCGCGGGGACGACGTCGGACGCGGGCAAGAGCCTGGTCACCGCCGCGCTCTGCCGCTGGCTCGTGCGTCAGGGGGTACGGGTCGCCCCGTTCAAGTCGCAGAACATGTCGAACAACTCGATGGTGTGCGCGGACGGTGCCGAAATCGGCCGCGCGCAGTGGCTGCAGGCGCGGGCGGCCCGAGTCGAACCCGAGGCCGCGATGAACCCGGTCCTCCTGAAACCCGGGAGCGACCGCCGCAGCCATGTCATCGCGCTCGGGAAACCCTTCGGCACGCTGGAAGCCGGGGAGTACGCGACCGGCCGGACGGGGCTCGCCGAGATCGCGTTCGACACCTTCGCCTCCCTGAGGCGGCGCTTCGACGTCGTGCTGTGCGAAGGGGCGGGCAGCCCGGCCGAGATCAACCTGCGCGAGGGCGACTACGTCAACATGGGGCTGGCACGCCGGTTCGGCCTGCCGGTGGTGGTCGTCGGCGACATCGACCGCGGCGGCGTCATGGCCGCGATGTTCGGGACCCTCGCCCTCCTCTCGGCCGAAGACCAGGCGCTGGTCGCGGGCTGGCTGGTCAACAAGTTCCGCGGCGACGTCGGCCTGCTCCGGCCGGGGCTGGAGACGCTGGAGAAGCTCACCGGCCGCGAGGTCTTCGGTGTGCTGCCGTGGCTCGACCAGGTGTGGATCGACTCCGAGGACGCACTGGCCGCCGCGGGCTGGGGCGCCACCGGCGGCTCCCTGCGCGTCGCTGTCGTGCGGTTTCCGCGTGCCTCCAACGCGACCGACGTGGACGCCCTGGCCGCGGAACCGGGGGTCTCGGTCACGCTGACGGCCGATCCGGACACGGTCCTGTCCGCCGACGTGGTGATCCTGCCGGGTTCCCGCGCCACCGTGGACGATCTGGCGTGGCTGCGTGCCCGCGGCCTCGCCGACGCGGTCCGGAAACGTGCCGAGACGGACCGCCCGGTACTCGGGATCTGCGGCGGCTACCAGATGCTGGCCGCCGAGATCGAGGACGACGTCGAGTCCGGCGCGGGCACGGTTCCCGGCCTCGGGCTCCTGCCGACCCGCGTCTCGTTCGACACGGGCAAGGTGCTGGCCCGGCCGACAGGTGAATGGCGCGGCCAGCCGGTGGAGGCGTACGAAATCCACCATGGTGTGGTGTCGGCGACCGGACCCGCCGAGTCCTTTTTGGACGGATACCGGAGCGGGCCGGTCTGGGGCACGATGTGGCATGGCGCCTTCGAGAACGACGGTTTCCGTCGCGCCTGGCTGGGTGAGGTGGCGGACTGGTCACCCGCCCCCGGAGCGCAGGGATTCGGGACGCTGCGGGAGAGCATGCTGGACCGGCTCGCCGACGCCGTCGAGGAACACATCGGCACCGCGCGGCTCCTGCGTCTGATCGAAACGGGCATCGACGTCGACCTGCCCTTCGTCCCGCCCGGCGCCTGAGCGGAACCGCAGCGCGCGCAGCACCAGCCGGACCACCGACTCGACGAACCCGTCGGTCAGCGGCCCGGTCCGCAGCAGCCACCGGTAGTAGACCGCTCCGTAGTACAGGTCCACCGCGTCGTCGATGTCGGCGGCGTCGATCTGTCCCGCCTCGGCGCCCGCCCGGAATCTTGCCCTGGTCGCCTCCAGCCACGGCCTCATCAGCCGCTCGTCGAGTTCCGCCGAGAGTTTCGCGTCGCCCTGGATCGCGGTCAGCAACGCGCGGTAGAACGCCTCGAAGCCGCTGTCCGCCAAGGGGTCCACAGTGGACCGGAGCGCCGTGCGCAGATCCGCTTCCAGATCGCCGGTGTCCGGGAAGCCCAGCTCGCCCTCGCCCTGGACCAGCGTCAAGTACGCGTCCAGCACCAGCGCGCCCTTGTCCGGCCACCACCGGTAGATCGTCTGCTTCCCGACCCCCGCCCGCGACGCGATCGCCTCCACCGCCAGCTTCGGATAGCCGACCTCGCCGAGCAGTTCGGTGGTCGCGGTCAGGATCGCCTGCCGCGAGCGTTCGTTGCGCCGGGTCGGGTCCGGCGACTTGACGTTTCCAGCCATGTCGGTATGGTAGCACCACGAGACGAGACGGACCGTCTCGCTGAAACGAAGGAGTGGACATGCGCACTTGGTTCATCACCGGAGCGGGCCGCGGTCTCGGGCGCCTCGTCGCCGAGCACGCCCTGAAGGCCGGGGACAACGTCGTCGGCACCGCCCGTCGCCCCGAGGTGCTCGACGATCTCGTGGAAACGAGCGACGGCAGACTGGTCGTCCTGCCCCTCGACGTCACGGACAGAGCCGCGGTCTTCGCCACCGTCGAGAAGGCGGCCGAAGCGTTCGGAAGGCTCGATGTCGTCGTCAACAACGCGGGCTACGGCTTGATGGGCGCGGTCGAAGAGGTCGGCGAGGACGACGCGCGGGCCATCATGGAGACGAACTTCTTCGGCGCACTGTGGGTCAGCCAGGCCGTGCTCCCGGTGCTGCGGAAGCAGGGCGCGGGCCGGATCCTGCAGATGTCGAGTGTGAGCGGCCTGATGGGCGTGCCGACCATGGGCCTCTACAACGCGAGCAAGTTCGCCCTCGAAGGCCTCAGTGACGCGCTCGCGCAGGAGGCCGAGGGCTTCGGCGTCCATGTGACGCTGGTCGAGCCGCGGATCTACGCGACCGATTTCCTGGGCGCCAGCCTGAAGATGTCACCGATGAACCCGGCCTACGACCCGGTACGCGCGGCGCTGATGGCGAAGTACGCCGACGGTGTCCCCGGCGACCCGGTGAAGGTCGCCGAGGCCGTCCTCGAACTGGTGGCCAGTGACGCGCCGCCCCGCCGCCTGCTGCTCGGCGACGGGGACTTCGACGTCATCGTGGGCCTGCACCAGGACCGCGTCGCGGAATGGCGCTCGTGGGAATCGGTCAGCCGGGCTGCGGGCTAGAGACTTGTCCGGTGACTTCCTTGCGCGCCAACGCCTTCTCGACCAGCGCGCCGAAGGTCAGGCCGAGCGCGGCCCACAGCACCACCTGCGTGCCGACAGAGGCGACCCGGAAGGACCACAGGGTGGAACCGGGGAACCCGGTGGGGACTTCGTCGATCGACGGCAGCAGCGCCGCCGCCACCGCGATCAGCACGAGGTACCCGCCCGCGGCGATCAGGCCGCCACGCCAGGCGCCGAGCTTGTCGGCCAGCTTCCGGCCGAACGCCGCGGCGAGGATGCCGATCAGCAGGGAAAGCGCGACGAAACCGAAATACAGGGAAGTCCGGCTCCCGATCGTGCCCGCCTGCCCGACAGCAGGTGGATTCCCGGGGTATTTCAGGAACGGCACCAGGAACACGACCACGAAGGCGCCGCCGGTGAGCAGGGCGGCGGTCACCCGCGGACGCAGCGTGCCGAGCCGTCCGTAGACGAAGGCGAACGCCAGCGAGAACAGCCCGCCGACGGCGACGCCGTAGAGCCCGACGCCGGTCAGCAGACCCACCGTGCTCTGCACCCCACGGGTGACGAGCTCTTCCTCCGCGGCCTCCGGCGCGGCGTGCTCGTGAGCACCGGGTTCGCTGTGCGCGTCAGGTGTGCTGTGTGAATGCGCGGCGGTGCCTTCGAGACCGATGGCGGTCTCGACCGAAGGCTCACCGAAGAAATAGGCGAAAAGGGTCGCCAGGACACCAGCGACCAGGCCCGCGAGCATGCCGCGGACCAGCAAGGTCCTCATCATGGGGCGCTTGCCGCCTAGTGGCAGGGGAAGGCCAGCAGGTGCCGGCCGTCGTGGACGAACTCGTGGACGTACGAGTTCGCGAACACCGACACCGCACCCTGCTCGGCGCTGATGAAGTACAGCGTGATCAGCGAAAGGAGGATGACGAGCACCGCCCAGGGCAGGATCTCGCGGACGGGGATCCGGATGGGGGCGGGAACTGCGGATACCGCTGGGTACGACATGGCGGTGGGACCTCCTCGGGCTAGCGCGGCCTCTTCAGGGGTGACACGACGGCACCGGGTCTGGCTTCCCCGGACCCTGAGGTCCGAGGTCACAGTGGCGCGACCGCGCGGAATCTCACCGCGTTCCGGTTGCCGACGTCTGGCCGGTCGAGCGTAGGTCTCCGCAAAGCGTCCGGTCAATGTGACAATCGCGGGTATGACACCTGCGGTGGCGGCACTCGATGTCGGCGGCACGTCCATCAAGGCGGCCTTGTACGACGCGGACCTGAAGGATCTGGCCAGTTTGCGCGAGCCGACGGCGCGGGGGGCGGACGGCGAGGCGCTCGCGGACCAGGTCGCCAGGATCGTGGAGACGCTGGGGAAGAAGGCGGGCACCGGCACTCCGGACGCGGTCGGCGTGGTCATCCCGGGCATCGTCGACGAGGTCGGGCGGGTGGCGCGCTTCTCGGCGAACCTCGACTTCCGCAACGTCCCGTTCGGCGAGATGCTCGACAGCAGGCTGGGCCTGCCGTTCGCGTTCGGGCACGACGTCCGCGCGGGCGGGCTCGCCGAGTTCCGCGTCGGCGCGGGCAAGGGCTGTGCCGACGCCGCCTTCATCCCGGTCGGCACCGGGATCGCGGCCGCGCTCCAGCTCGACGGGAAGCTGTACGCCGCGGGCGGGCTCGGTGGCGAGATCGGCCATATCGACGTCGGCCACCGGCTGCTGTGCGGCTGCGGGGCGACGGGATGCCTGGAGGCCATCTCGTCGGCGTCGGCCATCGCCCGGCGCTACAGCGAGCACACCGGGCGCCCGGCCGAGGGCGCCGAGCAGGTCGTCGACGCCGCCCGGCACGGTGACGAGGCCGCGATCTCGGTGGTCAACGACGCCCTCGACGGCCTTGGCCACGGCATCAAGACCCTGGTGACGTTGCTCGCGCCCGAGGTCGTCGTGCTCGGCGGTGGCCTGTTCACCGCGGGCGACTACGTCCTCGAACCGGTCCGCGCCTGGCTGACCGCGAACCTGCAGTTCCAGCGGATGCCGGAACTGCGGATCGCGCAACTCGGCGACGAGGCCGGCAGGCTCGGCGCTGCCCTGCTGGCACTGGACCGGCTCAGTGCCTGATGGTGAATCCGCGTCCGCGATCGACGTCGGCAGGACGCTGCCTGGTCAGCCATCTCACGATGGCGGGCAAGGCGTCCTGCCACCGCGATAGCGGGGCCTTCGGCCGAGGCGGGTTCACGCGTCTGGTCCCGTTCGCAGGTCTTTCTCAGCTTCGCCAATCGCTCAAGCCTTGACCACCCGCACGCCCTCCTCCTCGAAGGCGTGCACCCGGTCGGGATCCGCGCGGCCGTCGGTGACGAGGACGTCGACGTCGGCGGTCGCGCAGATCTTCGCGAACGCGTGACCGCCGAGTTTCGCGGCGTCGGCGAGCACGACGACCTGCCGTGCGCGGGCCGCCATCAGCCGGTTCGTGCTCGCGTCGCCCTCGTGGTGCGCCTGCGCGCCGTGCACCGGGTCGAAGGCGTCCACGCCGAGGAACACCAGATCCAGTGAGATCTGGTCGAGGAACAGATGGGACAGCGGCCCGGACAGATCGAACGACTGCTGCCGGGCGACCCCGCCGGTCACCACGATCTTGATATTCGGCCGCACGGCGAGTTCGTGGGCGATGTTGAGCGCGTTCGTCACCACGGTGAGCAGCGGGCCGCCGCTCGGCTCGCCCATATCCGGCCGGGTGGCGAGCGCGCGGCCCACCTCGGTGCTCGTGGTGCCGCCGTTGAGGCCCACCACCATGCCGGGATCGACCATCCTCGCCGCGGCGGCCGAGATCCGTTGCTGCTCGGGCGCGTTGCGCGCAGCCTTGTGCCGCAACGGAAGGTCGTAGGCGACGTTGCTCGCGACGGCGCCGCCGCGGGTGCGGACCACGAGATTGCGGCCCGCCAGGTGATCCAGATCCCGGCGGATCGTCGCGGGGGACACCCCCAGTTCGTCCGCCGAGACTTCGACGTCGACCTTTTCCCGCTCTCCCACCATGTCCAGTAAGGCCGTCAGCCGTTCATGCCGGTTCATCCGAGCTCCCTCCCCGAAGCTTGATGTCGCTTACCGCACCGGACAAAGTACTACGCGTCGCGATACGAGCGGGGAGAAGCGGCGGATTCGGGAAGCCGGGGGAGGAACAGGACGAGCGGGCGCCGGCCACCCCCAGTGTGACCGGCGCCCGTCCGGTGGCCGGTACGCCCAGAACCGGCCCGCCTCGGAGGCTAGCGGCGCCGGCTCCGCACTGATATCCGCTTTGCGTCCATTCCGGTGACGTTTACCGGATATCCGCCTGCCCCAACTCAGCATTCAGTCCTCTGGTTGCGGTAGTTCGCCGTTGAACTACCGCAACCAGAGGACTGAATGCCGAGCGGCTGGGGCTCTAGGAGATGGGGCGGTCGGTGGGGGCGATCGGGGCGGGCAGGACGTCACGTCCGGTGAGGAACGCGTCGACGCCGGCCGCCGCGGAGCGGCCTTCGGCGATCGCCCACACGATGAGCGACTGGCCGCGGCCCATGTCCCCGGCCACGAACACGTTGTCGACGCTGGTCTTGAACGCCTTGTCGCGGGCGACGTTGCCGCGCTGGTCCAGTTCGACGTCGAGCGCCTCCAGCAGGCCTTCCCGCTCCGGGCCGACGAAGCCCATCGCGAGCAGCACCAGCTGCGCCGGGAGTTCCTTCTCGGTACCCGGGACCGGGACGAACTTGCCGCCCTCGTTGCGCACCTCGACCAGCTTCAGCGCGCGGACGCGCCCGTCGGCGTCGGCCAGGAACTCCTGGGTGTTGACCGAGTACAGCCGCTCGCCGCCCTCTTCGTGCGCGGACGAGACGCGGTAGATCATCGGGTACGTCGGCCAGGGATGCGCGTCCGACCGCGAAAGCGGAGGCTTCGGCATGATCTCCAGCTGCGTCACCGATTTGGCGCCCTGCCGGTGCGAGGTCCCGACACAGTCCGCGCCGGTGTCACCGCCACCGATGACGACGACGTCGAGCCCTTCGGCACTGATCGGCGACACGTCCAGTTCACCGGCCGCGACGCGGTTGGCCGGCGGCAGGAACTCCATCGCCTGGTGGATGCCCCGGTGCTCGCGGCCCGGGATCGGCAGGTCGCGCCACGCCGTCGCGCCACCGGCGAGGACCACCGCGTCGTACGACGACTTCAGCTCCTCGACGGTGAGGTCGACACCGACGTTCACCGACGTGCGGAATTCCGTGCCCTCGGCCCGCATCTGGTCGAGACGGCGGTCGAGGCGGTGCTTCTCCATCTTGAATTCGGGGATGCCGTAGCGCAGCAGCCCGCCGATCTTGTCGGCCCGCTCGAAGACCACGACACTGTGGCCCGCGCGCGTGAGCTGCTGCGCCGCGGCGAGTCCCGACGGGCCGGATCCGACCACCGCGACCTTCTTGCCGGTGAGCGCCACCGGCGGTTGCGGCGTGACCCAGCCTTCTTCGAAGGCCCGGTCGATGATCGAGATCTCGACCCGCTTGATGGTGACGGGATCGTCGTTGATCCCGAGCACACACGCCGTCTCACACGGCGCCGGGCAGAGGGTCCCGGTGAACTCCGGGAAATTGTTGGTCGCGTGCAGCCGCTCGGCCGCGTCGCGCCAATCGTCGCGCCAGGTCAGCGTGTTCCACTCGGGGATGAGGTTCCCGAGCGGGCAGCCCTGGTGACAGAACGGGATGCCGCAGTCCATGCAGCGCCCGGCCTGCTTCTGCAGCTTCGACGTCGCGAAGTCCTCGTACACCTCGCGCCAGTCCATCAGGCGCAGGTCGACGGGACGGCTCTTCGGCGTCTCGCGAGTGGTGGTCAGAAAGCCCTTGGGGTCAGCCATGTGCGGCCTCCATGATCGCCTCGTTCACGTCGCGCCCGTCACGTTCGGCCTTCGCCTGCGCCGCGAGCACTCGCTTGTAGTCCTTCGGCATGACCTTGCCGAACCGTTCGACGGCGGCCTCCCAGTCGGCGAGCAGCGTGCGCGCGACCGCGGATTCCGTTTCGTCGTAATGCTTCTCGAGCGCCTCGCGCAGGAAGTCCACATCGGACGAATCCAGCGGGTCGACGTCGACCATCTCCGGGTTGACCCGGTGCACCGGCAGATCCAGCACGTAGGCGACACCGCCCGACATACCGGCCGCGAAGTTGCGGCCCACCGCGCCGAGGACGACCACCCGGCCACCGGTCATGTACTCGCACCCGTGGTCACCGACACCTTCGACGACGGCCAGCGCGCCCGAGTTGCGCACGCAGAATCGCTCGCCGACCTTGCCGCGGATGAAGATCTCGCCGCTGGTCGCGCCGTAACCGATCACGTTGCCGGCGATGATGTGCTCTTCGGCGTTGTAGCGCGCCACCTTCGGCGGCCGCACGATGAGCCGTCCGCCGGACAGGCCCTTGCCGACGTAGTCGTTGCCGTCGCCGTAGAGCCGCAGGGTGATGCCCCTCGGCACGAACGCGCCGAACGACTGACCCGCGGTCCCGGTGAAGGTGACGTCGATCGTGTTGTCCGGCAGGCCTTCGCCACCCCACCGCTTGGTGAGCTCGTGACCCAGCATGGTGCCGACGGTGCGGTTCACGTTGCGGACCGGCAGTTCCAGCCGGACCTTGTCGCCGGAGGACAGCGCGCCCTCGGCCAGCTGGATCAGCGTGTTGTCGAGTGCCTTCTCCAGTCCGTGGTCCTGCACCGTCTGCTGGTGACGCCGTCCGGCGGGAGCCATCTCGGGCACGTGGAAGATCGGCGAAAGGTCCAGCCCGGCGGCCTTCCAGTGATCGATCGCCTTGCGCTTGTCGAGCATCTCCGCGTGCCCGACGGCCTCGGCGATGGACCGGAAACCCAGCTCCGCCAGGTACTCCCGGACCTCCTGGGCGATGAACTCGAAGAAGTTCACCACGTACTCGGCCTTGCCGCTGAACTTCTCGCGCAGCTTGGGGTTCTGCGTCGCGACGCCGACCGGGCAGGTGTCGAGGTGACACACGCGCATCATGATGCAGCCGGACACGACCAGCGGCGCCGTCGCGAACCCGAACTCCTCCGCGCCGAGCAGCGCGGCGATGACGACGTCACGGCCGGTCTTGAGCTGGCCGTCGGTCTGCACCACGATCCGGTCGCGCAACCGGTTGGCGAGCAGCGTCTGCTGCGTCTCGGCGAGACCGAGTTCCCACGGCCCGCCCGCGTGCTTGATCGACGACAGCGGGGAAGCGCCGGTGCCGCCGTCGTGCCCGGAGATGAGCACGACGTCCGCGTGCGCCTTGGAAACGCCCGCCGCGACCGTGCCGACGCCGACCTCGGACACGAGCTTCACGTGGATCCGCGCGGCCGGGTTGGCGTTCTTGAGGTCGTGGATCAGCTGCGCGAGATCCTCGATCGAGTAGATGTCGTGGTGCGGCGGCGGGGAGATCAACCCGACACCCGCCGTGGAGTGCCGCGTCTTCGCGATCCACGGGTACACCTTCGCGCCGGGCAGCTGGCCGCCCTCGCCGGGCTTCGCGCCCTGCGCCATCTTGATCTGGATGTCGTCGGCGTTGACCAGGTACTCGCTCGTGACGCCGAACCGTCCACTCGCGACCTGCTTGACCGCGCTGCGGCGTTCGGGGTCGTAGAGCCGGTCCGGATCCTCGCCGCCCTCACCGGTGTTCGACTTGCCGCCGAGCCGGTTCATCGCGATGGCCAGGGTCTCGTGCATCTCCGCCGAAATGGAGCCGTAGGAGATCGCGCCGGTGGCGAACCGCTTGACGATCTCGGAGACCGGCTCGACCTCCTCGATCGGCACGGCGGGCCGCTGCCCGATCTTGAAGTCGAACAGGCCGCGCAGCGTGTACAGCTTCTGCGCCTGGTCGTCGACGGCCTTCGTGTACTCCTTGAAGACCTCGTACTTCCCGGCACGGGTGGAGTGCTGGAGCTTGAACACCGTCTGCGGGTTGAACAGATGCGGTTCGCCCTCGCGGCGCCACTGGTAGTCCGAACCGGTCTCCAGCTCGCGGTGGTTCGCGCGGAACCCGTCGCGCGGGAACGCCCGGCGGTGCCGTTCGGCGACTTCCAGCGCGAGCGTGTCGAAGCCGACGCCGCCGAGCCGGGAAGTGGTTCCGGTGAAGCAGTTCTGGATGACCTCGTCGCCGAGCCCGACCGCTTCGAAGATCTGCGCGCCGGTGTAGGAGGCCACTGTGGACACTCCCATCTTCGACATCGTCTTGCGGACGCCCTTGCCCAGCGCCTTGATCAGGTTCGCGGTCGCCTGCTTGGCGGTGACCCCGGGGATCAGGCCCTGATCGGCCATCTCCTCGACGGTCGCCATCGCCAGGTACGGGTTCACCGCGGCGACGCCGTAGCCGATCAGCAGCGCGATGTGGTGGACCTCGCGCGCGTCGCCCGCCTCGACGATGAGGCCGACCTGCGTGCGGGTCTTCTCGCGCACCAGGTGGTGGTGCACCGCGCCGGTGAGCAGCAGGGACGGGATGCCCGCGTGATCTTCGTCGATCCCGCGGTCGGACAGCACGATCAGCCGCGCGCCCTCGGCGATGGCCGCGGACACCTCGGCGCGGATCTCGTCGAGCCGTCGCACGAGTGCCTCGCCGCCACCGTGGACGTCGTACGTGCCGTGCACGGTGACCGACTGGAACTCCGGCAGGTCGCCGTCGTCGTTGACGTGCACCAGCTTCGCGAACTCGTCGTTGTCCAGCACCGGGAACGGCAGCACGATCCGGCGGCACGACGCTGCGTCGCCGCTCAGCAGGTTCGGCTGCGCGCCCAGCTGGGTGCCGAGGGCGGTGACCAGTTCTTCGCGGATCGCGTCCAGCGGCGGGTTGGTGACCTGGGCGAAGAGCTGGATGAAGTAGTCGAAGATCAGCCGCGGACGGCTCGACAGCGACGCGATGGGGGAGTCGTTGCCCATCGACCCGATCGGCTCCGCGCCGGTGCGGGCCATCGGTTCGAGCAGGACGTCGAGTTCCTCTTCGGTGTAGCCGAAAGCCTGCTGACGGCGCACAAGCGCGGCGTGCGGCGGGATCTCCCGGTCACGTTCGGGGAGCCCGTCGAGCGGCAGCAACCCGTCCTCGACCCATTCGTCGTACGGATGCGCGGTGGCCAGCTGGTCCTTGATCTCCTCGTCCTCGACGATCCGGCCCGCCTCGGTGTCCACGAGGAACATGCGGCCCGGCTCCAACCGTCCTTTCCGGACGATCGTGGACTGCTCCAGCTCCAGCACGCCGACCTCGCTGGCGAGGACGACGAGGCCGTCTTCGGTGACCCAGTACCGCGCCGGGCGCAGGCCGTTGCGGTCGAGTACGGCGCCGATCTGGGTGCCGTCGGTGAAGGACACCAGCGCGGGGCCGTCCCACGGTTCCATCAGCGTCGAGTGGAACTCGTAGAACGCGCGGCGCGCGGGGTCCATCTCCTGATGGTTCTCCCAGGCCTCCGGGATCATCATCAGCACCGCGTGCGGCAGCGACCGGCCGCCTAGGTGGAGCAGCTCCAGCACCTCGTCGAAGGACGCCGAGTCGCTCGCGCCCCGCGTGATGACGGGGTAGATCCGCTTGAGGTCCCCGGGGATCAGGTCGGATTCGAGCAGCGCCTCACGCGCGTCCATCCAGTTCCGGTTGCCGCGCAGGGTGTTGATCTCACCGTTGTGGGCGACGTACCGGTACGGGTGCGCCAGCGGCCACGACGGGAAGGTGTTGGTGGAGAAGCGGGAGTGCACCAGGCCGATGGCGCTGGTGACGCGCTCGTCGGTGAGGTCGGCGAAGAACTTCTCGACCTGCGGCTCGGTGAGCATTCCTTTGTAGACGATCGTCCGCGAGGAGAGACTCGGGAAGTAGACGTCGTCCTCGGTCAGCGCGTGTTCGGCGCGTTTGCGCACCACGAACGCGGCGCGTTCCAGCGCCAGACCGGACAACGAGTCCTGCTGTCCGGCCAGGAACAGCTGGCTGAAATGCGGCATCGTCTCGGCCGCGCCCGTCCCGACGTGTTCCGTGTGGACGGGAAGGTCGCGCCAGCCGAGGACGCGCATGCCCTCTTCGGCGGCGACGCGCTCGATGGTCGTCATCGCCCGGCCGCGGGTGATTTCGTCCTGCGGAAGGAAAGCCGTGCCGACGGCGTACGCGCCGGGTTCGGGCAGGTCGAAGTCGACGACCTCGCGATAGAACTCGTCGGGGACCTGGATGAGGATCCCGGCGCCGTCGCCGGTCTCCGGGTCGGCGCCGCGGGCCCCGCGATGTTCCAGGTTCCGCAGCGCGATCAGTGCTTTGGCGACGATGCCGTGATCGCGTTTACCGGAGAGGTCCGCGACGAACGCGACGCCGCAGGCGTCGTGTTCGAACTCCGGGTCGTACAGGCCTTCGGGGGCCTTGCTGCCCTTGTTGCTGGCATGGTGGGTCACGGCTGGCCGCCTCCCAAGGCGTCGGCGCGACCGGTACCACTCCGTTCGGGTGGTTCGGTGAAGAACCGGTTAACGAAGTGGTCCGGGACCGCGATGGTCAGTCGAGAGGGAACGATCCCGCCCGCGAATACGGGGGCAGGCCTCGTGGAGCCGCACTGCATTGGGCGGCCGATGCGCATATCGGTACTGCTGTGCACGTGGGCGCCGCCCGGCCGCTGTGGTGGGTGGCTGGCGGGTACACGTGTTACTCCCGGGTTCGCCGGTCTTATGACGATAGTGTGAATTCGCTGTTATCGACATACGTCGCTTGGTCGGGGTGGGAAATGCCACGCGGGCGTTGACTTCAAACATCATCTGCCCACGGGCTGGAACGACGTGTCCACTGAGTGGGGCATCAGCGCCCTGACCTGCGTGAACGATCGCTCACGTCACTCGGGAGTGTGACCTGGATCGCGCATCCGAGTGCGTATCGTGGGTGTTGCGGTCACCTGAAGTGATCGGCGGATCGCCCGAACGGCAGAGCGTCCTGAGCGGTTTGAGAGGCTTGGCCGATGGCGGATCGTTATCTCACCGTGGCGGGCACCGGGGTCCACGAGATCGAAATCCGGCGTTCACGGTTCCTCTGCGCCCTCGCCCCGGTCACCTCGGAAGACGCCGCCCGGGCGGTGATCGCCGCCCGGAAGAAGGCCGATCCGGCGGCCCGCCACCACTGCCACGCGTTCGTCCTGGGCGCCGACGGCCGGACGCAACGCTCCAGTGACGACGGCGAGCCCGCGGGCACGGCGGGCACCCCGATGCTCGAGGTGCTCCGCCGCCGGGAGCTGACCGATACGGTCGCCGTGGTGACCCGCTACTTCGGTGGGGTGCTGCTCGGGGCGGGCGGGCTGATCCGCGCGTACGGTCAGGCCGTCTCCGAGGCCGTCGACGCCGTCGGGGTCCGGGAGTACCGGCGGCTGCGCCTGGTGGAGGTCATCGTGGACTACGACCGGGCCGGACGGCTGGAGAACGACCTCCGCTCGTCCCCGTACCTGCTGCACGCGACCCGGTTCGAGGACGTCGCGCATTTCGACGTCGGGCTCGCGCCGGACCAGGGTGACGCGTTCCATGCCTGGCTGGCCGACCTGACCGGCGGCGAGGCCCTCGCCGAGGAGATCGGCGAGACCTGGCTGCCCACCCCCTGAGCCCCACCGGCCGCATTCAGAGGACTAAATGCGCCGCTCCCGGTCACCCAACGCTCCGGCACGGACCGCGTTTAGTCCTCTGGATGCGGAGCGCTTCGGGTCAGGGCGCGCCATTCCTCCAGCGTGATGGCGTACTCGACCTCGCCCTCTTCCGTGCCGGGGATCGGGTCGTCGAAGTCCTCGTGATACGTCCGGACATGCCGCATCCCGATCTTCTCCATCACCCGCCGCGACCCCAGGTTCACCGCCATGGTCGCCGCCCAGATCCGCCGGGCCCCGAATTCGGTGAAGCCCTTTTCCAAGATCGCGAGCGAACCTTCGGTCGCGTACCCCTTGCCCCAGGAAGACCGATTCAGCCGGTAACCCAGTTCCGGGTCGTCGGTGTGATGACCGCGCAGCGGGCGGAAATGGAACCACCCCAGAAAAGCGCCGCTGGATTTCTCGATCGCGGCCCAGAACCCGTAACCGGGGAAACGCTCGTAGTAAGCGAGAAAGGCGGGAAGGTCGCGCTTTTCGATCTCCGCCCTGTCGGCGGGTTCGCCCCCATTGAGGTACCGCATCACTTCGGGATCGTCGTACAGCGCGAACAGGTCGTCGGCGTCGGCGCCGGTGAACTGCCGCAGCAGGAGCCTCTCGGTCTCCAGGAAGACACGCATCGGCAAAGCGTGGCGCCGGGGAAACGCGTCGGCAACCCGTTTTACGCGGCGAACTCCGGTGCGGCGACGCCCAGTGCCCTCGCCCCCGCCTGGGTGAGCAGGGCGGGTACGCGTTCGCCCCAGCGCCCGACCCTGGCGGCCACCACCAGGCCGAGATGGGCGAGGCGATGCGCGGTGTGCTGGTCGCAGCAGGCGAGGCCGTCGACGAAGAGGTCCGGCTCGCAGCTGCAGCTGATCTCGGCGTGGCCCTCGGCCACGGCTCTCAGGGTGGCCCGCTCACGATGGTTCAGCTCTGTCCGAACGTCCATGGCGTGCCTCCTTTCTGGTCCGCTGAAGAACAGTCAAACCCATACCCCCGACAGTTTCCGTCTTCTCCGATGCGAAGTCTTGGATTTCGGGTGTACTTAGGGGTGGCGAGTCGCGAATTCAAGGGTGAACGGGTGCTCACCCCTACGGGTTCTCTCCCGGTATTCGTCGCGGCAGCGGTTCCAGCTCGGTCTTGCGCAGATGCCGGAAAATGATCGAACTGCGGAAGCCGACGATCTCCTTGCGCTTCGACAACCGATCCACCAGGAACGCGTGGAGCTGATCGACGTCCTGTGCGGCGACGTGGATCAGGAAATCGTCACTGCCGGCGGTGACGAAGACCGAAAGGACCTCCGGCAATTCCGCCACCGACCGCTGGAAGCCGTCGATCACCTCCCGGCTCAGCGGCCGCACCTGCGCCGACACCATCGCCTGCACGCCGCGGTTGAGGCTCGGCAGGTCGATGTCCGCGTGATAGCCGCGGATGACGCCGCGTTCGCGCAGCAGTCTCGTCCGTTCGAGGCAGGTCGACGGCGCGACACCGACCTTGCGCGCGATGTCGCGGTTCGACTGCCGCGCATCCGCCTGGAGTTCCCGGATGATCGCCGAATCAAGTTCGTCCACGTCCGTTCCTTTCTCCGCTCTGCCGAATATCGTTCGCCAGATCGCCCATCGGCCTGAGGATCACCCTAACTTCAGCGCATCGAGCCGACTAAATGCGTGGAAGGAAGCGGAATGTCCGTACAGAATTGGGAGCAGGTCGTCGTCCGGCGCGGGCGCCGGTCCGGGGTGACCACGATGGTCGCGGTGCACTCGCGCATACTCGGCCCGGCCGTCGGCGGGTGCCGGTTCAAGGTCTATCCGGGCCTCCGCGACGCGATCGACGACGTGCTGAGGCTGTCCGCGGCGATGACCCGCAAATGCGCGGTCGCGGGACTGGACTTCGGCGGCGGCAAGAGCGTCGTCGCGCTCGACCGGGTGCCCGGCCCGGGGCTACGGCGGGAGATCCTGCTCGATCACGCCGACCTCATCGCCTCACTCGACGGCGCGTATCTCGCGGGACCGGACGTCGGGACCGGCCCGGACGACATGCTCGTGCTGCGCGAGCGGACGCCGCACGCGTTCTGCGTGCCCGAAGAGCACGGCGGGACCGGATCTTCGAGCGGACCGACCGCCACCGGGGTCCTCGCCGCGTTGAGGGCGGGAGCCCGGGCGGTCTTCGGCGACGCCTCGATGAAGGGCCGGAAGGTGGTCATCAGCGGATACGGCTCCGTCGGCGCGCATCTGGCCTCCGCCCTCGTCGAGCAGGGCGCCGACGTCACCGTGTCCGATGTGGACGAACGACGGCTCCGTGCCGCCGGGGAACGAGGACTCCGCCGGGTCCGGCCGGAGCAGGTGCTCGGCCTCCGGGCCGACGTCCTGATCCCGGCCGCCGTCGGCGGCGTATTCGGCCCCGCCACCGAGGTCGCCACGCCGCTGGTGGTCGGCCCGGCCAACAACCAGCTCACCGACGACGCGGTCGCCCCCGGCCTGGCCGCGCGAGGGGTGCTGTGGATCCCGGATTTCGTGGCGAGCGCCGGGGGAGTCGTCTACACGCTCGGCCGCGAAAAGGAGAACCTTACGCACGCCGAGGCGCTCGACCGGGTCGAGACGCTGGAAGCGACCACGCGAAGGATCCTCGACGCCGCTTCGGCCAACGGCACCACACCGCTGGCCGAAGCGAACGCACTCGCCGAAGCCCGCCTCACTTCTGGTGCGGGGCCACGTACTCCTTCGCCTCGGGAGCCTCGAACAGCGGCTTGACGTAGCGGACCCCGCCCTCGGCCGACGCGTCCGGTGTCGCCGCGTACACCTGGCGCGTCGCCGGGGTGCCCGCCTTCGAGAAGTCCAGCGCCGCCACCAGGTCCTCCGTACTCGCCGACGTCGTCTGCTTCAGCGCCGCGGCGATGCCCTCCCGGGTGAGGTCCTTGTTCTCGCAGGCCTTCTTGAGCACCGCGCCCCACACCTCGCCGACCGCGTAGCCGTAGGGGATCCCGCCGTTCGGGGTCTCCTTGTACGCGGCCTTGTACTTCGAGGCGACGTCCTTGGCCTTCGGGATGTCGGCGGAGAACGGGACACTGCTGGCGACGATCGTCAGCTTGTCCAGCGCGTTCGCGGCCGGGCTCTTGAGCAGTACCGGGTCGAACGTCGGGTTGTTGCCGAGCACCGGCACGTTCAGCCCGAGCGCCTTGTTCGCCGCGAGCGCGGAACCGGTCTGTGCCGGGGTGGTGGTCAGCACGATGGACTTCACCCCGGCGCCCTTGAGCCCGGTGACGATGTTGGTGAGGTCGTTGTCGGTCGAGGTCACCTTGACCTCCTTGACCGTCAGATTGTGCTTCTTGGCGTAGAACTGTGAGCCGCGCAGGCCGTTCTTGCCGTACTCACCGTCGATGTAGACGTGCCCGATCGTGTCGCCGTCCTTCACCAGGCCCTTCTCCTGCAGGTACGACAGCCCGTCGATGATCTCCAGGTCGTAGGTCGTCCCGACGATCATCACGTACTGGTTGTCGAGCAGTTCCGAAGACCAGGACGCGGGCGCGGCGACGGTCTTGTCCGCGGCGATGTTCTGCTTCAGCGCGGCGACCACGGGGGACCCGAGCAATTGGACGAACCCGAGCACCTTCGGCTCGATCTGCGGATACAGCGTCTTCGCCGTGTCGGCCTTGTAGCCGTGATCGACGGTCTCCAGTTTGACCTTGCGCCCGCACACCCCGCCCGCGTCGTTGAAGTCCTTGGCCCACAACTCGTTCCCCTGCGTGATGCCGAGCCCGAGGTTCTTGAACACCCCGGTCTTGTCGGTCATCACGCCGAGCGTGATCTCCGAAGCCGTCACTCCCTTGCCGGCCTTGACCCCCGAGCCGTCCGCCCCCGAGGAGCCCGAGTCGCCCGCCTTCGTGCTGCACGCCGCGAGGGCGAGGACCGCCGCCAGTGCGACGGCCGGATATGTGCGCTTCATATGCCTTGCTCCTCTGGAAGATGAGGTTTTCTAGCGGGGGTGAGACGCCGGGTGAGCCGGCGGCCGATCGCGGCGAGCCCACCCGGTTCGAAGAGCACCACGAGGATGATCGCGGCGCCGTAGACGAAGGAGCTGACCAGGATCGGGGTCAGTGCGCCGTCGCCGGTCCCGGAGAACCAGCCGAGGTCGGCGGAGTACAGCGAAAGCACCTGCGGCAGCCCGTTGACGATCAGCGCGCCCACCAGCGCGCCGGGCACCGACCCGAGTCCTCCGATGATCACCATGGCCAGGAAGGCGATGGAGATGTTGATGCCGTAGGTGCCGAATTCGCTTTCGTCGGGTTTGAGGATGTCGAACCACAGCACGGTCATCGCGCCCGCGAGTCCCGCGTACGCCGAGGAGACCGCGAACGCGCCCGCCTTGGCCCTGGTGACGCTGACGCCCATCACCGACGCGGCGGCCTCGTTGTCCCGCACCGCCCGCCACGACCGCCCGACCCGGCTGGAGACCGCCGCGCGGGCGACGACGAACGCGAGCACGGTCAGCAGCAGGAAGAGGTACCAGAGCCGTTCCGCCTGCCGGATCGGCACGCCCAGCAGGACGATCTCGGGGCCACCGTTGGTGAACGGGAAGCCGAAGAGGGAGAACGGTTCGGGGGTGCGCCCGGTCGACGTCCCACCGGTCAGCCGCTCGGCGGACTGTCCTAAGTAGAGACCCAGGAACACCAGGGACAGCGACGCGACACCGAGGTAGATCCCGCGCAGCCGTCCGGAGACCGGCGCGAACGCCAGCCCGAGCAGCGCCGTGATGACCACCGCCCCGACCAGCGACAGACCCGGGTCCAGGCCCAGCCCGGACACGCGCTCGTCGTCGGTCGGTCCGGAAAGGACGGTGTACCCGGTCGCGCCCGCCAGCAGGAAGAACGCGTGCGCCAGCGACAGCTGCCCGGCCTGCCCGACCAGGAGCGTCAGCCCGATCGCGCCGACCCCGCCGATCATCATGTACTGCCCGGCCTTCAGCCAGGCGGCGTCGAGGTAGAGCGGGATCGCGAGCAGGACGACGAGCAGCGCGACCCAGGCCAGCGCCTTGAGCAGCCGCCCCCGATCGCGTTTCACGGGAGGCGTCGGCGGTGCCGCGGCCGGGGTTTTCACGGCGGTGTCAGACACGGGTGCTCTCCCTCGTCCCGAACAACCCCGACGGCCGCACCACCAGGACCACGAGCATCACCAGGAAGACCGCGCTCTTGGAGAAGTCGAACGACACGTACTGCGCCGAAAGGGCTTCGACGAGCCCGACGACCAGTCCGCCCACCACCGCGCCCGCCGTCGAATCCAGTCCGCCGAGGATGGCCGCGGGGAAGGCCGCGAGCGCGATGGAATGCGTGCCGCGGGACAGTCCCGCGCCCGAGAAGTCCTGCGTGGCGATGAACAGCACCGCGACCCCGGCGAGCAGGCCGGCGACCACCCACGCGGTCGCCGTCACCCGGGAACTGCGGATCCCCATCAGCGCGGCGGCCTCGCGGTTCTCGGCCTGCGCCCGCATCGCGACACCCCAGTTCGAGTACTTGAACGCGAGGGTGAACGCGGTGATCAGCACGGCGGCGACCAGCAGCGCGACCAGATGGGTGCGGAACAGGGTGATCCCGCCGATCCGGAACGGCTGTGCGTCCCAGGCGTCGCCGAGGAACGGCAACGTGACGCCGAGGCGCCGGACGATCTCCTCGGTGATGATCACATCGACGCCGATGGTCAGCAGCGCCAGGCTGTTCGCGTCCGCGTGCCGCGAACGGGACAACAGGAACCGTTCCAGCAGCAGCGCGAGCAGACCGGCCGAAACGATGCCGACCAGCGACGCACCGGCCCAGCCGAGCGCGTCCCTGGTCACCACGACCAGGTAGCCGCCGAACAGCACGAGCGAGCCGTGCGCGAAGTTGACCACCTCGGTGGCCTTGAAGATGATCACGAAACTCAGCGCCAGCAACGCGAACACCGCGCCCTTGCCGAGTCCGTTGACGACGAGTTGCAGGAAAGTGTTCACGCGCCGGCCTCCGTGCCGAGATATGCCCTGATCACGTCCGGATCAGACTGGACATCCGCCGGTGTCCCGTCGGCGATGCGCTTGCCGAAGTCCAGGACGGTGACCCGGTCCGCGATGCCCATCACCAGCCCCATGTCGTGTTCCACCAGCAGGATCGAGATGCCGAGTTCGTCACGGACGTCGCGGATCGTCCCGGCCAGTTCGGCGGTCTCGGTCGCGTTCATCCCGGCCGCGGGTTCGTCGAGCAGCAGCAGGACCGGTTCGACGGCGAGGGCGCGGGCGAGGTCGACGCGTTTCACCGCGCCGTAGGGCAGCGCCCCGACCGGGAGGTCCACCAGCGCGCCGATCCCGAGGAAGTCGCAGATCTCCTTGGCGCGCGCGGAATGCCGCCGTTCGGCCCGGACCGTCCACGGCAGCCGGAGGCCGCAGGCGAGGAAGCCGCCCTTGGTCAGCGCGTGACGGCCGAGCATGACGTTGTCGAGCACGGTCGAGCCGGGGGACAGCGCGGCGTTCTGGAACGACCGGCCGACGCCGAGGCCGGCCAGCCGATGCGGCGGGAGTCCGGAAAGGACGGTGTCGCCGAGCCGGACCGTGCCGCTGTTCGCCCGGTAGAGCCCGCTGATCACGTTGAAGCAGCTGGACTTCCCGGCCCCGTTCGGGCCGATGAGCGCGTGCAGCGAACCGGAGCCGACGGTGAAGGAGACGTCGTCGAGGGCCCGGATCCCGCCGAAGCGCAGGGTCACGTTCTCGACATGCAACTCCGGCGGCGTCATCCGGCCCACCTCGACAGGCTCCGGCCCGCGAGGTGCTCGCGGGCGTCCGCCGCTTCGGCTTCGGCGGTGGCCTGGGATTCGGCGTGGCCGCCGAGGTAGAGGCGCTGGACGTCCTCGCTCGCGACGAGTTCGGCCGTGGTGCCGGACAGGGCGACCCGGCCGACTTCGAGGACGATCGCGTGGTCGGCCACCCGCAGCGCCATCACGGCGTTCTGCTCGACCAGGACGACCGCGGTGCCCTGGTCGTGGATCTCGCGGATGATGTCGCCGATCCGCTCGACGATCTTCGGTGCGAGGCCGAGCGAGGGTTCGTCGAGCAGCAGCAGCCGAGGTCCGGACATCAGCGCCCGGCCGATCGCGAGCATCTGCTGCTCGCCGCCGGAAAGCAGGCCGGCGCGCTGTTTGGCGCGTTCGGACAGGACCGGGAAGAGCTCGTCGACGCGTTTCCTCGCGGCGGCGCGCTGCTCGGGGGAGCGGGCGCCGATCCCGCCCGCGCGCAGGTTCTCCTCGACCGTCATCCGCGCGAAGACCTGGCGTCCTTCGGGGACACCGACGACGCCGAGACCGACGATGCGGGCGGGGTCGAGCCTGGTCAGCGGCTTGCCGTCGTAGCGGACCTCGCCTGCCGAAACCGAGCCCCGGTGCATGCGCAGCGTCCCGGAGATGGTCCGCAGCAGGGTCGATTTCCCGGCGCCGTTGCTGCCGAGGACGGCCAGTACTCCATCGGGTGAAACGTCGAGGTCGACCCCGTGCAGTGCGGCCACCGATCGGCCGTACCGCACCTCAAGATCACGGACACTCAGCAAGCCGCCTCCTCCGTTCGTGTGACGCGAGTCACGATCGGTGGCGGTCATCCTGCGTGGGCACCCTCCGTCGCGTTACCCCCACCTGGAGACCCACCCGGCTACAAAACGGACACAGTGTTTGTCTGTCGCGCTGAAGTCTCCGTCGGGCGCGGGGCGCCCTTTGGGAGACCGATGTGGTCGCGTTCAACTACCGCATCCAGAGGACGCAACGCGGGGGTTAGAGGAGGCCGGCTTCGGAGGCCTTGCCGATGGCTTCGACCCGGTTGCGGGCACCGAGTTTGTGCAGCGCGGACTGCAGATAGGTCTTCACCGTGTTCCGCGCCAGCCCGGTCGACTCCGCGATCTCCGGATTCGTCTGACCCTGCGCGGCCAGCCTCAGGACCTCGTACTCGCGCCGCGTCAGGCCGCTGCGGGCCAGCGCGTCGGACCGCTGGCCGTCGTCGGGGAAAATCCGCGGATCGACGACGCGTTCCCCCTTGAGCACCTGCCGCAACGCCGCCACCAGATCCGTCCCGGCGACGTCCTTGAGCAGGCAGCCGTGCGCGCCGGAGTCCAGCGCGGCCCGCACCCCCTGATGATCGCCGTGCGCGGTGAACACCACGATCCGCCCGGCCGGATGCACGCGCCGCAGTTCGGCGATGACCTCGGGCGCGAGCATGTCCGGCAACCGCAGGTCCAGCAGGATCAGCACCGGTTTCAACTCGGCCGCCCGCTGGATCGCCGCCCGGCCGGTCTCGGCCGAGCCGACGACGGTCATCGCCGGGTCGTAGCGCAGCAGCAGGCTGACCCCGTCGCGGACCACCGGATGGTCGTCGACGACGAGGACGGTCACCGGCGCCGGCACGGTTCCGGTACCCAGGCGCGCAGCGTGCACCCATCGTCGTCGTCCCGGACCAGGCTGACCCGGCCGCCGAGCCGCGCGGCGCGTTCGGCCAGCGAGCGCAGGCCCATCCCGGTGCCGGGCCCGGGTTCCTCGCCGCGATGACCGGCTCCGTCGTCGGCGACGACCACCTGCACGCCGTCTTCGCTGGGTAGCAGGCTGACCACGACCGACAGCGCGTCGGCGTGTTTCTCGACGTTGAGCAGGCCTTCCCGGACGGCCGCCACCAGCAGCCCGGTGCGCTCGGCGTCCAGCCGCGGCACCGGGGCGAGCTGGACGAACCGCGCCGGGACCCCGCAGCGGGCCTGGAACGAGCGGCAGTGCTCGGCCAGTTCCACCGGCAGCGCGCGTTCCGGACTGGACTCCGACAGCGCCAGCAGCGATTCGCGCAGCGCCCGTGACGCGGCCGAAACGTCGCCTTCCAGCCGCCGCAGCCGCGATTCGAGCGCCGGGTTGTCACTGATGTCCTCGTGCAGGTTCCGGACCTGGACGCCGATGGAGAACAGCAGCGCGCCGACCGAGTCGTGCAGGGCGCTCTGCATCCGGAGCCGTTCGGCGGACAAGGCCGTCGCGCGGTCGGCCTCGGCGACCGACGCCAGTTTCAGCGCCCGGCCCGCCTCGCCCGCGATGGCCTCGAGCGACTTTACCGCGTCGTCGCCGAAGTCGCGGCGCTCGCGCATGGCGGCGTACGCGATCGCGACGGTCTCGGTCCCGTTCACGATCGGGACGGCGATCATCGCGGCCAGGCCCTCGCCACGGACCTGCGCGTCGAACTGGTGGGTGATACTCGGCGAGCTGACGTAGTCGTTGACCCGGACCGGCCTGCCCAGCGCCAGCACCCGGCCGCCGATGCCCTGGCCGATGGGCACGGCGAGGTCCTGCAGCGCGTCCGTGCGGGTGCCCGACATCCAGCGGATCACCGCCTCCTCGGGCGCGGTGATCTCGGCGACGAATCCCGAATGCGTGCCGATGGTCTCGCGGATCAGCCGCGCGGTCCCGTTGAGCGCCGCGACCCTGTCGAGGGTGGCGAGCAGCGCTTCACGCTCGCGCAGAAGCCCGCCGAGCACCGCGCTGTGCTCGGCGGCGAGTTCCTCCGCGACCTGGCGTTTCGCCGTCACGCGCTCACGATCGCACACCGGACGTGGTTTCCGACACACCCGTACGGAGAGGTTCACCGATGCGTTTCCGGCCGCGGTTGTCTTGAATGGACCCGTGGAGATCCTGGCCGACGCCGCGACACTGGCCCTGTACACGACCGACGCCTCCAACTACCGGCACGTGCCCCAGGGTGTGGTGCTGCCGCGGAGCGTCGACGACGTGATCGCGGCCGTCGCCGCGTGCCGGGAGGCGGGGCTGCCGGTGATCGCCCGCGGTGGCGGCACCAGTGTCGCGGGCAACTCCTGCGGACCGGGCGTCGTGATCGACACCTCGCGCCACCTGGGCGGCGTCCTCGACCTCGACCCCGTCGCGCGGACGGCGAGGGTGGCCCCCGGGACCGTCCTCGATCACCTCCAGGCGCTCGCCGCGCCGCACGGGCTCCGGTTCGGCCCCGATCCGTCGACGCATTCCCGCTGCACGATCGGCGGGATGATCGGCAACAACGCGTGCGGTTCGCATTCGGTCGCCTACGGGCGCACGGTCGACGTCGTCCGCGAACTGGACGTCCTGCTCTACGACGGCACCCGGCTCACCGTCGGGCCGACCACACCGTCCGAAGTGGACGAACGAGCGGCCAGGCCGGGTACGGAGGGCCGGGTTTTTTCGGAACTCCGCGCGCTCGTCCGGGACAACCTGGCGTTACTGCGCACCGAACTGTCCACCTTCGGCAGGCGGGTGTCGGGGTACGGGCTGGAACACCTGTTGCCGGAGAACGGTTTCGACGTCGCCAAGGCGCTGGTCGGCAGCGAGGGCACCTGCGTCACCGTGCTGGAGGCGACGGTCTCCCTGGCCGAGGTCCCGAAGCGCAAAGTGCTCGCGGTGCTCGGTTTCGAGTCCGACATCGCCGCCGCCGACGCCGTCCCGGCGATCCTGCCCTGGTCGCCGCTGACCGTCGAAGGCGTCGACGCGGACCTCGTCGCCCTGCTGGAACCCGGCCGCGCCGAGGGCCTGCCGCCCGGCGGTGCCTGGTTGTTCGTCGAGATGGCCGATCCGGACGAAGCGCGCGGGCTGATCGACGGACTGCGCGGCGCGCTGACCGGCTCCGCGCTGCTGGACGACGCCGCCGCGCAGAAGCGGCTGTGGCGCATCCGGGAGGAGGGCGCCGGTCTCGCGACGCGGCTCGCCGGAGGCGAGGAGGCATGGCCCGGCTGGGAAGACGCCGCCGTCCCGCCCGAACGCCTTGGCGCCTACCTGCGCGAGTTCAAGGAACTCATGCGACGGCACGGCCGCAAGAGCGTCGTCTACGGCCACTACGGCGAGGGCTGCCTGCATCTGCGGCTGGACTTCGACCTGCTTTCCCCGCGGGGGATCGCCGGATTCCGGTCCTTTCTCGAAGAGGCGGCCGATCTGGTCGCCGCGCACGGCGGCTCGCTGTCCGGGGAACACGGCGACGGCCAGGCCCGCTCGGAACTGCTGCCCCGGATGTACAGTCCCGAGATCCTCGCGCTTTTCGCGCGGTTCAAGGGGATCTTCGATCCCGCGGGCAAGATGAACCCCGGCATCCTCGTCGATCCCAGGCCGGTCGACGCCGACCTCCGGGTCCGGCGCGCGCCGCTGGACCTCGAAGACGTCACCGCGCTCGCGTACCCGGAGGACCGAGGGAGCTTCGGACAGGCGATGCGGCGCTGCGTCGGCGTCGGGAAATGCCGCAACACCACCGGTGCCGGCGTGATGTGCCCGAGTTACCGCGCCACCCGCGAGGAGCGGCATTCGACGCGGGGCCGCGCGCATCTGCTCGCCGAGATGGTGAACGGTGAACTGATCACCGACGGCTGGCGCTCGAAGGAGGTCGCCGAGGCACTGGATCTCTGCCTGTCGTGCAAGGGCTGCCTGTCCGATTGCCCGGTCGATGTCGACATGGCGACCTACAAGGCGGAGTTCCTGCATCAGCACCACAAGGGACGGCTGCGCCCGGCGTCGCATTACTCGATGGGCTGGCTGCCGTTGTGGCTGCGCGCGGCCGCGCTGGCGCCGCGGCTGGCGAACACGATGTCGCGCCGGTTCTCCGGGATACTGAAACGACTCGGCGGGATCGCGCCGGAACGGGACCTGCCGACCTTCGCCAGGACCCCGTTCACCCAGCGCCGCAAGGATCTCCGACGCTGGGCGACCGGTGCCCGGCGGGTGGTGCTGTGGCCGGACTCCTTCAACAACTATCTGACCCCGGACGTCCTCGACGCCGCGGCCGAGGTGCTCACCGCGGCGGGCTACGACGTCGTCCTGCCCGATCGCGGTGTCTGCTGCGGCCTCACCTGGGTGTCCACCGGGCAGCTCGACACCGCCAAGAAGGTGTTGCGCGGCACGCTTTCCGTGCTCGAACCGTATCTGCGGGCGGGGTACCAGGTCGCCGGGCTGGAGCCGAGCTGCACCGCCCTCTTCCGCGGTGACCTGGCGGCCCTGCTGCCGGGTGACCCGGTCGCGGAACTGCTCGCCGAGCGGACCAGGACGTTCGCCGAACTCGTCGAGGATTCACCGCTCGAATTCCGGTCGCTGGACGTCGAAACGCTCAGCCAGGTCCACTGTCATCAGCACGCCGTGCTCGGCTTCGGCGCCGACGAGGCCGCGATGCGCGCCGCGGGTGTCCACAATTCCACAATGGATTCCGGCTGCTGTGGACTGGCGGGCAACTTCGGTTTCGAACGCGGCCACTACGACGTCTCCGTCGCCTGCGCCGAGGATCGCATGCTGCCCGCGATCCGGGCCGCGGTCGAGGGCACCGAGGTGGTCGCGGACGGCTTCAGCTGCCGGACCCAGATCGAGCAGCTGGACGGCCGCCGCGCCCTGCACCTGGCCGAACTGCTCCGGCGCGCACTGCCTTAGCCCTTAGCACTGCCTTGGCCATCAGCACCGCCTTGGCGATTATCACGGTATGAGAAGGATCTTCGGCTCTTCGGGCGGGTGACCGGCCGGAGGCTTCCGGTGCCGGGTTCCCCCGCTCATCATCGGCCCATGACCGCCACCTATCCCGCCGCGAAGGACGATCCCGCGACCCCGATGGGCGAGATCTACGCCGAGTACCCGCCGATGTCCAAGGTCGTCTTCCCGAGTGGCTGCGAAGGCTGGCTCGTGACCCGCTACGACGACGTCCGCCTGGTCTTCTCCGACACGCGGTTCTCCCGGAACCTGCTCGCCCCCGGCGCGCCGTGCCTCATCGAACCGGGCGACTTCTCCACCGGCGACCACAGCATCCTGAACATGGACCCGCCGGACCACACGCGGCTGCGGAAACTGTCGGCACAGGCGTTCACCGTCCGCCGGATCGCCGCGCTGCGGCCCCGGATCCAGGAGATCGCGGACGATCTCCTGCGCGCGATGGCCGAACACGGTCCGCCGGTGGATCTGGTGGAGATGTTCGCCTTCCCGCTGCCCACGTCGGTGATGTGCGAGATCCTCGGTGTCCCGTTCGAAGGCAAGGAGCGGTTCCGTCAATGGTCGCGGGTGATCGTCACGCCGATGGCGTACAGCCCGGCCGAAGTGGCACAGGCCCGGCGTGACGGGGCGGAGGACATGGCGGCCCTCGTCGCCGTCAAGCGGGTGACGCCGGGCGAGGATCTGCTGAGCGTCCTCGTGCACGCCCGCGACGAGGACGGCGACAGGCTCACCGAGGCCGAGTTGATCGACCTGGCCACCCAGCTCCTGCTGGCCGGGCACGAGACCACGGTCAGCCTGATCGCGACCGGGATCGTGCTGCTGTCGAGGAATCCGGAGCAGTTCGCCGCGTTGCGCGCGGATCCGGACCTGACCACGGGCGCCGTCGAAGAGATCATGCGGTTCGACGGCCCGGCCGACGCGTCGCTGCTGCGGGTCGCGCTGGAGGACGTCGAGCTGAGCGGCGGACTGGTCCGGCGCGGTGAGGCCGTGCTGGCGCACACCGGTGCGGCGAACCGGGACGAGAGCGCCTTTCCCGGCGCGTCGCGGTTCGACATCCGCCGCCGGAACGCGCCGCAACTCGGCTTCGGGCACGGACTCCACTTCTGCCTCGGCGCCGCGCTCGCCCGGCTCGAAGGGGAGATCGCGTTCCGGACCCTGCTCGACGGGTTGCCCGGACTGGATCTCGCGGTTCCCGCGTCGGACATCGTCTGGCGGCCGTCGCTCTCCATCCGCGGTCCGGAAGCCGTGCCGGTGACGTGGACTACCACCAAATCCGGCTGAGGCTCTCCAGCGTCGGTTCTTCCGGCTCCGGAAGAACCTTGAGGTACCAGGTGAAGTTGCTGTAGACGTGCAAAAGCGCATACGCCAGGCAGCGCCGGGAGAACTCCTCGTCCGGCGTATCGCCGTACCCGGCGAGCAGCCGCCGCAGAAAGTCCTTGTCCCCGCCGGAAACGAACAGTCCGACGGCGACGAAGTCGTACTCGGCCGCACCGCGCATCGCGGGTTCGAAGTCGAAGAGACCGGTGAGGCGAGGGCGTTCGCCGTCGTGGGTGACCATGACGTGGTCGCGCATGAATTCGGTGTGCAGCGGGACGACGGGCGGACTGCCCAGTTCGACGGAATCGAGGAACGCCGGGATCTGCCCGATCCAGCGTTCGTCGAGGCCGGTCCGGCGGTGATGCTCGACGGCGTTCGCGCGCTGCTCGGCGAGGAACGTTGTCCAGTCCGGCGGATCCAGGACGTCGAGCCGAGGATCGTGCAGGGAATGCAGGGCGGCCAGCGCCTCCCCGAGTTCCGGCGCGAGCCGGTGTTTGTCCTCTGTGGACAGTTTCGGCCAGGCGTCCTTCAGCGTCTCGCCGCGCAGGCGCTCCATGAGGACGTAACCCCAGCCGTCCCGCTCGCCGACGTCGTGCACGGCGGGCGTCGGGATCGGCAGTTTTCCGTGCAGGACTTCGAGCATCGTCCGCTCGGTGGCGAGTTCGTCGAGGTGCACCGGCGGGAACAGCTTGAGCACCAGGCCGTCGCCGACGGCATAGACCGGCAGTGAGCCTTCGGTGAACGGGACCACGACGTCGCCGAGGTCGAGCGACCTGGTCAGCGACGTCACCGCCGGGAGCAGGTCTTGCCTGGTCAGAGTGCGGAACTCGGCTTCGGTGCCGGCCGGCGGGAACGAGATCACGGAGGCGACCGTAGAACAGGGGAGCGCGGTCGGCGACCGAATTACCCGCTGCGTTCCAGCAGCGTCCGGGCCGCCCCGAGCACGAGGCGGCAGACGTCGTCGGGATCCGCGCTGGCCAGCGGTTCCTTGCCGGTGATCTCGCGGACCAGGCCGATCCCGAGCAGCCAGGCCAGGATGAGATCCGCCCGCAGATCGGCGTCGTCGGCGTCGGTCAGCGTGGCCAGCACCTTCGCGTACTCCTCGCCGAGCTGGCGGCGCACCGCGCCCGCGGCGCTGTCGTGCCCGGTCGAGCGCAGGTAGGCGTCGAGGGTGCGATCGCGGCCGGTGTCGGACTCCAGCATGCTGCGCAACGCCGTGCCGAGCAGTTCGTCGGGTGGGGTGGTGGCGATCTGCTCGCGTCCGCCGCGTGCCAGGACCTCCTCGAAGAGCGCGTCTTTCGAACCGAAGTAGCGGAACAGCAGCGCCTGGTTGACCCCGGCGAGTTTCGCGATGTCGCGCACGGTCGTCCGGTCGAAACCGCGCTCGGCGAACAGGGCCGCCGCCGCGTCGAGCAGGGCGGCCCTCGTCGCGGCCGCGTCCCGCTTGCGGACCTGCGGTTCTTCCGTCATCGGGCCCAGGTTAACGGTACGTCGCACGGTAGGCGCATTGACGCTGTCCGTGATCATGGTTAGCGTTGTAAGCAGTCGCTTACAAACCGCCGAGCCGGGGGGTTTCCGGACAAATGACCACCACTGAAGCCGAATTCGTCGCCTACCCGTTCAACGAGGACGCGGGGCTCGAACTCAACGAGGCCTACGCCGCCGCCCGCGACACCGAGGGCATGCTCCGCGTCCGCCTGCCGCACGGGGAGCCCGCCTGGCTCGCGGTGCGGTACGCCGACGCGCGTCTCGTCCTGGGTGACCGGCGGTTTTCCCGCGCGATGGCCGTGGACAGGGACGAGCCGCGGATGGCGCCGGGCAGGCGGCCCGGCGGGATCCTGAGCATGGACCCGCCGGACCACACGCGGCTGCGCACGCTGGTCGCGAAGGCGTTCACCATGCGCCGCGTCGAACTGCTGCGGCCGAGGGTCGCGGAGCTGGCGGCGGGTCTGATCGAGGACATGAAGGCCAAGGGACAGCCCGCGGATCTGGTGGAGGACTACGCGCTGCCGATCCCGGTCGCGGTGATCTGCGAACTGCTCGGCGTCCCCGTCGAGGACCGGCCGAAGTTCCGCGTGTGGAGCGACGCCGCGCTGTCGACCAGCCCGCTGACCACCGAACAGATGATGGCCAACCAGGAGGAGCTGCGGGCGTACATGCACGTGCTCGTCGAAGAGCACCGCGCCCACCCGCAGGACGATCTGATGACCGCGCTGATCGAAGCGCGCGACGTCCGCGACAGGCTGAGCGAGCTGGAACTGGTCGACATGTGCATCGGCATCCTGATCGCCGGGCACGAGACCACCGCGAGCCAGATCCCCAACTTCGTCTACGCCCTGCTCGAACAGCCGGAACAGCTGGCCCGCCTGCGCGCGGACCTGGACCTGATCCCGGCGGCGGTCGAGGAGCTGCTGCGGTTCGTCCCGCTGGGTGCCGGAGCCGGATTCGCCCGCTACGCCACCGAAGACATCCAGGTGGGTGACGTACTGGTGAAGGAAGGCGAACCGGTGATGGTCGCGATCGGCGCCGCCAACCGGGACGCGCTCCAGTTCACCGCGGCGGAAACCCTCCAGTTCGACCGGGAGTCCAATCCCCACCTCGGTTTCGGGCACGGCGTGCACCACTGCCTCGGCGCGCCGCTGGCCAGGCTGGAACTGCAGGAGGCCTTGCGCGCGTTGCTGCGCGATCTTCCCGGACTGCGCCTCGACGGCGATATCGTGTGGAAGACGCAGATGCTGGTGCGGGGGCCCCGCACCATGCCGATCGGATGGTGACCATGAGCTGGAAAGTCGAGGTCGATGGCGGAACGTGCATCGGCTCGGGGATATGCGCTTCGCTGGTGCCGGAGGTCTTCGAACTCGAAGGCGCCACGGCGACGGTGACGAAGAGCGAGGTGGATCCGGACGAGATCGTGCTCGACGCGGCGGATTCGTGCCCCGCGATGGCCATCGAGGTGCTGGAGAAGGGCGAGGTGATCGGGCCCCGGCCCTGAACGTCGCCTTTTAATGAGGGGTGAGGCAAAGATGTCGTGCCCCGGCGAGCGTCCGGACTGGCTGGAAGAAGCAGGGCCGTGGCTCCGAGAGACACTCTCCTGAAGGCAAGTGTCCGGCTTGGGTCGTTTGTGCGGTTTCGCGAGGTGGTCGTGAGTGGCAAAGAGCGTTAGAACGCTCTTTGCCACTCACGACCCCGGTCAGGAACGTGCATTTAGGCATCAACCGGACACCGAGTCGCCGAAAACTGTCCTTCGCGGACGGGCCCGGTCTCGTGAGGGAGTCCCACGTAGGTCGCCAGGTAGTGAAGGCCTCCTTCGCTACCTTGAGGGTAGGCAAGGGGACCTTCACGGCATCGAGTCGATCACGCCACGTTTGCCTTACCTCTCAAATAA
>NZ_ASJB01000005.1 GCF_000478275.1 Amycolatopsis orientalis DSM 40040 = KCTC 9412
GCGTACTGTTCGGTGAAAGCGTTTCAAGTCATGCGGCAGAACTGATCCATTACGGCGCTGACAGAGTGCTTACAGCCGAAAACCCGCTCTTGAAAAACTATACGTCTGACGGCTATGTTCAAGCCTTGTTGCCGATCATAGAACGCGAGAATCCGGACGTCATCATTTTCGGACATACGTCAATGGGAAAAGACTTGTCGCCGAAGCTTTCAGCCCGTATGGGAACAGGGCTGATCTCGTATGCCGTCTTCTGCTTGAAAA
>NZ_ASJB01000006.1 GCF_000478275.1 Amycolatopsis orientalis DSM 40040 = KCTC 9412
CTTGTCAAAAAAATGGTAGATGAATACCAACAAAACTCTGGGCAGTAATAAACAACATTCTGATAGAGAGTGCCTGTATAAAGCTGAAGTGACAATGACCGGGAAGGGAACCCGTTTTCAGGAATGGATGCCTGTCTTTTTCACTGTAAATATCCTGGCATTGGTAATACCAGGATATTTACAGAAGAGCAGCATAACCATGACGGAACGGGGTTAAGTCAGGTTGTCCTAAACGCTATTTTCAATCTCGTATGCCGTCTTCTGCTTGAAAA
>NZ_ASJB01000007.1 GCF_000478275.1 Amycolatopsis orientalis DSM 40040 = KCTC 9412
CACGCGGGCCGAATCCACCAACAAGAGGAATGTATTTTTCACGCTTAACTTAGCGGCATTGGGATGTGGTGGGCGTGACAGTTCTTCGGCCGCCGATGACAGCCCGGGAACGCGCAGCCCCCGTCACGGATGTTCAACGCCCGGCGCTGGCCGGGCGTGACGAACCGTCGCATCCGCCCCACATCCAGCGGCTCACCGGCCGCGTTCAGCACCACCGGCAACATCAGACAGTCACACGCCGCCATCCGGGCGTCGCGGGCGGTCATCGTTCCGACGAAGTCCACGCAGGCGGTCCCGAGGCCGGTTTTCAGTTCGTCGAGGCCGATGGTGACGTGGACGAGGGTGCGGTAGCCGGAGGTGCCGGGCTGGTCGGGGCAGGCGATCGCGAGTTCGAGCAGGTCGACCCAGGCGTCGCCGAGGCGTTCGGGTCTGGTCCGCAGGTCGGCTTGGCCGAATTCGTCGACCGGGCGGGGTGCGGCGTAGGCCTCGAGGGCGGCGGCGGTGCGGGCACCGGCTTCGTCGTCGAGGAGGCCGTTGAGTTTCCAGAAGCCGTCCTTGCGGCGCTCCAAGGTCAACTCGCGACGCGGCTGTTTGGGTTCGGGCTCTTTCGGCTCGGCGCCGTCGGGGTCGAGCCAGCCGAGTAGGTTCTGTTCGGCTTTCGCCAGTTGCTGAGGCCCGGCGTGCCGGGCCAGCTCGGCCAGGGTCTTCTCCGCGTGCTCCCGGTCCTCTGCTGACGTGTCGAGTGGCAGGCTCGNNGCCGCCGTCGCGGGCGCCAAGGGAGGAAGATCCGTCCCATCCAACCCGCGTGTGGGATTCAGCGCGATCGCGCGATTCACCACCGGACGCGCCTCACCGAAGGAAAGCCCTGCCACATCGGCGAACCACCTGATCGTCGAGCCATACCCGTACAAGTCTTTCGCGCCCCGAGACTCGATCTCCGCCAGATACCGGCCCAGTCCGGCGGTGGCGATCCGGATCACCTGCAGGAACTGCTGCACGCCATGGGCAAGCTCCAGCTTGCCGGCGCGCCACAAGTCCTGTGGCAACTCGGGAAGGATCGTCTCGGACACGACTCCATAATACCAAAACACTCGAACATGTGTTCGTAATTTTACGTAACCGGGAAACGGCATCCATAACACCGATGGGTGGCTCATCGGCTAGGTCCACTACGGTGCGAAACAATGCATTTAG
>NZ_ASJB01000008.1 GCF_000478275.1 Amycolatopsis orientalis DSM 40040 = KCTC 9412
TCAAATACATAAGCTCTACTGGCTTAGTTCACTAGCACACTGTTGAGTTCTCAAGCAACACACATTGCTTCAAGCGATATTCACAAGCTTTTGGTCGAGCATGCCGAATCCTACGGTCTTAGTCGTAGGGGGTCGGCGGCCGCTCGTGGGCCGACGCTGAACGTTACCTGGTCCGGTTCGCGGTGTCAACCCGCTCGGCCCTGGTTCCTGACCTGGGGCTTTTCGGCCCCGGTGGCCCGGTGTTCCTGGCGACGAAGAGAAGATTACATGCCCCGGAACCCCCCGAAAACAGGGGGGTCACTTAACGACATCGCCGCAGGTCAGCCGGTACGAACCCCCATCATCCGACGGTCTTCAGGTAGCGAGGCGGTTTGCGGGCGGGGACGATCCGCTCGAAGTCGGCCGCGTAGGCGAGGACTCGGGCGTCCGTCCAGCGGCCCGCCATGAACGAAACCCCGACCGGCAGCTCGCCGACGAACCCCGCGGGCACGGTGACGGCGGGGTATCCCGAGACCGCGGCCGGCGTCGACGACGGGATCACGTCGTTGTCGCCGGTCTTGCAGTCCGTCTTCCAGGCCGGCGGGTTGGTCGGCGCGGCGATCGCGTCGAGCCGGTACTTGGCGAGGGTCTCGTCGATCGAGCGTTTCGCCAGGTCGGTCAGCTCGCGGCGCATGGCCAGGTAGGCGGGATCGGCCGGGCCGGGCGCGGCGAGTGCCTGCTCGAAGAGTTCTTGCCCGGCGAAGCAGGTCTGCTCCAGCGGGTCGGACCGGTTGTAGGCGATCAGCGCGGCCAGGTCGCGCGGTCCTTCCGGACGGGTGGCCAGGTAGCGATCGATGTCGCGGTGGAACTCGGTGAGCAGCGCCGGGAACTCCAGTTCACCCAGCCTGGCCTGGTACGGCGGAGTCACCTCGACGACCTCGGCACCGGCTTTGACCAGCGAATTCCTGGCCTGCGTCAGCACCGTGTCCACGTCGGGGCCGAGGACCGGCAGACGCCAGAGGCCGATCCGCGAGCCCTTCAGCACGCCGGGCCTCAGGTGCGCCGCGTAGTCGGTCGGCTGATTCGGCGGGTACTCGCCGGTGGCCGGGTCGCTCGGGTCCCGGCCCTGCAGTGCGGACAGGGTCAGCGCGACATCGACGACGTGCCTGGCCATCGGGCCGGCGGTGTCCTGCTCGGCCGAGATCGGCACCACGCCGGTGCGGCTCACCAGGCCGAGACTCGGTTTGTGTCCCACGGTGGAGGTCATCCCGGCCGGGCAGACGATCGAGCCGTCGGTCTCACTGCCGATCGCGACCTGGGCGAGCGACGCGGCCACACCCGCGGCGGATCCGGCGGACGACCCACAAGGATTGCGATCGAGCACGTAGGGGTTGTTCGTCTGTCCGCCGACGCCTGACCAGCCGGAAGTGGGTTTGGCGGCGCGGAAGTTCGCCCATTCGGACAGGTTCGCCTTGCCGATGACCACCGCGCCCGCGGCACGCAGGCGGCGGACCAGGGTCGCGTCTTTCGCGGGCTTACTGCGCAGCGCTCGTGATCCGGCGGTCGTCTGCATCGAGTGGGTGTCGACGTTGTCCTTCACCAGGACCGGGATGCCGTCGAGGGGGCCTCGGGTCTTACCGGCCCGGCGACGGCCGTCACTTTCCGCGGCCTGCGCGATCGCCGCTGGATTGACCGCGATGACCGCGTTGACCTTCCGGTCCAGCTTCCGGATGCGATCGAGATAAGCCGAGGTCAGGCCGACCGCTGTCAGCCGTCCGGAGGACATCCGCGTCTGCAGGGCGGGGATGTCGGCGGCGTCGAGATCGAAGGATTTCGGCGCCGCGGAAACGGCAGGCGCGATACTCACCGTGATGGCCACGGCGACCGATGTGGTGAAGATTCGGAACATCGGTCGCCGCACCATCAGGTCTCCTTCGTCTAGAGAACCGGAAGCAGGGTCCGCAGCTCGTACGGGGTCACCGCGCTGCGGTAGTTATCCCATTCAACACGTTTGTTGCGCAGGAAGAAGTCGTAAACGTGCTCTCCGAGCGCTTCGGGCAGAAGTTCCGATTTCTCCATTTCGGACAGCGCCTCGCCCAGGTTCTGCGGGAGCTGGGCGTATCCGGCCGCACGGCGTTCGGCGTCGGACAGCTGCCAGATGTTGTCCTCGGCGGGAGGCGGCAGCTCGTAGCCCTTTTCGATGCCCTTGAGGCCGGCGGCCAGGATGACCGAGTAGGCCAGATACGGGTTGCACGCGGAGTCGAGCGTGCGGATCTCCACGCGGCGTGACGACGCCTTGCCCGGCGAGTACATCGGCACCCTGACCAGCGCGGAGCGGTTGGCCCGGCCCCACGAAACGGTGGTCGGTGCCTCACTGCCGCTGATCAGCCGCTTGTAGGAGTTCACCCACTGGTTGGTGACCGCCGAGATCTCCTTCGCGTGGTGCAGCAGCCCCGCCACGAAGGCCTTGCCGGTCGCGGACAGCTCGTACGGGTCTTCCGCGTCATAGAAGGCGTTGCGGTCACCTTCGAACAGGCTCACGTGGGTGTGCATCCCCGAGCCCGGCTGGTTGGTGAACGGCTTCGGCATGAAGGTCGCCCGGACCCCCTGGGTGAGCGCGACCTCCTTCACGACGTAACGGAAGGTCATCACGTTGTCGGCCATGGTCAGCGCGTCGGCGTACCTGAGGTCGATCTCCTGCTGGCCGGGCGCGCCCTCGTGATGGCTGAACTCGACCGAGATCCCCATCGCCTCGAGCGTCTCGATGGCGTGACGGCGGAAGTGCGTCGCGGTCGCGTGGCTGGCCTGGTCAAAGTACCCGCCGTTGTCCGCCGGCTCGGGCTCGCTGCCGTCGTCCGGCAGGCTGGCGAGCAGGAAGAACTCGATTTCCGGGTGGACGTAGCAGGTGAAACCCGCTTCGGCCGCCTTCGAGAGCTGCCTGCGCAGGACGTGGCGGGGGTCCGCCCAGGACGGGGAGCCGTCCGGCATCGCGATGTCGCAGAACATGCGTGCCGAGTACGGGCCGCCGTCCGGGGTCTCCCAGGGCAGTACCTGGAACGTGGCCGGGTCCGGCTTCGCGACCATGTCGGATTCGTAGACGCGCGCGAATCCTTCGATGGCCGATCCATCGAAGCCGATCCCCTCACTGAAGGCGCCCTCGAGCTCGGCGGGCGCTACGGCGACGGACTTGAGAAACCCCAGCACGTCGGTGAACCAGAGCCTGACGAAACGGATGTCGCGCTCTTCCAAGGTGCGGAGCACGAACTCCTGCTGGCGATCCATGGCCGCACCCTAACGAGAACGTGTTAACGACATGTTTCGCGACGCGCCGTTCGACCGGAAGTGGTGGATCACGCCACGAGAACCGCTTCGGGTTTCGCGGCCTTCGCGATCGACAGCGAAGCGACCGAAGCGAGCACGGCGAGACCCGCGGCGATGTACCAGGCGAGCGCGTAGCTGCCGGAAGAGTCTCGGATCGCGCCGGCGCCGAAGGCCGCGAGACCGGCGCCGAGCTGGTGACTGGCGAAGACCCAGCCGAAGACGATCGGTCCGGCGGCGCCGAACTGGCGGACGCAGAGCGCGACCGTCGGCGGAACCGTCGCCACCCAGTCGAGGCCGTAGAAGACGATGAAGGCCCACATGCTCGGTTCGACTGATCCGCTCAGCAGTTGCGGCAGCAGCGCGAGCGAGACACCGCGAAGGGCGTAGTAGACGCCGAGAAGGATCCGCGGATCGACCCGATCCGTGAGCCAGCCGGAGGCGATCGTGCCGACGACGTCGAAGATCCCGACGAGGGCGAGCAGGCCGGCGGCGGTGGTCTGTGGCATGCCGTGGTCGTGCGCCGCAGGAACGAAGTGGGTGCTGACCAGGCCGTTCGTCGTGGCACCGCAGATCGCGAAACCGGCCGCGAGCAACCAGAACGTCCTCGTGCGTGCCGCCGAGCCGAGGACCGAGAGTGCGCGACGGGCCGAACCACCCGTACGAGGAACGGGGGCGACTTCGCCGGGTTCCGCGCCGTACGCGGTCGTGCCGACGTCGGACGGGTGATCGCGGACCACCAGAAGGACGACGGGGACGACGGCCAGTGCGGCGATGGCGATGACGAGCGACGCCGTCCGCCAGCCTTCGTCGACGGCGAGGTTCGCCACGATCGGGAGGAAGATCAGCTGGCCGGTGGCTCCCGCGGCGGTGAGGACGCCGGTGACGACGCCGCGGCTGCGGACGAACCAGCGGGCGGCGACCGTCGCGGCGAAGCTCATCGCCATCGAACCTGTGCCGACGCCGACCAGGACGCCCCAGCAGAGGATGAGCTGCCAGCTCGCGCTCATGAACACCGTGCCGCCCGCACCGATCGCGACGACGAAGAGCGCCGTCGAGGCGACGCGTCGCATGCCGAAGCGCTCCATGAGAGCCGCCGCGAAGGGTGAGAAGAGGCCGTAGAGCACGAGGTTCACGGAGACGGCTGACGCGATCGTCGCGCGGGACCAGCCGAACTCGTTGTGAAGCGGGTCGATGAGCACACCGGGGGCGGCGCGGAAACCGGCGGCGGCGAGCAGGGCGATGAATGCGGCGGCGGCGACGAACCACGCTCGGTGGAGTCGAGTCTCAGGTTGCACGGGTACAGCGTCATCGCCGGCGGCTTCCGACGGAAGCGGCCGGAAGGACACCGTGCGAAAGATTCGGGCCAAGGCCATAGGCTCTGGCCATGCGCTGCCGTCACCTCGTGCCGGCGCTGCTGCTCACGATCGGGCTCATCGGCGGCTGCGCGGGGTCTCCCCCGTTGCCGCCTGCCCAGGAATTCGTGAGCGCGGCGGCCGACTCCCTCGTCTCGTTGCGCAGCGTGCGGTTCAAGCTCGGGGTGAACGGCGTCGTCACCGGGCTTCCGGTGCGCGGGCTCGACGGCGATATCAGCCTCGATGGCGGCCGGGATGGCAGCGCGGTCGGTAATGCCGATCTGCAGGATGACTTCGAACGGGTGAAGGTCAAGTACCGGCTGTCCGGTTCGGAGATCACGCTCAGTGGTCCTGACGTGGATCGGGTGGTTCCGGCTTCGGCGCCTTACACGCCGCGTGCGATGCTCGGGGCCGATGGCGGGCTGCGGCGGCTGCTGCTCGGGGCGACCGATTTGCGGGGCGAGCGGTGGGAGCGGGTGCAGGACACCGACTCGTTCCGGATCGGCGCGAAGGTGCCGGCCTCGGTGATCGGCGGGATCGTGCCGGAGATCAAGTCGGACGTGTTCGTGAAGCTGTGGATTTCGCAGGACGAGCCGCGGCGGCTGGTGCGGGTTTGGGTGCAGGTGCCGCCGACGCGGCCGGAGGAGTTCGCGGTGATGTTGGAACTAGCGTTGACCAGGCATAACGTGGCGGTCGTCGGGGGCGGGCGATAGCAAAGGTCCCTTGCTTCCCTGGGGTGAAAAGGCCAGGTCAGCGGGTGCGGCGATAGCAAAGGTCCCTTGCTCCCCCGCTAGGTGCAGCGGGTGTCGGGTGCGGGCAGTTTGCCGTCGATCAGGTACGCGAAGCCCGCACCGTCGACGCACTCGTTGCCGTCGAGGAACACGGTGTGCTGCGCGCCCTCGAACGTGAGCAAAGCTCCCTTGAGGTCCCGCGCGAGGTTCACGCCGGACGCGTACGGGGTCGCCGGATCGTCGGTGGTCGAGATGACCAGCGGCCGCGGCAGGCCTTCGACGTCGGGTTTGTGCACTTCAGAGGTGGCGGGGGCCGGCCAGACCGAGCAGATGTCGAGTTCGCTCATGTCCGGCGTGCCACCGGTGAGGAACGGCGCGCCCTGGTACATCCGCTCGTGGGCGCCGTCGATGACGCGGCGGTCGGTGATCCGCGCGCTGTCGACGCAGCGGACGGCGAAGTAGACGTCGAGGATCCCGGTGTACCGGCCGTCCGGCTCACGGCCGTAGTAGCTGTCGGCGAGCGCGACCAGGGTTTTGCCGCTCCCCCGCTTGAGTTCGGCGAACCCGTCGTTGAGGAACTTCCACGCGTCCTGTGAGTACAGCGCGGCGCTGGTTCCGGTGATGGCGTCCTCGAAGGAGAGTTCGCGGTTTCCGGCCGGGGCGGGCCTGGTGATCAGCGGCCGGACCAGGTCCTGGAACGCCTTCGTCATCGCGCCGGCGTCGCGCCCGAGCGCGCAGTCCTGGCGGGCGGCGCACCATTTGCCGAATTCGGCGAACGTGTTCTGGAAGCCCGCCATCTGCGTGACGAGCGATTCGGCGGTGTCGAGTTCGGGATCGACCGCGCCGTCGAGGAGCAGCGCCCGCACCTTGTCCGGGTAGGCCTCGGCGTAGGCGGTCCCGATCTGCGTGCCGTACGAAAAGCCCAGGTAGGTGAGCTTTTCGTCGCCGAGGGCGGAGCGCAGGACGTCGAGATCGCGGACGACGTCCCTGGTCCCGATGTTGGCGAGCATCTCTTGGCCGTGCTTCGTGCGCTCGACACACTTCGCGGCGTACGCCTTGGCGTCGGCGAGTTGCTTCGCGATCCCGCCGGAGGTCGTGTCGCTCTCCGAATCCTCGGCACGGTCCGCGTCGCGTTCGGCGTCGGTGAGGCAGACGAGCTTCGGTTCGCTGGTCCCGACGCCGCGCGGGTCGAATCCGACGATGTCGAACCGCGTGGCCAGGGTGGCGGCGGGACGGGACTTCGCGATACGTGCCGCGGCCGAGACGCCCGAGCCACCGGGCCCACCGGGGTTGATCACGAGCGACCCGATCCGCTGATCGGCCTTCTTCGCTTTGTGCCGGAGGACGCCGATCGAGATCGTCTCCCCGTCCGGTTTCAGGTAGTCGAGTGGCACGGTGAGCTTCGCGCAGTCGAACGCCTTGTCCGTGAAGCCCGCGCACTGACCCCATGCCAGCTTCTGCGCTGTGAACTTCTCGAGCGCCTTCGGATCCGGAGTCGGCGACGCGGAGGTCGTCGGGGTCGGCGGAGGGGCCGACGGCGCGGGCTGCGGCTGCTGCTGCGTCGTGCACGAAGCGACCAGCACGGCGGCGAGCACGACCGGGACGCGGCGAAGGCTCATCTCGCGATCTTCGCAGCGTCCCGGCCTGTCGCAGGCCTTCGCGCCGAACTCGTTACTTCGCCGCGCAGCGCGTGCCCTCGTCCGGCACGGCGCCGTCCACCAGGTACTTGATGCCGATCTGGTCGACGCACGGGACGCCCTGGAGGAACACCGTGTGCTGGTTGCCCTCGAACGTCAGCAAAGCTCCCTTGATCGCTTTCGCCAGGTTGACGCCCGCTTGGTAGGGCGTCGCCGGGTCGTTGGTCGTCGAGATGACCAGCGTCTTCGGGAGGCCCTCGACGTTGGGCTGGTGCGGCTCGGAGGTGTTGGGCACCGGCCAGAAGGCGCAGGAGTCGCGGGCGGCACCGTCCGGTTTGCCGTCGTCGAGGAACGGCGCCGCCTGCGCGTACCGCTTCTGCGCGTCGAGGATCTTCGCGGGATCGGTGACCCGCGGGTCGTCGACGCACCGGATCGCGACGAAGGCGTCCTGCGTCGTCCCATAGCGGCCGTCGGCGCCGCGCTCGTTGTAGAGGTCCGCGAGCTTTTCCAGGGCGTCGCCGCGCTGACGCTTCAGTTCGTTGAGCGCGGTGTTCAGCGTTTCCCAGAGATCTTCCTGGTAGAGGGCCTGGATCACGCCGGTGGTCGCGTCCTCGTACGACAGCTTCCGGCCGTCGCCGACCGGGACCGGGAAGTCGATCAGCGGCCGCACCAGATCCTGGAACGCCTTCGTCACCCCTGCGGCGTCGCGTCCGAGCGCGCAGTCCTCCCGCGCGGCACACCAGGTGGAGAACTCCCCGAACGCCTTGCCGAAGCCCTGCCCCTGCGCGACCAGCGACTCCACCGCGTCCTGCTCCGGGTCGACGGCCCCGTCGAGCACCAGCGCGCGGACGTTCGCCGGGAAGGCCTCCGCGTAGGCGGATCCGATGCGCGTTCCGTACGAGTAGCCGACGTAGTTCAGTTTGGGGTCGCCGAGCACCGAACGCAGGATGTCCATGTCCTTGACGACGTCGCGGGTGCCCACGTTCGCGAGCATCGCCGTGCCGTGTTCGGTCCGCTGGGCGCACTTGGCCGCGAAGTCCTGGGACTCGGCCTCCTGCTTTTTCACCCCGTCGGGTGAGCCGTCCGTCTCGCTGTCGTCCGCCCGGTCCGCGTCGCGTTCGGCGTCGGTCAGGCAGCGGATCTGCGGCTGGCTCGCGCCGATGCCTCGCGGGTCGAAACCGACAATGTCGAAGCGTTTGCCCAGCTCGTTCGTCGCCGTCCGGGAGGCCAGACCGGCCGCGGCCGCCATGCCGGAGGCGCCGGGGCCACCGGGGTTGACCACGAGCGCCCCAATCCTTTCGTCGGTTTCCAGCGCCTTCCGGCGCAGCAGGCCGAGCGTGATCGAGTCGCCTTCAGGCTTCGCGTAGTCGAGCGGGACGGTCAGCCGGGCGCACTGTGCGTCCTTCACTCGAAACGCCGCTTTTGCGTCATCGGATGTCGCGTAGGGTGCACAGTCGGCCCAGGTCAGACTCTGTCCGTAGAACTTCTCGAGTCCCGCGGGCACCTGGCCGGACGGGGCGTGCGATTCGGTCGCCGGAGGCGGCGGCTGAGTTCTACCCTTTCCCGACGAGCACGCGGCGAAAGTGACGGCGAGCAGGCCGGACAGCGAGATCGCGGCGAATCGGCGGGCACGGGACCTGGCGCTGACATGAGTGGACACGGTTGGATCGTGCCATCGGCCGTGGAACTCGGCCGCACCACCACCGCGTTGGTGGTACGGGTGCGGACGGCAGAAGAAACAGACGGGAGCACAGGGGTGGCAGCACTGATCAGCCGGGTGGGCAAGAAGCTGCGCCGGATCATCCAGCGGCCGGGCAGCGTCGAGCTGACCCGCTACGAAGCGCTGCTGCCGGCCATCGAGAAGCTCGAGCCCGAGTTGGAGAAGCTCTCCGACAAGGAGCTGACAGAGCGGGCCGGCAAGCTTCGGGACGCGGCCTCGTTCGGCAACGACCAGCTGATCGAGGTGTGCGCGCTCGGCCGTGAGGCCGCGCGGCGCGCACTCGGCGAGCGCGCCTTCGACGTGCAGCTGATCGGCACGATGGGCCTGCTCAGCGGGCATATCGTGCAGATGGAGACCGGTGAGGGCAAGACGCTGGCGGGTGCGCTGGCCGGGGCGGGATACGCCCTGCGCGGCAAGCACGTCCACGTCGTCACGGTGAACGACTACCTCGCCCGCCGTGACGCGGAGTGGATGGGCCCGATCTACGACCTGCTCGGTGTGTCCGTCGGGTGGATCGAACCGGCTCACTCCCGCGACGAGCGCCGCGAGGCGTACGCGAAGGAAGTCACGTACGGCGCTGTCAGCGAGATCGGCTTCGACGTACTGCGCGACCGGCTGGTGACCCGCGAAGAGGACCTGGTCCAGCGCGCTCCCGAGGTGGCGATCGTCGACGAAGCGGACTCCGTGCTGGTCGACGAGGCCCGCGTGCCGCTGGTGATGGCGGGGTCGATCGACCACACCGACGCCGACGAAGAGGTCGCGAACATCGTCCGGCGGCTGCGGCTCGGCCTGCACTACGAGACCGACGCCGACGGCCGCAACGCCTGGCTGACCAAGGCGGGCGCGTCGGTGGTCGAGAAGGCACTCGGCGACGACATCAACCTCTACGACGAGACCGGCTCGGACCGGCTGCCCGCGGTGAACGTGGCGCTGCACGCGCACGCGCTGCTCACCCGCGACGTCGACTACCTCGTGCGCGACGGCAAGGTGCAGCTGATCAACGCCGCGCGCGGCCGCGTCGCCGAACTGCAGCGCTGGCCGGACGGTCTCCAGGCCGCCGTCGAGGCGAAGGAACAGGTCAAGGCGACCGACCGGGGCGAGATCCTCGACTCGATCACCGTGCAGGCGCTGCTCGCGCGCTACCCCGAGGTCGCGGGCATGACCGGTACCGCGGTCGCGGTCGCCGAGCAGCTGCGCGAGTTCTACAAGCTCGAGGTCGCGGTCATCCCGCCGAACACGCCGAACATCCGTGAGGACCAGGAGGACCGGATCTTCGGATCGCCGTCGCAGAAGCTGCGCGCGATCGAGGAGGAGATCCGGCGCGTGCACGAGAGCGGGCGGCCGATTCTCGTCGGCACCCAGGACGTCGCCGAATCCGAGGAACTGGCCGAAAAGCTGGCGAAGGCGGACCTCGAATGCGTCGTGCTGAACGCGCGTAACGACGCTGAAGAGGCCGCGATCATCGCCGACGCCGGTAAGAAGGGCGCGGTCACCGTTTCGACCCAGATGGCCGGTCGCGGTACCGACATCCGGCTCGGCGGCAAGGACGGCGAAGGCCGCGAAGAGGTCGTCGAGCTGGGCGGCCTGCACGTGATCGGCACCGCCCGCTACCCGTCGAGCAGGCTGGACGGTCAGCTGCGCGGCCGGTCCGGACGGCAGGGCGACCCGGGCAGCGCGGTGTTCTTCGCCAGCCTGAACGACGAACTCGTGCTGTCGAACGCGCCGGACATCCCCGAGGGCATCAGCTCGGACGTGGGCAGCGGCGAGATCACCGACCCGGCGGCGCTGCGGCAGATCAACCACGCGCAGCGCGTCGCCGAGGGTGTCGACCTGGAGATCCACCGGAACACCTGGCGCTACACGCGGCTGATCGAGCGGCAGCGCGGCGAGCTGCTCGAGCACCGGGACAAGGTGCTGCGGACGGCGCACGCGGCGGAGGTGCTGGAGAAGGCGCACCCGGAGAAGTTCAAGGAGCTGTCGGAGGCCGTCGACGACGAGGCTCGCGTCGAGCAGCTGTGCCGCGAGGTGCTGCTGTTCCACATCGACCAGCTGTGGTCGGACCACCTGGCGTTCCTGACCGACGTGCGGGAGAGCATCCACCTGCGGGCGCTGGCGCGGGAGACGCCGATCGACGAGTTCCACCGCGCGGCGATCCCCGAGTTCCACAAGATCATCCCGGAGGCGGCCGAGCGGGCGGCGAAGACGCTCGAGGAAGCCGAGATCACCGAGAACGGGATCGACCTCGGTGACGCCGGTGTGCGGCGGGCGAACACGACGTGGACCTATCTGGTGCACGACAACCCGTTCGACTCCGACTTCGAGCAGACCATCAAGAAGGTGCGGAGCATGATCAAGCGGAAGTAGCTCCGGGCCCCGGAACGAAGCGGGGGACCTTTGCTATCACTCTCTTTCGGAGAGTGATAGCAAAGGTCCCCCGCTCTCTTTTGCGCGAATCCCCAGGTCAGCGCCCCGGCGATAGCAAAGGTCCCTTGCTCCCTCCCCGCGCGGCACCGGCGCACCGGACCCAGGTGGGCGATTCCACACATCCACTCGTCCCCGCGGACGCCGGTGGGTGAGAATGTCGGCATGCCGCAACTGCGCATCGCACTGGCCCAGGTCAACACCACCGTCGGCGACCTCGAGGGCAACGCCGAGCTCACCGTCGCATGGACCCGCAAGGCCGCCGAAGCGGGCGCCCACATCGCGGTCTTCCCGGAGATGTCCCTCACCGGCTATCCGGTCGAGGACCTCGCTCTCCGCCCGGCCTTCGCCTCCGCCTCGAAGCAGATGGTCGAAGCCCTCGCCCGCCGCCTCGACGAAGCGGGCTGCGGAGAGGTGCTCACCTACATCGGCTACCTCGACCTCGACGAGACCGGCCCGCGCGACGCGGCCGCCGCGCTGTACCGCGGCGAAGTGGTCGCCCGCCAGTTCAAGCACCACCTGCCCAACTACGGCGTCTTCGACGAGCACCGCTGGTTCAAGCCGGGCCATGACCTCGAGATCGTCCGCTTCCACGGCGTCGACGTCGGCATGGTGATCTGCGAGGACGTCTGGCAGGACGGCGGCCCGATCTCCGCGCTGGGCAAGGCCGGGGTGGATCTCGTGGTCGCGCCCAACGCCTCACCGTACGAGCGCGCGAAGGACGACATCCGCCTGCCGCTGATCGCCCGCCGCGCGGCCGAGGCCGGGGCGCCGCTGGTCTACACGAACCAGATCGGCGGCCAGGACGACCTCGTGTTCGACGGCGACTCGATCGTGGTCGGCGCGGACGGCCGGTTGCTGGCGCGCGCGCCGCAGTTCGTCGAGCATCTGCTCGTGGTCGACACCGATCTCGACGCGGGCGGGCACACCGCCGAGGGCGAGTTCGACGGTCTGCGGGTCACTCGTCGAGTGCTCGGCGAGGACCCGGTTCCCGCCTACACCCCGAGCACCGAGTCGGCGATCAGCGAACCGCTGTCGGACGAAGCCGAGGTGTGGCACGCGCTCGTCGTCGGCCTGCGTGACTACGTGCACAAGAACGGCTTCTCGTCGGTGACCTTCGGGTTCTCCGGTGGCATCGACTCGGCGGTCGTGGCCGCGCTGGCCGCGGACGCGCTCGGTGGCGACAACGTATACGGCGTTTCGATGCCTTCGGAGTACTCGTCCTCCCACTCGAAGGACGACGCCGCGGACCTCGCCCGCCGCATCGGCGCGCACTATCGCGTCGAGCCGATCGCCGACATGGTCAAGGTCTACGTCGACCAGCTTCAGCTGACCGGACTCGCCGAAGAGAACATCCAGGCCCGGGTCCGCGGCATGCTGCTGATGGCGCTGTCCAACCAGGACGGTCACCTGGTGCTCGCCACCGGCAACAAGACCGAACTCGCCGTCGGTTACTCGACGATCTACGGCGACGCCGTGGGGGCCTTCGCGCCGATCAAGGACCTGTTCAAGACGCACGTCTGGCATCTGGCCAAATGGCGCAACGCGGAAGCCGAGAAGAACGGCGAGACCCCGCCCATCCCGGAGAACTCGATCACGAAGCCGCCGTCGGCCGAGCTGCGGCCCGGTCAGCTCGACAGCGACTCGCTGCCCGATTACCTCATGCTCGACGACATCCTCGACGACTACATCGAGGGCGACCGCGGCTACGTCGACCTGGTCGACGCCGGCTTCGAGCCGGAAACCATCGACCGGGTGGTGCGCATGGTCGACAAGGCCGAATACAAGCGGCGCCAGTACCCGCCCGGCACCAAGATCACGTTCAAGGCGTTCGGCCGGGACCGGCGGCTGCCGATGACCAACGGCTGGCGCGAGGGCGAGGTCGTGATCCGGTCAGCTCAGCGCGACCTGCTTCCCCGCTGAGTTCTGCAGTACGGCCACCAGGCCGGGCCGGTCGTCACGCCGGACGAGCATGTCCATCCCGAGCGCCCGCACCGCGGTTTCCACCGCGGCGGGCTCGGGGTGGACACCGGTGACCAGGAGCAGCGGGATCGACGGGAGTCCCCGTGTCGTCGGATGCGGGGTGCTCCCCCAGTCGATGAGGAAGGGCGCGAGCCCGTCGAGGCCGCCGGCGCCGGTGAGACGCCAGGTCAGCAGTTCGCCGTCGTCGGTGGCGCGCGACATCTCGAACGCCTCCCCCGGGTCGTAACCGCGCTCGCGTGCCTCGGCGATCGCGTTGTCGATGTCCCGCACTCGTGCGGCCCAGGTGACCAGCGCGGGCGCGGTCAGCTCGTCGATGCCGAACGGCCGCGGCCCGATGTGCTCGGGTTGATCCGGATCCGGCCCGACCACCTCCAAGTAGGCACCGGCACCGAGATCGGCCAGATAGTTGGCCGTGCCGAGCCCGACATGCCTGCCACCGCGTACGGGCGTGACACCGGTCAGATCGGCGACGCGCGCTACGGCCTCTTCGAGATTCGGCCCGGCGTAGACGAGGTGATCAAGCACGAGGTCGTTCATGTCCATACTCCTACCGCAGACGGCGCCTCGGCGGCACCGCGGCACGGGTTTCCCGGCCGGAACGCGGCGAAGCCGAAACTGTCGGACCTGTCTCGTACCCTGGGTTCATGACGGCACCGGGCTACGCCGTGTTCGACACCGCGATCGGCGACTGCGGCATCGCGTGGAACGAACGCGGGGTCATCGCGGTCCAGTTACCCGAGGGCAGTGAAGAGAAGACGAGGGCGCGACTGACCGCGCGCCTTCCCGAAGCGATCGAATCCGCACCACCGGCCGAGGTCCAGCGCACCATCGACGGCGTCGTGTCGTTGATGGACGGCAAGCGTACGGACCTCACCGGTGTCGAACTCGACTACGAAGGCGTTCCGGACTTCCACCACCGGGTCTACGAGTTCATCCGCTCGATCCCCGCGGGCAAGACGCTGACCTACGGCGACATCGCGAACATCCTCGGCATGCCCGGTGGGGCGCAGGCCGTGGGGCAGGCGATGGGGCGCAACCCGTTCCCGATCATCGTGCCCTGTCACCGCGTGCTCGCCGCGGGCGGCAAGGACGGCGGGTTCTCCGCGCGCGGCGGGGTCGCCACCAAGCGCCGGATGCTGGTCATCGAAGGCGCTTTGGCGGACGAACCGACGTTGTTCTAGGCGTTCCCGACCTTCTCGGCGGGACGCCACGGCTTGAGCCAGGGCGTCTCCGGCCAGCCTTCCGCCGCAGCCATCAGCGGGACCGCGGTCGCGCCATCGATGTGCTCGCGGATGATGTCGGCGTGTCCGGCGTGCCGCGCGGTCTCCTCGATGAGGTGCAAGAGGACCCAGCGGACCGACCAGGCGTCGACGTCTTGCGGGTACCACGGCACGCCCTGCGGCACCGGGACCGGCTGTCCGAGGTCGGGGATTCCCGCGATGACGTCCGAAGTACGGCGCGCGACCTCGTCGTAGCGTGCGAGGAGCCCTTCGACGGTCTCGCCTTCAGCCATCACGTAGTCGGCTTCGTAGTCCTTCATCGCCTCGTCCATGGGCTTCGAAGGCTTCTGGAGGACGATGTCGATCCAGCCGCTTTCGGTGCTGGCGGTGTGCTTGATCAGGCCGCCGACGCTCAGTGAGCTTCTCGTCGGGACGGCTCTGGCTTGTTCTTCGGTGAGGCCGTGGGCGGCGATGCGCAGGACGTGCCGCTGCTGCTCGAGGTAGGCGAGGAGGCCTTCGCGCTCGTCGGCGACCGGGGGGACGTTTCCAGCCATGGTGGCTCCTTCCGTTGGGAAGGATCCTTACATCCGGGGCAGGCTCTCCGAGGCGATTCGGCGAGGAAGGCCCAGGAGGGGAGCAAGGGACCTTTGCTCTCGCTCGCTTAGGCAGGCTAAGTAAGCGAGAGCAAAGGTCCCTTGCTACCCCTGCGGCCGGACGAACGGGAACAGCACCGTCTGCCGGATCGAAGCCCCGGTCAGCATCATCAGCAGCCGGTCGACCCCGATACCGAGCCCGCCGGTCGGCGGCATGCCGTGTTCGAGCGCGAGCAGGAAGTCCTCGTCCAGTTCCATCGCCTCGACGTCCCCGCTCGCCGCGCGCAGCGATTGGGCTTCGAGCCGCCGCCGCTGTTCGAGCGGGTCGGTCAGTTCGGTGTAGGCCGTGCCGACCTCGGAGCCGAACGCGATCAGGTCCCAGCGCTCGGCCAGCCGAGGATCCACCCGGTGCTGCCTGGTCAGCGGCGAGACGTCGGTCGGATAGTCGGTGTAGAAGGTCGGCAGCACGGTCGCGCCCTCGACGAGGTGCTCGTGCGCCTTCAGCACGAGATCGCCGTGCCCGGCGTCCTCGTTCACCGGCACCCCCGCGGCCCGGCACAGCCGCTGGAGTTCGGCGACCGAGGTGCCCGCGTCGATCTTCTCCCCGAGCACCGCCGAAACGGCTTCGTGAACCGGGATCACCGGCCAGTCGCCGGAGATGTCGTACTCGACGATCTTCCCGTCCGGGTCCGGCCGCCGGACGACCTGCGCGCCGTACGCGACCTCCGCGGCATGCTGGACGAGTTCCCGGGTCAGCGTCCGCATCGTGCTGTAGTCGGCGTAGGCCTGGTACGCCTCCAGCATCGTGAATTCCGGGTTGTGCGTCGCGTCGACGCCTTCGTTGCGGAAGTTCCGGTTCAGTTCGAAAACCCGCTCGACCCCGGCCACGCACAGCCGCTTCAGATACAGCTCGGGCGCGATCCGCAGGTACATCCGCATGTCGTAGGCGTTGATGTGGGTGATGAACGGGCGGGCGTTGGCTCCGCCGTGCACGGTCTGCAGCATCGGCGTCTCGACTTCGAGATAGTCGTCCTGGTGCAGCCGTTCCCGTACCGCGCGGACCACGGCCGACCTCATCCGCAGCATCGCAGTCGAATCCGGGTTGACCGCGAGATCGAGGTAGCGCTGCCGTACTCGCGTCTCGGGGTCGGTGAGGCCCTTTCGCTTGTCCGGCAACGGATGCAGACTCTTCGCCGTCACCGTCCATTCGTCGACGAGCACGGAGAGTTCACCGCGCCGCGACGTCACGACCTGCCCGCTGACGCCGACGTGGTCGCCGAGGTCGATGCCTCGCCGCCAGCCGCCGAGGTCGAGCACGGAGGCGTCGAGCATCAGCTGGATCTCGCCACTGAAATCCTTGACCCGCGCGAAGCAGAGCCCGCCGAGGTTGCGCATCGCGAGCACCCGGCCCGCGACGCGGACCCGATGACCGGTCTGGGTGTCCGGGCTCAGGTCGCCGAACTTCGAGACGATGTCCCCGAGCAGATCCTCCCGGGCGAAACCGACCGGATAGGGATCGATTCCGGCTTCCCGCAAGCGATCCAGCTTCGCCATCCGTACCCGGACCTGGTCGGGGCGTCGCACCTGTTTCGGTGCGGGAGTGGCCGCGTTCGCTTCGATGCGGTGGACCTCGGCGACGAAATCCTCGGTGACAGTCTCCAGTTTCAGCGCCCGTGCCGACCGTCCTGTCGGGACGAATCCTTCGAGCGCGCCGGCGACGATGCCGACCCGCGGCAGCCGTCGAGCCGAGGAATAGCACAGGAAACGCGGTTCCCAGTCGGGTCCGTACTTGGCGTTGGAGCGGTAGAGCGATTCCAGCTGGAAGAACCGCGACGCCATGCTCAGCACGGCGCGCCACGCGCGAAGGACCGGACCGGCACCGATCCGCTCGCCTTCGGAGAAGACCGCGCGGAACATCGCGAAGTTCAGCGAAATCCGTTGTGCGCCAAGGTGTGAACTAGCCGCCACGACCTCCGCGACCATGTACTCGTTGAGGCCGTTTTCGGCCTCGCGGTCGCGGCGCATCAGGTCCAGGGACAACCCGCGGCGGCCCCACGGCACGAACGAAAGCATGCCGCGCAGTTCGCCTTGGGCGTCATACGCCTCCACCATCACGCTGCGGCCGTCACTCGGGTCACCGAGCCTGCCGAGCGCCATCGAGAACCCGCGCTCGGTCTCCGCGCCGCGCCATTGCTGCGCCTGCAGCAGCAGCCGGGCCATTTCGTCGGCCGGGATCTCGCTGTGGCGCCGGACTTTCGTGGTGTATCCGGCCCGTTCGATCCGTTTGACCGCTTGGCGGACCGACCGGCGCTCCGGACCGGCGAGGCTGAAGTCGCGGACGTCGAGGACAGCTTCGTCCCCGATCTCAAGCGCGCGCAGACCCGCGTCGGCGTACACTTTGGCCCCGCGTTCGCTGGCGCCGAGCACGCCGGGGGTCCAGCCGTAGGTGCGGGCTTCGTTCAGCCACGCGCGGACCGCGTCCGGCCAGGCGTCGGGATCGCCGATGGGATCGGCGCTCGCGACACTGGTGCCCGCGAGCACGCGATAGGCCACGGCCGCGCGGCCGTTCGGCGAGAAGACGACGCTCTTCTCGCGGCGGGTGGCGAAATAGCCCAAAGAGTCGTCTTCGCCGTGTTCGGCGAGAAGGCGGCGTACGTGCAGTTCTTCTTCGTCCGTCCTCAGACGCCGGCTGCGTACGCCGCGGAAGAGTGTGTACAGCGCGGCTGTCGCGACGGCTGTCGCGCTGAGGTCGAGCAGGAGATCGAGCCACGCGGGCCCTTCGCCGATGCCGACGCGGCGCAGCTGGATGTTCTCGCCGGTGGTGTGGTTGACGACCCAGGCGAACCGCTCCCAGGTGTCGGCGAGCCGTCCGGGGAAGGCCTCGGCCAGGCCCCAGCCGACGAGGATGACCGCGGCCAGGCCGCCGAACAGCACGGTGAAGCCGTCGCGCCAGGCGCCGGGCGCGAGGCGGGCCGGGAACGCGGGGCGCAGGATCCAGAGGAACGCGATCATGCCGATCGAGATCAGGTCGGCGATGGTCAGCGCCCACACCTGGTGCGGGATGTGCCGGATCTGACGAGGGCCCAGCGCCAGCAGGTGCGGCCACCACAGCAACGCGGCCTGCCAGGCCACGGTGATCGCGAGACCGCCGACCTGGAACAGCAGCAGCGTGTAGAGGGCCGCGCGTTTGCGGCGGCGGAGCGCGGCGCCGAGGACGACGAGCAGCAGGACGATCACGAGACTCGCGTTCGTCGGGATGCTCAACGCGGAGAACGCGATGTCACCCGTCCTGAGCACGGGCCCCTTCACGTCGCCGGCGATCAGGAGGATCACCGAGAACACGGCCGCGAGCTGCACAAGGGTGGCGACGATTCCGCCCGCCCTCGCCTTCCACGGCGAGACACGGCTCGCTGGGTTTCCCATACTGGCCTTTCGCGGTACTCACAGGTGCTGCCTTACTTGACGTCACACAACCCCGTGTGGTTGTCAACGATCATCATCCTCTGGTCGCGAATCTTGTCGTCCGCAGGCGTGACCCTGCGGGAACACCGCGGTGTGAAGCTGGTCGCAGGACCTTGGGGGCCCCATCCGCGCATGTCACGCTTTGAACTGTTCAGCTCCACGACCCGGGGACCTCCGCGAGGCCTCGAGGGAAGGACGGTCGACAAAGATGTCTGCCAGCGAAAAGGATTCCGGCGAACTCGCCGCACCGTACGGGACCGGCGCGGCGCCTCAGGCCGCGCCCGGGAAAAAGGTCCGCGTACACCACCTTCGTGACATGAAGGAGCGCGGCGAAACCTGGCCGATGCTCACCGCCTACGACATGTACACCGCCGCGCTGTTCGACGAAGTGGGCATTCCTGTCCTGCTCGTCGGGGATTCCGCAGCGAACAACGTCTTCGGTTACGACACTTCACTTCCGGTGACCGTGGACGAACTCCTTCCCCTGGTCCGCGCGGTGACCCGCTCGGTGAAGCGGGCGCTGGTCGTCGCCGATCTGCCGTTCGGCTCGTATCAGCTTTCGCCGCAGCAGGCGCTCGAGACGTCGGTACGGTTCATGAAGGAAGGCCGCGCGCACGCGGTGAAACTCGAAGGCGGGCGGAAGTTCGCGCCCCACGTCGAGGCACTGACGTCGGCCGGTGTCCCCGTGATGGGACATATCGGATTCACCCCACAGAGTGAACACAATCTGGGCGGCTACCGAGTCCAGGGACGCGGCGAAGCGGCCGACGCGCTGCTCGCCGACGCACTCGCCCTGGAGGAGGCAGGCGCCTTCGCGGTCGTCATGGAGATGGTGCCCGCCGAGGCGGCGAAGCGGATCACGCACGAGTTGAAGATCCCGACTGTCGGCATCGGGGCCGGGCCGGACTGCGACGCGCAGGTGCTCGTCTGGCAGGACATGGCCGGGCTTCGGCGCGGGAAGACGCCTCGGTTCGTGAAGAAGTACGCCGACCTGGCGGGCGTACTGGCCGGGGCCGCGTCGGCGTTCGCGGAGGACGTCCGGCGAGGCGAATTCCCGGCTCCGGAGCACTCCTTCCACGACTGACCCACCTCTGACCTGCACAAAGAGAGCAAGGGACCTTTGCTATCGCCGCCCCCAGCGGGAGCGATAGCAAAGGTCCCTTGCTCTCTTTTCGGGTGGGCGGTGACCGCGGACCCTCCTTTAGTTGTTCACGTATATGAACTTCAATCATGTCCTTGACTAGCGTTCGAAAGCTGCCTTACGGTCTAGCCGTCGCCGCCACGACCAAGCTTCGATCCCTCGACGAGGAGGACCACGGATGCGTGTTCGTGAGCGGGTTCTGGCCATCGCGGCCGGCGCTACCCTGCTGTCGACCCTGGCGGCGTACCCCGCACAGGCCGCGACGGTGCGCGTAGGGACTTCGGAGCAGCTGTCGGCGGCGCTCGCTTCGGTCACTCCCGGCACCGTCATCGAACTCGCGGCCGACACGACCTTCACCGGCAACTTCAAGGCGGCGAAGAGTGGCACCTCGAGCAGCCGCATCACTCTGAAGGGGCCGCGAAGCGCGGTCATCAAAGCCGCGGCCGGGCGCACGCTCGAACTCACCGGCAGCTTCTGGAACCTGACCGGCTTCACGATCACCGGCGGCCAGAAGGGCCTGATGGCGACGGGCGTCAAGAACACGGTCGTCGACGGCCTCAAGGTCACCGGCGTCGGCCACGAGGGCATCCACTTCCAGTACACGAGCACCGACAACGTCGTGAAGAACTCCGAGGTGACCGACACCGGCCGCGAGTACGCGGGCTACGGCGAAGGCATCTACTTCGGTTCCGCGAACGGCAACTGGCCCGGCGGCACGCCCGACCGCAGCGACCGCAACAAGGCGCTCAACAACAAGATCGGCCCGAACGTGCGCGCGGAGTCGATCGACATCAAGGAAGGCACCACCGGCGGCGAACTGCGCGGCAACGTCTTCGACGGGACCGGGCAGAGCGGCGAGCACTTCGCCGACAGCTGGGTGGACCTGAAGGGCAACAACTACGTGGTCGCGGACAACCGGGGCACCAAGGTCTTCGTGCACGACGCGACCTACGGCGGCTTCGAAGTCCATGTCCAGCTCGACGGCTGGGGCCGCGGCAACACCTTCTCCGGCAACACCGCGGACGTGCGGTCCGGTTACGCGTACGGCTTCTACCTGGTGAAGACCGCTACGGGGAACAAGGTCTGCGCCAGCAACAAGGTGACCAACGCCGGGAAGGGATTCGCGAACGTGGCCGCCACGGCCGGCTGCTGACGCGACCGAAGACCGGGGGCCCGCTCAGCCCGGCGGCGGGGGCGGGCCCCCACCCTTCGAACACTCGCCGATTCGGGCAGAGTGTCCGTATGGACGATCTGTACCCGCCGATCCACGTGCGCGCCGAGGGCATGCTCGACGTCGGCGACGGGCACCGGATCTACTGCCAGGAGGCGGGCAACCCGGACGGAAAACCGGTCGTCGTCCTGCACGGAGGCCCTGGTAGCGGCATCTCTCCGATGACCAGACGGCATTTCGATCCCGAGGCCTACCGGATCATCCTGTTCGACCAGCGCGGCACCGGCCGCAGCACTCCGCACATCAGCGCGCCGGACGTCGACCTGTCGGTCAACACCCTCTGGCACCTCGTCTCGGACATGGAAAAGCTGCGCGAACGGCTGAATCTGGAGCAGTGGCAGCTCTTCGGCGGCTCGTGGGGCGCCACCCTCGCCCTCGCCTACGCCGAAACCCATCCGAGCCGCGTCAGCGAGATCATCCTGCGCGGAGTCTTCACCGTCCGGCGGAGCGAACTCGACTGGATCTACAACGGCGGCGCCGCGAACCTCTTCCCGCGCGAGTGGGAGGCCTTCCTCGCGCCGATCCCCGAAGACCGTCGCGACGACCCGCTGACGGCCTACCGCGAACTCGTCTATCACCCCGATCAGGTGATTCGAGAGCGTGCCGCCATCGCCTGGAGCATCTGGGAAGGCGCGATCGTCTGCCTGCGCCCGGATCCGGCTTTTCACAACCAGTACGCGTCACCGGAGTTCGCGGTCACCTTCGCCCGGCTCGCGCTGCACTACTTCTGTCATGGGGCCTGGCTTGAAGAAGGACAGCTGATCCGGGAGGCCGGGAAGCTCGCCGGGATTCCTGGCGTGATCGTGCAGGGGCGGTACGACGCGGTGTGTCCCCCGGTGACGGCTTACGAGCTGCACCGGGCTTGGCCGGACTCGAAGCTGGAACTCGTCGAAGCGGCCGGGCACGCGGTGACGGATCCCGGGATGCTGGCGGCGCTCCGGGCCGCGACGGACTCGTTCCGGCAGACCTGACTCTGGCACGCAAACGGCCGATGACAAGCCGGGTCCAGACCAATAGCGTTCCCCTTGATCATCGTCCTTGGGGGGATCCGGATGCCGTGATCGTCGCGGAGCGCCTTGCCGTGGCCGCGCCACACCTTCGCCTCGGCCTGCGCACGATCTCACGCCATCAGGAGCTCTCTTCACCAGGAAGAAAGCGGGTCCGATGCGTACTCGAAGATCCATCGCCGCCGCGATGGCCGTCTTGACCGCTCTCGGTGTCACGGTCGTGACGGCACCCGTCGCGGCAGCGGAACCAGTTCTCCCGTCCGGGTTCGTGCTGACCGACACGCCGTCGGGTCAACCATCGGGTGAGCTCACCGACGCGGCTTACCTCCCCGACGGCAGCGTTCTCACGACCGGCAAACGGGGCTCCGTGCACTGGACGCCGAACGGCGGACAACCGCAAGAAGTCGCGTCGATTCCCGTGTACTCCGGGGGCTTACTCGGCTTGACGAGTATCGCGGTGGCTCCGGACTACTCCACCAGCAGGACGGTCTACACCGCGCAAGCCGTGTCGTCGGGAACCGCCGACCGGGTTCTCCGGGTCAGCAAATGGCACGCACAAGGGACCGATGCGCCCACCGCGCTCACCGGCGAATCAGTCGTCCTCGAATTCGCGGCGAACTCCGACAGCAGGGGAATCCAGGACCTCGCGGTGGATCCGACGGGCCGGGCCCTCTGGATCGCGGTCGGCGACAACGCCACCGACGACACCACCGACAAGTTCGCCCTGCGCGCGCTGGACCCGAACCAGCCGACCGGGAAGATACTGCGCGTCGACCCGAGCGGGCTCGGCGTCACGGACAACCCCTTCTACGACCCCACGGAGCGCTCCTCCTGGCGAAGCCGCAACTATCTCAGCGGCCTACGCGACCCCCGCGTCACGCTCGATCCGCGGGGTGGAGTGCTCGTCACGGACACCGGCCGCACCGGTGCTCACGAGGTGAACTTCGCGTTCCCCGGGCAGAGCGCGAAATGGCCTTGCTGGGAGGGGAACTCCAGGACACTTGGTTATCAGGACCTTCCCGAGTGCGCCGGCGTGATGAACACCGCGCCGAAGTTCGAGATCGGCCAGAGCGACAGTGGCGCGGCCAGCGGCGGCGTCCGCTACATCGGGCAGTCTTATCCCGAGGCGTACCGCGAAAGCCACTTCGTGGCCGACCAAGGCGCGGGAACCCTGACGACCTTCAGAGTCAACAGTGCGGCGGAGACGGTGGTCTCGCCCGCCGTCTTCGCCTCCGCGTTCGGCACTCCCGTTTCGATCGCGACCGCCCCCAACGGGGACATCGTGGTGGCCGACGCCGGCACCTCCGCGCTGCGGCGGTTGAGCTACCGCCCCGCCAACAAGGCACCGGTCGCCGAGTTCAACGCCACCATCGATCCCGCCACTCGCACGGTTTCGTTCGACGCGGGCCTGTCCACGGACCCGGACTTCGACGATCTCACCTATCAGTGGGACTTCGGTGACGGTGAAACCCGCACTGGGCGCACCGCTCAACACACCTACGGCCCGGAAAGCACGACGACAGCCACCTTGACCGTGAAGGACATCCACGGTGCTGTGGCGAGTTCGAGCCAGACGATCACGCCCGGGATGGCCGGACCGACGATCACCCTGCTCCCGCCGCTCCAGGGCACGGTGTACTCGTCACGGGAAACCGTCGCCCTGTCAGCGGAATCGGATGACCCCATCGACGGACCGATCACCGTCAGCTGGAAAGCGGAGCAACGGCGTTGCCCGGCGGGCGACAGTTGCACGACCACCCTGGTAAGCCACGGCTCCGGATCGACGATCAAGCTCGAGTTCCCGGAGGAGACCGACAGCAGCCTCGTGCTCACCGGGACCGTGACGAACGGCCGCAACGTCGTGGCCAAGGCGCGGCATGTCGCCCAGCCACGACTCGCCCGGCTCACGATCGCCGGTACGCACCCGGCCCAGATCACCGTCGAACCGGGTCGGAGCGCGAACCGCTTGGTGACCGTCGGTGCACCGCTGAAGCTTTCCGCGCCGCCCACCGCACTCGACGGCGCGGGGTTCCGCCGATGGGCGGACAACCTCGGCACCGATACCCATCGGGAGATCCGGATGCCCGCCGCGGAACTCACGCTCCGCGTGGATTACCTGTCCTCCATCGAGAAGCGCTACTCGGACGAGGCCGCCCTTCGCACGACGCTGGGCGCCGCGGTCGGGCGTGAGGTCATCGAGAGTCCAGGACGCTGGCAGGCCTACGCCAACGGCAGGCTCTACTGGACCTGGCAGACCGGCGTGACCGCTGTCTACGGCCGGATCCACGAAAAATACGTCGCACTGGGCGCGCACGCCTTTCTCGGCGCTCCGAGTGTGGACGAATTGCCGGGCAAGGTGGGGAACGGCCGCTTCAGCCACTTCGAAGGTGGACCGACGACCGGTGCCGGAACGATCTACTGGACACCTGATTCCGGCGCGGCCGCGGTCTACGGGCCGGTTCGCGAGAAGTGGATCGAGACCGGAGCGGAAGCCGGTGTCCTCGGCCATCCGACCACCGACCTGGCGGCGACACCGGACGGAGTCGGCCGGTACAGCCATTTCGTCAACTCGTCGATCTACTGGACGGCGAACACCGGCGCGCACTTCGTGCTGGGCGCGATCCGGGAGAAGTGGAAGGCTATCGGTTGGGAACGGTACTTCGGGTACCCGACCACCGACGAGACCGCGACCCCGGACGGCGTGGGCAGGTACAACCATTTCAGTCAGGGCGGTTCGATCTACTGGACGCCGTCGACGGGCGCCTACGAGGTCCACGGTTGGATCCGCGAACGCTGGGCGGCCGTCGGCTGGGAAAACGGGCTCGGCTACCCGACCACCGACGAGACCTGGACGCCGAACGGCACCGGGAAGTACAACCACTTCCGCAAGGGGAACGAGGAACATTCGATCTACTGGCGATTCGGCACCAGCAGCGCTTTCGACGTCCGCGGCGCGATCCGCAATCGCTGGCGGCAGCTCGGCTGGGAGACCTCGTATCTCGGTTTCCCGACCAGTGGCGAGTACGACGTTCCCGGCGGAAAACGCAGTGACTTCCAGAACGGCTACATCGTCTTCACGGCCGCGACCGGCGCGGTGGTGGACCGTCGGTACTGAGTGAACACGGGAACGCCGGTGCGGCCACACGGCCGCACCGGCGTTTCGCCGTCTACAGCCGTCCGCCCGAAGTCGTGTCGCCGGAAAGCCGTTGCGCCAGGTAGACCGGCACCGTCGAGGCCAGGATCAGCACCGCGGCCACGACGTTGACGATCGGCGCCTGGTTCGGCCGGAACAGGTTGTTCAGGATCCAGATCGGCAGGGTCTCCAGCCCGGTGCCGAGGGTGAAGGTCGTGACGATGATTTCGTCGAAAGACAGCGCGAAGGCCAGTAGGCCACCGGCGAGCAGGGCCGAGCGCAGCATCGGGAAGGTCACCAAGCGGAACGTCGTGAGGCCGTCGGCGCCGAGGTCCATCGACGCCTCTTCGAGATTGCCGCTCATGCGCCGCAGGCGCGCGACGACGTTGTTGAACACCACCACGATGCAGAAGGTCGCATGCGCGACGATCGCGGTGAAGAGGCCGAGATCGATGCCGAGGATCGTGCGGAAGGCGTTGTTCAGCGCGATACCGGTGACGATGCCGGGCAGCGCGATCGGCAGGATGATCAACAGGGACACCTGGTTACGGCCGAAGAAGCGGTACTTTTGCAGCGCGAACGCCGCCATGGTGCCGAGGACCAGGGCGATCGCGGTGGCCGCGAGTCCTGCTTGGACACTCGTCCACAGCGCGTTCAACGCACCTTCGTTCTCCGCGGCCCGTCCCCACCATTCGAGGGTGAAGCTCGACGGCGGCCAGCCGAAGGTGGTGTCCGCGTTGAAGGAGTTGAGCAGGACCACCAGCAGCGGGAAGTAGATGACCGCGAGGCCGAGCACGAGCGCCGCCAGCAGCAGGTATTTGGTCGTCCGGGAAAGCCGCATCGCGCGCTCCTACAGGTTGTCCAGCGCGCCCGTGCGGCGCACGGCGGCGAGGTAGGCGAGCATGATCACCACGGGCACGGTCGCGACGGTCGCCGCGAACGGCAGGTTGTTGGCCGCGCCGATGTTGTCGTAGACGACGTTGCCGAGCATCTGCGAAGTGCCACCGACGATCTTGACCGCGATGTAGTCGCCCAGCGACAACGAAAACGTGAAGATCGACCCGGCGACGACGGCCGGGAAGCTCACCGGCAGCACCACTGACCGGAACGTCCTGAACGGCCGCGCGCCGAGGTCGCCGGAGGCGTCCACAAGGGAATCGGGCAGCCGTTCGAGACCCGCGTAGATCGGCAGGATCATGTATGGCAGCCAAAGGTACGACAGCGTGATCACGGTCGCGAGGACGCCGTAGCCGGGGGTGTCGAGGCCGAACGGATCGAGCAGCCAGTGCAGGACTCCGTTGCCGGACAACATGGTCCGCCACGCGTACGCCTTCACCAGGTAGCTCGCCCACAGCGGGGTCATCACGGCGATCACGAGAAGACGTCGCGCTCGCGGTGACGCGAATTTGGCCATGTAGAACGCCATCGGGAAGGCGATGACCGCGGTGATCACCGTGACCAGCGCGGCGATCCCGACCGTCCGGAGGGTGATCGTGCGGTAGACCGCGTCACTGAACAGCGTGGTGAAGTTGTCCAGTGACCATTCGGTGACGACCTGGCCGGTGAAGATGTCGGTGTGCCAGAACGCGGTCACGAACAGCGCGGCCAGCGCGCCGAGGTAGGCGAGGCCGAGCCACAACGTCGGCGCGGACAGCAGGATTCCCAGCCGCAGCCTGGGTTTGCGGTACAGGAAGGCGGAGACTTTCCGCCGCGGCGAATCGAGGGTGGTCGTCATCTTCTTCCGCCTTGGGATGGACCGGGAGCGACCGGCGTGGGGGGCCCACCGGCCGCTCCCGGAGTTCGGGAGGCTCAGCCCTTGATCTCGGTCCAGGCGCGCGTCCACTCGCCGTAGTCCTTGCACTTGACGTCGGTGCGGCCGTCGAGGCATTGCGCGATCGGTGTCGTCCAGTAGGCGATCTTCGCGGCGTAGGCGGCGTCACCGGCGTGGAAGGTCTCGCAGTGCTCCTTGTTCTTGGTTTCCGCGCACGCCTTGGGGTTCGACGGCGATTCGCCGAAGTACTCGGCCACCTGCGCGTTGGCCTTCGGGCTGACGATGTGGTTCAGCCACTTGTAGGAGCACGTCTTGTGCGGCGACTTCGCCGACACCATCCAGGTGTCCGACCAGCCCGTCGCGCCTTCGGACGGCAGCACGGATTCGACCGGGGCGCCTTCGCTCTTGGTCAGGTTCACCGTGACCTGCCAGGCGGTGCCGACGACGGAGTCGCCGCTCTTGAGCGCCTGGCTCTCCTTCAGATAGTCCGACCAGTACTCCCCCACCATCGGCCGCTGCTGCTTGAGCAGCTCGACCGCGGCCTGGAACTGCTTGTCGTCCAAGGCGTACGGGTTCTTGATACCGAGTTCGGGTTTGTGCGTCTGCAGGTACAACGCGGCGTCGGCGATGTAGATCGGCGAGTCGTAGGCGGAGATCTTGCCCTTGTACGGGCTGTTCGCGTCGAACATCACCGACCACGACGTCGGCGCCGGGGTCACCTTGTCCGTCCGCCAGGTGAGCAGGTTCGCACCCCAGCCGTGCGGCACGCCGTAGGAAACGTTGTTCACGCTGTTCCACGGACGGTTCTTGAGGAAGTCGAAGACGTCGGCGTAGTTCGGGACGAGCGCGGTGTTCACCGGTTCGACGTCGCCGGACGCGATGAGCCGCAGCGAGGCGTCACCGGAGGCGGAGACAACGTCGTACTGTCCGGTCTTCATCAGGCTGACGGCCTCGTCGGAGGTGCCGAACGCCTTGACGTTGACCTTGCAGCCTGTCTCCTTTTCGAAGCCCGTGACCCAGTCGACGGCCGGGTCGTTCGAACCGTTCTCCGCGTAGCCGGGCCAGGCCAGCACGTTGACCTGGCCTTCCGGCTGGCCGAGCTGCGCGAGCGCGTCCAGCTTCGGCGGGGTGAAGCCCTGACCGCCGGGGGCCGCGGCGGTCGAGCTGGATCCGGAGGTGCCACAGGCGGCCACGAGCAGGCCGGCGCCGAGCAGCCCGGCGAGCGCGAGTTTCTTCATTGGACGAACCTTTCGGTGCTGGGGAGGGGCTAACCGGCTTCGGGGACGCGGAAGCTGTGTTCGTGCCGCCAGCTCAGGCGGACCCGGCCACCCTCGAAGTCCGCGGGCTCGGCGGTGTTCTGCCGGACCACGGAGAGCTGGCCGCCGGCGTCGAGCGTGACCTCGTAGCGCACGGTCGCGCCCGCGTAGACGGTGTCGGTGACGGTGCCGGTGGCGCTGGTTTCGCCGTCCTCCGCCGATTTCGAGAGATCGGCGTCGATGCGGATCTTCTCGGGGCGGATGCTGAAGACGCCGGATTCGCCGATGATGTTCTCGGCGCCACCGCCGCTGAGCAGGTTCGAGGTGCCGACGAATCCGGCGACGAACGCCGACGCGGGCCGTTCGTAGACCTCGACCGGTGAGCCGACCTGCTCGATGCGGCCGGCGTTGAACACCGCGATGCGGTCGCTCATCGTCAGCGCCTCGTCCTGGTCGTGGGTGACGAAGATGAAGGTGATGCCGACTTCGCGCTGGATCTGCTTGAGCTCGGTCTGCATGGTGTGGCGCAGTTTCAGGTCGAGCGCGCCGAGCGGCTCGTCGAGCAGGAGCACCTTCGGGCGGTTGACCAATGCCCTGGCGAGCGCGACGCGCTGCCGCTGACCACCGGAGAGCTGATCGGGTTTGCGCTCGCCGAACTCGCCGAGCCGGACCGTGTCGAGGGCCTCCTTCGCGCGTTGGCGGCGCTCCGCGCGGGGGACACGTTTCACCCGAAGGCCGTATTCGACGTTCTGCCGCACGGTCATATGCGGGAAGAGCGCGTAGTCCTGGAAGACGGTGTTGACGTCGCGGTCGAAGGGCGCGAGGCGGCTGACGTCGCGGCCGTGCAGTTCGATCGTGCCCGCGGTCGGCAGTTCGAAACCCGCGATCATGCGGAGCACGGTCGTCTTGCCGGAGCCGGACGGGCCGAGCATCGAGAAGAACTCGCCGGGCGGGATGTCGAGATCGACGCCGTCGACCGCGTTGACCTGGCCGAACTCCTTGCGGAGCCCGCGCAGCCGGATGGCCGGTTCGCCGCCGCCCGCGGAAGCGATAGCAAAGGTCCCTTGCTCCCCCTCGGCAGGGGGGATGGGTGCTCGATGCGGCATGGCGTGCCTTTCGGTGGTCGTCACAGCGCGCTCATCACGTGCTTGACGCGGGTGTAGTCCTCGAGGCCGTAGAGCGAGAGGTCCTTGCCGTAGCCGGACTTCTTGAAGCCGCCGTGCGGCATTTCGGCGACCAGCGGGATATGCGTGTTGATCCAGACGCAGCCGAAGTCGAGCTTTCCGGCCAGTCGCATCGCCCGCTGGTGGTCGGTGGTCCACACCGACGACGCGAGCGCGTAGTCGACGCCGTTGGCCGCCGCGAGTGCTTCCGCTTCGGCGCCGAAGCGCTGCACGGTGATGACGGGGCCGAAGACCTCCGTCTGGCTGATCTCGTCGTCCTGGCGGACGCCGGAGATCACCGTCGGTTCGTAGAAGTAACCCTCGTCCCCATGCCTTTTCCCTCCACAGTGGACTGTCGCGTGCGCGGGCAGCCGGTCGACGAAACCGGCGACCCTGGCCAGCTGCGCGGCGTTGTTGAGCGGTCCGTAACTGACCGAAGTGTCGTCGGGTTTGCCGGTGGTGGTCGCCCGCGCCTGCCTGGTGAGCGCCGCGACGAACGCGTCGTGGACCTCGTCGGCGACCAGGACACGGGTCGCCGCGGTGCAGTCCTGACCCGCGTTGAAGTAGCCCGCGGCGGCGATTCCCTCCGCGGCCGCTTCGATGTCGGCGTCGGCGAAGACCAGTACGGGCGCCTTCCCGCCGAGTTCGAGGTGTACGCGCTTCACGTCCTTCGCCGCCGAAGCGGCGACCTCGATTCCCGCGCGGACGGAGCCGGTGATGGACACCATCGCGGGGATCTCGTGCTCGACGAGCGCCCGGCCGGTGTCGCGGTCGCCGCAGACGACGTTGAGCACGCCGGGCGACAGGAATTCGGCGCAGATCTCGGCCAGGAGCAAGGTGGACGCGGGGGTGGTGTCGGCCGGTTTGAGCACCACGGTGTTCCCGGCCGCGAGGGCGGGCGCGATCTTCCAGACCGCCATGAGGAGCGGGTAGTTCCACGGCGTAACCTGCGCGCACACGCCGATCGGTTCTCGGCGGACGAAAGAGGTATGTCCTTCCATGTACTCGCCTGCCGACCGTCCTTCCAGGACACGCGCGGCGCCGGCGAAGAACCGCAACTGGTCGACGATCATCGGCAGTTCTTCGGCCGCGGTGAGCGCGATCGGTTTGCCGGTGTTCGCGGATTCGACGAGCACGAGGCCGTCCGCGCGCGCTTCGACGGCGTCGGCGATCTTCAGCAGCGCGAGCTGGCGCTGCGCGGGCGTGGTCTCGCGCCAGTGCTCGAAGGCGGCGGCCGCGACCTTGAGCGCGCGATCGACGTCTTCGGGGCCGGCGACGGCGGCGGTGCGATACGGGCGGCCGGTGACGGGATCGACGATGTCGGCGACCTGGCCCGACGCGGATCCGGTGTACTCACCGCCGATGAAGTGCTTCAACTGCTGCACGGAAGCTCCTGGCTACTGGGCCTGGGGGCGTGAGGCGATAGCAAAGGTCCCTTGCTCCCTTGTGGGGTGGCGGGACGGCTAAAACATATAACTCCATAGGTTAGATGACAAGACGATGGGGCAAGATTGGTTCCATCGGGTAGCGGTACGGGTGAAGGGCCACCATGCGTAAGGGGTTGTCGCACAGCGCGCGGTCAGCGATGTTCGCGCCGCTCGACCAGATCGGCCGGGCCGAAGCGGTCACCGCGCGGCTGGTCGACGCCATCACGCTCGGACTGCTGGCCGACTCCGAACAGCTGCCGAGCGAAGCCGAACTGGCCGCCCAGTTCGGCGTCTCGACCGTGACCGTTCGCGAAGCGCTTGTCGCCCTACGGCAGCAGGGCCTCGTCGAAACCCGTCGCGGCCGGGGCGGCGGAAGCTTCGTGAAGACTCCGGTGAACCCTTCGGCCGCTTCGTGGCGAGAACGCCTTCGCACGGTTTCGCTGTCGGATCTGCGCGACGTCGGCGACCACTATCTGGCCATCGCCGGCGCCGCGGCCAAACTCGCCGCCGAGCGGAGTTCGCCCGAGGACATCGAGCGGCTCGAACTGGCGACCGAGGACATCCGCACCGCGACAGGCGCGGAGGCGTCGCGCGCCGAGCGCCAGTTCCACCTCGAAGTCGCGGCGGCCGCTCAGTCGCCGCGACTGACGAGGGAGGAGGTGCAGTTGCAGAGCGAACGGGGCGGGCTGCTGTGGCTGCCGCTCGAACCGAGCGGCACCCGCGAGCACGCCTACGCCGAACACCGCGCGATCACCGCCGCCATCGCGCAGGCCGACGGCGAGCTGGCCAGGAAACTCACCGAGGAGCACATCCTCGAAGCGATAGACCGGCTGGCGGACGTGCATTTAGACCTTCTGGGCCCTTAAGCTGCGGCATCCGCGCATCCGAGGTGAGCATCGTGAACGACACACCGTCCGCCGCTTCCGAGGTCGTCGACCAGGTATCCGCCCTGGTCGAGGACGTCTTCGGCCGACTGAAGCCGGTTCTGGCCGCGGCCGAAGGGCTGCTGGCCGGATCCGCCGATGCCCTCGCCGACGATCTGACCCGGCTCCGGCCGCAGGTCTTCGACGTTCTCGGCGGCCTGGTCGTCGGCGCCGGGTTCATCAGCGCGCCGAACGCCCTGGCCGACCAGGAATTCGGCTTCGAGTGGTGGACCGAAACCGGCGACGCCGAACCCGCTCGGCTGGTCATCAGCCTCGATCCGGACAGCGAGAACTTCCTCGACTACACCCGCCAGTCATGGTTCACCGTCCCGCGCGACACCGGCCGCCGCCACATCAACGGCCCGTACGTCGACTACCTCTGCACCGACGAGTACACGCTGACGTTCACCGTCCCGGTCCAGCGAAGCGGGTCGTTCGCGGGCGTGGTCGGCGCGGACATCTACGTGCGCGAGGTCGAGCGCCTGCTGCAGCCGAAACTGCGCGGGCTCGGCGGCCGCGCGGCGCTGGTCAACGCCCAAGGCCGGGTGATCGTGTCGAACAACGCGCGCCAGGCGACGGGTTCGCTGGTGCGCGACGTCGACGTCCCGGCCTGGTGGTCCTCCGGCGCGGAACCGGTCACGACCGAGAACGGCATCCACCTCCGGCGCTGCGGGGACTCACCGATCGCCTTGGTCAGGTCCGCTGGGGGCTGAAGGACGCCATACCCGCATCTGATGCGGGGAAAGCGCCCTTCACCGCGTCGCATGCGGGGAAAGCGTCCTTCAGCCCCCCGCGGCCTGCAGCGCGAGCCAGAGTTCGGCGCGTACGCCGGGGGAATCGAGGTCCCGGCCGGTCAGGTCGGCGACCTTGCGCATGCGGTTGCGCAGGGTGTGCCGGTGCACGCCGAGCCGCGCGGACGCCAGATCCCAGTGGCCATGGTGTTCGAGCCAGCACCTCAGCGAGGCCACGAGTTCGCCTCGGCCGGTTTCGTCGTGCTGCCGCAGAGGCGCCAGCAAGCTGTCCGAAAACGCTTGCGCCGCTTGGGAATCGACCAGTTCCAGGAAGCCGCGCCCGGCGTGTTCCGCGAACCGGACCAACTCGGTTCGCTCGGCCTTGGCCGCTTCGGCCGCTTGCTTCGCCTGACGGAGCCCGGCGGGGAAATCCACTGTGGACACCGGTTCGGCGAGGCCCGCGTGCAGCCCGCCGATCCTCGACACCAGCCGGAGAACCGCCTCCACGTCGCCGAGCGCGAGCACGAACGTCCCTGATTCCCCGAAGAAGACCTTCTCTCCGGCGACTTCGACGTCGAGCGCGTCGGCGAGTGAGCGACGCGCGCCCGCGGGACCGGTGACGGCCAGGACCGGCCACGGCTCTTCCGGAACCCCGCCCCAGAGCGTCTTCATCGTGCGAGTGGCGAGTTCGGTATGGCCCGCGGCGAGCAGCTCGCACAGCCCGGACCTCAGCCGCCGCAGTGCGCCGCCGTGTTCCCGGTTCTGTTCCAGCGCAAGGGAAAGCAGCGACACCGCGGTGTTGACGATGTGCTGCCCCGCGGCGTCCAGGGGCTCACGGGTGCCGACAGCGAGCACACCGCGAGCGCGGGTGTCGAGTGTCTGCAGGACGACCTCGTCCTCCCCCGCCACCGTCACCAACGTGCCCGCGCGCAGCCGTCCGAGATCTTCACGCATTTCGTCGGCGAAATGCCGGGCCGACGACGGCGACGCTTCGGTGACCGCGCCCGCCGAATCGAGCAGGAGCACCCAGCCGTCGATCAGCTTCGCCAGTTTGCGCACCACTCCGCCAGGTCCGCCCTTGCCGACGGCGGTCCTGGTCAGTTCCTGCTGCCCCTTGCCGGTGCGCACGAGCGACGCGTACTCGTCGGCCGCGACCGCACGGGAGACCGCCCGCGTGATCGCGATGAACGGCGTCTTCCTCGGCACTTCCAGCACCGGGAGCCCGACCTCCTCCGCGGTCTCCACCAAGGACCGCGGGATGGTCTCGTGACTGAGCCCGACACCGAACCCGAGCCCCGCCACCCCGGCGTCGACGAGTCGCCGGATGTACCCGGGCGACGTGGTCTCATCGAGGGCGAGGCCGGTGGTCAGCAGGAGTTCGCCGCCTTCGAGGAAGGCCTGCGGATCGGTCAGTTCGGTGGGGTGGACCCAGCCGATCGGCCGGTCGAGCCCGCTCTCGGCCGCCCGCACGCGCAGCCCGAGCGGGCGTTCGGCCGCGAGGGCGCGGAGCGTCAGTGCCATGTTGTCCAACTCTACGCTCCCATATCGACAAGATGTCGAGCTGACGTGCACCGGCGCGGCTCCCATTCTGGAGGGCGACCCCGTCCCTCGCGTCCGCAGGAGTTGGCCGTGACCGTCACCACCGAGACCCAGCGCAGGCTGCGCACCGAGATCCCCGGCCCTGCCTCGCGCGCCCTGCAGGAGCGACGCGCCGCCGTCGTCGCCGCGGGCGTGAGCTCGGTGCTGCCGGTCTACATCACCTCGGCCGAAGGCGGCCTGCTCACCGACGCCGACGGCAACGTCCTGATCGACTTCGGTTCCGGCATCGCGGTGACCAACGTCGGCCACGCGGCCCCCGCCGTCGTGGACCGGGTGCGCGAGCAGGTGGGACTGTTCACGCACACGTGTTTCATGGTCACGCCGTACGAGGGTTACGTCGAGGTGTGCGAAGCGCTCGACAAGCTGACGCCGGGCACCCACGAGAAGCGTTCGGTGCTGTTCAACTCCGGCGCCGAGGCCGTCGAGAACGCGGTGAAGATCGCCCGCGCCGCGACCGGCCGCCAGGCGGTCGTCGTGTTCGACCACGCCTACCACGGCCGCACCAACCTGACGATGGCGCTGACCGCGAAGTCCATTCCCTACAAGCACGGCTTCGGCCCGTTCGCGCCCGAGGTCTACCGCGTGCCGGGGTCGTACCCGTACCGCGACGGCCTGTCCGGACCCGAGGCGGCGCGGATCGCCATCGACCGCATCGAGAAGCAGATCGGCGGCGACCAGGTCGCGGCCGTCGTGCTCGAACCGGTGCAGGGTGAGGGCGGGTTCATCGAGCCCGCGCCCGGCTTCCTGCCCGCGCTTTCCCGGTGGTGCACCGAAAACGGCGTCGTGTTCGTCGCCGACGAGGTCCAGACCGGCTTCTGCCGCACCGGCGAGTGGTTCGCGTCCACGCACGAAGACGTCGTGCCCGACCTGATCGCCACCGCCAAGGGCATCGCGGGCGGGCTTCCGCTCGCCGCCGTCACCGGCCGCGCGGAACTGCTCGACGCCGTCGGACCGGGCGGCCTCGGCGGAACCTACGGCGGTAACCCGATCGCGTGCGCCGCGGCGCTCGGCTCGATCGAGACCATGCGCCAGGAGAACCTCGCGGCGTCGGCGAAGCGCATCGAGAACGCGGTGCTGCCTCGGCTGCGCGCGCTGGCCGAGGAGACCGGCGTGATCGGCGACGTCCGCGGGCGCGGCGCGATGCTGGCCGCCGAATTCGTGAAGCCGGGCACCACCGAACCCGACGCCGACCTGACCAAGCGGATCGCGCAGGCCTGCCACCAGGCGGGCGTCGTCGTCCTCACCTGCGGCACCTACGGCAACGTCGTCCGCCTGCTGCCGCCGCTGTCCCTGTCCACCGAACTGCTCGACGAGGGTCTTTCCGTCCTCGAGCACGCTGTCCGCACGGAGGCCGTCAAGTGACCACATTCCCGTACTGGGTGGCCGGAAAGCCGGTCACCAGCGACGAGACCGTCATCGTCCGCCACTCCTTCGACAACAGCGAGGCGGGCTCGCACCACGTTCCGTCCACTTCGGACATCGAGACCGCGGTTCAGGCGGCGCACGACGTCCAGGAGGAGTTCGCGACGCTGCCCGCGCACGTCCGGGCGGGCGCATTGGACCACGTGTCCCGAGTTTTGGGTGAGCGGTCCGAAGAGCTGGCCCGGCTGATCACCGCCGAGTCCGGCAAGCCGCTGAAGTGGGCGCGCGGCGAGGTCGGGCGTGCGGCGTCGACGTTCCGCTGGGCCGCCGAGGAGGCCCGCCGGTTCTCCGGCGACCTGCAGCGGCTCGACACCGACCCGGGCGGCACCGGGCGGCTCGCGCTGGTGCGGCGTGTGCCGAAGGGGCCGGTGCTGGGCATCACGCCGTTCAACTTCCCGCTGAACCTGGTGGCGCACAAGGTCGCGCCCGCGATCGCGGTCGGCGCGCCGATCGTGCTCAAGCCCGCGCCTGCGACGCCGCTGACCGCGTTGCTGCTCGGCGAAATCCTGGCCGAGACGGATCTTCCCGCCGGAAGCTGGTCGATTCTCCCGGTGAGCAACGAGGAATCGGCCAAGCTGGTGGCCGACCCTCGGCTTCCGGTCGTGTCGTTCACCGGTTCCGTGCCGGTGGGCTGGGGAATCCGGGACAGCGTGCCGCGCAAGCACGTCGCGCTCGAACTCGGCGGCAACGCGGCCGTCCTCGTCTGTCCTGATTGGACGGACTTGGACTTCGCGGCCCAGCGGATCGCGACGTTCGCGATGTACCAGGCGGGCCAGTCGTGCATCTCGGTGCAGCGCGTCTACGCGCACACCGACGTCTACGACGAGCTCCGGGCGAAGGTGCTGGAGCAGGTTCGTGCGCTCGGGACCGGTGACCCGCGGGCGGACGGCGTGGACGTCGGGCCGCTGATCAACACCGCCGCCGCTTCCCGGGTGGAGTCGTGGATCGCCACGGCCGTCGACGCGGGTGGCGAACTGCTGACCGGCGGGAAGCGCGACGGCGCGACCGTCGAGCCGACCGTGCTCGCGAACGTGCCGGAGGACGCGGCGGTGATGGCCGACGAGGTGTTCGGGCCGGTCGTGTCGATCACGCGCGTGGACTCGGTGGACGACGGGGTGCGGCGGATCAACGACTCGCGCTTCGGGTTGCAGGCGGGCGTGTTCACCCGCGACCTGCCGACCGCGTTCGACGTGTCCGCGAAGCTGCGTGTCGGCGGCGTGCTCGTCGGTGACGTGCCGAGTTTCCGGGCCGACCAGATGCCGTACGGCGGCGTGAAGGACTCCGGCGTCGGCCGCGAGGGCCCCGCGTCGGCGATGGCGGACTTCACCGAAGAGCGCGTCACCGTCCTGACCGGCCTGACCCTCTGACGACGCGCATTTAGTCCTCTGGATGCGGTGGTTCGTGACGCGAACTACCGCATTCAGAGGACTAAATGCGTGAGGTGGGCGTGGGCCTCGACGAGCGAAGGGCCGTACCAGGTCAGGTGGCGCCCGGAGACCAAGACGTACTTCGCGCCGGGAAACGCTTCAGGGCCGTCGTCGGCGGTGAACTCGTAGGGCTCGTCGGGCAGTACGAGCAAGTTCGCGTCCCCGGCCGCGAAGCGCGCCTGGAGTTCGTCGAGCTTCGGACGCGGGTAGCGCTCTTCGTGGTCCTCGTAGGCGTTGCCGATTCCGACGCGACGCAGCACGTCGCCGCCGAAGGTGTCGCGGCCGAGCACGATCCACGGCTTCCGCCAGACCGGCACGACCGCCCGGAAGCGCTCCGGCCGCGTCTCCCGCCACACCTCCTCGGCCTCCACCAGCCAGTCCGGCTCGGCGAGGTCGTATGCCTGCGTCAGAATCCGCCGGATCGAGCCGAGTGCGGCGGGCACGGTCGCCGACGCCTCCATCACCCAGACCGGGATCCCGTTGGCGCGCAGGTGTTCCACGTCCTCGGGCCGGTTCTCCTCGGAGTTGGCCAGCACCAGGTCCGGCTCGAGTTCGAGCACCTTGTCCACGTTCGGGTACTTCGAACCGCCCACCCGCGGGACGTCCAGCTCCACCGGATGGGTGCAGTAGTCGGTGGCGCCCGCGAGCCTTCCCGGCGCGCTCACCTCGACGGCCTCGGTCAGCGACGGCACGAGTGAGACCACCCGCGTCGCCGGCGCGCGCAGCGGGACCACTTCGCCGAGATCGTCGATCATGCGCGCTCGAAGGACAGTTTCCGCTTGTCGACGTCCACCGCGGTGAGCCGGACCCGGATCCGCTCGCCCTCGGGCAGCCGCTCACCCGCGCATTTGCCCATCACCGGCGGATTCTCGACCAGGATCTCCGCCTTGTTCTCGTCCGCCCGCAGCACGATCGCGCCGAACTCCTCGCCGATGTGCTCGACCATGACCCAGGCCTCGACCTGGTCGATGCAGGCCCGTTCGACCTTGGCCGCCAGCGTGTCGGACGCGGTCATCTGCTCCGGCACCTCCGAAAGCGCCGCGCGGACCCACGGGGGCACCTCGCGGCCGGCGCTCACGGCCAGGCAGATCTCGGTGGCGAACCGGTCGACCAGCCGCCGGATCGGCGCGGTGACATGGGCGTACGCGCCGCCGATCCCGGCGTGCGTGGTCAAGGCGGGCAGTTCGCCGTCGAAGGCGGTGTACCCGGCGCCACGCAAAAGCCGTGTCGTGTCGGCGAAAAGAGCCATCGAAGCGGGCTGACCGGGGTCCAGCGAGGCCAGGAACTCCGACACGCTCTTGCCCTCGGGCCAGTCGATGTTCAGCGCCTGCGCGGACCGGCGCAGCCATTCGACCGCGTCGGGTTCCGGCGCGGGCAGGGTCCGCAGGACCCCGATCCGGGCGTCGATCATGAGCTTCGCCGCCGCCATCCCGGTGAGCAGCGAGATCTCGGCGTTCCACGCGTCGACGTCGTTGCGCGGCCGCTGGACCAGCACCCAGCCGCCGTCGGGATCGCCGTTGATCTCCTGTTCCGGCAACTGCAGTTCGACCGCGCCGCGCCGGACCGCGAGTTCGCGGCGCAGGCGACCAAGCTCCGGCAGCGCGGCGACCGACGGATGCGGGGTACCCGCGTCGATCGAGGCCTGGACCGTTTCGTAGTCGAACTGCTCGGTGGAGCGGACCAGCGCGCGGCGGACGTGGGTCGCCGTCGGTTCGCCGCCCGCGTCGACGTCGATGGTCCACAGCACGGCGGGCCGGGTCTCCCCCGGCAGCAGGCTCGCCGCGCCTTCGGACAGCACCGGCGGATGCAACGGCACGTTTCCGTCCGGCAGGTAGAGCGTCTGCCCGCGGCGCCGCGCTTCCTTGTCGAGCGCACCACCCGGTGGGATGAACGCGGCCAGATCGGCGATCGCGTAGTGGACCCGGAATCCGCCGCCCTCGACGCGCTCGATCAGCATCGCCTGGTCGAGGTCCTTGGCACCGGGCGGATCGATGGTGACGAAGGGCAGACCGGTGGCATCCTCGCGTTCCCCCGCCGCTTCGAGCGGGTCGACGACCGCCGCCTCCGCCTCGGCGAGGACGTCGGGTCCGAACGTCTCCGGCAGCAAGAACTCGGCTCGCAGGCGACCGAAGTCCCCTCCGGCCGTGTGTGTCCTGATCACGAGTGGAGGCACCACCCAACCCTATCCCGATCCGGCCCGGTTGATCGCCCGTTCGGGTGCGGGCCGGTCGGGTGTACGTTACGGGCCGAAATGAAAACCGATACCCTTTTCAAAACGACAGGAAGGGCCGTGGCGTGAAGATCGCGTTCGTCGGGAAGGGCGGCAGCGGCAAGACCACGTTGGCGTCGCTGTTCACCGCGTACCTGGCCGGTGCCGGGAAACCGGTACTGGCGATCGACGCGGACATCAACCAGCACCTCGCGGTCGCGCTCGGCGCGAGCGAGGAAGAGGCCATCGCGTGGCCGACGCTGGGCGACAACATGGGCCTGATCAAGGAGTACCTGCGCGGCGACAACCCGCGGATCGCCGACGCGGCTTCGATGATCAAGACGACTCCGCCCGGACGCGGTTCGCGGCTGGTCCGGCCGTTCGAGGACAACCCGATCTTCCAGGCCTGCTTCCGCGAGTTCGGCGGCGTGCGGCTCGGCGTCACCGGGCAGTTCGACGAGGACGACCTCGGCGTCGCCTGCTACCACTCGAAGGTCGGCGCGGCGGAACTGCTGCTGAACCACATGATCGACGACGCGGGCGAATACGTGGTCATGGACATGACCGCCGGCGCCGACGCGTTCGCGTCCGGACTCTTCACCCGGTTCGACGTCACTTTCCTGGTGTGCGAGCCGACCGTGCGCAGTGTCGGCGTGTACCGGCAGTACGCCGACTACGCGCGGGACTTCGGGGTGCGGCTGGTCGTCGTCGGCAACAAGGTGACCGAGGACGAGGACATCGACTTCCTGCGCGACGAGATCGGCGACGCGCTGCTGGGCTGGATGGAGAACTCGCGGCACGTCCGCGCCGCCGAACGCGGCCGCGCGCGCCCGATCGGCGAACTCGAGGCGCACAACCTCCGGACGCTGGGCTCGATGCTCGCGACCGTCGACGCCGAGCAGCGCGACTGGGCGCGCTATCAGCGTCAGGGCGTCGAGTTCCACCTCCGCAACGCGCGGGCGTGGGGCAGCGGGCGCGCCGGGGAAGACCTCACGGCGCAGGTGGACCCGGAGTTCGTACTGGGCCCGGAACCGGCCAAGCAAAGCGCCTGACCTGCGGAGCCTCGTGAGTGGTAATGACGGTTCTAACCGTCATTACCACTCACGAGGGTGACCGGGGCGGCTCAGTCACCGCTCCATTTGGCGTCCTCGGCATCGGCCTGCCGCGTGCGTTCCTTGGCGATCTCCAGCGCGCGCCGGGCCGTCGCCTCGTCCGGGTACGGGCCGAGGAGATCGATGCTCCGCCCGCGTTCCAGATGTTCGACCTGGTTCGTCTTGGTGTTGTAGTACCAGCCCTGATCCGGGTTCGGGTCGCTCGACATGCGTCCAGCGTGACATCACCGGGACGTCCTGTCATCACTTGCGGTAGCGGTACGGGATCTCCGTCGGCTCGCCGGTCGGGCCGAACTCGCCGCCCTCCGGCGGATCCAGTTTCGAGCTTTCCGGCGGGTTCTCGGCCAGTTCGTCGAACCAGCCGCGGTGCATCGGGACGCCGCGCGGCGGGGTCGCGGGCTCCGGTGCGGCGGGGGTCCCCCGCGGCGGGGAGGCGGGCGGCATCGGCTGCGGCAAGGGCGCCGGGGGCGGCCCGGTCACGGGAGGGGCGACCGGCGGTTGGACGGGCGGCTGGGCGGCCTGCGGCGGTTCCGGCTGCGGCTCGGCCTGGGGTGGCGTGGCCGACTGCGCTTCCGGCGTGGCCGGAGGCGCGCTCACGGCCGGAGGCGGCGCCTGAGCGGCGGGAGGCTGGACAGGCGGAGGCGCGACGGCCGGAGGCGGCGTCTGGGGCACGGCGGGCGGCCCGGCCTGCGGCTGGGCGGGCGGCTGGGCGGCGGGCTGGGCGGGCGGCGCCTGAGGTGCGGCGGGGCCACCCGGCAACGGCGGC
>NZ_ASJB01000009.1 GCF_000478275.1 Amycolatopsis orientalis DSM 40040 = KCTC 9412
GGTAGGCAAGGGGACCTTCACGGCATCGAGTCGATCACGCCACGTTTGCCTTACCTCTCAATAGAAATCCCATAGCTCCGCTGCACAGCCAAGCTCAGCGAGTAGCCGGACATCATGAGCGTCCCCGAAGTCCCTGTCGAGCCTCGATCGACCGAGCCGAGGTCGTCGCCCTACGGGACGCGACGACCGGCAGCACCAAGGCGTCGAGTTCCACCCCGCGAGAGTGAGCCGCCGCGAAGACCGACCATCGCCCCGGGATCTCGGCGTGCTCCGGGCCCAGGACCAAGACCTGCGCGCCCGCGGCGCCACCCCAGTGGACCGTGGCCACACGGGCGATCGATGCCATCCGCGGCTCATCGACGCACCACGCTTCGTGGTCGATCGCCACCGGCTATCCGCTTTCAGTCGATGTCGGAGCAATAAAACGCTTCAGCCGGAAAATCTCCAACAATCACCCTTCGTGTTGCCGGTCGACGTGCACAGTGAACACACAGCCCCCTCACAGGAACCAGCATTTCACCCTTTAGAGTGACTCATCCTTGCCGGTTAGACAGCCGGTGACATTTCTGGGGGTCCAGTGATGATGACTCACGAGCAGTATCTTGCGACGAAGAGATTTCCGGCCCTCGACGGGTTGCGCGCGATCGCCGCGCTCCTCGTGGTGGTGTTCCACTACGGAGGACCGTCGTGGGCCATGGCCAACGGGTGGATCGGTGTCCACCTGTTCTTCGTCCTCTCCGGCTTTTTGATCACCACCCTGGCCCTCCGCGAAGAGGACCGAAACGGCAGGATCTCGCTCGCCGACTTCTATATCCGTCGCGCTTTCCGCATTCTGCCTGTGTATTTCGCAGTTCTGGGCATCATCGTGGTGTTCACGTATCTGCGCGGCCAGTACACCTCCAGCGGGCTCTCCGGAGCGATGCCGTACTTCCTGACCTTCACGAACGAGTTCGCCCACAACGCGCCCTTCGGTCAGTCGTGGACCTTGGGGGTCGAGCAGAAGTTCTACCTCGTCTGGCCGTTCCTGGCCTTCGGCATCGCCGCGTTGAGCTTCCCGAAACGCCTGGGCCTGGCGATCGGCCTGATCGCGCTGATGATCGCGCTGATCCCGGTGATGCCGTACGCCGGTGCCTACTCACCCATCATCATCGGCTGCGCGCTGGCCATCGGCCTGCACTACCGGAAGGGCTTCGCCGTCCTTCGCGTCTTCACTCACCCCTTCGCCAGCTTCGTCCTGCTCGCTGCCCTCGTCGTGCTCCAGACCCACGTGACCGATATCGAAGCCTTCTTCCAGGACGGCGGCACGGTCGGCGGCACGACGTACGCGGTGCTGGTGGCGCTGTTCATCACCTCGCTGATCCCGCGAGGCCCGATCGCCTGGCTCTTCTCGACGCCTCCGATGCGCTTCATCGGCGAACGCTCGTACTCGGTGTACCTCCTGCAAGGGGTGGCCGCGACGGTGGTCGGGTTGTCGATCCCGCAGCTGGGCGCGCACCGGACGCTGACCGCGGTCGCCGTGACCGTCGTCGCCCTCATCGTTTCCGACGTCCTCTACCGCTGGGTGGAGGTACCGATGATCGACCTCGGCCGCAAGGTGGTCGGCCGGCGCAAAGCCCGATCGGACGCACGAAGCAATCCCACCCCGCCCGATCCCACGATTCGGGAAGCCGAACCCGCTCTGGCCAGGGGCTGAGTAATTCCGGCGAAGCGCCCTTGTGTGGGTCCGGTAAGCTCGTCCGCAAGGTCGAGAGGCGCTGCAACGGACCACGGGTCCGCCACGCTCGGCCCCGGACTTCATCGCAAGGGCGCCTCCCACCACATGGGAGGAGCGCTGGATGGAAACGACCGCCCTGCGAAAGCTGCTGGATGAGCGCATCGTCGTGCTCGACGGCGCGTGGGGGTCGATGCTCCAGAACGCCGGTCTCAAACCCGAGGATTACCGCACCGAGCGGTTCCAGGATCACCCCCGCGACATCACCGGCGACCCCGACCTGCTGAACATCACCCGGCCGGACGTCGTCCTCGACATCCACCGCCAGTATCTCGAGGCCGGCGCGGACATCACGACCACGAACACGTTCACCGCCACCACGATCGGCCAGGCGGATTACGGGCTCGAGGATCTCGCGTACGAGATGAACCTCCGCGGCGCCCAGATCGCGCGCCAGGCGGCGGACGCGGCGGGCGGGAAGTTCGTCGCCGGGTCGGTCGGGCCGCTGAACGTCACGTTGTCGCTGTCGCCCAAGGTCGAGGACCCGGCGTTCCGCGCGGTGACCTTCGACGAGGTGTACGCCGCGTATGCCGACCAGATCAAGGCGCTCGCCGAGGGCGGCGTCGATCTGCTGCTGATCGAGACGATCTTCGACACCCTCAACTGCAAGGCCGCGATCTCCGCCGCGCGCGACGTCGCGCCGCATCTGCCGCTGTGGATCTCGGTCACGATCGTTGACCTGAGCGGCCGGACGCTGTCCGGGCAGACGGTCGAGGCGTTCTGGAGTTCCATCGAGCACGCGGATCCGTTGCTGGTCGGCGTCAACTGTTCGCTGGGCGCCGAGGAGATGCGCCCGCACATCGCCGAACTCTCGCGCCTCGCGGGCACCTACACCGCTTGCCACCCCAACGCGGGCCTGCCGAACGCCTTCGGTGGCTACGACCAGACGCCCGAGGAGACCGGCGGACTGCTGGGAGACTTCGCCACGGCCGGGATGGTCAACGTCGTCGGCGGCTGCTGCGGCACGACTCCCGCGCACATCAAGGAGATCGCCGACGCGGTGCGCGGGATGGCGCCGCGGGTGGTCCCCGAGCCGCGGGCGAACACCCGGTTCAGCGGGCTCGAACCGTTCGAGATCGGCAAGGACACCGGGTTCGTCATGATCGGCGAGCGGACCAACGTCACCGGGTCCGCCAAGTTCCGCAAGCTGATCGAGGCCGACGACCATCAGGCCGCCGTCGACGTCGCGCTGGAGCAGGTCCGCGGCGGGGCGAACCTGCTGGACGTCAACATGGACGCCGACCTGCTCGACAGCGAACAGGCGATGACCACGTTCCTCAACCTCATCGCCACCGAACCCGAGGTCGCCCGGCTGCCGATCATGATCGACAGCTCGCGCTGGACGGTGCTCGAGGCCGGGCTGAAATGCGTGCAGGGCAAGGGCGTCGTCAACTCCATCAGCCTCAAGGAAGGCGAGGAGCAGTTCCTCCAGCAGGCCCGGCGTATCCGCGACTACGGCGCGGGCGTGGTCGTGATGGCCTTCGATGAGCAGGGCCAGGCCGACACGGCCGACCGCAAGGTCGAGATCTGCGGGCGTGCCTACGACCTTCTGACACAGAAGGCCGGTTTCGCCGCCGAGGACATCATCTTCGACCCGAACGTGCTCGCGGTCGCGACCGGGATCTCCGAGCACAACGGGTACGCCAAGGCGTTCATCGACGCGCTGCCCCGGATCAAGGAACGCTGCCCCGGGGTGCACATCAGCGGCGGTATCTCGAACCTGTCGTTCTCCTTCCGCGGCAACAACGTCGTGCGCGAGGCGATGCACTCGGCCTTCCTCCTGCACGCGGTGCGGGCCGGGCTGGACATGGGCATCGTCAACGCCGGGCAGCTCGCGGTCTACGAAGACATCCCCAAGGATCTGCTGGAGCTGGTCGAGGACGTGCTCTTCGACCGCCGCGAGGACGCCACCGACAGGCTGGTCACGTTCGCGGAAACGGTCAACGGCAAGGGAACCCAGCGCGTCGTCGACCTGTCCTGGCGCGACAAACCGGTCGCGGAACGGCTCAGCCACGCGCTGGTGCACGGCATCGTCGACTTCATCGAGGAGGACACCGAGGAGGCGCGGCAACTGCTGCCGAAGCCGCTCGAGGTCATCGAAGGTCCCTTGATGGACGGCATGAAGATCGTCGGTGACCTGTTCGGCTCCGGCAAGATGTTCCTGCCGCAGGTGGTCAAGAGCGCGCGCGTGATGAAGCGGTCGGTGGCCTACCTCGAACCGTTCATGGAGGCCGAGAAGGAGAAGGCGCGTCTCGAAGGCCGGGTCGAAACCCGCCAGGGCAACGGAAAGGTCGTCCTGGCGACGGTCAAGGGCGACGTGCACGACATCGGCAAGAACATCGTCGGCGTGGTGCTGGGCTGCAACAACTACGAGGTGATCGACCTCGGCGTGATGGTCCAGGCTTCGGTCATCCTCGACACCGCCGTCTCCGAGGGCGCCGACGCCATCGGTCTTTCCGGCCTGATCACGCCCTCGCTCGACGAGATGGTCAACGTCGCCACCGAAATGCAGCGGCGCGGCCTGAAACTGCCGCTGCTGATCGGCGGCGCGACCACGTCACGCCAGCACACCGCGGTCCGTATCGCGCCCGCGTACGAAAGCACGACGGTGCACGTCCTGGACGCCTCGCGCGTCGTGGGCGTGGTCGGTGACCTGCTCGACGCGGATCGCGCCGAGATCCTCGACAAGGCGAACCGCGAGGACCAGGAGAAGCTGCGTGAGCAGCACGCGAACAAGCAGCGGACGCCGCTGCTGACGGTCGAGCAGGCGAGGGCAAACCCGGAGAAGGTCTCGTTCGACGAGATCCCGACACCCGCGTTCACCGGTGTCCGGTACGTCTCGCCGACCCTCACCGAACTGCGCGAGATGGTCGACTGGACCTTCCTGTTCCTGGCGTGGGAGCTGAAGGGCAAGTACCCGGCGATCCTCGAGAACCCGGTGGCGCGGGAACTGTTCGACGACGCGAACACCCTGATGGACCAGATCATCGCCGAGGAGCGGTTCCAGGCCAAGGGCGCGTACGCGTTCTGGCCGGCGCATTCCGAGGGCGACGACATCATCCTGGAGTCGGGCGTCAAGTTCCCGATGCTGCGCCAGCAGACGAAGAAGCCGCTGTCCCGGCCGAACCGGTGTCTGGCGGACTACATCGCCCCGGCGGGCGCGGGCGACCACCTCGGTGGCTTCGCGGTCACCATCCTCGGCGCCGAGGACTTCGCCGCCGAGTTCGAGGCGAAGCAGGACGACTACCGCGCGATCATGGTGAAGGCGCTCGCGGACAGGCTCGCCGAAGCGTTCGCCGAGCACATCCACCTCCAGGCGCGGCGGGACTGGTTCGAGCCGGACGCCCAGCCGAAGCTGGAGGACCTGCACGCCGAGAAGTTCCGCGGCATCCGTCCCGCGCTCGGCTATCCGGCGAGCCCGGACCACAGCGAGAAGCAGGAGCTGTTCGACCTGCTCGACTCCGACCGTCTCGGGATGTCGCTGACCGAGTCCTTCGCGATGACGCCGGCGGCGAGCGTCAGCGGCTTGATCTTCGCCCACCCCGATTCGCGGTACTTCACCGTCGGACGGCTGGGCAAGGACCAGGTCGAGGACTACGCCGCCCGACGAGGTCTCGAACTGTCCACTATGGAGCAATGGCTGCGGCCGAACCTCGCCTACGACCCCGAGTGACACAATGATCAGGTGACTGCCGAGGGCTCGGACTTCCTGCAGCTGGACATCGGGGACGCACCACCGGGGCGCCGGTCGGACTGGCTGGCGTCGCGGTTGCGGCACGCCATCTCCGACGGCCGCCTGCCGGTCGGCAGCAGGCTGCCCGCGACCAGGGCGCTGGCCGCCGACCTGCGGGTCTCGCGCGGCGTGGTCACCGAGGCCTACCAGCGGCTGGTCGAAGACGGCCACGTCGCCGGACGCGGCCGGGCGGGCACGGTGGTCGTCGCCGCGCCGGCGAGGACGAAGGAACAGACGGCACCGGGGCCACCGTCCGCGGGCACGATCTTCCAGCCCGCCCCCGGGATCGGCGTCTTCGACTCGCTGCGGTCGACCCCGGCGAGGATCGACCTGTCCCCCGGCGTGCCGGATCTGACGGCGTTCCCGAGGACGGCTTGGCTGCGCGCGGAACGCACCGTGCTCAACGACCTGTCAGCGGCGGCGTTCGGTTACGGCGATCCGCGCGGCGCGCCCGCGTTGCGGCTGGCCATCGCGCACTGGATCGCGCGCACCCGGGGCATCACGGCGGACGCCGACGACGTCCTCATCGTCGCCGGGGTCGCGCAGGGCCTCGGGTTGCTGGCCCAGGTGCTGTGCGACAACGGGATCTCCGAGATCGCCGTCGAGGATCCGAGTTCGCTGGGCGCGCGGCAGCATCTGCACGACCGGCGGCTGGCGACGCCGCCGATCCGCGTCGACGAGGAAGGCATCGACGTCGCCGAACTCGTCCGCAGCGGCGCGCCCGCCGTGCTGCTGACGCCCGCGCACCAGTTCCCGACCGGCGTCGTGCTCGGTGGGGAACGCCGCCGGGAACTCATGCGCTGGGCCGCGGACGGCGGGCTGATCATCGAGGACGACTACGACGCCGAGCACCGCTACGACCGCCCGCCGGTTCCCGCGCTCCGCTCGATGCTCGCCGAGCAGGTCTGTTACGCGGGGAGCGTGTCGAAGTGGCTCGCGCCCGCGCTCCGGGTGGGCTGGATGCTGGTGCCGCCGCGGTACCGGGACGAGGTGGTCGCGGCCAAACGGTTCGCCGACCTGGGCAACGCCGTCCTCCCCCAGCTGGTGCTCGCGCATCTGATGGAGTCCGGCGAGATGGAGCGGCAGCTGCGGTTCGTGCGCAAGCGGCATCGGCGGCGGCGGGACGCCATGATCGACGCGCTCCGGACGCATCTCCCGGACGCCGTCGTGCACGGCGCGGCGGCCGGGCTGCATCTGACGATCACCTTCGAGGCCGAGTTCTCCGACCTCGACTTCGCCGCCGCCGCGCTGGAGGAGGGCGTGAAGGTGCAGCCGCTGTCGTGGCACTGCCAGCGGCCGATGAATCCGGGACTCGTCCTCGGCTACGGGGCGAGCCCGGCGAGTGACATCGCCGAAGGCATCGCCGTCCTCGGCCGGATCCGGCGCTAGTCACCTCGCGTTTCGTCCTCTGGATGCGGTCGTTCGTGTCGCCAACTACCGCGTTTCGTCCTCTGGATGCGGTGGTTCGACGGCGAACTACCGCATTCAGAGGACGAAATGCCGGGGGAAGGGCAGGAGCGCGGACGGGTCTTCGACGTGCGCGTTGTGGCCGAGTCCCCGGAGTACGACGGAGTCCGGGCTCAGGGCGCGAAGCTGGTCAGGGCGGCTCATCGGGTCGTGCTCCCCGGCGGCGAGGACGACCGGGCAGCGCGCCGCGCCGAGCAGTCCGCGCATGTCGGGGGCGCCGACGGCGAACGCGCGCGGGTCGAGCGCCAGCCGCCAGCCGCCGTCGGTTTCGGTCACGCCGTCGGGATCCGCGTCCGCGAGGCCGACCAGTCCGGCGATCTTGAGGAAGGCACGTTCGGCGTCCTCGCGGGCCGGGAACACCCGCGGCGGTTTGGCCGCCATGGCGGCGGCCCTCGCGAGGTCGTCTTCGCTCCATTCGACCTTGACGCCGACCGCGAGCAGTCCGGCGACCTTGACGCCGAACCAGCCACTGGCCAGCGCGAGCCCGACCACCCCGCCCAGGGAATGGCCGACCACCAGCACCGGACCGCGTTCCGGGAGCGCGTCGGCGACCGCCGCCGCCAAACCGCCGAACGAGTAGTGCGGCAACCGCGCCGATCCTCCGTGACCGGGCAGATCGGGCGCCAGCCAGCGATAGCCCGGCTGGGCCATGAGGCCGTCCCAGACCGCGCCCGTCGCGCCGAGGCCGTGCAACAGCAGCACGGCGGGTCCGTCGGTTCCGGCGGTGCGCATCTTCAGCGTTTCCACCGGACGGATCTTTCCGCAGTCCCCGGCTCGCGGGCTAGCCCGTCTCCTGCGCGGCTGTTCGACGGGCTAGTGTCGGAGCCGTGATCACCGATCCGGACGTATACACCCGGGGCGTGCCGTACGAGCACCTCGCGGCGCTGCGCCGGGAGTCGCCGGTCGTGCGGGTGGACGATTTCTGGGCCGTACTGCGGCATGCGGACGTCAAGTACGTGCTGCGGAACCCGCGACTGTTCTCCTCGTATCTCGGCGGAACGCAGATCCGGGATCCGGCGACCGAACAGGACCTCGGGTATGTCCGCCGGATGATGCTCAACATGGATCCGCCCGAGCACGCCCGGCTGCGGGGCCTGCTCACCAAGGCGTTCACGCCGCGCGCGGTCGGCAGGCTGACGGAACGGATCCACGGCTGGGCGAGGGAGCTGATCGGGAGCGTCGCCGCGGACGGTCACTGCGATTTCGCCGCCGTGGCGGCCGATCTCCCGCTCCTGACGCTCGCCGAGGTCTTCGGGATCCCCGAACAGGACCGGCGGCTGATGTACGACTGGAGCAATCGCGTGATCGGCTACCAGGACGCCGACTACGCGGTGAGCGCGACCGTCGACGCGGCCGAGGTCACCGATCTCGCGCGGGCGGCGCTGGCCGTGCGGCCGGTTCCGGGGCCGGACGGCGCGATGCCCGATCCCCGCACCCGCGCCGGGATGCCGGATCTCTACGCGTACGCCACCGCGCTCGGCGAGTACAAACGGCGCAATCCCGGCGACGACGCGATGAGCAACCTGATGGGTCACGTCGGTGAAGACCGGGTTTCGCTCGCCGAGTTCGAGAATCTGTTCTGGCTGTTCTCCGTGGCGGGCAACGAAACCCTGCGCAACGGCATCCCCGGCGGGATGCTGGCCCTGCTGTCGCATCCGGAGCAGTACCGGCGGCTGCTGGCCGACCGTTCACTGCTTCCCGGTGCGGTGGAAGAGATGTTGCGCTGGTGGACACCGGTCATGCACTTCCGCCGGACCGCGACCGAAGACGTCCGGCTGTCCGATGTGGACATCAGCGCGGGCGACAAGGTCGTCGTCTGGTTCTCCGCCGCGAACCGTGACGAGTCCGTCTTCGAGGACCCGGACCGCTTCGACGTCGGCCGCACGCCCAACGACCACCTGACGTTCGGGCACGGCCCGCATTTCTGCCTCGGCGCCCAGCTCGCCAGGGTGCAGCTGCGCGCGATGTTCGAAGCGGTACTGGACCTGCTCGGCGAGGTCGAACTCGCCGGTGATCCGGTGCGGTTGCGGTCGAACTTCCAGAACGGGCTCAAATCCCTGCCGATCCGCTGGTGAACGCGCGTGAAGGCCCCCTTCCCTCGGCTGGTCACTCAAAACCATGGCCGAGAGAAGGGGGCCTTCACGCAGGCGTCGGCGCGGGGATCACTCGGCCGCGGCGAACTCCGGTTCGGCGACGGCGGAGCGGGCTTCGGCCTTGCGCAGGCCGATGACCCCGGACAGCGCCACCAGGACACTGATCACGGCGATGCCGGTGACGACCGTCAGCGCGGGCGCCAGACCGTTGAGGAGCGCGGCCGGACCGGTGGCGCCTCCCGCGTTCCCGGTGAGGACCGCGGTCACCACGGCGAGGCCGATCGCGCCGCCGACCTGGATCGAGGTGTTCAGCAGACCGCCGGCGAGACCCTGCTCGTCGTCGGAGATCCCGTTGGTCGCCTGGATGTTCAGCGAGGAGAACGCCAGCATGAAGCCGACGCCCAGCAGGATCATGCTCGGCAGCACCGAACCGGCGTAGCTGGAACTCTCGTCGATCCGCAGGAACAGCGCGTAGCCGATGACGTGGGCGACGACGCCGGCGAGGATCGTGCGCGGGGTGCCGAGGCGGTCGATCAGCGGCTCGATCCTGGGTGAACCGAAGGCCACGATCAGCGCGGCAGGCAGGAATCCGAGCGCGGTCTGCAGCGCGGACCAGCCCAGCACGGTCTGCAGGTACAGCATGACCACGAACTGGAAACCGATGTAGGCGCCGAAGAACGTCGCGCCGCCGAGGTTGGCGCGGGCCAGCGGGCCCGAGCGCAGGATGCCGAGGCGGAGCAGCGGGTGCTTGCTGCGCTTCTCGATGAACACGAAGGTGACCAGCAGCGCGAGCGCGAGGGCGAACGAGATCAGCGTCCGCGGCGCGGCCCAGCCGATCTCCGGTGCCTCGACCACGGCGAAGACCAGCAGGAGCGAACCGGCCGCTCCGGTGATCGCGCCGGGGAAGTCGTAGCCACCGGCGGTCTCCGGCCGGTAGGACGGGATCAGCTTGACCGCGGCGGCGAACGCGGCGAGCGCGATCGGCACCGGCAGCAAGAACGTCCAGCGCCAGCCGACTTCGGTCAGCAGGCCGGAGAAGACGAGGCCCGCGGAGTACCCGCTGGCACCGAACACGGCGAAGATGCTGATCGCCCGGTTGCGGGCGGGGCCTTCCTGGAAGGTCGTGGTGATGATGGACAACGCGGCAGGCGCGGTGAACGCGGCGGCGAGACCCTTGATGAACCGGGTGGCGATCAGCAGCGCGCCGTCGTCGACGATGCCGCCGAGCAGCGAAGCGAGCGCGAAGACCGCGACGGCGACGAGGAAGACCCGGCGCCTGCCGAGCAGATCGGCGGTGCGACCGCCGAGGAGCAGAAGACCGCCGTAGCCGAGGACATAGCCGCTGACGATCCATTGCAGGGCGCTGGTGGAGAGGCCGAGTTCGGCCTGGATGGACGGGAGGGCGACGCCGACCATCGACACGTCGAGCGCGTCGAGTCCGACGACGGTGGACACGGTGAGCAGGACACCCCAGAGGCGCGCGTCCCACCTTGTCGAGCTGGTGGACAGCTGCACGGAAGAACTCATGATCCGTACACTACATGCACACGCATCTAATGCAAGTGCATTTAATGTCTTTGCATAAAATTCACGCGCATGCTATATTGGGCCGCGTGAGCGACGTCGCCGAGCAAGACCTGCTGCAGGAGTGGCACACCCTGTCCGCACGGCATGCGGCGGTCTTCGGCCTGCTCGAGTGCCGCCTCCAAGAGCGCCATGGCCTCGGCGTCACCGAGTTCGAAGCGCTGGAACGACTGGTGAACTGCGTCGTCGGCAAGTGCCGGGCGGCCGATCTGACCGAAGTCGTCCACCTGAGCCAGAGCGCCACGTCGCGCCTGGTCGCCCGCCTCGAACGGGAAGGGCTCGTCCAGCGCGCGCTGTGCGAGTCGGACCGGCGCGGCATCTTCGTCGTCGTGACCGATGAAGGCCGCCGTCGCTATGAAGAGGCGAAGCCGACCCATCGATCGACCCTCGAAGAGACCCTCGCCGGAGCCTGACGAAGCGCGTGAAGGCCCCCTTCCCTCGGCTGAGCCGAGGGAAGGGGGCCTTCACGCGCCACTGATCGCCGATACCGAACCCCGCACGCGCCAGCAATGATGCGACTTCGCCGGAGCACCGATGTAAAGCATGTTTGACATGGTGTTCAAAATTCTTTACTTTGGTTCTCGTGGCACTGGAAGAGAAACGCGCTTGGATCGTGGCGGTGGTCACGCTCTGCGCCTACGCGGTCTACCTGTTCGTCGTCCTCGGCCGGGCGGGCTCCGGCCCCCTCGTCGATGTCCCTTACGTGGCACCGTTGCTGTGGACGGTCGGGGCGGCCATCGTGGCCTCGATCGTGCTGCACATCGCCGCGGCGCCCGCCTCGCCGCGGGACGCGGGCCGCAAGGACCAGCGAGACCGCGAGATCGGCCGGTTCGGCGAACATGCCGGGCAGTCGTTCGTCGTGATCGGCGGCATCGCGGCGCTCGTCATGGCGATGGCCGAACTGGACCACTTCTGGATCGCCAACACCGTGTACTTCGCCTTCGTCCTGTCGTCCCTGCTCGGCTCGCTCGCGAAGATCTCCGCGTACCGCCAGGGTTTCCAGGCATGGTGAAACCGACCAAGGTCACGAACTCCATCCGCACCCTTCGGTTCGCCAGTGGCGAGATGACGCAGGCCGAACTCGCGGACCGGATCGGCGTCACGCGCCAGACGGTCATCGCCATCGAACAGGGGCGCTATTCGCCGTCCCTGGAGATGGCCTTCCAGATCGCCAGGGTGTTCGGCGTCGGGCTCGACGACGTTTTCCAGTACCCAGACTAGGAAAGAGGCCGCCATGAAGGCGATCGTCCAGAATGAGTACGGCACCACGGACATCCTCCGGCTGACCGATCTGCCGGAACCCGAAGCGGGGCCGGACGGCGTGGTCGTCCGGATCCGCGCGGCAGGCGTCGATCCCGGTACCTGGCACCTCATGGAAGGGACGCCCTATCTCGTACGGTTGATGGGATTCGGCTTCCGCAGACCGAAGGCCCGCGTCCGCGGGCTGGACTTCGCCGGCGTCGTGCACGCGGTCGGCGGGAACGTGACGGAGTTCCGGGCCGGTGACGAGGTTTTCGGTACCTGCCAAGGATCCTTCGCCGAGTACGCACTGACCACAGTGGACAAGATCGCGCGGAAACCCGAACGGCTCGGTTTCGCGGAGGCCGCGGCGGTCCCGATTTCCGCGTTCACCGCCCTGCACGCGGTTCGGGACCGGGGCGGGGTCGCGCCCCGGCAGAAGGTCCTCGTCATCGGGGCGGGCGGCGGCGTGGGCACCTACGCGGTGCAGATCGCCAAGGCGTTCGGCGCGAAGGTCGACGGCGTGTGCGGCACCGGCAAGGTGGAGTTCGTCCGGTCGCTCGGCGCGGAAACGGTGTTCGACTACACACGTGAGGAGTTCGGCGGCGGTTACGACCTCATCATCGACACCGCGGGGAACCGGCCGCTGAACCTGTTGCGTAAATCCCTTACCCCGCAAGGCACTCTGGTGATCGTCGGGGGCGAAAGCGGGGGAAAATGGCTCGGGCCGGTCGGCCGTAACCTGCGGGCGCTGCTCCTCGGCCCGTTCGTGAAACACCGGCTCCGCGGCCTGTTCTCCACGGAGAACCGGGACGATCTCGAGACGCTGCGCGCGCTCATCGAGGCGGGGAAGCTGAACCCGGTCGTCGACCGGACCTACTCCCTGGCCGAGGTGCCGGACGCGATCCGTCACGTGAGCGAGGGACACACCCGCGGCAAGGTCGTCATCACGGTCTGACAAGAGTTCTCCCGGGCGTTCACCTCCGGCCATCTTGGCCGTGTTCGGTGTCGGAGAGCGATCCGCCGACCCCGAGGAGACCACCGATGTCCGTCAACCGCCGGGATCTGTTGCGAGGCGCCGCCACCGCCGGCGCGCTGGGACTGGCCTGGCCGTTGAGTTCACGGATGACCGTCGCGCAGGCGGAGGAGGCCGCGGCACAGCTGGGCGCGACCTGGGACGAGGCGCCGTTCACCCTCGGGGTCGCGTCCGGTGACCCGGTCCCGCACGGGGTCGCGCTCTGGACGCGGCTCGCGCCGAAACCGATGGAGTTCGAGCAGCCGCTGGCCGACACCGTCGAGGTCGGCTGGGAGGTCGCCACCGACCGCGCCTTCCGCCGCCGCGTGGCGCGCGGGACCGTGGCGGCCACCGCCGGGCTCGGGCACAGCGTGCACGTCCCGGTGTCCGGGCTGGAACCGGGCGCGCAGTATTACTACCGCTTCCAGGCGCTCGGCAAGGTCAGCCGGATCGGCCGCACCCGCACCGCCCCGGTCGGCCCGGTCCGGCGGGTGCGGTTCGCTTCGGCGAACTGCCAGGCGTTCCACGACGGGTTCTACGCGGCGCACGCCGGGATCGCGCGGGAGGAGCTGGATTTCGTCGTCCACCTCGGCGACTACGTCTACGAACACGGTCAGGTCGGCGGGAACCCGCTGCGCGACCACGAGGGACCCGAGGTGCTGACCCTGCCGTCGTACCGGCGGCGGCACGCGCTCTACAAGTCCGACCCCTCGCTGCGCGACGCCCACGCGGCCCATCCGTGGTTCATCACCTGGGACGATCACGAGGTCGTCAACGACTACAGCGGTACCACTCCCGCGCTGCGGGCGCGGCGGTCGGCGGCGTACCAGGCGTGGTTCGAGCATATGCCGGTGCGGCCGGACCACCCCACGTCGCCGAGGATCCACCGGCGGCGGAGCTGGGGCGACCTGCTTGATCTGTCCATTTTGGACCTTCGGCAGTACCGGTCGGCGCAGAACCTGCCCGACGGCACGATCCTCGGCGCGGATCAGAAGACATGGCTCAAGGATCAGGTGACCGGGGCCGGCGAGGCGTGGCACTGCTGGGTGAACTCGATCATGCTGAGCCAGCTGGCGAAACCGGGCGGCGACGGGTACATGTTCACCGATCAGTGGGACGGCTTCCTCGCCGAACGGAAGGAGGTGCTGACCCACGTCGCCCAGAGCGGCCTCGAAGACTTCGTGGTGATCACCGGCGACTGGCATTCCGCGTTCGTCGACGACATCCGCCCGGACTTCGACGATCCGGCGACCCCGGTGATCGGGACCGAGTTCACCGCGCACTCGGTCTCCTCCGGCGCCTACTCCCCCGAATGGAACGCCACGAACGGGCCGAAGCTGGGCGCGGCGAACCCGCACCTCAAGTACTTCGAGGGCAACCGGTACGGCTACGACGTCTACGAGGTCACCCCGCGCCGCTGGAGCACGCAGATGCGGGTGATCGGCGACCGGCGCGACCCGCGTTCGCCGGTGAGCACCCTGACCACGTTCCACGTCGACCGCGGCAGGCCGGGGTCCTATGAGGACCGGGGCACGATCACCTCCCCGGCGCAATACCGGCGGCACTAGGCCAAAAGGGGAACGGGCGAACTCAGAAGGGGGGCGGGGGACGCTCTTATGGAGCAGTGTGGTTCACCGCACGCGTTCTCTTTTCACCTGCCCGATGAATTCACGACAATTCTTCCGTGCGGCTAATCTGAGCTTTCCATTGGGAACGATCCCCGGGAGAAAGCAATGAAGAAGAAAATCGCCGCTTTAGTCATGGCCGCCTTTTCGGCGGCCGGTATCCTGGCCGGCTCACCGGCCTCCGCGGCGACGGACAGCCAGTTCCCGCCCTACGGCTGCGACAGCGGCCGCTATGGGCTCCTCTTCGGCGAGGGCATCTCCTTGACCTGCTTTTCCCTGCCCCATCCGTCACAGACCTACCGGGTGGTCGCCCACTGCTCGTCGGGATCGTCCTATTGGTACACCGTCGGCCATTGGGTCCCGCTCGGATTCGGGCCGTCGAGCGCGGAATGTCACGGTGCACTGCTTTCGAACGCCTACGTCGCCGGATATCACGTAGACGATTTCTAATATTTCAAGGAAACGATGTCGATCTTCAACCGGCGTTTCGGCGTCCGCTCCCGCCGGGTCCCCACCGGCCCACTTCCACGGTGAGCCAGCGATGGAGGGAGAAAGCCAGTTCGACCGGCGCGTCGTACTGGATCAGGTGCCCGGCGCCCGGGATGACGTCCAGCAGGGCGCCCGGAATCGCGTTCGCGAGCCGTTCCGCCCGGTCCACCGGGATCCACGTGTCGTCCGCACCCCAGATCACTTTCACCGGCAGCGCGAGTTCGGGATAGCGGTCCTGGATCTCGTCGGTGTACCGCACGTCCGCTTCGGCGATCTGCCGGTAGAAGGCCTGTTGCCCGGCGCTGTCCAGCCAAGGACCGGTCAGCGTGGCCAGTTGCGCGCCGGTGAGACCACGATGGGAGGCCGTCCCGATATAGGACTCCAGCGCCCCGCGGTGCACCGCCGGCGGCTGCGCCTGGAACACCTCGGCGTTCTCCGCGACGAGCCGGAAGAACTCCGAGCCCCACGGCCGCAGCGCGACGACGTCCACCAGCGCGAGTGAGGCGTATTCGGCGCCGTGCAACAGCTTCGCGCGCAGGGAAACGGCCCCGCCGTAATCGTGGGAGATCACGTGCGGGGCCGTCAGTCCCCAATGTCCGAGCAGATCGGCGAAAAGCTCGCCCTGCGTCCCGAGATCGACGGCGTGACCGGGTTCTTTCGACGACCGGCCGTACCCCGGCATGTCCCAGACGTGGACGGCGAACTCCTTGCTGAGCGCCCGCGCGAAGGGCCCCCACAGTTGCGCCGACCACGGTGTCCCGTGGCACAGCACCACCGGGGCGCCCTCGCCGAGGCGTTCCCACGCCACCGAACGGCCCCGCCACCGGTACGTCCGCGACAACTCCAGCTCGTCGGATCCCATGATCACGATCGTAGTGGCGCCTGATCGCTCAGTCGGGCAGGTGCAGTTCCGTATGCCGCTTGGACAGCATCTCCGCCAGCTCCCGGAGTTTGACGTTCATGTTCTGCGACGTGTGCCGCAGCACTTCGAACGCCTCCGCGGCGTCGATCCCGCGCCGCGCCATCAGGATGCCCTTGGCCTGCCCGATCGCGTCCCTGCTGTCCAGCGCCTGCTGGAGCTGCTCCTCCTGGAGCTGGCCGCGGGTGACCGCGTGGGTGGTCGCCAGGGCCAGCGACGCGTGCGTCGCCAGCAGCAACAGCACGTCCCGGTCCTCCCGCGCGATGCCGTGCGGGCTTCGCGAGTAGACGTTCAGCGCCCCCGAAAGCTGCGAACTCGACGCGTCCGGCAGCAAAGCCGTCGACACCAGGGAGTGGAAACCGAGCGTCGCGGCGGCCGGTCCGAACCGCGGCCAGCGGGCGTCTTCGGCGAGGTTGTCGCTGAAGGCCGCCGCCGGTCCCGAAACGCGTGCGGCTTCGACGCAGGCACCCTCTCCGTACTGATACTGCAATTGGTCTAATTCACCGGCGATCTCGTCGGTCCCCACCGGCGTGTGGAACGCGCCGTCGGGATCGAGGAGGGTGACACTCACCAGATCGGCGCCCGGTACCAGGTCACGGGTCGCGAAGACCACTCGCTCGAGGACCGCCGCGACCGAGCCGGAATCCAGCAACGCCCTGGTCAGCGCCACGAACTGGTTCACGAGTGGCCCGGCGGTGGGCCGGGCACCGTTTTCGGAGGTCACTGGCAGTTCGCCGTCGCCGACATCCTCGACGAATCGGTTCTTGTCCTGCTGCCAGTCGATTTCATCGGCCAAAGCCCGCCTCTCCCACTTCTGCACATCGGCGTGATGCACCACGGGAGTCACCGGCGGGAACCGGCGCCGAGCGCGCACCATCAACCGCCGCAACCAACCCGGTTACCGGCGGATCGGCGCTAACTTCTCAACGCTCAGAACCGCTTTCGGGAGCCGACTTTAGCCGAATGCGATCGCCGCGCCTACCGCGACCCACGTTCCGGGCGTCGCGGCTTCGCCTGCCTGGCACGGAGCGGGCTCGGACCGTCCCGAAGCGCATACCCATTCGAGGCACCCGTTCATGTTTCGCTCCCGCCGCAGGTTGGTACCCGGAGCCATGTCGTCGATACCCCGGGGGTGATCATCGTGACCTCACTTCCGGCGGATGAGCAGCGCCGGATCGTCGCGGCGTGTTTCGCCCGGACCGGGCTCACCGTGGAAGAGCTGTGGCTGCGGTATTTCGCACTGGGCGGCGACGTCAGCGAACTCGAACTGGACGCGTTCCTGCGGGGACTGGCGGACCTGCCGAGGATCCAGCGGGACATGGTCGCCCACGCGGTCAACGAACGGCTCGACGAGGTCACCGAGGGACGCCGGGCGCCCTACAGCGGCGGTACCGATGGGGACACCCGGCCACGCGGTCCCCTGGCCGCGCTGGTGGGGCTCCTCCACGGGGCTCACCGGGCGTCGCCGGAGCGGCTGCCCGCGATCATCGCCGCGGCGGGCCAGGCGCTGGACCTCGAGATCGCCGTCTACCTCGCCGACCACGGCCAGCGGCAGCTCATCCCCGTTTCGGGCGGCTCGGGGGCGGGCCGGGTCCCGCTCGCCATCGAGACCAGTACGGCGGGCCACGTCTATCAGCACGCCGACTCGATGGTGACCGACGAGCCGGCGGGACCGCGGCTGTGGGCCACGCTGCTGGACGGCGACGAGCGCATGGGCGTCCTCGAAGTCGCGGCAAGCGGGGACGCCGACCTCCATGACCCTGCGCTGCGGACCCAGTGTCGGTGGCTCGCGTCGCTGTCGGGCCACCTCATCGCCGCCGCGATGAGGTACGGCGACGGTCTCGACGTGCTGAGGCGGCAGCGACGGCGCGGTCCCGCCGCGGAGTTGCTCTGGCACAACCTGCCCCCGCTGACCGCGGCGACGGACACCGTCGTGGTGGCCGGCGGTGTCGAGCCCGCCTACGACGTCCGCGGCGTCACCTTCGACTACGCCCTCTCCGAAACGACGGCGTCGCTGGCGATCTTCGACGCCGGGCGCGACACCGCGTCCGGCGGTCTGGTGGTCTCCGCGGCGCTGGCGGCCTACCGATCCGCTCGCCGCGAGGGGCTGGATCTGCGCGGCCAGGAATCCGCTGTCGACAAAGCGCTTTCGGCGCAGTTCGGTGACGTGGCGGTCCGCGGCACGCTGGCGGAACTGGACCTCGCCGACGGCGGTCTCCGCTACCTCGGCGCGGGACGGGAAGCGCCGCTCGTGCTCGGCGGGCAGGGACAGACCACTTTGGACGGTGGCCGCCGTCCGCCGTTCGGCACCGGGCCGCCCGGTGAGATCGCGACCGCCCGGCTGCGGCCCGGCGATCTCCTGGTCCTGCACACCGACGGCCTTTCCGCCGCACGGACCGGCGACGGCGAACGATTCGCGTTCGCCGACTGCCTGGACGACAACGCCGGAAACGTCCCGGCCGAAATCACCCGGCGCGTGCTTCAGGCGGCGAAATCCCACCGCGGCGCCGAATTCACCGAGGACGCGGGGCTGCTGGTCGCGCGCTGGTCCGGCCCCTCGTGAGTGGTAATGACGGTTCTAACCGTCATTACCACTCACGAGGCCGCCCTCACACGAACGCCGACAGCCCGTCCAGCAACCTGTCGACGTCCTCGGCGCTGGTGTAGGGCGCGAGCCCGACCCGGAGCGCCGGATCCTCCAGGTTCAGGGCCGCGAAGACCTCGTAGGCGTAGAAGGATCCCGCCGGGGCGACGACCTTCCGTTCGGCGAGATGCCGTTGTGCCTCGCGTTCGCGGCCACCGAGGCTCATCAGCAGGGTCGGGGTCCGGTCGTCCGCCTTGCAGTGGACGGTGATCGCGCCGTCCAGTTCCTTCTCCAGCCTGGTCCGCAGCGAGGTTTCGTGGTCGTGCAGGGAGCCGAGCGAATTCGTCAGCCGTTCCCGCCGTGTCCCGCCCGCGCCGGGATCCATCCCGGCGAGGAAGTCCACCGCGGCCGTCGCGCCGGCGAGGATCTCGTAAGGGAGGGTGCCGAATTCGAACCGTTCGGGCACGGTGTCGGGCGACGGCGTGAGCTTGTCCGGTTCGACGGCCTCCAGCAGGGCGGGCGAGGCGCCGAGCACTCCGCAGTGCGGGCCGAGGAACTTGTACGGCGAGCAGACGAAGAAGTCCGCCCCGAGCGCGGGGACGTCCACCAGCTCGTGCGCGGCGTAGTGGACGCCGTCGACGAACACCAGCGCCCCGGCGTCGTGGGCGAGATCGGCGATCCGGCGGATCGGCGGTTTGGTACCGAGGACGTTGGACGCCGCCGTGACCGCGACCAGCCGCGTCCGTTCGGTGAGCACCAGGGAATCGAGGTCGAGTTCGGTGGTTCCGGGGTCGATGTCGAGCCAGCGGACGGTCGTCCCGGCTCGCGCGGCGGCCTGGACCCAGGGCCGGACGTTGGCGTCGTGGTCGAGGCGGCTGACGACGATCTCATCGCCCTCGCGCCAGCCTTTGGCCAGGTGGCGGGAAAAGTCGTAGGTCAGCTGGGTGGCGCTGCGGCCGTGGACGACGCCTTCGGCCGGAACGCCGAGGAAATCGGCGTACGCGGCCCGGAAGCCCGCGACGGCGTTCTCGGCGTTGAGTTCGGACGGGCTGACCTTGCCCCGGTTCGACAGCGGGCCGGTCAGCGTCCCGGCGATGGCGTCGCCGACCTGCCGGGGTGTCTGGGTACCCGCGGGTCCGTCGAAGAAGGCGGTTCCGTGGGCGAGGGACGGGAAGTGGGCCCGGAGGGCCGCGACGTCGATGGCCATGACCTCGACTCTGACATCCGGCGGTGGACCGAGTAAACGCTTCGTGGCCGGAACTTTCCCCGGCCACGAAGCGCCTCGGCTCAGTACAGCGTCAGGCGGTAGGCGCCGGACTGCGCGGTGCCGGCGAACAGGTACCGGCCGTCCGAACTGGTCGTCAGGGAGAGCACCCTGGCGTCGGGAAGGGCGCCGGGTATCGGCGACCAGGTGCGGCCGAAGTCCGTGCTGCGCAGCACTCCTCCCCCGGTCGAGCTGCCCGCGAACCAGACCCTGAAATCGAACGGATGCGGCAGGATCCGGCTGATCTCGCGCGGATCCTCCCCGTCACGGACCCGGCGGAACGTCCGGCCGTTGTCCTCGCTGAGCAGCAGACCCGCCCCACCGACGAGAACTCGGCCGCCGCCCCAGCGGCTCACCGAGATCGAACTGACCGGTTCGTCCGACACGTGGGTCCAGGTCTTGCCGCCGTCGTCGGACCGGGACAGGCCGTCGAAATCCCCGCCCCAGACGCGGTTCGGGTTCCACGGATCCCCGGCGAACGCGATGAAGCCGTTGTCGGTGGGGAGCTTTTCCCACGTCTTTCCGGCGTCGACGCTGCGGTAGAGCACGTAACCGCTGGGGGCGAAGGCCGACACGAGGAGCCGGTCCGGGTCGGCCGGATGGGCCAGGATCGTCCTCGGGAGACCTTGCAGTGTCTTGGCCGCGAACTGCCAGCTACGGCCGCCGTCGCCGCTGCGCAGCACGTCGAGCGCGAACCCGTTCCGGGTGACCTGCCAGACGACGTCCGGGCGGGCGGGCGAGACGGACAGGCGCGCGTCCTCGTGCAGCCGGTCGGTGGGATGCGACTGCCACACCCTGGTCGCCGCGGTGATCTTGCCGCGCGGCAACGGGGTGTTGTAGATCTCCTGCACACCGGCCGCGACGACGCTCTCGCGCAGCAGGTTCCCGCTGGTCACGAGGTCGCGAATGGATTCGCCGGGTACGCCGATCTGCCGGTAGCCGCTCTTGCCGCCGTCGGCGTACACGCCCCGGTACACCGAGGAGATCAGCGTGGTGGCGGGTTTGCCCGCCACGGCCGGGAGTTCCGCCATGTCGCTGACGCCCTCGCCAGGGGCGGGCACCGGCGTGCGGGTCCAGGTACGTCCGCCGTCCGCGCTGACGTCTATGTCGTTATACGTCGCGACGTATAGCCGGCCGCCGACGAAATGCGGTTCACGCAGGGGTTGTCCGCCGGGATCGCGGCGCAGCACCGTCCAGGTCCTGCCGCCGTCGCTGGAGCCGTGCAGTTCGGGGCCGACCGTGACCACGAACCGCTTGCCGTCCGAAGCGACCTGTCCGACCTCGCCGTTGGTCCGGTAGACGAGTTCGGCCCTCGGTTCCTTGCCGCTGACCCCGCGGACCCCCCACAGGGCGTACTCCGGGTAGACCGTCGTGAAGTAGGCGTCGTCGCCGACCAGGATGAGCTTGAGCCCGCCGACCGGCGCGGCGTTCCCCTCCCGCGGCCAGGTCCTCGGCACGTCGTTCCAGTGCACACCGCCGTCGGTGCTGACGCTCAGCGAATCGAGGTTCTGCACCACGACGACGCGGCCCGACGGGTCCGTGGCCATGCCGAACGCGCCGTCGGGGTACCACTCGCGCAGGGTCTCCCAGCTCTGGCCGCGATCGCTGGTGCCCAGCAGCAGGCCGCGCCACTCGCCCTGCACACCGGCGGGTTTGTTGCCCACCGCGAGCATCCGGTCCGGGTTCACCGGATCGGCGAAGAATCCCTGGATGGCGGTCTCCGGCGGCAGTCCACGGCGCGCGGTCCACGAGGCACCGCGATCGCCGGAGAGCCACAACGCCGGCGGGCTCGGCTGCATCATCGCGAGCCCGGCGGGCGATACGGCCAGCAGTCCGCCGATGCTGTTCGGGCCGACCGGTTCCCAGCCGCCGCGCGGCAGCCCGGTCGCGTTCACGTCCGAGGGCTCGGGGAGGGGGTCGGCGGTGGCCGCTGACGTGGTCCCGGTGGTCCCGAGAACCGTCAGCAGCCCGAGAACGAACATGCGTTTGGTGATCGATCTCAGCTTCATGCGGAAGATCTTGGCGCAAGATCCGGCAAAGGTACAGAGTATTCATCGGATCTATTTGCCGCAGAACCAGCCTTGGCCTTGCCATCCGCCGGTTCGTCCGCTGACTCATCCGATCACTGGCGGACGACGATCGCGATCAACGCGGCGGCGAGCAGACCGAGATACGCGATAGCGTGCGCCCGGTCCGGGACGCGGCCGACCACACGACGGGCCACGGCGATCGTCGGCAGCGAACCGCACAACAGCGCGCCCGCGGCCACCAGATCGACGTAACCGAGGTGGGTGGCACCGAAGGTCGTTCCCGTCGCCGCGAAGGCGTAGACGGCGGTACCGATCACCGCCACCGGCAGGCTCAGGGGGTTCGCCAGCGCGGCCGCGTCGGCCATGGGCAGACCTTTGCGCCGCAGCAGTGGCACGGTGAGCACGCTGCCCCCGACGCCGAGAAAGCTCGCCACGGCACCGATCCCGGTCCCGCCGGCGGTGGTGGTCAGCCCGCCGAGCGGCCGGGGTCGCGTGTCCTCCCGCCTGCTGACGAACCCTTTCCGGACCACGCTGTCGGCGATGGTCAGCGCGAGGTAGGCGACGAAGAGCCAGCGCAGGACGCTTTCGTCGGCCGCGGTGGCGGCGAAAGAGCCGAGCACGGCGCCCAGGCCGATGAAGGCGATGAGCGGCCACAGGTAGTCGCGGCGAAGCCGTCCGGATCGCAGTTGCCCCAGGGTGGCGCTCCCGGCGTTGACCACCATCACCGCGGTCGAGGTGGCGACCGCGACGTGCATCGCGCCCAGCGCCTGACCCGGTTCGGCGAGCGCGAAGGCGTAGACGACCGGGACGGTGATGAAGCCGCCGCCGAATCCGAAAAGGACAGTGGTGACGCCGCTCAGGCAACCGAACCCGAGGAGCACCGAAATCTCGATCAGCACTCCTTCGACCGTAGGCGACTTCGACGCGGCGGGCATTCGAAAGGAGGTCACTTTCTTTCGCGTAACGGACAGCCGGGGTAGCCTCGGTGACGTGCGCGACATTCCCATCGACCACGTCGACCACCTCGACCGCGCGGTGGTCGCGATCCGCACCGATTACCCGCCGGAGCACCGGATTCCCCGGCACCGGCACCGGCGGGCGCAGTTCCTCTACAGCGCGACGGGGTCGATGCGGGTGGAGACGGCCGACGGCACGTGGACCATCCCGACCCGCCGTGCGGTGCTCGTCCCGCCGGAGACCGCCCACCAGGTCGTCACGACGACCGTGAGCACCAGGAGCCTGTACATCGAGCCGAAGGCGGTGCCGTGGTTCCCGCGGCGCTGCCAGGTCGTCGAAGTCTCCGCGCTGTTGCGGGAACTGCTGCACGAAGCCGTCGAGGTACCGGCGTTGTACGCCCCGCGCGGGCGGGACGCCGCGATCATCGGCCTGGTCCTGCACGAGATCCGGCGTTCCGCCCCGGTCCAGCTCGACCTCCCGTTGCCGGGCCACGAAGCCCTGCGCGCCCTCTGTGAGTCCTTTTTGGACGATCCGGACATCCACGATCCGATGGGCGACTGGGCAGCCCGGCTGCACGTGAGCGAGCGGACGGTGAACCGGCTCTTCACCGCCGAGACGGGGCTGAGTTTCGCCCGCTGGCGCCAACGGGCCTGCGTCCTGCATTCCCTTTCGCTGCTGTCGGAAGGCCGTCCCATCGCCGGGATCGCCGCCTCGCTCGGTTACGAGAGCCCGGCGGCGTTCTCCACGATGTTCACCCGGCTTCTCGGCACCTCGCCGAGGGACTATCGCGCGGCGACCGCGCGCTGAACGCCGGGCCGGTGCGGCCCCGGGGACGGCTAGCGCTCGTCGGCCGCGGGCGGTCGTCCGCCTTCGAGATGTCCCTCGCCGTGCAGGAATTCTTCACGGACTCGGATTTCACCCACGTCACTCGAGACGAGTCGTGGATGCAACCGCCGGGCGCGACACCATTCCCGTTCGGCGGCCGCTCGCTCGCCGAGGGCGGCGTGGACATTGCCGAGTCCGGTCACCGCCCGGCTCGCCTCGTAGCTGCTGCCACACCGCTCAGCACGAGAGAACGCCTCCGAATAGTGGTGAGCCGCGGCTTGATGCCGCCCGGCTCGATAATCGGCCCAGGCGAGGGTGTTCACCGCCATGGCCGCGTCGAGATCGAGACTCAATTCGTCGAAGAGCTCAATGGCCGCGAGGGCGTGGTCACTCGCGTCGGCATAACGCTGGAGCGCCGTTTCGACCAGCGAGATCCCCCGAAGTGTGATGGCCTCGTTCCGACGGCAACCGTGGCCGCGATAGAAGGTCAGCGCCGCCGAGAAGTCATTGAGCGCGGTGTGGTGGTGGCCTCGGTGGTGGCTGACCCAGGCGAGATGTGCACGCGTCGTGGCAGTGCCGTGGCCGTCATCGAGTTCACGGAAGATGTCGAGTGCGGTGCGGAAGTGGGTGGCTGCCTGGTCGCGGTCTCCGCGATCGATGAGCGCGACGCCGAGATTGTTGTGAGTGACCGCTTCGGCCCAGGCGTTACGGCCGTCGCGTGCCGCGCTGACGGCGAGCCGGTGGGTCGAGATCCAGCTGTCCCACCTCTTGTCGAGGAAGTAGAAGCTGCGCAGCAGATACGCCAGCTGCCAGCATTGTTCGTGGAATCCGTGGTCGAGGGCGAGCCCCACCAGCGCGGCGAGGGTCTCCGCCTCCTGGATGATCCAGTGCAGCGCCTCGGCCTCGTCGCCGAACCGTTCACCGGCGGGCGATGCGGCGGAAAGGGCCAGCGCCGGCCGGTAACGGTGGGGTGCGAGAAAGAGGTCGACAGCCGCGACGGCGCTCAATTCGGCTTCGAGCAGCCGCCCGAGCGCGGCCCGCTGCTCGTCCTCGGAGACCGCCACCAGCGCGGTCTCCCGGGCGAACGCCTTGAGCAGATCGTGAATCCGGTAACGGCCGCGAACGCGTTCCTCCAGCAGGTTCGCCTCGCACAGACCGTCCAGTTCCCGTTCGGTGTCGTGCGGCGCGGCTCCCGCGAGAGCCGCTACCGCCGTCAGCTCGAACTCCGTCGCGGGATGCAACACCACCAGCCCGAAGAGGCGCCGCTGCGCCGCGGACAGCTGCCGGTAGGAAAGGTTGAAGGCGACGCCGACACAGCGTTCATCGTCGTCGAGTCCGCGCAACCGGCCGGCCTCGTCCGCCAGCCGATCCTCGAGACCGGCGAGACCCCATGCGGCGTTGTCACGCAGGCGTGCGGCGGCGATCCGCAGTGCCAGCGGCAATCCACCACAGTGATCGGCGATCCGGTAGGCCGCTTCGCCTCCTTCGCGACGCGGCTCGATCAGCGAACAGAGGAGTTCGGCGGCCTCCTGCCTCGGCAGGGCCCGCAGTGGGACGTGCCGGGCGTCGTCGAGCGCGCCGAGGCGATCCCGGCTGGTCACGAGGACGCGGCAGTTCGGCTCGGCGGGAATGAGCGGACTGACCTGCGCGGCGGTGGCGGCGTTGTCGAGGACGATGAGCACACTGCGCCCGCGGAGCCGGTACCGGAAAACACCCGCGCGATCATCGAGGTCGTCGGGGATCTCGTCGGGCGAGACACCCAGGAGTCTCAGGAACCGGTCAAGGGCCGCGGCGGGCTCGATCGCGTGCGTGCCGGGAGTATGACTGCGCAGGTCGAGAAAGAGGCATCCATCGGTGAAGCGGGACCGCAGGCGGTGCGCGCAACGCAGGACAAGCGCGGTCTTGCCCACTCCCGGCAGACCACTGATCGCGCATACCGCCGCGCTCCCCGCGTCGTCGCGCATGAGCGCGGCATGAACGTCTTCGACCTCACGGACGCGATCCCGGAACCACGGCGCCGCGGGTGGCAGATCCATCCGCAGCCTCGGCAGCACGGGGGCGAGCGCCCGCGGACGCGAGACGTCCGATGGCAGGAGCGCGGCCAAGGAGACTTCGGCGGACAGCGCCGCGTCGCACAGCTCGGCGAACGCGACGTTCGGCGAAGCGGCACCGGTTTCGACCTTGACCAGATAGCCCTCGCTGTAGTGGATCCGAGCGGCCAGCTCGGTCAACGACAGACCGGCGGCGAGCCGTTGCCGACGCAGTTCGGATCCGAACGCCACCCATGCCGCCCTTCGCCTCGACTCCGGCTCAGTATCGCCGGAATCCGTCCGGCCGCACATCCCCCGGCTTGGTCATAGCCGGGCACGGCACGTCCATGACAGCCCGAAAGGCCGAGCCGGCCGTCATCGATCCGCGAGCAGGCGAGCACCACCACGGCCACGGAATCACTTTTTAGGGTGAATCGAATTCGCGCCATTACTCCACCAGAGTTAGTCCACCAAGAGACCCGGGACTATGCGTAGCGGGAAATTCTTGGGCAAATCACAGAAAACATCGCCCGCCGGATCGTCGACCACCTTCGGCCCGGCGAGCGCCACCAGGTCGCCAACAAGGATTTCAGGTTTACCGAGGACCAGGAAACACGAAACCACCAGGTCAGCCGATCATGACGAGACACTCCGACACCAGCGGACTTCGCCCGGCCTGTCGACAAGTTGCCAATGCCTGACCCATTTGCATGTGCAGCTGCATTCTACTTTTCGCGGGAAATTCACGAGAGTGTGCACTTTTCGACGACGAAGCCGAACGCGGGACACGCGCTGCTACATTGCTGGCACATCCGGGGCCTTCCCGCAATAAACCGTCGTTGAAAGGGGGCATCATCGGCACCGTCGCCGTTGTCCCCGACCGCCGCCCTGCCCCACGGTCGATCCGCGTGTTCGTCTCCTACGCCCACGAAACGCCCCACCACAAGGACCAAGTACACAAGCTTTGCCGGTTCCTGCACCAAAGTGGACTCGCCGTCGAACTGGACGAATGGGCGACCGACAGGCGCCGCGACTGGTACGCGTGGATGACCGACCAGGTGATGAAATCGGACTTCGTCCTCGTGATCGCTTCCGAGGCATATCGCCGGGCGGGTGACGGGTGCGCCGAACCCGGATTTCACCGTGGCGTGCAGACCGAGGCCGCACTGCTCCGCGACCTGCTGCACGCCGACCGGAACTTCTGGCTGCCGAAAATGCTGCCGGTGATCCTTCCCGAACAAACCGTGGACCACGTCCCCCTGTTCCTTCAGCCCTTCTGCGCGGACTTCTACCAGGTCACCGAGTTCAGCGAAGTCGGCTGTGAAGAACTCCTGCGCGCGTTGACCGGCCGTCCCTCACAAGCCCCGCCTCCGGTCGGCGGTTTACCGGCACTGCCGCCCTACACCCCGACTCCCCATGCCGAAACCGCCCGTATGCCAGGGGCGGCGACGCTGCCGCGGGACATTCGAGGCTTCACCGGACGCGAAACGGAATTCGAAACGCTTCTCGCCGCGGTGGCCGGAGAGACCGGCCCCGCCGCGACCATCCACACGATCGACGGCATGCCAGGTATCGGCAAGACCGCGTTCGCGATCCATGTGGCCCATCGCCTGGCACCGTTTTTCCCCCACGGCCAGTTGTATCTCGAACTGCACGGCCACGCCCACGGCCAGAACCCGGTCACCTCCGCCGACGCCCTCGCCTCCCTGCTGCTGGACACCGGCGTCGCCGGCGACCAGATCCCCAGTCGTCTCGAAGACCGGATCCGGCTCTGGCGCGAACGGGTGCGGGACAAGAACATGCTCCTCGTGCTGGACGACGCCCGCGACCACGGGCAGGTCGCGGACCTCATCCCGGACGGGTCCCGCTGTCTCGTGCTGATCACGAGCCGCCGCCGGCTGGCCAGCCTCGGTGAAGCGCACGCCATCTCGCTGAACGTGCTCGAGCCACCGCAGGCCGCCGAGATGTTCATCCGGCTGTCCCGCACCTCGAACACGAACGAGAAGCGGGCGCTCGCCAGGCTCATGCGACTGTGCGGCCATCTGCCGCTGGCCATCTCGGTTCTGGCGGGCAGGCTCCGCAGCCATCCGAACTGGACCTTGACCCATCTCGAGGAACAGTTCGATCAGGCCCAGCTCCGGGTCGCCGAGCTGAGCACGGGCAATCCGGCGATCGCCGCCGCGTTCAGCCTCTCCTACCGGGACCTCTCGGCCGACCAGCAAAGGCTGTTCCGCAGGCTCGGCCTGCACCCCGGCCCCGATTTCGACGCGCGTGCCGCCGCCGCGCTCGACAACGGTGACGTCGTACTCACCCGACGACGGCTGGAGGAGCTGTACCTCGACAATCTCATCGACGAGCCGGTCCCCGGGCGCTACCGCCTCCATGACCTGATCCACGAGTACGCCCGGATCCTGCTCGAAAACGACCCCGTCGACGAGCGGAACCGCGCCACGGACGCCCTGCTGGACGACTATCTGCGCGCGTCGATCGCCGCCGGTGATCAGGTTCCCGGTGACGCCATCGCCCCCGCCACCCTGTCCCGTATCAAATCCCGGCACGCCACGGCCACCGCGTTGAGGTGGCTGGAAACCGAACGCGCCAACCTCCTCGCCTGCGCCGAGTACGCCGATGTCTCCGGGCGGCCGCGGTTCGTTGTCGGACTCTCCGCCGCGCTGCATTCCTACTTACGCCTGACCGGCCGATGGGACCAGGCGCGCACGCTGCACCGGGCCGCGCTCGCCGCGGCCCGCCGTTCCCACGAGCGACGCGAGGTCGCCCTGGCTCACCGGAACCTCGGTGTCATCGACTGGCTCTTGGACTTCTATCCCTCCGCACTCAAGAACCTGCAAGCGGCACAAAGCATCTACCGCCGTCTTCGCGACCAGCGGGGCCAGGCCGCCACGCTCATCGACCTCGGCGCGGTCCACGGCACGATCGACGATTACGGAACCGCCATCCAGCACCTCTCGAACGCGTACACGGCCTACTGCAAGCTGAACGAACCTCTCGGGCAGGCCATCGCCCTCAGCGAACTCGGCGCCACCCTGGCCCGGAATCACGACTACGACTCGGCGACCGAAACCATCGACCTGGCCTTCGCCTTGTTCTCGCGTCTGCACGATCGACGAGGCCAGGCCAATGTCCTGAACGTCAGGGCCACCCTCCACCACGCACTCGGCCGATTCACCGAGGCCAAGCTCGCCGCGACTCGGGCTTACGATCATTACGCCGCGCTCGGCGACCTCCGCGGCCAAGCGATCGCCCTCAACATCCTCGGCGCCTTGAGACACTCGACCGGTGAATACCACGAGGCGATCGCGAATCACCAAGAAGCCTTCGCGCTCTACTCGGAGATCGGGAGCAGCCTCGGCCGGGCGTTCACCCTCAACCATCTCGGTTGCGCGCTCCACGGTGCCGAAGACCACGTCCACGCCTTCAGGGCACTCACCGCCGCGCACGAACTCTTCAACGGTCTCAACAAAAGAACCGGCCAGGCCGACGCTCTCAACAACCTGGGCGAACTCGCCAGGAGCTGGCACGAAGGGGGTTCGCCACTCGATTTCCATCGCCACGCCCTCGTTCTGGCGGAGCAAACGCGGGGCACCCTCGAAATGGCACGCGCCTACGAAGGTATCGGCCGGTCCGAACTCCTCGTCGACGACGAGTCGGCCATCGTCAATCTGAACAAGGCCCTCCGGCTGTACAAGCTGATCAAAGCACCGCAGGCCGACAAAGTCGCGGAACTGATCATCTCGGCCGAAACCACCATGCGGTTCACCATCACCGCCGCACCCTCCGGCCCCAGGCGCATACCGTGGCCCCGGCGTGGACGCCACCGATTCCGGCGACGTCACAGCCGAGACTAGGCCTGTTTCAGCTCCCCAGCCATCGGTCGAACCAGCCGAGGTTCTGGTTCATCGCCGCCGCGCGATGCCGCGGCTGATGGAAGACATGCGTCTCGTCGCCGAAGACCACGAACTCCGCGGGCACGTTCTTCCCCTTCACGAACTGGTGGATGCTCAACGTGAGCGAACCGGCGGCGGGTCCGGCCTGCTGCAGCACCGGGCCGTTGACGCGGTCCGCGGTCTGGCCGGAGCCGGGGATCAGCGACGGGCTGCCGCCCTCACCGGCGGACGCGGCCTTGAACACCGTCGAGCGCGCGATCGCCTCCTCGCTCACGAACGCGCCCCGGCTGTAGCCCATGATCCCGACCTTGCCCTGGTCGGCGAACCCACCGTCCACTTCGGACTTTACCGCCGCCTCCACGACCGCAACGGCGTCCCGCGGATCCTGGGACGACCGCGACTCGTTGACCAGCAGGACGACGTATCCCTTGGCGGCGAAGACCTGCGACGGATACTGCCATTCGTTCTCCTCCGCCATGAACCGTTCGGTGGCGTCGTAGCCATGGGTGATCACGACGGCCGGGCACCGGTTCCCACCGCCGCAGCGTTCGGGGACGAGGCGGTAGCCCGTGGCCCGATGCCCGGACGGCAGGGTCCACTCCGCGGCGCGCGGCCGGGTCAATCGGACACCGGCGGCCCAGCCGTTCGGGTCGTGACCCTCGCGCACCGTCCCGTTCGCCGCGTCCACGACGACGAGCCGGGGCGGCGTGGTGGCGTCCTCCCGGACGCAGAGCCCCTGACGCCGGGCCGCGTCGAACGAGCAGCCCGACAATGTACCGGCGGCCTGGGTAGCAGGCGCCAGGGTTCCGGACCGGGGCGCCGTGTAGAGGGATTCGCGCCGCTCGTCGCTCGCCATGGCGAAAACCCGGTCACCCGCCGTCGACCACCACGCGCTGCCCGACGACGACATCCGCGTCCCGGCGGGAAGTTCCGCGACCGGCTCCGGTGCCCCGCCGCCGACGGGAAAGGCCAGTAGCTTGTCGCCCTTCGACGCGAGGATCGAACGGCCGTCCGGCGACCACGCTGACGGCAGCGGACGTGCTCCTGGGGTGTCCACAATGGTCACTCGGCCCGTGGCCGCGTCCAGGATCCTTGCCGTGTCGAGGTTGTCGGCGGGCTGCTGGCTCTGCCGGGTCACGAACGCGAGCCGGGACCCGTCGGGCGACCACGCCATACCCGGTTTGCCGGGGACGGCGAGTGGGCCCATCACGAAGTCGTCGATGTGCCGTTGTCGCCCCGTCGCCGTGTCCAGGAGCCACAGCCCGTTCCGGGTCAGGTCGTACTCCCCCGCCTCCAGAGTCCGGAGATCCATCGTCCGCTCGTCGAAGACGACGCCGTCGGCCGTCGGCCTGCCGCCGGGCCGCGGCGTGGTGAACGCCAGGCGCCGCCCGTCCGGTGACCATTCGAACGCGAGGATCTTCGCCGGATGCGGTGGGACGTTGGCCAGCCGGAAGGCTTCGTGCTTGCCGCCGATCAGCACCGCCGGCCCGGCGAAGTCGAGCGGCTTCACCGGTTTCCCGCCGCGAACCGGCACCTGCCAGATCTCGTCGGCACCGTCCCGCGGCGCGAGATAGGCCAGGGAGGTCCCCTCCGGCGACCAGCGCAGGTTCGTGATCCGGCCGGTCGTCCCGGTCACCGTCGCGACCGTCCTGACCTCCGCCGGTTTCGCCAGTGCCAGCACGAGAATCCGGCTCGTGACGGTGTTGTCCGCGACCGAGGGCTCGGTGACGACGGCCGCGCCGAACCGCCCGTCCGGCGACGTCCGCACTTCACTGATCCGGCGGGTCTGCACCACGTCGGTCACCCCGATATCGGGTGCCGCCGCCATGCCGGGCGCGGAGCCCGCCGCCACGAACGTCGTCGCCACGGCCACGGCCATCACGGCCCCGCCCAGTTCTTTCCTCATCGCCGTTCCCCTTCGACCGGTGGAAGATCACTGGGGCGTCAGGCTAGGAACGGCGTCACCGCACGCACATCGTCCGGCGGGACGGGAGCGAGTCGACTTCAGGTGGAGGACGGTTCGTCCCCCAGGGCGGACTGGCCGTCAGCCACGCTGTGCGCGTGCGGCCCCGCCGCAATAGGCACCGAAAGCGGCGACCCCGACGGCCACTACGAGGAGCAGCACGGTGCCGAACGGCTGGGCGGCGAGAGTGCGCAGGGCGGCGTCAAGACCGCCGGAGCGGGACGGGTCATGGGTCAGCGCCGCGTAGCCGAGGAGCACCGCGACCACGCCGAACACGACACCCCTTGCCACATAACCGATCCGCCCGAGCCGTTCGACCCAGCGCTGGGTGCCCGAAGGCAACGACGAGAGGTCGAGGTCCCGCAGGAAGCTTCGCCGCACCCCTTTCACCACGGAAGCCACGGCGACGCCGAACACGATGACGGCCACCGCGATCACCAGGAACTGACCGGCGGGCAGGGCGAGGAGCCGCGCGGTGAACTCCTGCTGTTTCTGGTCGCCGCCCTGCTCCGCCGACCCCGCGGCCAGCCGGGCCGCGTACAGACCGAGCGTGATCCCCACTACACACCGCGCCCCCGAGGTCACGCGCTTGACGATGCGGGTCTTTCGTTTGTCGATCCAGGTGTACCCGACGGCGGCCATGAGCGCCTGCCACAGGCCGTACGCCACCAACCCGGCCGCGAGCACCCACAACAGCGCGCCGCCCAGCGGCGTCGAGCCGACTTCGGCGATCGCTCCGCGCCCGTCGGCCTCCTGACCGCCGCCGTCGAGGGCGATCCGCACGGCCAGGTACCCGATGAGCAGGTACACCAGCCCATAACAACCCATCCCGATCCGCCCGAGCACCTGGACAGCGGTGCTGTGGCGAACCTGTCTCGCCTTCGTCCCGGACATCCGGCCCACCTCCACCATCGGCATCCTCCGAGTGTCGCGGGCTACGACCGGGTCCGCCGTGCGACTGCGCCATCCGGCCCAGCGCCCCTCCTGTCATGGAGGGGCTGAAGGACGCTTTCCCCGCATCTCATGCGAGGAAAGCGCCCTTCACCGCGTCTGACGCGAGGAAAGGCCCCTTCAGCCACGAGGCGGCGGCGATGTCGAATCGTGCCGAGTCCGTTCGTAGTCAGGGTGAGAGACCACGACGAGGCTTCGCGGCGACGGGAAGCCCCGAGACGACAAGGAGCGTGCACGCCATGGCCGAAGACAACGTCACCGCCACCCTGACCATCGCCGCCCCCGTCACCAACGTGTTCGCGGTACTGGCGGATCCGACGACCCACTCCGCGATCGACGGCACCGGCTGGGTCCAGGAAGCCGCCGACCCGGCACCCCTCACGGCGGTGGGGCAGCTCTTCCGGATGGACATGTACCACCCCGCCCACCCGAACGGCGACTATCGCGTGGTCAACCAGGTCGTGGCGCTCGACGCGCCGCGCGCCATCGGCTGGCGCACGGGGACGGAGAAGGCCGACGGCCGCCTGGAGCTGGGCGACTGGATCTGGCGTTACGATCTGGCGCCGTCCGGCCCGGCCGGAACCGAGGTCACGCTCACCTACGACTGGTCGGCCGTGCCGCCGTCGGTCCGCGAACGCATCCAGTTCCCGCCGTTCGGCCCCGACCACCTCGTCGACTCGCTGCACCACCTGGCCGGACTCGCCGAGGCGGCGACCACGGATCAGGGTTCGAGGTCGGTCACGCCCTTGCCGGTGGCGATGTCCAACGGCACCGACACCTGATCGTGCGCGATCAGCCAGTTCCCGTCGACCTTCCGGAAACAGAACGTGGCCCGGACCCACATCCCGTCCACCGCCACGCCGTTCTTCGTCGTACCGCTGAGCCGCCCGAAGCAGTGTCCGAACGCGACACTTTCGTCCACCGTCAGCGTCAGGTCACGGACCTCGTATGCCACGTCCTGGAAGAAGGTGAAGGCGTTCGCCCAGTTCTTCAGCTTCGCGTCGATGCCGACGTGCTGCAGCGGCGGATCGATGTCGAACGACACGACGTCGTCCGCATAGAGCCGCCGGAGCGCGTCCAGATCCTTCGCCTTGATCCCTTCGACGATTTTCCCGATGTGCCGCTTGAGGTCGGCTTCGTCTGCTTCCCGCATCATCAGTTCCTTCCCTGTTCAAGCAACGGCGACCGGCGAACCGGCTCGCAACGGCGCGAAGGCGGTGCTCCAGGCGACGACCTGGTCCAGCATTTTGTCGAGAGAGGTGACGTTGTACTCGCCCGGCCGAAACGCCGTGAAGTCTTCGAACTCGGTCACCAGCGACAAGGTCACCTGCGGCGCCACATCCGCCAGCCCCAGCGCCCCGCACATCAACCGCAGCTGCTCGACGGCGCGGGCACCACCCACACCGCCGTACGACACGAACCCGATCGCCTTGTCGCGCCACTCCGCGTGCAGGAAGTCGATCGCGTTCTTCAACGCGCCCGGCGCCGCATGGTTGTACTCGGGCGTGACCACCACGAACCCGTCGAACGACGCGATCGCCGCCGCCCACTCCCGGGTGTGCGCGTTCTTGTACTCACCCGGCAGTTCGTCCAGATGCGGCAACGGATGGTCGAGCAGGTCGATCACCTCGAACTCCGCGTCCTCGCGCAGTCCCGCCCGCTCCCCGACCCACCGGGCCACCTGCTCTCCCCGGCGCCCCGGACGGGTGCTGCCGAGGATGATTCCGATCCTGATCATCGGTCTCCTTCGTTCGTGACGTTCGCTTCCTGGCACTACGACGACAAGGCCCCGGAAAACGTCAGGCTCCGGCCCGCCCTGACAATTCGACGCGGTGTTCCGTCGGACAGGGCGGAGACACCGAATCGACGGGAGCACCATGACCGACGCCATCCTGGGCGAGCGCCGCCACCTGATCAATCTCGCGTACCGGCTGCTGGGTTCCCTGGCCGAAGCCGAGGACGCCGTCCAGGAGGCCTACGCCCGCTGGTACGCGCTGCCGCGACCGGACGAGATCGCCTCCCCCGGAGCCTGGCTCACCACCGTCACCAGCCGCATCTGCCTGGACCAGCTCGGCTCGGCACGCGCCCGCCGCGAACGCTACGTCGGCGAGTGGATCCCCGAGCCGCTGCCCGACCACGGCGCCGCCGACCCGGCCGACCGCGTCACCCTGGACGAGTCGGTCAGCATGGCGTTCCTCGTCACGCTCGAAGCGATGACCCCGGCCCAGCGCGTCGCGCTCATCCTGCACGACGTCTTCCACTACTCGTTCGCCGAAATCGCGGGGATCACCGGCCGCACGCCGGCCGCGTGCCGCGAGCTGGCCTCCTCCGCCCGCCGCCGTATCCGTGACGGCAAGCCGTCCACGACCCCGGCCGTCCGCCAGGCCGATCTGGTCCGCGACTTCAAACAGGCCTGGGAGGCCCAGGACATCACCGCCCTCGTCGGGCTCCTCGACCCCACCGCGATCTTCACCGCGGACGGCGGCGGCCGGGTCATCACCGCACTCGATCCCATCGAGGGCGGCGAACGGATCGCCCAGTTCATCATCGCCGTCGCCACCAAGACCCCCGGCGACTTCACGCTTTTGGAGCGGACGGTGAACGGCCAGCCGGGTCTGCAGATCCAGCTCGACGGCGTCACCACGTCGGTCTACGCGTTCGAGATCGTGGACGACCGGATCAGCCGTATCTGGGCGGTCCGCAATCCCGAGAAGCTCCGGTCTTGGACCGGCGTGTGATCAGTCTTCTTCGGCCGCGAGCTGGCCGCAGGCGGCGGTGATCTCCTGCCACCCGCGACCATCTACCCGCTACGAACTACGCGGAAGCCTGCTCTGTATTCGGCCGGCGAGGGCTCGAAGGGCGTCAGGTTCCAGAACTGTCACGCCCGAGATGGCACCAGGCCAGTAACCGCCGCTGACCAGATCGATGAGGATTCGTCGTAGGGAAATCCCGTGCTTGGCGAGGTATCGCACAGTTCTCGGGTCGGCATCGACTACTCGCCGCACAAGATTGCCCAGTACTCGCGAAGCGCCGATGAACTCTCTGATGCTGCTGGCGGCGTCGATCGCCGCGGTGACCGCGATAGCGCAGTGTTCCTCTTCGCCGAGGCGCGCCCATGCCGCCGCAATGGCCGCGAGGGCGCGGACTCGTTTGCTGTGCGAGAGTGCGCCAAGCTCGGAACCGGCTGAGTCGGCCAGCTGCCGGGATTGAACCGTGTGGCCGAGCGCAGCCGCGGCGACTGCCAGCTCGGCTACCGCGAATGCCCGATCGCGGGCGCCGCTGCGGTCAAGGCTGTCGATCGCTTCGCGGAAGAGGACATTCGCGGAGGCAGGATCGACCCTGGCCAGCGCGGTCACCACCTGGCCGATCGCGGCCAACCTGTGGGGACCGAACTGGAATGTCCGGCAGAGACGCAAAGCGAACTCGGAATCTCCTGTTTCGGCTGCCTTGGCCGCGGCGAGAGCGATGATGTGCTTGCCGCCGCTGCCCGGCGGCAAGCTCTCAAATATTTCCTCCGCCAGATGAAGCCTGTCCGCCGCGGCGTATACGGCAATGGCATGAGTCAATGCCAGCTTGCGCGCTTCCTGGTTTATTCCGGCATTCCGTTTATTGAACTCGTCGATAGTCCGCCGAACGGACTCGGTCAGCATGAGGGCTTCATCGTAATCGCCCAACGCGGCAAGACCGTCCGCGACTTCACCCACGACACGAAGCCACTGTGGAGTGGCTGTGCTGAATCGTGCCGACTCTTCGGCCCGGTCCGCCAACTCGGCGGCACCCGCGTGGTCACCGAGCTTCGCGGTCAACCCGGCAAGTCTGCTCAGCGCGCGAGCTCGTACCTCCCGCTTGGCGATATTCCCGATCTTCGCGCCGATTTCGCGGGTCAGCTCGAATGCGACCGTACGGTCCCCGACATCGATGAGGACATCTGTGGCGTCACACAAAGCGCGTACATGCGCAGTCAGTTCGTTGACTGCGGCAGCTGCCGCAACGGCCTCTCGACAAAGGGCGCGAGCTTGCTCCGGATCACCGTATGCGGCGATTGACGCGGCGACCTCGCAGCAGGCGCGGGCGCGGGCGACGTTCGGCTTGATGCTTCTCGCGAGGTTCGCCGCGTAACTCAGGTCTCCGTTAACCGCGGCGACCGAAGCAATCGAACTGACGGCACGCGCAGCCGAATCGGAATCCTCGAGATGAGCGATAAGTGACATCGCTTCGCCGTATTCACCTGCGGCCGCAAGACCGGTCGCCTTGTTAACGAACACTTTAGCGGAAAGCCGGGCCGCCGGAACCGGGGTTGTCCGCAGTGCGGCAGCCAACGACTGTGCGGTTTCACGGTCGCCATTGAAGGCGGCAGCCTCCGAGAGACCGCTCAAAAGGGCTACCAGCCCTGCCCCGCGATCGGCTCGTCGAGCCATCCGTATCGCCGTCGACAAATAGTCCGCCGCCCGGCGTCGGTCTCCCACAAGAAAGACACTGACCGACAGGTGTCCCAACTGCTCTGCCAGCGTACGCGGATTGACGATCTCACTCAGCGCACGCTCGACAAGAGGGAGCAGAATACGCCATTCCGAGGTCCGGGTAGCCGCCGAAGACTCGATGATGGCGCGCATCGCCGCGATGCGCTGTACGGGACTCGCGGCGCCACCGGCAAGCGCGACCGCACGTTCGGGCTGTCCAAGAATCGTCCAGACAGCGGGCAGATCGACCGGGAGCTTCGCGTTCCGGCGGGAGAGGTCGTCCGCGGTCGACGCGAGGATGAGCAGTGCTTCCAGGCTTGGTTCCGGTTTGCTGAGCTGCAAGGCCATCGCACGCTCGATGTCCGCCCGGGCCAGCATGTCACCGCCGGTCGCACGGAACATGAGGTCGAGCCGACGTGCATCGGTCGCCAAGCTCAGGAGCCGGGGCGCGTCAGCAGGAGAATCGAGGATTTTGGGGTAGCCACGGAGGAGGTAGCCGGGCGTGTCGGCAGGCCAACCCTGGCCGGCGAAAAGATCCGCCCAAGTGTCGATCACCTTCTTATGGTCAGCCAGAGTCGCACCGAACTGTTCCACGGCTTCCGCCCGGAGAGTGGCATGGGCGAGCAAGTGCCCTCGCTCTGGGGCCCCTGAACCGTCAGTCGCGTGACGAGTCATGAGGACGCGTCCGAAGCGGCCATTGAGCATAGTCTGGACCTCGTAAAGCGGCCGGTCGGTGAGCTCGGCGAGGTTGGCCGCGGTGAGACCACCACCGGACGCGGCGATCAGTCCCAGCAGTGTTCGCTCAAGGCCGGTTTTCCGGAGAACACCGCTCAGTTCCGCCTGAGCAGCGATCTCGATGTTCCGCGCGTGTGGTGACGTGGTCACCTGGCTGGGAACGACCGTTCGCAGTGGATGGGTGCCGACCACATCGTCGGGCAGGCCAGGATGCGGCCGGCTCGCGACAAGAAGCTTCACGCCGTCCGGGAGCCTGCTCGGCAGGACGGCGGCGATGCTCGACATTTCCCGGTTCCCGGTAAAGCTCGTGTCCTCGTCCAGCCCGTCGATGAGCATGAGGAGACGACGGCCTCGTTCTGCCGAGCGCTTCGCCGCGTTATCGAGCAGCCGGCGAAAGACACGCCGGGCGTTGCGCGGAGCCAGACTGCCGGCGGGTTCGCCGCACAGCGCTGACAACTGATCGATCATCGACGCGAGAAACCCCTCGCTGTCTGCCTCAGCCGCGTAACGACCGTTGATCAGGAACGCGACGACGTCCACGCCAGCAGGCGGATTCAGCGCAAACCAAGCCAGCAGTGCGGTCTTACCCGCCCACGGGCCCGCCTGCAGCCAACGGACCTGCTCGTTGCCGGCGCAGAACCGCGTTAATTCCGTCAGCTCCCGTCCCCGCTCGAACAGCTGATCAGGAGCTGCGTCGACAAGGTCGGATCGGTGTTCGGCAACGGTCACTTGGGCAAGCGGCAGCGGAACCACGTCGGACAGAAGTGCCGCGTCCGTCGGCAACGACGGGAGCAGACGCGCCAGCTTCTCGCGCGGGAATTCAGCGAGCGCGTGGTCGAACCGACCTGCCGCGAGGGTGGACGGCCCGTCGCTGCGGTGGTGTTCGGCGATCACACCGATGATCCGGCCGGACACCCACACAGCTGCCCCGGACATCCCCGCCCAAGGCGAATTCTCACCAGCCTCAGGAATCGTTCGCGCGGTGATCTCCAGCGTGCCCTCTCGCCAGTTCGAAAGCACGGCCAGACTTCCCGACAGCTGATACGAATCCCGATACCGGCCGGAGACGTGGTCGGTTTCCTGTCCGGATGTTCCGTAGTCCCGCAGTTTCCACAAGGGGAACCCAACGGCGGTGACTTCGAGCACGGCCGGTTCGTCACGGAGCCGGCCGAACTCCACAGGCTCGACGTCCGAGTTGGCGGAAGGAAGCTCGAGAAGCGCCAAGTCGGCCCGAGGAGCGACCAGAAACGACGCGGCCACAACCGAGCGTTCACCCGGTAGGTCCACCTCAAACCGCACCTCGATGTTCGTCGCGTCGACGACTACGTGAGCCGCCGTGAGAACCGCGTGCGCGGCAACTTGATAGCCCGAGCCCCGGCGTCGACCGCCGGGATAGGTCACGATGATCTCGGCGACTCGGTTCCTGGACGGTCCATCGTCGATCACCGCTCGCCGGGCTCCTCGGTGCCAGACACGAACGGCTTGCGATCCAGTTGCCCGGCCCGGCGTGGATCGAGAGTGAGCTTGATCTTCTGGGTGGCGGCCGAGCTGAACTTTCCGTCAACGCCTGCCTCGACCAGCCAAAACTTCACCTTCGCCGTAGGCGAGGCCTCTTTGGTGACGGCCACCGTCAGCTCCAGCTCTATCGAACCCAGCTCGAACCGGAGCTCGGCGCCGTCACCGCTGTTCATCGCGACCGTGAGCTCGTCACGCAATCGGCCAATCATCTCGGACAGTTCGACCGCCATCTGCAAGCCACCCTCCCATTGCCCCTGCCAGGACCGTCAAGGGTCCCACGACAGTCGGGAAAGGGCGTCGGGCGCCGCGCCGTTCGCTGCTCAGGCTTGTGAACAGCTCAGCGTTCTTCAGCAGCCAGCTGACCGCAGGCCGCCGCGATCTCCTGACCGCGGGTGTCCCGCACCGTGCACGCCACCCCACCGGCGTTGACCAGGCGCACGAACTCCCGCTCCACCGGCTTCGGCGACGCGTCCCACTTCGAACCCGGAGTCGGGTTCAACGGGATCACGTTCACGTGCACCAACTGCCCCAGATGCTTACGCAGCCGCTTCGCCAACAGCTCGGCCCGCCACGGCTGGTCGTTGATGTCCCGGATCAGCGCGTACTCGATCGACACCCGCCGACCCGACGTGTCCGCGTAATACCGGGCCGCCGAAAGGACCTCGTCCACCGACCAGCGCTCGTTCACCGGCACCAGCGTGTCGCGCAGCTCGTCATCCGGCGTATGCAGCGAAACCGCCAGGCGGACCTGCATCTTCTCGTCCGCCAGCTTCCGGATCGCGGGCGCGAGACCCACCGTCGACACGGTCACCGAACGCTGGCCGATCCCCAGGCCGTCCGGCGAGGGATCCGTGATCCGCCGGACCGCCGCCACCACACGCTTGTAGTTCGCCAGCGGCTCGCCCATGCCCATGAAGACGATGTTCGACAGCCGCCCCGGACCGCCGGTCATCTCGCCGTCACGCATCACCGCGGCGGCCGAGCGGACCTGGTCGACGATCTCCGCGGTCGAGAGGTTCCGGTCGAGGCCGCCCTGCCCGGTGGCGCAGAACGGGCACGCCATGCCGCAGCCCGCCTGGCTCGAGATGCACAGGGTCGCGCGGTCGGGGTAGCGCATCAGCACGCTCTCCAGCAGCGTCCCGTCGTGCGCGCGCCACAGGGTCTTGCGGGTGGTGCCGTCGTCACAGGCGAGCGCCTTGATCTCGGTGAGCAGCGTCGGCATCAGACCGCCGACGAGCTTCTCCCGCGACGCCGCCGGGATGTCGGTCATCTCGTCGGGGTTCACCGAAAGCCGCGAGAAGTAGTGGTTCGACAGCTGCTTGGCGCGGAACGGCTTCTCACCCAGCTCGGCGACGGCCTCGGCCCGCTCGGCGGCGGTGAGATCGGCGAGGTGGCGCGGCGGGAGGCCGCGCTTGGGCGCGTCGAAGACGAGAGGGAGGGCAGTCATAGCCCAATCAGTGTCCCATGTCCACTTCCGACGCGCCCGGGCCGCCCTCCGGCGCTGTTCCCCAGGTCACGTGACCTGTGCACGTCCCAGGCCGTGCGGATCGCATACGAGAAGACGTCAGGCCGTCAGGTCCGGTCGGAGACTGGGTCAGGTCGCGCCACGGAGCGTGACGGCGAGACGGGAGTCCTGGAGACGACGGGGTTGCCATGGGATCCGAAGCTGCCAGGTCGCGGCCAGAAACCTCCGTGCTCCTGACCGGTTCACCGGCGCTGACCGCACCGCTGGCGGAGGCCCTCGGCGTCGGCGGATACGCGAGTGTCGAGATCGTCCCCTTCTTCCGCGATCTGTCCGAAGTGGACGCCGGCACCACCGTCGTGGTCGCGGCTTTCGACCACCCCGCCTACGCCGAACTGACCGCGTTGGACGCCTTGTGCGCCGGGAGCGGGGTGCGCTGGCTGCCGTTGCGCCGGGAACGCGGCCTGATGATCGCCGGACCCGCGATCACGCCGGGCCGCGGGATCGACTTCGCCGACGTCGTCGCCCGCCGTCGCTCCGCGGCCCCGGATCCCGGCGTGGTCGACGCGTTCCTCTCCGCGCCCGCGAACGCGACAGCGCTCAACCCCGGCGACGTCCACTGGGTGCTGGCGAATCTCGCCGTCCACCTCGAACGCTGGCTCACCGGTGGGCGCACCGCGATCGCTGGCGGCGAGATCGAACTGAACCTGGCCGACCTCACCGAGATCCGCCGTCCGATCCTCCCCGTGCCGGATCGCGTGCGGTCCGTCCCCACCGTGGCCGACGCCGAACTGCTGGTCGACGACCGGACCGGGATCGTGACCGGCGTCAGCGAGATCGCGCCGTCGCCGGGGATGCCCGCCCGGCTGCGCGTCTGCGCCGTCGCTGTCGCGGACATGCGGCGCGTCACGAACTGGCCCAACGACCGCCAGGCCATCGGCACCTCCTGGCACGACTTCGACCTCGCCCGGCAGTCGGCCATCGGCGAAGCGGTGGAGCGCTACTGCGGCAGCTGGCTCGCCCCGGAACGCGAAGTGCGCTTCGGCAGCTACGAGCAGCTCACTCGCTACGGAGTCCCAGCACTCGATCCTCGGCGGCTGAGCCTCTACTCGGCCGGGCAATACCGGTCTCCCGGCTTCCCGTTCACGCCGCTGACGCCGGACACCGACTGCTCGTGGGTCGAGGGCTTTTCCCACACCACCAAGGAATCCGTCTGGGTGCCGGCGTTCCTGATCTCGAACGAACGGCAAGCGGGCGAGGCCCGGTTCGCCGATCCGCTGCTCGCGGGCCTCGCCGCCGGAGCCTCCGAAGAACACGCCGTCACCTCCGGCCTCGAAGAGGTCCTCGAACGCGACACCTCCATGCTCTGGTGGGCGAACGCACCCCGTCTCGCGCGGCTTCCGATCCCGGACGAGATCCGGGCGCTCATCGCCGACACCGTGGACGGCTACGAGATCACACTCATCCACCTGGACAACGAATTCGACGTCCCGGTGGTCGCGGCGGCGGTCCTCGATCGGGTCACGCGCCGGCTGTCCCTCGGTTTCGCCACCCGGCCGGACGCCCTCGAAGCCGCGAAGAGGGCGCTCGCCGAAGGGTTCACACTGCAGCACACCTGCCGCACTCTCGACAACGAAGCCGCACTGTCCGCCCTGCGCCGGGATCTCGGCGAACTCAAGCCCTATCGGGCCGATCGGCGTTACCTCGACTCCTATCGCGACGACTTCGGCGACGTCACGGATCTCCTTTGCCAGCACCAGATCTACCTCGATCCCCGGGCCGCGAAGCGGGTGGCGCCGTGGGTCCGCGACCTGCCGGACGGCCGCTGGGACGATCTCCCCTCCCTCTGCGAGCGGCGGCAGAAGGCTTATCAGGACCGGGTCGAGGCGCGCGGGTTCGAGGTGATCAGCGTCGACCTGACCACCTGCGACGTCGCGGCCGCCGGTTTCCACGTGGTGCACACCCTGGTGCCGGGGCTCGTGTCGAACTTCCCGGCCGGTTTCCCGTTGTGGGGCAACGGAAGGATCACCGACGCGGCCGTGGCGCTCGGCTGGCGCGACGCTCCGCTCGCCGAAGGGGACCTCAACGTCTTCCCGCTACCCCACGCCTGACGGCCGTCACCGAACTGCTCGGCCTGGGCATCGATCCGCTCGCGCTCGACCCGAGCTGAGACCCACGTCACGAGATCAGGGTTGTCGTACGACCGTTTACGATATATCGTGAACGTGTCGGAACATTACGTAGAGAGGATCCACATCATGCGAGGACGACGACCTTTTCCTCCAGAACACGCCCGACCCGCCTTCGGCCCCTGGGCTCGCGGCGGCTTCGGCGAATTCCCCCCGCCTCCGGGCTGGGGACCGGGCGGACCCGGCCACCGGCATCGGCACGGCCGTCGCGGTGGGCCCGGTGGCCGTCGCGGCAAGCGCGGTGACGTCCGCGCGGCGATCCTCGCGCTGCTTTCCGAGCAGCCGAGGCACGGTTACGAGATCATCCGCGAGATCGGCGAGCGCAGCGGCGGCTTCTGGAAGCCGAGCCCCGGCTCGGTCTACCCGACCCTGCAGCTGCTGGCCGACGAAGGCCTCGTGATCAGCAAGGACGAGAGCGGCAAGAAGCTGTTCGAACTCACCGAATCCGGCCGCGCCGCGGCCGAGCAGCAGGACGCCGTTCCGCCGTGGGAGCAGATCGCCCACGACGTCGACCCGGTCGAGGTGAACCTGCGCAAGGCGGGGGCGACGCTGGCCGCTGCGGTCATGCAGGTCATGCACGCCGGCAGCGAGGCACAGCAGTCCCGCGCCGTCGAGGTGCTCAACGAGGCACGCCGGACGATCTACGGCATCCTCGGCGAGGCCGACGACGACACCGCTCCGGGTGGGCCGTCCGCCGAGGACGCGGAGTGACCTGGCACGACGAGGCCGGTGGGCTTGGTGCGCGTATGCACGCGATAGCCCACCGGCAGCGTCACCCGCTGTTCCCCGGCTCCTGACGAAACCTCGTTGAGACGCCGGACCTCCGCGATCGCCTTCGCCGCGACCGGGGCGCTGAACTCGATCTTCAGCACCGCTTCCATCGCGGCGGCGTCCTCGAACAGCCACCGCGTCATCACCTTGCGGCAGCCGAATCCCTGACGGGCGAAGAACTTCTCGACGCCGGGCGGGTCGTAGTGCGGCAGATCCTGACGCATCCAGTTCCCGTAAGGCTCACTCGCCACATCGAGATCGACGATCATCAAGGTCCCGCCGGGCCGCAGCACCCGCTCCGCCTCACGAAGGCCGGGTTCGCAGCCGGGGCCGAAGAAGTACGCGGTCCGCGCGTGGACGACGTCGAAAGCCGCGTCCGGAACCGGAAGCCGCTGCGCACGGCCTTGCCGCACCTCGACGTTCGGCAGTTCCCCGACGCGATGCCGCGCGTCACGGACGAGCGGTTCGTGGGGCTCGACACCGAGGACCGACCGTGCCGTCGCGGCGAACCGCGGCAGATGGAAACCGTCGCCACAGCCGATGTCGAGCACGTCCGCACCGGTCCAGTCACGATGCTCGGCGAGTACCCGCCAGATCTCGTCGTCGACGTCCTGCGCGCGGTTCTCGACCTCATAGGCCTTTTGGTAGTACCAGATGTTCGGGCTCGGCAGCACTTCGTCGCCGCCGCGGCGGAAGGAGGAGACGGATCGGGGAAACCAGCGCACGGAAACTCCAACGAGGGGACGCCGGGCCGGGTTCCAGGTCATCCGGGTCTAAATCTTTAACGGAAACAATGCGGATAGCGACTAGACTTTACTCCCACCGGTAAGGGAGAACCGCATGTCGCTTGGCTCGGCCGCTCACACTTCCGTCATCCCTTCAGGAATCCCGTGCTGGATCGAGCTGGCCTGCAGAGACGAAGTGGCCGCACAAGCCTTCTACAGCGGGCTTTTCGAGTGGGAGTACACCGTCCAGCGTGATCCGGCGACGCCGACCGGACGATACTCGATCGCCACGCTGAACGGCGTGCCGGTCAGTGGTCTGTACCGTTCGGGCACCGGCGGGCCGTCCGGCTGGAGCGTCCACATCTCGGTACCACAGGCGGCCGCGGCCGCCGAATGGGTCGACAGTCTCGGCGGCCGGGTCACCCTCGGACCGGTGGCGATTCCCCAGCGCGGCAACATCGTCCACGCCATCGACGCCTGCGGCGCGCACGTCGTGTTCTGGGAACCGCCTGCCACGTGGGAGTTCGCGACCGGGGTGCCCAACTCCTTCAGTGGCGCGGATCTCAACACCCACGACGGCGCGGCGGCGGACCACTTCTACTGCCGTCTCTTCAACTACACCAGCCACCAGATCGGCGACGGCGCCTCGCTCGACTACGCCGAATGGCTCATCGAGCACGAACCGGTGCTGTACCGGTACGTGATGGGCACGGAATACCGCCCGGACACTCCGCCGCACTGGATGGTCTATTTCGCCCTGGATCCGGCTCGCGGCGCCGACGCCGCGGCGGGACAGGCCCTGATGCTCGGCGGCGCCGTCGTCGTCCAGCCCTACGACACCCCGTACGGCCGCATGGCGATCCTCGCCGATCCGGACGGTTCGGTGTTCGCCGTGATCGACCACTCCCGGGCCATCGAAGGCTGGGGCCGGGCCGAAGTCGACGACCCTTACGACGATTGAGCCGGGGCGACCGTCCGTCGCCCCGGCCCTTTCGTCAGAGACCCGCCCAGAATCCGCAGTTGTGCACGGCCGCGAGGTCGACCGGGCCGATCTCGCCCGGCGCGAGCGACTGCGACTTCGGCGTGGGATGCCACTTCGGCAGTTCCGCGCCGTTCGGGTTCCCGGTTCGCGCGAACCGGGTCCAGTACTGGATCATCTGCGCCGCAAGGACTTTCTGCGCGGGCGACAATTCCGCCGGCACCCCGCCCAATTCAGACAAATACGCTAATTCAGACCCATGGGAAGCGCCGAGACGCATCCCCGGTGGCGCCGGAATGAGAGCGGGCGCGTTCCGATCGGCGAATTCGTAACCGAAGGTCCGCGTGCGCGCACCGAGGAGACGTTCGGTCCCCACCTGGGGACAGCCCCAGATCCGATCGGTCATGGCGTCCGCGAACGCCATCGCCGGACTGCCGTGCTTCGCCGACGGGTACTGCGCGGCGACGAGGGGTGCCTTGTCCCCGAAGGCGGTGCGCAGCAGTTCCTGATAGTGCTCCTCGCTGAACGGATGCCCGGGATACAGGGCGACGAACAGCCTCGCCTCGTCCCTGGTGACCCCGGTCAGCACGGGAACGCGGGCGAACCGTCCTTTCTCCAGTGCGGTGGCCGGATGCTCCGGCAGCAGGCCGGTGCCGAACGCGGGGCTCGCGAGCGGCAGGTCCACCAGATCCTTGACCTGAAGCCGCCGCAGGCAGGCGACGTCGGGGCAGCCGAGCTTCGCCGCGGCGCCGGCCCCCATCGCCTCGACCTCCGCACGCGGCGTGTAGGGCGATCCCGCGGGAACACCGGGGAAGAAACCGCCGTCGGGCCAGGTCAAGGTGCACGGACCGCTCTGGATGATCGCGCGCTGGAACAGCCCCGCCGCCGACGGGGAGGTCAGCTGGGCACAGGTGCTCATCGCACCCGCGGACTCGCCGAACAGCGTCACGTTCCGGGGATCCCCGCCGAACGCGCGGGCGTTGCGCTGCACCCAGCGAAGAGCGGCCTGCTGGTCCTGGAGGCCGAAGGAACCGGAGTCCCGCCCGAGTTCGGGATGACCGAAGAAACCGAACACGCCCAGCCGGTAGTTCACGGTCACCACGATGACGTCCCCGCCGAGGGCGAGGCGCTTGAAGTCGTAGTCGCTGCCGGCGCCGGAGGTGAACCCGCCACCGTGCACCCAGACCATCACCGGACGCGGTCTGTGCGCCGGCTTGGCCGGGCCGATCACGTTGAGATACAGGCAATCCTCGTTGTCGCTCGGGGCGGAGCCGAGGCCAGGGCCCTGCGCGCACCGCGGGCCGGGTTTGCTCGCGTCCCGCACGTCCGTCCACGGTTCGGGTCTCCGTGGTGGCGTCCAGCGCAGCTCGCCGACCGGTGGCGCGGCGAACGGAATGCCTTGGAAACTCCGGTATCCGCCGGTACTCACCCCGCGAACAGGACCGGAATCGGTGCGGACGACCAGGCTTTCGCCCGCCTCCGCCACCGATGTCGTCAGGGCGCCGAACGTCACCGCGCTCAGCACCAGGGTCAGAAGTCGCTTACTCATCCGTTGAGTTCGCATACTCCGACCTTGGCCCGGTGCCCCGGACTTGTCACATGAGTTTCGCCTGGGTCTAAACAGGGACGAAGGCGGAGAGCAGCAACCAGGAGACGACGGCCGACGGGAGCAACGAGTCGAGCCGGTCCATCAGGCCACCGTGCCCCGGCAGCATGTTACCCATGTCCTTGACGCCGAGGTCGCGTTTGATCAGCGACTCGACGAGGTCGCCCAGCGTCGCGGTCAAGACGATCGCCGCGCCGAACAGCACACCCTGCCAGGCGTGTCCGTCGAGCAGCAGGCTCAAGGTCAGCGCACCCGCGACCACACCGGCCACCAGCGAACCGGCGAAACCTTCCCAGGTCTTCTTCGGGCTGATGCTGGGCGCCATCGGATGCTTACCGCCCAGCACACCGGCGATGTAGCCGCCGGTGTCCGAAGCGACGACGCCGATCATGAACGCCAGCACGCGGCCGACACCGTCCGCGGGCGGGACGAGCATGGCGGCGAAGGCACCGAAGAGCGGCAGGTACGCGGCGGCGAAGACCGATGCGCTGATGTCACGCAGATAGCCTTCCGCGCCACCGGGCAGCCGCCACAGCAGGCAGACCAGCACCGTCAGCACGAACGCCGTCAGCGCGCCCTCGCGGCCGAACGGCCACGCCAGCCAGATCATCGCCTGACCACCGACGAGCACCGGGACCAGTGCGATCCGGATGTCCGCCGCGCGCTTCAGCGCCCCGGCCAGCTCGATCGTGCCGACCGCGATGGCGATCGCGATGATGCCGATGAACAGAAACCGGACGGTGAGCAGGGACGTGACGATCGCCGCCCCCAGCAGCAGCCCGACCCCGATCGCGGCGGGCAGGTTGCGGCCGGCGCGGGAAACCTTCTTCGCCGGTTCCGGCTTCTCGGCCGGAACCGGTTCCGGGGCGTCCACCCGGTCCTCGCGTTCCTCGCTCACCTGGCTCATCAGACCTCGAGTAGCTCGGCTTCCTTGTGTTTCACCAGCTCGTCCACCTTGTGGGTGTAGGTGTCGGTGAGGTTCTGGAGTTCCTTCTCGGCGTGGACGACCTCGTCCTCGCCCGCCTCGCCGTCCTTCTTGATCCGGTCGAGTTCTTCCTTGGCCTTGCGGCGGACGCTGCGGATGGAGACGCGGGCGTCCTCGCCCTTGGCCTTGGCGACCTTCACCATCTCCTTGCGGCGCTCTTCGGTGAGCTGCGGGATGACGATCCGGATCACGTTGCCGTCGTTGCTCGGGTTGACGCCGAGGTCCGACTCGCGGATCGCCTTCTCGATGGCGTTGAGCGAGGTCTGGTCGTAGGGCTTGATCAACGCCATCCGGGCCTCGGGCACGTTGACGCTCGCCATCTGGTTCAGCGGGGTCGGCGCGCCGTAGTACTCGACGACAATGCGCGAGAACATCCCAGGGTGGGCCCGGCCGGTGCGCACCGACGACAGGTCCTCCTTGGCGACGGACACCGCTTTTTCCATCTTCTCCTCGGCGTCGAGGAGGGTCTCGTCGATCACGGCAACTCCCGTTGTTGTGTATTCGTACCGGTTGCGAAGATCAGAGCAGGACTACGCGGGAACCCCGTCGGCGGGGGTGTCGACCAGGGTGCCGATCCTCTCACCACTGACCGCACGAGCGATGTTCCCCTCGGTGAGCAGATTGAACACGATGATCGGCATGTTGTTGTCCATGCAGAGGCTGAACGCGGTGGCGTCGGCGACCTTGAGGTCCCGTTCCAGCACCTCGCGGTGGCTGATCTCGTGGAACATCTCGGCGGTCGGATCGCTCTTCGGGTCCGCGGTGTAGACGCCGTCGACGGCCTTCGCCATCAAGACGGCCTCGCAGCCGAGTTCGAGCGCGCGCTGCGCGGCGGCGGTGTCGGTGGAGAAGTACGGCATGCCGACCCCGGCGCCGAAGATGACGACGCGGCCCTTCTCCAGGTGACGCTCGGCGCGGCGCGGGATGTACGGCTCGGCGACCTGGCCCATGGTGATGGCGGTCTGCACGCGGGTGGGCAGGCCCTCCTTCTCCAGGAAGTCCTGCAGTGCCAAGCAGTTCATGACGGTGCCGAGCATCGCCATGTAGTCGGCGCGGTCGCGGTCCATGCCGCGCTGCGACAGTTCCGCGCCGCGGAAGTAGTTCCCGCCGCCGATCACGACGGCGATCTGCACGCCCGTCCGCGCGACGTCGGCGATCTGCTGAGCGACCGAGTGCACCACATCCGGATCAACCCCGATGGAACCGCCGCCGAACATCTCGCCGCCCAGCTTCAGCAGCACCCGCCGGTATCCGCCTTCGACCCGGACACCCATGTCGCCCTCCCTAATGCTCTGAACCCGACTGTGCCCCGTCCCCGATGGACGGAGACGGGGCACAGTGGTGACTCTTGTGTTCCGCGGCCTGGGATCAGGCCTGGCCGACCTCGAACCGGGCGAACCGGCTCACGGTCACGCCGGCCTCGTCGAGCAGGGCCTTGACGGTCTTCTTGTTGTCCTTGACCGACGGCTGCTCGAGCAGGACGTTGTCCTTGTAGTAGGCGTTGACCTTGCCCTCGATGATCTTCGGCATGGCCTGCTCCGGCTTGCCCTCTTCGCGGGCGGTGGCCTCGGCGACGCGGCGCTCGTTCTCGACGACGTCGGCCGGGACCTCTTCACGCGTGAGGAACTTGGCCTTCAGCGCGGCGACCTGCATGGCGGCGCCACGGGCGGCCTCGGCGGCGGCCTCGCCCTCACCGGTGTACTCGATGAGTACGCCGACGGCGGGCGGGAGGTCCGCACCGCGACGGTGCAGGTAGGTGGTGGTGTTGCCCTCGAAGACGGCGACACGGCGCAGCTCGAGCTTCTCGCCGATGCGGGCGGCCAGCTCCTGGACCTGCTCGTCGACGGTCTTGCCGTCGAGCGAGGCGGCCTTCAGCTTCTCGACGTCGCTGGTCTTCTCGGCCTTCGCGACCTCGACGATCTTCGCGGCGAGGGCCTGGAAGTCCTCGTTCTTCGCGACGAAGTCGGTCTCGGAGTCGAGCTCGATCAGCACGCCGCCGTCACCGGCGACGAGGCCCTCGGCGGTGGCGCGCTCGGCGCGCTTGCCGACGTCCTTGGCGCCCTTGATGCGCAGGAACTCGACGGCCTTGTCGAAGTCGCCGTCGTTCTCCTCCAGCGCCTTCTTGCAGTTCATCATGCCGGAGCCGGTGAGCTCCCGGAGACGCTTCACGTCTGCGGCGGTGTAGTTCGCCATCGTGGGTGTGTCCGTCCTTTTTCAGGTACGAGAAAGTCTTGTGGGAAGTCACCCGTGGGGCCACCCGGAGGCGGCCCCACGGGCGTGGTGCATCAGGAGGAGGCGGTGGCCTGCTCGGCCGGAGCCTCGGTGGGGGCCTCGGTCGCGGCGGCGGCTTCCTTGGCGTCCGCGGCGGCGGTCTCGGAGCCGGCGAGCAGCTCCTTCTCCCACTCGGCCAGCGGCTCGTCCGTGGCGACGCCCGCCTCGGGCTTGGCGTCGGCGGAGGAACCGTTGCGGCTGGAGCGGGCCATCAGACCGGCGGCGGCGGCCTCGGCCACGACCTTGGTCAGCAGCGCGGCCGAACGGATCGCGTCGTCGTTACCCGGAATCGGGTAGTCGACCTCGTCCGGGTCGCAGTTGGTGTCCAGGATCGCGACGACCGGGATGTTCAGCTTGCGAGCCTCGCCGACGGCGATGTGCTCCTTCTTCGTGTCGACGATCCACACGATGCTCGGCACCTTGGCCATGTCGCGGATACCGCCGAGGGTCTTCTCGAGCTTGTCCTTCTCACGGGTGAGCGTGAGGATTTCGCGCTTGGTCAGGCCGGCGAAGCCGCCGGTCTGCTCCTGCGACTCGAGCTCCTTCAGGCGGAGAAGACGCTTGTGCACCGTCTGGAAGTTGGTCAGCATGCCGCCGAGCCAGCGCTGGTTCACGTAGGGCATGCCCACGCGCGAGGCTTCGGCCGCGATGGCCTCCTGGGCCTGCTTCTTCGTGCCGACGAACATGATGGTGCCGCCGTGCGCGACGGTTTCCTTGATGAACTCGAACGCACGGTCGATGTAGGTCAGCGTCTGCTGCAGGTCGATGATGTAGATGCCATTGCGCTCGGTGAAGATGTAGCGCTTCATCTTCGGGTTCCACCGACGGGTCTGGTGCCCGAAGTGCACGCCGCTGTCGAGCAGCTGCTTCATGGTGACGACGGCCATTGCCGGAATCAACCTCTTCTGTGTCGTGCGCGCCCGGCCCGGCCGGGATCGCGCTTGCTCGGTTCGTCGCTCTCGGCCGGGTGGCCGATCGCCCTGGTGCAGATGCTCCGGCCCGGACCCGGGAGCGAAGTGATTCCAGGGACCGCCGGACCGTGTGCCCCCGGTTGTCCTGACCCTCCGTGAGGAGATCGGCCATCGGGAGCGCGCACGTGCACGCGAAGTCAGTCCGCTGCCGCGGACCGCGCAAAAGAGTCTACTCCCTGTCGCCACCGCCTACCGCACCGGCAGCCCCTGATGAGAGCGGTTGTCCACAACCGGCTCGGTTATCCACAGATTCCCCCGGCGCGCCCCACGCGCCACGCCGGGCCCGCAGGCTGGAACACATGACCATGACGACCTGTTCCCGCCCTGTCACCAGGCATTCCGTCGCGATCGACCGCAACGGCGGCAGGCACCGCCGTCCCGGACGGCCGAGGGCACTGCCCCGCGTCGCGATCCTCGCGACCGTGCTCGCGCTCTTGGCCGCGTTCGCCACGCCGGGGACGGCCAGGGGCGCCCCTTCGCCGCAAGGACGCCTCTCTTGGCCGCTCTCTTCGGCACCCAGCGTCACCAGGTATTTCGAACCGCCGGCGACCCCGTACGGCCCCGGTCATCGCGGCGTCGACCTGGCCTCCGCGCCGGGCGCGAACGTGCTCGCGGCCGCCGAAGGGGTGGTGATGTTCGCCGGGCAGGTGGCCGGTGTCGGGGTGGTCTCGCTCGATCACGACGGCGGCCTCCACACCACCTATCAGCCGCTCACCCCGTCCGTCACCGCGGGTGATCAGGTGTACCGGGGCCAGGTGCTCGGGACGCTCGCGGCCGGGCATCCGGGCTGTCCGGAGCCGGCGTGCCTCCACTTCGGCGTCCAGCGAGGCGGGGAGTACGTCGACCCGCTCGCACTGATCGGCGAACCGGCGGAGATCCGCCTGAAACCGTGGGAAGGAGGCTAGCTTTTCAAGCCTGCTCGACCAGCTTCGCGCGCAGCCGCATGACGGCCCGCGTGTGCAGCTGACTGACCCGCGACTCGGTGACGCCGAGGACCTTGCCGATCTCGGCCAGCGTCAGGCTCTCGAAGTAGTAGAGACCGACCACGATCCGGTCGCGTTCGGTGAGCTGGGCGATCGCCTGCGCCAGCTGGCGGCGGTTGTCCTGGTCGACCAGGACGGCCACCGGGTCGACGGCGCCGTCGTCGGGCAGGGTGTCGACCAGCGAGCCGCTGTCCTTGCCGGCGGCGACGAGGTCTTCCAGGGCGATGACGCTGGTCAGCTGCATCTGGCCGTAGAACTCGCGCAGGTCGTCGACACTGATTTCGAGTTCGGCCGCCAGTTCGGCGTCGGTCGGCGTGCGGTTCAGCCGGGCGCCGAGGCGTTCCAGCGCGCGTTCGGCCTCGCGGGCCTTGCTGCGCACCGCCCTCGGGACCCAGTCCTGGGAGCGGAGGTCGTCGAGGATCGCGCCGCGGATGCGCTGCATCGCGTAGGTCTCGAAGCGCAGGCCCCTGGCGGGCTCGAACTTCTCGATCGCGTCGACCAGGCCGAAGATCCCGGACTGGATGAGGTCGCCGACGTCGACATGGGTCGGCAGGCCGGTGCCGACCCGGCCCGCGACGTACTTGACCAGCGGGGCGTAGTGCAGCACGAGCCTGTCGCGCACGACCTGGTCCGGCGACTCGGTGAACTCGCGCCACAGCGCCTGGATCCCGGCGTCCACCTCGTAACTCGTCCGCGCTTCGGGCGCGACGGCAGGACCGTCCCCGCCGGGACGGTGTTTCCCGGCGGCTTCGGTGACATGTGGGTCGGCGGTCATCGGACCGCCGTTCTCAGCATGCGACTCAGGATGGTCTCCGTGCTCGTGCGGATGCGCGTGCGCCGCCGGTTCGGTCCGCCGGGTCACCTGCCGAGTCCTCCCCGGCATCATCGGGCCCGGGGGTGTGCGCGGTCGTGGATCGCCTTCAGCCGATCGACGGTCACATGAGTGTAGAGCTGCGTGGTAGCCAGCGTAGCGTGACCAAGCAGTTCCTGAACGCTCCGAAGATCGGCACCGCCTTCGAGCAGATGAGTGGCCGCCGAATGCCTCAGGCCGTGCGGCCCCATGTCGTTCGCGCCCGGCACCGAGCCGACGGCGTCGTGGACCACCCGGCGGGCCGCCCGCGGATCGAGCCTGCCGCCCCGTGCCCCCAGGAAGAGCGCGGCCTCCGCCTTGCCCTTCGCCGCGGCGGCGAGCTTTCCCCTGCCCTCGTCCAGCCACGCCCGCACCGCCGTTTCGGCGGGGACACCGAACGGCACCACGCGTTCCTTGCCGCCCTTGCCCAGCACGAGCACGACCCGGCGGGAGAAATCGACGTCGCCCACGTCCAGCCCGCACAGTTCGGAGACCCGCACACCGGTCGCATAAAGCAGTTCCACGATGGCACTGTCCCTCAAGGCCACCGGGTCCCGCTGTTCGGCACCGGCGGCTGAGAATCGCATGACCTCGCTCGCCTGCTCGGCCCGGAGGACCCCGGGGAGCTTGCGATGCGCGCGCGGTGCCACCAGCCGGCCGCCCGGATCGGTCGCGAGCGCCCCGGCCCGGTGAGCCCACGCGGTGAAGGTGCGGGCCGCCGCCGCCCGCCTGGCCAGCGTCGTCCGGCTGGCCCCTTCCTCGCGTTGCCGGGCGAGCCAGCCGCGCAGCGTCTGAATGTCGAGGTCGGAGAACCGGCCGCCGTTCGCGTCCACGAAGCCCGTCAGCGACACCACATCGCCGAGATAGGCCCGGACCGTATGCGCGGACAGCCCGCGTTCCAGGGAAAGGTGCCGCTCGTAGTCGTCGATCAGCTTCCGGACAGGCTCCGGAAGCGCGGCACGGGCGGCGCGCGAATCGTGCTTGCGGACGCGTTTTCCCGTGCCGTGGGGACCTTCGGTCGACGGCATGCCGATCACGCTGCGCGATGTACGGCGGATGGTCAAGTATCGCCGCACCTTGTTGCGGTGTCCGTGGTCGGATCGTGCCGGGATGGCGTCTCAGGTGTAGGCCAGTCAGGTCCTGCCCGCCCGTCTTCGCCACCCTGCGTCACCCCTTTCCGCGAAACCGTCGAGTTCCAGCTCGGGCAGCAGCGAACGGATGCGCTCCACCGGGATGCCGGATTCGGCCGCGATCCGCTCCTCCGGCTTGGCCGATCGTTCGGACAGCGCGTCGTGCACGCGCGAGGCCTCCGGACCGAGCCGGTCGGTGCGGCGGCGCGGTCTCGCCGGATCCGCGGCCTGGTGCCCGAGCCGTCCGGCGGTCTCGAGGATCTCGTCCACCGAGGTCACCAGCGTGGCCTCGCCCTCGCGGATCAGCGCGTGGCAGCCGGCGGACATCCCCGACGACACCGGTCCCGGCAGCGCCATCACGACCTTGCCCAGGGCCGCGGCCGTCCCCGCGGTGTTCCGCGCACCACTGCGCCTGCCCGCCTCCACCACGACGGTCCCTTCGGTGAGCGCAGCGATCAGCCGGTTCCGGACGAGGAAGCGATGTCTCGCGGGCGGGGTGCCCGGCGGGTACTCGCTGACCACCGCGCCCGTCTTCCCGATGGTGCGCAACAAGGTCGCGTGCTGGGCCGGGTAACCGGCGTCGATCCCGCAGCCGAGCAGGGCGACCGTCGTGCCGGACGCGCTCAGCGCGCCGCGGTGGGCCGCGCCGTCGATGCCGTACGCCGCCCCCGAGAACACCGGTATCCCGCGGCTCGCCAGGTGATAGCCCACCTCGGCCGCGTGGTGCTCGCCGTACTCGGTCGCCGCGCGGGCACCGACGATCGCGATCGCCTGGTCCACCGCCTCGTCGAGCCTGGCCGGGCCGCGGACCCACAGCGCCAGCGGAGAGGCCACACCGGAGACACCCCTGCCCCGGGCGACGGCCAGCGAGAGCAGCGGCCAAGCAGGCCACTCGTCGTCTTCCGGGATGACGAGCCGGGTCTCCCCCGCCGCCGCCCGCACCAGATCCCGCTCGGCGTAGTCATGTGCGCGCCGTGCGGCCGTCTCGTCGCGCACCTTCGCCGGGCAATCGGCCAGCCGCACCCGTTCCGCGGCCACGACCGGACCGTGCTCGCCGACGAAATCGGCCAGCGCGGGAGCCGGCGGTTCGGCCACGCGCAGGAGGTACGACCGGGCGATCCGTTCGGCCTCGAATTCACTCATCAGGATGACCTCTCCCGAAAGTTCAAGGCCGCCGCGACCTCGTCGGCTTCCGGCCTGTCGGCACCCTTCAGATCGGCGAGCGTCCACGCGATGCGAAGACAACGGTCCGCACCACGTGCGGTGATCGCTCCCCGCTCCAGTGCGCGGTCCAGTAGCGCCGTGACCTGCGGAGGAAGAGCGAATTCGCGGCGCAATGCCGGGCCGGGCACCTCCGCGTTCGATGGCCAGCCGTGCTCCGCCCAGCGTTTCCCGGCTCGTTCGCGAGCCTCCAGCACCCGTTCCCGGACGGCCGACGACGGTTCGGGCAGGTCACTCAGGTGCGCGCTGAGCGCGGAGAGCGGCCGCAGCCGGACCCTCAGATCCACCCGATCGAGTAAGGGGCCGGACAGTCGTCCCCAGTACCGCCTTCGCGCGGCCGCCGAACACGTGCAGTCGGCGTCCTTCGTGGGGGCACAGGGACAGGGGTTGGTCGCCAGCACCAATTGGAAGCGTGCCGGGTACCGGACGGAACCCTTCACCCTCGCGATCCGCACTTCGCCCTCTTCGAGCACCGTGCGCAGCGACTCCAGCCGTTCCGGTCCGAACTCGCAAACCTCGTCGAGGAACAAGATGCCCCGGTGCGCCCGGCTGATGGCGCCGGGCACGGCGAGACCGCTGCCGCCGCCGATGAGCGCGGGCACGCTGATCGAATGATGCGGCGCGACGAACGGCGGCACGGTGACCATCGGGGCGGACCGCGACAGGGAACCGTCGATCGAGTGGACCGCGGTGACCTGCAACGACTCCTCGGCTGTCAGGGGAGGGAGGAGTCCGGGGAGGCGTTTCGCGAGCATCGTCTTGCCCACCCCGGGAGGACCGGTCATGAGCAGGTGATGCCCACCCGCCGCGGCCACCTCCAGCGCCCACCGGGCTTCCGGCTGTCCGACGACGTCGGCGAGATCGGGCACCCGCACCGGCTCCTGGGCGACGGACGGCTCCGGCCGCACGAGTTCGCCCTCTCCCTTGAGCCAGTCCACGAAATCGCTCAGCCTGGCCACCCCGCCGACCTCCAGACCGTCCACGAGGGCGGCTTCGAACAAGGACTCGGCGGGCACGACCGCCCGCCGGTACCCGGCGTTGCGTGCCGCCAGCAGTCCCGGCAGGACCCCGCGGACCGCCCGTACCCGGCCGTCGAGGGCGAGTTCGCCCAGCAGCACGGTGTGGAGCAGCTTCGTGGCCGGAACCGAACCCGTCGCGGCCAGGACCGCCGCCGCGATGCCCAGGTCGTAGCCGGACCCCACCTTCGGCAGGTTCGCCGGGGAGAGGCCGAGGATCACCCTTTCGTCCGGCCACTTCTCGCGCGAATTGCGGACGGCGGAGCGGACCCTGTCTTTGGCCTCCTTAAGCCCGGTGTCGGGCAGGCCGACCATCGTCACCTTCGGCGACCCGCCGCCGATATCGGCCTCGATCTCGATCATCCTGCCGTCGACGCCGAGCAGCGCGACGGACCATGCCTTCGCCAGTGCCACTCAGAACGCCGCCTTGATGTGCCGCACCTGCGGCCGGGAACCGGGTCGGGCGACGATCGCGATGATGTCGTAGCGGACCGGGCACCAGCGGAGCATGAACGCGCGCTGCCACTGATGCGCGAGACGGCGGATGCGGTCCGCCTTGGCCGGGGTCACGGCCTCGGCGGGGCTGCCGAAGCCCAGCCCCGTCCTCGTCTTCACCTCGCAGAACACGAGGCGTTTCTTGTCGGTCGCGACGAGGTCCAGTTCACCGTCGCGGCAGCGCCAGTTCCGGCTCAGGACGACGTAGCCCGTCTTCTCCAGATGCCGGGCCGCCAGGTCTTCACCCCACCGCCCCAGCTCGATATGCGGTGCCCCGGCGGACGGCTGTTCGGCCGTGCTCATCATCTCGATCCCCCTCAGCGATCGTCACGGTGCGTGTGCGATCAACGCTGCCAGGGTGAGCCGGTGCCGAACAGACTCGATTCGCCAGCCTGTGGATAACCGGGGTGTTGTGGATAACTCGAGCCCGCCGAGGCTCCGCCGACCTCCACCTGTCGGCACCCTGTGCTACGGGCGCCGCTACTTCTCGACCGTGGGCTGGGACGGGGTGAAGGGCCCTTTCCCCTCATCTCACGCGGTGAAGGGCGCTTTCGTCGCATCGCATGCGGGGAAAGGGCCCTTCACCGCGCTTGCGACCTCTTGGTCCGGGCTCCGGTGTCAGACATCGGCGCTAGAAGCGGCGAGGGGTCTTCGGGGGGCGGTCACCCGGCGTTCTTCGTCGTCCACAAGGGACACAAGTTGGGCAGAAATGTCCGATTGACTACCGTTTGACCGTAAAGCGTGATCCGGCGCTACTTAGAGGCCCCCTTCACCACGCTGGACGTGGCGAAGGGGGCCTTCAGGTGGTCGCGAGAAAGACTCAGCCGGAGAACGGACCGTCTTCCGGCAGCCGGAGATCCGGTTTGTCGAGTTCCTCGACGTTGACGTCCTTGAACGTGATGACCCGTACGTGCTTGACGAACCTGGCCGGCCGGTACATGTCCCAGACCCACGAGTCGGACATGCGGACCTCGAAGTACACCTCACCGCCGCCGTCGCGCACCTGCACGTCGACGGCGTTGGCCAGATAGAACCGCCGCTCGGTCTCCACCACGTACGAGAACTGGCCGACGATGTCGCGATACTCGCGGTAAAGCGAGAGCTCCATCTCGGTCTCGTACTTCTCGAGATCCTCTGCGCTCATGAAATCCGCGCCCCTCCTCGCGATTCTGCTGCTACTCCAGCGGCGGAGCGTTCATTGTTACCCACGTAGGGGCTGAGGGCACGTATCGGCACGCTCGGGTTTTCCAGGGCGGCGACGGTCAGCACCACCGGGTGAGGCGGTCGCGCTCGATGCGCGGCGGCCGCGGTGGCCACATTCGCGTACGACCAGCGGTGCACCGGACTCGGACCGTGCGTGGTCAGCGCCGCGCTGTGCTCGGTGGTGCTGTACCCCTTGTGCACGTCGAAGCCGTAATGCGGGTGCACGTCGTGCAGGTCGCCCATGATCCGGTCGCGGGTGACCTTGGCCAGCACCGACGCGGCCGCCACGCACGCGACGGCCTTGTCCCCCTTGATCACCGGCACGCTCGGCGCGGGCAGTCCGGAGACGCGGAATCCGTCGGTCAGGACGTAGCCAGGGGTCTTCCTCAGCGCCGAGACGGCGCGCCGCATGCCTTCGAGGTTCATCACGTGGATACCGAAGAGGTCGACCTCGGCCGCGGAGATCACGATGACCGAATAGTCGAGCGCACGCTGGACGACCCGGTCGTAGACGCGATCGCGGGCCTTGGCCGTGAGCACCTTCGAATCGGTGAGTTCGGGCAGCCGGGCGGCGTCTCCGGGACGCAGGACGCACGCGGCCACGACGAGCGGGCCGGCGCAAGCACCGCGCCCTGCCTCGTCGACTCCGGCGACGGGCCCGAGGCCCCGCCGGTCCAGCGCACCCTGCAACCCCCAGAAGAGGTCACCACGCACCACAGCTCTCGGCGGCCGAAGCGGCTCAGCCGGTGTGAGCGGTACAGGAACTCTCAAGGCCTTTACCGCCTCCGGTCGACCGCCTTGCGCACTCCGGACGACATTCGCCTGCCGAGGAAGACCACGGGCCACGCGGCGGCGATGCCGACGCCCAGGGGAAGCCCCTGCTGCCACGCGGGCGCGCCCAGCGCCAGCGGCTGGGCGTTCGCCTGCGGGTTGTGGTCCGAAACGCCACCCCAGCGGCCGGGCGGGAGCACGATGACGCGCGCCTTCCCGATGATGTTGTCGACCGGGACCGCGCCGTTCACGCCGCCGCCGCCCTGGAACCGGGAGTCGCTCGAGTTGTTGCGGTTGTCGCCCATCACCCAGACGTATCCGGCGGGCACCTTGACCGGCTCGAACGGCTTCTCGGTGGGGGCCATGCCCTCTTCCCAGTGCACGTACGGCTCGTCGAGTGCTTTGCCGTCCACGACCACACGGTTGTTGTCGCAACACTGCACCGTCTGGCCGCCGACCGCGATGATCCGCTTGACGAAGTCGCGCTCGTCCGGCGGCGCGAATCCGATCAGGGAACCCAGCGCGCGGAAGCCGCTGACGAAGATGTTGCTGGACTCCGGCGTGTCGATCTCGCCCGCCCACGCCGGCGGTCCCTTGAAGACCACCACGTCGCCCGGGCCGGGATCGGTGAAGTCGTACGTGATCCGGTCGACCAGGATCCGGTCGCCCGTGCACCCCGCGCAGCCGTGCAAGGTGGTCTCCATCGATCCCGAGGGGATCATGTAGACCTTGGCGAGGAACTGCTGGATCAAGATCGTCAGCACGAGTGCGACGACGATCAGGATCGGCAGTTCCTTCCAGAACGACCGCTTCTTGTTGACCTTGCCGAATTTCTTGGAGCCGGACCGGCCCCGTCGAGAGGCCCGGGTGGGACGCTCTTCTTCGGGGCGATCGGGCTCGTCTTCGGAGGTGTTCTGGGACACGGGTTCGACCACGACGCCAGGTTACCTGTAACCGTGTGACTACCTACTTGGCGGAGGTCGTCTCGCGGTTTTCGCGGCGTTCCTTGATCTTGGCGGCCTTGCCGCGCAGCTCGCGGAGGTAGTACAGCTTCGCCCGGCGGACGTCGCCGCGCTTGAAGACCTCGACCTCGGCGATGTTCGGCGAGTGCACCGGGAAGGTGCGCTCCACGCCGATGCCGAACGACACCTTGCGGACCGTGAAGGTCTCGCGGATGCCGCCGCCCTGGCGACGCAGCACGACGCCCTGGAAGATCTGGTTACGCTCGCGGTTGCCCTCGATGACGCGGACGTGAACCTTGAGCGTGTCGCCCGGTCGGAAGTCCGGGATGTCGGAACGCAGTGACTGCGCGTCCAGCGCGTCCAGGGTGTTCATCGGTGGTCCGTCCTCGTCTTCGTATGGCTTACGTGCAGCTTGGGCGCGCAGTGTCGGGCACTGCGACCTACCCGGGGGCTGATGGCGTTCCGGCCGACCTCGCGCATCTGACTCCGGCCAATGTCCGGAGTACAAATTCGCGCGTCCGCTCACGCCAACCTGTCAAGTATTGCAGACCAGGACTCAGGTGCTTGACCCGGCCTGGCCGGTGCCCTCGTCCAACCGTTCGAGGACCTTGAGATCGTGCTTGTCGAGACTACCTTCCGGCAGTTGCCCGATCAGTTCGGGCCTGCGCCGCACGGTCCGCTCCAGCGCCTGGTCACGGCGCCAGCGGTCGATCAGCGCGTGGTTGCCGGAACGCAGGACGTCCGGCACGGCCAGGTCCCGCCAGACCTCCGGCCGCGTGTAGCTGGGGCCTTCGAGAAGACCGTCGGAGAACGAGTCCTCCTCGGCGGAACGGGCGTTCCCGAGCACCCCGGGCAGCAGCCGGACGACGGCCTCGACCATCACCAGCACCGCCGCCTCGCCGCCGACCAGCACGTAGTCGCCGATCGAGACCTCGTCGACGGGCATCCGCCGCGCGGCGTCGTCGATCACCCGCTGGTCGATGCCCTCGTAGCGGCCGCACGCGAACACCAGGTGCTCCTCGGCGGCGTACTGATGCGCCATGGCCTGGGTGAACGGCCGTCCGGCCGGTGTGGGGACCACGAGGCGGGTGTTCTCGCCGCAGACGTCGTCCAGGGCGGGGCCCCAGATCTGCGGTTTCATCACCATGCCGGGCCCGCCGCCGTACGGGGCGTCGTCGACCGCGCGGTGGACGTCGTGCGTCCAGTCCCGGAGGTCGTGCACGCCGACCTCGATGAGGCCGCGGTCGATCGCGCGCCCGAGCAGAGCGGCGCGGAGCGGGTCGAGGTATTCGGGGAAGATCGTGACGACGTCGAGGCGCATCAGGCGTCCAGCAGACCTTCCGGCGGGTCGAGGACCACGCGTCCGCCCGCGACGTCGACGGCCGGGACGATCGCCTTCACGAACGGCACGAGCACCTCACGGCCGTCGTGCTCGATCGACAGCAGCTCGCCGGCCGGCGAGTGCACGACTTCGATCACCTTGCCGATGACCGTTCCGTCGCCGAGTTCGGCGCTCAGTCCTTCGAGTTCGTGGTCGTAGAACTCGTCGGGGTCTTCGGTCGGCGGCAGCGTCGAGGTGTCGGCGATCAGCAGGGCGCCGCGGAGGGTCTCCGCGACATCCCTGGTCAGCACCTCTTCGAAACGCACCAGCAGCCGCCCGCTGTGTTCGCGGGCGGCTGCGATGGTGAGGTTTCTGCTGCTGCCGTCACGCAGCTTCGTCGTGACGGCCGAACCGACCGCGAACCGCTGTTCCGGCGAGTCCGTGCGCACGTCCACCGCGAGTTCCCCGCGGATTCCGTGCGCCTTGGCGATCCGGCCGACTACGACGTCCATCCCGTTGTGTCCCTGGTCAGCGATCGGTGTCGACGACGTCCACGCGGACGCCGCGGCCACCGATGCCGCCCATGACGGTGCGCAGGGCGGTCGCCGTGCGACCGCCCCGGCCGATCACCTTGCCGAGATCGTCGGGGTGCACATGCACCTCGAGCGTGCGGCCACGACGCGTGGTCAGCAGCTCGACCCGGACCTCGTCCGGGTTGTCGACGATCCCGCGCACCAGGTGTTCGAGGGAGTCAGCGAGGAAACTCACGCCTCGGCCTTGTCACCCTCGGCGGCCTCGGCCTTGTCGGCTTCGGCCTTCTTCGGGGCGGACTTCTTCTTCGGGGTGGTGGCCTCGGTGGAGGGAGCGTCACCGGCGGCGGCGAGCGCGGCGTTGAAGAGGTCCTGCTTCGACGGCTTCGGCTCGGCGACCTTCAGGGTGCCCTCGGCGCCCGGCAGGCCCTTGAACTTCTGCCAGTCACCGGTGATCTCGAGGATGCGCTGGACCGGCTCGGTCGGCTGGGCGCCGACGGACAGCCAGTGCTGGGCGCGGTCGGAGTTCACCTCGATGAGGCTGGGCTCCTCCTTGGGGTGGTACTTGCCGATCGTCTCGATGGCCTTGCCATCACGGCGGGTGCGCGCATCGGCGACGATGATCCGGTAGTACGGCGCACGGATCTTGCCGAGACGCTGCAGCTTGATCTTGACGGCCACGGGTGTGGGTACTCCTCAGTTCTCTCTGATGCAGGTGGAAGGCGCACGCCAGCCGAGTGGGGAACGGCTGCGCGCACCCGAAGGTCCGAAGCTTGGGCACGGTGAGAGGGTCCGGCCAAAGCAGGCAAGCGTACATTCTGCCAGACGCCGACCGGCCGTCAGAACGCGGCTATCCCGAGCGAGGCGAGCAGGATCGTCACGGCCGGGAGGAAGTTGTTCACCTGGTGGGCGACGACGCTGCCGAGCAGCCGTCCGGTGAACACCCTGGCCAGCCCGATCGGGATCGCGATCACCAGGAGCAGCGTGGTGCGCAGCGGTTCGAGGTGGCTCGCCGCGAAAACGGCCGTCGAGACCAGGAACGCCGCGATCCTCCCCCAGCGCTCGGTGCGCCACGTCAACCGCTCCACGGCGCCCCACAGGAGGCCGCGGTAGATGATCTCCTCGCAGATCGGCCCGATCAGCCACAGGTAGATGAACATGACGACGGCCGCCGAGACCGACATCCGCCGGTCCTCCACGAGCGCGCTGATCGCCGAGGTCGCGTTCGCGTCGCCGACGATCTGTGTCCACACGTAGGCGGCGAGCGAGGTGAACCCGAGCCCGACCACGCCCAGCTTGAGCCCGATCTTGACGTCGGCCCAGCACCAGCCGATCCGGAGGTCGGTGAACGGGCCGTTGCCGCGGAGCCGGGTGATCAGCAGCGCGACCCCGGCGGCGATCATCGTCGGCACCATCGTGCCCAGCAGCACCACGCGCATCGGCAGGGGCTGGCCGGGCTGGACGTCGCCGAGCAGGACGCTGACGAATGCCGCGGTCGCGAGGAGGACGGCCTCCACCAGCAGAAAGGCCCCGAACCCCCAGCGATGCGGCGGTGGCGTGTCGGGTACGGCCACCGCACCTCCGGCAGTGAGTTCGTCGGGCGGCGCGGCCTCGGGGATCGGCTCCCTTGGCTGAGATACGGTCACGCCGATCCTCCGGTGATCGTTCGGTTACTCAAAGACTCTAACCGCCCGGCCCGGCGATCACCTCGCTGCGAAGAGCAATACCGCCGGTGGGAGGTTGTTGGCGGCGTGCGCGATGACGGCCGCGCTCACCCGGCCGGAAAGATACCGGGCGAGTCCGATGGCGATGCCCTGGCCGAACAGCGCGATCGTGCGCGCGGCCTCCCCGTGCAGCTGGGCGAACACCAGCGCGGTGACCAGCAGGATCACCCACGAGGGCAGGCGGTGGAAGCCCATCGCGTTCCAGAGGGTGCCGCGGAAGAGCAGTTCTTCGGTGACCGGGGCGGCGAAGACGACGATGGCCGCGGCCACCACCAGCCAGACAGTGTCGCCTTCGGTGGTGCCGGACAGTTCGGTGATCGGGCCGGGCGAGACGTCGGAGATGGTCCTGTCGGTGCTGTCGGTCCCGTAGACGGCGAGCAGCAGCAGGTTGAGGAGGTAGCCGGCGGCGAGCGCGGCCGCTCCGCAGGCGAGCCCGATCCGGACGTCGCGCCAGGTGGGCTTGAGCCCGAAATCCGCGCGGAGTCCCTGTCCCCAGACCCGGGAGCCGGCCACGGGGCCGAGGCCGAGCACGAGGGTCGGCAGGAACGCGAGGATCAGCAGCGGGCCGACGTCACGGAGTTCGAGCGGGTCGTAGCCGCCGAAGCGACCCGACAGCACGAAGCTCATGACGAGCGTGACGAGGTGGTATCCGGCGATACCCGCGAAGAACGCTACGAATCCCCAGTGCGCTCCGAGCACCAGACGCTCGCGAGCCTGCCCGTCGTCCACCACGCCTCCACGCTAAGTGCCGCTCCGGTCACAGGTGGAGTCGGGTCAGGGGGCTGAAGGACGCTTTCCCCGCATGCGATGGGGGTAAAGCGTCCTTCACCTAGTGAGATGCGGGGAAAGTCCCCTTCAGCTACGCGTAGATCTTGCCACGCAGGACGATGTGGCTCGGATGCCGCAGCACCGCGAGGTCCTCACGCGGATCGGACGGGTAGACCAGCAGATCGGCCGAGGCGCCGTCGATGATTCCCGGCACGCCCAGCCAGTCGCGGGCCGCCCACGAAGCCGAAGCCAGCGCCTGCTCGGCGGACATGCCCGCCTTGTGCAGCGCCTCGATCTCGTCGACGAGCCTGCCGTGCTCGACCATGCCGCCCGCGTCGCTCCCCGCATACACCGCGACCCCGGCCTCGATCGCCGTCGAGACCATCGTCCCGACGCCGGCGTGCAGCGCCCGCATGTGTTCGGCGTACACCGGGTACTTGCCCGCCTTTTCGGCGATACCGGGGAAGTTCTCGATGTTGATCAGCGTCGGCACGAGCGCGATCCCGCGTTCGGCGAGCACCCCCAGCTGGTCGGCCGAAAGTTCGGTGCCGTGTTCGAGGCAGTCGATCCCCGCGCCGATCAACCCGGGCAGCGCGGCCTGGCCGAACACGTGCGCGGTCACCCTGGCGCCCTCGGCGTGCGCGACCGCGATGGCCTCGGCGAGGACGTCGTCGGGCCAGAGCGGCGCGAGATCGCCGATCCCGCGGTCGATCCAGTCGCCGACGAGCTTGACCCACCCGTCGCCGTCCCTGGCCTGCTCGGCGACCGCCTTCGGGAGTTCGGCCGGGTCTTCGAGCTCGATGCCGAGACCGGGGATGTAGCGCTTGCGCAGGGCCAGGTGCCGTCCGGCGCGGATGATCCGCGGCAGGTCGGCGCGTTCCTGCAGCGGCCGGACGTCGATCGGCAGCCCGCAGTCGCGGATCAGCAAGGTCCCGGCGTCGCGACCGGTGATCGCCTGCGCTGCGGCCTCTTCGAGGGTGGTCGCGCCGCCGACCCCGATCCCGGGATGGCAATGCGCGTCGACCAGTCCGGGAACGAGAAAGCCTTCCCGGACAACGGTTTCCGCCCCGGCGACCGGTTCACCCGTGATCCGGCCGCCGGTGATCCACAGCTCGCGGTGCTCGCCGTCCGGCAGGACGACCCCCGCCAGGTGCAGAGCCTCCACGGCTACTTGTCCTTCGGGAACTTGAACTTCTTGGGGTCGAAGCCGGGTACGTCGTTCATCCCGCCGAGCTGGGAGAGGTCCGGCATCCCGCCGCCAGGGCCACCGGGCATCCCGCCCGGGGGCAGCATCGGCATGCCACCGGGGAACCCGCCGCGGATCTTGGGCTGCGTCGGGCCGCGCCCCTTGCCCTTCTTCCCCTTCTTGCCCTTGCGGTTCTTGCTGCCGCCGCCTCCGCCGCCGAAGCCGAAGCGGCCCGCCATCTGCGCCATCATCTTGCGCGCTTCGAAGAACCGGTTGACCAGGTCGTTGACGTCGCGGACGGCGACGCCGGACCCCTTCGCGATCCGCAGGCGGCGCGAAGCGTTGATCATCTTCGGGTCGTCGCGTTCGGCGGGGGTCATCCCGCGGATGATCGCCTGCAGCTTGTCGAGGTGCTTGTCGTCGACCTGCGCGAGCTGGTCCTTCATCTGCCCGGCGCCGGGCAGCATGCCGAGCAGGTTGCCGATCGGGCCCATCTTGCGGACCGCGAGCATCTGCTCGAGGAAGTCCTCCAGGGTGAGCTGGCCGCTGCCGAGCTTGGCCGCGGTCTGCTCGGCCTTCTCCTGGTCGAAATGCTGTTCGGCCTGCTCGATGAGGCTGAGCACGTCACCCATGCCGAGGATCCGGCTGGCCATCCGGTCCGGGTGGAAGAGGTCGAAGTCCTCGAGCTTCTCACCGTTCGACGCGAACAGGATCGGCTGGCCGGTGACCTGGCGGACCGACAGCGCGGCACCACCGCGGGCGTCACCGTCGAGCTTGGTGAGCACGACGCCGGTGAATCCGACGCCGTCGCGGAACGCCTCGGCCGTGGTGACCGCGTCCTGACCGATCATCGCGTCGACGACGAACAGCGTCTCGTCCGGCGTCACGGCGTCGCGGATGTCCGCGGCCTGCTTCATCAGCTCTTCGTCGACACCGAGACGGCCGGCGGTGTCGACGAGGACGATGTCGTGCTGGGCGCGCTTGGCCTCGTCGATGGCACGGCGGGCCACGTCGACCGGGTCGCCGACGCCGTTGCCGGGTTCGGGCGCGAACGTGGTGACGCCCGCGCGCTCGCCGACCACCTGCAGCTGCGTGACGGCGTTGGGGCGCTGGAGGTCACAGGCGACCAGCAGCGGCGCGTGGCCCTGCTTCTTCAGCCACAGCGCGAGCTTGCCGGCGAGGGTGGTCTTACCGGCACCCTGCAGACCCGCGAGCATGATGACCGTCGGCGGGTTCTTCGCGAACGTGAGCCGCCTGGTCTCGCCGCCGAGGATGGTGACGAGTTCCTCGTTGACGATCTTGATGACCTGCTGCGCCGGGTTCAGCGCGCCGTGCACCTCGGCGCCCTTGGCGCGCTCCTTGATCCGGGCGATGAAGTCCTTGACCACCGACAGCGCGACGTCCGCCTCGAGCAGCGCGATCCGGATCTCACGCGCGGTGGCGTCGATGTCGGCGTCGGAGAGCCTGCCCTTGCGCGACAGGGTCTGCAGGGCGGACGTGAGCCGATCGGAGAGGGTGTCGAACACGGGTGTGCACGCTCCAGCTGGGTCGTTGTGGCGTGCCGGTACGGACCGGCGGCTTCCCAGGGTAGTCGGTGTGCGGGGCAGGCGTTTGACGCGGTTGCGGCCGCCCGCGGCTCAGGGCTTGCGGAGGTCGGCTTCGGTGAAGGCCCGGATCACGTCGGCGCGGGCGGTGCCGGACTCGCGGACGGTACGGCTCATCTCCACGTGCAAGAAGGCCGTGCCTTCCTCGGCCGCGGCCTTGCCCTGGACGTTCTTCATCCCTTCCAGCGCACCGCACGACGAAACCCACGCCCGGCAAACGGAGAATCCGCCGTCGGCGAGCCGGTCCGCCGCGCGCCGGACGGGATCCCCGGCCGCCGACATGCCCGACGACAGCACGATGTCGTCGTCCGGCATGTTCTGGTCGTCGAAGCCGTGCAGCTGTACCTGTGTCATCCCGCGTCCGGCGAGGGACGCCGCCACGACGTGGAACACGGAGTCCACTTCGTGCGCGACGTCGGCGTGCCCGTCGTCGGCCTTCCGGTGCGCGCCCGCGATCAGCAGGACCGCGCCCGGCACCCGCTGGAAGTAGTCGAGGCCGAACAACTCCGTCCGCAGGTCCGACGCCGGGTGCGGAACCTCGATGACCAGTGACGGCGGCGCGGAGCGGTCGATCAGGTACATCCCCCAGGTCCGCTCGGTGCCGGGCTCGTTCGTCGCGATCGTGTACGGCCGCCCGGTGTCCGCGTCCACCCCGTCCCGCACCGAAAACCCGAGCTTCTCGAGATCGGACGGCGTCGTGCGCCCGGCGTCCAGCAGGGTGGTGAAACCGGCCGCCGCTTCCCGACGTTCGTCGGCTTTCGGCGAACGGTAGTCCTGCTCGGCGGACAGCTCCGAGGTGAACCCGGCGATCAGGGAACGCAGGCTCCCGTCCGGCGCCGGGACGGGCTTGGGTGACTCGTCGTCACCAAGGATCAGCACGAAGGTCAACACCAAGGCCAGTGCGACGGCGATACCGGTCACACTCAGCAACATTTGCTTGCGGCTGATCACCACCCGAAGCCTACTGGCTCACCCGAATAGGTAGCCTTATCCGCGCTTTGGCCCCTTTGAGGTGAGTTGTAACGTCACTGAGGGCAAATTTGATATCCGCGTGTAACCCGATTGGGTGCGGGTTGCGCTAGTGGCCGACCAGGGCCGCGATCACCCCCGATCTTCGAACTGAAAGGCCTGGGGGCCAGGTGAATCGGCAGAAGGACCAGCTCGACTCGGTGGCGCGGCTTCGCGACCAGATCCCCGAGGCGGGCTTTCCGCGTGGCGTGGGAGTGGCGTCCGCCACGGGTTTCGTCCTGCTGTTGCTGATCACCGCCTTCACCGCCCTTTATCTGTCCACCTCCGGTCCGCTTTCGGCGATCGGCGGGAAATCCGGTGACCTCGTCCCGGACGAGGTCACCGAGGGCCAGCGGCGCGCGACCGTCGCCCTCGCGCAGGCGCTGGCCACCTCCGCCACCACCGCCGCCGGCGATCTGCAGGTCAGCACCGGTTCCGGGGTGTTCGACAACGCCGATGACGACGCCGTCCTCAACCGCCTCGGCGAGACCTACCCGGACTGGCGCGGCATCGTCGTCTTCGACCCCGCCGCCCGGAAGGTCCTGGCCACGCACGGCGAACCGGTGGCCGTCGAGAACCTCCGCGACGTCGCCGTCTCCAACCTCACGGTCCGCCCGATCGCCCGGCCCGGCGACTCCCCGCTCGTCCTCACGGCGCTCCCGCTCACCGGTGCCCGCGCCGGCAAACTCCTCGTCGTCTCGACCGCGCTGCGCGGAGTCCAGCCGGAGCTCGACAAGGAGGCCAAACAGCAGATCCGGCTGGTCACCCCGGACGGTGCCCTGCTTTATTCCTACGGCGCCGAAGTACCCGAGAACGACCGGACGGCACAGGAGCTCCTCACCCGCGCCGCCGCCGCCGGGGCAGCCGGGGAGTCGGGCGCCTTCACCGGTGACGCCACGGCCGAGCCTGCCGAACCGGACCGGCGGATCGCGCCGGTCGTGTCCTTCGCCCCCATCACCTCCGACGGCACCGCGGGCAGTCTCGGGCTGACCGCCGTCACCATCAGCCGTTTCCCGGTCGAACCGGTACCCGCGCGACGGCCGGGCCTGATCCCGGCGGCCGCGCTGCTGGTTCTCGCCATCGGCGGTTTCGTGCTGCTGCGGCGCACGGTCGTCGCGCCGATCCTGCGCCTGCGCGCCGACGCGCTCGCTGTCGCGGCGGGGGTGCTCGACCGGCCGGTCCGCCAATCCCGCGTCCACGAGGTGAACCGGCTGACCCGCGCCGTCGAGCGATACCGGTCGAAGCTCAGGCGGCGCAAGATCGGCGCCAAGGTCAAGCCGTTCATCTCCGCACAGGCCGTCGTCGCGCTCGTTTCCTTGGCGCTGCTCGGCTGGTCGGTCACCATCGCCGCGACCCTCGGCCGCCAGAACGCCGCCGTCTCGCCTACCGTGCTGAGCGAGTACAACGGCCGCGTCACGCACTCCGCCGACACTCTGCGCCGAAGCCTCTCCCAGGGCCTCGGCGACCTGCGGGCCGTCGCGAGGCTCAGCGCGGGTAAACAACCGGAGCAGCTACGCGGCATGCTCGAGCAGCTCGCCATGAACGAAAGCCGGTTCCGCAGCGTCTATCTGACCGACGCCGACGGCGGAGTGCTCCAGTCCGCGGGGCGTGAGGCACTGCGCGATCCGGGCAAGCTGCCCGACGGCGCGGGCCTGCGCCAGCACAACACCAGTGGCCGGGTGCCCGTGGTCTACGCCTTCACGCGTCTGCCGGATTCGGCACAGGTCCTGGTCGGCGAATACGACGTGCCGCGGATGGCTTCGATGCTCGGCTCGGCGGGCGGCCGGGTCCGCGTGGTCGACGAGGGCAAGCGCACCATCGCCGACACCGAGGGCTACTTCGCCTTCTCTCAGCTCACCGACCCCGTCCTGGTCAAGAACGTCACCACCGCGCAGACCGGTGAAGACGCCCGCGAAACGACGCCGACGACCCTGGTCGCGGCGGAGCGCCTCGCCGACGAGGGCAGCGTGGCCGAGCTGAAGTGGGTCGTCGTCGCCGAGCAGCCGATCGGCTCGCTCGGCGTCGCGGACAACACCGTGCGGGCGGGGGCCCGCGTGGCCGCGCTCCTCACCGCCGTCGTCGCGCTGATGTTGTTCGCCTGGCATCTGCTCGTCGTCATCCGGCCGCTGCGCCGCGTCGCGGAATCCGCCGTGCCGATCGCCAAGGGCGTCGGGATGGGTGCCGTGGTCTATCCGCAGCGCCAGGACGAGATCGGCAGTATCGCCTCCTGCGTCGAGATCTGCCGCCAGGCATTGACCGAGGGCAAGGCCCGCCTCGGCGAGGTCCGCCGTCCGGCCGGCGCGGCGACCGACGAGACGGCGCTGCTCCAGCGGGTGAAGGACGCGCCCGAGACCGAACGGCGGCCGGAACCCCGGGTCGCGCCCCGTCGTCCGGCGCGGTCGCGCCCCGTCGTCCCCCGGGTCGCCCGCGACGAACCCCGGCCGGAACAGCCACGGGCCCCACGGCGGCAGCGGGGGCCGGGCGAAGGCCGGCAACCACACCTGGCCGAACGGGGCCGGAGCCCGAAGTGACGTTCCTTTACCTCGTGCTGCTCACCGCGTCGGCGGCGATGCTGGCCGCCGGGATCGCCGAGCAACGCAATCACTACCGGAACCTGCACAGCATCCCGACTCGGGTGCTGGTCAACGGCATCCGCGGGAAGTCGTCGATCACCCGGCTCTGCGCGGGCGCGCTCCGCGGCGGCGGGCTGGTGACGACCGCGAAGACCACCGGCACCGCGGCCCGGTTCATCCACCCCGACGGCAGCGAAGAGCCAGTCTACCGCAAGTTCGGCATCGCCAACGTCGTCGAGCAGATCGGCATCGTGCGCCGCGCCGCCGCGTACCGGCCGGACGCGCTGGTGATCGAGTGCATGGCCGTGATGCCGGACCTCCAGGAGATCAACCAGAGCAAGCTGATCCGGTCCACCATCGGCGTGCTCTGCAACGTCCGCGAGGACCACCTCGCCGAGATGGGCCCGACGCTGGACGACGTGGCGCGCTCGCTGAGCCGCTCGATGCCGATCGGCGGGATCTGCCTCACCGCGGAGAAGGACCGGCTGGCGATCCTCCAGGAAGAGGCGGACAAGCGGAACTGCCGTCTGATCGCCGTCGACCCCGAAACCGTCACCGACGAGGAGATGCGCGGGTTCAGCTGGATCACGTTCAAGGAGAACGTCGCCATCGCGCTGGCCGTCGCCGACCTGCTCAAGGTCAACCGGCGGCTGGCGCTCGAAGGCATGTGGGCCGCACCGCCGGACCCCGGCGTCCTCCAGGTCCACCACTACCGCGCGGGACGGCGGAGGCTCCGCTTCGCGAACGTCTTCGCCGCGAACGACCCCGAATCGACACTGATGAACATCGACCAGCTCCGCGCGCAGGGCGCGATCGCCGATCCGCTCCACGTGATCATCAACTGCCGCCCCGACCGGGTCGAGCGCAACGGTCAGATGGGCGCGCTGATCCCGCGGATCGCCCCGGAACGGGTGGTGCTGATCGGCGACCCGACGCGCAGCGCGCGGAACGCGATCCCGAGCGAATGGCAGGACCGGGTCCTCGACCTCGGTGGCTCACGGCCACCCGAGGAGCTGCTGCGCAAGATCGTCGGCGGTATCGACCGGCAGGCGTCGCTGGTCGCCATCGGCAACATCCACGGTCAAGGCGAACTCCTCATCGACGAACTCGCCAAACTGGAAGCGGTCGCCTCCTGATGCTCACCACGTCCCTCTCTCCCGAGGTCGCCACCATCGGTCTCGCCATCGGGCTGCTGTTGTCGCTGGTCTGCTACCTGACCACGAACCTGTCACCCGGCGGCATGATCACCCCCGGCTGGATCGCCTTGACCATCGTCGAGGACTTCCGGCGGGCGGCGATCATCGTGCTGATGACCGCGCTGACCTACGCGGGCACGAAAGTCCTGCAGCGCGTGGTGATCCTGTACGGCAAAAGACTGTTCGCCGCGGTCGTGCTGCTCGGCGTCGTGCTGCAGACGACCTTGCTGCTCTTCCTCCAGGCCGACTTCCCGCTGTTGTTCGTGCACCAGACCCTGGGTTTTGTGGTGCCCGGCCTGGTGGCCTACCAGCTGGTCCGGCAACCCCCGGCGGCGACCGTCCTCGCCACCGGAGGGGTGAGCCTCGGCTGTTACGCGATCCTGATCAGCGGAGTGCTGGTCGGGCTGGTCCCCGAAGTGTGAGGTCAGCGATGCGCAGGGCGATCCGGATCGGCGTACTGGCCGCGGTCATCGGCGTGTCCGGAACCGCCGCGGTCTACGTCGCGACGCAGGAAAAGCAGGACATCACCGCCATGTCGGCGTCCTTGGTCACGCCGGGTGCCGCGGCGACCGGCGAATATTCGTACGAGCGGCTCGCCGCCCCCGGCCGGACCATCGTGCGCGATTCCGCCGGAACCCAGCTGGCGTCCTTCACCGACGGCTCGCGCACGGTCATGCTGACCGGCCGGAGCCGGACCTTCACCGAACCGAAGTTCACCACGGTCACGGTCACCTCGTCGGCCTGGATCCGGTTCGCGCCGCAGGCATGGAAAGAGGGCGCGGAGAAGGAACCGTGGTTCCGCGACTGGCTGCCCAAGGCCGTCGGCGACACCTCGCCGGACCTTCTCGCCATCGCACTCCAGTACACCGACGGCTCGGCGCCTCAGATGGCCAAGAAGCTCCGGATAGGGGGCGACGCCAGCTTCGGTCCCGACAGCGCCGAAGGACGGCTTGAGAAGTCGGACTTCTACGACTACCTCGGCGTCGACTGGGATTTCCCCGACAAGCACGAAAAGGCGGAACCGGCACGGTTCGGTTCGCTCGACTGCTCCGGTTTCGTGCGGATGGTCTACGGCTACCGCGCGGGCTACCCGATGCTCGGCAGCAACACGAAGGGGCCGGGACTACCGCGACGCGCCTGGGCGATGTCCGAACTCGGTCCCGGGACGCAAGTGATCGCGGACACCAAGAAGCAGGCCAGGGACTACTCGGCGCTGCAGCCCGGTGACATCCTCTTCTTCAATCTGGAGCCGAATCTCGGGCCGCAGGTGTCGCACACCGGGATCTACCTCGGCATCGACGGCGACGGGAGGCGGCGGGTGCTGTCCAGCCGCAAGGTCGCCAACGGGCCGACGTTCGGTGACGCCGGTGGCGTGTCGCTGATCGACGGCGAAGGCACCTACGCCAAGGCGTTCCGCGCCGCCAAACGACTCTGAAGCAGGCTTCCGGCAAAGAAGGGCTCCGAGACCGGCCGCCCCTCGCAAGCCGGTATCGGAGCCCCTACGGAAGGCTCGCCTCCCCGCGAGCCGACCGTGAGCACACTTGGCGAGGTTCGCGGGAAATCGGCTCGCCGGACCCCCAGTACCAGGCGATTCGTATCCCCGCGCGCTCGCCGCGCGATGGCATAACCATGCCCGGTCACCATGGGGTCACGGCAGCGTGAAGACCCCCAACTCTCCCTGGGTAGAACTACTCAACTGGTCTTGGCGCGTGATTTGGCCGACGACGAAGCCTTCTTCGCCCGCGTACGCGCCTCTCGCGCCTTACCTGCCGCTTCCTTGGCCTTCCCGACCGGAGCACGGTCGGCCTCGACCGCACTCTGCTGCAGCGCCGCCAGCAACCGCGTCACGCCCTCGGCCTGTTCGGCGGCGGTGGGCTGGAGGACGTCGTCACCGTCCAGCTTGGCCTGGATGAGCGCTTCCAGCGCCTCCCGGTAGCGGTCGGTGTAGCGCCCGGGTTCGAAGTCCTGGGTGAGATCCTCGATGAGCGAGACCGCGTTCCGCAGTTCCCCGCGCCGCAGGTCGACGTCTTCGTGGAGGAACGGGAAGTCGGGCCGCCGGATCTCGTCCGGCCACAGCATCGTCTCGAGCACGATCACCTGATCCCGCACGCGGAGCGCGCCCAGCGTCTCGCGCTGCCGCAGGGTCACCTTCACGATCGCGATCCGCCCGGACTGCTGCAGCGCCTCGCTCAGGAGTACGTACGGCTTGGTGCCCGCCGGCTCCGGTTCGAGGTAGTAGCTGCGCGCGAAGTACATCGAGTCGACCTGCTCGGCCGGGGTGAATCCGACGACGTCCATCGACTGGGTGGTCGGCGCGAGCAGCGACGCGAAGTCGCGGCTGGTCAGCAGAACGGTGTCACCACCGGGAAGGAGGTGTCCCTTGGCGATCTCGGCCGGGGGCACCTCGGCGCCGTCGACCTCGCAGACCCATTTCACCCGCACCCGGCCGCCGTCCGGCTCGTGCACCTGGTGGAGGGGGACGTTGTGCTCTTCGGTCGCGCTGTACGCCTTCACCGGGATGGCGTAGGTGCCGAATCCGATCGTGCCTCTCCACACCGCCCTCATGGCCCACCTCCGCCTGATCAGCGTATCCACGCACCGAAGCGGCGGAACAGCTACAAACGGGTGTCAGGGGCCACTGATTCGCTCACACATTCGAATGACGGGCCCGCTTCGGCGAGCGCGTCGGCCGAACAGCCGACAGCGGTGGCGGCCGCTCGGAGTACTTCCGCGACGACCTCGACGTCGACCTCCCGGGCGGCGGCCAAGGTGCCTTCACCGCCCTCGTCGACCCGGCTCGCCAGGCCTTCGAGCGCGACGGCCAGCGCCTGCTGCCCGGCGACGAGGTGCTCGACCACCTGGAGCAGTTCGGGCACGGTCGCGGCGGTGCCCGACGCGGTCAGGGAAGTGGCGAGGTCGTCCGCGCAGCTTCGGAGATGAGAGGCGACGACTGTCGGCGGCAGCGTGAGCCGCTGCGGTCCCGGCGGGTTCTGCTCGTGTCCCAGCACGCGCTCACCCCTCCGGATCCTTCGGTCCCGACGGCGCACATCCTGCCACCGCTACCCTCCGCGACCCGCGCGACACCCCGGTCCAGCGCGTGAAGGACTCCTTCCCTCTGCTGAGCCGAGGGAAGGAGTCCTTCACGCGCGGCCAGGTCAGGAAGCGGCGGCCAGCAACGCGGCTTCGATCTTCGACCGCCAGGCCTGGTCGACCCTGCCTGTCCGCGGAGCGACGGCGAACGAGTCGACGACGGCACCACCGAGCGTGGCCACCTTCGCCCAGCGCACCTCGGCCTCACACCGCCGCAGCGCGCCCGCGACCCGGTACAGCAGCCCGATCCGGTTCGCGGCCCGCAGTTCGACCACGACCGTGTCCTGCCCGCTGGTCTCGTCGTCGAACCAGATCACCTTCGCCCCGGCAGACGGGGTCCCGTCCCCGCCGTAGTCCCGTTCCTTCGCCGCGAGCCGCTGCGTGAGCGGCAGCGTCCCGGCCACCGCCCGCGCGAACTGCTCGCGCAGCAAGGTGACGTCGGGCAGCGAGCCGAACTTCGGCGACGCCGTGAACACCCCCGCCCGTCCCCCGTCGTGCCCGCGCAGCACCGCCGCGTGGACCTCCAGGGAGTTCAGCGCGAGCACGCCGGCGGCGGGGGCCAGCAGTTCCGCGCGCGCCGGGACCGCGAGCACCACGGTCACGACCTTGCCCGCGGCGGTGATCCGTACCTCGCCACGGCCGGAAGCCACGGCCTCGGCGACGAGTTCCCGTTGTTCGGCGCCCATCGGCTCCGGCGGCACGAAACCCTTGCCGTGCAACGCCTCCTCGCAACCGGACACGAGTTCGGCGAGCAACCTGGCCTTCCAGTCGGTCCACACGCCAGGACCGGTGGCCAGTGAATCGGCCGTCGTCAGGGCGTGCAGCAGCTCCAGCAGGACCAGGTTGTCGTCGAGGGTCTTCGTCACCCGCTGGATCGTGGCCGGATCGCTGATGTCCCGCCGCGTCGCGGTGTGCGGCAGCAACAGGTGATGCCGCACCATCGCCGCCACCAGCGCCGAATCGGCTTCCGGCAGCCCGAGCCGGGCGGCCACCTGGGCACTGATCTTCGCGCCGAGTTCGGAATGGTCCGCGTCTCGGCCCTTGCCGATGTCGTGCAGCAGCGCGCCGATCAGCAGCAGGTCCGGCCGCGAAACGGTGGTCGTCAGTTTCGACGCCTCCACCGCGGCCCGCACGAGATGCCGGTCGACGGTCCACGAATGCACCGGCGACCTCGGCGGGAGATCGCGCACCGAACCCCATTCGGGGAACAGCCGCGCCCACAGTCCGGTCCGGTCGAGCGCCTCGACGGCGTCGATCAGCCCCTCGCCCGCGCCGAGCAGCTCCACCAGCGCCTTGAGGGCGTCGGCGGGCCACGGCGCGCGCAGTTCCGGCGCCGTCTCGGCGAGCGCGCGGAGGGTCCCGTGCGCGATGGGCTTCCGGATCCGGGCCGACGCCGCGGCGACCCGCAGCAGCAGCGCCGGATCCTTGGCGGGAACCGCGTCCCGCGCCAGCGCGACCTCGTTCCCGTGCAGGACGACGCCTTCGTCGAGCGGTGTCCGCGACGGACGGCGGCCGAACCGCGCCTTCGGTGGTTCCACAGTGGACCGAAGCGCCACGTCGACCGCGTAGGCGATCGTCCGTCCCGCGCCGGAAAGCTTGCGCGCCAAGGTGAACCGGTCGCCGAACCCGAGTTCACCGGCCACCGTCTCGGCTTCCGGCGCGCTGAGGATGTCCCGCTCCCGGCGCAGTTCACGCCGGAGTTCCGTCCGGACGTCGAGCAGCAGCCCCTTGGCCGCCAGCAATTCCTCGCCGGGCCTCGCGGTCAGCTGCGCCGCGGCCATCGCCTCAAGGACGGCGAAGTCGCGAAGCCCGCCTCGGCCGTGCTTGAGATCCGGTTCGGCGGACTGCGCGATCTCGCCACTGCGGGCCCAGCGCTGACGCACCGCGTCCGACAGCTCGCCGACCCGTTTCCTGGCCGTCCGCCGCCACTGGTCCCGTGCCGCGGCCGCCAGTCGGGCGGTGATGTCGGCGTCCCCGGCGATATGCCGGATGTCGAGCAGTCCCATCGCGGTCCGCAGGTCCTCGGACGCCACCTTCAGCGCCTCACCCGGCGTGCGGACCGAGTGGTCGAGGCCGATCTTGGCGTCCCACAACGGGTACCAGATCGCGTCGGCGATCTTGCCGACCTCGCCGTTGCCGTTGTGCAGCAACAGCAGGTCGAGGTCGGAGAAGGGCACCAGTTCACTGCGCCCCAGGCCGCCGACAGCGGCCAGCGCGACACCGGGATCGGCGGTGTCGACGCCGGCCGCCGCGGCGCCCTTGCCCAACCAGAATTCGTAGAGGTCGACCAGGGCCGCCCGCAACGCGGCCGACCCCAGCCTCCCGTGCCTGCCCTCGAGCAATCGCTCGGTGGCCTTGACCAGCTCACCCCCGTCGGCCATCCGTGACGCCTATAGAGCGTCCGAGCCGCGTTCGCCGGTCCGTACCCGGATGACCGTCTCGACCGGCGTCACCCAGATCTTCCCGTCGCCGATCTTGCCGGTGTGGGCGGCGGTGGTGATCGCCTCGAGGACCTTCTCCACGTTGGAGTCGTCGGTGACGACCTCCAGCCTCAGCTTCGCCACGAAGTCCACGGAGTACTCCGCACCCCGGTAGACCTCGGTGTGGCCCTTCTGCCTGCCGTAGCCCTGCACCTCGCTGACCGTCATGCCGAGCACACCCAGCTGTTCCAGCGCGGAGCGGACGTCGTCGAGCGTGAACGGCTTGACGATCGCGGTGATCAGCTTCATGCCTTGCTCTCCTCGAGTTTCGTGGCCGCGTTACCGGTGGGCGCCTTGACCTGGATCGAGCTCGGCTGGCCGAGGCCGCCGCCCGAACCGGTGAAGTCGTACGCGCTCTCCGCGTGCTGGGCCTCATCGATACCACTGACCTCGTCCTCCGCGCTGAGGCGGAACCCACCGAGCTTCTTGATCACCCAGCCGATGACGAAGGTGAGCACGAACGAGTACACGAGGACGGCTCCCGCCGCCGCGGCCTGCTTGCCGAGCTGACCGAGGCCGCCGCCGTAGAAGAGGCCGTCGACGCCGAGCGAGTTGACGCTGGTGGTGCCGAAGAAACCGATGAGCAGCGTACCGACGAGACCACCGACGAGGTGGACACCGACGACGTCGAGGGAGTCGTCGAAACCGAAGCGGAACTTGAGGCTGATCGCCAGTGCGCAGAGAGCGCCGGCGATGACGCCGATGGCGATGGCGCCCAGCGGGCTCACGAACCCGGCGGCAGGGGTGATCGCGACGAGACCCGCGACGGCACCGGAAGCGGCGCCGAGGGTGGTCGGCTTGCCGACCTTGATCTGCTCGATGATCAGCCAGCCGAGTACCGCCGCCGCGGTGGCGACGGTGGTGTTGGTGAACGCCACGGCGGCGAGGTCGTTGGCGGCCAGCGACGAACCGGCGTTGAAGCCGTACCAGCCGAACCACAGGAGCGAAGCACCCAGCAGGACGAAGGGCACATTGTGCGGACGTCCCGTGCCCTTGGGCCAGCCCTTGCGCTTCCCGAGCACGATCGCGAGCGCCAGGCCCGCCGCACCGGCGTTGATGTGGACCGCCGTACCGCCCGCGAAGTCGAGTGCCTTGAGCTGGTTGGCGATCCAGCCGCCGACCGCGTCGGCGCCGACGAAACCGTTGAACGAGAACACCCAGTGCGCGACCGGGAAGTACACGATGGTCACCCAGATCGCGACGAACAGCGTCCAGCCCCAGAACTTGGCGCGGTCGGCGATGGCACCGGAGATCAGCGCGGGCGTGATGATCGCGAACATCAGCTGGAACATCACGAAGGCGAACAGCGGCAGCGCGTCCGCGCCGGGCCAGGCGACCTCGGGCGTGGTGCTGGTCGCGGCCGTGGTGAACCCGGCGAGCTTGCCGGAGATGTTCGAGAGACCGGCGAAGTCGAAGTTACCGAGCAGACCGCCGCCCACGTCGTTGCCGAACGCCATCGTGAAGCCGTACAGCGTCCAGAGGACACCGACGACGGCCAGCGCGATGAAGTTCATCATCAGCATGTTCAGGACGCTCTTCGCGCGGACCATACCGCCATAGAAGAACGCGAGTCCTGGTGTCATGAGCATGACCAGCGCGGCGCTGATCAGTACCCATGCCGTATCTCCTGCGTTCAGCACAATCTTCCTCCCGTGCCTGGGGTGTACTGCGCAGGAATTTTTGGTCGGCGGTGTTTCCTCGAACGGCGATTCAGGTTTCACCCGCGTGAACTGTCGGTGCGCCGTTGTTACGTCCAGGTTTCCGGAGACCTGGTGCGTTCTGTCCGGTTACGAAACGTCGTGGTCGAATATCCCCATGAACACGCCCGGCCCCGGTAATGACCCACTGCCACCGGAGATCGTCCGATCACTGCGGTGCTCGGTCTGCGGTGCCCCGGTCGGCTCAACCGGCCGCACGGTGCGTTGCGCCCACGGTCACTCGTTCGACGTAGCGAAGCAGGGTTACGTCAACCTCCTGCACGCGCGCATCCCGGCCGGCACGGCGGACACCGCACCGATGGTCGCCGCTCGCGTCGACCTCCTCTCTTCGGGCGTCTATCTCCCCCTCGCCGACGCGCTCGCGAAGGTGGCTTCGGAACACGTCGAGGGCGGGCTGATCATCGACGCCGGCGCGGGTACGGGGTACTACCTCGCGCACGTGCTCGACGCCGTCCCCGCCGCGTACGGACTGGCGCTCGACGTCTCCGCCGTCGCCCTGCGCCGGGCCGCTCGCGCGCACACGCGCGCGGGCGCGGCCGTGTGGAACCTGTGGGAGCCCTGGCCGGTGGCCAACTCGAGCGCCTCGCTGGTCCTCAACGTCTTCGCACCTCGTAATGCGGCACAGTTCCGTCGCGTCCTGACCGCGGACGGGCTGCTGGTCGTCGCGACGCCGAATCCCGGGCACCTCGGTGAACTCGGCGATCTGGTGATCTCCGTCGACGGCGGCAAGGACGCGCGGCTGGAGGAGACCCTCGGCGAACGCTTCAGCAGGGTGGAGCGGCGCGAAGTCACCCAGCGGGTGACGTTGTCGCCCGCGCAGATCCGCCAGGTCGTCGAGATGGGCCCGAGCGCGCATCACCTCCACCGCGACGGACGCCGCGAACGCCTCGACGCCGTCACCCGATCGGTGGACGTCACCACCTCGTTCAGCGTCACGCTGTACCGGCCGGTGCCCTGATGGAGGCACCCGCGACCCTGCTCGCCGACGCCGCCTGGGTCAGCGCCCGCATCGGCGGCGCCGCGAAACTCTACGGCTGCTCGCGGCCCGAGGTACTCGGCACGATCTGGTGGTACTCGCTGTCTTCGGTGCTGGTCGCCCCCTCGGTGGAGTCCCTCGTGCGCGACGGCGAACCACTGGACCCGTCACTCGACGCGGTCACCATCGACCTCGTGCCGGACGGCCGCTTCACCGGCGCCCGGTCGTCCCGCGTCCTTCGCGGCGGCCTCGCCGAACTCGGCGCGGCGTTCGCGGGGACACTGGGCACCGCGATCGGCACCATCGCGGCCGTCACCGGGGCGAATCCGCGGGCGCTGGGCGCGATCGCGACGGATTCGATCGGCAACCGCCTGCTGTGGACCGGCGACACCGACCGAGCGGTCGCGCTGGCGGGGCCGCTCGTGGCCGCGATCGGCCTCGGGATGCCGGAACCGCGGTTCTCCCGGGTCGGGCGGAACACCGTGGTGCGCCGCGCTTCCTGCTGCCTGATCTACGAGGCGGGGAATCCGAAGTGCACCAGCTGCCCGCGGCAGACTCCGGAGGAACGGGACCGTCGCCTTCGGGCGGCCCTCGGATAGTCCTCGTGAGCGATGGCGGTTATCGAGGGATAACCCAACGTCTCAAGCGCGGCGCTCGCGACTCGATGATCGCCACATGTGGCACATCAGTGCCAGCAGTCACCACAGCTGCGCGTGAAGGCCCCCTTCCCTCGGCTCAGCCGAGGAAACTCGACCTTCACACCTTGCCCAGTACATGAAGGACCCCTTCCTTGCGCCAGGCACAAGGAAGGGGTCCTTCATGTACTCACGCGGGCCCAAGTCACCTGCGCGCTCAAACGGCGGCGAGGTTCTCCTTGGTCAACGCGGCCACCATCGCGGCGCGGGAACCGACCCCAGTTTGGTGAAGATCCGCCGCATATGCGCGGAAACCGTGTTCAGGCTGATTTCCAGCACGCCGGCGATCTGCTTGTTCGTATAGCCCCGGCCCACCATGCGCGCCACTTCGTGCTCACGCGGGCTGAGCAGGTCGTGTGCCTCCGGTGTCACCGGTACGAGCAGGCATCTGACGCCTTGCTCGGTCAGGTCGAGCAACGGTCTCCGCAGCGCGGTGTCGCCGTCGCTCAGTTCCGTGACCCGCCGGACGAGTGATCTCGCCAGGCTTCGCACGGTTTCGTCCTCCGAAACGACCTTCGTCCGCTGGCGGGCGATGTCGTGTATCGGTGCCGCAGGAAATCCCACCGCCGGGCTCGTGGACATATTGAGAGGTAAGGCGAACATGGCTGGGTCGTGCGCCCTGGGCCGGGTGGGGTTTTCGTGTCCTGCGGTGTCCTGAAGGCCCCCTTTCGGACGTGGAGCGTCTCGAAGGTTCCCTTCAGAACGGGATCCGGGCCCGTGTTTCGGAGCCGGCGTCCCCAATGTGCCATTGGAGACGTTCAAGGTCTCCAATGGCACATTGGGGACACATTTGCCCTACCCCTCAAAATAGACCGGCCCCCCTCTTGGTTTCCCTCCCTCTCTAGCAAGCGATCCAAGCCGACCTCGGCGCCGTCACCGGCGGCCATGCCTCGCTCGCGGCGAGGGCCAGGAGCACGGTCAAGGACGCGCTGGCACTGCTCGGCGAGGTCGATCTGGTCAGTGTCTTCCGCAAGCACGACGACCTCCCCGGCGTCGCCGAGGAGGTCGTCAAGGCCGGAGCGCGCACGCTCTGGCTGCAACTGGGCCTGTGGCACGAGCCCGTCGCCGATCAGGCCAAGGAGGCCGGACTGGACGTCGTGATGAACCGCTGCGTCAAGATCGAGCACGCCAACACCGGCGTGATCAGCTCACGACGCCAGTCCGCCCCCTGAGACGTCACTCCGCCGCGGTGCTCACCGTGAACGGCAGCCACTGCACCGTGACGCCGTTCGCCGGGGAAACCGGCATCCGCCAGTTCTGGCAACCGCGACCGGGGATCCGGTCCCAGATGAACAGCGGCGCCCCCTGGCCGGCGGTGCAGCCCTGGTCCAGCAGCTTGCCCGCGTTCTGGACGGCGAACCGGTACACCCCCGTGCCGACGGTCTGCGGTTCGATCGTCCACTTCTGACACGCGCCCGCCACCCGGTCGTAGGTGGTCACCGGGTTCCCGCTGGCCGTACTGCAGCCGGTGTTGTCCAGCACCTGCCCGGAATGCTTGGCGCGGAACTGGTAGTAGCCGTCACCGGTGCCCCACGGGAAGAACTTCTGGCAGTCCGCGCCGTTCGACGGCCACTGCTGCACCTTGGTCCCGTTGTTCCAGCCGCACGCGGCGACGTCGGCGTAGAGCCCGCTCGACACCGCTTGCAGCGAGACCCACGCGTCGTCGCCGAACTCCCCGCCGGGGTCGAACGTGGTGGCCCGGAACCGGTAGCTGTGGTTGTCCTGCAACAGTCCCGGCGGCACCGTCCACGTCGCCGCGGTACCGGACGGGACGTCCCACGCCCAGTAGTCCGCGATCATCGTTTCGCCCTCGTAGACGTAGAAGACCGCGGTCACGTTGCCGCCGTCAGGGTCCGTCGGCGTGAAGCGCAGCGTCGGGGTGAGCGACTTCGTGTGGGTGACCCCGCCGATGTCGACGCGGTCCGAGATGTCGTGACCGGCGGCGGGATTCGGCCGCTGGTTCCGGTAGGTGACCTCGATGTACGGCGACTTGCCGCCCTCACTGGACGAGAACTTCTTCCAGCCGAACGAATCCGCCTCGTTCTCCGCCTTCAGCAGCATCGAACCGGTCGTGACCCCCGCGCCTGCCCAGGCGCCGATCAGGTTCCCGATCGGGGTCCGGACCCAGTCGGCCGGGCAGGCCGCGCTGTAGCCGCGGGTCGCGTCCGTCGTCGCCCACCGGGTGAGGGGCTGCGGCTGGTTCGCCCAGCGGGTGCCCGTGCCGACCAGCGCGGTGTCCCAGATCTCCCAGTTCCGGGGCGAGCACGAGTAGGAATGGTTGCCCCACAACGACAACGTGGCCGATTCGATCTCGGCGCCGCGGAACCGCGACACGTCGAAGTGCAGGTAGGACCGGGCTTTCGTGACTCCGCCGTCATAGGTGCCGATGCGGAGTTCGGTGGCGGCCGACTGGTCGGTGCTCACGATGTTCGACTGCGTGAACGTGTCGAAGTTCGTCCACACCGAGACACCGGGGTCGACGGTGACCGGGTAAGACCGCGCCGGATCGGCGAAGTAGCCGGCGTCCGGCGTCACGTCGAGGCCGACGGTACCCCGTTCCTTGGCGGTCACCGCCTTCCCGACCTTCACCTTGGCGGCCGGGTCGCCGCTGCGCTGATCGACCCGCGAGTCCCACATCTCGGCGGCGGGCACGCTGCCGACCACCGCGCCGGAGGCCGTGACGAGTTGCGTGTTCCCGTCCGCGTCGGTGCGCGGCGTGAGCCCCGTGGCCCGGAGCGGAAGGGTGAACGTCAGCGCGCGATCAGGCCGACGCTTGACGACGAAGAACTGCTCGAACCCGGTTCGCGTGGCCTTGACCTGCAGGTCGACGCCGGGCTGGACCTCCGGATAGGTGGCGACCTCACCGGTCAGGACCGGTTCCGGCAACGCGCCCGGATACTGAAGGGCGACCTTCCCGTCCCGGCTCCGCACGGTGGCGAGGTCCCCGCTCTTGCCGCTCGCGCCCGCCAGGACGAGGTCCCTGGGATGCGCCTTCGGCCGGACAAGGCCGTCGGCGCCCTTTTCGAGCGTCAGATCGACCGGTACCCAGTCGCCACCACGGCGGACGTGGACCGGGCCGCCGTGCACCTGGGTGGTGCGGGAACCGTCGGGATTGGCGAAGGTGGCCGAGTTCTCGGTGCGTTCCGAGAGCATTTCGACCGGTTTGTTCTGCGAGCGCGCCACGGATTCGGGCGTCGTCGCCTGCGCGGGAGCGGCGAACACGGCGCTCCCGGCCAGACACGCGGCGAACAGCACGAGACCCCGCCGCGGGCTTCTTCGGGTTTGGGCTTGCACTTCGATCTCCCCCTGGGTGTGGGTGAAGTGTTGACACATCGCTTACGCATGTCACACCCAGGAGGGTTGCCCGCCGCCAGGAAAAATCCCTACGCGTGAGAGGGTGGCGGTATGGCCAAACCGACTCCGCTGCAGCTCAGGAACATCGTCATGGCAGTGCTCATGGCGGGTGCCCTGGTGTGGAACCTGTCCATCAGCGGCGCTTGGTGGCTCACCGCGATCTTCTCGGTCGGTATCGTCCTCTCGCTCTTCTCCGCGTACCTGAACCGGCCGGGTGCCCGCTCCTGACACCCCGCGTTTCGTCCTCTGGATGCGGTAGTTGCACGCGCAAGGACCGCATCCAGAGGACGAAACGCATCAGGGGCGCGAGGCCTCGAAGCGCGAAGTGACGTCGGCGCGGCCCCGGTCGGTCAGGGCGCCGAAGAGCCGTAGGCGCGCCATGCCGCCATCGGGATAGATGTCGAGACGCACCTCGGTCACCTCAGGCCCCTCGGCGAGCGCGAACCGGTGCCGGGTGTCCGGCTGCAGGCGCGTCTTGGGCAGCAACTCCACCCACTCGCCGTCGCCGTCCCGGCCGCTCAACGCCGCCCAGCCCGGCGCGTTGCCCTTGAGGTTGCTGTTGTCCAGTTCGGCGAACCGGACGACGCCCGCGCCGGCGAGCCGCACGGTGACCCAGTCGTTCCCGTCGTCCCGGCGCCGCGCCGTCTCCCAGCCTTCGGCCTGATGCGCGGCCAGACCGGGCGAGAACAGGTTGTTGGGCGACGAATAGAACATGTTGCTGCACCCGGTGACCACCGCGCCGTTTTCCAGTGCCGCGAGATCGAGCGCGCCGAGGTCCAGCAGGCGCGGATCCGGGATCGGCGTGCCGTGCACCCTCAGCCGGGCCACCCCGCCGTCGGGATGCATGGTCAGCCGGACGTGCGTGTAGCGCTTGCTCCCGCCGATCTCGAAGAAGTTCTCCGTATGCCCGGCGGCCGGACCGCGCTTGACCAGGACGTCCCAGTCCACTTCGGACAGTTCGGCGGCGCTGGGATAGCCCTCGACGGCGCAAGCCTCGACCGAGACGAACGGCGGGTAGTTCCCCTTGAAGAACGCGGTGTCGACGATGACACCGGCGATCGCGCCCGCCAGGCCGAGCCGGACGATGGCCTGATCGTCACCGGGCTCACGGTGCCGCCGGGTCTCCCAGCCGTCGTAGACCTGCCCCTTCGGCCCGAAGGTCTCCGCCCGGTGCTCGGGCGTCCAGGGGTTGACCAGGTTCTCCTTCTCGGCGAACAACTCGTCCGTCGCCCACATCACGGTCCCGCCGAACTTGCGCGAGGCCAGGTCGGGCTTGTTTGTCCATTCAGGACGGTCGTTCACGTTCTCCTCCATCTCAGCACTCGCCCCGGGCCAGCAGGACGCCCGCCGGGTCGTCACCGGTGATCTCCTTGCCCCGCAACCACGTACTCCGGACGACACCGGCGAGCGGACGTCCGTGGTAGGCACTGACCGGGTTGCGGTGTTTCAGTTTCGCGACGTCGACGACGAACGCCTCGTCGGGCGCGAACACGCTGAAGTCGGCGTCGTACCCGGTCGCCAAGTGCCCCTTGCGGCGCATTCCCGCCTGCGCGGCCGGGTTTTCGGCCATCCAGCGGACGACGTCGGTGAGCCCGAAGCCACGCTGCCGCGCCTGCGTCCAGACCGCGGGCAGGCCGAGCTGCAGTCCGGCGATCCCGCCCCAGGCGAGGCCGAAGTCACCGCTGTCGAAGCGTTTCAGCTCGGGCGTGCACGGCGAGTGGTCGGTCACCACGCAGTCGATGACGCCGTCCGCGAGCCCCCGCCACAGCAGTTCACGGTTGGCCGCCTCGCGGATCGGCGGACAGCATTTGAACTGCGTCGCGCCATCGCCGATCTCCTCCGCGGTGAAACTCAGGTAGTGCGGACAGGTCTCGGCTGTCAGCCGGACGCCGTCGCGCCGCGCGCTTTCGACCATCGGCAACGCGTCCGAAGAGGACAGATGCAGGATGTGCGCGCGCACGCCGGTCTTCCTGGCGAGTTCGATGACCTGGGCGATCGCCACGTTCTCCGCGCCGCGGGGGCGCGAACGCAGGAAATCGTCGTACTTCTCGCCGTGCGGGTCGGGCGCGTGATCGATCGCGTCGGAGTCCTCCGCGTGCACGATGATCATGCCGTCGAAGGTCCGCAGTTCGGTCATCGCCTCTTCGAGCCCGCGCGCGTCGAGCGGCGGGAACTCGTCGACGCCGGAATGCAGCAGGAAGGATTTGAAGCCGAACACCCCCGCCTCGTGCAGCCCGCGCAGATCCGCCAGGTTGCCGGGGATGGCGCCGCCCCAGAAGCCGACGTCGACGTGCACGCGGCCCTCGGCGGTCTTGCGCTTCACCTCCAGCGCCGCGACGTCGACCGTCGGCGGCAGGCTGTTCAGCGGCATGTCCACGATCGTGGTGACCCCGCCCGCCGCGGCTGCGCGTGTCGCCGAAGCGAACCCCTCCCACTCGGTGCGGCCCGGGTCGTTGACGTGCACGTGCGTGTCCACCAGCCCCGGGAGAAGGACGACGTCCTCGCCGAGCTCGAGTACCCGATCACCGTCCAGCGCGGCACCCGCCGGTTCCACCGCGACGATGCGGCCGCCCTCGACCCCGATCGTCGCGGGCACCTCGCCGGCGGCCGTCACGGCTCGGGGGGCCTTGATCACCAGGTCCATATAATCCTCCAATTTCCACTGAGTGGAATCGAGGTTTCGCACTCCGACATTAACTTCGGCCACTGTGCTCGTCAATGAGCCCGGGCGGCGCTACCTTCGCTTGGTGCAGTTAGAAGCCGAGTTCACCAGCGAACCGTTCCACGGCGAGGGTCCGCCACCCGAGCATGCCGTCAAAGCGCGCGACACGGCGGAAGACGCGGGCCTGTCCACCGACTTCGGGCCGCTCGGCACCCTCGTCCGGGGCGACGCCGACGCCCTGCTCGACGCGCTCCCCGCCATCGCCAGGGCGGCACTGGACGGCGGCGCGACCCGCGTGACGCTGCAGCTCCGACAGGTCGGCGACGACACGGGCGAAACCGCCGTCGAACTGCACAGCGCCCTCGCCCGCCTCATCGGCGACGTCGAACGCGAACTCGGCGGCAGGCTCGACACCCTCGACCGCGCCGCCAAGCAGCGCGCGGTGCGGCTGCTCAAGGAACGCGGCGCGTTCGGCCTCCGCAAATCGGTGTCGACCGTCGCCGAGGCACTGGGGGTCACGAGGTTCACGGTCTACAACTACCTCAACCGCGACCAAGACTGAAGAGCCGTTTCAACAAAATGTTGACGACGACGGATCCGCCGCCGTACCGTCGGTTCCCGTGCCGCTCACCTTTCGAGAGTTCAACCAGGCGCCCGCACAGGACGTCCGGCCGGTTCTGACGGCCTGCCTCGACGTCCCTCGCTGGGTGGAAACCCTGCTGGCCAGGCGCCCCTACCCCGACCTGGCGGCGCTGCTCGCCGCGGCCGAGGCGCTCACCCCCCTGCGCCCCGACGAGGTCCGGCAGGCGATGGCCGCCCATCCCCGGATCGGGGAGAAAGCGGGTGGCGAGAGTACCGAGGCGAGCTGGTCGCGGTCGGAACAGTCCGGTGTGGACAGTGCGACCGCTCGCGAGTTCGCGGCGGCCAACGCCGAGTACGAAGCGGCGTTCGGGCATGTCTTCCTGGTGTGCGCGAGCGGCCGGAGCGGCACGGAACTGCTGGAAAACCTGCGTTCGAGGCTTTCGAACGACCCCGAGAAGGAACTCGAAGTGGCCGGGCGAGAACTGGCCGCGATCGCCGCGCTGCGGCTGGAGAAGGCGGTGACGGCATGAGTCTCGTGACCACGCACATCCTCGACACCGCCGCGGGACGGCCGGCGGCGGGCGTCGGGGTCCGGCTCGAAACCGGCGCGGGCGAACCCGTCGCCGACGGCCGGACCGACGCCGACGGCCGGATCCGCGACCTCGGCCCGGAAACCCTGGAACCCGGGGTGTACCGGCTGGTCTTCGACACCGGTGCCCACCTCGGCCCGGACGCGTTCTTCCCCGAGATCACCCTGACCTTCCGCATCGCCGACGGGACCGAGCACCACCATGTGCCGTTGCTGCTGAGCCCGTTCGCCTATTCCACCTATCGAGGGAGCTGATCGCCCGTGGCCATCACCCTGGGCCCCAACCAGTACGGCAAGGCCGAAGTCCGGCTCGTCACCGTCCGGCGCGAAGGCACCGTCCACCATCTCAAGGACCTCACCGTTTCGACGTCACTGCGCGGCGACCTCGCGGCAACGCACCTCACCGGCGACAACGCCGACGTCGTCGCGACCGACACCCAGAAGAACACCGTCTACGCCTTCGCCAAAGAGGCCCCGGTCGGCGAGATCGAGGACTTCGCCCTGCGCCTCGGACGGCATTTCGTCGACTCGTTCGACCACATCTCCGGCGCCCGGATCCTCATCGACGAGCACGGCTGGAACCGCATCTCCGGCCACGATCACGCGTTCTCCCAGGCGGGCAGCGAAAAGCGCACGACCGCGGTGACCGTTCAGGACGGGCAGGCCTGGGTGGTGTCCGGTTTGGACGATCTCGTCGTCCTCAAGTCGACCGGCTCCGAGTTCCACGGCTTCCCGCGCGACAAGTACACGACGCTGGCCGAGACGACCGACCGGATCCTCGCGACCGCGGTGACCGCGCGCTGGCGCTACCAGGGCGACGGGATCGACTGGGCCACCAGCCATGCCGAAGTCCGGCGGATCCTGCTGGAGACCTTCGCGGACAAGCACAGCCTCTCCCTGCAGCAAACGCTGTACGCGATGGGAGAGGCTGTGCTCAAGGAACGCGAGGAGGTCGCCGAAGTCCGGCTCTCGCTGCCGAACAAGCATCACTTCCTGGTGGACCTGTCTCCGTTCGGACTGAAGAACGACAACGAGGTCTTCTACGCTGCGGACCGGCCGTACGGCCTGATCGAGGGTGTGGTCCTCCGCGACGACGCCGAGGACGCCGGTCTGGCCTGGCACACCCTCGCCGCGTTCTAGGGCACGGGCAGCGGCATCCCGGGAACGCTCTGGTCGGCGGGGACGACCCCGTCGACCAGGAAGGCGTTCACGATCTCGTCCACCGCGGGATTCCCGTCCGCGTAGAGCCCGTGGTCACCCTCACCGGTCACGGTCAGCATGCGCGAATTCGCGAATCCCGCGTGTGCCCGCCTCGCGCCCTCGATCGCCGTGGCCGGATCGTGTTCGGAGTGGACGATCAGCACCGGCGGGACGCCCTTGCCGTCCAGCTTCGGCAACGGCCTCGGTTCCTTGTCCCAGAACAGGCACACCGACGCGTTCAACGTGCCGCCACCGGCCAGGAGCAGCCCACGGTCGAGGTTCCGCTGCGAATCGCGGATCAGCGACTCACGGGTGCCCTTGAACCGGCCTTCGCCGCAAACGGTGTTCCAGAAGGTGGCGTCCTGCGCGTCGTGGAAGTCACCCGCGGCCCCGACGGCGGCCTTCGCCCGCGGGTTCTCCATCGCGTCCCGGACCTTGACCAGCAGATCGGCCAGCGCCGGGAAGGTCGCCTTCTTGTAGAGCATGTAGATGATGGCGGTGTCGAGCTCCATCGGCCCCTTTCCGTCGATCGGCTTACGCGACAGCGCGTACCGGACCCGCTCGTAGGTCTGCCGGACGTCCTCGCCGCTGGTGCCGAAGTGGTACTTGGCGTCGTAGCGCGCCATCCACGGCAAGAAGTCCTGCCGCCAGCGGCGCTCGAAGCCGACCGGCTGCCGGTCGAACGTCTTCTGCCAGTCCGTGGTGAACTCCGTCGAGGAGTCCAGCACGAAACGCCCCGTCCGCTGCGGGAACTGCTGCGCGTAGTGCGCCCCCAGCCAGGTGCCGCCCGAATAGCCGACCCAGTTGATCTTGTCCCGGCCGAGCAGCGCCCGGAGCAGGTCGTAGTCCCTGATCGTCTGATACGTGGTGATCAGCGGCCCGAGTTCGCCACCGGCGCTCTGGCAGGACCTGGCGGCGTGCTCGGCGTTGGCCAGGATCTGGTTCAGGTTGCGCGGGTCGCGGTCGCGCGGGTCGAGCTTCCGGATGCCGTCGACCGCGCCCCGGCAGGTGACATTGGTGCTCTTGCCGGTCCCACGTACGTCGATGCCGATGATGTCCTGGTGTTCGCGCAGTTTCCCCTGCCCGCGGAACATGGTCGGCTGCCAGCGGCCCGCCCCGCCCGGCCCACCCGGGTTGGTGAGCAGTGAAGCCGTCGACGGCCCGGTCGACTTCAGCCTGCTGATCGCGATCGTCAGGTCCTGCCGCTCGTCCGGCCGGTCCCAGTCGCGAGGCGTGCGGTAGGTCGCGCATTCGAGGCCGCCGATATCGGTGCCCGGCGGCAACGAGATCAGCTCCTCCTCGGCGCAGGGGTGCCAAGCCAGCTTCTGGCCGGCGTAGTGAGCCGGGATGCCCGCCGAAGCCGGTGTGGCTCCGGCGAGCAGCCCGCCCACGATCACCGGGAGCATTCCGGCGATCAGTAGCCGTTTCATCCGATTCCCCGTTCTTTCCTTGGTTCCCAACGGTTCCCGACGCTAGGGCCGGGCACCGCCCGCGGACATCGACCGCGGGTAGCGCCGGATGGTGAACCAAGGTTTGAGGGGGCCTAGGACTTCGGCACGAGTCCGGCCGCCGCGGCCTTGTGCCGGAGTTCGTCCGGAGTGCTCGCGTTCCGCGCGTCCGGCGCCTTCGTCGAGGCCGCGGTCGTTCCGCCGAGGGCCTGGAAGATCAGGTCGGCTTCGGCCTTCATCCCGGCCGCGTACGGGTGGTAGGCCACCGCGCGGAAGAGGTCGGTGTCCTTGCCGCTCACCCAAGCCGCGTCACCGGCGCAAGCGTCGTGACCGAGGCTGGGCCCGTAGGTGTCGACGTAGCGGGCACCCTGCTTGCGAGCGGCGGTGGACACGGCCTTGTTGAGAGCACGCTCGACCTCGTCGGTCCAGGCGTAGTCACCGTCGGCGAACGGGACGACGCCGGGACAGTAGCCCTTCGGCGGCACGATCCGCGGATAGCCGACCAGCACGATGGTGGCGGCGGGAGATCGCTCGCGGACTCCCTTGACGACCCGTTCGAGGTTCCGCTGGGTGTTCTTGATCGCCGCCAGCAGCGTGTCGGTCCCGTTGATCGTGAAATGGTCCTTGCACGGCGAGCCCGTCGGGTCGGCGTCGCGCAGGCCGGGGCAGGTGTAGACCAAACTGCCGAACACGCCGTAGTCGTTGCCGCCGATGCCGATGGTCACCAGATCGGTGTCCAGGGTCAGTGCTTCGAACTGCGGGGGCACGCTGCCGAGCGCGAGGCTCGGCGAGGGCACCGTCTGCGGGCTGGTCATGTTCGTGGTGTCCGCCGACGAGCAGCTGACGTCGGTGAACGCGCCGGACTTGTAGTAGAGCCCGAGCTTCGTGGCGAGCCACGCCGGGTAGTTGTTGTTCGACCGGAAGCACCAGCTCGCCTGCTGCCACGGGATCAGCGGGCCCGCGGTGTACGAGTCGCCGAGGGCGACGTACTTGCGGAAGGACGGGGTTCCGGCGGCGCTCGCCGGTGTCCCGAAACTCGCCAGGGAGATGACGGCCAGCAGGGTGGCGACGGCAAGGCGGGCGGTACGGCGCATGGCGACCTCGTGATCCTCCGTTGGATACTCCGCCGATCCTGACAAGATCTCACCGCCGTCCACAATAGAAGTGAGCATCTTTCACGTTTCAGGGGTGAGAACGCCAGTTGATAGAACGCTCTATCATGAGGGTGTGACTGGGACCAGGGAACGCATCGTCACCGCCGGCGCCGAACTGCTCCGGCGGAACGGGTACACCGGCACGGGCGTGAAGCAGATCGTCGAGGCCGCGAAGGCGCCTTTCGGCTCGTTGTACCACTTCTTCCCGGGCGGCAAGGAACAACTCGGCGAAGAGGTCATCCGGACCTCCGGGATGATGTACCTCGCGCTGTTCGACATCTTCTTCGCCGACGAGCCGGACCTGATCCACGGGATCGAGGCGTGCTTCGCCAGCGCGGCCGAAACGCTCCGCGCGACCGACTACGCCGACGCCTGCCCGATCGCGACGGTCGCCCTGGAGGTCGCGAGCACCAACGAAAAACTGCGGGTCGCCACCGCCGACGTCTTCACGGCGTGGATCGACGCGGGCACCGAGAAACTGGGGAAGTACGGCCTCGAACCCGCGGCCGCGCGGCGACTCACCATCGCGCTGGTCAACAGTCTCGAAGGCGCGTTCGTGCTGAGCCGATCGCTGCGGAACACCGAAGCGCTCGACGTCGCCGGGATCTCGACCGTCGCCCTGGCGCGCACCCTGCTCCCGTGAATGCCTCTTTCCCTACTCTGAGGGCCAGGGCTCCGGCAAAGTGAGCCTTTTCATCCTGGTTGTGACTCGGGGGCTGAAGGGCGCTTTCCCCGCATCGCATGCCGGGAAAGCGCCCTTCGCCGCGTGAGATGAGGCGAAGGGCCCCTTCGGCCCCCGGCGCCCGGCGCCAGGTCGCGGGTGGCGTTCACCCTTCGGCAGCGTGCGAGGTCAGGGGGTCGTGAGTGGTAAGTGTCGTTCTAACGACACTTACCACTCACGACTAGCGGGAAGCGAGGTACGCCCGCCAGTCCCCCAGGGACGTGATGTCGGTCAGATCCGGTGAGTCCACATAGGACGAACGCAGGACTGTCGCGAGGCAGGCCGCGCCGTCCTCCAGTTCGACGACGCCCAGCTCCAGTTCCGGCGGCTCCGCCGGGACGAGGTGGTCGCGCAGGACGGCGAGCGGCAGGTCGTAGACCTCCCCGACCACGGCCCCGGAACCACCCTCGTACATCGCCGGGAACCGGTCGCCCACCGAGAAATACCGGTACTTCGGCGCCGAACGCGCCACACAGCACAGCGGCGCGCCCTGCAACTGCTCGTGCAGCGGTCCGCCGCGCATCCCACCGCCGTTGAGGAACATCAGAACCACGACATGATCCCTTCGATCCCGAAGTACACCCCGAACACGGCGGCGAGAATCCCGAGGATCCAGCCGATCTCGCGGATCTCGCCCTTGCAGACCTTGATCAGCACGTAGGCGACCAGTCCGGCGCCGATCCCGTTGGTGATCGAGTAGGTGAACGGGATCAGCGCGATGGTCAGGAACACCGGGATCGCGAAATCCAGGTCCCGCCAGGGAATCCGCGCGCACTGGGCCATCATCATCCCGCCGATGACCACCAGCGCGGGCGCCGCGGCCTGCGCCGGGACGACCGCCGCGATCGGGGTCAGGAACAGCGTCGCGGTGAACAGGCCGCCGGTGACGATACTCGCCAGCCCGGTCCGCGCGCCTTCGCCGACACCGGCCGCCGACTCCAGGAAGACCGTGTTCGGGGCCGACCCGGTCACGCCGCCCGCGAGCGCGCCGGCGCCGTCGACCAGCAGGATCCGGCCCATTCCCTCGACCTTGCCGTCCTTCGTCAGCCCCGCTTCCTCGGAGACGCTGGTGATCGTGCCCATCGCGTCGAAGAATCCGGAAAGCACCAGGGTGAACAGGAACACCGCCGCGGTCACCGCGCCCGCCGACCCGAAGCCGCCGAAGAGATCGATGTCCCCCAGCAGGCTGAAATCGGGATGCGCCACGACCTGGTCGGGCACCTTGGGTTCGACCAGTCCCCAGCCTTCGACGTGGAACACGCTGTTGACGAGCACCGCGAGCCCGGTCGCGACCGCGATGCTGATCAGCACCGCCCCCGGCACGCCACGGCTCACCAGCACGATCATCAGCAGCAGCCCGAGGCAGAAGATCGCGATCGGCCAGCCCTCCAGATGCCCGCCGATCCCCATCCGCACCGGCACCGTCGACTGCGCGGCGTCGGGGGTCCGCGTGACGAACCCCGCGCTGACCAGGCCGACCAGCGCGATGTAGAGCCCGATGCCGACGGTGATCGCGACCTTGAGCGGCATCGGGATGGCGTTGATGATCCGTTCCCGGATCCCGGAAACGGCCATGAACACGATGCAGACGCCTTCGAGGACGACGAGTCCGAAGGCCTGCGCCCACGTCATGGTGGGTGCCATCTGGAAGGCGACGACGCCGTTGACGCCGAGGCCCGCCGCGAGCGCCAGCGGCGCGTTGCCCACGAGGCCCATCAGGATGGTGGTGACCCCGGCCGCCAGCGCGGTCGCGGTGGTGATCGCCTCGGTGCTCAGCCGCGCGCCGGTGATGTCGGCCGAGGCGCCGAGGATGAGCGGGTTGAGCAGCACGATGTAGCACATCGCGACGAAAGTGGTGATCCCGCCGCGCACCTCGCGGCCGATCGTGCTGCCGCGGTGGGAGATCTTGAACCAGCGGTCGAGCCCGGACAGCCGCCTCGGCTCGGGCGCGGGCAGGTGGGGACGCTCGGTACCTAATTGGGTCATGCCTACTCCACAACGTTGTGGGGCGGGAAGAAAATCAGTAAGCCTTCTTGTCGGGTTTCGACAGCCAGGCCTGGAAAGGCGCGAAAGAGTCCGGAAGGGACAGTCGGCCGACGGGTAGCGGCCAGGTCTCACGCGGGCGGGAAAAGAGGTCGTAGAACTCGCGGTCGTCGAAGCCCGCCTTGGCCGCGTCGTGGCGATCCGCAGCGTAGACGACCTTGCCGACACGCGCCCAGAGCGCGGCGGAGAGACAGAGCGGGCAAGGCTCGCACGAGGTCACGAGGACGCAGCCGTCGAGTTTGTAGTCGCCGATCGCCTGGCAGGCGGCGCGGATCGCGACCACCTCGGCGTGCGCTGTCGGGTCCAGGGTCGGGGTCACCTGGTTGGTCCCGGTGGCCAGCACCGAACCGTCCCGGACGATCATCGCGCCGAACGGGCCACCGCCGCTTGCGACGTTCGCGGTGGCCAGCTGGACGGCTTCGGCGAGCCACTTCTGCTGCTCGGACTCCGAAAAGGACAGAGGGGTACCCACGAAAGGTCTCCTAGCTCGAAAAGTTCGGTTCTTGTCAGGTGCCGGTGAGGTGTTCGGGGCGCACCGGAACGCGGGTGAGCGCGAGCCCGGTGGCCGCGCGGATGGCCGCGACGATCGCCGGGGTGGACGAGATCGTCGGCGGCTCGCCGACCCCGCGCAGACCATACGGCGCGTTGGGGTCCGGGCGTTCCAGGACGTCGATGTCCATCGGCGGCATGTCCAGCACGGTCGGGATCAGGTAGTCGGTGAACGACGGGTTGCGGATCTTCCCGCCGGCGGTCTGGATCTCCTCCATCACCGCGAGCCCGAGGCCCTGCGCCGATCCGCCCTGGATCTGGCCGAGTACCGCCTGCGGGTTGAGGGCCTTGCCGACGTCCTGCGCGCAGTCGAGCGCGACGACCTTGATCAGCCCGAGTTCGGTGTCGACGTCCACGACCGCGCGGTGCGCCGCGAAGCCGTATTGGACATGCGCGTCGCCCTGTCCCGTCTCCGGATCGATGGGCACGGTCGGGCGGTGCCGCCATTCGACGGTCTCGTCGAAGACCTCGTCGCCGAGGACGTCGGCGAGGTCCGCCAGCACGCTGCCGTCCGCCGAGACGACCTTGTTCCCGACGACGTTCAGCTTCCCGTCGGCGTCGAGCCTGCCCGCCAGATGCTTGTGCAGCCCCGAACGCACCGCGACGCACGCGGCCTGGACGGCGCCTCCGGTGACGTAACTCTGCCGGGAGGCCGACGTCGAGCCGCCGTTGCCGATGGTGGTGTCCATCGGCAGGATCGTCACCTGCTCGATGCCGAGCTCGGTCCGCACGATCTGCTGCATGATCGTCACCAGACCCTGGCCGACCTCGCAGGCCGCGGTGTGCACGGTCGCCGCGGGTTCGCCGCCGACGAGCTGCAGCCGCACGCGGGCCGTCGAGTAGTCGTCGAAGCCTTCGGAGAAGCAGATGTTCTTGATCCCGACCGCGTAGCCGACCCCGCGGACGACGCCTTCGCCGTGCGTGGTGTTCGAGACGCCGCCGGGCATCCGGCGCAGGTCGAGTTCCTCGTGCGCGACCGGCAAGGGCTTGGCGCGCAGGCGTTCCAGCAGTTCGGCGACGGGAGCGGCCGAGTCGACCACCTGACCGGTCGGCATGACACTGCCCTCGGCCATCGCGTTGCGGATCCGGAGGTCGACCGGGTCGATGCCACAGGCCTCGGCGAGTTTGTCCATTTGGGACTCGTAGGCGAAGCCCGCCTGCACCGCACCGAATCCGCGCATCGCGCCACAGGGCGGGTTGTTGGTGTACACGCCCCAGCAGTCGACCGAGACACTGTCCACATTGTACGGACCCACACCGAGCGTGGCGGCGTTCGCGACCACCGCGCCGGTGGACGACGCGTACGCCCCGCCGTCCAGGTACAGCTTCGCCTTCACATAGACGAGCCGGCCGTCCTTGTCGGCCCCGTGCTCGTAGTACATCTTCGCCGGGTGGCGGTGCACGTGGCCGTAGAAGGATTCCTCGCGGTTGTAGACCATCTTGACCGGTTTGCCGGTGTGCAGCGCGAGCAGGCAGGCGTGGACCTGGATCGAAAGGTCCTCGCGGCCGCCGAACGCGCCACCGACCCCGCCGAGGGTCAGCCGCACCTTGTCCTTGGGCAGGCCCAGCGCGGCGACGATCTGCTGCTGGTCGACGTGAAGCCATTGCGTGGCCACGTAAAGATCGACGCCGCCCTCGGTGTCCGGGATCGCCATTCCCGACTCGGGGCCGAGGAAGGCCTGGTCCTGCATGCCGACCTCGTAGACCCCGGACACCACGACGTCGGCCTTGACCGACTGGTCGCCCCGGCGGATCTTGGCGTACCGCACGACATTCCCGCCGGGATGCAGCTCGGCGCCCTCACCCGCGGCCGCCTTCTCGGAGTCGGTCACCGGTTCGAGGACGTCGTAGGAGACCTTGATCCGCTTCATCGCCCGGCGCGCGGTCTCGGGGTGGTCCGCGGCGACGAGCGCGACGGGCTCGCCCTGGTAGCGCACGACGTCGACGGCGAGCACCGGCTGGTCGGTGTGCTCCAGGCCGTACTTGTTCACCCCGGGCACGTCTTCGTGCGTCAGCACCGCGTAAACCCCTTGCACCGCGAGGGCTTCGGCGATGTCGATGCCGGTGATCCGCGCGTAGGGATGCGGGCTGCGCAAGGTGGCGCCCCACAGCATGTCCTCGTGCCACAGGTCCGAGGAGTAGGCGAATTCACCGCGCACCTTGACCGTGCCGTCCGGGCGCCGCGGACTCGTCCCCACCCCGTTGCCGGTGGTGGTCTGCTGGGACGTCTCAGTCGAGGTCATACCGTCTCCCTCAGCCGGGCGCTGGCCACGGCCAGCTCGCGGGCGATCTCGTCTTCGGATTCTTCGCGCGGCGCCCCGTCGGTCACCACGGTCGCGCCGCCGACGAACAGCCGCGCGATCGGCGGGGTGGCGCCGAGCACCAGCGCGGCGACCGGATCGGTGATCCCGGCGTAGTTCAGGCCGGTCAGATCCCAGACGGCGAGGTCGGCCAGCTTGCCGACCTCGATCGAGCCCAGGTCCTTCGCCCGGCCGAGGCAGCGTGCGCCGCCCATCGTGCCCATCCACAGTGCCTCACGCGTGGTCAGCGCCCGCGGTCCGCCACGCTGCCGCGCCTGCAGCAGCGACTGGTGCAGTTCCTCGCCCAGCCCACCGGATTCGTTGGACGCGGCGCCGTCGGCGCCCAGCCCGACCGGCACCCCGGCGTCGAGCAGCTGCCGGACCGGGGCGATCCCCGCGCCGATCCGCCCGTTGGACGTCGGGCAGTGCGCCGCGCCCGTGCCCGTGGCGCCCATCCGCCGGATCGCCTCCGGGGCGAGATGGATGGAGTGCGCGAGCCAGACGTCGTCGCCGAGCCAGCCGAGCTTGTCGGCGTACTCGGCTGGTGTGCAGCCCGCCTCCGCGAGGCACTGCTTCTCCTCGTCGATCGTCTCGGCGAGATGCGTGTGCAGCCGGACTCCCTTGCGCCGCGCGAGTTCCGCCGCACCGGTCATCAGCCGCTCGCTCACCGAGAACGGCGAGCACGGCCCGGCCGCGATCTGGAGATGCGCGCCCGCGGAGTCGTCGTGGAACCGGTTGATCGCCGCCTCGGTGCCGAGCAGCGCGGCCTCGGTCTCCTCGACGAGGTTGTCCGGCGGGAGCCCGCCCTGCGACTCGCCGCGGTCCATCGAGCCGCGGACCACGTGCAGCCGCACGCCGACGCGGATCCGGGCGGCGGCGAGGGCTTCGACCTGGTCGCCCCCGTCACGCGGGAAGACGTAGTGGTGGTCGGCGACGGTGGTGCAGCCGGTGGTGGCGAGCCGGGTGAGCCCCGCCGTGGCCGCCGCGTGCGTGATGTCTGCGTCGAGCCTGCTCCAGACCGGGTAGAGCGCGACGAGCCACTCGAACAGCGTGTGGTCGGCGGCGAGACCACGCGTGGCCCACTGGTAGAGGTGGTGGTGGGTGTTGATCAGGCCGGGCGTCACCAGGTACCCGGAGCCGTCGATCCGCTCGTCGTACTCGTCTTCGGGCGCCCTGCCGCCGCCGACCGCCGCGATGCGGTCGTTTTCGATGACGACGTGGCCCGAGGCGTGCTCGGTGCCCGCTCCGTCGACGGTGGCGATGGCGGCGTTCTCGATGACGGTCTTCACGTGCTCGCTCCCCTGGTCGCGGCCAACCGGACGGCGTCGAGGATCTTCTCGTATCCGGTACACCGGCACAGGTTCCCCGCCAGCGCCTCGCGAATCTCCTCGTCGGCGGGATTCTCGACCCGGTTGAGCAGATCGTGCGCGGCCACGACGAGGCCGGGGGTGCAGAAGCCGCACTGGACGGCGCCCGCGTCCACAAAGGACTGCTGGACCCGGTCCAGCTCGTCGCCGTCGGCGAGCCCTTCGACCGTGCGGACCTCGCGGCCCTCGACCTGACCGGCCGCGACCAGGCACGAACACACCGGGACGTCGTCGAGGTACACCGTGCAGGAGCCGCATTCGCCCTGTTCACAGGCGTTCTTGGAGCCCGGGAGACCGAGTCGCTCGCGGAGCACGTACAGCAGGCTCTCGCCTTCCCAGACGTCGTCGGCCTGGCGGGCTTCGCCGTTGATCGTCACGTTCACGCGCACTCGCGTTCACCCTTCTGGAAGTCGTTCCACGCCCAGGTCAGCGTCCGCCGCGCCAGGACGGACAACGCGTGCTTGCGGTAGTCGGCGCTGCCGCGGACGTCGTCGATCGGCGACGACGCCTGCGAGACCAGCTCGCCGAACCGGCGTTTGACCGAATCCGCGATGGACGCCTTGGTGGACCAGGGAAGTTCGGCGGACAGGAACTCTTCGGCGGCGGTCGCCCGGCGCGGGGTCGGCGCCGCCGAGCCGACGGCCGCGCGGATCCCGCGGGTGTCCAGGTGCAGGGCCAGCGCGAACGAGCAGACCGCGATGACCATCGCGTTGCGGGTCCCGACCTTGGCGAACTGCTGCGGCCCGACGCCGGCGGGCAGGTGCACGGCGGTGATCAGCTCGTCCGGCTCGAGGGCGTTGCGCTTGACGCCGAGGTAGAAGTCCTCCGCCGGGATCAGCCGGGTTCCGCGGACGGAAGCGACTTCGACTTCGGCGCCGAGCACGAGCAGCACGGGGTGCGTGTCACCGGCGGGCGACGCGGCGCCGAGGTTGCCGCCGACGGTGCCGCGGTTGCGGATCTGCGGCGAGCCGACGGTGCGCGAAGCCATCGCCAGCGCGGGCAGAACTTCACCCAGCTCAGCGATCACCCGGACGTAGGGCACGGACGCGCCGAGCCGGATCCTGCCGTCGGTCTCGGTCCACTCGGCGAGTTCGGTGACGCGGTTGAGATCGAGCAGGGCGCCGGGACGGCGGTGGTCGAAATTGAGCTCCACCATGACGTCCGTGCCGCCCGCGATGGGTACCGCGTCTGGCCGCTCGGCCTTGACGGCGAGCGCCTCGGTCAGCGAGCTGGGGCGCAGGAAATCCACTCTCGGGCTCCTCGGTTCGGCGGCGGGCTGTGACGGCTGACTCAGTAGACGCCCTGCGCCCGTACGGCGGCAACGGTGCCGAAGCATGAAATCTCCCCAGCACAAGCCGGTGGATTTGTGGTTTCCTACAAACCTGATGACGACCGTGAAAACTCTGCTCGCGCTGCCCGGGTTGCGCTTGCGCGTGCGCGCCGGGACGGCTCTGCTCGACCGCCCGGTGTCCCGGATCTACGTCACCGAACTGCCCGACCCCGGGCGGTACGTGTCGGCGGGCGAACTCGTCCTGAGCGGGTTGCTGTGGTGGCGCGGACCGGGTGATTCCGAGGCTTTCGTCGCCGCGCTGGCGAAGGCCGGGGCCGCGGCGCTCGCGGCTTCCGGAGCGGATTCCGACGGGATTCCCGAAGACCTCGTCGAAGCCTGCACGCGGCACGGGATCCCGTTGCTGGAGGTACCGGCGGATCTGTCGTTCTCGGTCGTCACAGAGCGGGTCGTGCTGGCGCTCGCGGCGGCCGCGGAAGGCGCCCGCAAACGTTTGCTTTCAGCGGCGACCGAGGACGTGCCGCTGGAGACGCTGCTGGACCGGGCCCGCGCGGAGATCGGCCTTCCCTGTTGGGTGGTGCCCGCGACCGCGCCGACGGAGCTGGTGCGGCGCTTCGTCGCCGCGGGCGGCCGCTCGCTGGAAGCGGACGACGTCACCGTCCGGACGGTCGGCGGAAGGCACGCGGTGCCGTGGTTGCTCGCGATCGGCGGCAGGCTCACCGCGGCGCAAGCGGAGATCGCCGAAGAACTCGCCGGGCTGATCGGGCTCGCGCGCACGCGGGCGGACGAGGTCCGCGCGGTCACCGACCGGGTGGTCGAACCGTTGCTGGCCGCCCTCGACGAGGGAAGCGATCCGCACGCGCCGCTGACCGCGACCGGGCTGCGTGGCGATCTGCGTGTCGTCGTCGCCCGTGCCGAGGGATCCGAAGCGGCGCGCGGGATCCTGACCGAGTTGCTGCCGCCGGGCGCCCTCGTCGGCATGGGCGGCGAAACGACCTGGGCGGTGGCCGAGGACGACGGCGAGTGGCCGGACGACTGGCCCGCCACCGTGGCCGCGGCCTTGGCGGGAGTGGAACCGCTGCTGCCGTGCCGTCGGGTGCTGATCGGGATCAGCGACCGTTCCCCGGTTTCCGCGCTGCGGGGCGCGAAAGAGGTCGCGCGCTACGCGCTGGCCGTCGCGGCGGAACGGCCGGGCACGATCGAGGTCGTCCCCGGCGGTGAGATCGGCATGCACCGGCTGCTGCTGGCGGGCGCGTCCGACGACCTGCGGGCGGCGTTGCGGCGGCGGGTACTGGGCCCACTGCTGGACTACGACGCCGAGCAGGGCACCGATCTGGTGCACACCCTGCGCGTCTTCCTCGAATGCTCCGGCTCGCCGACGCGAGCGGCGCGGACCCTGCACGTCCACGTCAACACGTTGCGGTACCGGATCGGGCGGGCGAGCGAACTGCTCGGCGTCGATCTCACCGAGTTCACCGAGCAGCTGGACGTCTATCTGGCGTTGTCGGCAGGGAGCTGAAATGCGCATCACCACGGCGAAGGAAGCCGCCTACGACCCGCGGGTGGTCGCGTTCGGGCGGATGATGGGCGCGGCGAACCGGCTCGAATACCTCCTCGGCCGCGCGCTGGAGACCGAATGCGGGATCTCGCATCTGATGTTCGAGGTCCTGCTGATCGTCGGCCGGAAGGGTGAGGCCGGGATGAGCATGCGCGCGATCGCCCAGGAGCAGGTGCTGACCACCGGCGGCGCGACCCGGCTGGTCGACCGGATGACGACGCTCGGCCTGGTGGTCCGCACCGCCGATCCCGACGACCGCCGCGTGCAACTCGTCCGGCTGACCGAGGCGGGCGAGGAGAAGACCGTGCGGGCGGCGCGGGTGCACGTCGAGAACATCCAGCGGTTCTTCCTCGACCCGCTGCCCGCCGACCACCGCGAGCAGTTCGCGCGGGATCTGCGGACACTGAGCCATTTCGCCCGCGACGCGCTCCCCCGGCTCCGCTAGGGTCACTCGGCTCTGACCGGCTTTTCCAGTGCCGCCAGCATCTTCTCGCGGTCCAGCTGCTTCTCCGACTTCGCCACCACGAACGTCGCGACGCAGTTTCCCAGCAGGTTCACGAAAACGCGCATCGAGTCCATCAGCCGGTCCGCGCCGAGCAGCAACGCGACCCCGGCGACCGGGAACGCGCCGATCGCGGCGGCCGTCGCCGACAGGGCGAGGAACGACGAACCCGGAACGCCCGCCATCCCCTTCGAAGTGAGCATCAGGATCCCGACCGCGAGCAACTGCTGCCCGATCGACATGTCGACTCCGAACGCCTGCGCCAGGAACACCGTGCAGATCGACAGGTAGATCGTCGCGCCGTCGAGGTTGAACGAATACCCGGTCGGCACCACGAGGCCGGTCGCCGCACGTGAGCAGCCGGCGTCGGTCAGCTTCGTCATGATCCGCGGCATCACGGATTCGGTCGACGCCGTGCCGAGGGCCAGCAGGAACTCTTCACGGGCGTACCGGAGGAACCGCCAGATCGAAACCCCGGCGTAGAACCGGGAAATCAAGGCGAGGATCAGGACGAACAGCACACCCGCGCCATAGCAGGCGGCGATCAGTTTCGCGTACGTGCCGAGCGTGGAAATCCCGTACTGGCCGATGATGAACGCCATCGCGCCGAACGCGCCCAGCGGTGCCACGCGCATGATCCAGCCCATCACCTTGAAGATGATCTGCTGCACCTGATCGACGAACCCGAGTACCAGCGGCGCCCGTTCCCGGCCGATGGCCGCCAGTGCGACGCCGAAGAACACCGCGAACACCAGCACCTGCAACAACTGGTTCTCCGCGAACGCGTTGACGACACTGTCCGGAATGGTGTGGAGGAGGAAGTCGCCGATGGACGGCAAGTGTCCGCCGTTGGTCTTCTTGTCCACCGCGGCCGGATCGAGCGTCGCCGGATCGATGTCGAGCCCGCTGCCCGGCCGGAACACGTTGGCGACCAGGAGACCGAAGACCAGCGCGAAGGTCGTGACGATCTCGAAGTACAGGATCGCCTTGAACCCGATCCGGCCGACGGCCTTGATGTCACCGACCGCCGCGATCCCGGTCACCACGACACAGAAGATCAGCGGCGCGATGATCATCTTGATCAGCCGGATGAACCCGTCGCCGACCGGTTTCAGCTGCGCGCCCAGCGATGGCCAGAAATGTCCGATCAGGACACCGGCCACCACGGCGACCAGTAGTTGCACGAACAGTGATGTGTACCAACGCCCACCGGACTTCGCCATGGGCGGAACCTAAGGGCCGGATGTTCCGCACGTGTTACGCCGCGTTGTGAGAGGAACCACCCTCGGCCGCGGCCGTCACTAGACTCCAGGTCATGTCCACTCCTGTCACGCTCCGGCGGGCGACCCCCGCGGACTCCGACGCCGTCGCCGAAATCTGGTACCACGGCTGGAAAGACGGCCACCTCGGCAACGTGCCCGACACCCTCGTGCGGATCCGTACCCGCGAGTCCTTCTGGGAACGCGCCAAGGAGCGCGTCGGCGATACCACCGTCGCGGTGGCGCGCGGAGAAGTGGCGGGATTCGTGATGGTCGTCGGCGACGAGGTCGAACAGGTCTACGTCTCCTCGGCCCATCGCGGGAGCGGGGTCGCCGGGACACTGCTCACGGAAGCCGAACGGCTCGTGGGCGAGGACGGGCATTCCCGTGCCTGGCTCGCGGTCGCGCCGGGGAACGCGCGGGCGCGGCGGTTCTATGAGCGGTGCGGATGGGTTGATGAAGGCGAGTTCGAGAATCAGGTCGCCGGGCCGGATGGGCCGGTTTCGGTTCCCTGTCGGCGTTATGTGAAGGCGCTCGCCTAAGGGCGCGCGCTGACCGCATTTAGCCGACTAAACGCGGTCACCGGCCCACCACCGGAACGCGCGCTGGGTCAGGGTGGTCGTGAGTGGTAAGTGTCGTTAGAACGACACTTACCACTCACGACCACCCCGCCCCAGGTAGGCCAAAGTCATCTCGGTCATTTCGCTCGCCCAGACCTCCCAGCTCAAGCCGTCGGACCAGTAGCGACCGGTGGCCGCGCGGTGCACGCAGGAACCGATGACGGTGCGCGCCAGCATGCCGATGGCCTGCTCGCGATCCGTACGCCGGATCTCCTCGAACCAAGGCCGCGCGGCTTCGACGAAAGCGGTCTGGATCGCGGCCAAGGCCTGGAGCCCGCGTTCGCGTCCGTCGGCGCGCTGACCGTCGAGCAGCTCCGGGAAGATCCGGTCGTGACGGGCGAAGGTGTCCGCCAGAGCCCGGGTGAACGCGCCGACGATCCCGGCCAGTCCGGGAGGCGCCGCCCGAAGCGCTTCACTGACGCCACTTTCCAATTGGCCGAGCAACTGGTCCTTCACGGCGTACAGCAACTGGTTCTTGCCCACGAACCGGCGATAGATCGCGCCCACCGACATGCCCGCCCGCTCGGCGACCGCCGCGACGGTGAACTCCTCGATGCCCTGTTCGGCCAGGACATGCTCGGCGGCGGCCAGCACCTTGTGCAGGGACTCCCGGCTGCGGGCTTGTTGCGGCGGGCGAAAACCCTGCTCGACGGATCGCTGACTCACCGGGCGCACGTTACCTCCCGTCGGCGGGTGCCCGAACCTCGACTGAATGCGAATGATAACTTCCGTTCGCATCTGGCGAGACCGAGCAGCACGGAGGGCGGCACGATGGTGAGCATCGAGGTACAGGGCGCCTACGTCGATTTCCCGATCTTCGACGCCAAGACCAGGTCGCTCAAGAAGGAAGTGCTCGGCAAGGTCGGCGGCAAGATCGGCACCGGCGCGAAGATCCCCATCGTCGAGGCGCTCAGGAACATCACCCTGTCACTGAGTGACGGCGACCGAGTCGGCTTGGTCGAGCACAACGGTGCCGGGAAGTCCACTCTCCTGCGGCTGCTGTCCGGCATCTACGAACCGACGCGGGGCACCTCGCGGGTCGTCGGCCGGATCGCGCCGGTCTTCGATCTCGGCGTCGGACTGGATCCCGAGGTTTCCGGCTACGAGAACATCCTCATCCGGGGCCTGTTCCTCGGCATGAGCCGCAGGCAGATGGAGAAGCGGGTCGACGACATCGCGGAGTTCACCGAACTCGGCGACTATCTGCGCATGCCCTTGCGCACCTACTCCGCCGGCATGCGCGTGCGGCTCGCGCTCGGCGTGGTGACCACCATCGACCCCGAGATCCTCATCCTCGACGAGGGCCTCGGCGCGATCGACGCCGCGTTCCTCACCAAGGCACGCGAACGACTGGTCGACCTCGCCCGCCGCTCGGGCGTACTGGTGTTCGCCTCACACGCCGACGAACTGCTGCGCGAACTGTGCACCACCGCACTCTGGATGGAAGAGGGCCGGATTCGCGCACACGGCTCATTGGACGACGTTCTCGCCGAGTATCACGGAGTTCTGCGCGCGTAACCGTCCAATTCGGACCGCGAGAACGAAAGCTCCCCTTCGTCCACCGCGCCGCAATCCAGCCCTCGCAACAGGAAACCCGCCAGCGCCTGGGCGGTCGCGGGCTCGTCCAGCACCCCGCGTCCGGTCTGGTCCGCGTAATCCCGCAGCCGCCCCAAAGCCGCCGGGAAGCCCTCGCGGAAGAACGCGTACGTCGCGGCGAACCGGGTCGGCAGCTGGTGCGGATGCAGATCCCAGCCCTGGTAGAAACCACGCTCCAGCGAACGCCGCACCAGGCGCAGATGTTCGCGCCAGGCCGGAAGGATCGCGTCGCCGACAGGCAGCTTGTTCGTCGAGCCGTCGGAAAGCCGGACACCGGTACCGGCGGCCGAAACCTGCATGAGCTGCTTGGCGAAGTCGGCGGCCGGGTGTTCCATGCTCTGGTACTCGGCACCGATGCCGAGGCCGGCGCTGTAGTCGTAAGTCCCGTAGTGCAGCCCCGAACACCGGCCGCGCGCGGCTTCGATGATCCGCGGCACCGCGACCGTCCCATCGACGTCCACAATGGACTGAGCGGTCTCGATCTGGACCTCGAACCGTAGGGCGCCACTGGGCAGGCCGTACGCGGATTCGAGGCGCTCCAGGACATCCGCCGCCACCTCGACCTGCTCTACGGCGGTCACCTTCGGCAGCGTGACGACGAACCCTTCCGGCAGCGGCCCGCTTTCCAGCAGCCCTGCCAGAAACAGGTCCAGGGTACGGATACCGCGACGCCGGGTCGCCTGTTCGAAGCTCTTGAACCGGATGCCGACGAACGGCGTGCCGCCGGTGATGGCCAGCGTCCGTCCCGCGGCGAGCGCGGTGGCGTCCTCCTCGTCATCGCCGGGCCTGCCGTAGCCGTCTTCGAAATCGATCCGCAGATCCTCGATCGGCTCGGTGAGCAGTTTGGTCCGGACGCGGTCGGCGACATCCGCGTCCAGGCCCAGCTGGTCGGCGTGTTCGCCGAAGACCCGCAGGGCCTGCTTTCCCCAATCCGCCACCAGCCGCGTCTTGTACCGCGACGCGGGCACGTACACGGTGTGCACGGGCTGGCGGCCGGGCGGCTCGCCGGGGTATTTCGCCGCGACGCGCGCGTCGGCCTCGGCGAGGCGCGCGTCGGCGGCGGTGTAGACGTCCTCGGTGAGCCGCCCGTTCCCCATCTGTCTACTTGATCCGTTCGTAGGCGGGCAGCGTCAGGAAGTCCGGGAACTCGTCGGCGAGCGCGACCTGCTCGAACAGTTCGACGGCGGGCTCCAGCAGCTCCGGCTTGATCTCGGCGGCCAGTTCGCCGCGGACCTCGGCCAGCACGCCCCGCACCAGTTCCTCGGTCACCTTGTCGCCCGTGTCCAGCTGGGTGCCGTTGCGCACCCACTGCCACACCTGCGAACGCGAGATCTCCGCGGTGGCCGCGTCCTCCATCAGGTTGTGGATCGCCGCCGCGCCGTTCCCGCTCAGCCAAGAGGCGAGGTAGCGGATACCGACGTCGACCGCGGCACGCAGACCGGCCGCGGTGGCGCCACCCGGCGTCGAAGCCGCGTCGAGCAGCTGGTCGGCGGTCACCGACACCTCGTCGCGGGTGCGGTCGAGCTGGTTCGGCTTGTCGCCGAGGACCTTGTCGAACTCCTCGCGGCAGATGTCGACCATGCCCGGATGCGCGACCCAGGAACCGTCGAAGCCGTCGCCGGCCTCGCGGCTCTTGTCCGCGCGGACCTTGTCGAGCGCCGCGGCGGTGACTTCCGGGTCCTTGCGGTTCGGGATGAACGCGGCCATGCCGCCGATCGCGAACGCGCCGCGCTTGTGGCAGGTGCGCACCAGCAGTTCGGTGTAGGCGCGCATGAACGGCGCGGTCATGGTGACCGAGTTGCGGTCCGGCAGCACGAACTTCTCGCCCGCGTCACGGAAGTACTTGATCACACTGAACAGGTAGTCCCAGCGGCCCGCGTTGAGGCCGGAGGCGTGCTCGCGCAGTTCGTAGAGGATCTCCTCCATCTCGAACGCGGCCGGGATGGTCTCGATCAGCACGGTCGCGCGGACGGTGCCGTGGTCGATGCCGAGGGTCTTCTCCGCGTGGGTGAAGACGTCGTTCCAGAGCCGGGCTTCGAGGTGGCTCTCCATCTTCGGCAGGTAGAAGTACGGGCCCTTGCCGCGGTTGAGCAGCTCCTGGGCGTTGTGGAAGAAGTGCAGGCCGAAGTCGACCAGCGCGCCGACGGCCTGGCGCCCGCCGAAGGACAGGCCCCGCTCGTCGAGGTGCCAGCCGCGCGGGCGGACGACGATGGTCGCGTGCTCGACGTCGTCCTTCAGCGCGTAGCTCTTGCCGCCGCTCTCCAGCGTGATGGTCTCGCGGACGGCGTCGTACAGGTTGACCTGGCCGGAGATGACGTTCGCCCAGTGCGGCGTGTTGGCGTCCTCGAGGTCGGCGAGCCAGACCTTGGCGCCGGAGTTCAGCGCGTTGATGGTCATCTTGCGATCGGTCGGGCCGGTGATCTCGACGCGGCGGTCACGCAGCGCGGGCGGGGCCTCGGCCACCTTCCAGTCGCCCTCGCGGATCTCCTTGGTCTCGGGCAGGAAGTCGAGTTTGCCGGTGGTCCTGGCCTCCTCGCGGCGCTTGCTCCTGGCCTGCAGCAGCTCGTCGCGGCGGGCGGCGAAGGCCTCGTGCAGGCCGGCGAGGAAGGCGAGCGCCTCCGGCGTGAGGATTTCGTCCCCGCGCTCGACCGGATCGCCGAGCACCTGAGCTTCAGACATGAGTAACACCCCGAGTTCGGATAAATAACGTCCCTACGGTTTTACATGACGGACTATAGTTTCTGCATAGCGGAACATCAACGCCGACGTAAGGAGTACCACGGTGGCAGCGGAGAAGAACGGACGCGATGGCGGCGTCCAGTCACTTCAGCGGGCCTTCGAGCTCCTCGAGCATCTCGCGGACACCGGCGGCGAGGCCAGCCTTTCGGAGCTGGCCACCCTTTCCGGGCTGCCGATGCCGACCATCCACCGGCTGATCAGGACGCTGGTGGACCTGGGTTACGTCCGGCAGAACACCAACCGCCGGTACGCGCTGGGCGCCCGGCTCATCCGGCTGGGCGAGAACGCGAGCATGCAGTTCGGCTCGTGGGCGCGGCCGCTGCTCGCGGAGCTGGTCGACGAGGTCGGCGAGACCGCGAACCTCGCGGTACTGGAGCGGGACGAGGTCGTCTACGTCGCCCAGGTGCCGTCGAAGCATTCGATGCGGATGTTCACCGAGGTCGGACGGCGTCTCCTGCCGCACGGCACCGGCGTGGGCAAGGCGATGCTGGCGCATCTGCCGTCCGAAGACGTCACGGCACTGCTCGCGCGGACCGGCATGCCCTCGTACACCGAACACACCTTCACCGACCAGGACGCCCTCCTGCGCGAGCTGGCGAAGATCGCCCAGCAGGGTTACGCACTGGACGAGGCCGAGCAGGAGCTGGGCGTCCGCTGCGTGGCCGTCGCGGTCCCGGGCGCGCCGGTGCCGGCCGCGGTCTCGGTGTCCGGACCTTCGGGACGGCTCACCATGGAGGCCGTCGAGCGGATCGCGCCCGCCGTCCAGCGGATCGCGACCGCGCTCGGTTCGACCCTTTCGCGTGACGGGGTCACCGTTTGAGGCGGGTCTCCAAGCCGTCGAGCATCCTGTCCAGGCCGTAGCGGAACTTCTCGTCGCGAAGCCGCTCCGGGTCGGTTTCGACGTCGTCCCGGACAAGCCTGTCCCGCTGGTGCGGGTACTCCCGTGCCGCCTCCTCGACGGCGGGGCGCAGGTGCTCCGCCCATTCACGCTCGCTCCGGCCGCTTTTCGCGACCGTCGTGAGCCATGCCGCCTCGGTGGTCCCCATGCCGATGACGTACGAGATCACCGCGCTGATCGCCTGATCCGCCTCGTCGTCGGGGAATCCCGCGGCCACGAAGACGGCCAGCAGCCGCTCGTTGAGCCGCATGACGTTCGGCCCCAGGTAGGACAGGCCGACCGAGCCGAGCAGTGACGCGATCCAGGGGTGCCGCAGGATCATGGCGCGCACACTTTGCGCCCCCACGACGGCCGCTTCGCGCCACCGAGTGTCCCCATCCGGCACGGTGATCTCGCCGTAGACCTCGTCGACGACCAGCTCGATCAGCTCGTCGCGGTTGGCCACGTGCCGGTAGAGCGACGTGGCGCCCGCGTTCAGCGCCGTACCGAGCCTTCGCATGCTCAGCGCGTCGACACCTTCGACGTCCAGAAGCCGGACGGCCTCGGCGACGATCTGGGCCTGGCTCAGCGCGGGCTGATTCTGCTTGCGGCGGGGACGGGTCCACACCGACTGGATCGGCTGTTCCTCGACTGACATGCCGCCACTCTAGCGCACGAAGTACCCCATTGCGAACGCTGTTGGCTTGTGCGTACAGTGTGCGCAACAACGGAACGACGTACGCAACTACTTCAAGGGGTATCCGATGAACGCGGTGGAAGGGCGCGATCCGCGCCGCTGGTGGATCTTGATCGTGCTGTGCCTGAGCACGCTCGTGCTGGTCGTGGACAACATGGTGCTGACGGTCGCGGTGCCGCCACTGGCCGAGGACCTCGGCGCGAGCGCCCAGGACACGCAGTGGATCCTCGACTCCTACATCCTGGTGTTCGCCGGTCTGCTGCTCACCTCGGGAAGCCTCGGGGACCGCTTCGGCCGCCGGAAGGTGATGATCATCGGCCTCGCCCTCTTCGGGGCGGCCTCACTTGTCGCCGCGTTCGCCGCGAACCCGCTCGAATTGATCGTGGCCCGAGCGGTGATGGGGGTCGGTGGCGCGCTGATCATGCCGAGCACCCTGTCGATCCTGATCACCGTCTTCGACGACGAGGAGCGCCGGAAGGCGATGGCGGCGTGGAGCGCGGTCGCGATGCTCGGCCTGATCGGCGGCCCGGTGCTGGGCGGCGTGCTGATCGCGTGGTTCTGGTGGGGCGCGGTGTTCCTGATCAACGTGCCGATCGTCGTCATCGCGGTGATCGCCGCGCTCACGCTGATGCCGGAATCGCGGGGCCCGTGGCAGAAGCCGGACCCGCTCGGCGCGATCCTGTCCGCGACCGGCATGGTCGCGCTGGTCTGGACGATCATCGAACTGCCCAAACACGGCATCACCCAGGCCGGCACCCTGATCCCGCTGGCGATCGCGGTCGTGAGCCTGATCGGCTTCGTGCTGTGGGAGCGGCACACGCCGTCGCCGATGGTCCCGCTCAAGCTGTTCCGCAAGCGCAACTTCAGCGGCGGCAGCCTGTCGCTCACGCTGGTGCAGATCGGCAACGGCGGACTGCTGCTGCTCCTGACCCAGTACCTGCAGTTCGTCCTCGGCTACACCCCGACCGAGGCGGGGCTGGCCTTCATCCCGATGGCCATCGCGTCGCTGCTCTGCAACACCCTGGGCGCCACGCTGGGCCAGAAGATCGGCAACCGCGCGCTGGCCACGGCCGGGATGACGGTGATGGCCGCCGGGTTCGGCCTGCTCGCGACCCTGTCGACGAACGACGGTTTCCTGCTGCCCGCCGTCGCGCTGTTCGTACTCGGTGCCGGGGGCGGACTGGCGATGCCGGCGGCGATCGCGGCGCTGATGGGCGAGGTCCCGGAGGAGCAGGCCGGGGTCGGCTCCGCGCTCAACGACACCATCCAGCAGCTGGGCGCCGCACTCGGCATCGCGATCCTGGGCAGCGTCGTGTCCGGTCTGTTCACGTCGCAGATGCCCGCGTCCGCTCCGGAGCGAGCGCGGCTTTCGATCAGCGACGCCTTCGCCACCGGTGACGGCGGGCTGATCACCGCGGCCCGCGAGGCGTTCACCTCGGCGATGTCGACGACGTTCCTGGTGAGCGCGGTCGGTGTGCTGGCGGCGGCGGTGGTCGCGTTCCTGGTGATGCGGGACAAGAAGACCGCGCCGGCCGAGGACGACGCTCCGGTCTCCGTCTGACCGCGAAGTCCGCGAAGGCCCCTCTTTCGGCTGAGCCGGGAGAGGGGCCTTCGCCGTAACCTCGAAAGGGGCCGAGCGAGGGGATGTCCGATGGTCGAACCGGTGATCGCCTGGGTGGGGCAGAAACTCGCGGAAAAGGCGCTCGACCGGGCGATGGCAACGGACGGCCGGAAGCCGCGGCGGCACGATCTCAGCGTCCAAGGCGCCGAAGCGACCAGCGACCTCGACATAACCGTGAAGTACGTTCTGCCGTACTGCCGGGGCGCGAAGGCGCCTGTCGTCCTGACCCTGCGGAGGCTCGACGAGTCCGCCGAAAACCTGACCTTGCCCATGGTGCTCGGGGAAACCGCACGCGTACGGCTGAAACGAGGCCGGTACCGGATCACGGCGGCGATCCTCGAACTGTCCCCCCGGCACGACGCGGCGCCGACCTTGCACGCCTTCGGAGCACAGCTGCTGTGGCTGGGCGGCAACGGCACGGCGAAAGCCTGTATCCGCCCGGCTCCGGTGATCGTCCTACCGCCCGAGGCTCCTCGGCCCGGCACCTTCGTCGACTTCATGCGATGCCGGATGTGCGCTTCGCCGGTGATGATGTTCGGGCTCTGCCGGGTCCACACCGACCAGGTCGTCCGCTACGTGCGGGAGAAGTTCGCCCCCGCGGCCTAGTTGCTGAGCAGGGCCTCGACGAACGCGCCCGGCTCGAAGGGCGCCAGGTCGTCCGGCCCCTCACCGAGACCGACCAGCTTCACCGGCACCCCGAGTTCACGCTGCACCTGGAAGACGATGCCGCCCTTCGCCGTTCCGTCCAGTTTGGTCAGCACGATGCCGGTGACGTCGATGACCTCCGAAAACACCCGGGCCTGCATCAGCCCGTTCTGCCCGGTGGTGGCGTCGAGCACCAGCAACACCTCGTCGACCTTCGCCTGCTTCTCGACGACTCGCTTGACCTTGCCCAGCTCGTCCATCAGACCGGTCTTCGTGTGCAGACGGCCGGCGGTGTCGATCAGGACCGCGTCCACCCCCGCCTCGGCGCCGCGTTTGACCGCGTCGAACGCGACCGCCGCCGGGTCCGCGCCCTCCTTGCCGCGCACGACCTCCGCGCCCACCCGCTCGGCCCAGGTCTGGAGCTGGTCCGCCGCGGCGGCGCGGAAGGTGTCGGCCGCGCCGAGCACCACGGTGCTCCCCTGCGCGACGAGCACCCGGGCGAGTTTGCCGGTGGTGGTGGTCTTGCCGGTGCCGTTGACCCCGGCGACCAGTACGACGGCGGGCTGCTTCACGCCGTCGACGGTGTGCGGCAGCGCGCGGACGGCCCGGACCGCGTCGGTCGACAAGGCGGCCGTGAGTACTTCCTGCAGCACCGCGCGCGCGTCCTCGGACGTCCGCACGGCGCGGCGCTTCAGCTCGTCACGCAGGCGCTCGACGATCTCGGTGGTCGTCGCGGCGCCCAGATCCGCCATGAGCAGCGTGTCTTCGACGTCCTGCCAGGAGTCCTCGTCCAGATCGCCGGCACCCAGCAGGCCAAGCAGACTCTGCCCGAACACCGAACGCGACTTCGAAAGCCTGCCGCGCAGCCGCTCCATCCGCCCCGCCGCCGGGGCGATCTCCTCCTCAGGAGCGGGAGCGGGCGCGGTCTCCTCGGCGGGTTCGGGGAGTTCGACGTCGCGCACCGTGCGCTGCGCGGAATCCCTCGGCACCGCCGCGTCGTCCCCGACCGCGGGCTGGCCGTCGGTCTCGGGGCGATCCTCGACCGGATGCTCCGGTTCGACGGGTTCCTCGGTCTCTTCGGCCTCTTCGGTCTTTTCACCGCCCGGAGCGAGCGCGATCCCGCCGGTCGCGGTATACCCGCCGCCCTTCGGCTTCGCGCGCTCGACGGCCTCGGCAGCCTTGGACTCGTCCAGGCTGATCCGGCGGCGGCGCGCGATGAACAGCCCGGCCACCAGTACGGCGACCAGGACCACGACGGCAACGACAACGATCCAGAACCAGGGGGTGCTCGACACGGCGCCATCTTCGCATCCGCACGCGGCCCGGCTCAGACGCCCCACTGGGAGGAAGCGGATCTTGTGAGGCACCCACTGGATAGGACTCATTTCGGACAAGAAGAAACAGTGTCGCTTGCGCGCCCTCCGGATCGAGGGCTAGACCACTCCGAATGACGGTTTTCTCCGGCACTGGGGTCCGGGTGATCGGACTCATCTCCGGCACGTCGATCGACGGGATCGACGTGGCGGCCGCCGAACTGCGCGCCCGTGGCGACACCGTGGAGCTTTCCCCGCTCGGTCAGCTCGAAGTCCCTTATCCGGAAGCGCTCCGCGAAGCCCTGCTCGGCGCGCTGCCGCCGAATCCGTGCAGCGCCGGACAGCTCACGAAACTCGACACCCTGGTGGGCCAGGCGTTCGGCGAGGCGGCCGCGCGCGGCGTCGAGGAACTGGCCGGCGGCGAGGCCGACCTCGTCGCTTCGCTGGGCCAGACGGTGTTCCACTGGGTCGAGGACGGTGCCGCGCGCGGCACCCTGCAACTGGGGAACGCGGCGTGGATCGCCGAGCGCACCGGTTTGCCCGTGGTGGCCGACCTGCGCGTGCGCGACGTCGCCGCCGGCGGCCACGGCGCACCGCTCGCCAGCACCTTCGACGCGTTGTGGCTCCGGGACCTGGCCGATTCCGGCCCGGTCGCGGCGCTGAACATCGGCGGCATCGCGAACATCACCGTGGTCCCCGCCGACGGCGATGTCCTCGCCTACGACACCGGGCCCGGCAACGCCCTGATGGACATCGCCGCGCACCGCACCACCGGCCGTCGTGCCGACATCGACGGAGCGCTCGCCCTGCGCGGGAACGTCCGGCCCGATCTGCTGGCGAAACTCCTGCTTGATCCGTACTACGCGGCCGCGCCGCCGAAGTCGACCGGCAAGGAACTGTTCCACGGCGGGTATCTCGACACCGCGCTCGACGGCCTCCCGCCTGTCGGGGCGGAAGACCTTCTGGCGACTCTGACCGAACTCACCGCGGTGACGATCGCCGCGGAATGCCGTCGCCACGCCATCACGACCCTGATCGTCTCCGGCGGCGGAGCGGACAATCCCGCGCTGATGGCCGCGCTCGCCAGGAATCTTCCGGGTGCGGCGCTGAAAACCAGCGACGACCACGGGCTGCCGAGTGCGGGCAAAGAGGCGTACCTGACCATTCTGCTCGGCTGGCTGACCTGGTCCGGTGTCCCGGGAAACCTCCCGTCGGCGACCGGCGCCCGGGGCGGCCGGCTGCTCGGCAGCATCACCCCGGGCTCGGGCCCCCTGCGGCTTCCCGCCCCACTTACCTCAACCGTGACCCGGCTACGGGTAGCGGCGACGACCGGCGAGCGATAGGAGATACGGATGCGCGCACTTGACCTCGCGATCATCGGGCTTTTTCTGGTCGGCATGCCCCTGCTGGGCATCTGGATCGGCGGCAAACAGAAATCCGGCTCCGACTACTTCGTCGGCGAAGGCAAGATCTCCTGGTGGGTGGCCTGCCTGTCGGTGGTCTCCGCGGAGACGTCCACCCTCACCGTGCTCTCCGTACCGACGGTGGCCTACATCGCCACCCCCGGCGAAGGCGGGATGACCTACCTCGCGTTGGCCATCGGCTACATCGCCGGCCGGATCGTCGTGTCGATGGTGCTGTTGCCGCGCTACGTGGCGGGCAACCTGGTCACCGCGTACGCCTTCCTGGGCAAGCGGTTCGGCAACGGGTTGCAGGGCACCGCGTCGGTGACCTTCCTGCTCACCCGCACGCTGGCCGACGGCATCCGGCTGTTCGCCACCGCGATCCCGATCAAGGTGGTGCTCGCCGCCTACGGCCTGACCGTCTCCTACTGGACCATCGTGGTCGGGCTCGGCATCGCGATGGTGATCTACAGCTTCTTCGGCGGGGTGCGCGCGGTCGTCTGGGTCGACGCGATCCAGATGCTCTGGTACATCCTCGGCGCGGTCGTGGTCATCTGGGTGATCGCCGGGCGGCTGCCGGACGGCTGGTTCGGCAAGGCCGTCGACGCCAACAAGTTCCAGCTCTTCGACTTCTCCTCCAACATGCTCACCGGGCAGTACGCGTTCTTCACCGCCGTGATCGGTGGCGCGGTGCTCTCGATGGCGTCGCACGGTTCGGACCAGCTGATCGTGCAGCGCCTGCAGGCCACCAACGATCTGCGCGCCGCGCGGAAGGCCCTGGTCGCCAGCGGTTTCGTGGTCTTCCTGCAGTTCGCGCTGTTCCTGTTCATCGGCGTGCTGCTGTGGGCGCTGTACAACGGCCTGAACCCGACCAAGCCGAAGCCGGAAGGCCTCGGGCTCGCCAACAAGGACGAACTGTTCGCGAACTTCATCGTGAACGACCTGCCGAGCGGCCTCTCCGGCTTCGTGATCGCCGGGATCCTCGCCGCCGCACTGAGTTCGTCGCTCGGCGCGCTGGCCTCGTCCACGGTGACCGACGTCTACGAACGGGTGATCGGCAGGCAACTGCCGGAAGCCGACCGGCTCAAGCACGGCCGGATCTGGACGATCGTCTGGGCGGGCGCGCTGATCCTGTGCGCGGGTTTCTTCGCCTCGTCGAACAAGACGTCGGCCGATCCGATCGTGGTGCAGGCGCTCGGTATCACCGGCTACACCTACGGCGCGCTGCTCGGCGCGTTCCTGCTGGGGCTGCTGTTCAAGCGGGCGAGGCAGTCGGACGCGATCGTCGCGTTCGTGTCGACGGTGATCGTGATGGCGTTCCTCATCCTCGGCGTCAAGTTCAACAAACCGGACGGCAGCCTGATCGGCATCGACTTCGGCCGGGCCGCCGGGACCAAGGTGGCGCTGGCGTGGCCTTGGTACACGTTGTGCGGCGTGGTGATCACGCTCGTCGTGGGCGGGCTTCTGTCGCTGCGGCACGGGAGCGAGGACCCGCTCGCGGAGCCGGACGTGAAGGAAACCGAGAAAGTGTGATCTGAGTCACATCTTCGAACGTTCTCTATCTCTCCTCCGTGTCGGCTGCGGGACCTGCCTGAAGACGGCGGGCGAGGAGAGGTAGAGACGATGAAGCGTGCGACTGTCACCATCGCGATCGGCGCCCTGTTGCTCGGGAGCGGCGCGAGCGCCTACGCCGCGACCAACCCGATCGACGTCCAGGCCGGCGGGAAGCAGCGGCCCGTTCCGGAAGCCGTCAAGGTTCCGGACGGGAACACCCGCGTCGCCACCTACCGTGGCGAGGGCGTGCAGATCTACGGCTGCGCCAACGGGGCGTGGACCCTGATCCAGCCCGCCGCGACGCTGAGCCACCACGGGCGGGCGATCGCGCTGCACAGCAAGGGTCCGGTGTGGACGTCCACTGTGGACGGCAGCACGGTCGGCGCGGCGGCGGTGCCCGGTGCGTCCAGCCCCCGGCCGAACGCGGTACCGGAAGTGCTGCTGAAGGCGAACCTGAACAGTGGCGACGGGATCTTCGGCAAGATCACCTACGTCCAGCGGCTCGACACCCGGGGCGGCCTCGCTCCGGCGGGCGCGTGCACGGCCGGCGCGCAGACGGCGAGCCGGTACTCCGCGGACTACGCCTTCTGGGCGGCCAAGTAGCGCCCGGCGGCCTCACCACCGCGCAAGTAGTCGGCTAATTGCGCCGTCCTTCACGACCCGCCACCAGGATCCGCCCGCACCCCAGGCGAGAAGCCTCCGGGAATCAGGGTGGAGGGGGCTGAAGGGGCCCTTCGCCTCATCTCACGCGGCGAAGGGCGCTTTCCCGGCATGCGATGCGGGGAAAGCGCCCTTCAGCCCGTTCATGGCACGCGCTAGGCCGGAACCGGGTCCTCTTCGGCGGTCCGCAGCCGCTGCGAGATCACCTTCGTGATGCCGTCGCCCTGCATCGAAACGCCGTACAGGGCGTCGGCGATCTCCATGGTCGGCTTCTGGTGGGTGATGATGATCAGCTGCGAAGAATCACGCAGCTGTTCCAGCAGCCCGATCAGCCGTCGCATGTTGGTGTCGTCGAGCGCCGCCTCGACCTCGTCCATGACGTAGAAGGGCGAAGGCCGGGCACGGAAGATCGCCACCAGCATGCCGACGGCGACCAGCGACTTCTCACCACCGGAGAGCAGCGAGAGCCGCTTGACCTTCTTGCCCGGCGGGCGCGCTTCGACGTCGACGCCGGTGGAGAGCAGGTCGTTGGGCTGCGTGAGCACCATGCGCCCCTCGCCGCCGGGGAACAGCACGCTGAACACGGTCTCGAATTCGCGCGCGACATCCTCGTACGCCGACGCGAAGACCTCGAGGATCTTTTCGTCGACCTGCTTGATGACGGCTTCGAGGTCCTTGCGGGTGTCCTTGAGGTCTTCGAGCTGGGTCGAGAGGAACTTGTACCGCTCCTCCAGCGCCGCGAACTCCTCCAGCGCCAGCGGGTTGACCTTGCCCAGCAGGCTCAGGTCCTTCTCCGCGCGCTTCGCCCGGCGGGCCTGGGTGTCGCGGTCGAACGGCATGGGCGGCGGCGGGGTGACGTCCTCGCCGCGTTCCTTGGCCGCCTCGTACTCGGCCATCTCCCCCGCGCTCGGCGGCACGGGGACGTCCGGGCCGTATTCGGCCACGAGATCTTCGAGGCCGATGCCGAAGTCTTCGGCGATTTTGGTTTCGAGCTGTTCCAGCCGCAACCGCTGCTCGGCGCGCAGCACCTCGTCGCGGTGGACGGCGTCGGTGAGCTTCTCCAGCTCGCCGGTCAGCTCGCGGACCTTGCTGCGGACCTGCGTCAGCGCCGTCTCCCTCGACTGCCGCTGCGCCTGCGCCTCGTCCCGTTCGTGGGCGGCGCGCTGCACGGAGACCTCGATGCGCTCCAGCGCGATCTCGCCGCCGTTGACCACCGCGTTGGCGATCTCGGCGCCGCGTTTCCGCGCGGCCCTGGACTTTTCGGCGCGTTCGCGGGCCTGCCGTTCGGCGTGCGCGGCGCGGCGGAGCGATTCGGCCTTGCCCTGGATACTCCGCGCGCGCTCCTCGGCGGTGCGCAGCGCGAGCCGGGACTCCATCTCCTCCTGGCGGACGGTGCCGAGGTCTTCGGCGGCCTGGTCGCGTTCGGCGGTGTCCGGATCCTCGTCGACCTCCTGGTCGGCGACGGCCGCCAGCCGCTCTTCGAGTTCGGCGAGCTGCCGCAGCGCCTCTTCCCGGCTCTGCTCGACCTTGGCACGCTGATTGCTCAGCCGGTCCATCTCGGCCTGCGCGGCGCGGGCGGCCTGCTGCATCCGGTTCAACCGCTCGGACGACCGGGCTTTACGCACCTTCGCGTCACCCAGCGCGTCCTTGGCCCTGCTGACCTCTTCACGCCGGGCCTGCTGCCCGGCGCGGGCGCCTTCGAGTTCCGCGGCGGTGCGTTCCAGCGCCCGCTCGGCGGCCTGGAGCCTGTCGCCCGCCTCGTCGACGGCGGCCTGCACCTCGATGACGCTCTCACTGCGGGCCGAACCGCCGACCGCCCAGCGGGCACCGAAGACATCGCCCTCGCGTGTGACCGTGCTGACTTCGGGGTAAACCTCCACCAGGCGGCGCGCGGTCTCCAGTCCGTCCACAATGGCCACCCGGTCGAGCGCGTGCTCGACGGCGGATCGCAGCGCGGGCGGCGCCGAGACCACTTCGCGGGCCCAGCGCGCACCTTCGGGCAGCGACGGCCAGGCACTGGTGTCCACAGTGGATTCCAGACCGCCGAGCAGGATGCCCGCACGGCCGGAGTCGTTGTCCTTCAAGAACTTCAGCGCGGCGAGCGCGTCTTCGCCGCCGTTGACCGCGACCGCGTCGGCGACCGGGCCGAGCGCCGCGGCCAGCGCGACCTCGTGGCCGGGTTCGACGGTGAGCAGCGCGGCCACCGAGCCGAGCAATCCCGGCAGCTCGTGCTGCGCGCCGAGCAGCGCACCCGCGCCGTCCTTGCGGCGCAAGCCCATCGACAGCGCCTCGACCCGGGCCCGCTCCGAAGCGATCTCGCGCTCGGCGGCCCGCTCGGCCTTGACCAGTTCCTCGACCCGCGCCTTGGCGGCGTTGTTCGCTTCCACCGCGCGGTCGTGATGGGCCTGCAGTTCGGAGTCGTCGGATTCCTCGACACCACCCGCGGCCTTGGCCTCTTCAAGCTCCTCGACGGCGATCTCGGCGCGCTCGGCCGCCTCTTCGAGCGAAACGGTGAGCCTGTCGATCTCGTCGGAGGTGGCACCGTTCTTGCTGCGCAAGGCCTCGACCTGTCCGGCGAGCTTCGCCAGCCCCTCGCGGCGGTCGGCGATCGCGCGGACGGCGGCCATATGCGCGCGCTCGGCGGCCTGGACGAGGTGTTCGAGCTGCTCGCGCCGCTGGACGGTCTCCGAAAGCACCATCCGCGCCTCGGCGACGGCCTCGTTCAGCTCCTGCTCCCGCTCGGCGACCTGCTCGGCCTCGGCGAGCAGCTCTTCGGGGTCGCGGCCGGTGCTCGCCTGCTGCACGTCGGACGAAAGGTGGCGTTGACGCTCCAGCGCGAGCCGCACGGTGCCGCGCAGCCGTTCCGTCAGCGCGGAAAGCTTGTACCAGGTCTCCTGGGCCGCGGCCAGCCGCGGCGCGTCCTCGGCGAGCGAGGCTTCGAGTTCGGTTTCCTCGGCGGCGACGATCTCCAGCGCCTGCTCGACCTCGGCGCGGCGCTGCCGGGCGACGCGCTCGTCGGCCTCTTCCTTCGCGATGCCCTCGCGCTGGGTGACCAGGTCGTGGGCGAACAGCCGCAGCCGCGCGTCGCGAAGTTCGGACTGCACCCACTGCGCCTTGCGCGCGATCTCGGCCTGCTTGCCCAGCGGTTTGAGCTGGCGGCGCAGCTCGGTGGTGAGGTCGCCGAGGCGGTCGAGGTTGCCCTGCATGTTGGCGAGCTTGCGCAGGGTCTGTTCCTTGCGCTTGCGGTGCTTGAGGACGCCGGCGGCCTCTTCGATGAAGGCGCGGCGCTCCTCCGGCTTGGATTCGAGGATCGCCGACAGCTGGCCCTGCCCGACGATGACGTGCATCTCGCGGCCGATACCGGAGTCCGACAGCAGTTCCTGCACGTCCATCAGGCGGCAGCGGTCACCGTTGATCTCGTACTCGCTCGCCCCGTCGCGGAACATCCGGCGGGTGATCGACACCTCGGAGTACTCGATGGGCAGCGCGCCGTCGGCGTTGTCGATGGTGAGGGTGACCTCGGCGCGCCCGAGCGGGGCGCGGCCGGCGGTCCCGGCGAAGATGACGTCCTCCATCTTGCCGCCGCGCAGGTCCTTCGCGCCTTGGGTGCCCATGACCCAGCGGAGCGCGTCGAGGACGTTCGACTTGCCGGAGCCGTTCGGTCCGACCACGCAGGTGATGCCCGGCTCGAAACGCAACGTCGTCGCCGAGGCGAAGGACTTGAAGCCCTTGAGCGTCAGGCTCTTCAGGTGCACGGCGTGCTGACCCCTCTTGCTGCGGGAACTCCTCGTTCAATCGGCCAAGGCTACCTGTGTGCCCACGGTGATCGTGGGACGCGGGGCCTCAGCGCTCCACGAACCCCCGCAGCCCACCTTTCGCGGGCGACCAGCGCTCGACGACGTGATCCACACTTCCGGGTGATTCCCCGGACCGCAAAGCCGCCAAAAGCCGCTCACAGTGTTCACGAACACCCTCCGCTACCACCTCGACACGTCCGTCGGCCAGATTGCCCGCGCTGCCGACCAACCCCAGCTCAAGCGCCCTGCTGCGGGTCCACCAGCGGAAACCGACACCCTGGACGCGGCCGTGCACCCACGCGGTCAGCCTGATGTGCGTTAATTCTTCACTCACGACCCCTATCGTGCACCATGCGGACGAACGCGGAGGGTGAACAGGACGTTCGCTGTAGTTCGCAGACGGTGAAGTGGCGGTGATAATCTCCGCGCCGGGTCCCCACTTGGGCTACCTCACCCGGGTAGCCGAACTCCCCGAAGTCCCCCATCCGAGGAGCCAGCACATGCCCCGTCCCGACGGGTCTGATCCGAGCGCACGCGTGTCCGTGGCGCCCCCGCGCGGCGCCACCGGCAAGTTCAACCGCACCGGCTACGCCGTACTCGGCGTGAGCGGCCTCGTGGTGGCGACGGCCTTCGCCGCGATCGCCGAACTGGCGGGTCCTGGTGTCTCGGCCACCGCCGGTGGCACCGGCATCCCCGGCGGCCAGGGCACCCCCGCCGGCGTCCAGCTGGTCCCGGGCAACGCCGTCCCCGGCGGCCCGATGACCGTCAGCGGTTCGCCGACCCCCGGCGCGCCCTCCAGCTCGACGACGCCGCCGACCACGGTGACGTCGGTCGGCCCGGACGGCAAGGAGACGACCAGCATCGTCACTCCTCCTCCGCCGCCGCCTCCGCCGAACCCGGGCGGCGGGGAGCCGCCGCACACGGTCCTGCCGCCCACGACCCCGACGACTCCGAAGCCCACCACGCCGAAGCCGACGACGTCGAACCCGCCGACCACCACGACGCCGCCTGCCACCACGCCGACCTCTCCCACGGGTGAGACCCCGCCGGGCGGCGGCTCCAGCTCCAGCGGCGCCCCGAGCGAGTCGACTCCGGGCCGGTCCAGCACCTCGGGCACCGGTACGAGCACCCAGGCGCAGTAAGGCCCCCGCCGCACGCGCTGAAGGGCCCTTTCCCCACATCTCACGCGGCGAAGGGCCCTTTCACCACATCTCACGCGGCGAAGGGCCCTTTCACCACATCTCACGCGGCGAAGGGCCTTTCACCACATCTCACGCGGCGAAGGGCGCTTTCACCGCATGCGATGCGGGGAAAGCGCCCTTCAGCCCCGGCCGGACACGGACCGCGGTTCACATTTCGAAGCGGTACCCCATGCCCGGTTCCGTCAGCAGGTGCCGCGGCCGCGAGGGTTCCGGTTCCAGTTTCCGCCGCAGCTGCGCCAGGTACACCCGCAGGTAGTGCGACTCGGTCTCGTAGGTCGGTCCCCACACCTCGTGCAGCAGCTGTTTCTGCGCCACCAGCCTGCCCCGGTTGCGCACCAACAACTCCAGCACGCCCCATTCGGTCTTGGTGAGGTGCACTTCCTTGCCGTCGCGGCGGACCTTCTTCGCCGCCAGGTCGACGCGGAACGATCCGGTGTCCACCACCGCGTCCGCACCGTCCACACTGGACGTCGCCGAGCGCCGCACCGCCGCGCGCAGTCGCGCCAGTAGTTCGTCCATGCCGAACGGTTTGGTGACGTAGTCGTCGGCGCCCGCGTCGAGTGCCTGCACCTTGTCGGCGGAGTCGCCGCGCGCCGACAGCACGATGATCGGCACCGTCGTCCAGCCGCGCAGCCCGGCGATCACCTCGGTGCCGTCGAGATCGGGCAGGCCGAGGTCGAGGACGACGACGTCGGGTTTGGTCTCGGCGACGGCCTTCAGCGCGGCCGTCCCGTCGTGCGCGGTGATCACCTTGTAGCCGCGGGCGGAAAGGTTGATCCGCAGGGCTCGCACGATCTGCGGTTCGTCGTCGACGACCAGTACGGTCGCCGACGCGGTTTCGGCGCTCATCGCACTCGCTCCTCCTCTTCGTTTTCAAGGCCCTCGTCGTCGAAAGCGAGGAGGTTCTTTTCCGGATCCTGACCAACATATGCGGGCAGCGAGATGACGACGGTGAGCCCGCCGCCGGGCGTGTCCTCCGCCCGGATCCGCCCGCCCATCGCCTCGGTGAACCCCTTGGCGACCGACAGCCCCAGTCCTACCCCCGGCACGCTGTCGCGGTCTCCGCCCAGCCGCTGGAACGGCGCGAACGCCGAATCCGCGGTGCCCTTCTTGAGCCCGCGCCCGTGGTCGACGATACGCAGTTCGACGTGGTCGGAATGGGTGCTCGCGCGGGCCGAGACCGGCTCGCCGGACTTCCCGTGCCGCAGCGCGTTGTCGATCACGTTCGCCACGACCCGTTCCAGCAGGCCGGGATCGGCGCAGACCGACGGCAGCCGGGAGTCGATCGCGACCACGACCGACTCCGAGTTGTCCACATTGGACAGGGCGTGCGAGACGACCTCGTCGTAGCCGACCGGGCGCAGATGCGGCCGGACGGCGCCGGTCGCCAGGCGGGAGGAGTCGAGCAGGTTGTCGATCAGCCCGGCGAGCCGGTCGGCCGATTCTTCGATCGCTTCGAGCAGTTCGTCGGTGTCCTCTTCGGACAGTGAGATGTCGGTCGCGCGGAGGCTGCCGATGGACGCCTTGATCGACGTCAGCGGCGTGCGGAGGTCGTGCCCCACGGCCGAAAGCAGAGCCGTGCGCAGTTCGGTCGCCTCGGCCTTGCGCTCGGCGCGGACAGCGGCCTTCGCCGTCCGCTGCTGCCGGAGGGAAAGCAGTGCCTGCCCGGCGACGGCTTCCAGCACCCCGCGGTCGGACGCGGGCAGGGTGCGGCCGCGCAGGGTGAGATGGACGTCGGCGGTCACCGCGATGTCGGCGTCGGCCTGATCCGGATCGGCGCAGGGATCCGTCCCCGCGTTCGCGACCCGCTTCCATTTCCCGTCCCGCTTCTCCAGCAGGGTCACCGAAGTCATCCCGAAGTTCTCGCGGACCTTCTCCAGCAGCCGCTCGATCGGGTTGGTGTGCGTGAGCACGGTCCGCGCGTAGGACGCCAGCAGGGCCGCCTCCGTCCGTGCCCGTGCGGCCTGGGTGGCCCGCCGCGCGGCGGTGTCGACGACCGCCGCGACGAGGATCGCCACCAGGACCATCGCGACCAGGGTGATCACGTTCCGCGGCTCGTGGACGGTCAGCGTGTACAGCGGCGGGGTGAAGAAGAAGTTCAGCAGCCCCGCCGAGAACACCGCCGCCACCAGGGCGGGCCCGAGTCCGCCGACGAGCGCGACCAGCACCGTGGCGAGCACGTAGTCGACCACGTCGGTGGAGAAGTCGAGTTGATCCTTCAGCAGGACACCGATCAGCGTCGCCAGCGCCGGAAGGACCAGCGAAAGCGCCCAGCCGACCAGTCGTCGCGACGGTGTCAGCGGGCTCCGGCTGAACCGGGCGCGCAGCCGTCCGCCCGCCTGGGCGTGCGTGACCATGTGGACGTCGATGGGGCCGGATCGCTGGACCACGGCCGCGCCGATGCCCTCGTCGAACAGCCGCGCCACCCGGGACCGCCGTGAGGTCCCCACCACCAGCTGGGTGGCGTTCACTCCCCGCGCGAAATCGAGCAGCGCCGTCGGCACGTCGTCGCCGACGACGGTGTGGAAGGTCGCGCCGACCTCGTCGGCCAGCTTCCGGTACTTCCCGACCGCCGTCGGCCCCATCCCGGCCAGCCCGTCGCCGCGCAGGATGTGCAGCACCTGCAGTTCGGCGCCCGCGCGGTTCGCGATACGGCTCGCCCGGCGGATCAGCGTCTCGCTCTCCGGGCCGCCGGTGATGGACACGACCACCCGTTCGCGGGCTTCCCACGTGTCGGTGATCTTCTGCTCGGCCCGGTACCGCTGCAGGGCGACGTCCACCTGGTCGGCGACCCACAGCAGCGCGAGTTCCCGCAGCGCGGTGAGGTTGCCGGGCCGGAAGTAGTTGCCCAGCGCGGCGTCGATCCGCTCGGCCGGGTAGACGTTGCCGTGCGCCAGCCGCCGTCGCAGGGCCTCCGGGGTGATGTCGACCAGCTCCAGCTGCCCGGCCCGCCGCACAACCTCGTCCGGCACGGTCTCCTGCTGGGTGACGCCGGTGATCCGCTCGACGACGTCGTTGAGGCTCTGCAGATGCTGCACGTTGACCGTGGAGAGGACGTCGATCCCGGCGTCGAGCAGCTCGTCGATGTCCTGCCAGCGCTTCTCGTTGCGCGACCCCGGCACGTTGGTGTGGGCGAGTTCGTCGACCACGGCGACCTCGGGCGCGCGGGCGAGCAGCGCGTCGAGGTCCATCTCGTCGAATTCGTGGTCCCGGTGCGCGGACCGGCGGCGCGGCACGATCTCCAGGCCCTCGACGAGTTCCGCGGTCTTCCGGCGCCCGTGCGTCTCGACCAGGCCGATGACCACGTCGGTGCCCCGGTCGAGGCGGCGGCGCGCCTCACCGAGCATCGCGTACGTCTTCCCGACGCCCGGGGCCGCGCCGAGGTAGATCCTCAGCTCACCCCGGCGCGGCTTGGTCGTGTTCTCGTCCACGTCAGTCAGTGTGCTCCTCCGGCCGCGTCCCGCACGGCCAAGTTGACCTTCAGCACATTGACGCCCGGCACACCGATCCCGGCGCCGCCGGTGTTCTCGGCCACGAGCTGCCGGACCTTGTCCTCGGACAGGCCCGTGTTCCTGGCCACCCGCGCGATCTGGAGGTCGGCGTAGGCGACGCTGATCGACGGGTCCATCCCGGAGCTCGACGCCGTCACCGCGTCGGCGGGGACCTGCGACTCCTGGACACCTTCGCGGGCGGCGATCAGCTTCTTGCGCTCGCCGATCGCGGCGACCAGGTCCTCGTTGTACGTGCCCTTGTTCGAGGCGCCGGACGACGACGGATCGCCGGGGCCGAGCACGTCCTTCGACCCCGCGGACGGGCGGTTGTGGAACCACGGGTCCCTGGCCGGGTTGGCGGCCACCGGATCGACCCCGATCAGCGACGAGCCGACGGCCTGCCCGTTCTGCGTGACGATCGAGCCCTCGGCGTTGCCTTCGAGCCCGGGGACGCGGGCGATCGCCCAGACGCCCAGCGGATAGACGACACCCAGCAGGACGGTGAAGACGAGCAGGACACGAAGCCCGGCGAGGGTCTGCTTGAACAGCGGTTTCACTTCAGTCACCCGATTCCAGGGATGAGACGGACGAGCAGGTCGATCAGCCAGATCCCGAGGAACGGGCTGACGATGCCGCCGAGGCCGTAGACCAGCAGGTTCCGGCGCAGCAGCGCCGAGGCCGACGACGGCCTGTACCGGACGCCGCGCAGGGCGAGCGGGATCAGCCCGACGATGATCAGGGCGTTGAAGATGACCGCCGACAGGATCGCCGACTTCGGCGTGGCCAGCTGCATGATGTTGAGCGCGCCGAGCTGGGCGAAGATGCCGGTGAACATCGCGGGCAGGATGGCGAAGTACTTCGCGAGGTCGTTGGCCACGCTGAATGTGGTCAGCGCGCCACGGGTGATCAGCAGCTGCTTGCCGATCTCCACGATCTCGATCAGCTTCGTCGGGTCGGAGTCGAGGTCCACCATGTTCCCCGCCTCCTTGGCGGCGGAGGTCCCGGTGTTCATCGCGACGCCGACGTCGGACTGCGCCAGCGCGGGGGCGTCGTTGGTGCCGTCGCCGGTCATCGCGACCAGCCGCCCGCCCTCCTGCTCCTTGCGGATCAGCGCCATCTTGTCTTCGGGTTTGGCCTCGGCGAGGTAGTCGTCGACACCCGCGTCCTCGGCGATGGCCTTGGCCGTCAGCGGGTTGTCCCCGGTGATCATGACGGTTTTGATGCCCATCGCGCGGAGCTGGACGAAGCGTTCCTTCATCCCCGGTTTGACCACATCGGACAGCCGGATCACGCCGCGCACGAAGGCCTTCGCACCGTCGTACTCCGCGACCACCAGCGGGGTCCCGCCCTGCTGGCTGATCTCGTCGACGACGCGTTCGGTCTCGTCCGGCATGTCGCCGCCGCGGTCGCGGACCCATTCGCGGACGGCGGCCGTGGCGCCCTTACGGACCTGGCGCTCGCCGATGTCGATGCCGCTCATCCGGGTCTGTGCGGTGAACGCGACGAACTCCGCGAGCTTCTCGTCGTCGGACGCGGTCTCCGCGAGCCCGTGTTCCCTCGCGACGAGTTCGACGATGCTGCGCCCTTCCGGGGTGCCGTCGGCGAGGCTGGACAGCCGCGCCGCCTTGACGATGTCGTCCATAGTGGACGCACCGACCGGGATCAGCTCGGTCGCCTTGCGGTTGCCGAAGGTGATGGTGCCGGTCTTGTCCAGCAGCAGGGTCGAGACGTCGCCCGCGGCCTCCACCGCGCGGCCGCTGGTCGCGAGCACGTTGCGCTGCACCAGCCGGTCCATCCCGGCGATGCCGATCGCGGACAGCAGCGCGCCGATCGTCGTCGGGATCAGGCAGACCAGCAACGCGGTCAGCACGATCACGGACTGCTGGCTGCCCGAGTACCCCGCCATCGGTTGCAGGGCCACGACGGCGAGCAGGAAGATGATGGTGAGCGTCGACAGCAGGATCGTCAGCGCGATCTCGTTCGGCGTCTTCTGCCGGGAAGCGCCCTCCACCAAGGCGATCATGCGGTCCACAAAGGACTCGCCGGGTTTGGTGGTGATCTTCACGACGACGCGGTCCGAGAGCACCGTGGTGCCGCCGGTGACCGCGCACCGGTCGCCGCCCGACTCGCGGATGACCGGGGCGGATTCGCCGGTGATGGCCGATTCGTCGACGGTCGCGATGCCTTCGACGACGTCGCCGTCGCCGGGGATGACCTGCCCGGCTTCGACGACCACGAGATCGCCGACGCGCAGGTCGGCACCCGGCACGCTCTCCTCGTCGCCGTCCTCGGTGAGACGGCGCGCGATGGTCTCCTTCTTGCTGCGGCGCAGGGTTTCCGCCTGCGCCTTGCCCCGGCCCTCCGCGACCGCCTCGGCCAGGTTCGCGAACAGGACGGTGAACCACAGCCAGATGGTGATGAGGATGGTGAACACGCTCGGGTCGGTGATCGCGAAGACCGTGGTCAGCGCCGAGCCGATCCACACCACGAACATGACGGGGTTGCCGAGCTGGTGTTTGGGGTTGAGCTTGCGCAGCGCCTCCGGCAGCGAGGTCAGCAGCTGGCGGGGGCTGAAGATCCCCGCCCCGACCCGGCCGGTGTTCTCCACGTGGTGCTGCGTTGTCTCTTCAGGGGTGCGTTGCTCTGTGACGGTCATGCGAGTGCCTCTGCGATGGGCCCGAGCGCGAGCGCCGGGATGAAGGTGAGGGCCGCGACGAGCACGATCGTGCCCGCGAGCATCGTGCCGAACAGCGGTCCGGTGGTGGGCAGCGTGCCGGCGGTCTCCGGGACCTTCCGTTGCGAGGCAAGGGATCCCGCCAGGCACAGCACGGCGAGGATCGGGATGAACCGGCCGAGCAGCATGGCGACACCGAGCGAGGACTGGAACCAGTCGTTGGTGACGGTGATCCCGCCGAACGCGCTGCCGTTGTTGTTGCCCGCCGACGCGTAGGCGTAAAGCACCTCGGAAAGCCCATGGGCGCCAGGGTTGTTCAACGCGGCCAGGTTGCCGGAGTTCATCAGCGCGATCCCGGCGCCGAGCAGCACCACGGCAGGCATGGCGAGCATCGAGACCGCCGCGCAGGTGACCTCGCGTTTGCCGAGCTTCTTCCCCAGGTACTCCGGTGTCCGGCCGACCATCAGCCCGGCGAGGAACATCGCGATCACGGCCATCACGAGGATGCCGTAGAGACCGGTGCCCACCCCGCCCGGCGAGATCTCGCCCAGCAGCATGTTGAGCAGGGCTCCGCCGCCGCCGAGTCCGCTGTAGCTGTCGTGCATGCTGTTGACCGCGCCGGTGGACGTGCCGGTGGTGGCGTTGGCGAACAGCGAACTCAGGCCGATGCCGAACCGCTGTTCCTTGCCCTCGAGGTTCGCCCCGGCGGCCAGTGGCGCGGGCCCGCCCGCGTGGGCTTCGGCGAGCCAGGTCACCGCGAGCATCGCGGTGAACAGCCCGGCCATCACCGACAGCAGGACGTAACCCTGTTTGGTGTTGCCGACGAGCTTGCCGAAGGTCCGGGTGAGCGAGACCGGGATGACCAGGATCAGGAAGATCTCGATCAGGTTGGTCCAGGCGTTCGGGTTCTCGAACGGATGCGAGGAGTTGGCGTTGAAGATGCCGCCGCCGTTGGTGCCGAGTTCCTTGATCGCCTCCTGGCTCGCGGCCGGGGCGAGCGCGATCTTGCTCGTGCTCCCGTCCGGGTTGAGGACGTCGACGCCGCTCTTGAGGCTCTGGACGACGCCGAGCGCGATCAGCAGGAGCGCCGCCACGAACGCCATCGGCAGCAGGATCCGCATCGTGCCGCGGGTCAGGTCCACCCAGAAGTTGCCGAGGCGGTCGGTCTTCGAGCGGACGAATCCGCGCACCACCGCGACGGCGACCGCGAGCCCGACGGCGGCGGACAGGAAGTTCTGCACGGTCAGCCCGGCCATCTGCACGAAGTGACCCATGGTCGCTTCGGGGCTGTAGGACTGCCAGTTCGTGTTGGTCACGAAGCTGACGGCGGTGTTGAAGGCGACCGCCGGGGAGACCGCTTCCTTGCCGAGGCTCCACGGCAGGATCGGCTGAAGCCGCTGAAGCAGGTACAGGAAGACGACGGAGACGAACGAGAAGCCGATCACGGCGGACGCGTAGGTCTTCCAATGCTGTTCCGATCCGGGGTTCACCCGGAACAGGCGGTACAGGCCGCGTTCGACCTTGGTGTGCTTCTCCGTGGAGGACACAGAGAAGACGCGCGCCATGTAGTCGCCGAGTGGCCGGTAGACCACGGCGAGCGCGACGAGGAGGAGGCCGGCCTGCAGAAGGCCGGCCGTGGTGTCGGTCATTCCAGTCCCTCCGCGGGAACAAGTACGTCGGGACGCATCAGAATTTCTCCGGCCTGACCAGTGCGATGAACAAATAGACGATCAGCCCCAGCGCCAGCAGTCCGCCGACGACGTTGGCGGTGGTCCCCGTGCCGGTCACAGCTTCTCCAGACCGCGCAGGGTCAGGGCGAGAACCACGAATACGCCGATCAGGAGCACGGCGTAGAGCAAGTCGGCCACTAGGCACCTCTCAGGAAAGGTCACCCCATCGGCGACCAGGACCCCGCAACAGTGCGCTTGGTACAGACCATCGAGACCAGGGACTGATGGTGTCTTGATGCCCCGATCGGGTGCCTTTACGACTTCTTGATGCCCGGTGATGTGTCCCACAGCCTGTGACGTAGTGCGGACGGAGCGTGCAATTCGGGCAGACAACCGCGGCGAAGCGTGTTACACCGGTGTTACAGATAGTTGTATGTGCTAAGCAACAGGAGGTAGCGATGTGCGGAATCGCAGGGTGGGTCTCCTTCGGCACCGACCTGACGCAGCGCCGCGAGGTCATCGACGCGATGACCGAGACCATGGCCTGCCGGGGTCCTGACGACTCGGGCACCTGGGTCCGGCCGAACGTGGCGCTGGGCCACCGGCGGCTGGCGATCATCGACCTGCCGGGCGGCAGGCAGCCGATGGCCGAAGCCGGGCTGGCCGCGATGGTCTACAGCGGTGAGGCGTACAACTTCACCGAGTTGCGCGCGGAACTTTCCCGGCGGGGCCACAGGTTCGAGACCGACAGCGACACCGAGGTGGTGCTGCACGGCTACCTGGAGTGGGGCGACGAGGTCGTCGATCACCTCAACGGGATGTACGCCTTCGCGATCTGGGACGAGCGCGACGAGAAGCTCGTGATGATCCGCGACCGCATGGGCATCAAGCCGTTCTACTACTACCCGACCCCGGACGGCGTCCTCTTCGGTTCCGAGCCGAAGGCGATCCTCGCGAACCCCTTGGCGCGCAAGGTGGTCGACACCGACGGCCTGCGTGAGCTGATGGCCATGACCAAGGCCCCCGGCTGGTCGCTGTGGAAGGGCATGCACGAGGTCGGGCCGGGCACCATCGTCACCGTCGACCGCTCCGGGATCCGCACGCGGACCTACTGGAAGCTCGACGCGAAGCAGCACACCGACGACCAGGAGACCACGGTCGAACGGGTCCGTGAGCTGATGACCGACATCGTGCACCGCCAGCTGATCGCCGACGTGCCCCGCTGCGTCCTGCTGTCGGGCGGGCTCGACTCCAGCGCCGTCACCGGCCTCGCCGCGGCCCGGCTGGCCGAGCAGGGCGAACGACTGCGCACGTTCTCGGTCGATTTCCTCGGCCAGGAGGACAACTTCAAACCGGACGAGGTGCGGGACACCCCGGACTCGCCCTATATCCGCGATGTCGCGAATCTCGTCGGCTCCGCCCACCAGGACGTCGTGCTGAACCCGGCGGAGCTGAGCGATCCCGACGTCCGGCGCAAGGTGCTGACCGCCCGGGACATCCCGGCCGGGCTCGGCGACATGGACACCTCGTTGTACCTGCTGTTCAAGGCGATCCGGGCCGAATCCACGGTGGCGTTGTCCGGAGAGTCGGCCGACGAGGTGTTCGGCGGGTACCGCTGGTTCCACGACGAGGCCGCCGTGAACTCGGGGACCTTCCCCTGGCTCGCCTTCCGCATGGGGCTCACCGATGAGCGGGAAACCCTGCTGCGCGAGGACGTCCGGCAGAAGCTGGACCTTCCGGGCTACATCGCCGACCAGTACAGCTCCGCCGTTGCCCAGGTCGAGTATCTGGACGGCGAGAGCGAGCAGGACCGGAAGATGCGGACGGTCTGCAACCTCCACCTGACCCGGTTCGTGCGGATGCTGCTGGACCGCAAGGACCGGGCGTCGATGGCCGTCGGGCTCGAGGTGCGCGTGCCGTTCTGCGACCACCGGCTCGTCGAGTACGTCTACAACACGCCGTGGTCCTTGAAGACGTTCGACGGGAGGGAGAAGAGCCTGCTGCGGCACGCCACCGAGCACGTGCTGCCCGCGTCGGTGCGTGACCGGGTCAAGAGCCCGTATCCGTCCACTCAGGACCCCGGTTACGCGGCGGCGTTGCAGCAGCAGGTCAAGGAGGCACTGACCGAACGGGACAACCCGGTGTTCTCCCTGGTGGACCGCGACTGGCTGCACCGGGTGTCCGAAGTGGACCCGGTGACGATGTCCTCGGCCCAGCGCACCGGGCTCGACCGGGCGCTGGACCTCTACCACTGGTTCGACCTGTACTCCCCGGAGCTGCAGCTCGACTGAGTTCTTCCAGCACCGGAGGGATGGTCCGCCGCCGTCGCTTGCTCAGCGACGGCGGCGGACCGTTCCCCCTGCCGCGATGCCCCCGAGCACCGCCGTCGCGGCGAGCAGGATGCCCGCCTCGGTCCACTGGAACCGCCAGAACCGGGTGGCGGGCTGGTACACGGTGAAGTCGCGGTAGCCCGCTGCTTCGGCACAGGCGTTCATCCCCCTGCCGCGCGGGCATTCGGGCACGTCGTCCAGCAACCGCAGCTCACGCCCGTCCGGCGCCACCCGGCCCGCGTCGACGATCAGCCCGTCCCTGGGCGGACGGATCGGCGCCGATCGTGCGTACCGGTTCGGCGTAGTGCGGCCGCAGGATCAGCAGGGCGATCGAAGCCGCGACGAACACCCCGACCGTGATCGCGATGGCGGGCAAGGTCTTGCGCACCAGCACCCCGGCCGCGGTGCCGAGCGCGAAGGCGAACAGCCACCACGCCGCGGGCGCGATGCCGACGGCGCCGAAGTACGAGGTTTCGGCGAGCGTCTCCGCCTTGCCGGGGAAGATCTCCAGCCACCGGCCGAACATCTGCCCCGAGGCGAGCCCGGCCAGCGCCGCGCACAGGGCGAGGACACCGAACTTGACGCCCAGCCAGCGGCCGCGGCTCACCGACTGCGTCCAGGCCAGCTGATGGGTGTTGCGTTCGTACTCCCTGGCGAGCAGCGGCGCACCCCAGAAGACGCCCGCCAGCAACGGGACGAACGGCAGGATCACGATCATCGGGTAGATCGTCTGGTAGAGATCCTCCAGTCCGGCGTCGCGTTCGCGGCACGGCACGCCGCCCCCGTAGCAGTACGAGGAGATATGGCCGTTCGCCGCGTCGAGGGCGATCCGCCCGGACACGAGCAGGACCCCGCCGAGCACGGCCAGGAATCCCAGGGTGACGAGCAGCTGAGTACGGTGCTGCCGCCAGGTGAGCCAGAGCAAGGACTTGTCCCTTTCCAGGAGCGTCTTTCTAGGAGCGTCGCCGGATGGCGAAGGCCGCGGTGGCGGTGAGCAGGAGCGAGACGGCCAGCAGGATCGCGGCTTCGGTCCATTGGAAACGCCAGTAGAAGTCCTGCGGCAGGATCTTGAGCGCGGTGACCTCACCGGCGGCGTCCATGACCATCTCGACCACCCGGCCGCCGGGATCGTGCCCGGTGGGGCCCGCGCCGCCCAGGTCGACGAGTTTCGGTTCGGCGTAGAAGTCGCGGACGCTGGTGACGCCGATCATCAGGCCCACGGTCACCGCGATGGTGGCGGCGATGGCCGGGAGCGTCTTGCGGATGAGCGCGCCGGCGGCGGTGCCGAGGACGAACCCGAAGAGCCACCACGCGCCCGGTGCGACGCCGGTCATCGCGAACAGGACGGGATTGTCGAAGCGATTGGTGAAGTCCGTGTCCCCGCGATCGGTCGGGAAGACCTCCAGCCATCGCTGCATCATCGCGCCGAACGCGAGTCCGGCCAGCGTGGCGAGCACGGCGAGGAACCCCAGTTTCACGCCCAGCCAGCGGAACCGCGAGATCGACTGGGTCCAGACGAGTTTAGTGGTGCCCCGCTCGTATTCGACCGCGAGCAGCGGGGCGCCCCAGAACACCCCGATCGCGACCGGGACGACCTGCAGCCAGGACAGATAGGTGTAGAGGTCGGCGAAGTGCTTCGCCGGATTCGCGCTGTCCGCCGCGGTGTTCCCGTTGACCAGCAACAGGATCCCGACCACGACGAGGAGACCCGCGGTGACTGTCAGCTGCATGCGGTGCTGACGATAGGTGAGCCAGAACATCGTTCCCCCTTACGCCGAGGCCAGTGTCGGGCGCGGCAGGGCCGCGGAGTCGGGGCGCCGGAGGTAGGCGAGCACCAGCTGCTCCAGGTTCGCCGGCCGGTCGGTCCACTGTGGACCCAGTGGGACCGGGCCGGTGCGGGCGAAGACGGTCGCCTGCCTGCCCGCCCGGGTCTCGTCCACGAACGCGACGCGTCCGGCCAGCGCGTCGGCCTCGTCCGCCGGTCCGGAAAGGATCCGGTGCCCGGCGACGAGTTCGTCGATGTCGCCGCTGACCTGCACGCGGCCGCCGTTGAGGACGATCAGCCAGTCACAGGTGTTCTCCAGGTCGGAGACGACGTGGGAGGAGAGCAGAACGGTCATCCCGGTTTCGGCGACCGCTTCCATCAGCCCGCGCATGACCTCGTGGCGGGCCAGCGGATCGAGGTTCGCGAGCGGCTCGTCGAGCACCAGGAGATCCGGGCGTTTCGCGAGCGCGACGGTGAGCGCGACCTGCGCGCGCTGTCCGCCGGACAGCTTGCCGACCTTGTGTTTCAAGGGAAGCCCGAGCGAGTCGATGCGCTTGAGCGCGAACTCGTCGTCCCAGCCGGGGTTCAGGCGCCTGCCGAACTTGAGCATCTCGGCGATGCTGAAGCCGGGGTACAACGGTTTGTCCTGCGCCAGGAACGCGGCGGTGCCTTGGATCGAGACCGAGCCGAGCGTCGCGTCGAGCAGCCCGACCGCCAAGTGCAGGAAAGTCGTCTTGCCCGCGCCGTTGGGCCCGACGAGTGCGACGACGCGTCCTTTCGGGACGGCCAGGGAACAGTCGCGCAGCGCCCACTTGCGGCGGTAACGCTTGCCGAGGCCGGTGGCCTCGATGACGGGTTTCTCATTCACGCGGTTCGCTCCCCTCGAAAGCCATCGGCCACCACGGAGGTGAACAACGCCTCGACGTCTTCCTGGTCCAGTCCCGATTCCCGGGCGTCGCGGACCCAGCCGCCCAGGCTCTTCCGCAACCGCGCGTGCTCCGCGAACGAAGCGCCTCCGAGCGTCTTCTGCACGAAGGTGCCGAGACCCGGCCGCCCTTCGACGAGCCCTTCGCGCTCTAGCTCGCGGTAGGCCTTGAGGACGGTGTTGGGGTTGATCGCCAGCTCGGCGACCACTTCCTTCGCCGTCGGCAGCCGGTCGCCCGGCTCCAGCAAGCCCAGCCGGAGGGCGTGTTTGACCTGCTGGACGAGCTGGACGTAGGTGGCGACGCCCGACCCTTTGTCCAGGTGGAAGGTGACCACTGGCAACACCCTTTCACTAATTAAGTAGTGAAAGGGTGTAGGCAGCAGGGTGCCCTTGTCAAGGCGACGAACGCATTTCGTCCTCTGAATGCGGGAAACCTGGGCGTGGGCGAGCCGCACCCCGGCCCGCCCAGCCCTCCCCAGGACGTCGCCGAGAGACGGCGACGAGAAAAACCCCAGCCCCAGTCACGAAGAGCGCCAGGTCGACGGCACGAGGGCTCACGTCGAGCTGGCACTACCCCCAACCCCCACCGCCGTCAGAAGGCGGTGTCTGTGCAAGTTGAAGGTGTCCACCGTCGTACCGGAACCGAATGGGGGGTCCTGCCCGTCTTGTTGGTTGGGCACGGTTCCGGCGACGGGTCCTCGGTGGACACCACCAAAGGATCACGGCGTCCGGATGCAGGGCGCTTGCACTACGCTTGCAGGCTCTGACGAGGGTGAGCGGAGGTGGCCGCGTGGAGTTCCGCGTCCTCGGCGCCGTCGAGGCGTGGGCCGATGGCGGCCCGGTGGATCTCGGTTCGCCCAAACAACGGCTCGTGCTGGCGGTACTGCTGCTGGAGGCGGGCAAGCCGGTACCGCGCGACCGGATCATCGACCTGCTCTGGCCCGAACGACCGCCGGCGAGTGCCCGGAACACCGTTCAAGCGCTGGTGTCCAGGCTGCGCGCGGTGTTCCGCGGCGCGGGCGGTCCGGAGATCGTCTCCGAAGGAACGCGGTACCTGCTGAAGGTCGATCCCCGCCAGGTCGACCTGCACCGCTTCACCGAGCTGACCGCGCGGGCCCGCAAGGCCGACGACGAGACCGCCGTCGAACTCCTGGACGAGGCGCTCGGCTTGTGGCGCGGCGAGGCGTTGTCCGACGTCGTGAGCGGCGAGGTCGCCCAGCGGCTCCGCGGCGGTATCAGCGAAGCGCGCTGGACGGCACTGGAGGATCGCGCCGAGGCCCAGTTGCGGCTCGGCCGCGGCCGGGAGGTGCTCGCGGAGCTGACCGGGCTGGTCGCCGCGCATCCCCTGCGTCAGCGGTTCGTCGGGCAGCTCATGCTCACCCTGCACCGCGAAGGCCGCACCGACGACGCGCTCGAAGCCTTCCGATCCCTGCGCGACAGGCTCGCTACCGAACTGGGCCTCGACCCGTCCCCGGAGCTGCGCAAACTCGAAGCCGCCATCCTCGCGGCGGACCCGGCTCTCGAACCGGTGCGGAACGCGGTCAAACCCGAACCGGTCCGCCCGGCGCAGTTGCCGCACGACGTCCGGGGCTTCGCCGGACGCGCGGCCGAACTGGACCGGCTCGACGAGGCGACCCGGCCCACGGGCGAGGGCACCGACATCTGGGTGATCAGCGGGACCGCCGGGGTCGGCAAGACCGCGCTCGCGGTCCGCTGGGCCCACCGCGTCCGCGACGCGTTCCCCGACGGCCAGCTCTACCTCGACCTGCGGGGATTCGACCCCGACCACGAGCCGCTCACCCCGGCGGTCGCGCTCACCCAGCTGCTGCAGGCACTCGGCACCGCACCGAAGGCGATCCCGCCGGACACCGACACGCGGGCCGCGCTCCTCCGTTCCCTGCTCGCCGACAAGAGGGTCCTTCTCGTCCTCGACAACGTGCGCGACACCGGTCAGGTCATGCCGCTGCTGCCGCCGTCGGGCACCGTCCTGGTCACCAGCCGCCAGCGGCTCGGCGATCTCATCGCCCGCACCGGCGCCCGCGCGCTCCCGCTGTCCGTGCTGCCCGCCGAAGACGCGCGGCACCTGCTGGAAGCCGTGCTCGGCAGCGAAACCGTCGCGGCCGAGGCGGGCGCGGCGGCGGAACTGGCCCGGCTGTGCGGGCATCTCCCGCTCGCCCTGCGGATCGCGGCGGCCAATCTCGGCGCGAGCGGTGAACCCGAGATCGCCGAACTCGCCCGTGAACTGGCAGGCGGTGACCCGCTCGCGGAACTGACCGTCGACGGCGCCGAGGAAAGCGCGGTGACCACCGCGTTCGGAGTCTCCTACCGGGCACTGCCCGAGGAGCACCGCCTGCTGTTCCGCAGGCTCGCGCTCGTCCCCGGCCAGACTTTCACCGCGCCCGCCGCGCAGGCCCTGACCGGTGCCCCGCTTTCCCGGGCGAACCAGCAGCTCAAGGCGCTCGCGGCGGCACACCTCGTCGAGCGCTACACACCCGGCCGCTACCGGTTCCACGACCTTCTCCGCAGTTTCGCGGCAGGCCGCACGCTGTCCGAGGACCCGAAGACCGAACGCGACACGGCGGAGAGGCGGCTCTTCGAGAGCTATCTGACCACCGCCGACGCCGCCGGCCGCGTACTCATCCCCCACTTCCTGCGGCTGCCACGCGAAGAGCCGGGCGTGAAACCCTTCGCCGACACCGACGAGGCGCTGACCTGGCTGGACGCCGAGTGGCCGAACCTCGCCGCCGCCGTCGAGCACAGCGCCGAACACGGCCCGCCCGAGTTCTCGTGGCATCTCGCCGACGCGCTCCGCGCCTTCTTCCACCAGCGCGGCCATCACGCGGAATGGATCGACACCGCGTCGACGGCGCTCAAGGCCGCCCGCCGCGACGGGGCCGGGCAGGCCCAGGCCGCGATGCACCTGAGCATCGCGCTCGCCTGCGTCAACAGCGGCCGCTACGACGAGGCACGCGAACACCTCACCAGCGCCCTGCGCGGAGACCTCCTCGAAGGCTGGGACGCGGGCCGCGCGGCCGTGCTGAACAACCTGAGCGCGGTGCACCAGCGCCTCGGCGATCCGCAGGAGGCGATCCGCTGCGGGCTGGAATCCCTGCGGCTGTGCGAAGAACTCAACATGCCCGGCGTCTCGATGGCGCTCGCGAACCTCGGTTTCCCGTACTGGCAGACCGGTCAGCTCGACGAGGCACTCGCCAACTTCACCCGCGCGCTCGCGGTGTCCGAACGGGACGGTGCGCGGTTCAGCGTCGCCGTCCTGCTGGTCGACCTCGGCAACGTGCACCGTGATCTCGGCCTGCTCGACGAGGCCTACGACTTCTACACCCGCGCTCTCGCGGCCAACCGCGAACTCGGCTACACCTACGGCGAAGCCACGGCCCTCTCCGGCAGGGCCGTACTCGAAAGCAGGCAAGACCCGAGCGAGCAGAACCGCACGGACGCGCTCGAAGCGGTCGAACTCACCCGCAAGATCGGCGACCGGGGCACCGAGGCCTGGACGCTCGTCGGACTCGGCGAGGTGTGCCTGCGGCTCGGCCGCCCCGAAGAGGCGGCCGAACACCACCGGCTCGCGTTGTCGATCGCGCGTACGACGAGTTTCTTCTGGTGCGAGGCCGCCGCGCGCACCGGGCTCGCGGAAACCCTGCGCGAACTGGGAAAGCTCGCCGAAGCCAGGACGCACGGCGAACTGGCGCTGGAACTCGCCACGCGCTCCGGCTACCGGCTCGTCGAGGAACGCGCGAAGCTGATCCTGGACGAGCTTTAGTACCGGGCAAGGTGGTCGCGAGTGGTAAGTGTCGTTCTATTTTGAGGGGTAAGGCAAAGATGTCGTGCCCCGGCGAGCGTCCGGACAGGCTGGCAGAAGCAGGGCCGCGGCTCCGCGAGACACTCTTCTGAAGACAAGTGTCCGGCTTGGGTCGTTTGTGCGGTTTCACGGGTGGTCGTGAGTGGCAAGGAGCGTTAGAACGCTCTTTACCACTCACGACCCCGTTCAGCCGCGCGACTTCACGCTGCCCGCGATCGCCGCCGTGATCGCCGTCAGGATCCCGAGGATGACCACCAGCGCGATCGCGACACCGTTGCTCTTGTGGAAGCCGAAGATCCATTCGAGGTGGGTGTTGAAGGGCGTGCCCCACACCACCGGCGTCACCACGAGGATCGCCACCAGAGAGAACACGCAGAATCCGCACAACGTCCACGCACCGGGAATCCTGCGGGCGAACGTGAATCCCGCCGCGACCGTCATCGCCACGGCGGCGATGACGCCACCGAACACGTTCTGCACCACCTGGCCGGACCAGCCGCCCTCCGGCTTACTGGCGTAGACGACGTTATAGAGCACGAACCAGACGAGTACGCCCGTGATGAGCAGCGCCAGGATCCCGGCGGTCACCGCGGCCGCGGTGTTCGCCCTCGGCTTGGGCCGCGTCCCGTACTGAGGTAAGCCGTGCTGGGGCGGATTCGGCTGCATCGCACTCCTCGCGCGTTCCGGCGACACGAAAACCGCCGCCCGTCATGGTCCGCGGTCACTGTAGCGAGGGGTCACCGAGGGCGGCCGCCGGTGGCAGCAAGCTGCCCTCTGCTTCAGAGGTAAGGCAACCGTGGCGTGCCTCTGGCGCGTTCGTGCCTCCAATGTGGCATTGGGGACGTTGAACGTCCCCAATGCCACATTGGAGGCATCCGGAGCCTTGGTGCAGGGCCAAGCCAGTGTCGTGAGTGGTAATGACGGTTAGAACCGTCATTACCACTCACGACCCGCCTGACCCCACCCCCGCCGCGAACCGCACACCCGACCTGAAGGGGACTTTCCCGCACGCCATGCGGGGAAAGTCCCCTTCGTTCACCCGACACGCCGGCTTTGCCTTATCCCTCAACACTTCAGACGCGTACCTCCTCCACGCGGACCGGGCGGCGTTCGCGGCGCGAGACCTCGCAGGCCTCGGCGATGTAGAACGCTTCCAGCGCGTCCGCCGCTCCGCACGGGCTCGGCGCGCGACCGGCGGCGACGTCGAGGAACGCTTTCAGCTCACTGACGTACGCGGGACGGAAACGTTCCATGAACCCGGGGTACGCCGGGCCGGGCAACGGCTGGACCCCGGGTTCCACCGAAGTCAGCGGCGTACGCTCGTCCAGGCCCACCACGGCGTTCCCGGCCGAGCCGAGCACTTCCAGCCGTACGTCATAGCCGGCGCCGTTGTAGCGGGTCAGCGAGACGACCGCCAGCGTGCCGTCGTCCAGGGTCAGGGTCGCGGCCGCGGTGTCGACGTCACCGGCGTCGACGAAGAACCGCTCGCCCTTGTTCGCCCCGACCGCGTACACCTCGACGACCTCGCGGCCGCTGACGAACCGGACGACGTCGAAGTCGTGCACCCCGCAGTCACGGAACAGGCCGCCGGAATGCGCGACGTACTCCGCGGGAGGCGGGGCCGGGTCCAAGGTGGTCGCGCGCAAGGTGTGCAGCCAGCCCAGGTCACCCGACGCCACCGCGGCCCGGGCGGCCGCGTAGCCGTCGTCGAACCGGCGCTGGAAACCGATCTGCACCGGGACGTCCGAGGCGGAGATCTTGTCGATCACCGCGAGCGTGCCGGGGATGTCGGCGGCGACGGGCTTCTCGCAGAACACCGGGATCCCCGCGTCCACGGCCCTGAGGATCAGTTCCGGATGCGCGTCCGTGGCTGCCGTGATCACGAGTCCGTCCAAAGAGGACGCGAAGAGCGCGGAGAGGTCGTCCGCCGCCTCGACGCCGAGCTTGGCCGCGGCCGACCGGGCACGTCCGGCATCGACATCGGCCACGATCACGGACGAAACCTCGCCGAAACCCTTCAAGGTTTCGGCGTGCGAAGTGCCGATCCGGCCGGTGCCGGCGAGTCCCAACCTCATTCTCGTGACCTTTCTAAAGCGGAGCGGTGGTGGAGCGGACCACCAGCGACGGATGCAGCAGATGGCGGACCGGTTCGGTGCGTTCGCCCCGGATCCGTTCGAGCAGGGCCTCGACGGCCAGCCGCCCCATTTCGGTGCGCGGCTGGTCCACGGTGGTCAGGGAGAGATGGCGCAGCGCGGCGAGCGAGGTGTTGTCGTAGCCGACGACCGAAACGTCCTCCGGCACCCGCAGCCCCGCCTCTTCCAGCGCGGAGATCGCGCCGACGGCGTTGAAGTCGTTGCCCGCCACCAAGGCCGTCGGCAGCGTCTCCCGGGTGTGGTCGCCGAGCAGTTCGTGCACGGCCTTCTCCCCTGCGGTGTCGGTGTGTTCACTGCGCACGATGAGCGGATGCAGCAGATGCCGCCGCATCGCCCGCTGATATCCCCGCCGCCGGGCCGCCGCACCGGCCGCGACCCCGCCGTCCAGATGGGCGATCCGCCGGTGCCCCAAGGAGACCAGATGCTCGACGGCCAGCGCGGACCCCGCCTCGCCGTCGTCGTTCACCGTGTCCACTCCTCGTACGCGTGAGCTGCGCGAGACGAGGACGACGGGACCTTGTCCGGCCGCTTCCTCGATCGCCGCCGCGGGCAGCACCGGCGACAGCAGGATCACCCCGGCGGGCCGGAAGGAGAGCAGGTTCCGCAGCGCGGCCCGTTCGCGGGCGGGACTGCGGCCACCGGTGTTGAGGATGAGGTTGAAGCCCGCCGCCTCGGCCGCCGCGTCGAGCCCTTCGACGACGTCGGCGAAGAACGCGTTGCGCAGATCGGAGACCATCACGCCGAGGACGGTCGAGGTCCGGCTGGCCAGCGACCTGGCCATCGCGTGCGGCTCGTAGCCGAGTTCGTGCGCCGCGCACAGCACCCGCGTCCGCCGTTCGTCGGAGACGTTCGGCGCGTTCCGCATCACCAGTGACACGAGCGCACGGGAAACCCCTGCTTTCGCGGCGACGTCCTCCATCGTCGGTCGTGCCATTTCCCAGTGTCCTCCCCGCCCTTGACTTTACTGTGACGGACGCTACATGATTAGAGCGCTCTAATCAATAGAGCGCTCTAATCCACTCCCCTACCGGAGGTCGCCGATGACATCCCGGATCCGAATCGCCGCCGCCCCGATCTCCTGGGGTGTCTGCGAAGTCCCCGGCTGGGGCCGCGTTCTCGACGCGGGGACCGTACTGGGCGAGATGGCGGAACTGGGGGTCCGCGCCACCGAACTCGGCCCTCCCGGGTATCTCCCGCGCGACCCGGCCGCGCTGCGCACGCTGCTCGGCGGGCACCGGCTGGAACTGGTCGGCGGTTTCCTCGCCGTCGTCCTGCACGAGAATCCCGCGGCCGCCTTGGCGGAGGCGGAGGAGTCCGCGGCGTTGTTCGCCGCGTGCGGTGGCGACATGCTCGTGCTCGCCGCCGCCACGGGCCTCGACGGATACGACGACCGGCCGGAGCTGACCGCCGCCGAATGGGCGACCCTGATCGAAACCTCGGGTGAGATCGCGAAGATCGGCGCACGCCATGGACTCCGCACCGTGCTGCATCCGCATGTCGGGACCCACGTGGAGACCGAGGACGAGGTCGAACGCTTCCTCGCCGATTCCGACCTCCCGCTGTGCCTGGACACCGGACATCTCCTGATCGGCGGCACCGATCCGGTCGCGCTGGCCGGCCGCCATCCCGGCCGGGTCGGTCACCTGCACCTCAAGGACGTCCGCGGCGAACTCGCCGAAGACGTCCGCGCCGGAAGGCTTCCCTACGCCGAAGCGGTGGGTAAAGGTTTGTACGTCCCGCTGGGCGAAGGGGACGTCGACATCGAAGCGATGGTCAGGTCCGTCCACGAGGCGGGCTATGCCGGGTGGTACGTCCTCGAACAGGACACCGCGCTGGGCGAGAGGAGCCCGGAAGACCTGCCGAAACGGGATGTGACCAGGAGCCTGGCCCATCTCGGCGAGATCGTCAGCCGGCTCCCGGCTGTCAGCTAACGGAAGAAGCGAGGAGAGACGACGATGTCCCATCGCTTGAAAATGGTGCTGGTGGCCGCGGCGGGGCTGTTGCTCCTGTCCGCGTGCACCGGCCCGAAGGCCGAGGAGAAACGCGCCGAGGGCGCCGCCCCGGTGACGACCCAGCCGGCCGGGCCGCTGCGGGTCGCGGTCATCTCGCACGGTACCGCCGGTGACGCGTTCTGGAACGTGGTCAAGAACGGCGCCGAGGAGGCGGGCAGGCAGCTCGGGGTCCAGGTCGAGTACAACTCCGACGGGGATCCCGGAAACCAGGCCAAACTGGTCGACAACGCGGTCGCCCAGCGGGTCGGCGGGCTGGTGGTGTCCATGGCGAACCCCGAGGCGCTCAAGACCTCGATCGAGAACGCGGTCCGCGCGGGCATCCCGGTCATCACCATCAACTCCGGCGAGGACAAGAGCGCCGCCTACGGCGCGCTCACCCACGTCGGGCAGAACGAGTCCATCGCCGGCGAGGAGGCCGGGAAGAAGTTCAGGGAACTCGGCAAGAAGAAACTGCTCTGCGTGATCCACGAGGCGGGCAACATCGGGCAGGCTCAGCGCTGTGACGGCGCCAAGACCGGGTTCGCGGGCGACGTGCAGACGCTCCAGGTCGACATCAGCAACCCGGCCGACGCGGAATCCCGGATCCGGGGCGCGGTGCAGACCGATTCCTCACTCGACGCGGTGCTGACGCTGAACTCGCAGGTCGCCGCGCGGGCGGTGAGCGCGATCAAGGCGGTCGGCTCGCGGGCGCAGGTCGGCACGTTCGACCTCAACACCGACGTGGTGGGCGCCATCAAGTCCGGCGACGTGGTCTTCGCGGTCGATCAGCAGCAGTACGAGCAGGGCTACCTCCCGGTGCAGTTCCTCAAGCTCTACCGGGACAACGCGAACATCGTCGGCGGCGGGAAGCCGGTCCTCACCGGCCCCGACCTGGTCGACAAATCCATTGTGGACACCGTCGGCCAGTACGTGCAAAGGGGCACGCGATGACAAGCACCACCCTCGACGAACGGATCGCGAAACCGCGGCTGCTCGACCGGCTGGTCGTCCGGCCCGAGATCGGCGCGCTGCTCGGCGCCGTCGTGGTCTTCCTGTTCTTCACCCTCGTCACGGACCAGTTCTTCAGCGGCAGCGGGGTGGCGACCTGGCTCGACGACGCCTCGACGCTCGGCATCATGGCGGTCGCCGTCTCCCTGCTGATGATCGGCGGCGAGTTCGACCTCTCGGCCGGTGTCATGACGGCGTCCACCGCGCTCGTCACCGCCACTCTGGCGACGCAGGCGGGCTGGAACGTCTGGCTCGGGTTGCTCGCCTCGCTGGTCTTCGCGCTCGCGGTCGGCGCGTTCAACGGCTGGCTGGTGCTGCGCACCGGACTGCCCAGCTTCATCGTCACCCTGGGCACGTTCCTGGCGTTGCAAGGGCTCAACCTCGGCATCACGCGGCTGGTCACCGGCACCGTCCAGGTCTCCGGGATGCGCGCGACCGACGGCTACGAGTCCGCCGGTTTCGTCTTCGCGTCCACAGTGGACATCGGCGGGACGGCGTTCCAGATCTCGATCGTCTGGTGGATCGGGTTCGCGCTGGTGGCGGCCTGGCTGCTGGTCCGGACCCGGCTCGGCAACTGGGTCTTCGCCGTCGGCGGCTCCGCGCCGAGTGCGCGCGCGGTCGGCGTTCCGGTGGTGCGTACCAAGATCATGCTGTTCATGACCACCGCGCTCGCCGCGTGGCTGGTCGGGTCGATCAACATCCTGCGGTTCGCGAGCGTCCAGGCGAACCAGGGCATCGGACTGGAGTTCCAGTACATCATCGCGGCCGTGATCGGCGGCTGCCTGCTGACCGGCGGCTTCGGTTCGGCGCTCGGCGCAGCGATCGGCGCGCTGATCTTCGGCATGGCACGGCAGGGCATCGTGTTCGCCCGCTGGGACAGCGACTGGTTCATGCTGTTCCTCGGCGTGATGCTGCTGTCCGCGGTCCTGGTCAACAACGCCTTCCGGCGGCGCGCGGAAAGGGTACGACGATGAGTCATCTCCTCGAGGTCAAGGACGTCGGCAAGACCTACGGCAGCGTGATCGCCTTGCGGGACGTGTCCACCGTGGTCAACGCGGGCGAGGTCACCTGCGTGCTCGGCGACAACGGGGCGGGCAAGTCCACTTTGATCAAGATCCTCTCCGGGGTCCACCAGCACGACAAGGGCGAGTTCCTGGTCGAGGGCGAGCCGGTCAGGTTCACCTCGCCCCGTGAGGCGCTCGACAGCGGTATCGCGACGGTGTACCAGGATCTGGCCGTCGTGCCGCTGATGAGCGTGTGGCGGAACTTCTTCCTCGGCTCCGAACCGACGGTCGGCTTCGGCCCGTTCCGGGCGCTGGACCGGAAGAAGGGCCGTGAGACGACCAAGAAGGCGTTGTCCGACATGGGTATCGACCTGCGTGACGTCGAGCAGCCGGTCGGCACGCTGTCCGGCGGGGAGCGGCAGTGCGTCGCCATCGCGCGGGCGGTGCACTTCGGGGCGAAGGTACTCATCCTCGACGAGCCGACGGCGGCGCTGGGCGTGAAACAGGCCGGTGTCGTCCTCAAGTACGTCGCACAGGCCCGCGACCGCGGCCTCGGCGTCGTGCTGATCACGCACAACCCGCATCACGCCTATCCGGTGGCCGACAGGTTCCTGCTGCTCAAACGGGGTGCGCCGCTCGGCACCTACGAGAAGTCCGAGATCGACCTCCCCGAACTGACCCGGCAGATGGCGGGCGGCGCGGAACTGGAAGCCCTCGAACACGAATTGCGAGCCGTGGAGTCCCCTTCATGACCACTCTCGAAGCACTGACCGTCGGCCGGGTCGGGGTGGATCTCTACCCCGAGCAGAGCGGCGTGCCGCTGGCCGGGGTCAGCACCTTCGCCAAGTCGCTCGGCGGGACCGCGACCAACGTCGCGGTCGCCGCCGCGCGGCTCGGCCGGTCGACGTCGGTCCTGACGAAGGTCGGTCCGGACGGGTTCGGTGACTACGTACGGCAGGCGCTGCGGGAGTTCGGCGTGTCGCCCGACCACGTCGGGACCTCGGCGGGCCTGCAGACACCGGTGGTGTTCTGCGAACTGAACCCGCCGTCGGATCCGCCGCTGCTCTTCTACCGCGCCCCGATCGCGCCGGATCTGACCCTCGGCGAGGCCGACGTGCCCTGGGACGTCGTGGAAACGGTGCCCCTGTTGTGGGTCACCGGGACCGGCGTGTCCGCCGAACCGGCACGCGGCACGCAGCGCGAGATGCTCCGGCGGCGCGGACGCCGGTCGCATACCGTGCTGGACCTCGACTTCCGGCCGATGTTCTGGCCCGACACCACGACAGCGCGCGAAGAGATCGGCTGGATGCTCGACCACGTCACGGTCGCCGTCGGCAACCGCGCCGAGGCGGAGGTCGCCGTCGGCACGGCGGATCCCGACGAGGCCGCGTCCCGGATGCTGGCCAGGGGAGTCGGACTGGCGGTGATCAAGAAGGGGGCCGAGGGTGTTCTGGTGGCCACCGCCGAGGGACGCTGGACGGTGCCGCCGCAGCGGGTCGACGTCGTCTGCGGCCTCGGCGCCGGTGACGGATTCGGTGGCGCGCTGATCCACGGTCTGCTGTCCGGCTGGGATCCGGTGCGCATCGCCGCCTACGCCAACGCGGCGGGCGCGCTCGTCGCAGCACGGCTCGCCTGCGCCGACGCCATGCCCACCGCCGACGAGATCGAGGAGTTGCTGTGAGCAAGCTTCACCGTCCACTCGGGACACTTTCGGACGAGCGGGACCCGGTCCGGCTCACCCCGGACTCGGCGGGCTGGGACTACAGCGGCCTGAGAGTCCTCTCGCTGGCCGCCGGGGAGTCCCGGGTGGTGCGCACGGGCGAGTACGAAGCGTTCGTCCTGCCCCTGTCCGGGGCCTGCACGGTCCGCGTCGACGGCGCTGTCTTCGAACTCACCGGACGCGACTCGGTGTTCACCCGGGTCACGGACTTCGCCTACGTGCCGCGCGACGCCGAAGTCGAGTTTTCGACGGTCGGCGGCATCGAGCTGGCGCTGCCGATGGCACGCTGCACCCGCCGTCTCGAACCCCGCTACGGACCGGCGGAGAACGTGCCGGTGGAGGTGCGCGGCGCCGGGCAGGCGACGAGGCAGGTCACCAACTTCGGCGTGCCCGGGGTGTGGGACCACGCCGACAAACTCAACGCGTGCGAGCTGATCACCCCCGCCGGCAACTGGTCGTCCTATCCGCCGCACAAACACGACGAGGTGTCCGAATGCGAGGTCGTCAACGAGGAGATCTACTACTTCCGCATCGCCGGCCGTGACGGCGTGACCCCTTCACGCGAGGGCTTCGGTCTCCATCGGACGTACACTTCGGACGGTGCGCTGGACGAGGACGTCGCGGTCCGCGACGGCGACGTCTTTCTGATCCCGCGTGGCTATCACGGCCCTTGTGTCGCCGCCCCTGGGTATCCGATGTACTACCTGAACGTCCTGGCCGGGCCCGCCGCCGAACGGTCGATGGCCTTCTGCGACGACCCCGCGCACGGCTGGGTCCGCGAGACCTGGGACGGCCAGGAAACCGACCCGCGCTGCCCGGTCACGAGCCACGAAGGACGGGTGTCATGAAGCTGACCACCGCACAGGCGCTGGTGCGCTGGCTGCTCGCCCAGCGGTCGGAGACCCTGGACGGCCGGGAAGTGCCGCTGTTCCCCGGGGTGTTCGCGATCTTCGGGCACGGCAACGTCCTGGGCCTCGGTACCGCGCTGGAGGAGCACCGCGACGAGCTGCCGGTGTGGCGTGGCCAGACCGAACAGGGCATGGCGCTCGCGGCCGTCGGCTACGCCAAGGCCACGCACCGGCGCCAGGTGGGCGTGGTGACCTCGTCGATCGGGCCGGGCGCGCTGAACATGGTGACCGCGGCCGGGGTCGCGCACGCCAACCGGCTGCCGCTGCTGCTGCTCCCCGGCGACACCTTCACCGGCCGCGCGCCGGATCCGGTGCTTCAGCAGGTCGAGCATTTCGGCGATCCGACGGCCACGGTCAACGACGCCTTCCGCGCGGTGAGCCGGTATTTCGACCGGATCACCCGGCCTGAGCAACTGCTTTCGACGCTGCCGCAGGTCGCCAGGGTGCTGACCGATCCGGCGGACGCGGGTCCGGTGACGCTGGCGCTGCCCCAGGACGTCCAGGTGGAGACCTACGACTTCCCGGACGCGCTGTTCGCACCGGTGACCCATCGCCCGCAGCGTCCCCGCCCGGATCGCCGCGCCCTCACCGAGGCGGCGAGCGTGCTGCGGTCCGCCCGGAAACCGTTGCTGGTACTCGGGGGCGGGGTCCGGTATTCCGGTGCCGGTGCGCGAGCGATGGCCTTCGCCGAACGCCACGGCGTCCCGGTCACCGAAACCACGGCCGGGCGCACCCTGGTCCCCCACGACCATCCTCTGCACGCCGGTCCGCTGGGCGTCACCGGCTCGACGTCCGCGAACGTGCTGGCCGCCGAGGCCGACGTCGTCCTGGCCGTCGGGACCCGGTTGCAGGACTTCACCACGGCGTCGTGGACGATCTTCTCCCCCGGTGTCCGGCTGATCACCCTGAACGCCGCCCGGTTCGACGCGGTCAAGCACGGCGCGATGGCCGTCGTGGGCGACGCCGACGCGAGCCTCGCGGAACTGGCGGCGCAGCTGGAAAGCTGGCAGGTCGATACTTCGTGGACCGAGCGCGCCGCGACGGAACGCGGCCGGTGGGACGCGCATATCGACTCCCTGCGCGACGTCTCCGGCGAGGTCCCGACTTACGCCCAGGTCGTCGGCGTGGTCAACGACCTCTCCGAACCGCGGGACTACGTGATGACCGCGTCCGGCGGGATGCCGGGAGAGCTGATCGGCGGCTGGCGCGGATCGGGCTCGATCAGCATGGACGTCGAGTACGGGTTCTCCTGTATGGGCTACGAACTCGCGGGCGCCTGGGGCGCGGCGATGGCGCATACCGGTGGCCTGGTGACCACGATGCTCGGTGACGGCTCGTATCTGATGCTGAACTCGGAACTGTTTTCGGCCGCCTTCGCCGGCCATCCGTTCGTGGCAGTGGTCTGCGACAACGACGGTTACGCGGTCATCGCCCGGTTGCAGGAGGGGCAAGGAGGCAAGCCGTTCAACAACCTCCTCGCCGACTGCCGGACAGCGCATTCGTCACCACCGCGGGTCGACTTCGCGCGGCACGCGGAATCACTGGGGTGCGCGGTGTTCACGGCGTCCTCTGTGGACGATGTGCGGGCGGCCTACACGAAGGCACGGGAAGCCGCGGTGGCCGAGAAGCGACCGGCGGTGGTCGTCGTGCGGACCCAACCGAACTCGTGGACCGAGGCCGGCGCCTGGTGGGAGGTCGGCGTCCCGGAGCATCTTTCGGGCCGGGAAGGCTACGACGAGAGAAAGGCCGCCCAGGTGAGGTACCTGGAGGGCCGCATCTAGAGGACTGAACGCGCTATTCGAAGCTGGCGAAGTAACCGGCGGCCATGTCCTCGTCGCCGTGCCCGGCCTGGGACGCGCGGGCGAAGCGGGCGCGGCCTGCTTCGATGACGTCCATCCGGATACCCGCGCGGGCCGCGGCTTCGAGCACCAGCCGGGCGTCCTTCTCCGCGTTGTCGACGGAGAAGGCGGTGGTGTAGTCGTTCTTGAGGATCGCGGCGGATTTGCCCTGGAAGTAGTCGTTGTCCATCGGGCTGCCGGTGACGACGTCGACGAAGTGCCGCGGGTCGACGCCGAGGCCTTCGGCCAGGGCGAGTGCCTCGCCGACGCCGTGGGTCAGCGCGAGCACCCAGGTGTTCAGCACCAGCTTCAGCCGGCTCGCGGCGCCGGAGCGGCCGTCCTCGCCGACCCACAGCGTGCGCTTGCCGATCGCGTCGAACAGCGGCTGGACGGTGTCGCGCGCCTCGGCCGCGCCCGCCGCCATCACGATCAGCTGGCCTTGTTCGGCGGGCTGGCGGGTTCCCTGCACCGGCGCGTCGACGAAGACGAGGCCCTGCTCGTCGGCGTGGGCGACCAGTTCGCCGACGGCCTCGCCCACGGTGCTGAGCTGCACCCAGATCGTGCCGGGGGCGGGGGCGGCCGCGCGGATCGCTTCGAGCACCGCCGCGCCGTCCGTGAGGACGGTGATCACGACCGCCGCGCCCTCGACGGCTTCCGCCGGACTCGCGAAAGCCTGGACACCGTCCCCGGACAGGGCTTCGGCCTTGGCCGCGGTGCGGTTCCAGGCACGTACGGTGAATCCGGCCGCGCTCAGGTTGCGGGCCACCGGGGCGCCGATGATGCCGGTGCCGAGCACCGCGACGGATTCCGTCATGTCCTGCCTTCACTCCTTGTCCAGGGCCAGGGATCGGCCCGGCCTTGATGGAACGTTCGTTAAAGAACGCTTTCACGGGAAATCCGCGCTGAGGCGGGGCGGGGGTTACGAGACCTGGAACATCAGAACGCCTGGATGGTGGTTTCGACGACCTGGGCGAGCGCCCGCCGGTCCGCGGTCTTCCCCAGTACCCGCAGGCCGTACATCGCGGCGAGGGTGAACCGCGCCAGCGCCCGCGGATCACGTTCCGCGCCGATCTCGCCCTCCCGCCGTGCGGCGGCGAACTCGGCTTGGAACGCGTCTTCCACTCTTTCGAAGTTGTGACGGACGCGGGCGGTGACCTCGTCGTCGATCCCGCCGAGTTCGAGGGCGGCGTTGACGGCGAGACAGCCACGGTGCCCGTCCGAGGAGCCCGTCTCGTCCTCGACCACGTCCATCAGCACGCGCCGGATCCGCTCCCGGATGGTGCCGGGGGCGGTCAGCATCTCCTCCACCCGGGTGGCCGACGTTTCCTCGTACCGGCGCAGCGCCTCCTTGAACAGCCGCTGCTTGCTCGAAAACGAGTGGTACAGGCTTCCCCGGCCGAGGCCGGTACCTTCGACCAGGTCCTGGGCCGAAGTAGCCGCGTACCCCTTGCGCCAGAACGTGCCGACGGCGGCGTCGAGCACCTCGGTGGGATCGAATCCCTTGGGACGGGGCATACCGCCAGCATGGCACGTTCTGTAATGCCCGGTCAAATACCCGCCCGGCTCAGTGCTCCGCCAGCAGGGAGCCGAAGCCGCGGATCCGGTCGCCGATCCCGTTCTGGCGCAGCGCGTGCCAGTACAGGACGGTGTTGTTCGAAAGGACCGGTTTGCCGAGCCAGAATTCCGCGGCCGCGGCCAGCCGAGACATCGCGACATTGGTCCCGACCTGGACGATCGCTTCGACGTCGGCGCTGTCGATCTCCTTGACCGCGTCCCGGAGTCCGGTCTCGGAGACGTGGGAGATCTTGGCCGGGCTCGGCATTCCGAGGCCCTGGACGCTCAGCAGGTCGTAGCCGCTGTCGGTGAAGAACCGGCTCACCGAATCGTCGCCGACCGGCAGGTACGGCGTGATGACCGCGATCCGGCGGACGTCGTGGGCGGACAGCGCCGCCTTGATCGCGTCCGGGCTCATCGTCACCGGCCTGCCACCCGCGGCCTCCCGCATCGACGCCAGCACGCGGCCCTGCGTTTCCGTTCCCTCCCAATAACTTTCCGGGGAGACCCCGATGATCACGCAGCCGGGATCGCAGCAGGCGACACTCCGGATCGCCGGATGTGTCGAGGACCGGATGCCGCGCATGACCCGGTCGAAACCGGGCTCGTCGACCATCGGGTCGTCGTCGATGAGCATCCGGCCCGTGTGGTTGGTGACGCCGTCGGGGCGCATCGCGTCCAGTTCCGGCTGGGCCGAGGTGTTGGTGGACGGGACGACGACACCGACCTTGAGGCGGGGACCGAGTGAGTCGGTCACTGCTGGTTCTCCCTTCGTCGGTTCAGCATGCGGTCCGGGCACGGATCGCCGAGACCAGTTCGGCGACCCCGTGCTGCTTCAAAACGCTGTAGTGATCGCCGTCGAGCGTGATCACCTCCGGTGGCGTGGCCGAATACCCGGAGCTGTTCTCGACGAACGAGTAGTCGTCGCCTTCGGCTTTGAAGAGGGTCACCGGAGCCTCGATCCGCCGCCGCGCCAGTTCGCGGAAGCCGTAGTCGAACTCGTAGGTCTCCTCGACGATCCGGATGATCCGCCGGATCAGCCGTTCGTCGAGGCCGGGCAGCAGGTCCGCCACGAAAGCCACGAAACCTTCTTCGTCGCGGACGGTTTCCCGGCAGGCCAGCGGTTCCGGCCCGGAGATCGACCCGATGAAGACCGAGAGCAGGATCGTCAGGTACGCCGGGTTCGTGTAACTCGCCACCCGTTCGCCGCCGCCCCCGACTTCGGGGTTGCCGGGGCAGATCAGCAGCAGGTCGTCCACGCGCTGCCCCTGCTGTTCCAGCTGCCACGCCGCTTCGAAGGCGACACGGGCGCCGAACGAGTAGCCCCACAAAGTGTAAGGCCCCTCCGGCTGGACTCGCCGGATCTCGGCGACGTCGGCCTTCGCCATCTCCTCGACGGTGGCGTAGGGCGTCTCGTCCGCGTTGACGCCGTGGGCCTGCACTCCGTAGAACGGCCGTCCCAGGCCGTTTTCCGTGGCCAGCGGCCGCAGGTTCATCGGGTAGCCGCCGAGTCCCGGCCAGCAGAACACCGGACTGCCACCGCCGGCCGCCAGCGGGACCAGCCGCGAAGACGGCGTGGCGGAGTCCTCGCCGATGCGGGCGGCGAGATCGGCCAGCTTCGGGCACTCGAAGACGACCTGGAGCGGCAGCCGGATGCCGTACTCGCGATTGATCCGGTTCACCAGGGAAACCGCGATCAGCGAGTTGCCACCGGCGGCGAAGAAGTCGTCGCGCACCGAGACGTCGTCGTACTTCAGCGCCTTGCCCCACACCTCGGCCAGCCACCGCTCGTGGTCCGTCGACGGCGCGACGTACGGCGTGTCACCGCTCGCGGAGCGGACGGCGCCGGACTCCGCCAGCGCCTTGGCGTCGACCTTTCCGTTGGCGGTCAACGGCAACTCGTCCAGCACCAGGACGCGGTTGGGGACCAGGTAGTCCGGCAGGGTCTGGGCCAGCTCGTCCCGGATGATCTCCGCCGGGCCCTTCATGTGCACGGCGTCCTCACGCATTCCCTCACTGCGCAGCTGCTCCTGGCTCACCTTGCCACCGAGGAAGAAGTACGACGGGCCGGGCGCGATCCCCTGTCCGGCGAGGATGTCGTCGATCCGCCGGGCGGCGGGCAACGGGTTGCCGCTCTTCGAGCTGTAACCCGAGGACATGAGGCCCAGCGCCGAACCGTTGCGCTGCAGGTGATGCAGCTTCGTGCCGAGACCGAGGTACTCGAGCCGTTCGTCGTTCGCGCGGCTGACGGCGGTGATCCCGAAGGCCGCGCGACCGTACACCTGCTGGTTGATCGCGATCACGTGTCTGGCCTCGATCAGCTTGCCGGAAAGCCGCTCGAAATCTCCGTCCCGCCACCGGTAGGTACCGGCGGGCAGCCCCTCGACCCGGTCCGGATGGGCCTGGACGAACAGTTCGGTGTCGTCCCGTCGCGGCCTGCCGTCGTTGGCGTGCCAGGAGAACGTGCCGAGGTAGTGGTCGTCGTCGGCGGCGCCGAGGCGTGCGGCCACCCCGGGGTCGTCCGCCGAAGGGCTGATCGTGAGGCCGTATCCGGGCAGGATCTCCTCGAAGACGCCGACCATGTGGCCGGCCTCGAATTCAAGGACCTCACGGATGTTGTTCTTGTAGACCGGTTCGATGGCCGCGGTGCGGCCGATGAAGTGCACCGAGTGCCCGGCGCGCGTGCTCGGCCCGACGTGGACCAGCGTGTGGTCGATCGGGTGGTAGTAGTGGATCCCGGCGCCGATCCCGCCGAGGCCGCTGGTCTCCAGGTACACCTGCGTCGCGTACAACGCGCCGGGCGAGGCGTAGGCGTACTTCGGCAGCAAGCGCTCGTCGCTGCGGAACTCGCCGAACCACCGCAGCAGTTCGCCCAGTTCGGCGAACGAGAGGTCGCCGGGTGCCCGGGAATACGAGCTGACCGGGCCCGGCGTCAGGAGCGCGGCGAGGTCGTCGCGGGTGACCGTGCCGCCCTCGTAGTACCGGTAGGTCTTGCGCGCGAAGACCTCTCGCCGCTGATGGCCGGTCTCCCGCTTTCCCGGCAGCGCGAGCACCGGACGGCCGTCGAGATCGGCGGCGGAGCGCACTCCCGGATGGGACAGCTGCGCCTTGACCTGCAGTTTGCTGGCCTTGGACTGGTGATGCCCGCCATGGTTGCCCTGGTCCATCAGCGCGGCTTCCCGCGGATTCAGTTCCACGCAGGCGACGAGCGCCTTGGAGCCGGTCCGCGCGTCGTCGGTCACCACCGCCGCGGCCCGGCGCACCCAGGTGTGCTCCTCGATCGCCACGGCGATCTCGTCCAGTTCGACGCGGTGCCCGCGCAGCTTGACCTGGTTGTCGGCACGGCCGACGAACTGGAGGGTGCCGTCCGGGTTCCAGTAGACGAGATCCCCGGTGCGGTACAGCCGTTCCGTCGGCACGAACGGATTCGGCACGAACCGCTCGCGCGTCTGCTCCGGCCGGTTCAGATAACCGCGGGCCAGCTGGACCCCGCCGATGTACAGCTCACCCGTCTCCCCGATGTCGACCGGGGCGAGCCGGTCGTCGAGCACGAAGCACTGGGTGTTGTCGACCGGCACGCCGATCGAGATCGTCCCGGCGCCCTCGTCGATCGTGTCCGGATCGACGAGCTGGGCGGTCGCGTTGATCGTGCATTCGGTCGGCCCGTAGAGATTGACCAGCCGCGCCGACGGCAGCTCGCGGGTGAGTTCCTTGGCCAGCTGACGCGAAAGCGCCTCGCCGCCGGAGAACAGCTTCCGGACCGTGGTGCAGGTCGCGAGGCGTTCCGTGTCGAGCAACGCCTGCAGCAGGGTCGGAACACACTGCAGGGTGGTGACGTCGTGCTTCACCACGGTGTCGATCAGGGCTTCGGGATCCCGGAACGCTCCGGGCGCGCTCATCACCACTCTGGCGCCCGCGGCGGGCGCCAGGATCTCCCACTGCGCGGCGTCGAAGCTCATCGGTGTCTTCTGCAGCACTGTGACGCTCGCGTCCAGATGACCGCATGCCTGTAGCCAGCGCAGCTGGGAAACGACATTGCGGTGCTCGATCATCACGCCCTTCGGCTTGCCGGTGCTGCCCGAGGTGTAGATGACGTACGCGAGCGAGTCCGGCCGGGGGCCGCGCGGAACCTCACCGGTCGCGCCGCGGGCGTCGGCCACGGACACGATCCGCGTCCCGGCGGGCACCAGCCCGGCGAGCCGCCCGGCGAGATGCGGCTGCGTGACGACGACGCCCGCGCGGCTGTCGTCGAGCATGTAGCGCAGCCGCTCTTCCGGGTATTCCGGGGACAACGGCAGATAGGCGGCGCCCGCGGTGAGAATTCCCCACGCGCCGATCATCAGGTCCGCGGAAGGCTCGACGTGCAGGCCGACGAGATCGTCCGTGCCGATCCCCAGACCGGCGAGATGGACGGCGAGTTCCCGGCTCTTTTCTTCGAGCAGGCGAAAGGTCAGTTCCCGGTCACCGCCGACCACGGCCGAAGCCTCCGGCCGCGTTGCCGACCACTGCCGGAGCATATCCGGAAGGCAGGTCCCGGCCCGGATACCGGGCAAAGGCGCGGCGTTCTCGGTAGACGTCATGAAGCATCCCCCAGTGCGAATTCCGTCGTTTCTGTTTCCCCGGTCAAAGGAGTGGCGGAGAGCGGCCCGGGATACCGGCCGATAATCGCGAATCCGGAATACGCCCGGCCGACCATTCTTCCCCGCCCTTTGGGGCGACGGGTCTCTCAAGGGACGGAAATACGCCACACTCTAAGCATGATTCCCACTTTTGTCTTCGTGCACGGTTCGGGAAGTTCGGCGCACTCCTGGTCGGCCACCCAGCGGGAGATGGCGTCCCGCGGGCATCGGACGCTCGCGCTCGACCTCCCCGGTAGGGGCGCGGGTTTCACCAGGGCTTACCACGAACAGGACCTCGAAACCTTCGCCGCCGAGCCGTCGGTGATGAAAGACCTGACCGTGGACGACTTCACCGGGGCGGTCGTCGACGCCGTACAGCGGGTGCGCCACCACGGCCCGGTAGTCCTCGTCGCGCACAGCTTCGGCGGGCTGCCGGTCACCGCCGCCGCCAACGCGATCCCCGAACTGATCGACCGGCTCGTCTACGTCGCCGCCCAGTGCCCGGTGGACCGCGCGCCCGGGGACTACCCGGCGCTGCCCGAATGGGCGTCCGCCGGTCTCTTCACCGCGCTGGCCCCCCTTTTCGTCGGTGACCCGTCGCGCCAGGGATTCATCCGGATCAACTGGCGTGGCGCCGATCGCGCGGGACGGGCAGCTCTGCGCGACGCCGTCGCCGGTGAACTCACCGAGGAGGAGTTCCTCCAGGTCGTCGTGACGAGCCAGCCGGACGAGGTCTTCTGGCTGACCGACCCGGCGTGGGACGTGCGCGCCGACAAGGATTCGTGGGGCCGGATCCCGCGTACGTTCGTCCGGCTGACCGAGGATCGTTCGATGCCGCTCGCCGCGCAGGACCGCTACATCGCCGAGGGCGACGCGCTCACCCCGGACAATCCGTTCGACGTCCGTGACCTCGAGAGCAGTCACGCGGGTTTCCTCCGGAAGCCCGCCGGCCTGGCCGGGATCCTCGACGACCTCAGCGTCCGAGCAGCCGCCGGATCTCGGTGACGGCGGCGCGGCCCGCGCGGTTCGCGCCGACGGTGCTGGCGGACGGGCCGTAGCCGATCAGGTGCAGTCTCGGTTCGGCGACGACACGGGTGCCGTCCATCCGGATGCCGCCCCCGGACGCGCGCAGGCGCAGGGGCGCGAGATGGTCGATGGCGGCGCGGAATCCGGTTGCCCACAGGATGATGTCGGCGGGCTCGAAGGTGCCGTCCGCCCACACCACGCCGTCCGCGGTGATCCGCTCGAACATCGGGCGGCGGTCGAGGATCCCGGCGGCCAGCCCCGCCCGTACCTCGGGTGTCACCGCCAGATCGGTCACGCTGACGACGCTCTCCGGCGGCAGGCCCGCCCGGACCCGCCGGTCGACCTTGGCGACGGCCTCGCGGCCCCAGTCCTCGCTGAACGGCTCGTCGCGCCAGACCGGCGGGCGCCGGGTCACCCAGCGTGTCGACCGGGCATGGGGCGCGATCTCCAGCAGCAGCTGGACCGCCGACGCCCCGCCGCCGACCACGACGACGCGTTTGTTCCGGAAGTCACCGACACCGGTGTAGTCGGCCGTGTGCACCTGGCGGCCGCGGAAGGTCTCCTGCCCCGGATAGTACGGCCAGAACGGCCGGTCCCAGGTGCCGGTCGCGCTGATCACCGCACGGGCGGCCCACGTCTCGGCCGCGCTCGCGACGACCAGCCTGTCGCCCTCGGCGTTCACCGACAGGACGTCGACGGGGCGGTGGACCGGGAGGTCGTAGGTGCGTTCGAAACGGCCGAAGTAGTCGGAAACGACTTCGGCGGCGGGCAGTTTCGGATCCGGGACGCCGAAGGCCATGCCGGGGAGGTCGTAGACGCCGTGGACCTTCTCCATCACCAGCGAAGGCCAGCGGTACTGCCACGCGCCACCGGGTCGTTTGCCGTGGTCGAGCACGACGAAGCCCGCCTCGTTGGCGAATCCCGCCCGGCGCAGGTGATACGCCGCCGACAGACCGGCCTGGCCCGCCCCGATCACCGCCACGTCGACTTCGTGATCCGCCTTCATACCGGGTTCAACGGTGGCGGGTCCCGGATATTTCTCTTTGTGTCACAGCGCCGCCCAGGTCACATTCAGCGTTTCAGCGCCCGCACGATCGCGACGATCAGGAGCACCCCGGCGAGGGCGATCAGCACCGGCGCGGCCCGTCTGGCCACCGATTCGCCCGCGTACTCCATGAGGTCGATGGCCTCGCCCTCGGGCACCGGCTTGACCGCTTGCAACGGCGGGCGTTCCTCGGGCTTTTCCGGTTCGGGCTCGGGCGTGGTGGTGAGCTTGCCGGACAGACACTCCGCGAACGAGTCGAGGATCTTGCCGCCGACCTCGGAGATCATCCCGCGCCCGAACTGCGCCGGTTTGCCGGTGACCGAAAGATCCGTGGCGACGGCGCCATGGGTGACGCCTTCCTTCTCCGTCAAGGTGAGCGTCACCGTCGCCGAGGCCGTACCCGCGCCGCGGGCGTCCTTGCCGGACGCCTTGATCACCACCCGTTTCGCGTCCGCGTCCTTCTCGACGAACTCGCCGGACCCCTTGTAGAGCAGGGAGATCGGCCCGAGCTTGACCTTCACCGTGCCTTTGAAGGTGTCGCCTTCGACCCCGGTGACGGTGGCACCCGGCATGCACGGCGCTACCCGCTCCGGGTCGACGACGGCCCGCCAGACCTCGTCGGCCGGGGCCGGGACGGTGAATTCGTGGTCGAGCCGCACGGGCCGACCTCCCTTCTCTTCGTCAGGAACCCGCAGCGGCGAGAACCGCCCGTCCGGTCAGCACCCTGGCGAGGTGCTGCCGGTATTCGACGTCGGAATCGCCGTCGGCCGTGGGATTCGTGCCCTCGGCCGCGCGTTCGGCCGCGCCGCGGATCGCCTCGGCGGTGGCCGCGCAGCCGACCAGCGCCGCCTCGACCCCGGCCGCCCGCACCGGTGTCGAGCCCATGTTGGTGAGCGCGACCCGCGCCTCCTCGATGGTGCCCGCCTCGGTGCGGACACAGGCCGCGACCGCGACCATCGACCACGCCTGCGCGACCCGGTTGAACTTCTCGTAGTGGGCACGCCAGCCGGTGTGCTTCGGCACGCGGACCTCGACCAGGATCTCGTCCGCGGCGAGCGCGGTGGTGAACATGTCCTGGAAGAAGTCCGCCGCGGCCACCGTCCGCCGCCCGCCCGGCCCGGCGACGACGAGTTCGCAGCCGAGCGCGAGCACGGGGGCGAGCAGGTCACCGGCGGGATCGGCGTGCGCGATGGCACCGCCGAACGTGCCGCGGTGGCGGATCTGCGGATCGGCCACCGTGTCGGTGGCGGATTTGAGCAGCGCGGCGTGCTCGGCGACCAGCGCGTCCCGCTGGACGTCGTAATGCGTGGTCATCGAGCCGATGACCAGTGCGTCACCCTCCTCGCGGACACCGCGCAGCTCGCCGATCTTGCCGAGGTCGATCAGCGTGGTCGGCGTCGCGAGCCGCATCCGCAGCACCGGCAGCAGGCTTTGCCCGCCCGCCAGCACCTTGGCGTCCTCGCCCGCCTCGGCGAGCGCGCTGATCGCCTCGTCCACTGTGGACGGAGCGACGTAGTCGAACGGGGCGGGGATCACTGGGCACCTCCGGAAGCGTCGATCGAACCGAGACCGCCACCGGCTTCGGAGCCCAGCCCGCCCGCCGACGCCGTCCGGTGCTGGATGGCGTGCCAGACCCGCATCGGGGTCAGCGGCATTTCGATGTCGTTCACGCCGAAGTGGCGGACGGCGTCGATCACGGCGTTGACCACGGCCGGGGTCGAGGCGATCGTGCCTGCCTCGCCGACCCCCTTGGCGCCCAACGGGTTCGTCGTCGACGGGGTCTCGGTGCGGTCGGTGGTGAAGGAGGGCAGATCGGCCGCCGACGGGAGCAGGTAGTCGGCGAACGTCCCGGTGGTCAGCGTCCCGCCCTCGTCGTGGACGGCCTCCTCGAACAGCGCCTGCGCGATGCCCTGCGCGAGCCCGCCGTGCACCTGGCCTTCGACGATCAGCGGGTTGACGGCCACCCCGACGTCGTCGACGCAGACGTAGGACCGCAACCGCACCCGTCCGGTCTCGGTGTCGACCTCGGCCGCGCACAGATGCGTGCCGTGCGGGAAGGAGAAGTTCTCCGGATCGAACGTGTCCGCCGAATCCAGCGAGGGCTCGACCCCGTCCGGCAGGTTGTGCGCCGAGAACACGGCCCACGCGATGTCCTGGATCGACGTCGACGAATCCGTGCCCTTGACGGAGAACTTGCCCGCGTCGAACTCGAGGTCGTCTTCGGAGCATTCCATCAGGTGCGCGGCGATCGGCTTCGCCTTGGCGAGCACCTTGTCCGCCGCCTTCATCACCGCGATCCCGCCGACGACCAGCGACCGCGACCCGTAGGTGTCCATGCCCTTGTGCGAGGACTGGGTGTCGCCATGGATGACCTCGACGTCCTCGAACGGGACGCCGAGTTTGTCGGCGACGATCTGGCTCCACGCCGTCTCGTGCCCCTGTCCGTGCGCGGAGGCGCCGGTGACCACCTCGATCTTGCCGGTCGGCAGTACCCGGATCTCCGCGTGTTCCCAGCCGCCCGCCGCGTAGTCCAGCGAACCGAGCACCCGCGACGGCGCCAGCCCGCACATCTCGGTGAACGTCGAGATGCCGATACCGAGCTGGACCGGGTCGCCCGCTTCCCGCCGTTCCCGCTGTTCGCGGCGGAGGCCGTCGTAGTCGAACAGTTCCTTGGCCTTGGCGGTGGCCGCCTCGTAGTCACCCGAGTCGTAGGTCAGCCCGGCCACCGTGGTGAACGGGAACTCCTCGTGTTTGATCCAGTTCTTCTCCCGGAGTTCCAGCGGGTCCATACCCAGTTCGACGGCGAGTTCGTCCATCATCCGCTCGATTCCGAACGTGGCCTCCGGCCGCCCGGCACCGCGGTAGGCGTCGGTGAGCGTGGTGTTGGTGAACACGTTGGTGCAGGCGAAGTGGTACGCGGGGAACTTGTAGATGGCGTTGAACATGAACGCGCCGAGGATCGGCACGCCGGGGCCGACGAGGCCGAGGTACGCGCCCATGTCGGCGAGCAGTTCGACCTTGAGCCCGGTCACCGTGCCGTCGCGGTTCGCGGTGATGGTGAGGTCCTGGATCTGGTCGCGGCCGTGGTGCGCGGCGACCATCGTCTCCGAACGCGACTCGGTCCACTTGACCGGTTTGCCCAGCCGCCGCGCGATCAGCGTCGCCATCATCTCTTCGGGCAGCACGGCGATCTTGCCGCCGAACCCGCCGCCGACGTCCGGCGCGATCACCCGCACCTTGTGCTCGGGGAGGCCGAGCGTGGCCGCGGTCATCGTCTTGAGGATGTGCGGGATCTGCGTGGCCGACCACATGACCAGCTGGTTGCCGGTGGGGTCGACGACGCACGACCGCGGTTCCATGAACGCCGGGACCAGCCGTTGCTGCCGGAAGCGCCGTTTGAGCACGACCTCCGAGTTCGTGATCGCGTCCTCGACGCTCGATCCCGTTCCGGCGTCGGCGGAATCGAAGACCCAGACGGCGCTCTGGTTGGTCCCGAGTTCTTCGTGGACCAGCGGCGCGCCCTCGGCGAGCGCGTTCTCGAGCCCGAGAACGACCGGCAGTTCGTCGTAGTCGACGTCGATCGCTTCGAGCGCGTCGTGCGCTTCGGCCGATGTGCGGGCGACGACCACCGCGACGCCTTCACCGGCGAAGTTCACCGTGTCGGAGGCGAGGACGGGCCGCCTCGGCGATTTCATGTCGGGGGTGATCGGCCACGCGCACGGCATGCCGATGGCGCTTTCGGGATCGAGGTCCTTACCGGTGAACACCGCGACGACACCCGGCGCGGACTTCGCCTCGGTGACATCGATCGAGGTGATCCTGGCGTGCGCGAACGGGCTCCGGAGCACGGCGAGATGCAGCATCCCGGGCAGGGTCAGGTTGTCGGTCCAGCGGGTCCTGCCGGTGATGAGGCGCTCGTCCTCCTTGCGGCGGCGGGATTTTCCCACCTCCGGTTCGATCGTGGAGGTCATCACTCACCACCCGCGCCGACGCGGGACGCGGTGTCCGAGGCGAGCCGCTCCGCCTCGGGACCCGCACCGGGCCGCATCTGATGGGCGGCGTCGCGGACCGCGCGGACGATGTTCTGGTAGCCCGTGCAGCGGCACAGGTTGCCTTCGAGTCCTTCCCGGACGGCCTTCTCGTCCGGATCGGGATTGTCGGCGAGCAGGTCTATCGACTGCATGATCATGCCGGGCGTGCAGAAACCGCACTGGAGCGCGTGGTTCTCGTGGAAGGCCTTCTGCACCGGGTGGAGTTCGCCGTCACGGGCCAGGCCCTCGATCGTGGTGACCTCGCAGCCGTCGGCCTGGACCGCGAGTACCGAACAGGATTTCACGCTGTGCCCGTCGAGGTGGACGGTGCAGGCCCCGCAGTTGCTGGTGTCGCAACCGACCACGGTGCCTACCTTCCCGACCCGTTCGCGCAGATGGTGCACGAGGAGGGTGCGGGGCTCGACGTCGTCGGTGTAGCTGGTGCCGTCGACGGTGACGGTGATGCGCATCAGGCCTCCAAAAGCAAGAGAAACCCCGCGCTGGTCCGGGGTCGTTCGGGAGCGGCCGGTCATTCGGTTGTCACGGACCGACCCCGGAGCGACCGTGATCGGACTCACAGTCGAGCGTGCTACTTCGGGCAGGTATGGGCAACCCCCACCAGGGGGTGACTGGGTCTCGTGAGTGGTAATGACGGTTCTAACCGTCATTACCACTCACGAGGGCCGAGCACCGCCGGATCCGCGTTCGCCCCGGTGACCACGGTGGCGACCAGGTCACCCGGGAGGTCGTGCACGGTCAGCGCGGCCAGCCCGGCGGCGCCGGCGGGTTCCGGGACGACACCGAGGGTTTCCGCGCCCAGTCGCATGGCGGCACGCAGATCGTCGTCGTCGACCAGCACGAAATCGTCGACCAGTGAGCGCAGCCGCCGCACGGAGTCCGGTTGCGGTGTCCGGATCGAGATGCCGGCGGCGAACGAATTGGCCCGCTCGACGGTGACCGGCTCACCGGCCCGCCAGCTCGTCACCATGGCCTGCGCCGACTTCGCCCCGACGCCGACGATGCGGATGGCCGGGTACTTCGCCTTGAGCCAGAGCGCCACCCCGGCGATCAGCGCCCCGTCGCCGACCGGGAGCACGACCGTGTCGATCCCGCTCTCCGCCGCCAGTTCCAGGCCGATCGTGCCCGCCCCTTCCGAGATCGCGGGATCCCGCCCGTCGACCACGAAGACGCGGTCCGGGGCTTCGGCGGCGAAGGCGGCCGCGGCGTCCTTCGCCTCGCCGTCGACCCGGCGTACCCGCGCGCCCAGTGCCTTCATCCGCCGCAGTTTCACCGGCGAGACGTCGGCGGGGACGAACACTTCGGCCCGCAAGCCGCGTTTGCGGGCGGCGAACGCGATGGCCTGGCCGAAGTTGCCGCTGGTCCCGCACACCAGGGTCGTCCCCGGTTCCAGCCCGGCGGCGAAATACTCCGCGCCACGCCCTTTGAAGCTGCGCAACGGATTCAGCGTCTCGATCTTCACCAGTACCCGCCTGCCGAGCCGCTCGTTCAGCTGTTCGTCGCTGTACTGCGGGGAATTCAGGAAGACGGGATCGATCACCTTCGCCGCCTCGGCGACGTGGTCCAGCTGCAGGTCGATGTCGGTCATGAGGCCCAAACTAGGCCGGGAGCCGATCATCCCGATTGTAAATTTTCCCGCCCGCGTGCAAAAATCTTGCGTGCCTCTCGACGAGATCGACCACCTGCTGCTCGACCTCGTCCAGGTCGACGCGGCCCGGCCGCTGCACGAACTGGGTGACGCCGTCGGCCTTTCCCCGAGCGCGGTCCAGCGACGGCTGACCCGGCTGCGCGCCGCGGGCGTGATCCGCGCGCAGGTCGCCGTGCTCGATCCGGAGGCGCTGGGCGCCGGGATGGCGTCGGTCATCCTGGTCGCGCTGACCGACGACGACACGAAGAGCCACACCGCGTTCCGCGAGCGCATGCTGGCCGAGCCCCGGGTCCAGCACTGCTACAGCATCGTCGGGCAGTGGGACTACGTCGTCGTCCTGCTCACCCCGGACCTCAAGGCGAGCCGGTACCTGTCCAGGGAACTGTTCGACGAGCACGTCAAACGCTTCGAGACCCTGCCCGCCTTCGAGGTGGTCAAATCGAGTCAGTCGATCCCGGTGCCCGGCGTCAGCCGTGGATCCGGCCGGTGAGGTCGGCGAGCCGCGAACCCGACCCGCTCCACCGCAACGCGATGATCTCCGCCGCGATCGACACCGCCGTCTCCTCCGGCGTCCGCGCGCCGAGGTCGAGGCCGATCGGCGAGGACAGCCGTTCGAGTTCCGCCTCCGTGAGCCCGGCCTCGCGCAGCCGCGCGAACCGGTCGTCGTGGGTCTTGCGCGAACCCATCGCGCCGACGTAGCCGACGTCGAGGCGTAAGGCGACCTCCAGCAGCGGCACGTCGAACTTCGGGTCGTGGGTGAGCACGGCGATCGCGGTCCGGCCGTCGATCCGGCCCGCTTCCGCCTCCGCCTTGAGGTAGCGATGCGGCCAGTCGACGACGACCTCGTGCGCGTCGGGGAACCGGCTCTTCGTCGCGAAAACGGGCCGCGCGTCGCAGACCGTGACCTGATAGCCGAGGTACGCGCCCATTTTCGCCATCGCGGCCGCGAAGTCGATCGCGCCGAAGACCAGCAGGCGCGCGGGCGGCTCGAAGGAGTTGACGAAGACCGTCATCCCTTCGCCGCGACGCTGGCCGTCCGGCCCGTAGTGCAGTGTGCCGGTGCGGCCGCCGGCGAGCATGCCGCGCGCGTCGTCCACGACGGCGTCGTCCATCCGCGACGAGCCGAGCGAACCGGCGACGCGGTCCGGCCAGACGATCAGATGCTCCCCGACCAGTCCTGGCTGGTCGTGTTCGACCACCGTCACCACGGCGACCGGCTGTCCACTGTGGACCGACTCGACGACGTCGCCGAGTTCCGGCATCGAGTCGCGGTCGACGTGCTGGACGTAGATGTCGATGATCCCGCCGCAGGTCAGCCCGACGGCGAAGGCGTCGTCGTCGGTGACGCCGTAGCGCTGCAGCACGGGCGCGCGCTCGGCGACCACCTGCTGCGCGAGTTCGTAGACGGCGCCCTCGACGCAGCCGCCGGAGACACTTCCGGTGACGGTGCCGTCGGGGGCGACGAGCATCGCCGCGCCCGGGCTTCGCGGCGCCGACGAGAATGTCGCCACCACCGTGCCGACCCCCACCGCCTCGCCCGCCGCCCACCGGCGGTGCAGTTCGTCCAGTACGTCACGCATCGGCGATCTCCACAAGCAGTCGTTCCAAGGTGGCGAGGCTGTGCCCGGCCAGCAACCGGTCGAGGTACGGGAGCGCGGCCACGATGCCGGATTGCACGGGAGCGTAACCCGCCCGCCCCGCGTGCGGATTCACCCAGAATACGACGTGCGCGAGCCGCCGCAGCCTGGCGAGCTGCTCGCCGAGCAGTCCGGGGTCGCCGCGTTCCCAGCCGTCGGAGAACACGGTGACCACGGATCGCCTGGCCACACCGCGCTGCCCCCAGCGGTCGAGGAAGGCGCGCAGGGTCTCACCGAGCCGGGTCCCGCCCGCGAAATCGGGGACAGCGGCGGCCGCGGCGAGCATGGCGTGCTCGGGATCGCGCAGCCGCAGCTGGCGCGAAACCCGGGTGAGCCGGGTACCCAGGGTGAACACCTCGACCCGGCCGGGCGCGCACCGGGCCACGACGTGGGCGAACCGCAGCAGCGCGTCGGCGTACGGCCCCATCGAGCCGGAGACGTCGATCAGGAGGACGAGACGACGTGGCTTGGCGCCCCTCCGCCGGTACGCCAGCCGTACCGGTTCGCCGCCGCCTGCCAGCATCGCCCGGAGCGTACGAGACGGATCGAGGGTGCCCCGCCGGGCGGCGCGGCGTCGCGGCGACGACCGCAGGGGCAGGGCGGGGCGCAGGTTCGCGAGCAGTTCCCGCAGGTGGGCGCGTTCGGCGACGGTCAGTTCGGCGAGGTCGCGGTGCCGCAGGATCTCGTCCTCGCTCGCCGCCACGCGGAGCTGGTCGGGCTCCGCGCCGGACTCGCCCTGGCCTGGTGCCTGCACGAGGGTGGCGATCCTGGCTCGTCTCGAGGCCGCTTCCCGGCCTCGACGGCGTGGTCCGGCCTCCGTCGCGGTGAACCAGCCGTCGAACGCCGCGTCGTAGCGCGGGAGGTCGTCGGGGTCGGCGCACAGCGTCAGCCGTCCGGCCCAATACAGCTGTTCGGGATCGGCGAGGTCGACCTCGCCGACGGCCGCGAGGTACGCCTGGATCCGGTGCGCGTCGCACGGCAGGCCCGCTTCGCGCAAAGCCTCCGCGAAGCCGACGAAACCCGCCAAAGGATCGCTCACCCCCCCATTGTGCGCGCGTTTCGTCCTCTGGATGCGGTAGTTGCCCGCGCAACTACCGCATCCAGAGGACGAAACGCGGCGTCAGCGGCGGGCGAACACCGGGGTTTTCTCCCGCAGGGGGCCGATGCCGCCGAGGAAGGCGGCGACGCCGGTGAGCAGCGGGAAGCGATCCGAGAGCCGGAGCGGGAACGGCACCGTGGCGCCGGTCAGCGTCCCGTCGAGAGCGGGCTCGATGAGGATCTTGTGCTCCCCCAGTTGCTGCTTCTGGGCGAGTGAGACGGCCACGGACCGGCGGCGCTGCACCCGGGCGAGGTCACGCACGGTCAGCGTGCCGCGTAACAGGGGTGCGGCGAGGATCCGCGCGGCCGCCACCGCGTCCTGTACCGCGATGTTGACGCCCATCCCGCCGACCGGCGACATCGCGTGCGCGGCGTCGCCGAGGCACAGCACCCGGCCGGAGTACCACCGCGGGAGCCTGGTCATCCGGACCTTCAGCAGTTTGACGTCGTCCCAGTCACGGATCGCTTCCAGTTCGCCGTCTCCCCAGCCGAACAGGCCGCCGATCCGTTCACGGAACTTCTCGATCCCCTCGGCCCGCTGCGCCGCGTCCTCGCCCTTCCTGATCAGGTACGACGTCTGGTAGTAGTCACCGCGGTCCATGGTCACGCCGGCGAGCCCGCCCGCGAACCGGCCGAACACCTGGGCCTCCTTGCCGGTGTCGCGGAGTTTGGGCACCCGGACCCACCAGACGTCCATCGGTACCTCGTACTCCTCCGGCACGAGACCGGCCTCGGCGCGCACGAGGGAGTCACGGCCGTCGCAGCCGACCACGAGCGACGCGGCCACCTCCCGCTCGACGCCGTCGGAATCGCGGTAACGCACGCCGCCGCCCTCGCGCAGGCCCGTCACCTCCGCCCCCATGCGGAGGGTGAAAGTCGGTTCCTCGGCCGCGGCTTCGGCGAGCAGGTTGAGGAAGTCCCATTGCGGAACCATCGCGATGTACTTGTGCGGCCCGGGAATCCGGCTGAAGTCGGCGGCGACGACGGTCGTGTCGCCGATATGCATCCGCATCTTCTCCAGGCGCCGCGACGGCAGTTCCGCGAACCGTTCGCCGAGACCGAGTTCGTCGAGCAGCATCAACGTCGGGGGATGCACCGTGTCACCGCGGAAATCGCGGAAGAAGTCAGCGTGCTTCTCCAGGACCGTGACCTCGACTCCGGCCCGCGCCAGAAGCAGGCCGAGCACCATTCCCGCCGGACCGCCCCCCACCACACAACACTGTGTACGTTCCATAATCGAGTTGTAGCGCGCCCGGCGGTCCATCGCCATGGATTCGGCGCCGAAGAGGACCTTGGTCCTACTGGAAAACCGCGTTTCTCGCTACGGTGACGGCATGTTCTCGTCCCGTGCCCTGTTCGCCGTCCTGCTCTCGTGTGCCCTCGGCGTGGCCGCCGCCCCCGCCGCCTCCTCGGCACCGGCGTCCTCCCCGGTCCCGGTCGTCTACGACGGCGACTCCGATTTCGCCGACATCGCGACGCTCGCGTATCTGTGCCAGGCGCATAAACAGCGCCGCATCGACCTGCGCGCGGTCACCGTCACCAACAACGGCGCCGGAACCCCGGGACGCGCGCTGACCCACGTGCGGACGGCACTCGGGAAATGCGGTCTCTCCGGCATTCCGGTCGCCGACGGTTCCGACACCGGCGTGAACCCGATGCCCGCCGACGGCCGCGCCTGGACCGAGAGCATCCTCAACGGCGCGCTCGGCGACGCGGGAGTGCCGGATCGCCCGTCCCGGATCCGGGCGTCGACGCTGCTCGCCGCGACGGTGCTCAAAGCGCCGAAGCCGGTCGTCGTGATCGCGACCGGGCCGCTCACGAATGTCGCGAAGGCACTGAACGTTCCCGGTGTGGCGCAACGGATTTCGCGGCTCGCGGTGATGGGCGGCGCCTTCGACGTCCCCGGCAACCTGTTCGGTCCCGGCGCGGAGAAGTTCGACGGCACCCAAGAGGTCAACATGTGGCTGGACCCCGCGTCGGCGGACAAGGTCTTCGCCGGTGTACGCCGGGTGGACATCGTGCCACTGGACGCGACGAACGACGTCCCGATCACACCGTCCTATGTGGAGCGTCTGGGCCGGGAAGGCCGGACCGCGGAAGCGAAACTGGTGCACGCGATCGTCACCCAGCCCGATCTCACGCCGTACATCAAGGACGGGACGGCGTTCTGGTGGGACACGCTCGCCTCGTCCGAGGTGTTCGACGCGGTGAGCCCGGTGAAGCTGCGTCCGGCGAAGGTCGACGTGCGGCAGGACGGCGCCGCGGCGGGACGCACTTACGTGACACCGAAGGGAACGCCGCAGACCGTCGGCTACGACGCTGATCCCGTCGCCTACGAGAACGGCTTCCTGAAGATGCTGAACGGTTAACCGTCCTGGTGGCGCAGTCCGGCGATGAGGACTCCGACCATCCGGCGCGCGTCGTAGCGCGGATCGCTGTCCGCACCGATGCAGAGGTTCCCCACGGCGCGCAGGACCTCGATCGCCCGCAGGTCGGAGCGGATCTCACCCGCCCCGGCCGCGGCGTCGAGCAACCGGGCGCATACGGGCACGAGGGTGTCGAGGAAGTAGGTGTGCAGCGTCTCGAAACCGGCGTTGTCGGACTGCAGCACGGCGGCGAGGCCGTGCTTGGTGACCAGGAAATCGACGAAGAGGTCGATCCAGCGCCGTAGCGCCTCGTACGGGGAATCGCTCGACGCCAGTAGTTCCGGCCCGGCTTCGGCGCAGGCGTCGACCTGGTGCCGGTAGACGGCGACGATGAGATCGGCCCTGGTCGGGAAGTGCCGGTAGATGGTGCCCATCCCGACCCCCGCCTTGGCCGCGATGTCCCGGACCGGCGCCTCGACCCCCGAGGTGACGAAGACGGCGGCGGCGGCGTCGAGCAGGGTCTTCTCGTTGCGCCGGGCGTCGGCTCGTTTCGACCGGGTGGCGCCCTCGTCGGCGTTGCTCACCACGTCACTCCTCCCCCTCCCCCGCGGTTACCGGATCTTTGTTCCGCTTGGTCATGCTAACCCGGGCGGGCGATCAGGCGAGCAGTTTGTCCAGCTTGGCCCGCACCCGGTCGAGGTCTTCGCTGTACTTGAGGACCGAGCCGAGGGTGCGCGCGGCCACCGCGGCGTCCAATTCGGACTTACCCAGCGCGAGCAGTGCCTGAGCCCAGTCGATCGACTCCGCCACCCCGGGCGGCTTCAGCAACTCCATCTCCCGGAGCCGGTGCACCGCGGTCGCGACCTGGGTCGCGAGGGCCTCGCCGAGGTGCGGGACCTTGCGGCGGAGGATTTCGATCTCGCGGCCGAGGCCGGGATGTTCGAGCCAGTGGTAGAGACAGCGGCGCTTCAGCGCGTCGTGCACCTCCCGGGTCCGGTTGGAGGTGAGCACCACGAGCGGCGGATGTTCGGCCCGCACCTCGCCGAACTCCGGGATGGTCACCGCGTTCTCGTCGAGGAGTTGCAGCAGGAAGGCCTCGAACTCGTCGTCGGCCCGGTCGATCTCGTCGATCAGCAGCACACACGGCGCGGTCTGCAAGGCCTTCAGCAGCGGCCGGGAAAGCAGGAAACGTTCGGTGTAAAGGGACTGCTCCGCCGTCTCGACGTCGAGATGGCCGTTCCCGGAGGCTTCGAGCGCGCGCAGATGCAGTAGCTGGCGGGGGAAGTCCCACTCGTACAGCGCCTGTGCCGCGTCGATCCCCTCGTGACACTGGAGCCGGATGAGGGGCATGTCGAGCGCCTCGGCCAGTCCCAAGGCGAGCGAGGTCTTCCCCGTGCCCGGTTCGCCTTCGCAGAACAGCGGGCGGCCGAGCCGGAGGGCGAGGAACCCGGCCGTGGCGATGCCGTCGTCGGCGAGGTAGCCGACCGAGTCGAGGGCTTCGGCCAGTTTCTCCGGCGATGCGACGGTCACGCCCCGATCGTAAGCCTCGGGGAGCGGGAGATCAGCCTGGAAGATCCTCGCGGCGGTCCACGTCGCGACCGGTACCGAGGTCGCCGCATTCGACGAGCCGCAGGTCCGGGCGGCCCTTGAGCCAGTCACGGGCACCCTTGTCCCCGGACGCGCCCGCCACGATCTCCGGCCACCAGCGTCGGCCGAGGACGACGGGATGGCCGGGAACGCCGTCGAAGGCCGCCCGGGCGACGGTCTCCGCGTCGGCCCCGTCCGCGACCCGGCGCACGACGTCGGCGCCGACACCGGGCAGATCCACGAGGTGCACGACGACGGCTTCGGCGGTGGTCGTTTCCAGTGACCTCAGTCCCGCACGCAGCGACGCCCCCATGCCGGACTCCCAGTCGCCTGCCACGATGGCCGTCTCCGGGTCGGGCAGGAGCGCGCGGACCTCGTCGGCCGAGGCACCCAGCACCACGCGGATCGGGGCGCACCCCGCCTCAGTGAGCACGCGCAGTGCCCGGACGACGAACGGTTCGCCGTCGAGGACGGCCAGCGCCTTCGGCCCACCGAACCGGCGCCCGGCCCCGGCCGCGAGCAGCAGCCCGGCGACCTCAGCCACGTCCCGCCTTGCTCGGCGGCGCCGAGGCCAGATCGGTCTCGATGGCCCGGGCCGTCGCGAGCAGCGGCGGCAGCAGTTCGCGCTCGACCGACTCCGGTGTCGTACGGCTGGCGTGCGTGGACAGGTTGACCGCGGCCACGACCCGGCCCCGCCGGTCCCGGATCGGCGCGGCGATCGAGCGGAGGCCTTCTTCGAGTTCCTGGTCGACCATCGCGTAGCCCTGCCGGTAGACCCGCTCCAGCTCGGCGAGCAGATCCTGTTGCCTGGTCAGCGTGTGCGCGGTCAGTTTCTCGAGTTTGGCCGCGTCGAAGTAGCCGTGCAGGTCGGTGTCTTCGAGACCGGCCAGCAGGACATGCCCCATCGACGTCGCGTGGGCCGGGAAACGGGTGCCTACGTTGATGCTGACGGTCATGATCCGCGAGACGGCGACGCGGGCGACGTAGACGATGTCCATGCCTTCGAGCACCGAGACCGAGCTGGACTCGTGCACCTCGGCGGACAGCCGCTCCAGATGGGGCTGGGCGACCTCGGGCAGCGACAGGCTCGACAGGTACGAGTAGCCGAGTTCGAGGACCCGCGCGGTGAGCGAGAAGTACTTGCCGTCGGTGCGCACGTACCCCAGGTCGACGAGGGTGAGCAGGAACCGGCGGGCGGCCGCCCTGGTCAGCCCGGTGGAGCGGGCGACGTCGCTCAGTGTCAGCTCCGCCGCGTCCGCGTTGAACGCCTTGATCACCGCCAGCCCGCGTTCCAGCGACTGGACATGGTGCGCTCCGCGCTCGGTCACCTCGCCTTCGTCCATACGAGAACCCTAGGCCGTGTCCTGTGAGTCTGTTCGATGGGCTTCGAGGTCCAGGTGGTTCCTAAGACGGCGAACATGACTTGCAGGACGCGGCCTAGCGGCCACCCTCTTCCTGGGCGGCAGGCTCACCGAGTTCGGCCAGCACGCGCTGGGCGACGGCGAACGCCGCGTTGGCGGCCGGGGCGCCCGCGTAGACGGCGGTGTGCAGCAGGACCTCGGAGATCTCTTGCGCGGTGAGTCCATTGTGGACTGCTGCCCGGACGTGCATGGCGAGTTCGTCGTGGGCGTGCAACGCGGTGAGCGCGGCCAGGGTGACGCAACTGCGGGTCTTGCGGTCGAGGCCGTCACGCGACCAGACCGAACCCCACGCGCCCCGGGTGATGTAGTCCTGGAACGGGCGGCTGAACTCGGTGGTGCGGGCCACCGCGCGATCGACGTGCGCGTCTCCGAGGACTTCGCGGCGCACGCGCATCCCGGTCTCGTAGGCGTCGTCGCTCATCGGACCTGCTCCAGATGGTCGAGGATCAGCGCGGTGAAGGGTTCGGGCTTTTCGAAGTTCCCCAGGTGCGCGGCGCCTTCGACGACTTCGAGCCGGGCGTCCGCGATACCGCCCGCGATCACTTCGGCGTGCTCGACCGGGGTGGCCGGATCCTCGGATCCGGCGATGACCAGGGTCCGCGCCGCGATTTTGGGCAGGTCATCGACGAGGTCCATCTCTTCGATGGCCCGGCACGAGGCCGCGTAACCCTCGGCCGGGACCGCGGCGATCATCTCCCGCAGGTACGCCGCGCGGTCGGGATGGGCGGCCGCGTAGCCCGCCGTCACCCAGCGCCCGACTCCGGCCTCGGCGACCGCTCCGGTGCCGTGCTCCCGGACCGTCTCCGCCCGCTCCGCCCACATCCGCGGCGGTCCGAGTTTCGCGGACGTGCAGCACAGGACCAGGCTTTCGATCCGGTCCGGCGCGTGCGCGCCCAGCCACATCCCGGTCATCCCGCCGAGGGAGAGCCCGACGAAGTGGGCGCGTTCGGCGCCGTACTCGTCGAGCAGCGCGAGCACGTCACCGCCGAGGTCTTCGAGCGCGTACGGCCCAGGCGGCACCGGGGACGCGCCGTGCCCGCGGGTGTCGTAGCGGACCACCCGGAACCCTTTGTCCACCAAGGGTTTCACCTGTGGCTCCCACATGCGATGGTCACTGCCGAGCGATCCGCCGAACACCACGACGGGACCGTCCGCGGGCCCCTCCGCGACACTGTGCACCTTCACCGGCTCGGACATCGAAGACCTAGACATCGAAGAACACCGTCTCCCCCTCGCCCTGCAGGCGGATGTCGAACCGGTAGCCGTCGCCCGTCCGGGCGGCGATCAGCGTGCCCCGGCGGGTCTCCGGGACCGAAGCCAGCACCGGATCCGCGGAATTGTCGCTGTCCTCGAAGTAGATCCGGGTGACGACGCGGTGCAGAAGACCGCGGGCGAGCACCGAGACGTCGATATGGGGTGCCTGGGTGCTCCCCGCCGGACCAGGTACGGCGCCGGGTTTGATCGTCCGGATCTCGTAGTTGCCGTCCGGATCGGTCGGACAGCGTCCGAAGCCCCGGAACCCGCTCGCGACCGCTCCCCGCGGATCGTCGGGGTGATCGAACCGGCCGTCGGCGTCGGCCTGCCAGGTCTCGATCATCGCGTCCGGCACCGGATCGCCCGCGCCGTCGAGGATCCGGCCGTGGATGCGGATCGCGCCCGGCTCGTCCGCGGGGACGACGTCCGGCCCGTCCGGCCAGGGCAGGCCGATGGACAGGTACGGGCCGACGGTCTGGGAAGGCGTCGTCTCCGGCATCAGTGCTCGTCCTCCTCGTCCTCGAACACCGACGCCTCGCGGCCGCGGACGACGATGTCGAACTGGAAGGCCAGGGCCCACTCGGCTTCGGTGCGGTCGAGGTCGAACCGGGCGATCATCCGCTGCCGCGCCTTCTCGTCCGGGATGGAGTTGAAGATCGGGTCCTGCGGGAACAGCGGGTCTTCCGGGAAGTACATCTGCGTGACCAGCCGCTGCGTGAACGCGCTGCCGAAGACGGAGAAGTGGATATGCGCCGGCCGCCAGGCGTTGTCGTGGTTCTTCCACGGATACGCGCCCGGCTTGATGGTGGTGAAGGTATAGCGGCCTTCGCCGTCCGTCAGCGTCCGGCCCGCGCCGTCGAAGTTGGGGTCGATCGGTGACGGCCAGCGGTCGCCGGTGTGCCGGTACCGCCCGCCCGCGTTCGCCTGCCAGATCTCCACGAGCGAATCCCGGATCGGCCGTCCGTCGCCGTCGAGCAGCCGTCCGGTGACGATGATCCGCTGCCCCTGCGGCTCACCCGCGTGTCCCCGGGTGAGGTCGTTGTCGAACTCGCCGATCCGCCCCGGCCCCAGCGCGGGCCCGGTGACCTCGGTCAGCAGATGCGGGAGCACGATCAGCGGCTCCTTGGGGTGCCGCAGCGCCGTCGACCGGTAGCCGGCGTGGTCCAGCGGCGGATGCGTCCCCTCCGGATCGCGCCGGTAGCGCGGGAGCCTCAGTTCTGCGGGTGCGGACATGCTGTTCCCTCCAGCGCGGGTCAGTGGATCACTGGGCTTCGAGGACGACGGCCAGCCCCTGGCCGACACCGATGCAAATGGCGGCCAGCCCCCACCGGCCGCCGGTGCGGCGGAGGTGATGGGCCAGTGTGCCGAGGATCCGGCCGCCGGAGGCGCCCAGCGGATGCCCGATCGCGATCGCGCCGCCGTTGACGTTGACGATCTCCGGGTCGAGCTTCGACCAGTCGCGCAGGCAGGCCAGCGACTGCGCGGCGAACGCCTCGTTCAGTTCCACGGCCGCCAGGTCGTCCCAGCCGATCCCGGCGCGTTCCAAAGCGATCTCGGCCACGCGCACCGGCCCGATGCCGAAGACGTCGGGATCGACGCCCGCCGCGCCCCGGCCGGCGATCCGGGCCAGTGGCGCCTTGCCGAGCCGTTTCCCGGCCGCCTCGTCACCGAGCAGCAACGCGGACGCGCCGTCGTTCAGCGGCGAGGCGTTCGCGGCCGTGACCGTCCCTTGTGGACGGAAGACGGGTTTGAGCTTCGCGAGCTTCTCCGGGTCGGAATCCGGCCGGATGCCTTCGTCACGGGTGAGCTCGACACCCTCGACGGGCACGACGTGATCGTCGTAGAAGCCCTCGTCCCAGGCGCGGGCGGCGTTGACGTGGCTGCGGACGGCGAACGCGTCCTGTTCGTCACGGCCGATGCCGTAGCGCTCGGCGAGCAGTTCGGTGGACTCGCCGAGCGAGACCGTCCACTGCCCGGGCATCTTCGGGTTGACCATGCGCCAGCCCAGCGCGGTGGAGTACAGCGTCTGGTTGCCGGCGGGGAACGCCTTCTCCGGTTTCTGCATGACCAGCGGCGAACGGCTCATCGACTCGACCCCGCCCGCGACCGCGAGCGACGCGTCACCGACCTGGACCGACCGGCTCGCCTGCATGACCGCGTCGAGCCCGGAACCGCACAGCCGGTTGACCGTGGCACCGGGAACGCTCGTCGGCCAGCCCGCCAGCAGCGCCGCCATCCGCGCGACGTTGCGGTTGTCCTCACCCGCGCCGTTGGCGTCGCCGAGCACCACCTCGTCCACGGTGGCCGGATCGAGATCGTTGCGCTCGGCCAGGGCCCGCAGCACGGTGGCGGCGAGGTCGTCCGGGCGGACCCCGGACAGCGCGCCGCCGTACTTGCCGAACGGGGTACGGATGGCGTCGAACAGGAAGACGTCGGTCATGCGCTCGCCCTTGTGAGGTCTCGGAGGATGCGGAGTTCTGCCTCGGTCGGCGCCGGGGTGGTTCCCAGGTCGGCCGCCACCTTCAGTTTCCACCCGGTCGCGGCGACGACCTGATCGACCTCGATCCCGGGATGCAGCTCGGTGAGCGTGAGCTCGGCCGTCTCGGGATCGGGCCGCATCAGGCCGAGGTCGGTGACCACCAGCGTCGGCCCGGCACCGGGGAGGCCGAGCCGCTCGCGGTCGCCCTTGCCGGTGCCGTGGCCGAACGACGTCACGAAATCGACCTTCTCGACGAACGTGCGGGTGCTCTGCCGCAGCACCACGAACACCTCGCGGCAGGACGCGGCGATCTCCGGTGCGCCACCCGCGCCGGGCAGGCGCACCTTCGGGTTGGCGTAGTCGGGCCCGATGACGGTGGTGTTGATGTTGCCGAATTTGTCCAGCTGGGCGGCGCCGAGGAAACCGACGTCGATCCGGCCGGGCTGGAGCCAGTAGTTGAAGACCTCCGGAACGCTGACCACGGCGTCCGCGGTGTCGGCGAGTTCGCCGTCGCCGATGGACAGCGGGAGACGGGACGGTTTGGCGCCGAGGCAGCCGGATTCGTAGATCAGCGTGAGGTTCGGCGCGTGCCCGCGCCGGGCGAGGTTCGCGGCCGTGCTCGGGAGGCCGATGCCCACGAAACAGGACATCCCGTCGCCGAGCGCGCGAGCGGCGGCGACACTCATCATCTCGTCGGAGGTGTACTCGGTCATGCCTTCACTCCAGTCAGCTCGTCGAGCCAGCGGGTGAAGCTCTCCCTGTCCCGGCCGATCGCGTCCCAAGCCTGGTAGGCGTCGTTGTCCCGTTCGTAGTACCCCGCCGCGTACGACGGCTTCGCGCCGCCGGGTACCTCGGCGACCGCGGTGACCGCCCACGAGGGCAGCACGATCGCACCCGGCCGGGGCTCCAGTTCGTCCACGACCTCCTCCACGGTGACCAGCGACCGCTTCGCCGCCAGCACCGCCTCCTTCTGCACGCCCGTGATCCCCCAGATCTGGACGTTGCCGGACCGGTCGGCGCGCTGGGCGTGCACGATCGACACGTCCGGGTTGAGGGCGGGGACAGCGGCGAGTCGCTCGCCGGTGAACGGGCAGGTGATGGGTTTGATCGTGTCGGTGTGCGCGGGAAGATCGGTGCCGGTGTAGCCACGCAGGACGGCGAACGGCAGGCCCGAGGCGCCGGCGACGTACCGGTTCGCCATCCCCGCGTGACTGTGTTCCTCTATCTCCAGTGGTACCGGCCAGGAATGCTGGACCGCGTCACGGAAGCGGTGCAATGAACCGACTCCCGGGTTGCCGCCCCACGAGAAGATCAGCTTGCTCGCGCAGCCGGCGCCGATGAGCTGGTCGTAGACGATGTCCGGGGTCATGCGCACCAGCGTCAGCCCGGTGCGGCGCTGGCGGATGATCTCGTGGCCGGCGGCGACGGGGATGAGGTGCGTGAAACCCTCGAGCGCGACGGTGTCCCCGTCGTGCACCAGCCGTGCCACGGCCTCCTTCAACGACAGCAGCTCCGCCATCCCCACTCCCGGATCGTTCGGATCGCGCACACATGTTCTGCATATGAACATAGCACAGTCGACCGGAGAGTGGGCCGGTGAAAAGTGAGTCCGCGAAGGAGACCCGGTCTCGACCCGTTCGAAAGGCGCGGTGCTCAGGCACGGCGACACGATCAGCTTGTGGTCGGGATCGGGACCCCAGCAGTAGCCCTCACCCGCGTGGCCCACCCGGAAACCCCCTTGCTTTCCGGGAAGAGACCACGCGCGTCGAAGGTGAACCGGACGTCCTGGCCGTCCTTGCGCAGCATCTTGGCGCTGCCGGTCAGGCTCGGTTCGGACGGCTTCCCCTTGCCCTCTTTCGCCCCCGACGCCAGACCCTGCGCGACGAGGGTCGCGGCGATGACCATCCCGGCACGCCGGGTGGTGGCGACTCCCCGCACAGGGGAAGCGCCTCCCCTCACAGCAGGGATTCTCACGTTTGGGATACCAACTGTCGCCCACTAGGCTGACGCCGTGACCTCGACGATCGCGGTGACCCGGTGGATTCCCGACGAAGCGCTGAAAGTGCTCGCCGAAGCCGGGGAGGTGAAACTGTCGCGCGCCGACCGGCCGCTGACGCCGCAGGAACTGCGCGAGTTCGTCCAGGGCGCGTCCGCGATCGTCGGCATGCTGCACGACCGGATCGACGGTGCGGTGGCCGACGCGGCGGGCCCGGCGTTGAAGGTCGTGGCGAACGTGGCCGTCGGCTACGACAACATCGACGTCCCGGCGCTGGCCGGACGCGGCATCACCGTCACCAACACCCCCGGCGTGCTCACCGACGCCACCGCGGATCTGGCGTTCGGGCTGATCCTCGCGGTCACGCGACGGCTCGGCGAGGGCGAACGATTGATCCGCTCGCGTACGCCGTGGTCGTTCCACCTGGGTTTCCTGCTCGGTTCCGGACTGCAGGACAAGACGCTCGGCATCGTGGGGCTCGGCCAGATCGGGCAGGCGGTCGCGCGGCGGGCGCTCGGTTTCGGGATGCGGATCGTCTACTCAGGACGGTCGCGGGCCGCCGAAGAGGTCGAGAAGACCTTGGGCGCGGAGTACGTGCCCTTCCGTGAGCTGCTGGAAACCGCCGACGTGGTCTCGCTGCACTGCCCCCTGACCCCGCAGACCCGGCACCTCATCGACGCGGACGCGCTGAAGACGATGAAACCGGGCGCCTTCCTGATCAACACCACGCGCGGGCCCGTCGTCCACGAGGCGGCGCTGGCGGACGCGCTCGAGGCCGGCGAGATAGCCGGAGCGGGCCTCGATGTCTTCGAGGCCGAACCCGACGTCGAACCGCGCCTGCTGGATCGCGAAAACGTCGTCTTGACGCCGCACCTCGGATCGGCGACGGTCGAGACCCGTACTGCCATGGCCGTGCTCGCGGCCGAGAACGTCGCGTCGGTGCTCACCGGCGGAAACCCGCTGACGGAGGTTCGTCCATGACTCGTGTGGTCATCGCGCCCGACAAGTTCAAGGGAAGCCTGACCGCGGTCGAGGCCGCGGCCGCGATCGCCCACGGCGTCCGCGACGCGCTGCCCGAGGCCGAAGTCTCCGCCTGCCCGGTCGCGGACGGCGGGGAGGGCACGCTGGACGTCCTCGTCGCGGCCGGTGGCCGTCTCGTGGAGGTTCCCGTCCGCGGGCCGCTCGACGACACCGTCGACGCGCGCTACGTGCTGCTCGACGGAACGGCCTACATCGAGTCGGCCCGCGCGTGCGGGATCGAGTTCGTCGAGCCGAGCCCGGAGGTGGCGCTGGCCGCGCACACCTGGGGCGTCGGCGAACTCCTCGCCCACGCGCTCGACAACGGCGCGCGGCGGCTCGTGCTGACCGTCGGCGGCACCGCGAGCACCGACGGCGGCGCCGGGATGCTGGCGGCGCTCGGCGCGGGGGTGTTCGACGCGTTCGGCGCACCGGTCGGACTCGGCGGCGGCACGCTGGGCCGCGTCGCCTCGGCCGAACTCGGCCCGGTGCGCGAACGGCTCGGCTCGGTGCGGGTGGCAGTCGCCACCGACGTGACGAATCCGCTGCTCGGATCGCGGGGTGCGGCCGCGGTCTTCGGTCCGCAGAAGGGTGCGGGACCACGTGAAGTCGAGCAGCTGGACGGAGCGCTGGCCCGTTGGGCGCAAGCGTTGCGGAACGCCGGGACCCCCGACGTCTCCGACATCCCGGGAGCGGGCGCGGGCGGCGGGGTCGCGGCGGGGGCCATCGCGGGACTCGGCGCGACGGTCGAATCCGGTTTCCAGCTCATCGCCGGGCTCACCGGGGTCGCGGGCGCCATCGAACGCGCCGATCTGGTCATCACCGGGGAAGGCTCACTGGACGAGCAAAGTCTCGACGGCAAGGCCCCGGCGGGTATCGCGGCCCGTGCGAAGGAGCACTCGGTGCCGCTGATGGTGCTGGCCGGGCGGATCCAGCTGGACGAGACCCAGCTCGCCGGCCTCGGGGTCGTGGGCAGCGCCGCCCTGATCGACCACGCGCCTTCGCTCGACCACGCGCGTGCGCACGCGGCGGAACTGCTGCGCGAGCGGGCCGGCGAGCTGGTCCGTGCCTGGGCCCGGACTTATTGAGAGGTAGGGCGAACGCGGCTTGATCGACTCGATGTCGTGAAGGTCCCCTTGCCTACCCTCAAGGTAGCGAAGGAGGCCTTCACTACTTGGCGACCTACGTGGGACTCCCTCACGACCACCTCGCGAAATCGCACAAACGACCCAAGCCGGACACTTATCTTCACAAGAGTGTCTCTCGGAGCCCGCGGCCCGGCTTCCTTCAGCCAGTCCGGACGCTTGCCGGAGCACGACATCTTTGACTTACCCCTCAATAGAAAGCCTGAACCCGCCGGGCTCAGGCGCCAGGCTGGGGCTGAGCCTGCGGGAGTACGGCGAAGGCGACTTCGCCGGTCTCGTCCTGCTGGACGTCGAGCACCTTGTCATCGAGCAGCGCGGCGGCTTCCGGCTCCAAGAACACCTTGGGGCCGCCGTCCGCGCCGAGCACCCTGTCGCCGCTTTCCGGCTGCGGGGCAACGGAAACCGCGAGCTGCGGACTGTCTCCCTGCTGGGAATGCATCGCGAAGCGCAGCCCGCTGCTGTCCTCGGATCCCTCCTGCGCGGTCAGTGCGGTGATCGCCTCGGCGGCGGCTTCGGTGACTGTAAGCATCTCTGCCCTTCCTTCGTCGCGGTCTTGCACTTGACGGACCACGCTAGGGGGTAGCGGCATGGCCTGCCGTCTGAGTGAAGATCATTTTTCGCCGACGTCCGGCTCCTCCTCCGCCAGCCGCATCGCGTGCGACTCGCCTTCGCGGATCTCCGCCGGCGTCGTCCCGAACCGGTCGGCGCCACTCCAGTGCTCGGGCGGCTCGACGCCTTCTTCGAGCGGATCGACGCGGAGTTCGTCCTCATCGAGCGCCTCACTGGGCGGCAACGTTTCCGGCTCGGCCGTCTCTTCGTCGCTCATCAGCCGCTCCCTCCTCGTCGGACGTTGGCCGGGGCGTGCTGTACTCGACCCGGTCCCTGTGGCCTACCCGATGCCGCCGGAGACCAAACGACGGCGCTGTCGCGGGGATCACAGTTCTCAGCAGCTTTATTAGCTTCACAAGTTTGTGAAACGAGGGGTAGCGTCGTCGGTATGACCACCACCAGGTGGGCGCCAGGGCACCGGATCATCCGGCGAGCGCCGGAGCGGCACCACGAACTCGGCAACCACGCCGCCTGGTACGTCGTCGCCGGGGTCGTCGCCACCGGTCTCCAAGCGGTGCTGTTCCTCGTCTTCCAGCCGATCCTGGGCCCGCAGGTCGCCAACCTGGTCGCGCTCGCGGTCACGACCGTCGGGAACACTGAGTTCCACCGACGGGTCACCTTCGCCACCCGGAAGAGTCACGCGGGCAAAAGGCATTTCCAGGACCTGGTGACGTTCGCCTTTTACGCCGCGTATGGCTCGATCGTGCTCGCGTCCCTCGACGCGGTGATCACCGAGCCGACCGCGCTGGAACAGACGGGCGCCCTGCTCGCGGCGAGCGTCGTGGGCGGCATCGCGCGCTTCGCGGTCCTTCGCTGGTGGGTCTTCCCGCGTCAGAACGCCTAGTCTTCGACGCGTGGCAGAGATCAACGGACCGCACGACGGCGGTTCGGAACCCGACTACCGATTCACGCTCGCCAACGAACGGACCTTCCTCGCCTGGCTCCGGACGGCTCTGGGCCTGCTCGCCGGCGGCGTCGCCGTACACCAGCTGGTCCCGGATCCGACGGCGCTGAGCAGCGTCCTCGCCGGACTGTGCGTCGTACTGGCCGCCGTGCTCGCGGCGAGCGCGTACCCGCGCTGGCGGCAGGTGCAGACCGCGATGCGCGCGGGACGGCCGCTGCCGAAGAGCGGGATGCTGATCGTGCTGACCGCCGGGATCCTCGTGATCACCCTGACCGCCGCGGCACTGGTGGTCTTCTCGTGAACCTGACGAGCAAGTGAGCGATCACGGAGCGCAAGCGGAACGGACCGGGCTCGCCTGGCGCCGGACCGCGCTGGCGGCTACTGCCTGCACACTCCTGCTCCTGCATTCGGCCGCGCGGCGAGGTTGGGGGGCGACGGTCGTCCCGGTGGTGCTCGCCGGCGCCACGGTGATCACCTTGACCGTCATCGGCGCGATCCGTGAACGGGCACTGCGCAAGGCCGGAATCCCGAAATCTCTCAACCCTGCCTTGGCCGTCACCGCGTCGGCACTCGTCGTAGCGACGGCGGCCGCTTTGATCGCGGTGCGCTAACCGCCGCACACATCCAGCGATCCCGGCACCCCTTTCGGCGACACAGAGTCTCGGTTGTATTAAGCCGACTCCGTCGAATGGGCTATCTCTAGTTGAAATCTTTACTGCCGTCCGATCGGCGCCTACGATTACGCTGCGTCGCAACGGCGGCAGGTGAAGCTGATCTTAAGGAGCATCTGCCGCCCTCAATAGTTACGGAGTGTTGGCCCCTCGACAGCCACGGTCGCAGGGTCGGCCGGGGAGGACGACCATGCAAGCAATCTCCAGCGCGTCCAGAACCGTCACCACCGATGCGGTCCCCGGGTACACGACTCCGGAGAACCTGCCTCGTCCGGGGGGACGGCTGACGAAGGAGGACCTCGACCCCCTCGTCAAGGACGCGGGCGACGGGAATCCCGCCGCCATCCAGTCGCTGCTGCGGATGATCGGTCCCGTCGTGGTCCGGTACTGCCGCGCGCGGATGGGCGGGCGCGACCTGTCCTACCTGTCGGCGGACGACGTCGCGCAGGAAGTGTGCATGGCCGTGCTGAAGGCACTGCCCGGCTACCAGGATCGCGGCGGTTCGTTCCTCTACCTCGTGCACGCGATCGCCGCCAACAAGGTCGCCGACGCCTACCGCGCGGTCTCCCGTGACCGGTCGGAACCGGTGCCGGAACTGCCGGAGCGGCCCATCGGCGACAACGGGCCCGAAACGCACGCCCTGCACCTGGACCTCGGTGCCCGGCTCGGCCGCCTGCTCTCCACCCTTCCCCGTGTGCAGCAGGAGATCCTCGCCCTGCGCATCGCCGTCGGCCTCTCCGCCGCCGAAACCGCCGAAGCACTCGGGATCTCCGCCGGCAACGTGCGCGTGACGCAGCACCGCGCACTGGCCCGCCTGCGGACGATGGTCAACCAGGACGAATTCTGATCTTCTCGTGAGTGGTAATGAGGGTTCTAACCGTCATTACCACTCACGAGGCGGTAGGCCCGCCGCGCCGTGCCCTCGAAGAACTCCAGCCGCTCGGCGTCGCTGAGCGAACCGGTCAGCGAGACCGCCGTGTCCACGACGACCTCGTACGCGGCCGCGAGTTCGCAGACCGGCCAGTCGGAGCCGAACATCAGCCGCGAAGCCCCGAAGCACTCCAGCACGTGCTCGGTCCAGCGCGTCAGATGCCCGACCTTCCATTCCGCCCAGTCCGCCTCGGTCACCAGCCCCGAGAGCTTGCAGTACACGTTCTCCAACGCGCCCAGGGCGGCGACACCGTCCGCCCACGGCTGCCATTCCCCCGACGTGATGGGCGGCTTCGCGGCGTGATCGAGCACGAAAACCTGATCAGGCAACGCCTTCGCCGCGGCAAGGGCTGCGTCGAGTTGGGGTGGCTTCACCAGCAGGTCGTACGCCAGCCCCGCCTCGCCGACCGCGGCGAGACCGCGCAGGACCTCGAGCCGAGTCAGCCACGACGGGTCCGGCTCGTCCTGCACCTGATGGCGGATTCCCACCAGTGGCCCGGAAAAGGCGGCGAGGCGGTCGGCGACATCGGGAGCGGTGAGTTCGACCCAGCCGACGACACCGGTGATCAGGGGTTCGGCGGAAGCGGTCGCGAGGAACTCCCGCGTCTCCTCGTCCGACGAGATCGTCTGTACCAGCACGGTCTCCCGCACACCCGCCGCCCCGGTCACCGCGCGAAGATCGTCCACTGTGTACGGACGGCGGATCGGCTCGAGGGCGGTGTCCGCCAGCCACGGGTACCGCCGCCGCGAGGGATCCCACAGGTGGTGATGCGCGTCGATCACGGCTTTCCTTCCGTTCGCAGCACGATGTCCTCCCGCACCAGTCCCGCACGGATCAGCTCCGTCCACAACCCGCGCGGTACCGGCCGGCGGAATCGTTCGGCGTTGAGCCGTACCTGGCCGGGGTCGTGCGCGCCGACGACGACCGACACCACCGCCGGATGCGCGGCGGGCAGGGCCAGCGCGGCCTGCGGGAGTTCGACGCCGTGCCGTTCGCAGACCTCGGCGATCCGCTGGGCCCGGTCGACCAGCTCGGCGGGAGCCTCGGCGTAGTCGTACATCGTGCCCGGCGACGCGGTGGCGAGGATCCCCGCGTTGAACGCTCCCCCAGCCACCACGCTTACCCCACGTTCGGTGCAGAGCGGCAGAAGATCGTCGAGCGCGGGCTGGTCGAGCAACGTGTACCGGCCGGCCAGGAGGATGACGTCGAGATCGAAGCGGCGGACGAATTCCGCGAGCATCGGCGCCTGGTTCATCCCGGCGCCGATGGCGTCGACGACACCCTGCTCCCGCAATTCGAGCAGAGCGGGGAAAGCGCCGTTGACGGTGTCTTCGAAATGTTCGTCCGGGTCGTGCACGTAGACGACGTCCACGCGGTCGAGCCCGAGGCGTTCGAGACTGTCCTCAAGCGACCGGAGGACCCCGTCGCGACTGAAGTCCCAGCGGCGCTTGTACGCCGCGGGCACGACGAAACCCTGGCCGTCGGTCCGCGAAGCGCCGCCGGGATCGGGTTCCAGCACGCGGCCGACCTTGGTGGACACCACGTAATCCGCGCGCGGATACGCCGAAAGCGCCGCACCCAGCCGTCTCTCGGACAGGCCGAGACCGTAGTGCGGGGCGGTGTCGAAGTAGCGGATGCCTTCGTCCCACGCCTGCCGGACGGTCGCTTCGGCCGTCTCGTCGCTGATGGCGTGGTACAGATTGCCCAGCTGCGCGCAGCCGAGCCCGAGTGGGGACAGGGGGATCTTCACGGAAGCTCCCAGACCAGGCCGAGACCCGAATCGCCGCCCGAGTAGTCGTCTTCGACGTCGAGCAGTTCCGACATCCGCGCCTGCCAGGGAATATTGGCCGGATGAGCACGCAGGATCGCGCGCATCTTCGCGTAGTCCTCGACCTCCACCACGTGGAACAGGTCGAGACCGTCCCGCCAGATCCGCCACGACCGCACGCCCGCCGCCCGCAGGCCTGCGTCGAGGTCGGGCGGGATGACGGCGTGGACCGACTCGTATTCGGCCTCCTTGCCCGGCTTCAACCGGGTGTGGAGTGCCACTCTTTGTAGTGCGACACCGTGGGTCACCGCGCCTCCTCAGCTCGAAACATGGCACTCTGTCAACTGACACACAAACATCCGAGGTCTTCGGGGAGGGCGGTGGAACATGCCGGTCACCGATGTCGCGATCGACAAGATCAAGGACATGATCATCTCCGGTGAGCTGGCTCCCGGCGACAGGCTGCCGAAGGAGGCCGAACTGGCCCAGCGGCTCGGCCTGTCCCGCAGCTCACTGCGCGAAGCGGTGAAGGCGCTGTGCCTGATCCGCGTACTCGACGTGCGCCAGGGCGACGGCACGTACGTCACCAGCCTCGAACCGAATCTCCTCCTGGACGCGATGACGTTCGTGGTGGACTTCCACCGCGACGACACCGTGCTGGACTTCCTCGCCGTCCGCCGGATCCTCGAACCGGCGGCGACGGCGCTGGCCGCGATGCACATGAGCGACGAGGACATCGCGGAACTAGGCCGCCTGCTCGACGAACTGGCCGACTCGCCCACGGTGGAGGCGCTGGTCGCGAACGACCTGCAGTTCCACCGCAAGATCGCCGACGGCTCCGGGAACCCGGTGCTGTGCTCGCTGCTGGACAGCCTCTCCGGCCCCACCGCGCGCGCCCGCATCTGGCGCGGGCTCACGCAGGAGGGCGCGGTCGCGAAGACCCGCGAGCAGCACACGGCGATCTACGAGGCCATCGCCGCCCGTGAACCCGAACTGGCGCGTTCGTGGGCCACCGTGCACGTGGCCGGGGTCGAGCAGTGGCTCCGCAACGCCCTCGGCACCGCCGACGACCCGACCGTGGCCGCCGAAGCTTCCTGACACCGCGCTCTCCTCTCTGACGTCCTCGAACCGGCCTCCGGCGCGCCAGGAAAGGTCCTTTCCTGGCAAATTTCGCAAGGAAAGGACCTTTCATGGCGTCGGCGGCCCCCTACGTCTGAGCCTTCCCGCTGGCGTACCGGGAGATGATCAACGCGACCAGGATGATCACGCCGTAGATCGCCTTCAGCCACTCCGGCGGCACCTGTGCCACTTGCAGCAGGTTGGTGACCGTCTGGAGGAGCAGGACCCCGGTGAGCGCCCCCACCAGAGTGCCCTTACCACCGTCCAGAGAGACACCGCCGATCACCGCAGCCGCGAACACCTGCAGGATCAGCCCGTCGCCCTGATCCGCGCCGAGCGCGCCGACGTAGCCCGTGTACGCGAGGCCGCCGAGCGCGGCCAGCACCCCGGCCACCACGAAGACACCCCAGGAAATCCGGTCGACGCGGATACCCGCGGCCCGCGCCGCCGCCCGGTTGCCCCCGATGGCGTACAGCGACCGGCCGATCCGGTGATACCGCAGCCCCAGGCCGAACACGGCGAACAGCGCCGCGGCCAGCCACACCGACATCGGCAGCCCGATGAACGTGGTCGTCGCCATCGCGGTGAACACGTCCAGCTGGTCGAACAGCGTCTTCCCGTGCGTGGACCCGATCTGCGTACCGCGCAGCACGGTCAGCATCGCCAGCGTGACGATGAAGGCGTTCAGCTTCAGTTTGACGATCAGGAACCCGTTCACGAAACCGACCGCGGCCCCGGCCACCAGCACGGCGAGGATGCCCGCGAAACCGGGGATTTCGGTACCGAAGCCCGAAGACGCCACCGGGATCACCAGCATCGCGCCCAGCGCGGGCGCCATGCCCATGGTGGATTCCAGCGACAGGTCGAACTTCCCGGTGAGCAGGACCAGCGATTCGCCCAGGACCACCATCGACAACGCCGCCGAGGCGGACAGGATGCCGACGATGCTGCCGAAGGTCAGGAAGGTGTCACTGATCAGTCCTCCGATGATCAGCACCACGATGAGCGCCGGCACCAGGGCGAGTTCCCGCAGCCAGCGGAACTTCCGGCGCTTCGGCGGCGCCGCGCCGAGCGACGACGTCTTCGGATCGGTCATCACGTCATGCACCGCGCTCGACTCCTTCGATGTCGGCCACCAGGTCGCCGTCGGACCAGCCCGCCCGGTGTTCGGCGACCACGGCACCGGCGCGCAGCACCAGCACCCGGTCGCTCAGGCGCAGATCGTCCAGCTCGTCGCTGACGATCAGCACCGCCTTGCCCTCGGCCCGGACCCGGTCGACGACCGCGAGCAGGGCCTCCTTCGATTTCACGTCCACGCCCGCGGTCGGGTTGATCAGCACGACCAGGCGGGGATCCCCGGCGAGCGCGCGGGCCAGGACGACCTTCTGCTGGTTGCCGCCGGAAAGGTCGGACACCGGCTGGTCGGCGCCCGCCGCGACGATGCCGTAGTCCTCCAGCGCCTTCGACGCCCGCCCGTACCGGGCCGCCGGTGACGCGAGGCCACCCCTGCCCATGCGGTCCAAAATGGACAGTGTGGTGTTGTCCATGATCGAGTGCTCGAGGACCAGTCCTTCGTGGTGGCGGTCGCGCGGCACGCAGCCGATCCCGGCGCGGATCGCGGCCGGGATGTCTCCCGGCTTCAGGGGCTTGCCCTCGACCTTGATCACGCCGGAGGACGCCGAACGCAGGCCGTACACGGTTTCGGCGAACTGGTGCTTGCCACTGGCGTTGCTGCCCGCGAGCCCGATCACCTCGCCGCGATGGATCCGGAGCGTCACGTCGGCGAAGCCGTCACCGGAAAGGCCGTCAACGGTCAGCACCTCGTCCGCGTCCGGGTCCAGCGCCTCACGGGTGGAGGCGTCACGGACGGAAAGGCCGCCCTGTTCCCCGGTCATCGCGTCGATCAGCTCGGCCCGGCCGACTTGTTCGACCGGCGCGGTGAGGATGTGCCTGGCGTCGCGCAGCACGGTGACCGCCTGGCAGACCTCGTACACCTCGTGGAGATGGTGCGAGATGAACAGGAACGTCACCCCGTTGGCCTGCATCTGGCGCATGCGCTCGAAGAGCCGCTCGATCGCCTGGCTGTCCAGTTGCGCCGTCGGTTCGTCGAGCACGATGAACCGGGCACCGTAGGAAAGCGCCCTCGCGATCTCGACGAACTGCCGGTCCTCGACCGAAAGCTCACCGGCCGGGGTGTCGACGTCGACGTGGACGTCCCAGGAGCCGAGCAGGTCCCTCGCCTGGCGGCGCAGACGCTGCCAGCCGATCGCGAAACCCTTCCCGGACTGGCGGTTCAGGAACAGGTTCTCCGCGACGGTGAGCTGCGGGACGACCATCGCGTGCTGGTACACACAGGCGACCGCGCGTTTCCAGTCGTCCTGTTTGGACAGAGGAGGAGCAGGGACGCCACCGAACTCGACCCGTCCGGTGTCCGTTTTGGACAGTCCGGTGAGGATGGAGACCAGCGTCGACTTCCCCGCGCCGTTGCGGCCGACGAGCGCGTGCGACTCGCCGGGGTTCACGGTGATGCTGACGTTGGAAAGCGCCACGGTCGGTCCGTAGCGTTTACCGACGCCCAGTGCGCTGACCACCGGTACGGCGGCGGAGCCGGCGGGCAGCGCGCTCACAGGTTGTTCCCCCAGAGGGCCTTGTCGTCCACGTTGTCCTTGGTGACCACGGGCGCGGGCAGCTGGTCCTCCAGGATCCCCGGCCGGACCTCGACGACGGTGCTGCCGTGGTCGGTCGGCCCGGCCTTGAAGGTCTCCCCCGCCATCGCCTTCTTGATCCAGTACATGCCGTACTTGGCGTAGTCGTCGGCGGGCTGGGAGACGGTCGCGTCGAGTTCGCCCGCGCGGATGGCGGCCAGTTCCTGCGGGATCCCGTCATTGCTGACCAGCACGACGTGTTTCGGGTCCCCGACCGGGAAGTACAGGTTCTTGCGCTTGAGCGCCTGCTGCGTCGGCGCCAGGTAGACGCCGCCCGCCTGCATGTACACGGCCTTGATGTCCGGGTTGGCGGTCAGCAGGCTGTCCAGACCGGACGACGCCTTGTCCGCCTTCCACTCGGCGGAGATCTCCAGCACCTGGACGCCGGGGAACTTCGCCTTCATGCACTCCCGGAACGCCTCGGAGCGGTCGCGGCCGTTGACCGAGGCGAGGTCGCCCATGACCTGCACGACCTTGCCCGAGGTGACCTTCGCGCCGATCGCCTCGCAGGCCTTGGTGCCGTACGCCTTGTTGTCGGCGCGCACCACCATCGCGACCTTGCCGCCCTCCGGCGCGACGTCGACGGCCACCACCGGGACGCCCTTGTTCTCCGCGGCCTTCAGCCCGGCGACGACGGCGGCGGAGTCGAGCGGCGTCACGACGAGACCCTTGATGCCCTGGTTGAGCAGGGTGTTGATGTCGGTGATCTGTTTCGCCGGATCGCTGTCCGCGTTGACCGTCGGCAGCGCGTCGACGCCCTGCTCCTTGGCCTTCTGCGGCACGTAGTTGTTGTAGGCCTGCCAGAACGGCGAGGTCAGCAACGGGATCGTCGCACCGACCTTGCCACCCTGCGCCCCGCCCGCTCCGGGCGCGGCCGTGTTGTCCTTGGTGGACCCACAGGCCGACAGCGCCAGCCCGAGCGCGGTGGCCGCGGCGGCCACCTTGATCACCCTCGTACGCACCGCATCCTCCTTGATGACAGCGGAAACCAAGTATGGAGCTATTGCCGGACCGGGCCGCGCGGACGCAGCCCGTACATCCCACCGTCGACGGCGAGCGCCGTGCCCGTGGTCGAGGCCGAAAGCGGACTGGCCAGGTACACGATCGCGTTCGCGACCTCGTCCGCGGTCACCAGCCTGCCCATTGGCTGGCGGGCGGCCAGCGCGGCCCGTTCGGCGTCCGGGTCGGCCGCGGAGTCGAGCAGCCTGCCGACCCACGGGGTGTCCGCGGTGCCGGGACAGACGCAGTTGACCCGGATCCCGTCGGCCAGGTGATCGGTCGCCATCGCCAGGGTCAGCGAGAGCACCGCGCCCTTGCTGGCCGAGTACAGCGCGCGGTTGGGCAGGCCGGCCCACGCGGCGATCGAGCAGGTGTTGACGATCGCGGCCGACGGCGAGTTCTTCAGGTGTGGCAACGCCGCCCGCGCCAGCCGCACCATGCCGACGACGTTGATGTCGAGGACGCGGTGCCATTCGTCGTCGTCGTTGGCGGTGACGTCGCCCTGTGCGCCGATCCCGGCGTTGTTGACCAGGACGTCGAGCCGCCCGAACCGGTCCGCGACCGCGTCGATCGCCGACCGGACCTCCTCGTCGGAGCCGACGTCACAGCGGAATCCGGCGAGTCCTCCGGAAAGATCGTCGGGCTTCAGGTCGAGCACCGCGACCGTCGCGCCACGGGAGGCGAGCAGATCGGCGGTGGCCCGGCCGATCCCGGACGCCCCACCGGTGACGGCGGCGACGATGCCTTCGAACTCACTCACTGGCAGTCTCCGTCCATTCCGGACCGTCGGGGAAGGTGAACCGGCGCAGCGTCGCGTCGTGCATCCGCGCGGAGAACCCCGGCGCGGACGGGGCGAGATACCGCCCGTCGGCCACGACGGCCGGATCGGTGAAATGCTCGTGGAGGTGGTCGACCCATTCGATCGACCGGTCGGTGTCGGAGCCCGACACCGCCACGAAGTCGAACATCGACAGATGCCGCACGAGTTCGCACAGCCCGACCCCGCCGGCGTGCGGGCACACCGGGATGCCGAACTTGGCCGCCAGCAAGAGGATCGCCAGGTTCTCGTTGAACCCGCCGACCCTGGCGGCGTCCAGCTGCAGTACCGAGATCGCCTCGGCCTGCAGGAGTTGCTTGAACACCACACGGTTCTGGACGTGCTCGCCGGTGGCCACGCGGATCGGGGCGAGTGCCTTGGCGATCGCCGCGTGCCCGAGCACGTCGTCCGGTGAGGTCGGCTCCTCGATCCAGTACGGGTCGTAGGGCGCCAGCGCGGTCATCCAGGTGATCGCGGTCGAAACGTCCCAGCGCTGGTTCGCGTCGACGGCGACGTGGATGTCCGTGCCGACCGTCTCGCGGGCGAGCTTCATCCGGCGGACGTCGTCCTCGAGGTTGCCGCCGACCTTCAGCTTGATCATCTCGAAACCGTCCGCGACCGCCTGCTCGGCGAGGCGGACGAGTTTCGCGTCCGAGTAACCGAGCCAGCCAGGAGACGTGCTGTACGCGCGGTAGCCGCCGCGCTCGATCCGGGCGATCCGTTCGGCGCGGCCGGGTTCGGCGGCGCGGAGGATGTCCAGCGCCTCCTGTTCGGTCAGCGCGTCGGACAGGTAGCGGAAGTCGACGAGCGAGACCAGGTCCTCGGGCGACATCCCGGCGGCGAACCGCCAGACCGGGAGCCCGGCGATCCGCGCGGCGAGGTCCCAGGCGGCGTTGACCACCGCGCCGATCGCCATATGCGCGACGCCCTTTTCCGGGCCGAGCCACCGCAGTTGCGAGTCGCCGACCAGTGCGCGGGACAGGTCACCGAGCGCGGCGGCGTCGGTCGGCACGGCGCGGCCGACGACGTGGTGTTCCAGCGCGCGGATCGCCGCGGCCTGGACGTCGTTGCCGCGGCCGATGGTGAAGGCGAGCCCGTATCCGTCGGGACCGCCATCGGTGTGCAGCACGACGTACGCGGCCGAGTAGTCCGGATCCGGGTTCATCGCGTCCGAGCCGTCCAGCTCCCGCGAGGTGGGGAACCGGACGTCGAGCACCTCCATGCCCACGATCTTCGCCATCACGCCTGCCTCACGGTCTGGCGCTGGCGGCCGAGGCCGTCGATCTCCAGCTCGATGACGTCACCTTCGCGCAGGTACGGCTTGGGGTCCGGCTGACCGAGCGCGACCCCCTGCGGAGTTCCGGTGTTGATGAGATCTCCGGGGCGCAGCACCATGAACTGGCTCAGGTAGTGCACGATCTCGGCGACCGAGAAGATCATGTCCTTGGTGGACGAGTCCTGTTTCTTCTCGCCGTTGACCCACAGCCGCAGGCCGAGCGTCTGCGGGTCGGGTACCTCGTCGGCGGTGACCAGCCACGGACCGAGCGGGTTGAAGTTCTCGCACGACTTGCCCTTGTCCCAGGTGCCGCCGCGTTCGAGCTGGAACTCACGCTCGGACACATCGTTCGAGACGGTGTACCCGGCGACGTGATCGAGGGCTTCTTCGACGCTGTCGAGGTAGCGCGCGGTCTTGCCGATGACGACGCCCAGCTCGACCTCCCAGTCGGTCTTGGTCGAGCCGCGCGGCACGAGCACGTCGTCGTCCGGGCCGACGACGACGTCGGATGCCTTCATGAAGACGACCGGCTCGTCCGGGACGGCGGCGCCGGACTCCTCGGCGTGCTGCCGGTAGTTGAGCCCGACGCAGACCACCTTGCCGGGCCGGGCGATCGGCGCGGCGACCCTGGCCCGCACGGCTTCGGCGCCGGCTTCGGGCAGTTCACCGGCGGCCAGCGCGGCCGCGACCCTGGCGACTCCGTCGCTCGCGAAGAAGCTGCCATCGATGTCGGTGGTCAGACCCGTGAGGTCGCGCAGAGTGCCGTCCCCGGCACGTACGAACGGACGCTCACTTCCCGGCTCCCCGAGACGCAACAGCTGCACGGATTTTCCCTTCCGGCCGAACCGTCAACAATCAACGGCTCCAACAGCAACGAACAGACATCCGATGTATACCCGACGACCTCCGACCAGATCTAGAGGTCGTTCGGATTTGTTCGAAAATTGATCCGATCAGTCATCCGCCACCCCAGTGCCGTGAGTCACAGCTGGAATAGTTACCTACTCTAAGCAAGTTGTTCCTCGCGGAACGAAGACTGGGGAAAGGAAGAGCATGACCATCGCGCCCGAGCGAGTGGCGGAACCCCTCGCGCGACCGACGACCGGACGCGCCCGGTTCGTCCTGATCCTCGGCGGCCTGTCCGCCTTCGGGCCCCTGTCGATCGACATGTACCTGCCCGCGCTGCCGCAGATGGCGGGCGAACTGCACGCGGCGGACGCGACCGTCCAGCTCACGCTGAGCGCGTTCATCATCGGCCTCGCCCTCGGCCAGCTGATCCTCGGACCGCTGTCCGACGCCATCGGACGACGCAAACCGCTCGTGGCGGGCCTCGCGCTCTATATCGTCGGATCGGTGCTGTGCGCCTTCGCGCCGAGCGCCGACCTGCTCATCGCCGCCCGCGCCGTCCAGGCCTTCGGCGCCGCGGCAGGCATCGTCATCGCCAGGGCGACCGTGCGCGACCTCTACTCCGGCACCGCGATGACGAAGTTCTTCTCGCTGCTCATGCTGGTCAACGGGCTCGCCCCGATCCTGGCGCCGATCATCGGCGGCCAGATCCTGACCTGGACCTCGTGGCGCGGGGTGTTCGTCTGCCTGAGCGCGTTCGGCGCGATCCTGCTCGCCGTCGTCTTCTTCCTCCTGCCGGAACCCCTCCCCGAGGAACGCCGGACACCCGCGCGGTTCGGCTCGGTGATGCGGAAGTACGCGAGCCTCCTCGGCGACCGGGGCTTCCTCGGCTACGCGCTGGCCTCCGGGCTGATGTTCGGCAGCCTGTTCGCCTACATCTCCGGCTCGTCCTTCGCGCTGCAGGGCGTCTACGGTCTGAGCCCGCAGGCATACAGCCTGGTGTTCGGGCTCAACGGCATCGGCATCGTGCTCGTCGGTCAGCTGAACGGGCGCATCGTCGGGCGTTTCCCGGAACGGACGCTGCTGACCGTCGGCCTCGTCGTCGCGGCACTGGCCGGTTTCGGCGTGCTGATCGCGGTGGTGCTGGACCTGAGCCTGATCGGGCTGCTGATCCCGCTGTTCATCCTGGTGTCGAGCATCGGCATGGTGGCGCCGAACGCGAGTTCGCTGGCGCTCGCGGAACAGGCGCGGTCGGCCGGTTCGGCGTCGGCACTGCTGGGGGTGCTGCAGTTCGTCGTCGGTGGTCTGGCGACGCCGCTGGTCGGGCTCGGCGGGCCGGGCACCGCGGTCCCGATGGGGATCGCGATGGCGGGGTTCGGCGTGCTCGCGCTGCTGGCCTTCGGGACCATGACCCGGTCTCCGCGGACCCTGGTCGCTCAAGAGGCTTGACGGACCGAACCGGATCACGCCAAGGTCTTGAGATCGGCCGCCTTCAGCTCCGCCGCCGTCACCGACGCACGCCCCTCGACGAGCGCCTTCAGCGCGTCCCCGTCGTCCCACTGGTTGACGTTCATCGCGGCGGTCACCCGGCCGTCGCGTAACCAGAACGCCGTGAAGTCCCGCGCCGCGAGGTCGCCCCGCACCACGAGTTCGTCGGTGTCGGGATCGGCGAGGCCACGGTATTCGCAGCCCAGGTCGTACTGGTCCGAGAAGAAGTACGGGCTCTTCAGATACGGCTCGTTCTCCCCGAGCAGGTTCCCGGCGACATGCTCGCCCTGCCACTTCGCGTTGGACCAATGCTCGACGCGGACGCGTTTCCCGTAGCGGGGATGGAAATGCGCGGCGATGTCGCCGATCGCGTAGACGTCCGGGGCGGCGGTCCGCAGGCCCGCGTCGGCGCAGACACCGCCGTCGTCGGACAGTTCCAGTCCGGCGGCGTGCGCGAGGTCGACCCGCGGCGCGGCGCCGACGGCCACCAGGACGACGTCCGCGGGCAGCTCCTCGCCGCTCTTCAGCCGTACACCGGTCGCCCCGTCCGGACCGCCGGTGAACCCGGCGATGCCTGCACCCAGCCGCCAGTTCACGCCGTGTTCGGTATGCAGGTCCTTGAACACCCCGGAAACCTGCTCGCCCAGCACCGCGAGCAGCGGCGACCCGGCCTGGTCGACCACGGTCACCTCGGCACCGTGTTCCCGGGCGGCCGCCGCGGCCTCGGTCCCGATCCATCCGGCGCCGACGATCACCACCCGCCGGGCGTCCTTGAACGCCGAACGCAAGGCCAGGGCGTCGTCGAGCGTGCGCAAGGTCAGCAGTCCGGGCAGATCGCCGCCGGGGACCGGCAACGTCCGGGGCCGGGATCCGGTCGCCAGCACGAGGCGATCGAACCGGTACTCGCCGCCGGCGTCGTCGAGCACCATCCGCGCGCCGAGTTCGATCCTGGTCGCGGTCACCCCGCTCCTGCGCGTGATGTCCTTCTCTTCGTAGAAACCCTCGCCGTGCACCCAATCGGGTTCCTCGGTGGTGCCCAGCAGAAGTCCTTTGGACAACGGCGGTAGTTCGTACGGGCGATGCGTGTCCGTGCCCAGCAGCAGGATCTCGCCCGCGTAGCCACGTTCTCGCAGTGTCCCGGCGGCCGTCGCTCCCGCGAGGCCGGCACCGACGATGACGATCTTCCTGGGTTCGGACATCAAGACCTCCCGAGCAGGCTCCCTCGCGGACGCTACTCCCGATCGGGTCCCCCCGCCCAGACACCGCTGCCCGTCCGGCCTAGCGATCCGGGGAAATGATCACGAACCGCGCGGACGGTTAACCCATCAGTAGGAACGTCGGGTAACCCGCGTCACGGCCTCCGGACCGCCCCGTCCCAGCCTCGGACGAGAAAGGGAGATCATGGGAAACGGGAGGATGAGGACCTTGGCACCCCGCGACGAATGGTCGGTCGGCTGCCGGGATCTGGCAGGCAGGCGCAGGGACGTGACGGTGTTCGTGAGCGCCGACAAGATCGTGCTCGTGGCACCGCCCGGAGAGGCCGCCGTACTCGGGCCGCTGGACGTGGGGCGCCTGCGCGCCGCGCTCCGCGACGCCGTGGTCGCGGTGGCCGAACATCCGGACCACCACGAATGACAACTACCGTTCCTACTTCTGAGTAGGTAGAGTCGGCTCCGTTCGGAAGGAGCAGGCCATGACCACCTACTTCGTGACGGGCGCGACGGGTTTTCTGGGCAAACGCCTGGTCGCGCACCTACTGCGGCGTCCTGGGACCGCAGCCGTCCACGTTCTCGTGAGGGAGACCTCGCGCGGGAAGCTCCCGAGCCACGAGAAGCTCGTTCCCGTCACCGGCGATCTGACCGAACCCCTGCTGGGCGTCGATCCGGCGAAAACGGGGCCCTTCGACCACGTCGTGCATCTCGGCGCGATCTACGACCTCACCGCGGACGAAGCGGCCAACCGCGCCGCCAACGTCGAGGGCACCCGCAACGTCCTGGAGTTCGCCGCCGCCGCGAACGCCGGGCTCTTCCACCACGTCTCCTCGATCGCGGTCGCGGGACAGTACGCCGGACGTTTCACCGAAGCCGACTTCGACCTCGGCCAGAGCTTCGCGTCGCCGTATCACGCGACGAAGTTCGAGGCCGAGAAACTCGTGCGGCGGCACGGGAAGACGCCGTTCCGCGTGTACCGGCCGTCCGCCGTCGCCGGCGATTCGCGCACCGGTGAGATGGACAAGATCGACGGCCCGTACTACTTCCTCCCGGCGATCTCGCGCCTCGCCGCGCTGCCCCGCCGTCTTCCTTTGGCCGCCCCGGATCTCGGCGCCACGAACATCGTGCCGGTCGACTACGTCGTCGAAGCGATCGAGCACCTCATGCACGTCGACGCGCCCAGTGGCAGCACGTATCACCTCGCGTCGCCCCGGCCCCAGCCACTGCACGAGGTCTACAACGCCTTCGCGCGGGCCGCGGGCGCGCCGAAGATCTCCGCCGTCCTCCCGTCACGCCCTTCCGGAGCGCTGAAGCGCGCCGGGACCCGCTTGGCGAAGTCCGCGGCGGCCGGATTCGACCGCGTTCCGGGCGGACGTTCGGCGCGCGCGGCGGTACTGAAGGAACTCGGCATCCCGCTCGAAGTCCTGCCCCATCTGAGCATGGAGGTCGACTTCGACACGAGCGCGACCGCCGCCGCCCTCGAAGGCAGCGGGATCACCTTGCCGCCGTTGGAGGAGTACGCCGGTCCGCTCTACCGGTACTGGCTGGCGCATCTGGACCCCGATCGCGGCCGCCGCCGTCCGGGACCGGAACCGCTCGCCGGCCGCAAGGTGCTGATCACCGGCGCCTCGTCGGGTATCGGGCGCGCGTCCGCGCTGGCCGTCGCCGCGAAGGGCGGCGAGGTGATCCTCGTGGCCAGGCGGGCCGACGAACTCGAAGAGGTCCGCGAACAGATCGTCGCGGCGGGCGGGAAGGCGTCCGCGTACCCGTGCGACCTCACCGACGGCGACGCGGTCGACGCTCTCGTCAAGGACGTACTCGCCGCGCACGGCGCCGTCGACATGCTGGTCAACAACGCGGGCCGCTCGATCCGGCGGTCGCTTTCGCTGTCCACCGAACGGTTCCACGACTTCGAGCGCACGATGGCGATCAACTACTTCGGCCCCGTGCGGCTGACCCTCGGCCTGCTGCCGTCGATGACCGCACGCGGGTTCGGGCACGTCGTCAACGTGACCACGCAAGGACTGCAGACCGACACACCGCGGTTTTCCGCTTACCTGGCCTCGAAGGCCGCACTGGAGGAGTTCGGGCTGACCGCCGGCCGGGAAACGCTTTCCGACGGCGTCACCTTCACCTCGGTCCGGATGCCGCTGGTGCGCACCGACATGATCGCGCCGACCGGGTCCTATCGCGGGATGCCGTCGAGTTCTCCCGAACGCGCGGCCGCCCTCGTGGTGAAGGCGCTCGAGAAACGACCGGAAATCCTGAACCTGCCCGAAGGCACGGCCGCCGAATTGGTGACACTGGTCGCACCCAGGACGGCGCGGTTCTTCGCCCACCTCGTCTACCGCGCGATGCCCGAGTCGGCTCCGGAAACCCGTGGCCTGCCCCGGAAGGCCCCGCTGGCCTCCGTGGCGGGCGCGGTCACGAGGCTGGTCTGGCGCCGCCGCCCCTGACGTCCGCCGCCGGGCTCGATCGGGGGACGCCCCAGGCCGCTACCATCGGTTTCCGATACGCCGGGGTCGGCGGGCACGAGCCGAGGCAGGGACGACCGGGAAGGGGCAGTGTGGACGTCGCCAGTCCCCCGCTGTCGACCGGACCGGACGCGACAGTGGTACGTCCGTCCAGGACAGTCCTGCGACTTTCCCTCCACGCGGCCTGGATCCTCGCGCTCGCCGTCCTCACCGAACTCCGGGTGGGGCGCTTCGGTTTCCATCCGTCGGACCAGGGTTTCATCCTGGCCCAGGCGTGGCGGGTGCTGCACGGCGAGGTCCCGCACTCCGACATCATCTCCGCCCGCCCGCTCGGTTCGGCGTACCTGCACATCGTCGACTTCGTCCTGCCGGGTCCGCTGTTCTTCGTCTCCAGCGTGCTCAGCATGCTGGAGATCATCCTGGCGACCATCGCGTTCACCGTGCTGGTCACCCGCCGCCGGGTCCGGGACTGGGGGCCGGGCCTCACCGGGCTGACGGCGGCCGCGTCGCTGCTGAACCTCAACGCGTTCCCGTTGATGGCCTGGCACACGATCGACGGGATCTTCCTGACCGCCTGCGGTGCCTGGGCACTCGATCGCGGACTGCGTGAGGGCAAGGCGTGGCCCCGACGGCTCGGCCTGGTACTGCTGGGCACCGCGGTCTTCGTCAAGCAGAGTTTCGCGCCGGTACCGCTGATCGCGCTGTTCTGGTTGCTGCTGCACCCTTCGACGCGGGACGGCGCGTTCCGCACCGGCCGCTGGTGGGGGCGCCTGGCCTGGGATCTGCTGGCGCTCGGCGCCTTTCTGGTCCTCTACCTCGGAATCGTCCTGGTCGACGGCGGCCTCGGCGCGATGGCCGAGCAGCTCACCGGTGGCGTGCCCGCGTACGGCGAACGACTTCTCGGGCTGTGGCTGGAAAATCCCGAGACCCTGATGCGGCCGCCGGTGCGGGGATTGCCCCTCTTCGCGATCGCGGGGGTGCTTCTGGCGCTGCTCGGGATCTTCCGTGACCGCGCCGGAAGGGCCGGAGCGATCGTCGCGCGGCTGCTCCTCCTGGCCGGGGTCGCGGTAGTGGTCGGCACCGTCGTGGATGGACACTTCACCGGCGCGTCGCGCTGGGCGGACGTCCTCTGGTGGATCCTCGGGGTCGCGCTGCTGGTGAACTGGGCGGCGACGCGGCGGTTCCCGCGCATGGGCGCGCTGGTCTTCGCGACCGGCTTCATGACCAGCCTGTCCTGGGGGAACGACACCCCGACGTTGTTCACCGGAACGCTGGCGCTGACGGCGATCCTGCTGCTGGCGGACGCGCTGCCGCCGCTGCCCGCGCCGTCCCGCCGGATCGGCCTGGCCGGGGCGACGGCGATGGGCCTGGTCGCCGTGCTGGCGTCGGGCTGGGCGGTGATCGCGCATCACGACGAAGCCGCGTATCTCGACATGGCGCACGAGAAGCTGACCAAGGACCTGGGCACGGTGACGCCGTCGATGCGCGGGATCCGGACGAACCCGGGCACCTTCGCCTACATAGCCCAGATCCAGGACTGCGTCACCCGGTTCCCGGCGGGGCGCACGGCGGTCCTGCCCGACAACCCGTTCGCCTACCCCGCCTTCGGCCTGCGCAACCCGTTCCCGCTGGAATGGCCGCTGCCGCTGGAGATCGTCGCCGACGCTCCACAACGGATGCTCGCGACCGCCGACGAGCTCAACCGCGACGGCGACTACCTGGTGCTGTTCCAGACCGTGAGCATGCCGACCCTGACCAAGGGCGGCCCGGTACCCGCCGAGGTCGCGGGTGACGCGCCGATCTTCGACTACCTCGGGATGGAGAACGCGCTGCGGACGCGGCTCACCGGGCAGACCGTCACCTGCGGCAGCTTCATCGGCAAGTGGGTCCCCCGCCCCTGACGCGTTTCGTCCTCTGGATGCGGTGGTTGCGCACGCAAGTACCGCATCCAGAGGACGAAACGCGAGGTCAGTCGACGCCGGCGTCCTCGGGGCGTCCGGCGGCGAGTCCGGCGAGGACGTCCAGCGCGGCCGCCAGCGTGTCGAGCGGCGGCGACGACACCGCGAGCCGCACCGCGTTCGGCGCGTGGCCCGGGACGACCGCGAACGCGGCCGCCGGGGTGACCGCGATCCCGCGCCGCGCGGCCGCCGCGACGAAAGTCTCGGCACGCCAGTGCTCGGGAAGTTCCCACCAGCAGTGATAAGCGCACGGATCCGCGCGCAGCGTGAACCCGGCCAGCCTGGCCGCCATCAGCCGCTGACGTTCGGCGGCGTCGAGCCGTTTGGCCCGTTCGACGGTTTCCAGGGTGCCGCCGGTGATCCACCGCGTGGCCGCCTCGAGGGCGAACCGCGGCGCGACCCAGCCGCCCGAGCGCACCGCCGCGGCCAGCCGCTCCGCCCATTCCGCCGGGACGGCGAGGAACCCGGTGGTCAGCCCGGGGGCGAGCCGTTTGGACATACTGTCGGTGAACACCGTGCGTTCCGGCGCGTACGTCGCGAACGGCGCGACCTCGGGCCGGAGGAAGGTGTAGATGCCGTCCTCGATCACCGGGATGTCCATCCGGCGCACGGTTTCCGCCAGCGCGGCCCGCCGCCCTTCGTCCATTGTGGACCCGAGCGGGTTGTGCAACGTCGGCTGGACGTAGAGCGCGCGGACGGGCGCGGCGGCGTGCGCGGCTTCCAGCGCCTCGGGGACGAGCCCCGCGTCGTCGGTCTCGATGGGCACCAACTGGACGCCGAGCCGTCCGGCGAGCGCTTTGACCACGGGATAGGTGATGGCCTCGACGGCGAGCCGTTCCCCCATCGGCACGAAGGCGGCGATAGCGGCGGCGATGGCCTCGCGGCCGCTTCCGGCGAAGAGGATCTCGGGCCGCCACCCGTCCTTCGCGAACAATCCGGCGGCGGCGTCACGGGCCTGCTTCGAGCCGGTGACGCTTCCTGGCCGCAGCGCCGCGGTGAGGACGTCGTCACGCAGGAGCGGCTCCAGTGCCTTCCCGACCAGCGCGGATTGTTCCGGGAGGACGGCGAAGTTGAGTTCGAGGTCGATCGTCGCGCCACCCGGTTCGGCGAGCGCGGTCTCCAGTGGCGGCTTCGCCGCGCGGACGAACGTGCCGCGGCCGACCTCGCCGACCACGACTCCCCTCCGCACGAGTTCGCCGTACACCCGGGCGGCTGTCGAGTTGGCGATTCCGCGTTCGCGGGCGAACCGGCGCTGCGGGGGCAGGCGGTCGCCCGGACGAAGCCTGCCGGCCTCGACGTCGGCGGAGATCTCGTCCGCGACTATCCGGTAGTCCTCCACGCCTCATGATGTCATCGGAGGGGGATGTGAGCCGACTGCGACCTACGGAACACCACAAAGACCGGCGCCTAGGTTAGCCTAACCTGCGTGGAGACCGTGGATACCCTCACCGAGCAGAGCACGACGTCCCGCCTGCACGCGGACGCGCTGACGCTCGCCTACGACGGCAGGACCGTGGCCGAAGACCTCGGGGTGGTCATCCCCGACCGGTCGTTCACCGTCATCGTCGGCCCGAACGCCTGCGGGAAGACGACGCTGCTGCGCGCGCTCGCGCGGATGCTCAAACCCCGCCGGGGTTCGGTGTTCCTCGACGGCCAGGTGATCAGCTCCTTCCCCGCCAAGGAGGTCGCGCGGCGGCTCGGCCTGCTGCCGCAGAGTTCGGTCGCACCCGACGGCATCACCGTCGCCGACCTCGTCGCGCGCGGCCGGTACCCGCATCAGCGCCTGCTGCGCCAGTGGTCCCGCGAGGACGCCACCGTGGTCACGGAGTCCATGCGCGCCACCGGCGTCGACGATCTCGCCGAGCGGCTGGTCGACGAGCTGTCGGGCGGCCAGCGGCAGCGTGTGTGGATGGCGATGGCGCTCGCGCAGGAGACCGACCTCCTGCTGCTCGACGAGCCGACGACCTATCTGGACATCGCGCATCAGATGGACATCCTCGACCTGTGCGCGCAACTGCATCAGGAGCAGGGCCGCACCCTGGTCGCGGTGCTGCACGACCTCAACCACGCGGCCCGCTACGCGACGCACATGATCGCGATGCGCGACGGGGAGGTCCTGGCGACAGGCGCCCCCGAAGAGGTCGTGACCGCCGACAACGTCGAGAAGATCTTCGAGTTGCCCTGCCGGGTCATGCCGTGCCCGGAAACCGGGACCCCGCTGGTGATCCCGAAGGCCGGGCGCCGCGCCGCCTGAGCGTCCGGGAGTAGGTTGGCGGCGGAGGTGCCATGTCACAGCAACTGTGGTCCGAAGTGGACGAATACCTGTCCGGAGTGCTCGTCCCGTCCGACCCCGCCCTCGAAGCCGCGCTGAGGGCCTCGGACGAGGCCGGGCTGCCCTCGATCGCCGTCGCACCGAACCAGGGGAAGCTGCTCAACCTGCTGGCCAGGATGATCGGCGCGCACTCGATCCTGGAGATCGGCACGCTCGGCGGCTACAGCACGATCTGGCTCGCGCGCGCCCTGCCGCCGCAAGGCAGGCTCGTCACCCTCGAGTTCGATCCGAAGCACGCCGCCGTCGCCCGCGCCAACATCGACGCGGCCGGGCTCGGCGGGCTGGTCGACGTCCGCGTCGGGAAGGCGCTGGACCTGCTGCCGTCGGTCGACGGCCCGATCGACCTGGCGTTCATCGACGCCGACAAGGTCAACAACCCGGCCTACTTCGAAGCGTCGCTGAAACTCGTCCGGCCCGGTGGCGTGATCGTGGTCGACAACGTCGTCCGCGGCGGCGCGGTGGCCAACGCCGCCAGCGACGACCCGAACGTCCAGGGGATCCGGCGGCTGCACGAGCTGATCTCCGCCGAGCCGCGCGTCGACGCGACGGCGTTCCAGACCGTCGGCACGAAGGGCTACGACGGGCTGACCATCGCGCTCGTGAAGTCCTGACACGGCACTCTGCCAGGCCGGCTCGTGAGTGGTAATGACGGTTCTAACCGTCATTACCACTCACGAGCCATCCGGTCACCGGGTCGGCAGTCCTTGGTGGAAGTCGCCCATGAAGCGCCGCCACATCTCGGCCGGGATCGTCTTGCCGGTCAGCTTCTCCCCGGCGGCGTCGCGCATCCGGCGCGGCTCGTCGGAACCGACCCAGACCGCCGTCGAAAGCCGCGGCGTGTAGCCGACCGCCCAGCCGCCGGCGTTGTCCCCGGTTTCGTTGAACTCGAAGTCACCGGTCTTCAGCGCCGCCGGACGGTCCTTGAGCCCGGTGGTCAGCACACGGCTGATCGTGCCCGCGATCCGGCGGCTCAGCTCTTCGTCGTCGTCGAACGCGGGTGCCTGGTCCGAAGGCCGCTCCCACACGATTTCGCCGTGCTCGTCCCGGATCTTCGACACCAGATGCGGGGTGGCGCGGACTCCCTCCGCGGCGAACGTCGCGTAGGCGCCTGCCATGTCGCTGGGCCGTAAGGGATACCGGCCGACCGCGATCCCCGGACCGATCAGGAACCCGTCCTTCTCGCGCAAGGTCACCCCGCCGTCGACGGTCTCCGGGATGCCCGCCGCCCGGGCGCCGTTCCGGACCGCTTCGGCGCCGAGACGCTTCGCCAGGTCGACGAACGGCCCTTGGGCGTCCCGTCCGAGCGCTTCGCGCAGCGTGCACTTCCCGGCCTCACCGCACTGGTCCTGGAACTTGAAGGTCTCGCCGAGGAAGTCGACCTCGGACGGCGGTTTCAGCGGTTCGTCCACGTTGACGCCCTGCTTGAGTCCGGCGGCGAGGGTGAAGGGATGGAACGCCGAGCCGGTGCCGTACGGGGTGCCGGCGTAGTCGTGCACGCTCCAGCCGCCGCCGTTGTAGGCGCGGATGGCGCCGGTCCCCGGCTCGACGGCGACCAGCGAAGCCCGGAAATGCTCCGGCTGCCCCTGCAACCGCTCTTTGACCACCTTCTCGGCCGCGGCCTGGGCACGCGGATCGATGGTCGTCTCGACCTTCATCGCGCCGCCGCGGAGCCGGTCCAGCGGGAAGCCCACCTGCTCCAGTTCGGCGAGGACCTGCTGCTTGATGTGGTACTTCTCGTAGCTGACGCGGCCGGCGCGGGTTTCCGACGGCGCCTGGATCGCGTCCTCCGGATAGGTCATCGTGACCGCTTCGGCCTGGCTGAGATAGCCCCGCGCGACCAGCTTGTTCATCACGTAGGACCAGCGCTTCATCGCGTGCTCGTGGGTCGAGGCGTACGGGTCGTGCACCGAAGGCGACTGGATCATCCCGGCGAGGAAGGCGGCCTCGCTCCACGTCATCGAGTTGTCGAGGTTGCGGCCGAAGTAGGCGTTCATCGCCGACGCCGGGCCGTAGGTGCCGCGGCCGAACGAGATGATGTTGATGTAGCTCTCGAAGATCTCCTTCTTGGTCTGCTGCTGGGTGATCTTCGTGGCGAGCACCAGTTCGGAGAACTTGCGGGTGAGGGTGGCGTCCTCGTTGCCGGTGGACTTCTTGATGTACTGCTGGGTGATCCCCGAACCGCCGCCGACGCCGGTCACCAGCGCCCGGCCGAGACCGGTGAGGTCGAAGCCCTCGTTGTCCCAGAAGGTCGGGTCCTCGGTCGCGACGATCGCGTCGCGCAGTTTCGGCGGGATCGCGTCGTAGGGCACGAACAGCCGGTCGCCGCCCGGCGGGACGACCTTGAGCAGTTCGGAACCGTCCGCGTTCTGCAGGACGACGGTCTTGTCGAGGCCGGCGAGCACCTCCTGCGGGCTTCGGACGTCGAGCAGGACGTACGCGATCCCGAACGCGACCACCGGGATGCCGATCAGGAGGCCGAACGTCCAGGCGGCGATCCTGCGCCACCTGCGCTTCTTCCTCTCCGGCGGCGGGGTGGCCGTGGTTTCCGACTCGGGTGCGGTTTCGTCATCCGGGTTTTCCACGTCGGCTAAGACGGCCGAACGAGGGAAAAGGTTGTGGGAAAATCACCGGAAAGAGTGAAGAGGACCACTCCGGTTGTCGACTTGAAGAATTCTTCATTTGATAGTCTGACTGTATCGGCAAGTCGCATGAAGGGATCCCGCGTGCCCGTTCCCCTGTACCAGGCGAAAGCGGAGTTCTTCCGCATGCTGGGTCATCCCGTCCGGATCCGCGTGCTCGAACTGCTGGCGGAGGGGCCGAAGGCGGTGCGTGAGCTGCTCACCGAAATCGAGGTCGAAGCCTCCAACCTGTCGCAACAGCTGGCCGTCCTGCGCCGCTCGGGGATCGTCACCTCGGCACGGGAAGGATCGACGGTGGTGTACTCGCTCGCGGGCGGAGACGTCGCCGAGTTGCTGCGTGCGGCCCGGCGCATCCTCACCGAGTTACTGGCCGACCAGAACGTCCTGCTGGCCCAGCTACGCGACGCCGAGTGACGCCGTGTCGCAACCGAGATCTTCGAACCTGAGAGCGCTGCTGCCCGGCCGCGACGATCTGCGCACTCTCGCCCGGGCTCCCCGGCGCGACCTCATGGCGGGCCTGACCGTCGCGATCGTCGCGCTCCCGCTGGCATTGGGCTTCGGCATCTCGTCGGGACTCGGGGCCGCGGCCGGACTCGTCACCGCGATCGTCGCGGGCTCGCTGGCCGCGGTGTTCGGCGGCTCCAACCTCCAGGTGTCCGGGCCGACCGGGGCGATGACCGTGGTCCTGGTGCCGATCGTGGCCACCTACGGGACGGGCGGGGTGCTGACGGTGGGCCTGCTCGCCGGCGTGCTGCTGCTTCTGCTCGCCGTCGCCAGGGCGGGCCGGTACATGCGCTACGTGCCGATCCCCGTGGTCGAAGGCTTCACCCTGGGCATCGCCGGGGTGATCGCGCTGCAGCAGATCCCCGCCGCGCTCGGTGTCGCCACCCCGGACGGCGAAAAGGTCGCCGTCGTCGCGGCGAAGGCCGTGGCCGGCTTCGCGGCGCACCCCTCCTGGCAGTCCATTTCGATCACCCTCGGTGTCGCCGCCCTCATGCTGCTCGGCGCGCGATGGCGGCCGTCGATCCCGTTCTCGCTGGTGGCGGTGGCCCTCGCGACGCTGGCGAGCCATTTCGCGCAGTTGCCGGTGGCCCGCATCGGCGCCCTGCCCAGCGGTCTCCCCGCGCCGTCGCTCAGCTTCCTGGATCTGTCCGCTTTGGGCGCGCTGCTGCCGTCCGCGATCGCGGTCGCGGCGCTGGCCGCGCTGGAAAGTCTTCTTTCGGCCACGGTCGCCGACGCGATGAGCGTCAACGAACGGCACGACCCGGACCGGGAACTGTTCGGGCAGGGCCTGGCGAATCTGGTCACCCCGCTGTTCGGCGGGGTACCCGCCACCGCGGCGATCGCGCGCACCGCCGTCAACGTCCGGGCGGGGGCGAGGTCGCGCCTCGCCGCGCTCACGCACGCGCTGGTGCTGGCGGTGATCGTCTTCGCGGCGGCACCGCTGGTGGCCGAGATCCCGATCGCCGCGCTCGCCGGGGTGCTGCTGGCCACCGCCGTCCGCATGGTCGAGGCCGGTTCGGTCCGCGCGTTGCTCCGCTCCACCCGCCGCGACGCGCTGGTCCTCGTGCTCACCGCGGCCGCCACGCTGGCGCTGGACCTGGTCACCGCGGTGATCCTCGGCCTCGTCGTGGCCGGGGCACTGGCCTTGCGCGCGATCTCGAAGGCGGCGCGGGTCGAAGAGGTCCCGCTCGACCACGCCGACCACGTGGCCGAGGAACGGGCGCTGCTGGACGAGCACATCGTCGCCTTCAGGCTCGACGGCCCGCTGGTCTTCGCCGCGGCTCACCAGTTCCTGCTGGAGCTGTCCGAGGTGGCCGACGTCCGCGTGGTCATCCTCCGGATGTCGCGTGTCTCGGCCATCGACGCCACCGGCGCCCTCGTCCTGCGGGACGCCGTCGAACGCCTCGAACATCGCGGCATCACGGTCCTGGTGTCGGGCATCAAGCCAGGCCACGAAAAGGTACTCGACGAACTCGGCGTCGCGGACCGGCTTCGCGCCGAGGGTCGGGTCTTCCCCGACACTCCGCATGCCATCGAGTTCGCGCACGCCCTGCTGACGTCACCGTCAAGCGAGGAAGGCGCGAAGCAGTGAAGCGGTGCCTTCGACGTGTTCGGTCATCGCCCGGCGGGCCGCCTCGGGGTCCCCGGCGAGGATCGCGTCGACGATGGCCTCATGCTGGGCGTTGGAGTGCTCGAGGTTCGGTTCGAGCAGCGGGATCATGTCCAGCAGCTGGTTGACCCGCATCCGCGCGTCGGCCATCGCCGTGGTCAGCGAGCCGGACGCGGTGACCTCGGCGATCGCCAGGTGCAGCCGCGAATCCTTGCGCCGGTAGTCACCGAGGTCGGCCGCGGCGGCCTCGGCGAGCGTGCTGGTCAGATGCTGCCGGTCGGCCGGGGTGAGGGAACGCGACGCCGCCATCTCGGCGGCGCCGGTCTCCAGGACGTGCCGCAGCCCGAGCGCGTCTTCCAGGGTGGCGTTGTCGACCTTCCGCCCCTCGGCGGCGGGCGGATCGGGCAGGGCGTCGTTGACGAACGTGCCGCCGTAACGCCCGCGGCGCGACTCGACGTACCCGGCGTCGGCCAGGGCGCGGATCGCCTCACGCAACGTCACCCGGCTGACCCCGAGCCGCTCGGCGAGTTCCCGCTCCGAAGGCAGCCGCTCCCCCGCGCCCACCACTCCGAGCCGGATCGCCTGGAGCAGCCTTTCGACGGTCTCCTCGAAGGCGTTGCCCGCGCGCACCGGGCGGAACAGCGCGTCACCCGCGTTCACGACCGTGCTCGACTCCACCCTTCGAAGGGACTCCACCCTTCGAGTTTAGGCCGCCCGCGTTTCGTCCTCTGGATGCGGTAGTTGCACACGCATGGACCGCATCCAGAGGACGAAATGCGAGGCGTCAGCACTCGATGACGTTGACGGCCAGGCCGCCGCGTGCGGTCTCCTTGTACTTCACGCTCATGTCGGCCCCGGTCTCGCGCATGGTCTTGATCGCCTTGTCCAGCGTCACGACGTGCGAACCGTCGCCGCGCATCGCCATCCGCGCGGCGTGGATCGCCTTCGACGCGCCGACGGCGTTGCGCTCGATGCACGGGATCTGCACCAGCCCGCCGACCGGGTCGCAGGTCAGCCCCAGGTGGTGCTCGACGCCGATCTCGGCGGCGTTCTCCACCTGCGCGGGCGAGCCGCCGAGGACCTCGGTGAGCCCGGCGGCGGCCATGGCGCTGGCCGAACCGACCTCGCCCTGACAGCCGACTTCGGCGCCCGAGATCGAGCCCGTCTGCTTGAGGATCGAGCCGATCGCGCCCGCGGTGAGCATGAACGTCACGATGCCGTCGTCCGAAGACCCGCGGATGAACCGCTGGTAGTAGTGCAGGACGGCGGGGATGATCCCGGCGGCGCCGTTGGTCGGCGCGGTGACGACGCGGCCGCCCGCGGCGTTCTCCTCGTTGACCGCCAGCGCGTACAGGCTCACCCAGTCCATCGCGTACAGCGGATCGCCGACGCCGTCTTCGGCGAGCAGCTTCTCGTGCAACGCCTTCGCCCGGCGCGGCACCTTCAGCCCGCCTGGCAGGACGCCTTCGTGTTCGCACCCGTTGCGCACGCATTCCACCATGACCTGCCAGATCTCCAGCAGGCCTTCGCGGACCTCCTCGCGCGTGCGCCATGAAAGCTCGTTGCGCAGCATGATCTCGCTGATCGGCAGCCCGGTGTCCGCGCAGTGCTTCAGCAGGTCCGCACCGGTGCGGAACGGGAACTCCAGACGCGTCGAGTCCTCGACGACGACGGTGTCGGTCTCGTAGGACTCGTCGCGGACGAACCCGCCGCCGACTGAGTAGTAGGTGCGCTCGCGCAGCACCTTCCCGTCGGCGTCGAACGCGCGGAAGATCATCCCGTTCGGATGCGCGGGCAACGACTTCCGCCGGTGCATGGTCAGGTCGGTGTCCTCGGTGAACACGATCTCGTGCTCACCACGCACCTTCAACCGGCAGGATTCGCGGATCTCCGCGATCTTGCCGGGCACCGTGTCGGTGTCGATCTCCTCCGGACGCTCCCCGGACAGCCCGAGCAGCACGGCCTTGTCGCTGCCGTGCCCGAACCCGGTCGCGCCGAGCGAACCGAAAAGCTCGCTCTGGACACGTGTCGTGGCGGCGAGGTCCCCGTCGGCGGCCAGACCGTCCACAAAGGTCAGTGCCGCCCGCATCGGGCCCACCGTATGGGAGCTGGAGGGGCCGATACCGATCGAAAACAGGTCGAAGACGCTGATCGCCATTGATCCGCCCTCCTTCCTATCTGGCCAGCAAGGAGCTGGCTTCCTGAGCGGCTGGTCCTTCGGCGGCGAGGTGCGCCAGGTTCTCCGACAGCGCT
>NZ_ASJB01000010.1 GCF_000478275.1 Amycolatopsis orientalis DSM 40040 = KCTC 9412
GCTTTTCGTTCAGCACAACTAAGACTACTCATTTAAAATGCAAAATCAAAAACAATTTCCATTTTAATTAAAAATACTTGATAACTTGTTGATAACAATATGAATAAAATTTATTCACCTGCTGAGGTACGTTTCGGAAATAAAAAAGGCACCCGAAGGTGCCTGAGGTAAGGTGCTGAATCGCTTAACGATCGACTATCACAGAAGATTAATCCAGCGTTGGATTCATGTGCCGTATCTCGTATGCCGTCTTCTGCTTGAAAAAA
>NZ_ASJB01000011.1 GCF_000478275.1 Amycolatopsis orientalis DSM 40040 = KCTC 9412
CCCGGCGGAATAGAGACAACGCGACGTCTCCATTTCGCCGGGGCCAATCGCAGTCAGTCGACTAATTGCGCCAGGCAGGCGCCGCATTCCACCAGAGCCCAGGCAACCCGACCGCAATTAGCCGACTAAACGCGCCACGCGTCGCGTGCCGCGCGCCAGGTGACGCGTGCCGCGCGGCGCTAACCCTCACGAAGGGCCCCATCGGCCAACATCACCCGCCGATCCACCTTGATCTCCCTCAGGAACCGCTCATCGTGGCTCACGACCACGAAAGCCCCCTGATAAGCCCCCAGCGCACTCTCCAGCTGCCCGACGCTGACCAGGTCGAGATTGTTCGTCGGCTCGTCCAGCAAGAGCAATCGAGGCGCGGGCTCGGCGAACAGGACGCAGGCCAAAGTGGCCCGAAGTCGTTCGCCGCCGGACAGCACGCCGACGGGAAGCTGGCTTCGCGCGCCGCGGAACAGGAAGCGGGCGAGCAGCGTCATCCGTTGCGATTCGGGCAGGCCGGGGGCGAACGACGCGAAGTTCTCGGCGATGGTCCGGTCCAGGTCCAGCAGATCGAGTCGCTGCGAGAGGTACGCGATCCGGCCCTCGGCCCGTTTGATCATCCCGCCGGAGGGTTCGAGGTCGCCGTTGAGTACCCGCAGAAGGGTCGACTTTCCGCTGCCGTTGCCGCCGGTCAGCGCGATCCGTTCGGGGCCTCGGATCGTCAGGTCGACGCCGTCGCCCGCGAAGACGTTCCGGTCGCCGTAGCGTACTTGGATGCCTTCGCCGTGGAACATCGTGCGGCCCGCGGGGACGTTGGTGCCCGGCAGGATCAGCGCGATCTTCTGGTCGTCGCGGAGCGCGCGTTCGGCCTCGTCGAGGCGGTTCTTCGCGTCGCTGACCCGCGCGGCGTGCGTCTCGTTGGCCTTGCCTGCGGATTCCTGGGCGTTGCGTTTCATGGTGCCGGCGAAGATCTTCGGCAGACCGGCGTTGCCGAGGTTGCGGGCGGCGTTGCCCGCCCGCCGCGCGGCTCGTTCGCGGGCCTGCTGCATCTCCCGCTTCTCGCGTTTGACCTCTTGTTCGGCACTGCGGACGTTGCGTTCGGCGACCTCTTGCTCGGCCTTGACCGCCGCTTCGTATTGGGTGAAGTTCCCGCCGTGGTAGCGGAGGCCGCCGCGGTCGAGTTCCGCGATCCGGTCCATGCGGTCGAGCAGTTCCCGGTCGTGGCTCACCAGCAACAGGCAACCGGACCAGTCTTCCAGCACGCCGTAGAGCTTGCGGCGCGCGTCGAGGTCGAGGTTGTTGGTCGGTTCGTCCAGTAGCAGGACGTCGGGCCGTTTCAGCAGCTGCGCGGCCAGGCCGAGCGAGATGACCTGACCGCCGCTCAACGTGCGCAGGCTCCGGTCCAGCAGGATGCCGTCGAGACCGAGCCGGTCGAGCTGGGCGCGGGTGCGTTCCTCGATGTCCCAGTCGTTGCCGATGGTGGTGAAGTGCTCGTCGCTCGCGTCACCCGATTCGATGGCGGTCAGCGCCGCGAGCTGTGGGGCGATGCCCAGCACCTCGGCCACGGTCAGCTCGGCGGTGAGCGGTAGCGACTGCGGCAGGTAGCCGAGCACCCCTTGGGTGGACACGGTCCCGCTGAAGGGCTTGAGCTCACCGGCGATCAGCTTGAGGAGGGTGCTCTTGCCCGCCCCGTTGGGCGCGACGAGACCGGTGCGGCCGCCGGGCACGGTGAAGGACAGGTCGTCGAAGACCGGGGTGTCGTCCGGCCAGGCGAAGGACAGCGCGGACACGACGACGAAGGCGTCTGACATGGAGAAAGACCTCGCGAAGGAAGCGGGCGCATCGAGGCTGCACCGCGGTGGACGTGGCGTTGAGGGAACGACGAAATGGCCACGTCGGCGCTACCGCCGGTGGCCTGGCAACTCCGGCTCACCCGGAGATGTCGTCTTCACCTGCCACGTCTGGTCTCCTCTGCGTTGATCAGGTCCGGCTCCACGGTAACAAATCCGGTCGGAGCCCGCCCGGGCTCCGACCGGACGCGATCAGCTCAGGCCGTTGAGGCTGATCGCCCTGGAGTACCAGAGCGCGCTCTGCTTCGGCGTCCGTCGCTGCGTCTCGTAGTCGACGTGCACGAGCCCGAACCGCTTGGCGTACCCCTCGGCCCACTCGAAGTTGTCGAGCAGCGACCAATAGAAGTACCCGCGCAGGTCGACGCCCGCCTCGATCGCCTCATAGGCGGCACGCAGATGCGAATCGAGGAAGGCGATCCGGTCGGTGTCCGCGACGTCCCCGGCGACCAGGGCGTCCGGATAGGACGCGCCGTTTTCGGTGATGTACAACGGGATCGGCCGGTAGTCACGGTGGACCTGCAGCAGGCATTCGGTCAGCCGCGATGGCTGGACCTCCCAGCCGGAGTCGGTGAGTGGCGCCGCCTCGTCGGGGACGAAGTGGACGTCGGGCACGCCGAGCCAGTCGGGTCCCGCCGGCTCACTGCCGGGCCGAGGCGTGCCGGCGACCTGGTAACCGCGGTAATAGTTGACGCCCATCCAGTCGATCGGGGCGGAGATGGTCTCGAGGTCACCTTCCTGGATGAGTGCTTCGAGGCCGAGGTGGGCGAGATCGGCCACCATGTCCTCGGGGTAGGCGCCGTTGAGCACCGGATCGAGGAAGAGCCGGTTCTGCAGGCCGTCGATCCGGCGCGCGGCCTCGACGTCCACAGTGGACGACGGGTCGGCGGCGGAGACGGGGTACAGGTTCAGCGTGATCCCCGAGGCCGCCGAAGGGGCGTGCCGTCGCAGGACGTCCATCGCGAGCCCGTGTCCCAGCAGGAGATGGTGGGTGGCGGCGACCGCGGCTTCGGGTTCCTGACGGCCCGGTGCGTGGATGCCGCCCGCGTAGCCGAGCATCGCCGCGCACCACGGCTCGTTCAGGGTCGACCAGTTCTGCACCCGGTCGCCGATCCGCGCCACGATCGTTTCGGCGTACTCGGCGAACCGGAACGCGGTCTCGCGCGAGGTCCAGCCGCCCTTGTCCTCCAGCGCCTGCGGGAGATCCCAGTGATAGAGCGTCGCCCAGGGCTGGACCCCGGCTTCGAGGAGCCTGTCGACGAGCCGGTCGTAGAAGGCGAGCCCCTTCGGATTCGGCGCGCCGCCGTCGGGCCGGATCCGCGGCCACGACATGGAGAACCGGTACGCGCCGAGGCCGAGCTGCCGCATGAGATCGATGTCTTCGGCGTAGCGCCGGTAGTGATCGGCCCCCGGTTCGCCGGTGTCGCCACCGACGACGGCGCCGGGGCGGCGGGCGAAGACGTCCCAGATCGAGTCGGTCCGGCCGTCGGCGGCGGTGGCGCCTTCGACCTGGAAGGCCGCGGTGGCGGCGCCCCACACGAATCCGGGCGGGAACGGCAGCGCGGTCTTCTCCCGCACACTGTCGGGATGAGCTGACATGGTCACCCTTTCACGGCACCTTGCATGATCCCGGCCACGATCTGGCGGCCGAGGAGGAGGAAGACGATGAGGATCGGGATGGTGGCCAGGGTGGTCCCGGCCAGCACCAGCGAGTAGTCGACGTAATAGCCGCTCTGCAGCTTCTCCAGTGCCAGCTGGACGGTGGGATTGCCGGCGTCCAGCACGACGAGTGGCCAGAGGAAGTCGTTCCACGAGGTCATGAACGTGAACATCGCCAGGATCGCCGCCGCCGGGCGGACGGCGGGAAGGCAGACGTTCCAGAAGATGCGGATCATGCTGCAGCCGTCGACCCTGGCCGCCTCGATCAGTTCGTACGGTACGGCGTCCACTGTGTACTGACGCATCCAGAACACGCCGAACGCGGTCACCAGGTTGGGCACGATCACCGACTGCAGCCCGCCCGCCCAGCCGAACTCGGACATCGCCATGAACAACGGGATGATGCCGAGCTGGGTCGGGACGGCGAGCGTGACCACGATGAACACGAACAGCCCGTTCCGGCCGCGGAACCGCAGTTTGGCGAACGCGAACCCGGCCAGCGAGGAGAACAGCACCGTGGTCAGCGTCACCGTGCCGGACACGATCAGGCTGTTCGCGAGCGCCTTCCAGAACGGCACCGTGTCGAACACCCGCGCCGCGTTGGCGAAGAAGTTGCCGCCGGGCAGGAACGGCGGGACCCGTTCGGTGAGCATCCCGCTGTCCCGGCTGGCCACCAGGAACGACCAGTAGAACGGGAACAGCGAACCCAGTACGAAGATCGCGAGCACGATGTAGGTCGACCGGCGCGGTTTGCCCAGTGCCGCGACACCCCGCTTCAGCCCGCCGTTTTTGAGTCCACTGTGGATGGTGGTCATCACTTCTTCACCGCCGGGGTCCGGGCGAGCCTGCCGGTGAGGAAGAAGTTCACCAGCGCGATCAGCACGATGATCAGGAACAGGACCCAGGCGATCGCCGAGGCGTAGCCGAGTTCGTAGTTCTCGAAGGCCGTTTGGTACAGGTACAGCGTCACGGTCTGGAACTGGTTGGACGAGCCGCCGTTGTTCGACCCCGGCATGGCGTCGAACAGCTTGGGCTCGGTGAAGATCTGCAGCCCGCCGATCGTCGAGGTGATCGTGACGAAGATCAGCGTCGGCTTCAGCAGCGGGAGGGTGATGCTGAAGAACCGGCGTGCCGTTCCCGCGCCGTCGATCAGGGCGGCTTCGTGCAGTTCCTTCGGGATGGCCTGCATGGCCGCCAGCACGATCAGCGCGTTGTACCCGGTCCAGCGCCAGTTCACCATGATCGCGATCGCGACATGGCTGCTGAACCGGCCTGCCTGCCAGTCGACCGGATCGAGGCCGATGGTCTGCAGCAGGCCGTTGACCAGGCCGTACTTCGGCCCGAACAGGTTCGCGAAGATGATCCCCAATGCCACCAGGCTGGCGGCGTAGGGGAGCAGGATGCCGACGCGCCAGCCGGTCGCCCCGCGCAGCCTGGCGCTGAGCAGCGCCGCCAGGAGCACCGCGATGATCAGCTGGGGAACGCTGGAGAGCAGGAAGATGCTGACGGTGTTCTCGAGCGCGTTCCAGAACTGCGTGTCGGCGAACAGCTGCTTGAAGTTGTCCAGCCCGATGAAGTCCGGGGCGTCGTCGCCCGCCTCCCAGCTGAACAGCGACACATACGCCGTGTAGAGCAGCGGGAACAGCCCGACGACCCCGAACACGATGAAGAACGGGGCGATGTAGAGGTACGGCGAAACCTTGACGTCCCACCGGCTCAGGCGATGCCGGAGGGTGGGCCGGGGTGACGTGCGCACCCCGGCCTTACTCCCTTCCGGCGCGATCTTGTCGACGACGGTCATCGGTCAGCGCGTGATCTTCTTCGCGGCGTCGAGCATTTGCGTCCAGCCCTCTTCCGCCGACTTGCCCTGTTCGACGGCCTGGAGCGCCGGGCTCGAAGCGTTCTCCTGGATCTGGCCGTCACCCGGGCCCTTGTACTGCGGCTTGGCGACCTTCTTGGCCTGCTCGGCGAACAGTTCGCCGACCTTGACGTCACCGAAGTAGGGGTCGGTCTTGCCCAGCAGCGCCGGGTCCTCCAGCGCCTTGACCTGGCTCGGGAAGGTGCCCTTGGCCTGGAACGCCTTGATCTGCTGCTCCGGCGCGGTCAGCCAGGCGGCGAGTTCGGCCGCCTCCTTCGGGTGCTTCGACTGCGTCGGGACGGTCAGGTACGAACCGCCCCAGTTGCCGCCGCCACCGGGGAACGCCGCGGTGACCGCCCACTTGCCTGCGTTCTCCGGGCCCGAGTGCTCCTTGATCACGCCGAGCATCCACGCGGGACACACCTTCGTGGCGAAGGCACTCTGCTTGAAGCCGGAGTTCCACTCGTTGCTGAACGCGGTGAGCTTGGCCGACTGTCCTTTCGCGACGGCCGCGGTGACCTTGTTCCACGCGTCCCTGATGCCCTGGTTGGTCTCCACGGCGAGCTTGTCGTCGTTCCCGATGTAACCGGTGGGGAGCTGGTTGACCATGGCGTTGAAGTTCTGCGACGCCGAGTCGAACCACGCCTTGCCGCCGGTCTTGGAGACGTACTGCTCGCCCGCGGCGAAGTAGCTGTCCCAGGTCGCGAACAGCGGCTTGACCGCTTCGGGATCGGTCGGCAGGCCCGCCGCCTGGAACATGTCCTTGCGGTAGCACATCGCCAGCGGCCCGATGTCCGTGCCGTAGCCGATGACCTTGCCGTCCTTGGTCTTCGCCGCGTCGTACTTCCAGCCGAGCCAGCGGTCGGGGGAGGCCTCCGCCGGGCCGATCTTGGGGAGGTCGTTGAACTTCGAGCCCTTGTCGAGGACGTTCGACAGGTGCCCCTCCTCGACCGCGGTGACGTCGGCGAGTCCCGAACCCGCCGCCAGTTTCGTGATGAGTTCCTGGTGGTACGGCCCGCCCTGGCCGGTCTTGCGGTGGGTGATCTTGATGTTCGGGTGCAGCCGCTCGTATTCGGGAATGAGCTCCTCGTAGCCGAATTCGGTGAACGTCGCCAGCGTCAGCTCGACCTTCGCGTTCGGGTCGGACGCGGCGGGTGTCCCGCCGTCGTCACCGCCGCACGCGCTCACGCCGAATGCCGTCATCGTGATACCCAGTGCCAGCACCAGGCCGTTCCGGATGGTTCTCACGTGTCTCTAACCCCTTGCCGATGGATGGGAACGCCGTCGCGGTATGACCAGAAAATGGGAGCGCTCCCAGGATGCGCCGAGTCTGTCGCCACCGCATAGTCATGTCAAGAGCTTGTAATAAGAGCGTTTCCATCACGGGAGCGCTCTCAGCGCCGGGGCCCGCGGACACTAAGCTGTCGGTGTACGGATGATGCTGAAGGGTGAAGGTGACGCGGGTGGGGCCTCGACCAGGGGAAGACGAGCGGCCGACGCTGGAAGACGTCGCCGCGTCCGCCGGGGTCAGCCGGTCGACGGCTTCCCGCGCGCTCAACGACGACGGTTACGTCAGCGCGCGGTCGCGGGAGAAGGTGCAGGCCGCGGCCCGCGAACTCGGCTACTCCCCGAACCAGGCGGCCCGGTCGCTGGTCACCAGGCGGACCGGGGCGGTCGCGGTCGTGCTGTCGGAACCGGAGGCGCGGCTGCTCGACGACCCGTACCGCACCGCGGTCATGCGGGCGGGATACCGCGAACTGGCCGACATCGGCTGCCAGATGGTCTTGATCTTCAGCGACACGCGCGAGGACCTCGACCGTACGGTGCGGTTCCTCGACGGCGGGCACGTCGACGGCGTGCTGGTGTTCGCCCCGCACCGGACCGACCCGCTGCCCAAGGCGTTGCGGCAGCTGAGGATCCCGGTGGTGTACGGCGGGCAGGCGGCCGGACTCAAACGCGGCGTCCACGTCGTCGACTTCGACAACGAGGGCGGCGCGAAGCTGGCGGTCGCGCATCTGGTCGAGACAGGCCATCGCCATATCGCCACGATCGCGGGCCCGCAGGACCAGAGCGCGGCGATCGACCGGCTCTCCGGCTGGCGCAAGACCCTGCTCGACGCCGGACTCGACCCCGCGGACCTGGTCGAAGAGGCCGACTTCACGCTCACCGGCGGCGCGAAGGCGATGTCGAACCTCCTCGAACGCCGTCCCGACCTCGACGCCGTCTTCGTGGCCAGCGACATGATGGCCGTGGGCGCCCTCCGGACCCTGCACGCGGCCGGACGGCGGATCCCCTCGGACGTCGCCGTCGTCAGCTTCGACGACAACGCGACGCTCGCGCCCGAGATGGAACCGCCCCTGACCTCGGTGCACCAGGACCCGCGCGAGCAGGTCCACGCGATGGTCGAGACGCTGCTCGCGGTGATGGACGACAGGGAGCTCAAGCCCCGCCAGCGGATCTTGCCGGTCTCCCTCACCCATCGCGCTTCGAGCTGACCCCGGTTCACCGCGGCGGGATCGGCCGCGGCGCGACGCCTTCGAGGGTCGGCTTGACCGGAGCGATCCGGCCGTCGCGGGTGAAGGACAACTTGTCGATGGCGGTTTCGCGGTGCGTCCCGTCGCCGCCGGGGATGGCGAAGCGGTGATAGGCGAGGTACCACTCGTCCGTTCCCGGCACCCGCAGCATCGAACTGTGCCCGGTGCCCTTGATCCCCAGTGAGGTGTCCTTGCTCAGGATCAGGCCGCGGTTCGTGAACGGGCCGGTCGGGCTGGGCGCCGTGGCGTAGGCGACGCGGTAGTCCTCGCTGCGGGTGTCGTCGACGGACCAGGTCAGGTGGTAAGTACCGTTCCGCTCGACCATGAAGAGGCCCTCGCGGAAGTCGTCGAGTCCGGTGATCCGCTGGACGGCGGCCGGGTCGAAGGAGACCATGTCGTCGTTCAGCGGTACGACGTACGCCTCGCCGTTGCCCCAGTACAGGTACGGCTTTCCCGAGCGGTCGACGAAGACCGCGGGATCGATCGCCTGGCCGCCTCCCGGATTCTTCGCGATGAGCGGTTCGCCGGTGTCGGTGAAGGGCCCGGTCGGTGAATCACCGACGGCGACGCCGATCTTGGCCTCCGCGCAGAAGTAGAAGTAGTACTTGCCGCCTGCCTCGGCGATCGTCGGCGCCCAGGCGTTCTTGTCCGCCCAGCTCACGCCGGGGCCGAGATCGAGGGCGACACCGTGGTTCGTCCAGTCGACGAGGTTCTTCGACGACCACGCCGAGAACGTCGTGCCGCTCCAGCCGTCGAAGCCGTCGGTGGTGGGGTAGAGGTAGTAGGTGCCGCCGAACGCGACGATGTTCGGATCCGCGTTCAGTCCCGGAAGCGCGGGGCTGCGCATTTCGCGGGCTTCGACGGTCCAGGCCCGGGTCTGCCCGCCGGGCGCGACGACCGTGTAGCGCTTCGGGCGGCTGAGATCGACAGCGCGGCCGTCACCCGGGTTGATCTTCGCGCCCGGGGCCAGGGTGAACCGCGGGCTGAGCCGGCGCGGATCGGTGCCGGGCCGCACCGGCAGCACGACCGTGCCGGCACCCGCGTCGATGACCGCCGGGGCCTTCAGCGCGTCGAGCGCGACCGAGCGGATGAGCGTGCTGTTCGAGGGCAGTCCCGCGACCTCGGCCCCGGAGAGGGCCCGGTTGTAGAGGCGGACGTCCTTCATCCGGCCCTTGAACTTCTTGTCCGCCGAGTAGACGGAACGGCCGAGGTAGTTCGCCGCGGTGACCCCGCCGCCGAGGTCGGACGGTTTGATGGTGACCTTGTCGTTGCGCGCTACCTCGACGCCGTCGGAATACAGCACGGCTCTGCCGCCGCCGACGGTGAGCGTGACGTTCTTCCATACTCCGCGGGACAGACCGCCCTTCGCCGCCGCGGCTTGCTCGGTGGTCCAGTTCCCGGTCGCGATCGCGCCCCGGAAGCCGTCGCCACCGGTACCGCCGGTGGCGAAGAGGTACCCGTCCCCGGCGCCGGACGGGCCGGTGTTGCCGAAACCGTAGAGGAAGTAGGGCGTCTGCTGGCCCGGATCGACGAGGACGTCGGCGGACACGGTGGCCGACGCCGCGCCGTTCAGCAGGTTGTTCGGGAGCTGCACGTGACCGGTGGTGCCGCCGAACTCCAGTGTGCCGTCGGCCCACTTCACGTCACCCGCGAGCGCGCCGTCGTAACCGTGGCCGGTGCTGTCGGCCGCGGTCGTGCCCGACTTCCCGTTGAGCGGCCAATGCGCCACGAGACCGTTCCGGTCGGCCTTCGCGGGAGCGGGCGGCGCGGTCAGCCTGTCGAGTTCGGCCTGCGTGACCGGGAGAACGGTGCCGTGCCGGGGTGACGCGGGCAGCTTCGCCCCGGTCGACATGGTCCACTTGCCGGACGCGAGATCGGTGGTCTCGAACGGGACGTAGCCGCGGCCGCCGTACTCGTCGATGAACAGGTACCACTTGTTCTCGGTGTTGGACTTGAAGCCGGTCGGGCCTTCGCCGCGGTCCAGACCGGGATTCCCCTTGCCGATGCAGTCGGCGACGAAGTCGTAGGAGAGGTCGAGCAGATCGGTCGACTTCTCGGCGGTGATGTACTTGCTGCACGGCGAGGACGACGTCGGATTGCGTTCGTCCTTGGTGAACCGGTAGTACGTGCCCTTGTCCTCGATGACCGTGGAATCGATCACCGAATATCCCGGGTCGATCCACACCTTCGGCTGGCTGAAGGTCACGAAGTCGCGTGTCGTGGCGTAAAGCATCCGGTTGTAGCTGTCGCCGGTATGCGCGGGATCGTTGTCCGCGTAGAGCTTCGAGGCCCAGTAGACGACGTAGCTGCCGCGCTTGGCGTCCCAGAACGCCTCGGGTGCCCACGTGTTCCCGGCGGTCGGCGGGGAGACCTGGACGCTCCGTTGACGGGACCAGGTGACCAGGTCGGTGGACTCCCACACCATGATCGAACGGCTGCCGGTGCGCTGCGCGGCATCCCAGCCGCGGCCGTCGTGGATCTTCAGATCGGTGGCGAGCAGATAGAACTTGTCGCCGTCGGGGGAGCGGAGGATGAACGGGTCGCGGACGCCCAGCTCCCCGAGGCTCGACCTGAGCACCGGCTTGCCGTTGTTGAGTTCGGTCCAGTTCAACGGGTCGTTGCCCTTGCTGGCCGCGGTGTAGATCTGCTCGCCGTCCGGAGTCCCTTCCCCGGTGAAGTAGAAGAAGCTGTAGCCGGAAAGGGGCTGCTGAGCGGGTTTCGGGGGCACTGTCGCGGTGAACCGCCGGGTCGCGGTGTCCCGTCCGCTGGCGACGGTGGCGGTGAGCGTGACCGTCTTGGTCGCCGCGTCCGGCCTGGCGACCTCGCCGGTCGGGGTGATCACCGCGGGATCCGAGGACTGCCAACGGATCGTGGTGCCGCCCTGGCCGGTGCCGGGCAGGGTCAGGTTGCCTCGGACGTCGTCGATGCCGGGAACCGAAAGTGTGTTCGCCACTTCCCGTGCCTTGGCCTGGTCAGGAGTGCCGCCGGACGGCGCCGCGGTGGCCGGGGACAGGCCGGCGCTCGCGAGCAGTACTGCCACCGTCGCGAAAAGGGCGCCGGAACGGCGTGGACGCGAGGAGATCATCGTGGAGGGCTCCCTCGGGCTTCCTTGACCGATGAAACTGTTAGCGTTAACAGTTTGCTGTGCATGCTGACGGTAGAACGGTGGCACCTTTCGGTCAAGTGACGGCCCTGTCGCGGCCATGGTCGCTTCCTTATCTGATACGGACCGCGGAACCGTTCGGTTCAAAGATGTTTCCCTTTTCTTTTTCCGGTCTTTTCCCTGGACAACGCCGCGCCGGAAAGGTCACGATATGGGCAGGTGGAGTCGGCCGTCGCTGATTTCTCACCGCATTCATTTCCCCTTTACTCGACAATGGAGATACCTATGTCTCGAAGAGCAGGCGCCCATCGCGTTTCCCGCCGGACGAAGATCGCCACCGGCGCGCTGGGGCTGGCCATCGCCGCCGGTGTCCTGGTCGTGTCGACGGCCACGGGCAACTCCGACAGTGCCGGCGCGGCGCAGGCGGCGAGCCGGATCGTGTGCCCGGACGTCGCGAGCAGGTTGCCCGAGATCCCGGCACGCGCGAAGGCCGAGGTCGATCGGAATCTGGCGCAGCTGGGCACGCAGATCGCCGAGGCCGAGCAGCGCTTGGCGTCGTCGGTGGGTCAGGGTGGTCCGAACTTCGTCCAGAACGCGATCCTCGGTCCGTTGGCGGACAAGCGGACGGCGGCGATCGAACGGATCGCCATTTCGATCGGTCGTGCGGCGGCGAAACCACAGGGTTTGGCGGATCTCGCCCCCTGTTCACTGGGATCGGGTGGGGCGCCGAGCGCCGCCCCGAGCGCCGCCCCGAGTTCCGCCCCGTCCTCGAGCGCGGGTGGCGTCACGGGTGCCCGCCGGATCGTGTGCCCCGACGTCGCGAGCAGGTTGCCCGAGATCCCGGCGCGGGCGCAGGCTGAAGTCGACCGGAATCTGGCGCAGTTGCGGACGCAGATCGCCGAAGCCGAGCAGCGGCTGGCGTCGTCGGTGGGTCAGGGCGGTCCGAACTTCGTCCAGAACGCGATCCTCGGCCCGCTGACGGACAAGCGGACCGCGGCGATCGAACGGATCGCGATCTCGATCGGCCGTGCGGCGGCGAAACCGCAGGGTCTTGGCGCACTGGCGCCCTGTTCGGCCAGGTGATCACCAGGCCGCCGGCGCGAACCGGAGCCGCCGAGTCCGGCTCCGCCGCGCGTTCGAACCGGCGGCCCGGTCCGTGACCCGACTGTGACGACAAGTCCTCTTGACCCTGTCCGTGTTATCGCTAACACTTGCGGCACTCGTCACCCGGCGAGGAGCTGCGAGGGGAGACAGGCGATGGCACGCGACACCGTCGGCGAGCAGAGCAAGGTGCCCGCGGGCAAGCAGGCGAGCCTCACCGACGTCGCCGCGCTCGCCGGTGTCTCCCATATGACGGTGTCCCGCGTCATCAACGGCACCGGCCCGGTGCGCGCCGAGACCCGCGTCCGGGTCAACGCCGCCATCGAGCAGCTGGACTACCGGCCGAACTCGGTCGCCCGCGCCCTGGTCACCGGCCGTTCCGGCACACTCGGCGTGATCGCACTGGAGGCCAACCTCTACGGTCCGGCCAGCACACTGAGCGGAATCGAGCACGCCGCCCGCGAAGCCGGCTACGCGACGAACATAACGAGCATCAGCCGTCCCGGCCGCTCCTCGATCACCGACGCGGTGGAACGCCTGCGGCGCCAGGCCGTCGAAGGCATCGTCGTGATCGCCCCGCACGTCACCGCGGGCCGCGCCCTCGAAGCGGCGCCCCGGGACGTGCCGCTCGTCGCGGTCGGCGGCGGGGAAGAGGCGCCGGTACCGGTGATCTCGGTCGACCAGTACGACGGCGCCCGCCGGGCGACCGAACATCTCCTCGGCCTCGGGCACAAGACCGTCTGGCATGTCGCCGGACCGGAAGACTGGCTGGAGGCGCTCGACCGCGAGCGTGGCTGGCGGGAGACCCTGCAACGACACGACGTGCGGATCCCGCCGGTCGTGCGGGGTGACTGGAGCGCGCGGTCCGGTTACGCGGCGGGGCGATCCCTCGTCGGCGAAAAGGGACTCGACGCGGTGTTCGTGGCGAATGACCAGATGGCCCTCGGCTTTCTCCGTGCCTGCACCGAAGCAGGGGTGAATGTGCCAGGGGAGGTGCGCATCGTCGGATTCGACGACGTTCCCGAGGCGGCCTATTACACGCCGCCGCTGACGACGGTGCGCCAGGACTTCGTCGAAGTCGGAAGGCGGACGTTCGAGCTTCTCCGCCGCCGCATGAACGGTGGCGAAGAACGTGCCCGTGACCTGGTGTCTCCCGAATTGATCGTGCGGGAGAGCACCGGCATCTCGTAGTACCGGAGCCGGGTCCGATCTTGGCGTCCGGCCCAAATGTTAACGCTAACTCAGATGATCAGTGCGGATCTAGGAGTCGATGTGGCAAGAAAACCGTGGACGGCGATCGTGGCCGGAGTGGCCGGTCTGCTCGTGCTCACCGCTTGTGGCGGTGGCGGCGGGACGGGTGAAGGCGGCGGCGCCATCACCCTCGGGTTCGCCCAGGTGGGCGCGGAAAGCGGCTGGCGGACCGCGAACACCAAGTCGATCCAGGAATCCGCGAAGGCGGCGGGGATCGAGCTGAAGTTCTCCGACGCGCAGCAGAAGCAGGAGAACCAGATCACCGCGATCCGGTCCTACATCCAGCAGAAGGTGAAGGTCATCGCCTTCTCGCCGGTCGTCGAATCGGGCTGGGACACCGTGCTCAAGGAGGCGAAGACGGCGAACATCCCGGTGATCCTCACCGACCGGGCCGTCGACTCGCCGGACAAGACGCTGTACAAGACCTTCCTCGGTTCGGACTTCGTCGCCGAGGGCAAGAAGGCGGGGCAGTGGCTGACCAAGGAGTTCGGTTCCGCCCCCGGTGACGTGAACATCGTCGAACTGCAGGGCACCACCGGCTCCGCGCCGGCGAACGACCGCAAGAAGGGCTTCGCCGACGTCATCTCCGCCGAGCCGAAGTTCAAGGTCGTCGCCTCGCAGACCGGGGAGTTCACCCGGGCCAAGGGCAAGGAGGTCATGGAGGCCTTCCTGAAGTCCCAGCCCAAGATCGACGTGCTGTACGCGCACAACGACGACATGGCCCTCGGCGCCATCGAAGCGATCGAAGCGGCGGGCAAGGTGCCCGGCAAGGACATCAAGATCGTCTCGGTCGACGGCGTCCGCGACGCGTTGCAGGCACTGGCCGACGGCAAGATCAACCACGTCGTCGAATGCAACCCGCTGCTCGGCCCGCAGCTGATGGACCTGGTCAAGAAGGTCGCCGCCGGTGAGCAGGTGCCGCCGCGCATCGAGACCGCCGAGACCGAGTTCGACCAGGCGGCCGCCAAGGCCGCGCTGCCGCAGCGTCAGTACTGATCTCCCGCCCGCGTCCCCCCGAAACAAGGTCAGCGATGACAGAACCTCCTGAGCTGCTGCGGATGAGCCACATCCGGAAGGAATTCCCCGGTGTGGTCGCCCTCGACGACGTCTCCTTCCGGATGTTCCCCGGTGAGGTGCACGCCTTGATGGGCGAGAACGGTGCCGGGAAGTCCACCTTGATCAAGGTGCTCACCGGCGTCTACGGGGTGGACGCGGGCGCGATCGAACTCGCCGGGGAACCGGTCGCGTTCAGCGGCCCCGGTGAGGCACAACGGTCCGGTGTCAGCACCGTGTACCAGGAAGTGAATCTGTGCCCGAACCTGTCGGTGGCGGAGAACATCTGCCTCGGCAAGGAGCCGCGCCGGCGCGGCCGCATCGACTGGCGCGAGATGCGCCGCCGGGCGGTCGCGCTGCTGGCCAGGCTGGACGTCGAAGTGGACGTGTCGGCCGAACTGAGCAGCTGTTCGATCGCGGTGCAGCAGCTGGTCGCGATCGCCAGGGCGCTCGACGTCGACGCCCGCGTCCTGGTCCTCGACGAGCCGACGTCCAGTTTGGACGCCGGTGAGGTCGAGCGGCTGCTGAACGTGGTGCGCTCGCTGCGGGATCAGGGGATGGCGATCCTGTTCGTCTCCCATTTCATCGAGCAGGTCTTCGCCGTCGCGGACCGGATGACGGTGCTGCGCAACGGGAAGCTCATCGGTGAGTACCGCACCGAGGAGATCAGCCCGGTCGACCTGGTCACCAGGATGATCGGCAAGGAACTGGCCGCGCTCGAGGACATCGAGGACGCGGGCCACAGCCGGTCCGAGGTGGCCGGCGCCCCGGTGTTCCTCGAAGCGGACGGGGTCGGCCGCAAGGGCGGTGTCGCGCCGTTCTCGCTGGACATCCGCGAGGGCGAGGTCATCGGCCTGGCGGGGCTGCTCGGCTCCGGCCGCACCGAACTGGCCCGGCTGCTGTTCGGCGCCGATCACGCGGACAGCGGTTCGGTGCGGATCAACGGCGAACCGGTGTCGCTGAAGACCCCGCGTACCGGCCTCGACCGGCGCATCGCGTTCTGTTCGGAAAACCGCAAGACCGAGGGCCTCGTCGAGGAACTCACCGTGCGCGAGAACATCGTGCTCGCGCTGCAGGCTTCGCGGGGCTGGGCCCGGCCGATCTCGCGGCGGCGCCAGGACGAGATCGCCGAACGCTACATCCAGGCGCTCGACATCCGGCCGGCGAACCCCGAGGCGAAGGTCGGGGATCTCAGCGGCGGGAACCAGCAGAAGGTGCTGCTCGCGCGCTGGCTCATCACCGAACCGCGGCTGCTGATCCTCGACGAGCCCACCCGCGGCATCGACATCGGTGCCAAGACGGAGATCCAGCGGCTCGTCACCCGGCTTTCGGACGACGGGATGGCCGTGGTGTTCATCTCCGCCGAACTGGAGGAGGTCCTCCGGCTGAGCCACCGGGTCGTCGTCCTGCGCGACCGGTCGGTGGTCGCGGTGCTGGACAACGACTCGCTGACCGCGGACCAGGTCATGGCGACCATGGCGGAAGGAGTCGCCCGATGAGGAAACTGACCGGGTACCGGTTGTTCTGGCCCGTGGTCGCGTTGCTGGCGTTGCTGCTCGGCGATCTCATCGCCCAGCCGTCCTTCTTCGCCCTCGAACTGCGCGACGGGCATCTCTACGGCAACGTGATCGACATCCTCAAGAACGGGGCGCCGCTGATCCTCATCGCGATCGGCATGACCCTGGTGGTGGCGACGCGGGGGATCGACCTCTCCGTCGGCGCCGTCGTCGCGATCAGCGGCGCGCTCGCGTGCCTGCACATCAGCGGCCTCGGCGACCAGAACAGTCTCGGCGGAGTGCTCGCCGCGGTCGGGATGGCGCTCGGGCTGGCCGTCGCGCTCGGCGCGTGGAACGGCTGGCTGGTGGCGGTGCTGGGCATCCAGCCGATCATCGCGACGCTGATCCTCATGGTCGCCGGACGCGGGATCGCCCAGCTGATCACCGGCGGCCAGATCATCACCATCAACTCCGGGCCGTACGAGTGGATCGGCAGCGGGTTCGTCTTCGGGCTGCCGAGCGCGATCCTCCTGGCGCTGGCGGTGTTCGCCATCGCTGCGCTGCTCGTCCGCCGGTCCGCGCTGGGCCTGCTGGTCGAATCCGTCGGCGGCAATCCCGAGGCGGGCAGGCTCGCCGGGCTGCGGTCAGCGAGGCTGATCTGGCTCACCTACGTGTTCTGCGCGCTCTGCGCCGGGATCGCCGGGCTGATGATCAGCGCGAACGTGCACAGCGCCGACGGCAACAACGCCGGGCAGTTCATCGAACTCGACGCGATCCTCGCCATCGTCATCGGCGGCACGCAGCTGACCGGCGGCCGGTTCTCGCTCACCGGCTCGGTCATCGGCGCGCTCCTCATCCAGACGCTGACCACCACGGTCTACGCGCTCGGCATCGCGCCGCAGGCGATCATGCTGTTCAAGGCGCTGGTCGTGCTGGCCGTCTGCCTGCTGCAGTCGCCGGCGTTCCGCAAGAAGCTCGCCAGGCGGCGGAAAACGGTGCCGCCGTCCCCCGTCGTCCGGACGGAGAAGGTGGAGGCCGGGGTATGACCACCGCATTCGAGCGGGTCAAGGGCTACCGGCCGCGCCGCCGGCACCTCCCGATCCTGGCGACGATGGCGATGCTCATCGGCGCGTACGTCTTCGGCGCCTCCAGCTACACGGCGTTCGGTTCCGGCCAGGTCGTGCTCGACCTGTTCATCAACAACGCCTTCCTGCTGGTGGTCGCCGTCGGGATGACGTTCGTGATCCTCACCGGCGGCATCGATCTGTCCGTGGGTTCGGTGGTCGCGCTGTCCACTGTGGTCTCGGCCGACCTGCTGCAGAACCAGGGCTGGCCGGTGTTCGCGGTGATCCCGGCGGTCCTGCTGATCGGCGCGGCGCTGGGCTTCGGGATGGGCGTGCTGGTCCACGTCTTCGAGATCCAGCCGTTCATCGCGACCCTGATCGGGATGTTCTTCGCCAGGGGGCTCTGCTACACGATCAGCACCCAGGCGTACTCGATCGACAACGCGACAGTCGCGAGCCTCGCGCAGGCACAGATCCCGCTGGGCGGTGAACTGCACATCTCGATCGGCGTGGTCGTCGCGCTCGTGGTGGTCGCCGTCGCCGCGTATGTCCTTTACGGAACGCGGTTCGGCCGGACGGTGTACGCGATCGGCGGAAACGAGAAGTCCGCACTGCTGATGGGGCTGAACGTGGGCCGCACGCGGATCGCGGTCTACACGCTCAGCGGGTTCTGCTCGGCGCTCGGCGGCCTGCTCCTGGTGCTGTACAAGTCCTCCGGCGACCCGCTCAACGGGGTCGGGCTGGAGCTGACCGCGATCGCGGCGGTCGTCATCGGCGGCACGCTGCTCACCGGCGGCTCCGGTTACGTCCTCGGCACGGTGCTCGGGATCATGGTGCTGGGCATCATCCAGACCCTGATCACCTTCGACGGCACGCTCAACTCCTGGTGGACCTCGATCATCACGGGAGCGCTGCTGTTCGCCTTCATCGTCCTGCAACGGCTCGCCGGCAGGCGGGCCACTTAAAACCGCCGCCACCGCTCTTCGGTGGCCAACGACCAAGAATGTGAACGCTAACATTGCGGGAGAAGAAGTGAGTACAGGGGAACCGCTGGTCGTCGGCGTCGACTTCGGGACGCTGTCCGGCCGGGCCGTCGTGGTCCGGGTCCGTGACGGCGCGGAACTGGGCAGCGCGGTTTCGGAGTACCGCCACGGCGTGATCGACCGGATCCTGCCGGAGACCGGACAGGGCCTGCCGCCGGACTGGGCGCTGCAGGTGCCGTCGGACTACGTCGACGTCCTCCGCACCGCCGTACCGGAGGCGATCCGGGCCGCCGGCGCGGATCCCGCCGACGTCATCGGCATCGGGACCGATTTCACCGCCTGCACCATGGTGCCGACCACCGCCGACGGCACCCCGTTGTGCGAACTGCCCGAGTTCGCCGGGGAACCGCACGCCTACGTGAAGTTGTGGCGCCACCATTCCGCGCAGCCGCAGGCCGACCGGATCAACGCGCTGGCGCGGGAACGCGGCGAGTCGTGGCTGCCGCGGTACGGCGGGCTGATCTCCTCTGAGTGGGAATTCGCCAAGGCGCTGGAGGTCTTCGAAGAGGCCCCCGGGGTGTACTCGCGGATGCGGCATTGGGTCGAAGCCGCGGACTGGATCGTCTGGCAGCTCACCGGAACCTACGTCCGCAACGCCTGCACCGCGGGCTACAAGGGCATCCTGCAGGACGGCCGGTACCCGGGCGTCGGCTTCCTCGAAGCACTCGCCCCCGGTTTCGGGTCCTTTGTGGACGACAAGCTCATGCACCCGCTGGGCGCGCTCGGCGCCAAGGCCGGGAGCCTGAGCGCGCAGGCCGCGGAGTGGACCGGACTGCCCGAGGCGATCGCGGTCGCCGTCGGGAACGTCGACGCGCATGTCACCGCGCCCGCGGTCCAGGCCGTCGCGCCCGGCCAGATGGTGGCGATCATGGGCACCTCCACCTGTCACGTGATGAACGGCGCCGAACTGCGTGAGGTGCCGGGGATGTGCGGTGTCGTCGACGGCGGGATCGTGGCCGGGCAGTGGGGCTACGAGGCCGGGCAGAGCGGTGTCGGCGACATCTTCGGCTGGTTCGTCGAACACGGTGTCCCGGCATCCTATGTGTACGACGCCCAGGAAGCGGGCATCTCCGTCCACGAACTGCTGACCCGGCTCGCCGCGACGCAGGAGATCGGCGAGCACGGTCTCGTCGCACTGGACTGGCACAGCGGGAACCGTTCGGTACTGGTGGATCACGAGCTCTCCGGAGTCGTCGTCGGCCAGACGCTGGCGACCCGCGCCGAGGACACCTACCGGGCGCTGCTGGAGGCCACCGCGTTTGGCACCAGGACGATCGTCGAGACCTTCGAGCGCGCCGGCGTCCCGGTCACCGAACTGATCGTCGCCGGTGGCCTGGTCAAGAACGAGCTGCTGATGCAGATCTACGCCGACGTCACGAACCTGCCGCTCTCGGTCGCGGGCTCCACGCAGAGTCCCGCGCTGGGCTCGGCGATCCACGCCGCCGTCGCCGCGGGCGCGCATCCGGACGTCCCCGCCGCCGCGGCGGAGATGGGTTCGGTCCGCCGCGCGGTCTACCGGCCGATCGCCGAGAACGTCAAGGCGTACGACGACCTTTACGCCGAGTACGCCGCGCTGCACGACTACTTCGGCCGCGGCGCCAACGACGTCATGCACCGTCTCGCCGCCCGCCGTCGCGCGGCCGCCTCCGTCCGGAAAGGACAGCACCGATGAGCCTGGCCGCCGACATCACGGACACCTTCGAGGAACTGCGGGACACCGTCGCCCGGCTGCACAGCGAGCTGACCAGGTACGAGCTGGTCATCTGGACGGCGGGCAACGTGTCGGCCAGGGTCCCCGGCCACGACCTGATGGTGATCAAGCCGTCCGGCGTCTCCTACGACGAGCTGAGCGCCGACACGATGGTCGTCACCGATCTCCACGGTGAGGTCGTGCAGGGTGATCTCGCGCCGTCGTCGGACACCGCCGCGCACGCCTACGTCTACCGGCACATGCCGGAGGTCGGCGGTGTCGTCCACACGCATTCGACCTACGCCACCGCCTGGGCGGCCCGCGGCGAGCCGATCCCGTGCGTGCTCACGATGATCGCCGATGAGTTCGGCGGGGAGATCCCGGTCGGGCCGTTCGCGCTGATCGGGGACGACTCGATCGGCCGGGGGATCGTCGAGACGCTCCGGTCCAGCCGGTCACCCGCGGTGCTGATGCGCAACCACGGCCCGTTCACCGTCGGCCGGACCGCCAAGGACGCGGTCAAGGCCGCGGTGATGGTCGAAGACGTCGCCAGGACCGTCCACATCGCCTCCGCGCTCGGGAAACCGGAGCCACTGTCCGAAGAGGACATCGACCGGCTCTACGCGCGCTACCAGAACGTCTACGGCCAGCAGGGAGAGAAGTGAGCACACAGCGGAAGACCGAGGTCTGGTTCCTCACCGGAAGCCAGGCGCTGTACGGCGAAGACACCTTGGCGCAGGTCGCCGGCCAGTCGCTGCAGATCCAGCGGATGCTGGCCGACACCGGGCGGATCTCGGCGGAGATCGTCGCGAAGCCGGTGCTCACCGAACCGTCGGCGATCCGGCGGGTCATGCTCGAAGCGAACGCGGACGACGCCTGCGTCGGCGTGATCGCGTGGATGCACACCTTCTCGCCGGCCAAGATGTGGATCACCGGGCTGGACGCGCTGCGGAAGCCGTTGCTGCATCTGCACACCCAGCTCAACGAGGCGCTGCCGTGGCGGTCCATCGACATGGACTTCATGAACCTGAACCAGGCCGCGCACGGCGACCGCGAGTTCGGCTACATCCAGACCCGGCTCGGGGTGCCGCGTAAGACCATCGCCGGGCACGCCGCGGATCCGTCGGTCGCGAAGCGGATCGACGCGTGGGTCCGCGCGGCGATCGGGCGCCAGACGCTCGGCTCGCTCAAACTCGCGCGGTTCGGCGACAACATGCGTGACGTCGCGGTCACCGACGGGGACAAGGTCGAGGCGGAGCTGAAGTTCGGCGTCTCCGTGAACACCTACGGCGTCAACGAACTCGTCGCCCTGGTCGACGCCGTCCCGGACGCCGAGGTCGACACGCTGGTCGAGGAGTACACCGAGGCGTACGCCCTCGCACCGGAACTGGCGAAGGGCGCGGAGCGGCACGAATCCCTGCGTTACGCGGCCCGGATCGAACAGGGCTTGCGCACCTTCCTCACCGAGGGCGGTTTCGGCGCGTTCACCACGAACTTCGAGGACCTCGGCGGGCTGCGCCAGCTGCCCGGCCTCGCCGTGCAGCGCCTCATGGCCGACGGGTACGGCTTCGGTGGCGAGGGCGACTGGAAGACGTCCGCGCTGCTGACCGCGGTGAAGGCGATGAGCCGCGATTCCGCGCTGGGAACGTCCTTCATGGAGGACTACACCTACCACTTCGGCCCGGGCGAGCCGAAGATCCTCGGCGCCCACATGCTCGAAGTCTGCCCGAGCATCGCCGCCGCCCGCCCGTCCTGCGAGATCCACCCGCTCGGTATCGGCGGCCGCGAGGACCCGGTCCGGCTGGTCTTCGACGCGGCCCCCGGCGACGCCGTGGTCATCGGCATGGCCGACCTCGGCGACCGGTTCCGCCTGGTGGCCAACGAGGTCGAGGTCGTCGCGCCGGACGAACCGTTGCCGAACCTGCCGGTGGCGCGCGCTGTCTGGAAGCCGGCGCCGTCGCTGGCGACGTCCGCGGAGGCCTGGATCACCGCGGGCGGACCGCACCACACGGTGCTCACGCAGGCCGTCGGCGCGGAATCGATCCGCGATCTGGCCACCATGCTCGACGTCGAGCTGCTGATGATCGACCACACGACGACGCCCGAGTCGATCGCGGACCGGATGCGCTGGAACCAGGCGTACTACCGGCTCGCACAAGGTTTCTGAGCGGTCCCCACCGGAGGAGAAGGAACAATGAAGTTCACGAAACTGGCCACGCTGGCCATGGCGATCGGCGTCGGAGCGGCGCTGACCGCCTGCGGTTCGAGTACGAAGACGGGAGAGCAGCAGCCGGCCGCGGGCAGCGGCGCGGCGGGCGGGCTCGTCGGCGTCACCATGCCGACCAAGTCGTCGGAGCGCTGGATCCACGACGGTGACAACATCAAGGCGGCGCTGGAGAAGCTGGGTTACCAGGTCGACCTCCAGTACGCGGAGGATGACATCCCGACGCAGGTCAACCAGATCGAGAACCAGATCACCAAGGGCGCGAAGCTGCTCGTGATCGCCTCGATCGACGGCACCGCGATCACCACGCAGCTGCAGGAGGCCGCGGACAAGAAGATCCCGGTCATCGCCTACGACCGGTTGATCCGCAACACCCCCAACGTCGACTACTACGCGACCTTCGACAACTTCAAGGTCGGCGTGCAGCAGGCGACGTCGTTGCTCACCGGGCTGAAGGTCCTCAAGGAGGACGGTTCCCCGGGTGAGGGCAAGGGCCCGTTCAACGTCGAGCTGTTCGCCGGTTCGCCGGACGACAACAACGCGACGTTCTTCTTCAACGGCGCCATGTCGGTCCTGAAGCCGTACCTGGACAACGGCACGCTGGTCGTCAAGAGTGGTCAGACCGCGTTCAACGTCGCGGCGATCCTGCGCTGGCAGGCCGCGACCGCGCAGCGGCGCATGGAAGACCTTCTGACCAAGACCTACAGCTCGGGCGCGAAGGTCCAGGGGGTGCTCTCGCCGTACGATGGCCTCTCCATCGGCATCCTTTCGGCGCTGAAGAGCAACGGTTACGGCACGCCGGGTCAGCCGTACCCGGTCGTCACCGGGCAGGACGCCGAGGTCGCGTCGGTGAAGTCCATCATCGCGGGCGAGCAGTACTCGACCATCTTCAAGGACACCCGCAAGCTCGCCGACACCACGGTCAAGATGGCCGACGCGGTGCTCAAGGGCGGCAAGGCCGAGACCAACAACACCACGGACTACAACAACGGCCAGAAGGTCGTCCCGGCGTTCCTGCTGGAGTCGGTGATCCTGAACAAGGGCAACTACCAGAAGGAACTCATCGACTCCGGCTACTACAAAGCGGAACAGCTGAGGTAGTGGAAGTGACCGACGAAATCCTTCGGATGCGGGGGATCACCAAATCCTTCCCCGGGGTCAAGGCGCTGCAGGACGTGAACCTGTCGGTGCGGCGGGGTGAGATCCACGCGATCTGCGGCGAGAACGGCGCGGGCAAGTCCACGCTGATGAAGGTTCTTTCGGGTGTTTACGCGCACGGTTCGTACGAGGGCGAGATCGTCTTCGACGGCGAGCCGTGCGCGTTCTCCGCGATCCGCGACAGCGAACGGCGCGGGATCGTGATCATCCATCAGGAACTCGCGCTGTGCCAGCAGTTGTCGATCGCGGAGAACATCTTCCTCGGCAACGAGAAGGCGCGCGGCGGTTTGATCGACTGGAACCGGACCAACCACGAGGCGGGCGAGCTGATGAAGCGCGTCGGCCTGCGGGAAAACCCGGTGACGCCGGTGCTCGACATCGGTGTCGGCAAGCAGCAGCTGGTCGAGATCGCCAAGGCACTGTCCAAAGAGGTCAAGTTGCTGATCCTCGACGAGCCGACCGCCGCGCTGAACGACGACGACTCGGCGCATCTGCTCGACCTGCTGCGAGGGCTGCGCGACGACGGCGTCACCTGCGTCATGATCTCGCACAAGCTCAACGAGATCGCCGCGATCGCCGACTCGATCACCATCCTGCGGGACGGGCGGACGATCGAGACGCTCGACGCGGCCAGTGTGACCGAGGACCGGATCATCTCCGGGATGGTCGGCCGGAAGCTCGAGAACCGGTTCCCGCCGAGGGAACCGCGGATCGGTGACGAGGTGCTCCGGATCGAGGACTGGACCGTGCACAGCCCGACCCAGCACGGCCGGGTGGTCGTCGACGGGGCGAGCCTGACGTTGCGGCGCGGCGAGATCGTCGGGCTGGCGGGGCTGATGGGCGCCGGGCGGACCGAACTCGCGATGAGCGTGTTCGGCCGCTCGTACGGCAAGGACATCTCCGGCCGCCTGATCAAGGACGGCAAGGAGATCGAGGTGCGCACGGTCGGCGACGCCGTCGAGCACGGGATCGCCTACGCCACCGAAGACCGCAAACGCTACGGGCTCAACCTCATCGAGGACATCCAGCGCAACGTCTCGGGCGCCGCGCTGGGCAAACTCGCCCGCCGCGGCTGGGTGGACGAGAACGAGGAACACCGGGTCGCGGAAGAGTTCCGCAAGAGCATGAACATCAAGGCGCCGAACGTGCAGAGCGTGACGGGCACGCTGTCCGGCGGCAACCAGCAGAAGGTCGTGCTGTCCAAGTGGATCCTGACCGATCCGGACGTGCTGATCCTCGACGAGCCCACGCGCGGTATCGACGTCGGCGCGAAGTACGAGATCTACACGATCATCAACCGGCTCGCCGACGAGGGCAAGGCCGTGCTGGTCATCTCCTCCGAGCTGCCGGAGCTGATCGGTCTGTGCGACCGGATCTACGCGCTGTCGGCGGGCCGGATCACCGGTGAGGTCGCCAGGGAAGAGGCGACCCAGGAGGTCCTCATGCACGCGATGACCAGGGAACAGGAGTAAGTCATGAGCACCGCCTCCGCAGACACCGTCACCGGTGTCCCGGAACCGAAGGGATCCACGCCGGAAAGGGCGCCACGGCGGATCTCGTTCAACCCGCGCCAGAGCGGGATCTACGTCGCCTTCGCGCTGATCGTCGTGCTGTTCTCGATCCTCACCGGCGGCGCGCTGCTGGAACCGCAGAACATCTCGAACCTGATCGTGCAGAACTCCTACGTGCTGATCCTCGCGATCGGGATGATCCTGATCATCATCGCCGGGCACATCGACCTGTCGGTCGGTTCGGTGGTGGCGCTGACCGGCGGGATCTCCGCCGTGCTGATGGTGAACGTCGGCATGGCGTGGCCGCTCGCGCTGCTCATCACGCTGGCCGTCGGCGCGGTGATCGGGGCGTGGCAAGGGTATTGGGTCGCCTACTTCGGCATCCCGGCGTTCATCGTGACCCTGGCGGGGATGCTGATCTTCCGCGCGCTCACCCTGACCGTGCTGGGGAACCAGGGGATCGGCCCGTTCCCGGACGAGGTGCGGACGCTGGCGAACGGGTTCACCGGCGGGTACCTCGGCAACATCGGGCTCGGCCCGCTCGGCGGCGCCGACCTGGTGAGCCTTCTCGTCGGCGTGCTGGCGATCGCGGGCGCGGTCTTCTCGCAGTGGCGTAAGCGCACGGCGCGGATCAACTACCTGCAAGAGGTCGATCCGTTGCCGATGTTCCTGCTGAAGATGGTCGCCGCGGCCGCCGTCGTGCTGTTCGTGGTGGTCCAGCTGGCCCGCTACAAGAACCTGCCGTGGGTGCTGATCCTGCTGTCCGTGCTGGTCATCGGGTACACGCTGGTGACGACGCGGGCGGTGTTCGGACGGCACATCTACGCCATCGGCGGGAACCTCCAGGCCGCGACCCTGTCCGGGGTGAAGGTCAAGTCGGTGACGTTCTGGATCTTCGTCAACATGGGCGTGCTGTCCGCGATCGCCGGCGTCATCGTCGCCGGACGGCTCAACCAGGCCGGGCCGACCGCGGGCAACATGTTCGAACTCGACGCCATCGCCGCGGCCTTCATCGGCGGCGCCGCCGTCCAGGGCGGGGTCGGCAAGGTGGTCGGCGCGATCACCGGCGGCCTGATCATGGGCGTCATCAACAACGGCATGTCCCTCATCGGCGCGCCGACCGAGAGCGTGAACCTGGTCAAGGGGTTCGTGCTGCTCGCCGCCGTCGCCTACGACATCTGGACCAAACGCAGGTCGCGTACCGCCACCTGACGGGGTGGGTGTCCCGGGCCGCTCCGGCGACCCGGGACACCCACGCCGTACCGAACCTCAGGAGACTTCCGTGTCGAAGCGCCTGTTCTTCGTTCTAGCGTCCGCTCTACTGCTCACGGCAGGTGTCCCGGCGGCCGCGGAAGCGGCTCCGAGCGGGACGTTCTCCGTGCTCACCTACAACATCGCCGGCCTGCCCGAATCCCTCTCGAGCGCGCCGACGCCGCGGGAACCGGCCACGAGGGCGATCGGCGGCCGGATCGGCCCCTACGACGTCGTGCACGTCCAGGAGGATTTCAACTACCACGCCACGCTCTACGCCGCCGACGGCCATCCTCATCGGACGCCGACCAGCGGCGGTGCGGGCTTCGGCAGTGGCCTCAACACGCTGTCGGGTATCCCTTACGACGTCGACGACTTCGAACGCGTCAAATGGGACTCGTGCCAGTTCGACTCCGGCGACTGCCTCACGCCGAAGGGGTTCACCTTCATGCGGGTCCGGCTCGCCGAGGGCGTGTTCACCGATTTCTACAACCTCCACACCAACGCCGGGACCAACGACGGTGACCTGAAGTCGAGGGCGGCCAACCTCAAGCAGCTGACGGCGTTCATGAAGACCCGGTCGGCGGGAAACGCCGTCGTGGTCATGGGCGACACCAACACCCGCTACACGAGGACAGGCGACACGATCGCGGCGTTCGCGGCCGACAACGGCCTGACCGACGCCTGGGTCCAGCTGGTCCGCGGCGGGACCGCGCCCGCGCAGGGCAGCCCCGCGCTGGTGTGCGACCCGGCGGCGGTGACGAACGACTGCGAGGTCGTCGACAAGATCCTCTACCGCGGCAGCAAGCTCGTGAGCCTCGAAGCGACCTCCTACGCCAACGAGCACGCCAAGTTCCTCGACGAATCGGGTGCGATGCTCTCGGATCATTCGCCGATCGCGACCGCCTTCGCCTGGCGCCAGCACGCGGATTTCCTGCCGACCGACCAGTTCGGCGGTCCGCATGGCTCCTACTTCACCGACATCGACGCGATCCCCGCCGGCGCCGGTGTCCGGTCCCTGTCCCTGCGCGGCGGCTCCCGGGTGGACAACATCGGCCTCACCCTCGCCAACGGGACCACGCTCTCCCACGGTGGGAGCGGGGGAACCGCCGTCACCTTGACCCTGGAGAACGGCGAACACCTCACCGCCGCGACGCTCTGCCGGGGCAAGCACGACAACACCACCCGGATCTTCTCGGCCACGTTCACCACCGACCGCGGCAGGACGTTGTCGGCAGGGACCGCGACGTCGGACTGCGTGACCCGAGCCGCGGTACCGGGCTGGCAGATCGCGGGATTCCACGGCCGGGCCGGGGACGAGGTCGACAAGATCGGCTTCATCCGGACCCGGATCTGACCCGAAACGAACCACGACCATCGCAAAGGTGCGAAAGGAAGTGCTGTGCGCAGGAGAATCGTCCGGCTGGGCGCGCTGACGTCCATCATGGCCTTGGGGATAGGAGTTCCCGTCCCCGCCGCTTCGGGCCAGACACCGATGACCGACTACACGCTCGCCGTCGACGCGGCGGGCCGGGGTGCCACGATCGACCGTTCGATGTACGGCGTCTTCTTCGAGGACATCAACCGTGCCGCGGACGGCGGGCTGTACGCCGAACTCGTCCAGAACCGGTCCTTCGAATACGACAAGGCCGACAACGCCTCGTACACCCCGCTGACCTCGTGGGCACCGACGACGTCGGCAGGCGGGGGGAGTGGCAAGGTGCAGGTCGCCGACGACGATCAGCGCCTCAACGAGCGGAACCGGCGCTATCTGCGGCTCGATCTTTCCAGTGGTGAATACGGTGTCGCGAACTCCGGGTACAACTCGGGAATCCGTGTCGAGAAGGGCAAGCTGTACGACTTCTCGGTGTTCGCCCGGACCGACCGGGCGGCGGGGACGCCGCTCACGGCGGCCGTCACCGACCCCGCCGGGAAAGCGCTTGCCGATCCGCTGCGGGTTCAGGTCCGCGGCGACGGCTGGGTGCGGTACTCGGGCGTCGTGCGGGCACGGGAGTCGAGCGCGCTCGGCAGGCTCGCGCTGACCGCGTCCGGCGGCGGGACACTGCGGCTGGACATGGTTTCGCTGTTCCCGCGCGACACCTACAAGAACCGGCCCAACGGCATGCGGGCCGATCTCGCGGAGAAGATCGCCGCGCTCAAGCCCGGTTTCGTGCGGTTCCCCGGCGGATGTCTGGTCAACACCGGCAGCCACCGGGGCTACGAGGCACCGGACTGGGAGCGGAAGCGCTCGTACCAGTGGAAAGACACCATCGGCCCGGTCGAGCAGCGCGCCACGAACGCGAACTTCTGGGGCTACAACCAGTCCTACGGCATCGGCTACTACGAATACTTCCAGTTCTCCGAGGACATCGGCGCGATGCCGCTGCCGGTGGTGCCCGCGCTGGTCACCGGCTGCGGGCAGAACCGGGCCACCGACGATCCCGCGTTGCTGCGGCGGCACATCCAGGACACCCTCGACCTGATCGAGTTCGCCAACGGCCCGGTCACCTCGACCTGGGGGAGGAAACGGGCCGAGATGGGGCATCCGGCGCCGTTCAACCTGACACACGTCGGCGTCGGCAACGAGGAGAACCTGCCGGACGAGTTCTTCGCGCGTTTCACGGAGTTCCGCAAGGCGATCGCGGCGAAGTACCCCGGCATCACGGTGATCAGCAACTCCGGTCCGGACGACACCGGCGGGACGTTCGACCGGCTCTGGGACCTGAACCGGAACGCGAAGGTCGCCATGGTCGACGAGCATTACTACAACAGCCCGCAATGGTTCCTGCAGAACAACCAGCGCTACGACACCTACGACCGCAACGGTCCCAAGGTGTTCCTGGGCGAGTACGCGTCGCTGGACAACAAGTTCGGCAACGCGCTGGCCGAGGCGGCGTACATGACCGGGCTGGAGCGCAACGCCGACGTCGTCAAGCTCGCGTCGTACGCGCCGCTGCTGGCGAACACCGACTACGTGCAGTGGAAACCGGACATGATCTGGTTCGACAACCAGCGCTCGTGGGGATCGGCCAGTTACGAGACGCAGAAGCTGTTCATGACCAACACCGGCGACCACGTCGTGCCCAGCAAGGCGTCTTCGACGCCGTCGACGGTGGCGCCGATCTCCGGGGCCATCGGGCTGTCGACCTGGGCCACGAGCGCGGCCTATGACGACGTCAAGGTCACGTCGGCCGGTGGAGCGCAGCTGTTCTCGGACGACTTCTCCGGTGACGATTCACGCTGGACGAAGGTGGCCGGACGGGGTTCCTGGGCGGTGTCGAACGGCGCGTACGTCCAGTCCGACCAGACCGCGGAGAACACGCTGGTGACCGCGGGCGATCCGGCCTGGAGCGATTACGACTTCTCGGTGAAGGCGACCAAGACCGCCGGACGGGAAGGGTTCCTCATCGCGTTCGGGGTCAAGGACACCGGGAACAACTACTGGTGGAACCTCGGCGGCTGGAACAACACCGTCTCCGCCGTCGAGAAGACCGAGGGTGGCGGGAAGCAGACCCTGATCCAGAACGACACCAAGATCGAGACCGGCCGCCAGTACGACCTGCGGGTGGAGGTCCGCGGCCGTCAGGTGACGCTGTTCGTCGACGGGCAGAAGTGGGGCTCGTTCACCGACGACAAGGTCGCCGAGCCGTTCCGCCAGGTCGTCACGCGTGACCTCAAGACCGGTGAACTCGTGGTCAAGGTGGTCAACGCGCAGAACGCGGCCGCCCGCACCAAGGTCGACCTCGGTACCCGGGTCCAGCCCGGTTCGAGCGCACGCGTGACGACGTTGCAGGGCCTGCCCGACGACGTCAACACCGCCTACGCCACGCCGATCGCGCCCCGCGAATCACGGTTCACCGGTGTGGCGAACACGTTCAGCTACACCTTCCCGCCGAATTCCGTGACCTTCCTGCGCTTCCCGGCCCGAGTGAGGGGATGACCATGACGATCGACCGACGCGACCTGTTCAAAGCGGGTGGCGGGCTGCTGGCCGCCACCGCCGTCGGCACGCTGACCTCGGCGGTCACCGCGACGGCGACCGCCGCTGCGGCCGAAGCCGCTCCGGCCCGGCTGACCACCCGGAACCCGCTGGTCGAGCAGCGGGCGGACCCGTTCATCACCCGGCCGGTGAACGGGATGTACTACCTCACCGGCTCGGTGCCCGAGTACGACCGGATCGTCGTGCGCGGCTCCGCCACCATCGACGGCCTGGCCACGGCCAGGGAGAAGACGATCTGGCGGCGTCCGTCGTCCGGCAAGATGGGCGGGCACATCTGGGCGCCGGAACTGCACCGGATCGACGGGCGCTGGTACGTCTACTTCGCCGCCGGCGATGCGGACGACGTGTTCCGTATCCGGACGTACGTGCTGGAGTCCACTTCGGACGACCCGAGGGCCGATACCTGGGTGCTGCGCGGGCAGATGGTGACCAAGTGGGACACCTTCACCCTCGACTCGACGACGTTCGAACACCGGGGCAAGCGGTATTTCGCCTGGGCGCAGAGCGAGCCCGGGATCGCGACCAACAGCAATCTGTATCTGGCCGAGATGGCGTCGCCGCTGGCGCTCAAGGGCGACCCTGTCCGCCTCGCGGTGCCGACGCTGCCGTGGGAGATCCAGGGGTTCAAGGTCAACGAGGGACCGGCCGTGCTCATCCGCAACGGGCGGGTCTTCATGACCTACTCGGCGAGTGCCACCGATTCCCGGTACTGCATGGGGCTTCTCACCGCCGACGAGCGATCGGATCTGCTCGACCCGCGGTCGTGGACGAAGTCGCCGCAGCCGGTGTTCACCACCAACGAGGCCACCCGGCAGTACGGGCCAGGGCACAATTCGTTCACCGTCGCCGAAGACGGGGTGACCGACGTACTCGTCTACCACGCCCGCGACTACCGCGACATCACCGGAGATCCGCTGTACGACCCGAACCGGCACACCCGGGTCCAGCGGCTGTACTGGAACAATGACGGCACCCCGAGTTTCGGCGTCCCGGTCGGCAAGGGCGGTCCGTGCCTGCGACTGTCTCCTTTGGACGCTCCCGCGTCCTATGTGCGGCACTACGAATACCGGCTGCGCGCCGACGGTGACGTGCGAGAACTCGCCGATTCCCAGTTCCGGATCGTGGCGGGTTTCCGCGGTGCCGGAAGTTTGGCGTTGCAGTCGGTGAACTTCCCGGACCGCTACGTCCGGGTGGTGGACGGTTCGACCGTGCGGATCGATCCGTACGACGAAAGCGACGCGTATGGCCGGGCGGCGAGTTTCACCCAGGTGCCGGGTCTCGCTGACCCGCAGGCGGTGTCGTTCCGCCTGTCCGGTGATCCTGCCACCTATTTGGCCCACGACAATGGAAGGATCTTGCCCTTCCGTCCCGGTACCGGGGTGCGGGATCGTCAACGGGTCAGCTTCCGGCTCAGCTGAACTCTCTGGGAGGTCGAACGCAGTGCTGCGAACACGCCCCATGGTTCTGGTACTGGCGATGCTCGCCGGTACCCTCGTCGCGGCCGTCCCGTCGGCCGCGGCCGACGGACCACCCGCCGACGTCCAGTCCTATCTCGACGATCCACGGAAGGTGTCCGAGGGACAGGAACCACCGCACGCCTATCTGCGCCCGTACGCGGACGTTTCCGCCGCCGCCCGCCGCGACGAACGCTCCCCGTACACGATGTCGCTCGACGGCAAATGGCGGATCGCGATGGCGGACAATCCGTCCCAGGTCCCGGCGGGCTTCCACGAGGACGGCTACGACGCGTCACGCTGGCGTGAGGTGTCCGTGCCGCATACGTGGCAGACCGACGGTCTGGACCACCCGATCTTCCGCAACATCGCCACCGAGATCCAACCGGATGACCCGCCCCGCGTCCCGCGTGACGTCAACCCGACCGGTGCCTACGTCCGCGACTTCCCCTTGCCGTCGGACTGGACGCAGCGGAAGACGTTCCTGCGGTTCGACGGCGTCACGTCGGCGTACTTCGTCTGGGTCAACGGGAAGTACATCGGCTACGACCAGGGCGGGTACACCCCGGCCGAGTTCGACATCTCGGCGGCGCTGCGACCGGGGCCGAACCGGATCGCCGTGCAGGTGCACCGCTGGAGCGCGGGCGCCTATCTGGAGGACGTCGACCAGTGGCGGTACTCCGGCATCTTCCGGTCGGTGACCCTGCATTCGGCGCCGGGTACGTTCATCCAGGACGTCGGGCTGACGACCGACCTCGACGCGACCTACACCGACGCCACGCTCAAGGCCGCGGTCGAGGTGGCCACCAAACCCGGTGGGACGACAGGCAAGCACCGGGTCGGCCTGAGCCTGCGCGACGCGGCGGGCAAGGAGGTCGGGGTGACGAACGGGGAAGTCGATCCGGGTGGTAAGACCACGCTGAGCCTGCCTGTCCGCAATCCCGCGAAGTGGTCCGACGAGACGCCGAACCTGTACACGGCCGTCCTCACACTGACCGCACCCGACGGCCGGATCACGCACATCACCAGTGAGACCGTCGGCTTCCGTGAGATCGAGATCCGCGACAAACAGGTGCTGGTCAACGGAAAGCGCTTACTGTTCAAGGGCGTCAACCGGGCCGAGACCGATCCCGACCACGGCAGGCATGTGCCCCGCCGCGCCCAGGAACGCGATGTCGCGCTGATGAAGCAGCTCAACGTCAACGCGGTCCGCACGTCGCATTACCCCTCGGACCCGTACTTCTACGAACTGGCCGACCGGCACGGCCTGTGGATCGACGACGAGATCGACATCGAGACCCACAACCACGAGAACTGCGCGAACTACTGCCAGGCGAACGACCCGGCCTGGCGGGACGCGTTCTTCGACCGGATGATCGGCATGGTCGAACGGGACAAGAACCATCCGAGTGTCTTCCTCTGGGACACGGGGAACGAAGCCGGTCTCGGTGCGCATCACTTCGCGCTGGCCGAATGGCTGGACGCGAACGAGCCGACCCGGCCGATCTACCACCAGTCGAACAACCCGGACGGCGACGCTCCCTTCGCCGACGTCTGGGGGCCGCGCTATCCGTCTCCGGAGAAGTTCGCGGAGCAGGCGAAGAACACCACCAAACCGCTGATCTTCGGCGAGTACGCGCACGCGATGGGCAACAGCCTGGGGAACTTCCGGGAGTTCTGGGACACCATCCGAGCGAATCCCCAGACCCAGGGCGGATTCATCTGGGACTGGGCGGAACAGAACATCCGGCAGCCGATCCGGATCACCCCTGACTCCTCCGGCAACGACATCTCGGCACACGTGACCGGGAAGCCGGATCTGATCGAAGGCCATCGCGGCAAGGCGCTGGCACTGTCCGGATTGGACGATTTCGTCGAGGTCTACCGTGACCGGAAACTCGACATCACCGGCAAGGCGCTCACCCTCGACGCGTGGGTGAAGCCGGGGAAGTGGACCGGCGATTTCCGCATCCTCGGGAAGGGCGACCATCAGTACGCGCTCAAGATGAAGACGCAGGACACCCTGGAATTCTTCATCCACAGTGGAACGTGGCAGGCCGTCCAGGCCAAGGTACCCGCCGACTTCTACGGCAACTGGCACAGGGTGAGCGGCACCTACGATGGCACGGCCCTGCGGTTGTACCTCGACGGCAAGGAGGTCGGGAGCAAACCGTTCACCGGCGCGATCGATCCGTCGTCGGCCGAGGTCAACATCGGCCGCGATTTCGAAACCTCGTGGAACGACCCGTCTTCGATCGGGTGGATGGGGCGCGGCGCGGTCGACGATGTCCGCATCTACGACAAGCCGCTTTCCGCCACGGACCTGTCCGGTGCCGCACCGGCCGGTGGAGCGGTGCTGGCGCTGGACTTCGACAGCGTCACCGATCGCGGCGAGCATCTCTCGTACGGGTCGAGTCTGTCCGGTGTGGACGGTCTGATCGGTTCGGATCGCTCGGCGCAGCCGGAGACCGCGCAGATGGCGTGGGCCCACCAGCCGCTCCGCTTCGCCTACTCCGGTGGCGCGCTGTCGGTGACCAACGAGCGGCAGTTCAAGGGCACCGACGAGCTGAACCTGCGGTGGCGGATCCAGGAAGGCTCCAGGATCGTCGCCCGTGGCGAGCAGCCGTTGCGCGTCGGCGCGGCGTCGACGGGGAAGATCTCCTTGCCCGTACCGGCGAATCCGGCCGATCGGGAGCGGTTCCTCACCGTCGAGGCGGTGACGACCCAAGGCGAACCGATGCTCGCGCGAGGGCACGTGCTGGCGCACGACCAGTTCTCCTTGGGCGGCAAGCGGATTCCGGGTCTGGACCGCTCGCCGCTCGACGGGAAGTCCGTTGACGTCGCCGAGGACGCGGGTTCGGTGACGGCGTCCGCGGCCGGCGTCACGTACAAACTGGACAAGAACACGGGGACGTTGTCGTCCATCCGGCACCAGGGCAAGGAACTGCTGAGCGGCGGGCCGAAGCTCGACGCGTGGCGCGCGCCGATCAGCAACGAGACCTTCGCCTGGGGCCGCGCCGAAGGTGAGGACTGGCGCAAGGCCGGACTGGACCGGCTGAAGACCACGGTCACCGGCGTCCGCGTGGAGAAGGACGGCTCGCGGAGCGCGCGGGTTATCGTGGACAGCCGGGTCGCGGCGCCGGACGTCGCCGGGGCGTGGTTCGACCAGACGATGACCTACACCGTGGACCGGACCGGGACGCTGAGCCTCGGCAACAAGGTGGTGCCGCAGGGCAGCGTGCGCACCCTGCCGTATCTGCCGAGGATCGGGGTCTCGCTGGCGGTGCCGGATTCCTACGACCGGTTCGCCTGGTACGGGCGGAAGGCCGAGAGCTACGTCGACCGGAAGGACGGGACACCGATCGGCGTCCAGTCCAGCACGGTGGACCAGCAGTACGTCGACTACCACCGGCCGCAGGACCACGGCAACCACACTGACAGCAGGTGGGCGCTGCTCACCGACGGCCGGACCGGCGGACTGCTGGTCGGGGGAGCGAACGACGTCAGCGTGACGCCGTTCGACGACCTCGACCGGGCGGCGTACCCGTTCCAGTTGCAGCGCAACCAGGGCTGGTTCACGCTGCACGCCAGTCACGCTGTCACCGGTGTGGGGGACACGCCCAATCCGGTCCGTGAGCGCAGTCAGGTGCAGCAGGACCGCACCTACGAGTACACGCTGTCACTGCGGCCGCTGACTTCGCAGGAAGCGCGGGCGGGGCTGCCCAACGGAGGGTGATCTCAGGTCTCGTGAGTGGTGATGACGGTTCTAACCGTTATTACCACTCACGAGACGAGACACCGGCCGGTCGCTCTCGCTAGTCTCGGTCCGACTGCGAGGAGGACTGACTTCATGGCGGAATGGGCCGATCTGGTCGCGTTCGTACGGCACGAATACCGGGTCATCCGGGACGAACCGGACGAAATCCGGATCCGGTTGTCCTACGGGGACGACGACTACGAAGAGCGGGCCCAGACCGTGGTCATCGCGCGCGAGATCTTCGACCGCCGCGAGGACTGGGTGCAGATCGCGACGCCGTTCGCGCGCGTCGACGAGGTCGACCTGGCCACCGTCCTGACGGAGATCGGCAACACGATCGTCGTCGGGGGACTGGTGGTGATGGGCGAACACCTGGTGCTGCGCCATTCCCTGCCGCTGGTGAACCTCGACATCAACGAGTTCACCGACCCGCTCGAACTCGTCGCGGGCTCGGCGGAAGTGCTGGAGCAGCAGTTCACCGGACGCGACGACTACTGAGCCCGGGGCGCGGCCGGCGTGTTCCTCGGTGTTTCGCGAGGACTTCCTCGAAGGAGGTCACGCGTTCGCATTCGTCCTCGGTGAGCTTGTCGATTGCCGCTCGGTAGGCCTGCGCCCGGGCCGTGCTGGGCAGCTCGCCGTCGAGAAGAGACGGCAGCCCGAGTTCGAAGCCGCAGCGGGCCCGCACTCCGTAGCGGTGCCGGGTACGGGCGACGGCCGTGGCGACGCGGAGCCCGTGCTCGGTGCCCCGCGGCGTCGCGGGCCTGTCGATCTCGATGGCCGCGAACCGGAAACCGTCGGCCTGGTCGCATTTCCCGCACCCGGTCGGACCGGAACCGAGCTCGTTACCGCAGTCAGTACACCGCAACCGGCGTAGCGCGGCGTCGACCACTCGCCATCGAAAGGCGGACGTATCGGCGACGACCATTTCGGCGAGCTCGGTTTCCTCGCGTGTTCCGGCGGCGACGCCGTACTCGGCGAGGAACCGCCGCCAGCATTCCTCGATACTCGCTTCGACGGCCGCCAAGGCTTCGGCGGGATGGCCGCCGCGTGGAAGAGCGGTCATGACGGGGACCCTAGACCGCGTACCGCCGGATCGCGATCGCTATTTCGCCCGGAGAAGAGTGTCGGCGTCGATGCAGAGGTGACCGTCGCAGGGAACGACCGTCAGTTCGTGGGTTTCGGTGGGGGAGGGACGGCCGTCGCGGTAGTGCAAGGTGATGCGCGCCCGCACGGTCGTCGCGGAGATGGCCGAGGCACTGTGGACGTCCACCGCGCTGATCTTTCCCCAGTGGGCCTCGTAATCGGTCAGGCCGCGGCGTCGCAGGTTCGGTCCGATGAGCGGCCAGCCCGTACGGGTGTCGGGCATCAGGCGGTAGTAGCCGGTGACGAACTCCGCGATGCCTTCGCTCGAGGTCGGCTGGAGCGCGACGGACATCGTTGTGGGCTGGGGGAGCGTGGTGGTCGTCGTCGGCGGGGATTCAGGTCGCGGTTCGACCACGGCGGGCAGCGGTGTGCCGGCTGTCTGGGTCGAGCCCGCGAAGTGAACGCCGACGAAGATCGCCGCCAGCATGGACCCCGAGACCCCCAGTACCAAGAACACCAGCCAGACGTTGACCTGTGGCTGCCCGGCGTGGGGGACGTGCGTCGTGCCCGCTGATCGCGCACCGCCACCGTCGCGACGGCCGAGTACCTGCGAAATGCCGCTGATCAGCCCCGTCGCGACCGTGAACGCGACGGCGAGACCCCACGCGAGGTAATTGGTCTTGAGGTCGGTCGCGAAATTGATCGCCGTGCTGAGAGCGGCGGCGATGAAGGCGCCGAGCAGGGACCAGAACCACACAGAACCCGCCCGTCGCAAGATCGTCTCCCCTTTTCGCGTGCCGAAGCCATCGGCTTACCACTCGCGGGGCGGACGGACGTTGTTACGATGGACGGGTTCTGTGGCCCTATCGTGATCGGTATGCCTTTTCCAGCGCGGAAAGAAACGTGACCGGGGACTGCGCACCGGAAACGCCATAAGCGCCGTTCAGCACGAAGAACGGCACGCCGTTGACGCCGATCCTGCGGGCCTCGGCGAAATCCGCGTCGACTTCGCCCGCGAACTTCGTGCCTTCCAGTACCTCGCGCGCCTCGTCCTCGGGGACGCCGACTTCGGTGCCGAGCCGGATCAGCGTGTCGAGATCGTCGACGATCTCGCCGTCACAAAGGTGGGCCTTGAGCAGCCGCTCGTGCATCCGATCGCCGAGCCCGTGCTGGTCGGCGAGATGGTTGAGGCGGTGGGCGTCGAGCGTGTTGACCGACACGGCGTTGTCGAGGTCATAGGTCAGCCCCTCCGCGGCGGCGAGTTCGGTGACCTGGCGCGTCATCGCCTTGACCTGCTCGGGCGGCGCGCCCATCTTCCTGGCGAGCATGTCCCGCACCGGCTCGCGGTGCCCCCGGGGGTGCGAGGAATCGAGCTGGAAACTGTGCCAGCGGATCTCGACCTCGGCGGCGTGCTCGAATCGGCCGAGCGCGGTCTCCATCCGGCGTTTGCCGATGTAGCACCACGGGCAGACGACGTCGGACCAGACGTCGATGGACATCACCACGAGCACACCCCGTCCGTGCAGGTCGGCGCGTCCTCGGCGCCGAGGACGATCAGGTTCGGTTCGGCGGGCTCCGGTCGTTCGAGCGGTTCTTGTTCAGCAGGGGCGGTCATGACCACTTCCGTTGGTTACTTCTTGTTCGTAACCTCAACCTACGCCAGTATGGGTCGCGCCGGTAAGGAGGCACTTCCATGTCAGCTACGCACATCGATGTGCCCATGCCGGTACCCGCCGACCACGACTGCCCGACCCGCGAGATCCTCGACCTGATCGGTGACAAGTGGAGCGTCCTCATCGTGGTGTTACTCGGCAAGCGGACCTTCCGGTTCGGCGAACTGCACCGGGGGATCGAGGGAATCAGCCAGCGGATGCTGACCCTGACGCTCCGCGCTCTGGTCCGGGACGGGCTGGTGACGCGGACGCCGTACGCGACGGTGCCGCCGCGAGTCGACTACTCGCTCACCGAACTCGGCCGGACGCTGCTCGTCCCGCTGAGCGCGCTGGACACCTGGGCGAACGCGCATCGGGACGACATCCTCGCGGCCCGGGAACGGCACGATTCGGCCGGTTGACCTTCTCCCGCGAATGCCCCGCGTTTCGTCCTCTCGATGCGGTGGTTCGGTGTGCGAACCACCGCATCGAGAGGACGAAACGCTCAGGGTGGAGTGGGTGACCGCGTGACCTCCAAGTGGGGAGGACTCGCCGCCCTGCTCGCGGGCTTCTTCGTGCTCCTGCTCGATACGACGATCGTCGCCGTGGCGAGCCCGAGCATCCAAGCGGACCTCGGCGGCGACGTCGCCGGGCTGTTCTGGGTGACGGCCGGCTATCTGCTGGCGTTCTCGGTCCCGCTGCTCGTCGCCGGACGGCTTGGCGACCTCTTCGACCCGAAGCGGGTCTATCTCGTCGGCATGGGCGGCTTCGCGGTCGCCTCCGTGCTGTGCGGTCTGGCGCCGTCGATCGGTTGGCTCATCGCTTTCCGTGTCCTGCAGGGACTCGCGGCCGCGGCGATGTCCCCGCAACCGCTCACGCTGATCCGGCGGCTCTTCGCCGAGGACGAACGTGGTCGCGCTTTCGGCGTCTGGGGTTCGGTCGCCGCCGCGGCCACGTTGCTCGGGCCCCTCCTTGGCGGTTTGCTGACGGCGAGCCTGGACTGGCGCTGGATCTTCTGGGTCAACGTGCCGTTCTGCGTGATCGCCGTGGTGATGGGGATCCGCCTGATCCCGGGAAGTCGGGGGAGTGCCGCCCGGTTCGATCTCGCCGGTGCCGCGTTGAGCACCGCGGGCTTGAGCGTTCTCGTATGGGCACTGTTGTCCTGGCGCACGCTCTCGGCGTCGATGATCTTCGCCGCCATCGCTCTGGCCGTAGTGCTGCTTCTCGTCTTCTATCGTCTATACCGCCTTCGCAGCCGGGTGGAGGTTCTCGCGCCACTGTGGCTCTATCGCTCGTCCGGCTACCTGTCGGCGAGCCTCGCGATGGCGTCCCTCGGCGCGACGGTGCTCGCCATGGCTCTGCCGACCATGCTCTACATCCAACAGGCGCGAGGCTTCGGCCCGATCGAAGCCGCGATGGTCCTGTCGCCGGACGCACTCGTCGCGATCGTGTTGTCGCCCCCGGCAGGCCGATGGGCCGACCGCGTGGGAGCCCGACGGCCGGCGATCCTCGGCATGAGCCTGCTCACGGTGAGCCTTGTGCTGATCGGCCTGGTGGTCGTGCTCAACCTGAGTCCATGGTGGATCCTTCCCGGTGCCGCGATCCTGGGGGCCGCCAACGCCCTGGCGTGGTCGCCCCTGTCCGCCGTCGCGATGGCCTCGGTGGAGCAGGACGAGGCGGGTGGTGCCTCGGGGCTGTTCAATACCGTGCGGCAGGTGGGCGCGGTGGCGGGAGTGGCGGTGACCGGCGCGATCCTGGCGGGTCTCGAATCAAGTCCGACGCTGGCGTTTGGGGTTGTTTACGCGTTCATCGGTGTTGTGGCCGCGGCCGGTGCGGTTGCAGCAGGGCGGTTGCCGGTGCTTCCGGTTGCTCCTAGGGAATCTGGTGCGATGAACGTGGCTTGAATTGGCTGCACTTAGTCGACTAAATGCGAAATCTGGTAGGTGGTCGGCTGATCAAGCGTTGGCGATGAACCCAATGACCGTGCAGTGAGACCTTGGGCTGTGGCGCGCGGCGCGTTTAGTCGGCTAATTGCGGTCGGGTTGCCTGGGCTCTGGTGGAATGCGGCGCCTGCCTGGGCGCAATAAGTCGACTGACTGCGATTGGCCCCGGCGAAATGGAGACGTCGCGTTGTCTCTATTCCGCCGGG
>NZ_ASJB01000012.1 GCF_000478275.1 Amycolatopsis orientalis DSM 40040 = KCTC 9412
AATCTTGCCGCCTGATCTTAATCTGAAAAATCATCCAATACAGACAGATACCCATTACACCTCGGGTCATAACCCGCAGGATCAACCGCATGTAAATTAAAAAAGAGCGTGTTGTCCTGATGAAACAAAAAGAGCTATGGATTAACCAGATCAAAGGGTTATGTATTTGTCTGGTGGTGATTTATCACTCGGTCATTACCTTTTATCCGCATCTGACCACTTTTCAGCATCCGTTATCGGAAGTCCTGAGCAAATGCTGGATCTATTTCAATCTTTACCTTGCACCATCTCGTATGCCGTCTTCTGCTTGAAAAAAA
>NZ_ASJB01000013.1 GCF_000478275.1 Amycolatopsis orientalis DSM 40040 = KCTC 9412
CTTCGGCCAATGAATCTGACCGCCGTGAAAATGTCCTGAAAGAAGATAGTCAAAGTGAAATTCCTGCATATCAAGCACAACGTTCGGATCATGCGTCAATACAAGGTTGTAGCCCTCTTTAAGCCCTTTATATGAACCGGCAATATCGCTTCGCTTCGTGCTGTAATCATCAATCCCGATAATGTTGAGTGTCTCGCCTTCCACTTCAATGGAGACATGCTGGTTCTGTAGGGTGATGCATCCGTTATCTTCCAGTACACGTTTCAGCTTCCGAAAGTGTTCGTCTTTCAATAGGTAGTCATGGTTGCCGAATACAGCGTACATCTCGTATGCCGTCTTCTGCTTGAAAAAAA
>NZ_ASJB01000014.1 GCF_000478275.1 Amycolatopsis orientalis DSM 40040 = KCTC 9412
CAAAGCGTCATCAAACTTTTCTGGCGACCAAAAGGTTTAGCGTATCCCTTAGGCGAGGCTCCGGCGAAACTGCGTTGCACTTCGTCAGCTGACATGGTTACGGTCAGTAACCCAACACCTTATTTCATTACCCTGACAGACCTGAAAATAGGTGGAAAAGTAGTTAAAAATCAAATGATTTCCCCCTTTGATAAATACCAATTTTCTCTGCCAAAGGGGGCCAAAAATAGCAGCGTAACGTATCGAACCATCAATGACTACGGGGCGGAAACGCCGCAACTCAACTGTATCTCGTATGCCGTCTTCTGCTTGAAAAA
>NZ_ASJB01000015.1 GCF_000478275.1 Amycolatopsis orientalis DSM 40040 = KCTC 9412
GGTAGGCAAGGGGACCTTCACGGCATCGAGTCGATCACGCCACGTTTGCCTTACCTCTCAATAACCGTCGTTACCACTCACGAGACCGCAGGCTCAGCGCTCTCCCCGGATGGTGCGCCGCAGCTTCGGCACCCGCTCGTGCAAAGTCCGCTCCGCCCCTCGGGCGGTCGGCTCGTAGTAGTCCCGGCCGACCAGCTCGTCCGGCGGATATTGTTGCGGCAGAACACCTTCCGGCGCGTTGTGCGGGTAACGGTAGCCCTGCGCGTTGCCGAGCTTCTCCGCCCCCGCGTAGTGCCCGTCACGCAGATGCGGCGGCACCGTTCCGATCCGGCCCGACCGCACGTCGCTGAGCGCGGCGTCGATCCCGGTGATGATGGCGTTCGACTTCGGCGCCGTCGCCAGGTGCACGGTCGCCTGCGCCAGCGCGAGCCGCCCTTCCGGCATCCCGATGAACTGCACCGCGTGCGCCGCGGCCACGGCCGATTGCAGTGCCGTCGGATCGGCCATGCCGATGTCCTCGCTCGCGTGCACGACCAGCCGCCGGGCGAGGAACCGCGGGTCCTCCCCCGCTTCGATCATCCGCGCCAGGTAGTGCAGCGCGGCGTCCACATCGGACCCGCGGATCGACTTGATGAACGCGCTGATGACGTCGTAGTGCTGATCGCCGTCGCGGTCGTAACGCACCGCCGCCTTGTCCACTGTGGACTCGACGATGGCGAGATCGATCGTCTTGGCCTCGGTCGCGCCCGCCGCGTCCGCGGCCGCCTCCAGCGCGGTCAGCGCGCGCCGGGCGTCGCCGGAGGCGAGCCGCACCAGATGCGCCCGCGCGTCCTCGGTCAGCGTGAGTTCGCCGCCGAGGCCGCGTTCGTCGGTCAGCGCGCGATCGATCAGCGCGACGATGTCCTCATCGGTCAGTGGCCGCAGTTGCAGCACCAGCGACCGCGAAAGCAGCGGGGAGACGACGGAGAACGACGGGTTCTCCGTGGTGGCGGCCACCAGCAGCACCGTCCGGTCCTCGACGGCGCCGAGCAGGGCGTCCTGCTGCGTCTTGGAGAACCGGTGGACCTCGTCGATGAACAGGACGGTGTTCTCGGCGTTGTAGTTCCGGCGGCGCCGGGCCTCCTCGATGACGCCGCGCACCTCCTTCACCCCCGCCGACAGCGCCGACATCGCCACGAACCGGCGTCCGGTCGCGGCCGAGACGAGGTTCGCCAGCGTGGTCTTGCCGGTCCCCGGCGGCCCGTAGAGCAGCACGGAAGCGGGCGCGGCGCCCTCGACGAGCCGCCGCAACGGCGCGCCCTCACGCAGCAGGTGCTGCTGGCCGACGACCTCGCCGAGTGACCGCGGCCGCATCCGCACCGCCAGCGGAGAGCCCGCGGGGACAGCGGTCTCCCTCGGCTCGGCCTGCTCCGGCGGCGGCGCGAGATCGGGGTTCACGGTGAAGAGTTCGTCCTGTGCCACGGTGTCGACGGTAGCCGTACCCACCGACGGTTCCGGCCACCGGTCAGCGCAGCCGCTCCCGGAACGAATGCCACATGATGACCGCGGCGTACGGCACGAACTCGCGGCCCCGCCGCCACACCCACGGCACGCCCTTCAGCACCAGCCAGCCGACATGCCCGGCGGTACTCGGCTCGACACCTCCCGAGCAGGTCAGGCTGACCGGACGCGGCACCGCGAACCCGGCCTCCGCGAGCCGTTCGGTGAACCCGGTCGCCAGCATCCGGTGCCCGAGTTCCGACGGGTGCAGCCGGTCGACGCTCCACGCGGTCAGGTCGTAGGCGCCGGGCAGCAGTTCGAGGTCGAGACACGGGACGCCCTCGCGCTCGACGACGCCGTCGATGGCGGCGTTCAGTTCGGCCACCCGCTCGCTCAGCGCCCGCCGCAGCGATCCCGGCAGCCGGAACACCTTGCCGTGGTCGTGATAGCGCACCGGCACCACGGTCGTGCCGACGACGGCCAGCGAGCGGATCACCTCGGTGAGGTCCGCGGCGATCCGTTCCGCGCTGAAATCGGGCCGCAGCGTGTCGTTCATCCCCGCCACGACGAGCGCGACGTCCGGGCGGTGCGCCACCGCCGCGGGCAGCTGCTTCGTCAGCACGCAGCCCATCCGCGCTCCGGTGAACGACGGGTTCAGGTAGCCGTCCGGTTCGACGCCCAGCGCCTCGGCGACGAGCGGGCCGACCCCGCGCCAGCCGCCCCGGTTCGGCAGCGGGTCACCCAGGCCCACGGCGGTGGAATCGCCGAGCACGACCAGTCTGCGGGCGGACCGGGGCACACCGGTGAGCGGCGGGAGGAGGGATTGGTCGGGTTCGGGACTCGGAGTGACTTCGACACTGATCACGGTCACGGTAGCCACCATCGGCCACGCAGACTCACCAGCGGTGATGCCTGGGTAACGCGACGAGGACGGTCGAGCGAAAAGTCCGTGCGGCGGTTACCGGAACGCGGGGTAGAACGCGAGATCCGCGTGCGGCCCCAGCCGGGCGCCGAGCGCCGCGGCGACCCGGGTGGCGTGCTCGGAGATGTCCGTCAGGCGGGCCCGCAGCGAGTGCTTGGCCAGCTCGCGCCACCAGGTCACCAGCGCGGCCTCCCGGCTGATCGGCGTGGCGTGCCGGTCCAGGTCCAGCTCCGGGAGGATCTCCCAGGTGATGAACCACAGCAGCAGCAACTGACCGTCCATCAGGTGTTCGGCCAGCGCGTCCTCGTCCGCGAGCGCGGGCCATACCGAGACGACCTCGGCCCGCCAGGCCGCGATCATCGCCTCGCTCATCCCCGGCGGCAGCGCCAGCGCGTCCGGGCAGGACGCGAACGGCAGCCGCAGGTACGCCGCGTCCATCAGCGTGCTGCGCACCCGGCCGCGTTCGAAATCGAGGAAGCGCACCCCGCCGGTGGTCACGAGGTTGTTGTCCGGGCTGAGGTCGACCGGGCTGAACGCGCGATAGGACGGTGAACCGGCCCGCTCCGCGACCTCCATGACCCGTCTCTGCACCGGCTCCGGTGTCTCGACGTCGAGCAGTTCCTCCAGCAGCCCCGGCAGTTGCGCGCACACCGCGGGCAGCGGCACGTCCTCGTTCTTGACCGGGCCGCCGAGACGGCGCAGCAGCGCGTTGAAATCGGCCTCGCGGCTCGCGGTGCTCGCGTGCAGCCTGCCGAGCGACCGGGCCCAGGACAACAGCGCTCGTTCGGCGCCGCGGGCGTCACGCGCGTGGAGCTTGTCGTGCAGCGTCGGGACGCCGCCGAGGTCCTCGATCACCAGGACGCGGTCGCGGCCGTCGTGCGCCAGCAGTTCCGGGCACATCCGGTCCTCCGGGGCGAGCGCGGTGAACAGCTGGTAGCTGACCGCCTCCTGCGCGAAGGGATCGGGCCGCCCGGCCTCGGGTGGGTCGGGGTAGTGCTTGATGACCAGGGTCCGCGGCAGGGCGAACGGAGAGGTCGCCACCCGCGCCCGCACGACCGTCGCCGGACCGCTCCCGGCGAGGTCTTCGGGGGCGACGAGGGTGATCGCGCTGCCGAATCGGCGCGAAAGAACCGCCTCACCGGCAGCGACCGCCGCCGCGACGCCCAGGGTTTCGGCTCCGACTGTCGAATCATCGGCAGAGGAGGTATCGACTGTCATTGCCACCGACCCTACTCGTGACTGAGCAACCATGACCACTGAGATCCGGGCAATCGCGCGCACTGGCGCGATCTGGGACTCATCCGCGTGAAAGCGGACGTTCCGTCACCCTCGAACGTTGCCCACGACGGCGCAATGTCAGCACAATGGCCGCAGCTGCAACGATTCCGATGAGATTGACCAGCAGCTGACCGGCCGAATAAAGGCACCGTTCCCACTGACCGGCAACCGCGGCGACCACCGCGTAGCCTGCCGCGGGCACCGTGGTCACCGAGATGAACACCCCCACGAGCGCGGCCGATTTGGCCGACGTCATGGAAAGCATCCCCGCCGCACCCGCCAGCAGCGCGACGACCAGTGACGCGATCCCCACCTTGTAAACGAAATCGACTTCGTGGTTGTCCGCGAGCGTGCTCACCTCGAGCACTCCGGTCGCGTTGCCCACCAGCACAACGCCGAGCGTGATCACCATCGCGATCGGGAATCCGCCGAGCAGCGCGACCCCGCCCTGCTTCACCAGATCCCCCCGGCGCAGCACCAGCCCCACCGCGATCGCGGCGAGCGGGCCGAATTCCGGGCCCACCACCATCGCGCCGACGATGGTGACCGACGAGTTCGTGATCACCCCGACCGAAGCCAACAGGCACGCGATGGTCAGGAACGCCTGGAAGGTCCAGGTGAGCCGGGACTCCTCGCCGCTGCGGCCGACGAGTTCCTGCCACACCACCGCGTCCGCGCCCTCACCGGGCGCGTCCTCCTCGGCCCTGTCCGCGGCGTCGGACACCGCGGTGTCCAGCGCTTCCAAGGTGATCCCGCCGGTGTGGTCGAGGTCGAGCCCGCACAGCGACTCGATGATCTCGTCGGTCGCCTCGCGGGCGATGTCCGCCTCGATCAGATCGCCCTCGGGCGCGATCGCGACCCCGGGATGCACGACGAGATGCGCGGTGCCCGAATGCGCCCGCAGGATCCGGATCGCTTCCGCGGTCCGGTCCGGCGGGCACACGGCCCTGAGGTGGAGCATCAGTTCTTCACGGGCGGCACGGGCTTGGCGTCGATGCCCGCCTCCTTGCGCTGCTCCGGCGTGATCGCCGCCGGGGCCGCGGTCAGCGGGTCGAACCCGCCGCCGGTCTTCGGGAAGGCGATCACGTCACGCAGGGAATCGGCCTTGGCCAGCAGCATGACGATCCGGTCCCAGCCGAACGCGATACCGCCGTGCGGCGGCGGGCCGAAGGCGAAGGCGTCGAGCAGGAAGCCGAACTTCTCCTGCGCCTCCTCCTCGGAGAGGCCCATCAGCTCGAAGACCTGCTTCTGCAGCTCCTGCTGGTGGATACGGATCGAGCCGCCGCCGATCTCGTTGCCGTTGCAGACGATGTCGTAGGCGTAGGCGAGCGCGCCGCCCGGATCGTCGGCGAGCTTGCCGATCCACTCCGGGGTCGGCGAGGTGAAGGCGTGGTGCAGGGCCTTCCACTTGCCGCTGCCGACGGCGACGTCGTCGGACTCCTCGGCGGAGATGAACATCGGGAAGTCGACGACCCACACGAACGACCAGGCGTTCTCGTCGATCAGGCCGAGCCTGCTCCCGATCTCCAGCCGGGTGGCGCCGAGCAGCGAACGCGCGTCGGCGGGCTTGCCCGCGGCGAAGAAGACGCAGTCGCCGGGCTTGGCGCCGGCGGCTTCGGCGACGGTCTCCCGCTCCTTCTCCGACAGGTTCTTCGCGACCGGCCCGCCGAGCGTGCCGTCCTCGTTGACCAGGATGTAGGCGAGCCCGCGGTGACCGCGCTGCTTGGCGAAGTCCTGCCAGGCGTCGAGGGTGCGGCGCGGCTGGTCGGCCCCGCCCGCCATCACGACGGCGCCGACGTACGGCGCCTGGAAGACGCGGAACGGCGTGTCGGCGAAGAACGCCGTCATGTCGGTGAGTTCGAGGTCGAAGCGCAGGTCCGGCTTGTCCGAGCCGTACTTCTCCATCGCCTCGGCGTAGGTGATGCGCCGGAAGGGCCGCGGGATCTCGGCGCCGACCAGCTTCCACAGCGCGGTGACGATGTCCTCGCCGAGCGCGATGACGTCGTCCTGCTCGACGAAGCTCATCTCGATGTCGAGCTGGGTGAACTCCGGCTGCCGGTCGGCGCGGAAGTCCTCGTCCCGGTAGCAGCGCGCGATCTGGTAGTACCGCTCGAGCCCGCCGACCATGAGCAGCTGCTTGAACAGCTGCGGCGACTGCGGGAGCGCGTACCAGGAGCCGGGCTTGAGGCGGGCCGGGACCAGGAAGTCGCGGGCGCCCTCGGGGGTGGAACGGGTCATGGTCGGGGTCTCGACCTCGACGAAGTCCTGCGCGTGCAACACCTCGCGGGCGGCCCGGTTGACCTCGCTGCGCAGGCGCATCGCGGCGGCGGGGCCGCTGCGGCGCAGGTCGAGGTAGCGGTGCTTGAGGCGCACCTCCTCGCCGACGTCGACCCGGTCGTCGATCGGGAACGGCAGCACGGCGGCCTCGGACAGCACCTCGAGCTCGGTGGCCAGCACCTCGATCTCGCCGGTGGGGATCTCGGTGTTGGCGTTGCCCTCGGGGCGCTTCGACACCTCGCCGACGATGCGGACGCAGTACTCCGACCGCAGCTGGTGCGCGCGCTCGGCCATCTCGCCCTCGCGGAAGACGACCTGGCTCACGCCGCTGGCGTCGCGCAGATCGATGAAGATGACGCCGCCGTGATCGCGCCGCCGGGCCACCCATCCGGTGAGGGTGACCGTCTGACCGGCGTGCTCGGCACGCAAGGTGCCGGCTTTGTGGGTGCGAAGCACTGCGGGTGCTCTCCTTCGGCATCACGTTCTGCGATTCGGCGGCGCCGCGGTTCGGCTGCTCTGCGCCAACGTCAAAGGCTAACGAATCGTCCCCGCTGTCTCGCCACCAGGTACAAACCGGGCGCCGCTCAGATCGTCGGCCAGGCCTCCAGCGCGGCGACCATGCGCCGGGTGTGCGCCAGATAGTCGGGGACGGACAGGACACGGCCGTCGATGTTCTCCAGCAGCCAGCCGGCCGCGGCCTCCTTGGAGGCGAAGAACTGCGTGCAGACCAGCGCCTCGACGTAGTCCGGGCCGAGGGTGAGGTCGATTCCGGGCAGCCTCGACGCGGCGACGACGGCGTGCGGCGGATCGACGCTCAGCACCCTGTCCCGGGTGAAGTGGACGCGGACGCGCGCGCCGGTGGCCGGGCAGACCGAATCCGCGTGCACGGGTTCGCCGGTGGCGATGGCCAGTAGGAACAGGTCCACCCGGTACCGGTCGGAGGCCGGGCGGTCCGCCGAGCCGGGACGCGGGCCGCGGTCCATGAGGACCAGGCCGTCGCGGATGACGAAACCCATCAGGTCCATCAGCCGGTGTGCCTCGCCGGGATCGAGGCCGACGGTCGCGGCGAGTCTGCCGATGGCGATGGGATGCCGTCCCGCCCTGGTCAGCTTGGTCGCGGCCCAGGCGATGCGAACAGCGGCGGTGCGGTCCGTCCGGGTGGTCACAGGCACCTCCTCGCCTTCGTACCTTCGAGATTAAGCACGAAAGGGAATTCCGCCAAGTGACTAAGCCGAACGGCCGAATTCGTTGGGAAGAGAGGGAAATCCCGGTTGACAGGCTCTGTTGCGGAGGGGTGGCCATGGGTCGGGCGTGGCTGAAGGGGCCTTTCCTCTCATCTCATGCGGCGAAGGGCGCTTTCCCCGCATGAGATGAGAGGAAAGCGCCCTTCAGCCCCCGCCGAAACCCTCAGGCTGCTCACGCATCTAGAGGACTGAATGCGGTAGTTGCGCGCGCAAGTACCGCATCCAGAGGACTAAACGCGGAGGGTGGCGGCCAGCGCGGCGGCTTCGGCCGCGGCGGCATCGACACCGGCGACGCCGTCGAGGACGGGTCACAAAGGCTCAGGGTGACAAAGGCGTCAGTGGAGCTTGAGCTGTTCGGCGGCCGGGGCGATGCTCCCGGGCTCCTCGGTTCGCTGCACGGGCATCGACACCTGCATCCGCTCGTCGTCCGGACGGGACCCGAAGCCGTGCCGGCGCAGCAACGGCCCGACCCGCGCGCCGAGCCGCTCCCGATAGGACTTGGGCAGATAAGCGCCGCGCGCGTACAGCTCGCGGTATTTCGGCACCAGCTCCGGATGTTCCCGGCCGAGCCAGCGCGCGAACCATTCCCGCGCACCCGGCCGCAGATGCAACGGGAGGACGGTGACCCGGGTGGCGCCGACGTCGGCCAGCCTGGCGAACAACGCGTCGAGCGCCTCCGCGGTGTCGGTCAGATAAGGCAGCACGGGGGCGACGAGCACCGAACACGGGAGCCCGGCGTCCCGCGCCTTGCGGATCAGGTCGAGTCTCGCGCGCGGGCTCGGCGTCCCCGGTTCGAGACGGCGTTGCAGGTCCTCGTCCAGCAGCGCCAGCGAGATCGCCAGCCCGGCCGGCACGTCCTTCGCCACCGATTCCAGCAGCGGCAGGTCCCTGGTCAGCACGGTCCCCTTGGTCAGGATGGACAGCGGGGTGCCGGAATCCGCCAGCGCGGTGATGATGCGCGGCATCAACTTGTACCGGCCTTCGGCGCGCTGGTAGGGATCGGTGTTCGTGCCCATCGCGACGTGCTCGCGCGTCCAGCCGGGGCGCCGCAGTTGCGCGGTCAGTACCTCGGGCGCGTTGACCTTCACGACCACCTGCGTGTCGAAATCCCGGCCCGCGTCGAAATCCAGGTACGTGTGGGTGTTCCGCGCGAAGCAGTTGTGCGTGACCATGCCGTCGGCGATGAAGTCGCCGGTGCCGGTGGTGATGTCGAACAGTGGCAGTTCGATGCCGAGCGCCTCGACGGACGAGACCTTCCGTCTGGTCCGGCCGATCGCGAGGCCGTCGAGCGACCGTTTCCAGCGGACGGCGGGATCGGCGAGGTGGAAGAAGCGCATCTCCTCCGCCGGGCCGCCGAGCAGTTGCACCGTCCACAACGGACGGAACTTGGGGTTTTCGCTACGCACGTGCCGGAAACCGAAGTTGTCGAGGGCGGCACAGAAGGTCGAGACGATGTCGTGTTCGTCGTGGGTGACCCGCAGCGCGCCGTGCCGGTAGCCACCGGCGAGATCGAACAGCCCGGCCAGGAATCCGCGCTGCCAATGAGAATCCGGGGACGGCGGCACCTGCACGAAGCCGACCGACGCGCCGAAGTCGGGCAGGTAGCCGAGCGCACGGTCCGCGGCGTCCTTCTCGGCCGAGAAGCCGCCGGAGCGCAACATTCCGCAGAGGTATCCGGCGCGGTACCCGATGGTGTCGTCGGGGGTGCGGGTGAGCTTCCCGACCCCGACGAGTTCCGTGCCCCCGACCAGATGCGGCCGCTGCGCCGCGCCGAAACGGGTGCCGGTGACGTGTTTCCAGCCGCGGCCGGTGAGGAACCGGTGATCGCCACTGGCCACTATGGACGTTCCGTCGTCGAGGGTCAGGCGGTAGGCCGGTTTGAGCGTCGACCAGTGCGCGAGGACGGTGGTGGGCACCAGGCGCCGCCCCGCGCCGCGCCCGCGCGTCCCGTAGATCTCGTCGCCGGGCGCCAGTTCCGCCAGCGGCTTCGTCCGGCCGTCGGCCATCAGGACCGGCGTATCGCCCGCGAGGCAGTACGTACACGCGTGAGAACAGCCGCGGTACGGGTTCACCGTCCAGCCGAACGGGACACCCGAGCCCTCGGGCACCTTGTTCAGCACGGATTTGGCGTACACCTCGTGAAAGGTGACGCCGTCGAATTCGGGCGCGCGGACCGTGCGCAGCAACCCGTCCATTCCGGGCAGGACCGGCTCGCCGCCGTCCGCCCGCTGTCGATCCCATCGCACCCGGCCAGTCGAACACATGTTCTAGACAAGTGTCAAACACCTGTTCGAACATGGGTGATCTTTCGTGCGTTTCGTCCTCTGGATGCGGTAGTTGCGCGCGCAACTACCGCATCCAGAGGACGAATCGCGAGTTAAAGCGGGGTGACGCTTTCCGTCACATACCCGGCGGGCTGAATGAGCCCGGCACACCGGCTCTCCCCGCGCGGCGTCGCAGCCCGGCGGCGCACCGTCACCGAGTAGAAGTCGTCGCCTCCGCGCACGGTGACCACCCGCGCGTCGGATTCGAGCAGCGGCTCCTCCTGGACGGCGACCACGTCGTCCAGTCCGGACAGATTCGTCTGCCGCCGGATCGCGATCTCCGCGAACTGCGACCACGCCGTCGGGGCGGACGTCCGGCCGCGGAGCTGGTCCGGTTCGACCTGCCCGCGCAACGCCGCCTTGGCCACGAGCGCGGCCTCGGCCGGATTGAGCTGGCCGTGCAGGAAACCGTCGGGGACCACGAGGAGGTTGCCCGCCCAGCGGTCACCGCCGACGTGGCTGACCTCCCAGGCCCGGCCGGGGTGGTTGGTGTCGAGCGCCGAAGCCAGCGGGCGGCCGAGCACCGCGCAGCACATGTCCTTGGTGCCGTGCGTGCAGACCAGGAACAGCGGGCCGTCGACCCGGGTGCCGAGTCCGCCCGCGCCGTCCGCGACGGCTTCGAGGTCCAGCTCGGCCAGTTCGCTCAGGTCCCGGATCTCCAGGCGCTCCAGCCACCGGTTACCCGGTTCGCCGCCGCCGACGTACACGCTGCGGGGGCGATCCGGGTCGCGCTGATGCTTGCCGGGACGGCGGATCAGCAGCGGGCGGAGCCCGTGCGTCCGCCTCAAGTTCTCGAGCAGCTCACGCCGCTCGGCGGGAAAGGCCTCGTCGAGGGTGGTTTCCAGCGCGTCCGCGGGCCAGGGACCCGGCTGCTCGATGAGCAGCCAGCAGCGCATTTCGGCCGCCGTGCCGGCGGGGCTCGCGCCCAGCATGCGCGCGACGGTCGCGCAGCCCGGCAACGCGGCGGGCGGCGCTGGAGTGTCCGAGAGCTGAGCGGTCATCGGCTGACCCCTCCGGACTTGACCTTAGGCATGCCTTAGCTTACCCCGACTGGTCACCCTCCACACTTCTCGTCCCTTGTGACTTTCAACCGATCGAGAGCAGCCCCTGGGCCGTGAGCTCACCGAGGAGCGCCCGCACCGTCCCCCGATCGAGTTCCGCCAGCTCGGCGAGTCCTTTGACGGCCTGCGGCGTGCCGTCGAGCAGCGCCTTCAGCACCGGCGCCGCCGCGGCGGCGAAGACGAACCGCTTGCCGTCCGCCAGCAGGGTCACCCGGCCGTCGCCTTCTTCGAGCACCGCCCTCGGGATGAGGAACCGGACCTCGGCCTCGTCGCCGTCCGGCAGCAGGCCGGGCGTCGCCGCCCAGGGCAGCCCGACCCGCGAATGTGCCGGGGCCGACGAGTCGCGATCGGCGAGGAACCGGTCGACGACGCCGTCGGTCAGCACCGCTTCCAGTTCCCCGCGCAAGGCGGCGGCGCGGGCGGCGCGCTCCTGCGCCGTCCCGAACCGCGGGAGGTCCAGGCGGAACACGGCGCTCGCCCGCAGCTTGTCGGCGAGCCAGGTCACCAGATCGATCCCGGTGGCCGGGCTGAAACCGAGGGTGAGGTGCAGCGACATCTCCCCCACCGCGGTGACGTCGTGCCAATGCCCGCGCGGGACATAGAGGACGTCGCCGTCTTCGAGGATGAAGTCGTCGATCGGTTCGCCGGGCCGCTCGGGCTGTTCGACGTCGCGGTGCAGCGGGGCGGGCCTGGTCGGCCCGTGCATCCGCCAGCGTTTACGGCCGGCGACCTGGATGATGAACGCGTCGTGGTCGTCCCAGTGCACGTCGAAGCCGTGGGTCACGCCCCAGCCCGCGTACAGGTTGACCTGGACGCTTTCGCGGAGGTCGTGTTCGAGGCTCCTGGCGAGGTCGCCGATCGGATCGCTGAGTTCCTGGATGGCGTCGAGCACCATCGTCGCGCCGTCGCGGAGGTGCTCGGTGAACGGAGCGGCCCTCAGCCGGGGGACGGTGCCACTGCGGCGGGTGGGGACGAGATCGGTGTAGCTCTCCATCGGGACCGGCGTCCCGTCGAGCGCCAGGCGCAGCCGCGGGAACTCCAGACGGTGCTGCCGGAGGATCGCGTTCAGCGCCGGCCACGGCAGCAGCTCGGCGAACCGGCCCGCGCGGCCTTCGAAACGGCGATAGGTCTCGCCCTGGACTTCGTGGAAGAACTGGCTGACCCCGAGCGGAGCCACGAGGTCAGCCAGCGTCGGCGTTTCGGGCACTCAGCCGTCGTTGCCGTCGTTGTCTGCGGCGGCGCCGTTGGCCTTCCCGCGATCCACCGCTGTCGGGATCTTCTCGACCTCCAGCAGCAAACCGCTGTCGGGAGCCTGCGTACCTGACTGTTCCTGTGCCATCCTGCCACCTTTTCTGGACGAGCGGACGGACCGAAAATCGGCCTGGAGCGTCGCCAAGCCTACGACACGTCCGGCGAAAAATCACCGCTCAGCAGGGAAGAACGGCCTTGCGAGCGATCTTCGACACCGTGGCGCTTCTTCACCCGGACAGCGGTTCTAAGCTGCCATCCATGGCTGATCCGGCATCCGTCCCGCGTCCGCCATGGGACGTGCTCGCGGCCATCGGCGCGGGGGGCGCGCTGGGCAGCCTGGCGCGCTACGGGCTCTCCGCCGTCCTTCCCCATTCCCGGGGCCAATTCGCGCTCTCGACCTTTGCCACCAACGTTTCCGGCTGCCTGCTGATCGGCGTCCTGATGGCGGTCATCACCGGCGCCACCCGTCCGCACCGGCTGCTGCGTCCGTTCCTCGGCGTCGGGATCCTGGGTGGTTACACCACGTTTTCCACCTACGCGACGGACACCCTCGATCTGGTGACGACCGGCCATCCGTTCACCGGATTGTCGTACGCGGCGGGTAGCGTGGTCGCCGCCCTGATCGCGGTCCTCATCGGCTCGGAGGCGACCCGGGCGTGGCTGAACCGGACAGGAGCGAAACGATGAGGCTCGCCGGGCACGCGCTGCGGCTGACCGTCCACGTGGGCGAAGACGACGTCTGGCACCACAAACCGCTGTACCACGAGATCGTGCGGCGGGCCCGCGACGCCGGGCTCGCCGGGGCGTCGGTCCTTCGCGGGGTCGAAGGATACGGCGCGGGTTCGCTCATCCACACGACGCGGTTCCTCTCGCTGTCGGAGGACCTGCCGGTGATGATCGTGATCATCGACGAGGAGGACCGGATCCGGGCCTTCCTGCCGCAGCTGGACGAACTGATCGGCGAGGGACTGGTGACCCTCGACGAGGTCGAGGTCATCCGCTACACCGGCAGGACGGAAGAGTGACCCCGCTCCTGGTGGCCCTCGGCGGCGGTACCGGGGCGATCCTGCGCTACCTGACCGACAGGCGCGTGCAGTCGTGGCGGGACTCCGCCTTCCCCTGGGGCACCTTGACCGTCAACATCGCGGGCTCGCTGATCCTCGGTGTGCTGACGGGCTGGGCACTGTACAGCGACCTACCCGGCACGCTCCGGTCCCTGCTGACCGTCGGCTTCTGCGGCGGCCTCACCACTTTCTCCACGTTCGGCTACGAGACCTTGCGGCTGTTCACGGAAAAGGCGCGGCTCTACGCCGTCGTCAATGTCGTCGTCACCGTGGTCGCCGGGCTGGCCGCGGCGGGCGCGGGAATCCTGCTCGCCGTCCTGATCTGGGCCTGACTCAGTCTTCGGGCAGCATCCGCCCCGCGGCCGCCGCGATCGCCTCACGCTGTTCGGAGGGGAGCCCCGCCGCCATCTCCTCCAGTTTTTCGACGACGCCTTCGTGCGCGGCGTGCGCGAGCCGGAGTCCCTCTTCGGTCAGCGTGATCCTGAGGGCGCGGCGATCGCAGGAATCGGCGACCCGCTCGACGAGCGCGCGCCGCTGCACCCGGTCCACCAGGCCGGTGACGCTGGACTTCTCCAGATTCAGCAGCCTGCCGAGCTCGGTCATCCCGACGCCCGTCTCACTCTGTGCCAGCACACAGAGCAGCTGCGCCTGCTGCGGCGTGAGGTCGTGGGAGCGGCCGACGTCGATGAAGGCCTTCTGCACCAGATGCGAGAGGCGGACGAGCGCTGTCGCGAATCCGAGGTCTTCGGCCGTGGTCATGACCGGAGTCTACTTGACGGTCGTTGGGAGTACGAACTAATGTAGTTCGCAGTACCAACATTACGTACTACGAACTAGGGGATCTCATGACCACGACCGTGGCCGTCATCGGCGGGGGATACGGCGGCACCACCGTCGCCAAGGAACTGGACTCGTTCACCGACGTCGTCCTCGTCGAGCCGCGCGAGGATTTCGTCCACCACGTCGCCGCGCTGCGCGGGCTCGTCGATCCCGAGTGGACGGACCGCCTCTTCTACCCGTACACCCGGCTGCTCGACCGCGGACGGGTCCTCCGCGATCACGCCGCGAGCGTGGACCAGGGCGGCATCACGCTCGCTTCGGGGGAACGGCTCACGCCGGACTACATCGTGCTGGCGACCGGTTCGGCGTACCCGTTCCCGGCGAAGATCGATTTCCGGGACAGCGCCACGGCGAAGGCGAAGATCCGTGCCACCCGGGAGGAACTCGAGGGCGCGGAGAAGGTGCTGCTGCTCGGCGCGGGCCCGGTGGGCCTCGAACTGGCCGGGGAGATCAAGGCGGCGTGGCCGGAGAAGGCCGTGACGATCGTCGACCCGGCGGAGGAGATCCTGCCGGGCTTCCCGGACGAGTTCCGCGCCGAGATCCGCCGTCAGCTCGACGGACTGGGTGTCGAACTCCTGCTGGGGACTTCGCTGACCGAGTCGCCGGTCTCGGAACCGGGGCAGGCCAAGACGTTCACCGCCGCGCTGACCTCCGGCGGCGAGGTGACCGCCGACCTGTGGTTCCAGTGCTTCGGCGGCGCGCCGCACACGGCGTACCTCGACGGCGACCTGGCCGCCGCGCGGCAGGCGAACGGCCAGGTGGCGGTGACCGCCGAGCTGCGGCTTCCCGGCCAGGAGCGGGTGTTCGCGCTCGGTGACATCACCGCGCTGCCGGAGGGGAAACTGGCGAAGGTGGCCGGTGACCACGCCGAGGTGGTCGTGGCCAACATCCGGGCGCTGATCGAGGGCGGCGAGCTGCGGACCCACACGCCCGGCGCGCCGATGATCTCGCTACCGCTCGGGCCTTCCGGGGGCGCGACCTACACGGTGGAGACGGGCATCCTCGACGCGGTGACGACGTCGGAGATCAAGGGGTCGCACATGATGGTGTCCCGGTTCGAGGAGCTGTTCAACGTCGCCTGAGTGCGCTCACGCATGCTATGAAAGGACCTTTCCTTGCAAATTTTGCAAGGAAAGGTCCTTTCATAGCAGCCGGTGGCCCAGGCACCTACCGAGGCGCCAGCCCCCGAACCTGCGCGAACGGATCCTCCCCCGTCGGCAGCAGCGCGATGATCGGCGTCGTCAGCCCGTTGTCCACATAGGACTGCACCTGCTCGCGGCAGGAATCGAGGCTGCCGTGGACGATCAGCTCGTCGACGACTTCGTCCGGGATGACCTGGTTGGCCTTCTGCCGATCGCCCGCCGCCCACGCCTCGTGCATCGGCGCGAGCGCCTCGCCACGGCCGAGCCATTCGTGGAACGCCGCGTACACCGGCACGGTCAGATAGCTCGAGATGAGCATCCGGCCGAGCCCGCGCGCCGCGGCCTTGTCCTCGGTGGGGCAGACGAAGATCCGCGCGGCCAGTTCGGTGTCCGGCCCGATCTCCTTGCGCACCTTGGGCACGTCGGAGGCGGCGAGCCAGTTGGTGATGGCGCCGTCGGCCTCCCGCGCGGCCAGCCGCAGCATGCCCGGCCGCAGTGCGGCGAGCATGATCGACGGCGGCGGGTCGGCGGGCCGCTCCAGCCGGAACTTGCCGACGGAGAAGGTCTCGTACTCCTCGGTGACCTTCTCCCCCGCCAGCGCCGACCGCAGGAACCGCAGGGTGTCACGGGATCGCGCGAAGGGCGCCTCGAACTCGGCGGCGTTCCAGTTCTTCACGATGACCGGCGACGACGCCCCGATGCCGAGCACGAACCGGCCGGGCGCGAGTTCCGCCACGGTGGCCGCGCTCATCGCCAGCAGCCCGGGGCCGCGCGTGTACACCGGCACGATCGCGGTGCCGAGCCGGAGTTCCGGAGCCCACTGCGAGGCCAGCACCAGCGGGGTGAAGGCGTCGTTGCCCGCCGTCTCGGCCGACCACGCGTCGGTGTAGCCGAGATCGGGCAGCCGCTCGACCATCTCCTTGTGCGCCGCGAGCGGCACCCCGGTCAGCGGAATCGTGATGCCCCACCGTTTCATGCGTTCTCCTCGCTCTTCACCGCGTCACCGGACAGCTCGCGCACGATCCAGTCCACCTGCGTGCGCATCAGGTTCTCCGCGACCTCCTCGGCTTGCGGCGTCATATGCGTCGCGCCGGCCAGCGGCAGGAACACGTGCGCGCGTCCCTTGGCCAGCAGTGCCGACGACAGGCGCAACGAGTGCGCGACGAAAACGTTGTCGTCGGCGAGGCCGTGCACGATCAGCAGCGCCCTGGACAGGTCGCCGGCGTCGGCGATCAGCGAGTTGTGCTCATACGCCGACGGTTCCTCCTGCGGCAGCCCGAGATAGCGCTCGGTGTAGTGCGTGTCGTACAGCGCCCAATCGGTCACCGGGGCGCCCGCCACACCGGCGTGGAAGACGTCGGGACGGCGCAGCACGGCCAGCGCGGACAGGTAGCCGCCGTAGGACCAGCCCCGGATCGCGACCCGTTCCAGATCCAGTTCCGGATGCAGCGCGGCCGCCGCGTGCAGGGCGTCGACCTGGTCGGCGAGGGTGACATCGGCGAGGTCGCCGGCGATCTCCTTCTCCCAGGCGGCACCCCGGCCCGGTGTGCCGCGCCCGTCGGCGACCAGCACCGCGAAGCCCTGGTCCGCCAGCCACTGCGGGGTCAGGAAGGCGTTGCGGGTCTGCAGGACACGCTGGGCGTGCGGGCCGCCGTACGGATCGAGCAGCACCGGGAGCTTGCCTTCGCTCTCCTCGTATCCGGTCGGGAGCACCAGCGCGGCACGCAGGCCACGCTCCCCCAGCGTCAGCCAGGTCAGGTTCGGCACGACGTCGGGGTCCACGGTGTAGGACCCGATACGCGCCACCGTCTTCTCGCCGGAGACGACGGTCACCACCGGGCCGCTGCGGTCCAGGCTCCACGACGAGAGCACGGCCAGCGAAGCGGTTCCGGAGCCGACGTGCACGCCGTCCTCAGTGGACAGACGGCGGAGCTCGCCGCCTTCGGTGCGGAAGACGTGGATCTGCGTCGGGTCGGCTTCCGACGCGCTGAACAGCACCTCGTCCCCGACGTGCAGGATCGAGCGCACCTGCAGCCCCGGCGGGGTGACCGCGACCCCGTCGACGATCAGCCGGTGGTCACCGTCGGCGGCGCTCTCGCGCACCAGGCGTCCGTCGGCCGTCCACGCCGGGACGCCCGCGGCCAGCTCGACCCAGTGCCGGTCGGTCTCGGTGTGCAGCACCTCGACCGAACCGTCCGCCGGATCGACCGCCTCGATCCGGAGTTCACGCTGGTCCCGCGTCTGCACCGAGAGCAGCGGCTTCCCCGCCGCCGACCAGTGCACCGCGGCCAGGTACTCCCAGCCCGACTTCTCGACGTCGACCCGCGAGCCGTCGAGCCCGATGATCGCCAGCGTCACGTCGGCGTTCTTCGTCCCGGCGGCCGGGTACGCGACGACGTTGGCCGGCGCCTGCGGGTTGGCCGGGTCGGCGATCGTCCAGCGCGGCACGGCCGTCCGGTCGGAGCGCTCGACCAGCAGGTTCTTCCCGTCCGGCGACCACCAATAGCCCCGGGTGCGGCCCATCTCCTCGGCCGCGATGAACTCGGCGAGCCCCCAGGCGATGTCTTCGCCGTCTTCCTCGACGACCACGCGGTCCTCGCCGGTGGCCCGGTCGATCACCCGCAGCCGCCGGTCGCGGACGTAGGCGACGCGCGTGCCGTCCGGGCTGGGCCGCGGGTCGACGACCGAGCCGTCGACCAGCACCGACACCTCGCCGGTGGCCAGGTCGAGGGTGTGGAGCTTGCCCGAGAGCGAGAACGCGGCGACGGTGAAGGCGTCGTCCACCGCGTAGCCGACCACGCCGCCGCCGGTCTCCCGGCTGCGCTCGCGGCGGGCGCGCTCCTCGGCGGGCAGATCCTCTTCACCGGGCAGCAGTTCGGCCGCGTCGACCAGCTTCGTCTCCTCGCCCGACACGACGTCGAACGACCACAGGCTGTGCCGCGGGTCGGTGCCGGACTCCGACCGCAGGAACAGGATGCGGGAAGCGTCGGGGGCGACCTTGAACTCTTTCGGCGCGCCGAGGGTGAAGCGCTGGGTGCGGGCCTGACGACGGAGGAACGGGAGATCTTCGAGGCTGGTGTCGGTCACGTCCGCACTCTTTCAGACACTCATCCCGGTACGCCAACGCCTTCCAGCTTCTTCAGTTCCGCGTCGGGATCGAAGTCGGCGGGCGGGAACTTCGGGTCCATCCCCTCGATCGTCTCGATCAGCAGCCGCGCGACCAGCCAGTTGCGGTACCACTTGCGATCGGCCGGGACGGCGTACCAGGGCGCGGCCGCCGTGGAAGTCCTGGTGAAGATGTCGGCGTAGGCCTTCTGGTAGTCGTTCCACTGGGCGCGCGCGTCGAGGTCGGCCGGGTTGTACTTCCACCACTTCGCCGGGGTCTCCAGCCTCGCCTTGAGCCGCTTCAGCTGCTCCTCCGGCGAGATGTCGAGGAAGACCTTCACGATCGTCGTGCCCGCCTCGGTCAGCTCCTTCTCGAACGCGTTGATCTCGGCGTAGCGCTTGCGCCACTCCGCGGCGGGCACGAGCTTCTGCACCCGCGGCACCAGGATGTCCTCGTAATGCGAACGGTCGAAGACGCCGACCTGCCCCGGCACGGGGAGCTGCTTGCGGATGCGCCACAGGTAGTGATGGCGTGCCTCGGCGGCGGTCGGCTTCTTGAACCCCGCGTACCGCACGCCCATCGGGTTGACGAGGCCGAGGACGTGCCCGACGGTGCCGCCCTTGCCGGAGGTGTCCATCCCCTGCAGGACCAGCAGGAGGCTGCGGTTCCCGCCGCCGACGCCCTCCGCGTACAACGCCTCCTGCAGCTCGGCGAGCCTGCTTCCGGCGTCGGCGAGGTCTTTGAGCCCCTTGGGCTTCTTGGTCGGCCCGATCGGGAACGAGCCCGGATCGTGCCGCTCGCCGCCCTTGCCGATCCTCAGCGTGTCCCGGACGGAGACGTGGTCCTTTTTCGCCATCCGGCGACGATAACCGCGCTCCGGCCGTCCCGCCCGTGGTGATCAAGTTCTTCCGCACACGATTTCGCCACCCAGAGGAGTCGAAACGCAACGAACAACGGGTCAAAGCAACGTTTCCCGGATGAAAGCAGACGGATGGCCATCTAACCTGAACGCATGACGACCGCCGACTTCATCGCGCTCGACGAGCAGTGGAGCACGCACAACTACCACCCGCTGCCCGTGGTGATCGCCACCGCCGAGGGCGCCTCGGTCACAGACGTCGAGGGCAAGACCTACCTCGACTTCCTCTCCGGCTATTCGGCGCTGAACTTCGGGCACCGCCACCCCGGGCTCATCGCCGCCGCGATCGAGCAGTTCGGGCGGGTCACGCTGACCTCGCGCGCGTTCCACCACGACCAGCTCGGGCTGTTCTGCCGCGAACTCGCGGAGCTGACCGGCACCGAGATGACGCTGCCGATGAACTCGGGCGCGGAGGCCGTCGAGTCCGCGGTGAAGATCGCCCGGAAGTGGGCGTACCAGGTCAAGGGCGTCCCCGACGGGATGGCCGAGATCATCGTCGCCGGGTCGAACTTCCACGGCCGCACGACGACCATCGTGTCCTTCTCCACCGACGAGACCGCGCGCGCCGACTTCGGGCCGTTCACGCCGGGCTTCGTCACGGTGAAGTACGGCGACGTCGACGCGCTGCGCGACGCGATCACCGAGCGCACCGCCGCGATCCTGCTGGAACCGGTGCAGGGCGAGGCCGGGGTCATCGTGCCGCCGTCGGGCTACTTCGCCGAGGCGCGGCGGCTGTGCGACGAGCACGGCGTCCTGCTGATCGCCGACGAGATCCAGTCCGGTCTCGCCCGCACGGGCACCGTCCTCGCGCTGGACCACGAAGGGGTCCGCGCCGACGTCTACACCCTGGGCAAGGCACTCGGCGGCGGGATCATGCCGGTGTCCGCCGTGGTCGGCAGCCGGGACGTGCTCGGCGTTCTGCGGCCGGGTGAGCACGGCTCGACCTTCGGCGGGAACCCGGTGGCCTGCGCGATCGGGCGGGCCGTGGTCGGGCTGCTGAAGACCGGCGAATTCCAGGAGCGGTCCCGCGAACTGGGCGCGCACCTGCACTCCCGGCTCGGCGAACTGGTCGGCGACGGACTGGCCGAGGTCCGCGGCCGCGGGCTCTGGGCGGGTGTCGACATCGCGCCCGGCGGGCCGACCGGGCGTGAGGCGTCCACCGCGCTGGCCGAACGCGGCGTGCTGTGCAAGGAGACCCACGACCACACCCTGCGGATCGCGCCGCCGCTGGTGATCACCCGCGAGGAACTCGACCGCGGTATCGACGCGATCACGGAGGTCGTCGGGATCCGGTGAACCTTTCGGGCGGCCGGTACGTTGCCTGTCCATGGGAGACGAGCGGGAGTGGGTGGAGCGGCCGCTGGTCGGCACCGAGACGGTGACGCCGGAGGACTGGTTCGCGAGGGGTAAGGCGCTGCGGGACAAGGCGCCGACGTCCGCGCACGATCACGAGGCGGCGGGCGCCGACCGGCCCGACGTGGCGGAGTTCTTCGCGCGGACCAACGAAGGCCGTCTCCCGGAGCTGGTGGAACTGCGGCGCGAGCGCATGCTCGCGTCGCCGTTCACCTTCTACCGCGGCGCGGCCGGGCTGATGGCCGCCGACCTGGCGGGCTCGCCGTCGTCCGGGCTCACGGCGCAGCTCTGCGGGGACGCGCACGCGGCGAACTTCGGGCTGTACGGCACGCCCGAGGGCCAGATCGTGATGGACATCAACGACTTCGACGAATGCGTGCCCGGGCCGTGGGAATGGGACCTCAAGCGGCTCGCCGCCAGTCTCGTGCTGGCCGGGCGCGAAGGCGGGATCGGCGAATCGGGTTGCCGCGAGGCCGCCGAGGACGCGGTGAAGTCCTACCGGCGCACGATCCGGGCGCTCGCCGAACTGCCGTTCCTGCGGTCGTGGAACGCGCTGCCGGACGCGTCGGTGCTGAACAAGGTCAAGGCGCACGACCTGATCGACGATTTCGAGGAAGCCGCGGAGAAGGCGCGGAAGAACACCAGCGCCAAGGTCACCGCGAAGTGGACGCGGCGGATCGACGACCACGAGACCGGCCTCGAACGGCACCGGTTCGTCGAAGACCCGCCGGTGCTCACGCATGTGGACGACGCCACGGCGGACGCGGTGATCACCGGACTGGTGTCCTATGTGGACACGCTGCGCGAATCGCGGCGGACGCTGATCTCGCGGTACCGGGTGTCCGATGTGGCCTTCCGCGTGGTCGGCACCGGCAGTGTCGGGCTGCGCAGCTACGTCGCGCTGCTGCACGGGAACAGCGGTGAAGACCTTGTGCTGCAAGTGAAGCAGGCCAATCCGTCGGCGCTGGCGCCGTACCTCGGCCTGCCCTCGCCGGAGCACGAGGGCCGCCGGATCGTCGAGGGCGCGCGGCTCGTGCAGGCCGAGACGGACATCCTGCTCGGCTGGACGACCATCGACGGTCTGCCGTACATCGTGCGCCAGTTCCGGAACCTCAAGGGCGACATCGATCCCGCGGACCTGAAGAAGGACCACCTCGACGACTACGGCCGGCTGGCGGGCGCGTTGCTGGCACGGGCGCACGCGCGGTCGCTGCATCCGCGGATGCTGGCGGGGTACTTCGAGGACGACGAAAACCTCGACGAGGCGATCGGTGCCTACGCCGTGCGCTACGCGGATCAGACCGAAGCGGACTTCGCCGCCTTCGCCGCCCTCTAACCCCCCGCATTTCGTCCTCTAATTGCGGGAGGGCTGAAAGCGTCCTTCACCGCATGCGACGCACGGAAAGGGCCCTTCACCGCGTCACATGCGGTGAAGGGCCCTTTCAGCTCACCACCAGGGCCAGCACGTCGTCCGCGCAGCCCCAGGCCAGCGTGATCCCCGCACCCCCGTGCCCGTAGCAGTGGATGACGTCCCCCTCGCGGTCCAGCCGCACCTCGGGACGGAACGGGCGCAAACCCACCTTCGCCCCCAGCACCGGCGCGTCCGCCAGTTCGGGCACGAGTTCCCGGCACCGCCGGACGATGTCCGCCGTGACACCGGGATCCGGCTCGACGGAATCCCGTCCGGGTTCCTGCGTGCCGCCGCAGACGACGTGCCGTCCGTGCGGGATCACGTGCCGCAGCACCGGCGAAGACCCGTCGACGATCCACTCGGTCAGCCCCGGGTCGGCGAGGTGGACGACCTGACCGCCGACCGGCACCACCGTGCTGTCCCCCGCCAGCCGCCCGCCGCCGAGCCCGGCCGCGTTCACCACGAGGTCCGCGTCGAGGTCGCCGAGCCGCGAAACGGTGCGGTATTCGGTGCGCGCGCCCAGTGCGGCGACCCGGCCGGCGAGCCAGGCGAGATACACCGGGGTGTCGACCATCGCGGTCGTGAAGGCGAGCCGCCCCGGTTCGTGGTCGAGGTCCGGCATGGAGAACGCCCACGACGGCACCGGCGCCTCGCGCGGGACGAGGTAGGTCCCCTTGGCCGTGCGGACACCGGGCGCGCCGAGCGAGCGGTATTCGCGCACACTCGCCGCGGTCCAGCGGTCGACCCGGGCGGAGTTCGCCGCCAGCGGCGGGAAGAGCACGCCCCCGGCGACCGCCGACGTCGTCTCGCCGGGGGCGGCAGCGGTGAGCACCGTGACGTCGTGCCCGGCCTCGGCGAGCCGGTACGCGCAGCTCAACCCGATCACCCCGCCACCGACCACACTGATCCGCATCGAAAACCCCCTTCGTCCTCGCGAACCGTCCCTGCATGGTGACTGATCACCTGTCACGTAATCTCGCCGGATGAGCGGAAGAGCGCCGTACGGGCTCGTCGCGGTGACCTGCGCGGTCATCATGGCCGTACTCGGGTTCCTGGTCTCCGGGGAAGGGCTCGCGGGCCCCGACGTCCTCGCCCTCAAGTGGGTGGAACGCACCTTCGGCGGCGACCTCGGCCTGCTGCGGCTACTCGTCCTGCCGACCGAGGCCTACGTCCTGATCCCGGTCGCGCTCCTCGCCGCCACCCTGTGCCTACTGGGACGGCGCAGGCTCGAAGCCGCACTGACCTTCACGGGCCCGCTCGTCGCCATCGCCGCCAACACCTGGGTGCTCAAACCGCTTTTCGGCCGCTGGAAGAACACCTACCTCGCCTACCCCAGCGGCCACACCGTCGCGCTGGTCGCGGTGCTGACCGTGCTCGTGCTGCTCGCCCGCCCCGGGGTCGCGACGGCCGTCATCTCGATCGTGGGCGCGGTGGTGCTCGGCGCGGTCACGGTCGGCATGATCGGCCTGGGCTACCACTACCTGACCGACGTCGCAGGCGGCACGCTGTTCGCCGTCGCGGCCGTCTGCGGGACCTGGGCGCTGCTCACCTGGGCTGTACGGCGTCGCGCGCCAGTGCCGTCAGACGGCTGACGGCGCGCAGGTACTTCTTGCGGTATCCGCCGTTCACCATCTCCTCGGTGAACAGCAGCGGCACCGGCTCGCCCGAGACGACCAGCGGGATCGCGCGGTCGTAGAGCCGGTCGGCGAAGGCGACCATCCGCAGTCCGACGTTCTGGTCGGGAACCGGGTGGATGTCGCGCAGGTGCACGCGGGTCACGCCGTCGAGAAGCCTTCCGTACCGCGAAGGATGCAGCCCGCCCAGGTGCTCGCACAGTGCGTCGAAATCGTCCACAGTGGACTCGGGATGGGCGGCGGCGGACGCCTCCAGCTCCTCCGGGCTCGCGGGCGGCGGCGCGTCCGGGAGGCCGCGGTGGCGGTAGTCCGGGCCGTCGACCCGGCAGACGCCGAAGCGGGCGGACAGCGACTGGATCTCGCGCAGGAAATCCGCCGCGGCGAACCGGCCTTCGCCGAGTTTGTCCGGCAGCGTGTTGGAGGTCGCCGCCACGAAGACGCCCGCCGAGATCAGCTCCTGCAGCAGCCGGGTGACGAGCATGGTGTCGCCGGGGTCGTCGAGTTCGAACTCGTCGATCGCCAGGAACCGGTGCTCGGACAGCCGCCGCACCGCCTCGGCGAACCCCAGCGCGCCGACGAGGTGGGTCAGCTCCACGAAGGTCCCGTACGCCTTGGGCGACGGGGTCTCGTGCCACGTCGAGGCGAGCAGGTGCGTCTTGCCGACGCCGAAGCCGCCGTCGAGATAAAGCCCCCTCGGCCCGGACGGCGTCTCGTCCCCGCCGCCGAACAGCGCGCGCAGCTTCGACTTCGGCTTCCGGTTCGACGTCTCCGCCACGCGCTTCGCGAACGCGCTACAGGTGACGACGGCCTCGGCCTGGCTCGGCTCGTCGGGGTTGGGCACATAGGTGGAGAACCGGACCGCGTCGAACCGGGGCGGCGGGACGAGCGCGGTGATCAGCTCGTCGGCGGACAGCTCCGGACGGCGATCGATCAGGCGGGCGGGCATTCGCCGAGAGTAACGGCACCGGCGACGGCCGTTCACCCTCCCTGAACGGGCGTATCCCCCGCTCAGCGGTGTCGTCGGGCGCGTGCTGGGATAGGCGTATGCGGCTTCTGTGGCCAACGACACCGGCGGATCCCGTCTCCGACGCCGACCTGGAGCGGCTCTACGGGTATCCCGAAGACCTGACCCGTCCCTGGGTCCAGGTCAACTTCGTCAGCTCCGCCGACGGCGCGGCCGCGGTCGACGAGCTGTCCGAGGGCCTTTCGCATCCGGCCGACAAACGCGTCTTCCTGCTGGGGCGCCTGCTCTCCGACGTGATCCTGGTCGGCGCGGGCACGGCCCGCGCCGAGGGCTACCGCGGCGCGCGGATCAGCGCCGACCGGGCCGCCCGCCGGGTCTCCCTCGGGCTGTCGGAGGTCCCGCCGATCGCCGTGGTCACCCGGTCGGGCGACCTCGATCCCGCGGGTCCCTTGTTCACCGACACGAAGGTGCCGCCGATCGTCATCACCACCGAGAAGGCCCCGCGAGCCGCGCTGGAGCGCGCGGGCGCCGAGGTGCTCCTGGCCGGGACCGACGACGTCGATCTGGGGACCGCGCTCGAACTCCTCGGGAAACGCGGGCTGTACCGCGTCGACTGCGAGGGCGGGCCGACGCTGTTCGGCGACCTGATCGCCGCCGATCTCGTCGACCAGTTGTGCCTCACGGTCGCCCCCCTGCTGGCGGGCGCGGGCGCGGGCCGGATCGCACACGGCCGTCCCACCCTGGAGCCCCGGCGGATGGACCTCGCGTCGGTGCTGTCCGAGGACGGTTTCACCATGCTGCGCTACCGCCGCCGGGAGGGCGGGTGAGCGAGCCCGCGCCGGTTCCGGACGAGGAACTGGCGGCCAGGGCCGCCGGCGGGGACCACGGTGCCTTCGACACCCTGGTGCGGCGGCACACGGCCAGGATGTACCGCGTGGCGCTGCGGATCACCGGCAGCACGTCGGAGGCCGAGGACGTCGTCCAGGAGGCCTGGCTTTCCGCGTGGCGCGCGCTGCCCGGCTTCCGGTACGAATCCGCGGTGTCCACCTGGCTCTACCGGGTGACCACCAACGGCGCGCTGGGCCAGGTCCGGCGCCGGAAACCGACGGTGCCGCTCGACGAGGGCGACGCGGGTGTCGTCCCCGGTCCGGAAGGGCACGTGGTGAGCGCGGAACAGGTCGGCGCGGTGCTGCGCGCGATCGCCGAACTGGACGTCGGCCAGCGGATCCCGCTGATTCTGCGAGAATTCGAAGGGCTGACCTACGAGGAGGTGGCCGAGGTCCTCGAAGTGAGTGTGCCCGCGCTGCGGGCCCGGCTGCACCGCGCCAGGGTGGCGCTGCTGGCGAAGCTCGGCGACAACTTCCGACCCGGGGAACGGTGATGAGCGAGGATCCGCGCGACGACCCCCGGTGGGCGCAGGTGCGCGCCGCCGCGAGCCGTCCGGTGCCGACGCCGCCCGGGCTCGTCGAACGGGTGCTCCGCTCGGTCGGCGGTGTTCGCGGCAGGCACACCACCTCGCCGCTCGACCTGCCGTCGGCGGGCGGGAAGACGCAGGTGTCGGAGCGGGCGCTGGTGCTGATGACCCGGCGGCTCGCCGCGGAGATCGGGCGCGACCTCGGCGGGGTGTACGTCTCGGCCGTCGCGCTCGAAGACGAAGTGCTCCAGGTGCTCGTGACGGTCCGCTTCGGCGTCGAAGCGGCGGCCGCGGAAGTGCTGCGTCACCGGGTCGCCGAGGCGCTGACCGGCCAGCTCGGCTCCGCCCCGCCCGCGATCAACGTCCATGTCGTCGACGTGCATCCCGACTGAGCAACCGGAACTGATTACCCCGTTCGGGGGACATGACGTGACGGCTCGCCCTGCGCGCGTGTCCTGGTCGGTGAGAGCGTTAGGGAACGCCGCGCGCGGGTCGCGCGGCGCAAGGTGCGAGAAGGAGCGAACTTCATGGCGCAGCCGAGCGCGAGCAAGCCCGACACCCCGGTGGTGGGCGCCGGGACGGGATCGACCCTCAACGAGGAAGGAGCCGCCGGCAAGACCACGATCTCGTCGGTGGTGGTCCAGAAGGTGGCCGGACTCGCCACCCGTGAGGTGACCGGGATCCACGCGCTGGGCGGCGGGGTCTCGCGGGCCTTCGGCGCGATCCGCGAGCGCATCCCCGGTTCCGGCACGGTCACCACGTCCGGGGTCTCGGTCGAGGTCGGCGAGAAGCAGGCGGCGATCGACCTCGACGTCGTCGTCGAGTACGGCGCGCGCATCGTGGACGTGGCGCGGGCGGTGCGCCGCAACGTGATCGGCCAGGTCGAGCAGATCACCGGCCTCGAGGTGATCGAGGTCAACATCGCGGTCAACGACATCCACCTGCCGGACGAGAACGGCGGCGAGACCGAGACCTCGCGGGTCGAATGATGAACGGCACCCAGACCGGCCTGCTCGCCGGGCTCATCCTCGGCCTCGCCGCGACCCAGGGCTTCACCGCGTTCCTGGTGACACTGGCCGTCGGCGTCATCGGCCTCGTCCTCGGCCGCGTACTCGACGGCGAACTCGACCTCGGCGACCTGTTCGGCCGGGGCCGCGACAAATGACCCTCCCGCCCGAACCAGGCGGCCCCGAAAACCGCGGCACCCTCACCATCGCGCCCGCCGTGGTCCGCAAGATCGCGCAGCACGCGGCGGACCAGGTCGATGGGACCACGCGGGCCGAACGGCGGATCGCCGGACTCGGGCTGGGGACACACGGCGCGAGCGCGAAGGTCGGCGGTGAGGGCAACGACGTCGACCTCGTGCTCGACGTCGCGCTGAACTATCCGGCGCCGGTACGGCGGATCGTCGGCGATCTGCGCGCCCGGGTCACCGAGGAGGTCGAGCGGATCACCTCGTACCGGGTCCGCGACATCTCCGTCACGGTCTCCGCGCTCCTGCCCGACATCGCGCCCCGCGTCCGCTAGAAGGAGCAACCGGTATGCGTTTGTTCGTCCGCCTGCTGTCCGCCCTGATCGGGCTGGCGCTGGCCGCCGCCGGGGTCCTCCTGGCGCTGGAGGTCGGCTGGGGCTGGTGGCGGCCGGGGCGCGGCCCGCTGTTCGTCCCGTGGGACGACTGGCGCGACAGGCTCGCGGAGCTGTCCTGGGGCAGTTCCCCGGTCCGGCTCACCGCGATCGTCGTCGGGGTGGTGGGCCTGCTGCTGATCCTCGCGGCGGCTTCGGCCGGGCGCCGTGCCATCCGGCTGACCGATCCGGCGAACGAGGTCAGTGTGACCACGTCGCCGCGGTCGCTCGCCCGGCTGGTGGGGGTGACCGTCCGCGCGCAGGAGAACGTCGCCGGCGCGAAGGTCACCGCCACCGCCAAGAAGATCCGCGTCCGCGCGACGAGCAGGCTGGAGACCGAAGGCGAGCTGCGGCCGCGGCTGCTGGAGACGGTCTCCGGTCTGCTCGACGAAGTCCCCCTGGTACGGCGGCCGAAGGTGTCCGTCGTCGTCGACTCCCCGAAGGACCGCCGATGAGCCGTTCAGTCTCCGCCAAGGCACTCGGCCGGTCCACCGGCACGGAACGGATCCTGACCGTCCTCATCGGACTCCTCGCGCTGCTCGGCGGGATCGCGGTACTCGTGATCGGCGCCGGCTGGCTCGGCACCTACCGCGGCCGCCGTCCGCTGGCCGACCCCCTCGCGCTCGACTGGCTCGCGCAGCACGCGCTCCCGGCTCGCGTCGGCGCGCTGGTGCTCGGGGTGCTCCTGCTGTGGCTGGGACTGTGGTGGTTCTTCCGGTCACTGCGCCCGGAAGGCCGTCCGGACCTCGAACTCGACCACGACCTCGTGGTGACCTCCTCGGCCATCTCCGACGCCGTCCGCGCCGACGCCGAGACGATCGACGGGATCGGCCGCGCCCGGGTCCGCGCGGTCGGCGACAGTGAGAACCCGGCGCTGCGGATCACGCTCTGGTTGAACGAGGGCACCGACCTGAAACGCGTCTGGGAGCAGCTCGACCGCACCGTGCTGGCCCGCGCGCGGGAATCGCTCGGGGTCGACGTGCTGCCCACCGCCGTCCGGCTCGAACTCGACACGGCAGCACCGCAACGGGTGCGCTGACCGCGCCGATACGGCAAGAATGGCCGTCATGTCGCTTCCCTTGACGCCGCCGGTCAAACCGATGCTCGCCAAACCGGCGAAGGCCATCCCCGATTCCGGCGGCCTGCTGTTCGAGCCGAAGTGGGACGGCTACCGCTGCCTGGTGTTCCGCGACGGCGACGAGCTGACCCTCCAGTCGCGGTCGGAGAAGCCGCTCAACCGGTACTTCCCCGAAGTCGTCGAACGGCTGAAGGCGACGCTGCCGGAGCGGATCGTGCTCGACGGCGAACTGGTGGTCGGCCGGGACGGGAAACTGGACTTCGACGCGCTCACCGACCGGATCCACCCCGCCGAAAGCCGGATCAAGCTGCTCGCGGAGCAGACCCCGGCGGAGTTCGTCGCGTTCGACCTGCTGGCGCTCGGCGACGAGTCCTATCTGGACGAACCGACGTCGAAACGGCGGGAACGGCTGGAGAAACTGGCTTCCGACGGCATCCACCTGACCCCGGCCACGGCGGATCCGGCGGTCGCGCGGCACTGGTTCGAGCTGTTCGAGGGCGCGGGACTCGACGGCGTCATCGGCAAACCGCTCGACGAGCCGTACACCCCCGGCAAACGCGTGCTGCTGAAGTACAAGCACTCGCGGACCGCCGACTGCGTGCTGGCGGGGCTGCGCTGGCACGTCGACGGCGAACCGGGCGAGCTGGTCGGCTCGTTCCTGCTCGGGCTGTACGACGAGGACGGCGTGCTGCACCACCCCGGCGTCGTCGGCTCCTTCCCGGTCACCCGGCGGCGTGAACTGGCCGAGGAGCTGGCGCCGCTGATCACCGACGGGACCGATCACCCGTGGCTGGGCGACAACGTGCGGGAGAACCAGCGGATCCCCGGCGGGATCACGCGGTGGAAGTCCAAGGAAGCCCCGTGGGTGCCGCTGAAGCTGGAGAAGGTGGTCGAGGTCGGCTACGAGCACACGGAGGGCGGATATCCGTCGCGGTTCCGGCACACCGCGCAGTTCAAGCGCTGGCGCCCCGACCGCGAGCCGGACTCCTGCACCTACGCCCAGCTCGACGAGGTCGCCCGGTACGACCTGGACGCGGTGTTCCGCGGCGAGGTCAAGCGCACCCGTTAACCGGCGCCTGACACACGACCTGCGAAGCTCACCCACGAGCTTTTGTCATGCCCGGAAAGTGAGGACCAGCCCGTGCGCCCCGCCAGCACCGTCCGCCGCAGGCCACGGCTGATCCTGACGACCGTCCTGGCCGCGGCCGTGCTCGCGGGCTGCACGGCCGGGCCCTCGGTGCGGCCGGCGGTGATCGACAACGACGGCAAGACCACCCCCGGTTCCTCGACGGTCGCGCAGCAGGTGCCGCTGCCGCCGCTGAACGAACCCCGGTCACCGTCCCTCAAATGGGAGGACTGCGACGAGGCCACCCGGCAGCGCCTGGGCCAGCCGTCCGTGCCGGACACGCTGAAGTTCTCCTGCGCCAGGGTGCCCATCACGGTCGACGCGCCGGACCTGCCGGGGCGCGGGCTCGCCCGGATGTCGGTGGTCAAGACCGGGGACGGGCCGATTCCGCTCGTCGTGGTCAACGACGTCGACGGGGAGCCGGGGTCGCTCTACGCCGCGCGGCTGGCCGCGACGCTGCCGCCCGAGTACCTGAAGAAGTTCTCCCTGATCGGCGTCGACCGGCGCGGGACCGGGGCGTCCGTGCCGGTCCAGTGCATCCCGGCGGAGATCCGCGCCGACCTGCTCGGCGGCGACCCGGCCGTGGGCGACCTCGAAGCCGTGGTGGACGCGGCGCGCAAGGCCGGTCAGCAGTGCGCGATCGAACTGGACGACTCGCAGGTCGCGATGGACAGCTGGCGGGCCGCGGGTGATCTCGAAGAACTCCGGGAGCAGCTGGGCCTCGACAGGCTGCACGCGCTGGGGCGCGGTGACGGTTCGAAGGTCCTCGCCGAATACGCCGTGCGGTTCCCGGCGCAGGTGGGCCGGGTCATGCTCGACGGCCTGCCCGATCCGGGCGCCGACACGGCCGCCGTCCAGGACGCCGTCGCCGCGGGCGCGCAGGCCACACTCGACGCGTTCGGCGCCGACTGCATCGCCAGGGGCTGCCCGCTCGGTGACGCCCGCTCGGCCGTGAACGCCGTCGCGGACCGGCTCCGCGCCGCCCCCGCCACGACCACCGACGGCGTCGAGATCACGCCGGGGATCGCGCTGTACGCCGTCTATTCGGGGCTCACGCAACGCTCACGCTGGGTGGAACTCGCCGAGGCGCTCAAGACCGCGCAGACCGGCGACGTCACGCCGCTGGCCGCGTTCGCCGAACCGGCGCTGAAGGACACCCGGGCCCGGCCGACCCGGCTGGACGGCACCCTCGCCACCAAATGCAACGACAGCGCGACCCGGCTCTCGGCCGAAGAACTCACCCGCCTGACGACGACGCTGCGTGGCAAGTACCCGCAGTTCGGTGTCTTCGCCGCGCAGCTGCTGGCGTGGTGCAGCCCCTGGCCCGTGCGCCGCGAACCGCTGCCGCCCGCCGGCGCCCCCGGCGCTCCGCCGATCCTCGTCGCGGGCACCGCGACCGACCCGGTCACGCCGGAGCAGGGCACCGGCCGGGCCGCCGACCAGATGCCGAGCGCGGTGACGATCACCTGGCAGGGCGCCGGGCACGGTGCGCTGACCCTTTCGCCGTGCGTCACCGACGCGACGCGGGCTTTCCTGATCGACGGGAAGATCCCCGTCGACGGGACCCTGTGCCCGGCCTGATCCGCCCCGGCTCGCCCCCCCACGGAGCGTGACGCCGTTCCACTCCTCACGCGCGCCATGAAAGGTCCTTTCCTTGCAAAATTTGCAAGGAAAGGACCTTTCATGGCGCGCGTGGGGTGTCCGGCTGGCGTCGTCCCCTACTGCCGGTAAGACTCCACCTCGCTGATCGGCCGTGCCGAAGCCTGGTCCGGATCCTCGTCGAACTCGACCCGGGCCCGCCGCTGCCGCAGCAGGTCCCAGCACTGGTCGAGCTGCTGCTCGACACTGGCCAGGCGCGACCGGTCGTCCGAGCTGAGCCCGGTCCCGATCGCCCGCGCACGGAGTTCGTGCTCCTCGCTGACCAGTTCGTCGATCCGGCTGAGGATGTCCCCGTCGGCCATACGCACCTCCCGCGAAACGTGGGTTGCTCCATCCGAGACGCTACGCGCCCGCGCGGGAATGTGCGCCCTTCCCGATTCGTTACGCCCGGCATGAGCACTGTGGAGCTGACCGCCGCCAACTTCGATCAGGTCGTGTCCGAGAACGACTTCGTGATCATCGACTTCTGGGCGGGCTGGTGCATGCCGTGCCGCCAGTTCGCGCCGACCTACGAGAAGGTGTCGGGCAACCACGACGACATCGTCTTCGCCAGCGTCGACACCGAAGCCGAGCAGCAGCTGGCCGCCGCCTTCGACGTGCGCTCGATCCCCACGCTCGCGGTGATCCGCGACAAGACGGTCATCTACTCGCAGCCCGGCGCGCTTCCGGAGAAGACGCTCGAAGACCTGATCCAGCAGGCGCGCGACATCGACATGGACAAGCTCAAGGAAGAGGCCCAGGAGGCCTGACGAGCGTGAAGAAGGGGCCCTTCCCGGCGGATTTCGCCGGGAAGGGCCCCTTTGTACTTCAGCGGAACCGTGCCACCGGGAACCGGGTCAGCCCCGGGTGGCGAGTCCGCGCAGGAAGAACGCCAGGTTCGCCGGGCGTTCCGCCAGCCTGCGCATGAAATAGCCGTACCATTCGTCGCCGTAGGGGACGTAGACGCGCATGGTCTTGCCGTCCCCCGCGATCCGGCGCTGCTCCTCGGGACGGATCCCGTACAGCATCTGGAATTCGTGGTCGTCCGCCTTGCGGCCCGCGTCCATGGCGAGCTTCTCGGCGATCGCGATCATCCGCGGGTCGTGCGAGGCGACCATCGGATAACCCTTGCCAGCCATGAGGATCTTCAGGCAGCGCACGTAGGACTTGTCCACTTCGGACTTGTCCTGGAACGCGACCTCTTCGGGTTCGGCGTAGGCGCCCTTGCACAACCGGACGCGGGAGCCTTCACCGGCGAGGTCGCGGCAGTCCTGTTCGGTCCGCCGCAGGTATGCCTGCAGCACCGCGCCCACCCACGGGTACTCGGTGCGCAGTTCCCGCAGGATGCCCAGGGTCGAATCGGTGGTGGTGTGGTCCTCCATGTCGAGGGTCACCGTGGCACCGACCGCCTCGGCCGCCGCACAGATCTTGCGGGCGTTCTCCAGTGCGACCTTCTCGCCGTCGGCGGGCAGGAACTGGCCGACCGCGGACAGCTTCACCGAGACGTCCGCGCCGAACGCGAGACCGTCGGCCGCCAGCGCGGACAGCAGTTCCTCGTAGGCGCGGACGGTCGTCGCGGCCTGCTCGGCGTCGGTGGTGTCCTCGCCGAGGTGGTCGAGGGTGACCCGGAGGCCGTCGTCGGCCAGTTCGCGGACCACCCGGGCGGCGTCGGGCGTCTTCGAACCGGCGACGAACCGGCTCACCACCGATCGGGTGGCGGGGACGACCTCGACCAGCTTGCGCATCCGCCGGGATCGGGCGGCGGCGAGCAACGGGGCACGCAACATCACGGACTCCTGGAGAACTCAGCCCTGGTGGGGGTAGCGGACGCCGGTCGGCGGAACGAAGGTCTCCTTGATCGAGCGCGGGCTCGTCCAGCGGAGCAGGTTGAACACCGAACCGGCCTTGTCGTTGGTGCCGGACGCGCGACCGCCGCCGAAGGGCTGCTGCCCGACGACCGCACCGGTCGGCTTGTCGTTGACGTAGAAGTTGCCGGCGGCGAAGCGCAGCGCCTCGGACGCCTTCGCGACGGCCGTGCGGTCGTTGGCGATGACCGCGCCGGTGAGCGCGTAGTCGGCGGTCTCGTCGACCAGCTTGAGCACGTTGTCGAAGCCTTCGGCGGTGTCGTCGTCGTAGACGTGGATCGCGAGGATCGGGCCGAAGTACTCGGTGCGGAAGATCTCGTGCTTCGGGTTGTCCGAGACGAGGATCGTCGGGCGCACGAAGTAGCCGACGCTGTCGTCGGCGGTGCCACCGGCGATGACCTCGACCTCGGCGTCCTCGGCGGCACTGGCCAGTACGGCGGCGTGCTTGTCGAAGGCGCGGCGGTCGATCACGGCGCCGCCGAAGTTGGTCAGGTCGGTGACGTCGCCGTAGGTGAGGGCCTCGGTCTCGGAGACCAGTTCGTCCTTCAGGCTCGCCCAGAGCGAGCGCGGGACGTAGGCGCGGGAAGCGGCCGAGCACTTCTGGCCCTGGTACTCGAAGGCGCCGCGGATCAGCGCGGTGCGCAGGATGTCGACGTCGGCCGAGGCGTGCGCGAGCACGAAGTCCTTGCCGCCGGTCTCGCCGACCAGGCGCGGGTACGTGCGGTAGCCGGAGATGTTGGCGCCGACGGTGGCCCACAGGTGCTGGAACGTCGCGGTGGACCCGGTGAAGTGGATCCCGGCCAGGTCGCGGTGGGTGAGGGCGACCTCGGAGACGGCCTTGCCGTCACCCGGGAGCAGGTTGATGACGCCCGGCGGCATGCCCGCCTCTTCGAGCAGCCGCATCAGCATGTGCGCGGCGTAGCTCTGCGTCGGCGACGGCTTCCACAGCACGACGTTGCCCATCAGCGCGGGCGCGGTCGGCAGGTTGCCGGAGATCGCGGTGAAGTTGAACGGGGTGATGGCGTACACGAAGCCCTCGAGCGGGCGGTGCTCCATCCGGTTCCAGATACCGGGCGAGCTGACCGGCTGCTCGGCGAGGATCTGACGGCCGAAGGCGACGTTGAAGCGCCAGAAGTCGATCAGCTCGCAGGCGGAGTCGATCTCGGCCTGGAAGGCGGTCTTCGACTGGCCGAGCATGGTGGCGGCGTTCAGCCGGGCGCGCCAGGGGCCCGCCAGCAGGTCGGCGGCACGCAGGATGATCGCGGCGCGGTCGTCGAAGGAGAGCGCGCGCCAGCCCGGGGCGGCGGCCTTGGCCGCGGCGATCGCGTCGTGGGTGTCCTGCGCGGTCGCGCTGTGGATGACGCCCAGCACGGCCTTGTGGTTGTGCGGCTGGACGACCTCGATCTTCTCGCCGCCGCCCTTGCGCTGCTCACCACCGATCGTCGCGGTGATGTCGATGGGGTCGGCGCCGCCCAGCGACTTGAGCGCGCCCTCGAGTTCAGCGCGCTCAGCGCTGCCCGGCGCGTAGTTCAGCACCGGCTCGTTCTTCGGGGCGGGGGTCTGGGTCACGGCGTCCACTGACTGCTCCTGACTTCACTTCGCCGGTTAGAGGTCTCTCCCCGAACGGTAGACCGGACGACCTCCCGGCGGATTGTCCGACTGGCTAGAATCAGGGTGACCGTCTTGTCCGATCGGCTTAATCTGGTGATCACCGCGACTACCGAACCGACCACGGGAGTGCCCGGCGCTTCGCTGCGGCACGTCCTCGCCACGCTCGGAGAACCGCTGGTCAGGGTGCTCGCGGCGCCGGGCGGCCTCGGCGTCGGCGTCGAGGACGTCGTCATCCACGATCCGGAAGACCCGCCGGACGCCCATCCGGGTGATCTCGTCCTGGTGATCGGCGCGCGCGGGCGGTCGGCGGCGGGGGCGATCCGGGCGGCGGGACGGTCCGGCGCGGCCGCCGTGGCGGTCAAGAACGGCTCGGCCGTCGTGCACGTCGCGGCCGACACCGGGATCGCGCTGCTCGAAGTCGGCCACGAGGCGCGCTGGGAGCAGGTCGAGGCGCTGGCCAGGGGCGTCGTCGACGCGGCCCGCGCGGGCGGCGAGGCGGACCACGGCGAGGTACTGGGCGATCTGTTCTCGCTCGCGCAGACCATCGCGACGCTGACCGGCGGCCTGGTCAGCATCGAGGACACCGCCAGCCGCGTACTGGCCTACTCGCGGGCGGGCGACGAGGTGGACGAGCTGCGCAGGCTCTCGATCCTCGGCCGCGAGGGCCCGGAGCGCTATCTCGCGATGCTGCGCGAATGGGGCGTCTACCAGCGGCTTCGCGCCGGTGAAGGCATCGTCCGCATCGACGAACGGCCCGATCTCGGCATCCGGCGGCGGATCGCGGCCGGCATCCACGCCGGTTCCCAGCCGCTCGGCACGATCTGGGTCCAGGAGGGCGCGCATCCGCTCACCGAAAGCGCGGAGGTCGCCCTGCTCGGTGCCAGCCGGGCGCTCGCGCCCCAGCTGATCCGGCATCGCATGCTGCCCAGCCCGGAACTCCGGCTGCGCGAGGACCTACTGGCCGGGCTGCTCGAAGGCCGTCTCGACGTCGAATCCGTGGCCGACGACATCGGCGCGGACCCCGGGAAACCCGCCATGGTGCTGGGGTTCTCGCTCCCCCGCGACCGCGCGGCGACCGACCGGCAGCTGCGGCGTGCCGAACTGGTGCACCTGATCACCGTGCACACCGCCGCGTACCGGCGGAGCGCGCTGGTGAGCGTGATCGGCGGGCGGGTTTACGCGCTCCTTCCCGATCTCCCCGAGCACGCCGAGCCGCGGATCCTCGCGCTGGCCAAGGAGATCGTCGGCACCGCGCGACGGCATCTCGAGGTCGGGGTGCGCGCCGCGCTGGGCGGCGTCGTGCCCCGGCTCTCCGACGCGGCGGCCTCGCGGGGGGACGCCGACCGCGTGCTGGCGGCGATGGCCCGCGGCCACGGGACCGCGGACGTCGCCTCGCTCGCCGACGTCCGCGCCGAGGTCCTGCTCTCGGAGGTGCTCGCCTTCCTCGGCGAGCAGCCGAGGATCCGCGATCCGCGGCTGACGGAGCTGGTCGCGCACGACGCCGAGCACGGCGGCATCCTCGTCCCGGCCGTACTCGCCTACCTCGACGCGTTCGGCGATGTCCGGCGCGCGGCGCGGGAGCTGAACATCCACCCGAACACGGTGCGGTACCGGGTGCGGCGCGCCGGCGAGGTGTCCGGGATCGACCTGGCCGACCCCGCGCAGCGTGTCCTGACCCAGCTCCTGTTGCGCCTCTAGAACACGTTCAGTCCTCTGGATGCGATGGTTCGCGACGCGAAATACCGCATCCAGAGGACGAAATGCGAGGGGGCGTCAGGCCAGGGTCAGGCTGAACCGCCGGTTCTGGATGTCCAGCTTGTCGAGCCGGACCGCGACGGACGCCCCGGCGGCGAGTGGCCCGGTGCCGCCGACGGTCGGCAGCAACCCTTCCAGCCCCTGGGCCACCTCGACGAACGCGCCGAACGGCAGCACTCGCGTGACGACGCCGTCCAGGACGCCGCCGTCCGCGTTCGCGACGACGAAATCACGCCAGTTTTCCTTGTGGGACATGCGATTCACCTCCTCTCCGCGCATGGTCCACCCGAAGGGACACCTACGCGGAGGCGGGCTGCGAGCCCGCTGGGAGATCAAGCGGCGGCCGGGGAACCCGTCCGCTCACGGCACAAGGCCGACCCGGCAGTCATGGCCGTGACCCTAACAAAGATCACGACGCCGCGGCGAGGCTTCTCAGCCCGGCGACCTCGGCGAGCCCGCGATAGGACTCCAGCCGCTCCGCCTGGTCGAAGGTGCTTGTCGTCACGAGGATCTCGTCGGCGCCGGTCTTGGCGACGAGAGCGGCCAGCCGGTCGCCCACCTCGTCCGGGGTGCCGGCGATCTGGCCGTCGAGCGCCCGGTCCAGCCGCTCCTGATCACGTCCGGACAGCGGTCCCGCGAGGATCTCCTCCACCGGCGACAGCGGCGGGAAGACGCCGTGCGTCCGCGAGTAGACCGTCGACCACGCTTCAGGGATCAGCAGCTGCCGCGCCAGCCCGGCCGTCTCGGCGACCGCGATCGCCGTGGACACCACGACGTACGGCCGCGAAGCCTGCGCGGAAGGCCGGAAGGCGGAACGGTAGCCCTCGATCGCTTCGAGCAGTGGTCCCTCGCCCCGCACCGGCGCGATCACCAGCGGCAGCCCCAGTTCCGCGGCCAGCCGCGCCCCCGCGCCGGTGGCCAGCAGGAACGCGGGCACGCGCAGGCCCTCCGCCGGAATGGCGTGCACGCCCGGATACGCCGTCTGGTCGCCCGCGAGGAACCCGAGCAGCTCCCGGACCTGGTCGCCGAAGCGGTCGGCGTCGCCCTTCTCGTGCCCGAGCGCCTGGCGGACCCCGCCGGTGAACCCGACCGACCTGCCCAGCCCCATGTCGATCCGGCCGGGGAACAGCGCTTCGAGCACGCCGAACTGTTCCGCGACCACCAGCGGCCGGTGGTTCGGCAGCATCACGCCGCCGGTGCCGACCCGGATCCGCCCGGTGGCCGAGGCGACGGCGGCCGCCAGCACCGTGGGCGCCGAACCGGCGACGCCGGGCACGCTGTGATGTTCGGAGACCCAGAACCGGTGATAGCCCAGCGCTTCGATCTCTCGCGCGAAGGCGACGGTGTCCCGCAGGGCGCGGGGCGCGTCACCGCCGCGGCGGGTCGGGGACCGGTCCAGAACCGAAAGGGTGATCACCCTCGGATCAACGCGCCCGGACGCGGCGGGCATTCCCGCTCAGGGGCGCCAGCGCTCGCTGTAGTCCGGGTGGTCGGCGTAGGGCAGGGCGAGAAGCCGCAGGGTCAGGCACCAGTTCGTCCCGGCCTCGTCCGCGGGCACGTTGCACGTCTCGCACCAGTATTCGTTGCCGTACAGGGGGAATCCCGGGACCTTCTCCGAGACCGTGGTGCGGTGCGCTTGCAGGAGCCGCCGGGTCGCCTCGATCTCGTTGATCATCTGGTTGACCACGTCGAGTTCGAGGTCGTTCAGCGAGCGGATCTTCTTTTCGATGACGACCTTGGTCTCACCGCGGGTGAGCGATTCGCTGATCTCGGTTTTCTTGACGGCCTGCATGATCAGCGCCTGGCGTTGCCCCACCCGCGCGGCGAGGAAGGCGATCAGGTCGTCCACGAATTCTCCTTCGTCTCCCCCAGGCTGGTGTTCGGAGGGAAATGTCGCTGGCAGGAAGCCTGGCGTTACGACCGAGTCCCACGCGTCACACAGTCTCGTATCGATCACTCCCGGAGCGGTAACAGGTTTCTGGATCGACACGAGTTCGCAATCAGCTCGCGAGAAAATCGCGGAAGAGACGGACGAGAAGCGGGAATCGGTCACCGAAGCCGCACGTGCCGTCACGAAACGCGTTCCCGCTCCCGGCCCGGGCTCGCCGTCGCCCTCGTACCGCCCGCCCGGACCGGCGCCGGGCGGCAACGGTTCATCCATCATGTCCCTGACGAACGAGAACACCGACACCAACGGCAAGTAGCTCCGGGAGCAGGACGACAAGGTGAAGAAGTACCGCTGGAGTGAGTTGCCGGAACCCGTACGCGAGGGAATCCGGGAGCGCGTCGGCGCCATCACCGTGTGCGAGGAGGTCAAGGCAGGCCAGAGCAGCAACTTCACCGCCGTCGTGCACCGTGACGGAGCGGCGCCCTTGTTCGTCAAGGCGGTGGAGGGAATCTCCCCACCGATGCGCTGGCTCCGGAACGAAGCCGGCGTCGGCGAACCGACCTCCGACATCGCCCCGGCCGTGCACTTCTCCGCCGACATCGAGGACTGGCTGGTCGTCGGCTTCGAGTACGTGCGCGGCCGGCGTGCCCAGCTCGCCCCGGGCTCCTCCGACCTCGCGCTGGTGGCCGCGACGCTCGACCGCATCGGGCGTCTCCAGGCTCCCGGGCTCCGGGCGCTGGAGCAGCGCTGGCAGCCGACATGGTGGGACCGGCTAGGCCAGGAGCGCCCTGAGGTCATCGGCCGCTGGAACCTCGACGAACTGGTGGCCTGGGAGCGGAAGGTCCCCGCGCTCGTCGCCGGAAACAGCCTTCTCCACACCGATCTCCACCCGGACCAGTTCCTCATCGCCGACGACGGGGAGATCCGGGTCATCGATTGGGGCTGGCCCGCACGAGGTGCCGCGTGGGTCGACCCGGCTTTCCTGGTCATCCGCCTCATCGACGCGGGCCACCGAGTGGACGAGGCGGAGACCTGGGCGCGACGGAACACCCGCTGGGCCGAAGCGGGCGATGAAGCGATCACCGCGTTCGCCGTGTACGTCGCCGGGCTCTGGAGCTACAAGGCCGCCACAACCGCCAGGCTGGCGCGTATCGCGCGTGACTACCTCGGCCGCCGTCTCCCGGCACGCGAGTAGAGGACCAAACGCGGGCTAGGTGTCGTCCCGCGCTTTGCTGGGCTGGACCCGCTTCGGCTCACCCGGCATCTTCGGGTAGTCCGGCGGATACGGCATCTCGCCGAGGCCGTGGTCGCGCTCGTCCCGCGCGTACCACTCCAGCAGCGTCTCGATGCCGAACGCCCGTTCGTCCATCGGCGCGTGCAGGTCGCCGTGCTCGGCGTAGAAGGCACCGGCGGTGAGGACGTCGAAGTCGTCCGGGTCGACCTCGGTGAGCAGGTCCCAGGTCAACGGCGTCGACACCGTCGCGCGCGGGGTGCCCCGGACCGACCAGGCCGAAGCCACCGTGCGGTCGCGGGCCGCCTGGTTGTAGTCGATGAAGACCCGGCCGCCGCGCTCTTCCTTCCACCACGCGATGGTCGCCTTGTCCGGGATCCGGCGTTCGACCTCGCGGCCGAGCGCGATCACCGCGTGGCGGACGTCGATGAAGTCCCACTCCGGCCGGATCCGCACCAGGACGTGCACGCCGCGCCCGCCCGAGGTCTTCGGGTAGCCGACGAGCCCGGCCGAGTCGAGGACGTCGCGCACCACCCCGGCGACCTCGACCGCGTCGGTGAACCCGGCCTCGTCCGGCGGGTCGACGTCGATGCGCAGTTCGTCGGGATGGTCGACGTCGGGCCGCCGCACCGGCCACGGGTGGAAGTCGAAGGTGCCCAGATTCGCCGCCCAGGCGAAGACGGCGGGCTCGGTCGGGCAGACCTCCTCGGCCGTCCGGCCGGACGGGAAGGTGATCTTCACGGTCTCCACCCACTCGGGGGCGCCTTTCGGCACGCGCTTGGCGTAGAACCACTCGCCCTCGACACCGTCGACATAGCGCTTCAGCGTCGTGGGCCGCTCCCCGACCGCGCGCAGCAGTGGCTCGCCGACCGCGACGTAGTGCTCCACGACCTGGCGCTTCGTGATGCCACGGGCGGGGAAGTACACCTTGTCCGGGCTGGACACCCGCACCTTGCGCTCGCCTACCGCGACCTCGATCGGCTCACCGTTCTTGGGCATGCGCCCACCGTAGCCAGTCCGGCGCCGATCAGGGCCGCGGATCGTTCTTCAGAATTGCCATCGTGATGACGTCATGCCACTCGCCGTCCCACCACAGCGCCTCCCGCTGGAGCCCTTCGCGGACGAACCCGCATTTCTCGTAGACGCGCCGCGCCCTCGGGTTGTGTTCGAAGACCTCGAGCGACACGCGGTGCAGGCCGACGACGTCGAACGCGAAGTCCAGGAGGAGCTTGGTCGCCTCGGTGCCGTAGCCCTTGCCGAAGACATCGGGACCGGTCAACGCGATCCGGAAGGCCCCGGAGCGGTTGTGCTCGTCGATGTCGGAAAGCACGACGTCACCGAGGTAGGCGCGGTCTTCGCCGCGGAGGATCGCGTAGTCCGCCCGATCGTCGAGTCCCGGCCTGGAGGCGAGCCACTTGCGGATCTGCTCCTCGGTGAACTTCGTGTGCGTGCCGGTCAGCCTGGTCGTCTCCGGCTCCCGCACCGCCCGCCACGCGGGTTCGAGGTAAGTCTCGTCCAGCTGCGCCAGCACGACGTGCTCGCCGATGAGTTCGGGCTGCCGTCGCAGCGCGTCGGTATCGATCACAGCGGATACCGTACGGTTGACGTGGTGTCCGGCCGTACCAAATTGATGCTCGCGCTCACCGTGCTCGCCCTCTTCGTGGCCGCCGCGGTACTGCTGCCGATCCCCGGCCCGGCCGGGCTTCGGGCCTGGGCGGCCGAGACCGGCCCGGCCACCCCGCTGGTCTTCTTCCTCCTCTACGCGGTGCTCACTGTCGCGCCGATCCCGCGGACCGTGTTCAACCTGGCGGGCGGGCTCCTGCTCGGCGCCACGACGGGCATCGTCGTCGGCATCTTGGCGACCACGGTCGCCTCCGGGCTCTCGTTCGCCCTCGCGAGGGCGCTGGGCCGCGACCTCGTCACCCGGCATCTGCACCGGGCCAAGGTCCGCGCGGTCAACGACCGGCTTTCCGACGGCGGCGTCCTGGCGATCACCTCCTTGAGGCTGATCCCGATGGTGCCGTTCGCTCCGTTCAGTTACCTGTGCGGAGTGTCATCCGTCCGCTTCGCTCCGTATCTTCTCGGGACCGCGCTCGGCAGCCTGCCGGGCACGGTCGCGGTCGTCGTCCTCGGCGACGCGCTGACCGGGGAAACGCCCCCCGCCCTGCTGATCTGTTACGCCGTGTTCGCCGCCGCGGGGGCCATCGGCCTGGTCAAGGTCTTCCGGCGGAAGGCCCGTCCGGTGCCCGAATCGAGCGCCGAGGAAGAATCGCCCGTCTCCGCACCGGCGAGCTGACGGGGATCCGAAACCGCCGCCCGCTACACTCGATCGGGTGCGCGGGACCCGTGAGGCCGCGTAACGCCACCATCACCCGGGATGTGTTCGTCAAAGAATGTGTCAGGAGCAGTCGCCATCGACACCGGTCAGCTGATCGCTGGGCACTACCGCCTGGTCGAGCAAATTGGTAGCGGTGCCATGGGGGTGGTCTGGCGCGCCATCGACGTCCGCCTCGAACGCTCGGTGGCGGTCAAGCAGATCCTCCCGCAGCCCGGTGTCTCCGAAGCCGAACGCGACAACATGCGCCAGCGCGCCATGCGCGAGGCGAAGAACGCGGCCCGCTTCCAGCATCCGAACGCGATCGTGGTGTTCGACATCGCCGAGCACGGCGGCGATCCCTGCCTGGTGATGGAGTACCTGAACGGCCCGAGCCTCTCGGCGATCATCTCCGAGGAGGGCACGCTGCCGCTGGGCCGCGTCGCGAAGATCGGCGAGCAGGTCGCGTCGGCGCTGGTCGCCGCGCACCGCGCCGGGATCGTGCACCGCGACGTCAAACCGGGCAACATCCTGATCGACGAGGCAGGCACCGCGAAGATCACCGACTTCGGCATCTCCCGCGCGGCCGGTGACATGACGCTCACCCAGACCGGCCTCATCGGCGGCACCCCGGCCTACCTCGCACCCGAGCTGGCGCGCGGCTCCGACCCGGTGCCCAGCTCCGACGTCTTCGCGCTCGGCGCGACGCTCTACCAGGCGATCGAAGGCCAGACGCCGTACGGGAACAGCTCCAACCAGCTCGCGTTGCTGTACGCGGCCGCGAACGGGCAGATCAACCCGCCGCAGCAGGCCGGTCCCGCGACGGCGCTGCTGATGAGCCTCCTGCGCACCGAGCCCACCGAGCGGCCGACCATGGCCGAGGCCAGGGAACGGCTCGCCGCGCTGGCGGCGAACGAATCCGCCGCGGGAACGGCGGCGTCGCCGCGGCTCTTCGGGGCCGGTGGCGGCAGACAGCCCGCCGCGCCCGACACCCCGGGACGCGGCAACCCCGCCGGGGAACGGCCGCCCTGGCAGCGGACCGATCCCCCGGCCCAGTCCGCGACGCCCCAGCTTCCGCCGCCGCCCGCCAAGCAGCCCACGCCGACGGCCGCGTTCATCCCCATGCGCTCGCAGGCGGCTCCGCCGAACACGCCGCCGCGCCCGGTCGCCGCGGCGACCCCGCCGCCGTCCGCGGCCGCCCCGATGCGGCCGTCCCAGGGGAAGCCCGCCGACGGCAAGCGCAAGGCCGCGCTGTTCGCGGGCGCGGGCGCCGCGGTCGTGGTGATCGCCGTGATCGTGTTCCTGGTGCTCAATTCGGGTAACGGGGCGAACACCCAGGGCGGTACCGGCGACAACACCCAGGCCCAGCCGGGCACCTCGATGTCGAAGTCGAATCCGCCGTCGTCGTCGCGCGCGGCCCCGGCGGGGCTGGGCCAGGCCCAGACCGAGAAGATCACGAACTTCTCGAGCGTGGGGCAGTTCGTGCTCGACTTCTTCGACACGGGCAAGATCGGGACCGACGCGAGCTGGAACAAGCTCACCGAGGGCGCGAAGGCCGTGTACGGCTCTCCCGAAGCGTTCGCCGAGTACTGGTCGACGCACAAGGTCACCGGAGCCAAGCAGGCACACGCCGACAGCGGCGGCGGGAACCCCGACGGCTCGATCGACATGAACGTGACGGTCAACAACGGCCCCCGTCCGGCACTCCGCGTCGTCCAGGTCGGCGGCCAGTACCTCATCGACGCCGACACGCGAGTACTCGGTCCCTGACCCAGCGTGGTGGTGGTGAGACCCGCCTCGCTGGTGGTAGGCCAATCGCCGCTCGTGGCTTACTGTTGCTTCCATGGCCGATAGCGGACCTTTCGGACCTGGCCCGAATCCTCGTTTCCGCGAGGACCTGGTAGGTCTCGACCCGTACGACCCCGAAGCTCGTGCCTTCGCCGAGCATCTGGACCGCATCGAACGCTGCGGCCCCAACTTCACCGTGGAAGCCTGCCTCGACGGTGTCTCCGACTTCGCCGATTCCAGCAACCGCCTCGGCGGCCTGCGCTGGTGGGTCTCCGCACTGGTCGTGGTCCTCATCGTGCTCGGCGTGATGGTCACCGCATGGGACATCATCGGCCGGGCCATCACGTGGCTCGCGGGGTAACGTGGAACCGGTGAAAGGCATGAAACCCGTTGTCGGAGCCACGCCACGCGTGGTCAAGTCCGAGCAGGAATGGCGGGAACAGCTCAGCCCCGACGAGTACGCCGTGCTCCGCCAGGCGGGCACCGAGCGCCCCTTCACCGGGGAGTACACCGACGAGAAGACCACCGGTGTCTACCAGTGCCGCGCCTGCGGTGCCGAACTGTTCCGCAGCGACACGAAGTTCGAGAGCCATTGCGGCTGGCCGTCGTTCTACGACCCGGCCGATTCCGACGCCGTCCTCCTCCGCGAGGACACCACGATGGGGATGCGCCGCATCGAGGTGCTGTGCAAGTCGTGTCACAGCCACCTGGGACACGTGTTCGAAGGCGAGGGCTACGCCACGCCGACGGATCAGCGGTACTGCATCAACTCGATCTCGCTGAAGCTCGTTCCCGAGTCGTAACCAACCGAAGCGAACCACCGCCCTCTCCGACGCGTTCCCTGTGCAGAGCAGCGTCGGGGAGGGCGGTGTCGTATGAACGAACCTTGGGGAATCTCCGGACCGGCTTTCGCGTGGCTGTACGGCTGCTTGGCCGTCCTGCCCCTCGCGCTCGCCGGACTGCACACGAGGTGGCTGCGCCGTGACACCGGCGCACGTGAAGTACCCGGCGTCCACCACCTGGCCGCGCTGGCAGGCGGTTCCGACCGGGTCACCGACACCGCCGTCGCCGGTCTGCTCGAACGGAGCGGTCTCCGGCTCGACAGCCACGGCGTCCTGTATCCGACCAAGCCCGTTCCGGCCGATCCCTTCGAGCGCGCGGTCGTGTCGACTTTGCCCAGCCTCGGAATCGGCCTGCGCGAGCTGCGCTCGAAGATGGCGCGGCACGAGGTCGTCTTGGAGTTGCGCGCCGACCTGCAGCGGAGAGGGCTGCAGGTCGGCGAGAAACGCCGACGGGTGGGCTGGCAATGCGCGATGGCCGCGTATGTGCCGATCTTCGCGCTGGGGGTCGCCCGACTGGCGAACGCCGTTCCGCTGCGGCGGCCGTCCGACATTCTCATCATGCTGCTCCTCGCCGTGCTCGGGGCGATCGCTCTCACCGGAGGGCTCCAGTGGCCGGATCGCGCGGGCCGCGCGACCACCGCGGGCATGCTGGCCCTCCACTACGGCCAGTGGGACCGAAGCCTCGGCAGGACCACGACCGGCCGGGTCGCCCTGCACGGCTTGGGCGCCTTCCCCGAACCGGTGTTCGCGGCCACGCTGGTCAGGACCGGCGGCTCGCGACAGAGCCGGTCCACGGCCGGCGGTGCGAGCGGTTGTGCCCAAGCCGTTTCCTCCTGCGGGGGCGGCGATGGCGGTGGTGGGGGTGGCGGAGGTTGTGGCGGATGAGGGTCCAACTGCCGTCGTGAGAACCCACCCCGGCTGTTCGAATCACGGAACCACGACCGGACGGAAAAGCGTCCGACTACGGTAACTGCACCTGCTCGTGAAAGGCCCGTGCGATGAAGGACACCTGGGGCATCCCCGGACCCACTTTCCTGGCGATCTACGGCGCCCTGCTGGTGTTCCCGCTGGTCGTCGGTCTGCTGTGGACGGTCTTGGTCAAGCTGGGCCGCAAGGCACCGCGCCCCGCCGTGCACGGACCGCAGCCGACGGTGTACGAACTCGCCTTTCTGGCCGGAGGACCGGACCGTGTGGTCGACACGGCCATCGCGGCACTGGTCGACCGCGGGACGTTGCGGGTCAGCAGCTCGAAGCAGCTCCAGCTGACAGGCGCCGAACCCGCCGACCCGATCGAAAAGGCCGTCGCCAAGGGCGCACGGCCGGGCTACAACGCCACGACCCGCGGCATCCGCGACCGGCTGCGGATGTCGGGGCCGATGCAGGCGCTCGCCAAGGATCTGGAGGCCCGGGGACTCGTGGCCGCGGACCGGGCGCCCCGGATCCGCCAGGTCGTGTTCTTCCTGTACCTCGCCGTCCTCGTCCTCGGCGTGGCGCGCCTGATCGCCGGGATCTCCGGCGACCACCCCGTCGGCTTCCTCATCCCGCTGCTGATCGTGGCCGTCTTCGCGACGCTGGTCGCCCGCGCCGTCAAGAACAAGAGGTCGGGCCCGCGCCCGACCGGTGAGGGCGACCGCGTCCTTCACCGGGCCAGGTCCGCCCACGGACGGGAGCGCAAACGCGGCATCCCGAACGGACCGGGATACGTCGGCATGGCCGGCGGCGCGGTGCTGGGCGGCGCCGCCGCGGCGGTCGCGTTCGGCGGGCTCGCCTCCTTCCCCGACGAGGAACTGAGCGCGGCCTTGATCCCGCCTCCGGTCTCCAGCGGTTTCGGCGGCGGTTCGTCCGGCGGCTCCTCGTGCAGCAGCGGCTCTTCGTGCAGTAGCTCCTGTGGCGGAGGCAGCTCCTGCGGTGGCGGGGGTTGCGGTGGCTGACGGGCCCGGCAGGCTCGGGATCGGCATCGGCTGGCGGCACGAGCTGGATCTGTCGATCGCGCGGCTGCCCGGCGTCGACTGGGTCGAGGTCGTCGCCGAGAACCTGCACGCCGGGCAGCTGCCCGAGACCCTGGTCGCCTTGCGCGACAAGGGAATCCCGGTCCTGCCGCACGCGGTCTCGCTGTCGCTGGGCGGCGCGGAGCCGCTGGACACGGACCGCGTCGAGCGGCTCGCGGAAATCACCCGTGAACTCGGCGCGCCGATGGCCAGCGACCACGTGTGCTTCGTCCGCGCGGGCGGCCTCGATTCGGGGCATCTGATGCCGCTGCCCCGCACCCGGGAAGCGCTCGACGTCCTGGTGGACAACGTCAGACTGACTCAGTCCATTGTGGACGTGCCGTTCGCGCTGGAGAACATCGCCGCGGTACTGGACTGGCCGGACGCGGAGTTCTCCGAGTCGGAGTTCCTGCGGGAGCTGACCGACCGGACCGGCTGCCTGCTGATCATCGACGTCGCCAACCTGTACGCCAACGCCCGCAACCTCGGCACCGATCCCGAACGGTTTCTCGACGAGATCCCGTGGGAGCGGCTGGCGTACACGCATATGGCGGGCGGTGTCGAACGCGACGGCGTCTACCACGACACGCATGCCCATCCGATGGTCCCGGAGGTGCTGGACCTGCTGCGCGAACTGCGGCGGCGCACCGAGCCGCCGGGTGTGCTCCTGGAACGCGACGACGACTACCCGCCCGACAGCGAACTGGCGGCCGAGCTGGCCGCGCTGCGCGAAGCGGTCTCGCTGTGAGTTCGCCGCGGGAACGGCTCGCCGGGCAGCAGGCCGAACTGCTCAGGGCCCTGCTCGCCGGGGGCGACGCTCCGGCGGGCTTCGACGCGGACAGGCTCCGTATCGAGGCGAACGTCCTGCGGAACAAGCAAAGCAGGCTGGCCGCCTACCTTCGCCCCGATCTCGCCGAGGCACTCGGCGACCGGTTCGCCGCGCTGTTCCGCGAGTACGCGACAGCGCATCCGAAGACCGACGCGATCCGCGCACGGGCCTACGCGGACGCGTTCGGCACGTGGCTCGTCGAGCGCGGTGAGGTACCGAAGCCGAAGGGCCGCCTGGCGAGGTGGCTACGCCGTTTAGTCCTCTGAATGCGTTCTGGCCGACACGCATTCAGAGGACTAAACGCGGGGTCACCAGACCGCGCGGTCGCTTCCGGGGACGTGCGTCGCTTCCGCCCAGAAGGGATTCGCGCCCGGCAGCGTGCCCGCCATCTTGACCCGGGTCAGCCGGCCGAGCTGGCTGTCGACGTCTTCCAGCCATTCGGCGCCGTCGAAGCCGGAGGGACCGGGTTCCTTGCGCCCCAAGGAGTTCAGCCACTCCCCCGTTCCGGCGAGCGAGGTGCGGACGTGCTGGCTGCCGCCCTCGGTGGCCGCCCGGCGGACGGCGGTCATGATCGCCGCCGCGGTGAGCCAGCCGGTCGCGTGGTCGAGCGCCTGCACCGGAAGCGGACCCGGACCGTCGAGTCCGGCGGCCTTCCCGCCTTCGTCGGCGATGCCCGACGCCATCTGCACCAGGCTGTCAAACCCCCGCCGCCGTGCCCATGGCCCTTCCCAGCCGTAGGCGGACAGGTCCGCGACGACGATGCCCGGCCGGAGTTCGGCGATCGCTTCGGGCGAGAAACCCTTGGCCACCAGCGATCCCGGCCGGAAACCCTGCAGCACGACGTCGGCGCGGGCGATCAGCTTGCGCAGCCGCGAGCGCCCCGCCTCGGTCTCCAGGTCGACGTACGCCGAGAGTTTGCCCATCCCGGTGTCGACGGCCAGCGGCGGCACCGTCGGCAGCTGGGCCGACCCGATGTGCATGACGATGGCGCCGTGCGCGGCGAGCACGCGGCCCGCGACCGGTCCGGCGATGACATGGGTCAGGTCCAGGATCCGCACCCCGCCGAGCGGCCGGTCGGACTCGAACAGCCGCACGGGGTCCGACGGCCCGAGCGGCCGGATCTCGGCGACCGGCAACCCACTCGACGCCTGTCCTTGCTTGTGCGCCAGCCATTCCTCACGCGTGCGCATGACGGCGGCGGCCCCGCCGGCGCCGATGACCGCCGATTCGACCTCGTACTTCGACTTGGCCGCGACGACCTTCTCGAACGCCGCGCGGGTCGCGGGCACACCGAGACCCCAGCACACGGCGGAGACGTGCCGCGGATAGTTGCAGTGCAGCCGTACCCAGCCGTCGTTCGCGCGATAGTCGCCGGACAGCGGCGCGCTGAACGGCACCGGCTCCCCGTCGACGCGGAGGTACTGCTCGCTGTGGAACGACGCCGCGGCGTGCCGGGTGTCGATCGAGACCTTGCCCGGCTCGATCCCCCGCAGCCGCAGCAGTTCCCCGGCCGCCAGGGTCGCCGCGGCGATACTCGTGACCGCCGCCTCCTCGACCCGGAAGATCCCGGGCAGCACCGACTCGGGGCCGGTGACCTCGACGGCGTCCTCGGCGAGCTCGTCGCCGGTGAGCGTGGTCCAGACGCGGGGGTCCAGTGAGGCGTTCACTAGGGCAGCAGGGCGATCAGCTCGGCAGGGGCCACCTTCGTCCCGGTGTAGAACGGGATCTCCTCGCGCACGTGGAGGCGGGCCTCGGTGCCGCGCAGATGACGCATCAGGTCGACGATGCGGTGCAGCTCGTCGGCCTCGAAGGCCAGGATCCACTCGTAGTCGCCCAGCGCGAACGACGCGACCGTGTTGGCGCGGACGTCCGGATAGTCGCGGGCCTCCTTGCCGTGGTCGGCGAGCATCTTGCGGCGCTCGTCGTCCGGCAGCAGGTACCACTCGTAGGAGCGCACGAACGGATAGACGCAGATGAACTTGCGGGCCTCTTCACCGGCGAGGAACGCCGGGATGTGGCTCTTGTTGAACTCCGCCGGGCGGTGCAGCGCGACCTGGCTCCACACCGGCACCGACGCGCGGCCGAGCGGCGTGTGCCGGAAACCGCTGTAGGCCGCCTGGACCTGCTCGATCTCCTCGGCGTGCCACCAGATCATGTAGTCGGCGTCGGCGCGCAGTCCCGAGAGGTCGTAGACACCGCGGACGACGACGCCCTTGGCCTCCAGCGCGTCGAGATACTCGGTGGTCTCCGCTGTCGCCTTCTCGCGGTCTTCGCCGAGCTTGCCCTGCTCGGCCCGGAAGACCGACCAGGCGGTGTAGCGGATGGTGTCATTGAGCTCGTTGTAGTTCAGCCGCGCCATACCGCCATCTTGGCACTGCCGGTGCTCAGGAGCCCTCGTGGGTCGGTGTGATCCCGGCGATGCGGCGGGCGGCCGCGTCGGCGGTCGCGATGCAGGCGGGCAGCCCGACGCCGTGCAGGGTCGCGCCCGCCACCGCCAGCCCCGGAACGGCGGCGACGGCGCGTTCGATCCGCTCGACGCGGACGAGGTGCCCGGTGCCGTACTGCGGGAGCCCGCCGCCCCATCGGGTCACCAGTGTCTCGATCGGCTCGGCGGTGACCCCGGTCAGCCGGGCCAGGTCGTCGCGGACCACTCGCACGAGTTCGTCGTCGTCGGCGTGCAGCGCGCCCGGTTCGCCGAAGCGGCCGACCGAGCCACGCACCAGCACCGGGCCTTCGCCGTACTGCGCCCACTTGCGGGAGGAGAAGGTGAACGCCTTGGCGGCGAACGGTTTCCCGGCCGCGTCCCGCTCCCCCGCGCCGATCAGCACTCCGGACGACTCCGGCAACGCGGTCCCCGGCGGAAGCGCGAGCGCGACCACCGCCATCGACGCGAGTTCGACCTTGGCGAACACCGACGAGGCCACTCCCGCGACACCGTCGAGCAGCCGTCGTGCCGAAGGCGCCGGGACGGCGAGAAGAACGGAGTCGGCGTCGAGGTCGTCGACCTTCCAGCCGACGGCGGTGCGCTCGAGCGCCGTCACGGTGGTCCCGGTCCGGATCTCGGCGCGGGAAAGCTCCGCGAGCCGTGCGATCAGCGTTCCGAGGCCGCCCAGGAGGGTGCCGAAGACCGGCGCCGTACTCGGCGAGGCCGGCATGAGCGAGGCGGCGCCTTCGGTGAGCGAGCGTGCACCGCGATCGATCGCGGACGCGAGACCGGGCATGGTCGCGCGCAGCCCGAGCCCGTCCGCTCCCCCGGCGTAGACCCCGCCGAGCAGGGGATCGACCAGCCGGTCCACGAGTTCGTCGCCGAACCGCTCGCGCAGCAGCGGGCCGAGCGGCACGTCACCGGCGGGCAGTTCCAGCGGTGACAACGAGGCCTCGGCCTCGACCAGGGCGCGACCCTTCTCCGACAGCACCCCCGCGACCGCGTCGGCCGAGGCCGGAACGCCCATGACCGTGCCCGGCGGCAGGCCGAGCACGGAGCCGCCGGCATGGATCTTGGCGCGGGCCTTGGTGGGGTGGACGAGGCTTTCGCCCAGCCCGACCTCCTGGACCAGGGAGACCGCCTCGGGGCGGCGGGCGAGGAACGCCTCCGCACCGACGTCGTAGCGTTCCCCGGCGAGTTCCACCGTGCGGAGCTTCCCGCCGAGCGACCCTGCCGCCTCGAAGACGACGATCCGGGCGTCGTCGCCGAGCAGCGTCCTCAGGCGATAGGCCGCCGTCAGTCCCGAGATACCGCCACCGACGACGGCGATCGTGCTCACGGCTGAAGCTCGTGCACCAGCCCGACCACGCGCGTCAGGACATCGGGGTCGACGCCGGGCAGGACGCCGTGGCCGAGGTTGAAGATGTGGCCGTCGGCCGCGCGGCCCTCGGCGAGGATGCGCCGGACCTCCGCTTCGAGCACCGGCCAGGACGCGTGCAGCAGCGCCGGGTCGAGGTTGCCCTGCACGACCCCGCCGCCGAGCCGCCGGACCGCTTCGTCGAGCGGGATGCGCCAGTCGACGCCGACCACGTCGGCACCCGCGTCGCGCATGGCCACCAGCAGCTCACCCGTGCCGACGCCGAAGTGGATCCGCGGCGCGCCGTAGCGCGCGATCGAGGACAGCACCTTCGCCGAATGCGGCAGGACGAACTCGCGGTAGTCCCGCTCCGAGAGCGCGCCCGCCCACGAGTCGAACAGCTGGATCGCGTCGGCTCCGGCGTCCAGCTGCGCGGACAGGAAGGTGATCGCCATCTCCGCCAGGCGCCCCGCCAGCTCGTGCCAGAGCTCCGGTTCGGAGTGCATGAGCGCCTTGGTGTGCTCGTGGTTGCGGCTCGGCCCGCCCTCGATGAGGTAGGAGGCCAGCGTGAACGGCGCGCCGGCGAAACCGATCAGCGGCGTCTCGCCCAGCGACCCGACCAGCAGCCGGACGCCCTCGGCGACCCGCTCCACCTGCTCCGGTTCGAGGACCGGCAGCGCGCGCACGCCCGCGGCGTCGCGGATCGGCGAGGCGACGACCGGGCCGGTGCCCGCGACGATGTCGATGTCGAGGCCCGCCGCCTTGAGCGGGACGACGATGTCACTGAAGAGGATGGCCGCGTCGACGCCGTGACGGCGGATCGGCTGGAGGGTGATCTCCGCGAGCATCTCGGGGTCGAAGCAGGCTTCGAACATCGAGGTGCCTTCGCGGAGCGCCCGGTACTCCGGCAGCGACCGGCCTGCCTGGCGCATGAACCACACGGGGGTGCGGGCCGGGCGTTCGCCGCGCGCGGCGGCCAGGAACGGCGCACCGGGCAGGGCGCGACGGGCCGCGGGGACGGTCTGCGCGGGAGAAGCAGCTGAAGGAGACATCACGGTTCATGGTGCCATGGACGCTCGGAGGCCTTACTCTCGGCGCGTCTGCGCCCCGAACCGGACTATCGCGTCCTACAGTCGGTTGGTGACCGCGATGACGTCAGTACCCGACCTCTTCCGTGAAGCCGTCGCGGCGTTGCAATCGGTCCGGCCCCGTCCCGAAGTGCAGCTGGAGACGATGCGCCCGCCGCAGCGCCTGGCGCCGTGGTCCTACGCGGTGAGCTGCGAGGTGGAAGGCCCCGCGGATGTGCTGGCGTCGGGACGACTGGTGCTCCTGCACGATCCGGACGGGCAGGAAGGCTGGGACGGCGTCCTGCGGCTGGTCATGTACGTCCGCGCGGAACTCGACCGGGAACTGGCGACCGATCCCTTCCTGCCCGCCGTCGGCTGGTCGTGGCTGACCGACGCGCTGGAAAGTTCCGGCGCGGAGTGGACGGCGCTGGGCGGCACGGTCACCGAGACCTCGTCGGCCCGCTTCGGCGACATCTCCGGGCCCGCGCGCACCGACGATCTGGAACTGCGGGCGTCCTGGACGCCGACCGACGCCGCGCTGCGGCCGCACGGGCAGGCGTTCTGCCAGGTGATGGCGAGTGTCGTGGGACTGCCGCCGGTCGGCGTGACGCTCTTCGGGCAGCGTCAGTCCTCCTGACCTTTCGGCCCGCGTCCCCTCGCGGTGCCTCCGTTGATCCCCAGCCCGGACTCGATGATCGCCACAGGCGGCCCTCAAGCATCAGCAGTCCCAACCGCTGCGCGTGAAGGCCCCCTTCGGTCAGGGCCCGGCAAAGTCGGCATCGTGCAGGTCGGGCCCCTCTTCGTCCTGGCGCAGGCCGACGATGAAGGAATGGGGACGTTGAGTGTCCCGATTCCTTCATCAACACGGGGTTCACACCCGGTCGCACAGCTTGATCGACACAGGATCAGGGAGACCCCCGAGTGTGGAGGATTTGGGACGTTCAACGTCCCAAATCCTCCACACTCGAACCCCGCGCCGGCCGCCGAGGCCGCGTCGCCGGGCTCCACTCACCGGAGACAGCTCGCCGAGGGCCCGACACGCCGGGAATCCCACTAATCGAGACATAGCATTCGGGTTATTTTGCGTTCCAAGCCCGCTAGCGTCGCTAGTAAAGCTGGCGATACTAAAGGTCCCTTGCTCCCCCCACCCGATCCGCGCCCCAAGGACGTGAAGGCTCCCTTCACTGCGTCGGACGCGGCGAAGGAAGCCTTCACATACTCCCGAAGCCTCCGCGAAGCACCCGAAGACGCCTTCGCACACTCCGGACACGAGGCCCTGAGAGCGCCTGTAAGCGTCCGAGAGGCCCCAGGGGGCCATCTGGCCTAGAGCGGCCCCGACCAGCGCGGAGCGCGGCAGACAGAGGTCTGGACCACCCCGTTCGTGCTACGCACAGTGTCACGGACCGCAACAAGATCAAGCCCGCCGGAACCGGCCCTCCGGAGGCGCCCCGGCGCTTCCGGAGCGTTACCATAACGGTTACCGAGCGAAGCGATCATGACCCTCCGCGAAGTTGATCAAGCCCCATGCCGGAGGGGGTTTTCGCGCTCCGATGGGCCACCGTCCAGCGGTCCCGGGAAGCGGCACCGGCAGGTGCACGGCCCATCTGCACAGTCGGTTGGACCCCGGTAACTCAAGTGCATCGCGTTCATTTGGCGATGTGTTAGCCACCGGCTGTGTACTAGCCCGATCGTGTTACAACGAACTCCCTGAGTAACTACTCGTTTGAGATAGATACCCGTTCGATCCCCCCGCGAAGGCCTCAGGGCGGCTACAGTGCCATCGACGACACCACTTTCGGTCTAAAGCTGGCGCGGCTAAACGGCCGAAAGTCCCGGTGCCGGTCGGGGGGCACGACCGACTCCAGGGAGGTAGTGACGTGGCTACCGTCGGCATTTCTCAGGCCGTCCGATCCACGCCAGCCGGTTCATTGCCGGCGAGCATGGTTCCGCACCCGCGGGAAGAGCTTTTTTCCGTGTTGGTGGTCGATGACCACCCGCTGTTGAGGGAGGCAATCTCAGCAAGACTCGCACAGATGGGTGCGGGCACCGTCCACGAGGCCGCCACGGTGGCCGAGGCGAGGGCGCGAGCACAGGCCACTGGGCCTTGTGATCTGGCGATCCTCGATCTCGGACTGCCGGATGGCAGCGGCATCGAGCTGGTTACGGAACTCCGTAGCCATGGCTGGCCTCGAGTAGTGGTGCTCGCTTCATCAGACGACCCGTACGCGGTCAGGTCGGCGTTCCAGGCCGGCGCCCAGGCATACCTGCTCAAGTCGGCATCGCCGGTCGTAGTGACCGACGGCGTCCGCAGGGTGCTCGAGGGCGGCGTCTACGCGGACCCGAGCGTCGCACCGGTCCTGGCCACCGGCACCCGAGTCGCCGGCACCGACAACACCCCGCGCGAGCTTTCGGCGCGCGAGGTCGAGGTGCTGCAGCTCGTCGCCGACGGCCAGTCCAACAAGGAGATCGGTGAGGAACTCAGCCTCTCCGCTCTCACGGTGAAGTCTCACCTCTCCCGCATCGGGCGCAAGCTCGGCACGGGTGACCGGGCTCAGATGGTGGCGCTGGCCATGCGTGCCGGCGTGATCCGCTGACAAAGGCGAACTGCCCTGCGGGGCGGGCGGACCAGGCGCGGCCCGCTCGTCCCGTAGGGTCTTCACCTATGGAAGGCGACCGACCCGGAGAACCGCAGACGGACTCGAAGACCGCCACCGACGACGTCGGTGGGCCGGTTCTGTTACGCGAGCCCGCCGAGGGCACTCCACCGGTGATCGCCGACGCGACAGCCCTCGCCGAAGCCTGCGTGAAGATCGCGGGCGGCAGCGGGGCCATCGCGGTGGACACCGAACGCGCGTCCGGCTACCGGTACTGGCCGAAGGCCTATCTGGTGCAGCTGCGCCGTGAAGGTGCCGGTTCCTTCCTCATCGACCCCATTCCGCTCGAAGGGCAGCTCGAACCCCTCGCGGAAGTGCTCAACAACGCCGAATGGGTGCTGCACGCGGCCTCACAGGACCTGCCGTGCCTCGCCGAACTCGACCTGCGCCCGAAGAGCCTGTTCGACACCGAACTCGCCGGGCGTCTCGCCGGGTACGAACGCGTCGCCCTCGGCACCCTCGTCGAACTCCTCCTCGGCTACCAGCTGGAGAAGGGGCACAGCGCCGCCGACTGGTCGAAGCGCCCGCTCCCGGTCGACTGGCTCAACTACGCCGCCCTCGACGTCGAGCTGCTCATCGAACTGCGCGAGAAGCTCGAAGCCGACCTGGCCGCCCAGGGCAAGCTCGAATGGGCCCAGCAGGAGTTCGAGGCCGTCCGCACCGCGCCGCCGCCCGCGCCGAGGGCCGAGCCGTGGCGCCGGACGTCCGGGGTGCACAAGATCCGCAGTGCCCGAGGGCTCGCCGCGGTACGCGAACTGTGGCAGGCACGCGACGAACTCGCCCGCAAACGGGACAGGGCACCGAGCCGGATCCTGCCCGACAGCGCGATCATCAACGCCGTCACCGCGGATCCGAAGACCGTCGAACAACTGCAGGCGTTGCCGGTGTTCAGCGGCCGGGTCCAGCGCAAGTACACCGCGAGCTGGCTGCGGCATCTGCAGAACGCCCGCTCGCTCCCGGCCGACGAACTGCCGACCCCTGCCCAGCAGACCGACGGCCCGCCGCCGGTGAACCGCTGGTCGGACAAGGATCCCGACGCCGCCGCCCGGCTTTCGGCCGCCCGTGCCGCACTGGCCGCGATCGCGGAGGAGCGCCGGCTGCCGGTGGAGAACCTGCTGCTGCCGGAACTCGTCCGCCGCACCTGCTGGCGCCCGCCCGCCGACCTCAGCGAGGACTCGGTCGCGAAGGTCCTCGGCGACGGCGGTGCCCGGCCGTGGCAGATCGAACTCACCGTGGCGGTGCTGAGCAAGGCGCTCCAAGCCACCGCCGCCTGACGGGAGCCGAAGGACGCCTTCGCCGCATCTCACGCGGCGAAGGACGCTTTCGTCTCATCGCATGAGGGGAAAGGCCCCTTCAGCTCTCCAGTAGGGACCGGGCCGAAGCACGCAGTCCGGCGTCCGGTTCCCCGAGACCGGCGAGCCTCAGCACGCTGTCGGCACCTTCGACGGCGTGCGCCTCGACGTCCAGATCCGGCCGGTCGCGCCGGACGATCGCGATGCTCTCCACGAGCCCGAAAACAAGGTCGGTCCGGATCCCCGACAGGTCACCGGGGACCCCGGCCGCCGCGACGAGCGCGCCGTAGACGCGTTTGAGTTCCGCCCGCTCGGCCCGGAACCGGGCCAGCCTCGGCGACGAGATCTCCGGCAGGAGGTACAGGGCGCCGAGGTTGTGCCGCGCGCTGCCGAGCAGCTGGATGTCCGCGTAAGCCAGCGCCCACAGCCGCGTGCCGACCGGCGCGTGCTCGGCCGAGAGCCCGCCCGCGACGTCGAGCGACGGCCGGACGGTGTCCTCCAGCAACGCGGCGAGAATGTCCTCTTTGGACGGAAAGTGGTAGTAGAGCGACGCCTGGCGCAGGCCGGCGCGTTCGGCGATGGCCCGTGTGGTCGTCGCCGCGTAGCCGGCTCCGGTGAACAGCTCCCCCGCCGCGTCCAAGACCGCGAGCCGCGCCTCCCGCTTGCTCGCCGCCGCGCCACTGGCCCTCGGTCTGCCCACCCCGGTCGTTTTCGTCATCTATCCGATCCTGCCATTTCTTCGCGGCGATCTTTGTTACGTCCGGTGGTCGGCCCAGGTTACCGAATCCGGTAGTTGTTAACACCGCGCTTACCCCGCGGAGATCAGAAGGACCCCGCACGCGCTTAATTTCGGTCGGCCGATCGAAATTCGGTCCTTCAGACAGGAGCCCCCGCAAATGCCCGCCGAAGACCTTTCCGCCTTCGGGTACCGCCAAGAACTCCGCCGGACGCTCGGCGGCTTCTCGGCCTTCGCCGCCGGTTTCTCCTTCGTTTCCATCCTGACCACGGTGTTCCAGCTCTTCGCCTTCGGCTATTCCTTCGGCGACACGCTGTTCTTCTGGACCTGGCCGCTGGTACTCGCCGGGCAAATGCTCGTCGCACTCAGCTTCGCCGAACTCGCCGCCCGTTTCCCGCTGGCCGGTTCCGTTTACCAGTGGGCGAAACACCTGTCGCCCGGATTCGCGGGCTGGCTCGCGGGCTGGATGATGTTGCTGGGCTGTGTCGTCGCGCTCGCCGCGGCCGCGATCGCGCTGCAGGTGGTGCTCCCCTCGGTCTGGAGCGGGTTCCAGCTCGTCGGCGGCGACCCGGCGGTGACGTCGCCGACCGGCGCCACCAACGCGGTCCTGCTCGGCGCCCTGCTGATCGTGTTCACCACGGCGGTCAACGCCGGCGGCGTGCGGCTCATGGCGCGGATCAACGACGTCGGCGTCGCGGCCGAACTCGCCGGCGTCCTGGTGCTGATCGCCGGCCTGGCGTTGTTCGCCGTCCGCGGCCCGCAGGTCGTGCTCCAGCCGGCGGGCGAAAACCCGGGCGTGGGCGGCGTTCTCGCTTCGGCACTCATGGCCGCGTACGTCCTGTACGGTTTCGACACCGCCGCCTCCGTCGCCGAGGAGACCAAGGACGCCCGCCGCACGGCCCCGCGCGCCGTGCTCCGCGCGCTCCTGATCTCCGGGCTCGGCGGGCTCGCGGTCGTCCTCACCGCGCTGATGGCGGCCCCGAGCCTGACTGACGGGCAACTGGCCGGGAAGGGCCTGCCGTACGTCATCACGGCCGTCTTCGGTGACACGCTCGGCAGGATCTTCCTCGCCGACGTCGCGATCGCGGTCGTCGTCTGTACCCTGACCATCCAGACCGGCACCGTCCGGCTGATCTACGCGATGGCCCGCGACGGCGCGCTTCCCGGCGCACACCGGCTTTCCGCGGTCAACGCCCGCACCGGGACCCCGATCGCGCCCGCGATCCTGTCCGGCGCGCTCGCCATCGGACTGCTGCTGCTGAACCTCGGGAATCCCACCGTCTTCAGCACCATCACCGGCACCTCGGTGGTCGTGGTCTACCTCGCCTACCTCCTGGTGACCGGACCGCTGCTGAGGCGGCGCCGCCAGGGTCGCTTCACCGCCGAGCCCGGCCACTTCTCCCTGGGACGATGGGCTATTCCGGTCAACGTCGCGGCAGTAGGGTACGGCGCGATGATGATCGTCAACATCGCTTGGCCACGAGCCGAGATCTACGACCTCGCGGGCACCGGCTCCGTCTGGGTCCGGTTGTTCCCGATCGAGTTCGTCGGCGCCGCGCTGCTCACCGGCTACCTCTGCTGGCGCCGCCGCTCCGCGCTCACCACGGTTCCCGTCCCCACGATCTGAAGGAAGGTTCCATGAGCACGACATCGACCACGTACGGCGCTCGCGACCACGCCCGCGCCCAGGCGGGAAAGGTCGCCGACGCGATGCCGTCCATCCCGGCGTCCACCTGGCCGGATCCGCCGCCCGGGATCGACCCGGCCAAGCTGGTCTGGGCCGAGACCGTCGCCGGTGGCGGCTACACGCACAAGGTCCTCGCCCGCGGCACCGAACTCCGGCTGACCGACGTCGAGGGCGACGCCTGCGCGCATCTGCTGCTGTTCAACGCCGACCAGCCGTGGGAGCGGCTGAACGTCGCGGACACGGTGAAGGTCCAGTGGAACGCCTACCTCGGCGAAGGGATGGCGCTGCTGTCCGATCAGGCCCGCGTGCTCGCGACGGTCGTCACCGACGAGAGCGGCGAGCACGACGCCCTGTGCGGAACGTCCACTGTGGACGGAAACGCCGAACGGTACGGTGACGGCAGTCCGCAGGGCGGTTCGCCGTCGGGGAACGCGCTGTTCACCCTGGCCGCGGCGAAACACGGCCTCTCCCCTCGCGATCTCCCGCCGAGCCTGTCCTTCTTCCAGGGTGTCCACGTCGAGGCCGACGGCGGGCTGACCTTCACCGGCTCGGCCGGACCGGGCAAATCCGTGGTCCTGCGGACCGAACTCCCGGCCGTCGTCCTGATCGCCAATGTCGCGCATCCGCTCGACCCGCGTCCGGACTACACGGTCACCCCGTTGCGCGTCCTCGCCCAGCGCGGCACTCCGTCCACTCCGGACAGTCCTGAATGGACGGCGACACCGGAAGCCCAGCGCGCCTTCGAGAACACCGCCGACTACCTCACCGCCAGGGGGATGGCATGACCACCACGATCATCTCCGACACCGAGGTCCCCGCGCGGGCGCCGTATTCCACCGTCCTCCGGCGCGGTGAGACCCTCTCGATCATCGACCTCGGCGGCAACCAGGCCGTCGACTTCCTCTGCTACGACGCCGCCGACACGGCGAAGAGGTACTCCGCGGCCGCCACGATCGCCGCGCAGCGCAACATCTTCCTCACCACCGGCAGTGTGCTGCGCACCGGCGAGGGCGCGCCGCTGCTGACCGTCGTCGAGGACACCTGCGGGCGGCACGACACCCTCGGCGGTGCCTGCAGCAAGGAGTCGAACAGCCTCCGGTACGGCCAGCACACGCGGTACCAGCACGCCTGTGTGGAGAACTTCCTCACCGAGGGCGCGAAATGGGGTCTCGGCAAACGGGACCTGGTCAGCAATGTCAACTGGTACATGAACGTCCCGGTCGAACAGGACGGCACGCTCGGCATCGTCGACGGCATCTCCGCGCCCGGTCTCGAAGTCAAGCTCCGCGCCGAGACCGACGTCCTGGTGCTCGTGTCGAACTGCCCGCAGATCAACAATCCCTGCAACGGTTTCGACCCGACGCCGGTCAGGATGATCGTCACCGGTGGTGGCGAGTGAAGCTGCTCGTCGCCAACCGGGGGGAAATCGCGGTCCGGATCCTCCGGACCGCGAAGGAGATGGGCATTCCGACGGTCGCCGTCCATTCCGACGCCGACCGTGCGGCCGCGCACGTCCGGCTTGCCGACGAAGCCGTCCGGCTCGGCCCGGCAGCGGCGAGGGAGAGCTACCTCCTCGGCGACGCCATCATCGAGGCCGCGCTGAAGACCGGGGCCGACACGATCCATCCCGGCTACGGATTCCTGTCCGAGGACACCGCTTTCGCGAAGGCGGTGGAGGCGGCCGGGATCCGGTTCGCCGGGCCCACCGCGGCTCAGCTCGAAGTCTTCGGCAGCAAGCACACCGCGCGGGACAAGGCCGTGGCCGCCGGTGTCCCGTTGCTGCCGGGCACCGGACTGCTGGACACGCTCGCCGACGCCGAAGCGGCGGCCGCCGAGATCGGCTATCCGGTGATGCTCAAGGCCACCGGGGGTGGCGGCGGGATCGGCATGCGCGCCTGCGCTTCGGCGGAAGAACTGCGGGACGCCTGGGACGCGGTCCAGAGCATCGCGGCGAAGAGCTTCTCGACCTCGGGGGTGTTCCTCGAACGGCTGGTGACCCGCGCCCGGCACGTCGAGGTGCAGGTGTTCGGCGACGGCGCGGGTGAGGTGCTGGCGCTGGGCACGCGGGACTGCACCCTGCAGCGGCGTAACCAGAAGGTGCTCGAAGAATGTCCCGCCCCGGGACTTTCCGAGGCGATACACGGGAAACTGGTCTCGGCGGCCGTCGGCCTCTGCGCGTCGGTGCGCTACCGGTCGGCGGGCACGGTCGAATTCATCTACGACCCGGTCCGGGAAGAGGCGGCCTTCCTCGAAGTGAACACGCGGCTTCAGGTCGAGCATCCGGTCACCGAAGCGGTCTACGGCATCGATCTGGTGGCGTGGATGCTCCGGCTCGCCGACGGCGACACCGGGATGTTCGCCACCGCACCGGAACCACGCGGGCACGCGGTCGAGGCCCGGGTCTACGCCGAGGATCCGGCGGCGGGGCACCGGCCGAGCGCCGGCCTGCTGACCCGCGCCGATTTCCCCTCCGGGGTCCGCGTGGACACGTGGGTGGAAGCCGGGACGAAGGTGACCACGCACTACGACCCCTTGCTGGCCAAGGTGATCGCCGTCGGCGAGGACCGGGACGGGGCATTGGCCGCGCTGGGCGCCGCGCTCGGGGAGAGCCGGGTGGACGGTGTCCGCACGAACCTCGGGCAGCTGCGCGCGGCCGCCGCGGACCCGCGGTTGCGTGCGGTCACGCACGACACCGCGACGCTCGACGCGATCACCGATCCCGAGCCGCGGATCGAGGTCCTGCGGGGCGGCACGATGACCACCGTGCAGGAATGGCCGGGACGGCTGGGCTTCTGGCACGTGGGCGTGCCGCCGAGCGGGCCGATGGACGACCTTTCGCTCCGGCTGGGCAATCGCGCGCTGGGCAATCCGGAAGGCGCGCCCGGACTCGAGTGCACTGTGGACGGTGTCTCGCTGCGGTTCACCGACACCGCAATCGTTTGCGTCACTGGTTCCCCGTCACCGGTCACCGTGAACGGCGAGACCGTTCCCCAGTGGACACCGGTCGAGGTGCCCGCGGGCGGCGTCCTCGACGTCGGTACGGGCACCGCCGGGCTCCGCGCGTACGTCCTCGTCCGTGGCGGGATCGACGTGCCTGCTTTCCTGGGCAGCGCGGCGACGTTCACCCTCGGCGGTTTCGGCGGGCACGGCGGACGCGCGCTCGCGACCGGCGACGTCCTCTCCCCCGGGCCGCTGCCGGAGAACGCCGTCACCGGCCCGGTTCCCGAGGCCGAACGCCCCGTTTTCGGGACCCGTTGGGAGATCGGCGCGTCCGAGGGACCGCACGCCGCCCCGGAGTTCTTCACCCCGGACGACGTCGAAACGTTCTACGCCACCGACTGGGAAGTGCACTTCAACTCCGCGCGCACCGGTGTCCGGCTCGTCGGGCCGCGGCCGCGCTGGGCACGGGAGGACGGCGGCGAGGCGGGCCTGCATCCGTCGAACATCCACGACACGCCGTACGCGATCGGCGCCGTCGACTACACCGGCGACCTGCCGATCCTGCTGGGCCCCGACGGGCCGAGCCTCGGCGGGTTCGTCTGCCCGGCGACCGTGGTGACCGGGCAGCGCTGGAAACTCGGCCAGCTGCGGCCGGGTGACACCGTGCGGTTCGTGCCGATCACCATCGACCACGCGGCTTCGCTGCGGAAGGCCCCCGGTACGGCGGTCGAGGCGAGCCGGAAACCGATCGACGACGGCGGCATCTTCGGCCGTCTGTCCACATCGGACGAAAACCCCGAGGTCACCTACCGGCGCAGCGGCGACGACAACCTGCTGATCGAGTACGGGCCGATGAAACTCGACCTGGCCTTGCGGATGCGGGTCCACGCGCTGGCCGACAGGCTGGCCGCGGAAGGCCTCGACGGTGTCGTCGACCTGACGCCGGGCATACGCTCGCTGCAGGTCCACGTCGATCCCGACGTGCTGCCGGTCTCGAAGCTGCTCGGCCTGGTGCGGGAGGTGGAGCACGAGCTGCCGCGCACCGGCGATCTCGTGGTGCCGAGCCGGACCGTACGGCTGCCGCTGTCCTGGGACGACCCGGCGACCCGCGAGGCGATCGAGCGGTACATGGCCGGCGTGCGCGACGACGCGCCGTGGTGCCCGTGGAACATCGAGTTCATCCGGCGGGTCAACGGTCTGTCCAGTGTGGACGATGTCTACCGGACGGTGTTCGACGCGGAATACCTGGTGCTGGGCCTGGGCGACGTGTATCTCGGCGCGCCGGTGGCCACTCCGCTGGACCCGCGGCACCGGCTGGTCACCACGAAGTACAACCCGGCACGCACCTGGACCGCGGAGAACTCCGTCGGCATCGGCGGTTCGTACCTGTGCATCTACGGGATGGAAGGTCCCGGCGGGTACCAGTTCGTCGGGCGGACCACGCAGGTGTGGAGCGGCTGGCGGCAGCGCGGCTCCTTCGAGCCGGGTTCGCCGTGGCTGCTGCGGTTCTTCGACCGGATCTCGTGGTATCCCGTCTCCGCCGAGGAACTGCTGGACCTGCGGGCCCGGAGTGAGGCGGGGGAACTGGAACTCGACATCACCGACGGCGAATTCGCGCTGGCCGACCATGAGCGGTTCCTGGCCGACAACGCCGCCGACATCGCGGCGTTCCGGGCGAAACAGAGCGCGGCGTTCGAAGCCGAACGCCGGGCATGGGCGGCCGCGGGCGAATTCGACCCGAGGCCGGAACCGGTGGGCGCGAAGGTCCCGACCACGAAGGTCGAAGCCCCGCCCGGCGGTCACGTCGTGGAAGCGCCGTTCGCCGCGACGGTGTGGCGGGTGGACACCGAGCCGGGCAAGCGGGTCGGCGCGGCGGAGACGCTGGTGATCCTCGAAGCGATGAAGACCGAGGCGCGGATCCCCGCGCCCGCCGCCGGGGAGGTCGTCGAGGTGCTCGTCTCCCCCGGCGATCAGGTGGCCCCCGGCACCCCGCTGGTGGTTCTGGGAGCCAGTGGGCGGAGCTGAGATGTATCCACCAAAAGTGACCGTACGCGTGAACCCGCCCCGGCCGAAGGCCCCGCTATCGCGGTGGCGGGGCGCCCTGTCCGCTCATCGTGACCTGGATGACAAGGCGGCGCCCTGCCGACGTCGATCGCGGACGCGGGTTCACCAACAGACACTGGGAAGGAGCGCGGGATGAGCGTGCTGGAACGGGTTCGCGCCGCGTATCACCGGATCGCGCGGGTCGACCGGCCCGAGATCTGGATCGACCTGCGGCCCGAGGCGGACGTGCTCGCCGACGCGGAGAAGCTGGAAGCCCGGCGCGCGGCGGGCGAGGTGCTGCCGCTGTACGGGAAACTCGCGGCGGTCAAGGGCAACATCGACGTCGCCGGCCTGCCGACGACGGCCGCTTGTCCCGAGTACGCCTACCTTCCCGACGAGGACGCGCCGGTGGTGGCGCGGCTGCGCGCGGCCGGGGCGCTGATCCTGGGCACGACCAACCTCGACCAGTTCGCGACCGGGCTGGTCGGCACGCGCAGTCCGCACGGCGCGGTCCGGAACGCGATCGACCCGGCGTACGTTTCGGGCGGGTCGAGTTCGGGTTCGGCGGTCGCGGTGGCGCTCGGGATCGCGGATCTCGCGCTGGGCACGGATACCGCGGGCTCCGGGCGGATCCCGGCGGCGTTCAACGGGATCGTCGGCCTGAAGCCGACGCGGGGACTCCTGCCGACGGCAGGAGTCGTGCCCGCGTGCGCGAGCATCGACTGCGTGACCGTGTTCGCGCGGACGGTCGACGAGGCGGTGGCGGCGTTCGACTGCCTGAGCGAGCCGCGGGATCTCCCGGTCGGCAGGCGTCCCTTCCGGATCGGTGTCCCGGACGACGCCGGCCCGCTGCGGGACGGGTGGGCAGGCGCGTTCTCCGCGGCGGCTCGGGAATTCCGGGACGCGGGCGCCGAACTGGTCACTGTCGACATATCGGCGTTCCTGGCCGCGGCGCGGCTGCTGTACGAAGGCGCTTTCGTGGCCGAGCGGTATTCGGCGGTCGGCGAGTTCATCGACGCGCATCCGGACGCCGTCGATCCGGCCGTGCGCCGGATCATCGGCGCGGCCAAGGACATCCCGGCGCACCGATTGTTCACCGATCTGGCGACGCTCGGCGGCCTGGAGCGGAAAGCGGCCGCTGTCCTGTCCACTGTGGACTGCCTCCTGCTGCCGACGACGACGGAGCATCCGACGATCGCCGAGGTCGAAGCCGATCCGCTGGGCGTGAACGCCCGGCTGGGCCGGTTCACGAACTCGACCAACCTGCTCGGCCTGTCGTCGCTGGCCGTGCCGGCCGGGACCGTCGCCGGCCTGCCGTTCGGGGTGATGCTGGTCGGAGCCGCCCACGCCGACCGGATCCTCGCCGACGTCGCCCGCCTGGTGCCGCGCCGGACGCGGATCGCCGTCGTGGGCGCGCATCTGCGCGGTCAGCCGCTGAATCACGAACTGACCTCGCGGGGCGGCCGGTTCGTTTCGGCGGGCCCGACCGCGGCCGAGTACCGGCTCTACGCGCTGGACACCGTGCCGCCCAAACCCGGCCTCGTCCGGGTCGCCTCGGGTGGCGAACCGATCGAGGCCGAGGTCTGGGACCTGCCGTTCGCCGGGTTCGGCGAGTTCGTGGCGGGTGTTCCCGCGCCGCTGGCGATCGGGAAGGTGCGCCTGGCCGACGGGAGCGAGGTGCCCGGGTTCGTCTGTGAGCCTTCAGCCGTCGAGGGTGCCGAGGACATCACGCGCTTCGGCGGCTGGCTCGGCCACCTGGCCCGTTAGGCGCCGGTGCGGCGCGGGCCGGACCTGGGGTCGCCAGGTCAGTTCTTCTTGTCGTCGCTTTCCTCGAGGTAGGCACGCAGGGCGTCGGCGACCAGCGCCGACAGGGACGAGCCCGACTCGATGGCGCGGAACTTGACCTGCTTGATCAGCCCGACCGGCAGGTACACGTTGAACTGCTTGACCACCTCGTCACCCATGAGCCGATGCTAGCGCCCTAGGTTGCTAGCAAGCTAAGCGTGGCAGCACAGTGCCCTGGTCTCGTGAGTGGTAATGATGGTTAGAACCGTCATCACCACTCACGAGACGGCGCGCTCACCTGGCCTTTTCCGGTTCGGTTGGCCTGCGCGGGCAATCTGGGAAGAAGGTCACAAACCCTGGCGGCCCGCCGGGCGCTGGGTAGCTTCGGAGTGGTGCCGACCACATCCACTCCCAGCCGCAGAACCGTGATCAGCGTGCTCGTGGCGCTGGGGCTCGCCGCTGTCGCGATGGTGACGCTGGGAGCCACCGGTGTCACCGCCAAGCCGGTGAACGGGCAGGCGCTCGCGGTGCTCGAGGAGGTCCCCGGACCCGAAACCGGACCGACGTGCGCCGTCGACAAACGTTATGTCGACGAGGAGACCTACGGCATGCGCCCGGACGTGGTCGACGCGTGGAAAGCCCTACGGGCCAAGGCCAAAGCCCAGAACATCACGCTCTGCGTGAACGACGGCAAGCGCAGCCGGGCACAGCAGCAGCGCGAGTTCGACAAGGCCGTCGAGCGGTTCGGTTCGGTGGAGCAGGCCAAGAAGTGGGCGCTGCAGCCGGAGACGTCCATGCACGTCAAGGGGATCGCCGTCGACATCCAGCCGCTGAACTCGGCCTCCTGGGTGGACAAGAACGGCGGCGCGCTGGGGTGGTGCCGCCGCTACGACAACGAGAAGTGGCACTTCGAGTACGACCCGGCCTACACCACCAACGGCTGCCCGCCCCTGCTCCCCAGCGCCACCGGCAATTGAGTGGTGCCGAGGTTTTCGACGCCACCCGCGGCGCCGAGTGTCCATGAGAGACACTTTCCTGACGATAAGTGCCCGACTTGAGCCGTTTGCGCGGTCTCGCGAGATGGTCAGGACCGAACATCTAGGCAGCAATCGGACACCGAGTTCTCCAAAATCGTCCTTTGTGGACAAGTAGCATGGGACGCCCCTGCCTCATGAGGGAGTCCCATGCCTGTCTCCAGGTAGCGAAGGGCTCCTTCGCTACCTGGAGGGTAGGTAAGGGGGCCTTCACGACCAGCCGCGCGTATCCGATCGGGCCTCGTGAGTGGTAATGACGGTTAGAACCGTCATTACCACTCACGAGGCAGTGAGCTTTTCGACCACGTACTTCGCGGCCTCGGCGAGCAGCGCCTCGTCGTAAGGGGCGTCCTTGGCCGCCTTGCTCGACATGATCGCCACGACGATCGGCGCCTTGCCCGGCGGCCAGACGATCGCGAAGTCGTTCATCGTGCCGTATTCGCCGGTACCGGTCTTGTCGGCGACGGTCCATCCGCCGGGCAGGCCCGCCCGGATCCGCCCGGCGCCGGTGACGTTGCGCCGCAGCAGATCGCTGAGGAACTCGCGTTTGTCGGCCGTCAGCGTGTCACCCAGGACGATCTTCTGGTAGTCGGTGCCGAACGCCCGGGGCGTGGTGGTGTCGCGCGGATCGCCGGGGGTGGCCTCGGTGATCGCCGGTTCGATCCGGTCCATCCGCGTGACGGTGTCCCCGATGCTGCGCGCGAAGGCCGTCAACTCCCCGGGGCCGCCGAGATCCCGCAGCAGCAGGTTGCCCGCGGTGCCGTCGCTGAACCGGACGGCGGCGTCGCACAGCTGGCGGATCGTCATCCCGGTGGCCACGTGCTGCCCGGTGACCGGGGCGTGCTTCATCAGGTCGCCCCGGGCGTAGGTGACCCGGGTTTCCAGATGCGACAACGGATTGCGCTGCAGGACCGCGGCGGCCGCGACGCCCTTGAAGGTCGAGCAGAACGCGAACCGCTCGTCCGCGCGGTGTTCGACCGTGGCGCCGCCCTCGGTGTCGAGCGCGTACACGCCGAGCCTGGCGTCGAACTTCTTCTCCAGTTCCAGCAGCCTGTCGTGGAACTGCCGGGTGGGCGGAGGCGGCGGCGCGGGGACGGACGACGGCGCGGACGGGGCGGCCCGGGTGCAGGCGGCCAGCGGCATGAGGACCGCCATCCCCAAGAGCGCACGACGGGTGACGGCCGGCCCCGGCGTTGTCATCGTGATCCCTCCCCCTGATCACCTCGAACATAGCAACTTCCCCACGGCCTCCGGATCGGCCAAGCGGCCGACGCCGATGAACCCGGGAGTGTGCCTTCGCCCACTCGACCGGGCCACCATCCTGGTTACCGACCGGTAACCAGGGCTAGGGTGCGGTCAGGACTACCTCTACTTCAGGAGCATTCGTGGCCGCAGGAGCAACACCGCTCGCGCCGAACGCGCGGTCGGTACGCAATGTCGCCTTCGTCGAAGGGGTGCGAACGCCCTTCGGCAAGGCAGGCGAAAAAGGTATGTACGCCGGCACCCGTGCCGACGACCTCGTCGTCAACGCCATCCGTGAACTGCTGCGGCGGCATCCCGAGCTGCCGCCCGAGCGCGTCGACGAGGTGGCGATCGCCGCCACCACCCAGATCGGCGACCAGGGCCTGACCATCGGCCGCACCGCCGCGTTGCTGGCGGGCCTGCCGAAGTCGGTGCCCGGTTTCGCGCTGGACCGCATGTGCGCGGGCGCGATGACGGCGGTCACCACGACCGCGAGCGGAATCGGTTTCGGTGCCTACGACATCGCCATCGCCGGCGGCGTCGAGCATATGGGCCGCCACCCGATGGGCGAGGGCGTCGACCCGAACCCGCGCATCATCGCCGACAAGCTCGTCGACCCGACGGCACTGGTGATGGGCCAGACCGCGGAGAACCTGCACGACCGGTTCCCCGCGATCACCAAGCAGCGCACCGACGCCTTCGCCGCGCGCAGCCAGGAGAAGTACGCCGAAGCCGTGAAGACCGGCAAGATCGGCCCCGAACTGGTCCCGGTCGCCACCCGTTCGAAGGAACTCGGCTGGGGGCTGGCGACCGAGGACGAGCCGCCGCGCCCGGGCACCACGGTCGAGCAGCTCGCCGGGCTGAAGACGCCGTTCCGCCCGCACGGCCGGATCACGGCGGGTAACGCGGCGGGCCTCAACGACGGCGCCACCGCCGCGCTGCTCGCCGACGAGGACACCGCCCGCGAACTCGGCCTGCCGATCGGCATGCGGCTCGTCGGCTACTCCTTCGCCGGTGTCGAGCCGGAGGTCATGGGCATCGGCCCGGTGCCCGCCACCGAGAAGCTGTTCAAGCGCACCGGCCTGTCGATCGACGACATCGGCCTGTTCGAGATCAACGAGGCGTTCGCCGTCCAGGTGCTCGCGTTCCTCGACCACTTCGGCATCGCCGACGACGATCCGCGCGTCAACCAGTGGGGCGGCGCGATCGCCTGCGGTCACCCGCTCGCCTCCTCCGGCGTCCGGCTGATGACGCAGCTTTCGCGTCAGTTCGCCGAGCGCCCCGACGTGCGCTACGGCCTGACCACCATGTGCATCGGCATCGGCATGGGCGGCACCGTGATCTGGGAGAACCCGGCCTACAACGGCTCCGAGGGGGCGAAGTAATGACTTTCACCGCTGAGCAGGCGAAAGCCGCCTTCCCCGACGAGGTCGTCACGAACGCGGTCACGCGACTGGTGAAGGTGCCCGGGCTCGACAAGCCGGTCGCGCTGATCACCTTGGACAACGGCCACGACCACACCCGGCCGAACACCTTCGGCCCGCAGGGGCTGGTGAGCCTCAACGCCGCGATCGACGCCGCCTTCGCGGCCGGGCCCGCCGCGATCGCGGTCACCGGCAAGCCGTTCATCTTCGCCGTGGGCGCCGACCTTTCCGGCGTCGAGGCGGTCTCGGATCCCGCGCTGGCACGGGAAATCGCGCAGACCGGGCACGACGTGTTCCGCCGTCTCACCGAGTCCGAGATCCCCACCTTCGGATTCATCAACGGCGCGGTGATGGGCGGCGGGCTCGAACTCGCGCTCTCCTGCCACTACCGCACGCTGTCGGAGAACACCGCCGCGATCGCGTTCCCCGAGGTCTTCCTCGGCCTGTTCCCCGGCTGGGGCGGCACGCAGCTGCTGCCGAACCTGATCGGACCGGACGCCGCGGTCACCGTGATCATCGAGAACGCGCTGGCGCAGAACAAGATGCTCAAGGTCGCGCAGGCGGCGGAACTCGGCATCGTCGACGAGGTCTTCGGTTCGGCCGACTACCTCGAGCAGTCCCTACTGTGGCTGGCGAAGGTCGTCAACGGCGAGATCACCCCCGCCCGCCGCGAGATCGACCGCGGCGCGGGCTGGGACGCCGCGATCGCCCGCGCCAAGTCCATTGTGGACGGCCGCACGAAGGGCGCATCGCCGGGCGCGACCAAGGCCGTCGAGCTGCTGGAGCTGGCCCGCGAGAACGACCTCGACCGCGGCTACGCGGCCGAGACCGACGGGCTCGCCGAGCTGCTCATGGACGACACCCTGCGGGCCGGGCTGTACTCGTTCAACCTGGTCAACAAGCGGGCGAAGCGGCCGGCGGGCGCGCCGGACAAGTCGCTGGCGCGCAAGGTGAACAAGGTCGGCATCGTCGGCGCCGGCCTGATGGCCAGCCAGATGGCACTGCTGTTCGTCCGCCGCCTCAAGGTGCCGGTGGTGCTCACCGACGTCGACCAGGAACGGGTCGACAAGGGTGTGTCCTATGTGCACGGTGAGATCGACAAGCTCCTGGCCAAGAAGCGGGTTTCGCCGGACGGCGCGAACCGGCTGAAGGCACTCGTCACCGGCTCGCTCGACAAGGCCGCGTTCGCCGACGCCGACTTCGTGATCGAAGCGGTGTTCGAGGAGCTGGGCGTCAAGCAGAAGGTCTTCGCCGACCTGGAGCAGTACGTCTCCCCCGAGGCGATCCTGGCGACGAACACCTCGTCGCTCTCGATCACCGCGATGGCCTCGCAGCTCAAGCATCCGGAACGCGTGGTCGGGTTCCACTTCTTCAACCCGGTCGCGGTGATGCCGCTGCTGGAGATCGTCCGCGCGGAGAAGACCGACGACGCCGCGCTGGCGACGGCGTTCGCGCTCGGCAAGCAGCTCAAGAAGTCGAGCGTGCTGGTCAAGGACGCGGCCGCGTTCGTGGTCAACCGGCTGCTGCTGCGCTTCCTCGGCGAGGTGCTGGTGACCGTCGACGAGGGCACGCCGTTCGAGGTCGCGGACAAGGCGCTGGAACCGCTGGGCCTGCCGATGACCCCGCTGACGCTGATGCAGCTGGTCGGCCCGGCGATCGCCCTGCACGTCGGGGAAACCCTGCACGAGGCGTTCCCGGACCGGTTCACCGTCAGCGAGAACCTCGACCGCTTCGTCAAGGCGGGCAAGAAGGGCGTCTGGCAGTGGGACGCTCACGGCAACGCCACCGTCGACCCCGAGGTCGACGAGCTCTGGCAGCGCGGCGACTCGCCGTCGACGTCCGAGCAGGTGCGTGACCGCGCGCTGGCCGCGATCGCCGAGGAGATCCGGATCATGCTCGACGAGGGCGTGGTCGCCGAGGCACAGGACATCGACCTGTGCCTGATCCTCGGTGCGGGCTGGCCGTTCTGGCTCGGCGGCATCACGCCGTACCTGGACCGGGCCGGGGTGTCCGAGAAGGTCAACGGCAAGCCGTTCCTGGCCCCGGGTGTGGCGAGCGTGCCGCTCTCCTGAGCCTGTGACGCAAGGCCACCGTCGGCGATCTTCTGATCGCCGACGGTGGCTTTTTGCGTATTTCGTGACTTCTGTGGCGAGATGCCGCGCTTTCCGGAACACTCGGCCTACACCTGGTTCTTCCAGGTACTGGGGAACAACAGAAAAGGGAAGGAAAGCCGATGAAGAAGATCGTCGTGCGCGTGGGCCTGGGGGCCGGCGCGGCGGTTCTGGGGTTGATGCTCGGAGCGGGTGTCGCGGGCGCTGACGACAGCGTCCGGATCACCGGCGACGAGACGGGTAGTGTCCGGATCACCGGAGTGGACAACCGCGAATTCGGGGTCGCTCCGGCCAACCGGGACTTCTAGCGGGGAGGCCCGGCTCCCCAGCCATCCTCCGGGGAGCCGGGCTTTCGGCGTTTCACCCAGAGCGACCGGCGGAACGCGCTCGGTCTTCTCCCGCAGGGACGATCGTCACACGGCGCCCTACGTTGGCCGTCCGGACACCGCCCGTTCAGCGAGGCTCTTTAGCGTGCCGCCGGTGAACAGCGAAAAACCGGGCGTCGACCGCCGCGGATTCCTCAAGCGCGCGGGCCTCGTGTCCGCGGCGGCCGCGGGTGCCCCGCTCGCCGCCACCACCCCGGCGGAAGCCCTCGATTTCGACCTCGACCTCGATCTCGGCCGTCTCTTCGGCCGGGACCGGTACCAGTGGCTGGTGGGCGATCACCACATCCACACGCAGTACTCCTACGACGCGATGTACACAGTGGACGGAATCGCCGACGCCGCCCGCGCGCACGGCGCCGACTGGGCGGTGATCACCGACCACGGCCACGCGACCCACGAGAAGTCGTCGGTGGAGCGGACGAACGCCGCGGTCCGGGCCGCGCAGCGCGAGCACCCCGATCTCCTGCTGTGGCAGGGCATGGAGTGGAACGTGCCGGGTGCCGAGCACGCGACGCTGTTCTTCCAGGCCGGCGCCGACCAGGCCGCGAAGCTGCGTGAGTTCGAGCGCTCCTTCGACTGGCGGCTGACCGGCACCGAATCGGGCACGCCGGACAACGAGGCCTTGGCCGTGAAGGCGATCCGCTGGCTCGCCGCCGAAGAACGGGCACGCCGGATCCACGCGCCGGTGGTGGTGATCAACCATCCGCTGCGCAACGGCCGGATCGCGCCGCACGAGATCCGCGCGCTGCGCGACGCCGCGCCCGGCATCGTCATCGGCATGGAGGGCGCGCCGGGCGCCCAGGCCGACGGCTTCCCCAAACCGCTCGGGAGCGGCGGTGGCGCGCGGGGCGGGTACGGCAACTCCCCCGGCTCGAACTCGTGGCCGGGCTTCCCGGAGTCGGCCTACCGCACTTACGGCGGCTTCGACTGGAGCACCGCGACCGTCGGCGGGCTGTGGGATTCGCTGCTGGCCGAAGGAAAGCCGTGGTGGATCACCAGCAACTCCGACTCGCACTACAACCGCGGCGACACGCACGTGCGGCCCGGTGTCCCCGACGGCTACTACGACGAGCACGGCAACTACCCGGACCCTGTCGACACCGGTGTCCCGCAGACTCTCCCCCCGTACGCGGATTTCGCCCCCGCCGAGTTCAGCCGGACGGTCGTCGGTGTGACCCGCCGGAGCCACGAAGGGGTGCTGGAAGGGCTGCGCGCGGGACGCGTCTGGGTGGTGCACGGCGGGCTCGCCCAGGAGCTGGAGTTCGGCGCCCACAGCGGCTGGAGCTCGGCCACGATGGGCGGCAGGCTGCGGGTCCGGCGCGGGGACGACGTCACGGTCGTCGTCTCGGCGAAACTGGCGGCCCGGCCGAACGGCGGCGGCGCGATCCCCCGGCTCGCCCGGCTCGACCTCGTCTCCGGACCGGTGACCGGCCCGGCCGCCGACCGTGACACGCAGACCGCCCCGGGCACCCGGGTGGTGCGGTCGTTCGAGCCGCGGTGGGCGCCCGGGCGGCGGGTCGTCTTCCGGCACACCTTCCGTAATGTGCGCGAGCCGTTCTTCGTGCGGGCACGCGGAACGGACGGCAGGGAGCACGTGCCCGGCGGGATCGAGCCGAGCGCCGACGTCATCGGGCGGTCGAACCCGTTCGAGGATCTGTGGCTGTACGGGAACCCGATCTTCGTGGACGTGCGGTAACCCCTGGGGCCTCGTGAGTGGTAATGACGGTTAGAACCGTCATTACCACTCACGAGCCGAGCTTGTCCGGATCCGGTCCCAGGCGCTTGCCCTGCTCCAGGGTCGCGATCGCGGCGCCGTCGTGGGCGTCGAGCGCGAAGTCGAAGACGTCCATGTTCTCCTCGATCCGTTCCGGCGTCACGGACTTCGGGATCACCAGGTGGTTCATCTCGATATGCCAGCGCAGCACGACCTGCGCCGGGGTCTTGCCGTGTTTCCGCGCGATCGTGGTGATCTTCTCGTCGGCGAGCAGGTCCCCGCCGCGGGCCAGCGGGCCCCATGCCTCGGTGACGATCTCGTGCTTCTCGTGGAAGTCGCGCAGCAGCGGCTGCTGCAGCCACGGGTGGCACTCGATCTGGTTCACCGCCGGGACGGTCCCGGTCTCCTCGATCAGCCGCTCCAGATGCGGGATCTGGAAGTTCGACACGCCGATCGCCTTCGCGCGGCCGTCGGAGGCGATCTTTTCCAGCGCCCGCCACGTTTCCACGTACTTGTCCAGCGACGGCAGCGGCCAGTGGATCAGGTACAGGTCGACGTAGTCCAGGCCGAGTTCGCTCAGGCTGGTGTCGAAGGCGCGCAACGCCGGGTCGTGGCCGTGCTCGGTGTTCCACAGTTTCGTGGTGACGAACAGCTCCTCGCGGGGTAGCCCGCTGGTGCGAACGGCCTCACCGACGCCCCGCTCGTTGGCGTACAGGGTCGCCGTGTCGATGGCGCGGTAGCCCACCTCGATGGCGGTGCGGACCACGCCTGCGACCTCGTCGTCGCCGATCTTGTACACCCCGAACCCGAGCTGGGGCAGGGACGTTCCGTTGTTCAGCCTGATGCTGGGGACCATCCTTGAACCGTAACCCCGGCGGCGGTTCAGGGCAGAGCGGGCAGGTGGACGGTCACCGAAAGACCGCCGCCCACAACGGGTTCCGCGGACACCGTGCCGCCATGGGCCTGGACGGCGGCGCGCACGATCGAGAGTCCCAGCCCCGCACCGGTGCGGGCGGTCCTGGCGACGCCGGCGCGGCGGAACGGTTCGAACAGTTCGGGGACCGCGGCCGGGTCGAGCAGGCCGCCGGACGACCGCACCCGGAGCACCGACCATTGTGGACCGGCCTGGGTGACGACGTCGAGCCAGCCGCCCTCGACGTTGTGCCGCACCGCGTTCTCCAGGAGGTTGCCCGCGATCCGTTCCAGCAGCGCGGGATCGCCGAACGTCGGCGCCCCAGGTGTCGCGAATTCGGTGCGGATACCGCGTTTCTCGGCTTCGACCCGAACCGCCCGCCACGCGCTCGCCACGATCACCGCGAGGTCGACCGGTTCCCTGGCCACCAGTCCGGCGCCGTCCGTGCGCGCGAGCAGCAGCAGCGAGCCGACCAGCCGCTCGGCCCGTTCGGTCGCGTCGCGGACCACCCCGGCCATCCGCCGCAGTTCGGCCTCGTCGGCGTACTCGTCGGCCAGGGTGACGTCGAGTTCGGTGCGGATGACCGCGAGCGGCGTCCGCAGTTCGTGGCTGGCGTTCGCGACGAAATGCCGTTGCGCGTCGAACGCGGCCTGCAGCCGGTCGAGCATGTCGTCGAAGGTCTCGGCCAGTTCGGCGAGTTCGTCCTTGGTGCGGACCTCGCCGATCCGCTCCCCCATCGACTCGATCGACAGCCGTCGTGCCGTCCCGGTGATCTCGCGCAGCGGCTGCAGGACCCGCGCGGTGAACGTCCACGCGAGGATCCCCGCCGCCAGCACGACGAAACAGAACGCGACCGCGCCGAACAGCAGCACCCGGTTCCGCGAGTACACCCGCAGATGCTCGGTGACGGCGGAGGCGTCGACGTCGACGCCGTCGACCCGCACCGTGGTCCCCGGCGGCAGTTGCGGAACGGCGGAAACCGCGTCGCCGACCAGGTTCCAGGTCAGCCAGAGCAACAGGAGGCTGACCAGTGCCACCAGCCCGGTCGCGAGGAGCGTGACCCGCGCGCGCAGGCTGCGGGCACCGGAGGGGATCACCCGCGTGCGGTCCCCTGCTCCGGCACCCGGTACCCGGAGCCGACGACGGTCTCGATGATGCCCGGCTCGCCGAGTTTCTTCCGCAACGTCATCACGGTGACGCGGACGGTGGTGGTGAACGGATCGGCGTTCTCGTCCCACACCCGCTCGAGCAGTTCCTCGCTGCTGACCACCGAACCGGCGGCCGACAGCAGCACCTCCAGGACGCCGAACTCCTTGCGGGTGAGCTCCACCGGGCCGTTCGCGCGGCGTACGGTCCGCTTCGCCGGATCCAGTTCGACGTCGCCGGAGGTCAGCAGCGGCGGCGCGGCCGGGGTGGCGCGGCGGCCCAGCGCCCGCACGCGCGCGACGAGTTCGGGGAACGCGAACGGTTTGGCGAGATAGTCGTCGGCGCCGAGGGAAAGCCCGTCCACGCGGTCCGACACGGAACTGCTCGCGGTGAGCATGAGCACGCGGGTCAGCTCGCCGGACGCGACGATCTCGCGGCACAGGTCGTCACCGGACATGCCGGGCAGGTCGCGGTCGAGCAGCACGACGTCATACCGGGTGACGGCGGCCTTCTCGTGCCCGTCGTCACCGGTGAGCGCGATGTCCACCGCCATCCCCTCGCGCCGCAGGCCGCGTGCGATCGCGTCGGCGAGGGGTTCTTCGTCTTCGACTACCAGAATTCGCACGACCCTACGTTGCCACAGATTCCTGAGAGTGACCTGATCTGACTCGTGAGTGGTAATGACGGTTCTAACCGTCATTACCACTCACGAGGCCCAGCGGAGGGCGAACCACAGCCGCATCCGGATCTCCGGATCCGCCAGATCCGCGCCCAGCGCCCGTTCGATCTGCCCGATCCGGTGCCGGACGCTGTTGCGGTGCACGCCGAGTTCGGCGGCCGTCCGGTCCCAGCCGCCGTGGTGCGCGAGCCAGGTCCGCAAGGTCTCGACCAGTTCGCGGTCGCCCTTCGTGTCCAGCTCGCGCAGCGGCGCGAGCGCCTGGGCGGCGAACCCGGCCGCCGCCTCCGGGGTGATCAGCGCGTCCAGCCCGAGCCCGGACGCCTCCGCCACCACCGGCCGTTCCAGCGCGGCGGCCCGCTTCAACAGCAACTCCACCTCGGTGGCCGCTTCGGGAAGCCGATCGGGCGGGACGGGGGAAGCCACCACGGCGAGCCAGCCGTCGGCGCGCAGCCGGTCGAGGTCCCCGATCTCGGGCGCCTCACGGACGATCGCGTCGAATCTCGGTCCCGGCCGCAGCCGCACGAACGGGGTGTCGAGCCGGGCACGCAGCCAGTCGTAGCGGGCCGCGACCTCGTCCGGCCCACGGCGGTAGGCGATCCCCGCGACCAGACGGCGTTCTTCCCCGCCGATCGCATCGGTCTCGCCCAGCAGCAACGCGGTGGCGGCGGCACCCGGCCCGGCCGCGTCCGAACCCGCGCGGCCGACCAGGCCGAGCAGGGCCGCGCCGACCGACAGGATCGACCGGTCCGCCCCGTCGAACCGGCCGGGGCGGCCGACCACGACCAGATGCGACGCCGTCGCCTGCGGATACACCGGCTGCGCGACGACGTGCGTGCCGTCGGGCAGCTCCGTCGTCGCGCTGCGGATCCCCCGTCCGGCCCGCAGTGTGGTGAGCAGCTCCCCGACCTCGGCCGGCAGCGGCGACGGCGTGCCGTGGTCGGCCGCGAGGACGTCGCCGGCGCCGACCAGCGCCACCCACGCTTTCAGCCGCCCGCCCAGCGCGCTCGCCAGTTCGCCGAGTCCGTCACCGGCCGCCCTGGTCAGCGCCTCGCGCGCGACCGCGATCCGCCGTTGTTCCCGCTTCCCGGCCTCGGCCAGCGCGACCGACACCGCCCGGCTGATCGCGAGGAACGGCGTCCGCGGCGGGACGATCAGCAGCGGGAGGCGGTACCGGGCGCACGCCGTCCGCAGGGGCGGCGGCAACGTCTCGTAGGTGCCGGGGGTGAGCCCGAACCCCAGCGCGGAGATCCCGCTGTCGGCCAGCCGCCGGACATAGCGGTCGATCTCGCGCGGCTCCACCGGCAGGTTCACCCCGGCGGTGAGCAGCAGTTCCGCGCCGAGCAGGTACGGCGCGGGATCCCGCAGCTCGCTGACGTGGGCCCAGCGCACCGGGGCGTCGAGCGCGCCCGGCCCCAGCGTCTCCACGACCGGGTCGAGTGCCAGTTCCGGGTTGCCGACCACGGCCCGTAACGGGACATTCACATCCGAACCGAGTGGATCGTGGGCTTGGGTCATTTCGTCCTCATCTGTGCGCAACTTTGGACGGATCATCCCATGTCGTTCACCGGGCGAACGAACCTACGGTGACCCGGACGAAGCGAACAGCCCAAGGCAAGGAGGACACCGTGGCCGGTGACTACGCGGTGATCGCGCTCTACATAGCGGGCATGATCGGGGTCGGCTGGTTCGGTCTGCGGCTCGCCAAGACCAAATCCGACTACCTGGTCGCGGGCCGCCGCCTCGGCTGGTTCATGTACTCGGGCACGATGTCCGCGGTCGTCCTCGGCGGCGCTTCGACGGTCGGCGGGGTGAAGCTCGGCTACACCTACGGCATCTCCGGCGCCTGGCTCGTGATCGCGATCGGCGTCGGCATCCTGGTCCTGCACACGCTGTTCGCGCGGCGGCTGGTGAAACTGCGCGTCTACACCGTCGGCGAGATGCTCGACCTGCGCTACGGCGGTTCCACCAGCGCGATCTCCGGCGTGGTCATGTGGGCGTACACGCTGATGCTGACGGTCACCTCGACGCTGGCGTTCGCCACCATCTTCAAGGTCCTCTTCAACGTCCCGAGCTGGGCGGGCATCGCCATCGGCGGATCGATCGTGGTGCTCTACTCGGTACTCGGCGGCATGTGGTCGATCACGCTGACCGACATCGTCCAGTTCGTCATCAAGACCATCGGCATCCTGCTGATCCTGCTGCCGGTCTCGATCGTCTCGGCGGGCGGCTTCGACGGGATGGCCACACGGCTGGACGAGAGCTACTTCGAACTCACCGCCATCGGCGGCGACACGATCTTCACCTACTTCCTCATCTACAGCTTCGGCCTCCTGATCGGCCAGGACATCTGGCAGCGTGTGTTCACCGCCCGCACGCCGGGCATCGCCACCGGCGGCGGCGTCATCTCCGGCGTCTACTGCCTGGTCTACGGCCTCGCCGGCGCGCTCATCGGCACCGCGGCGAAGACGCTTTACCCGAACCTCGCCAGCGCACAGGACGCGTTCGCGACCATCGTGGAGCAGCAACTGCCAGCCGGGATCCGCGGCCTGGTGCTCGCGGCCGCGCTGTCGGCGATGATGTCGACCGCCAGCGGCGCGCTCATCGCCTGCTCCACGGTCAGCACCTCGGATCTGCTTTCCAAGCTGGGCCTCAGGAAAGCCGCCTCCGAGGTCGGCAGGAACCGGCTCACCACCCTGGTCCTCGGCGTGGTCGCGATCGGCATCGCCATGATCGTCGACGACGTGGTCAACGCGCTGACCATCGCCTACGACATCCTCGTCGGCGGGCTGCTGGTGGCGATCATCGGCGGGCTGGCCTGGAAGCGCGGTACCCGTCAGGGCGCGCTCGCGTCGATGGTCGTCGGCACGGTCGTGGTCGTGGCGTTCATGGTCATCGACGGTGTAGAGGCCAACAGCCCGATCTACTGGGGCCTCGGCTCCAGCCTGGCGGTGTACCTGCTGGTCAGCTTCCTGACGCCGCGCACCTCGGACGAGATCCTCACCGTGTGGACCCGCCGCCTGAACGGCAGCGCGGCCGACGAAGAAGAAGAGGCGGAACTCGCCGCTTCCCAGTCCTGAAAACCATTCGAAGGAGACACAGTGCCTGTGCAGAACCCGATCGGACCCGTCGACTCCGCGAAGGTGCCCCGGTTCGCCGGTTTCGCGACCTTCGCGAGACTGCCGAGGATCGATCAGGTCGAGCGTGCGGACGTCGCCGTCGTCGGGGTGCCGTTCGACGCCGGCGTGTCCTACCGCCCCGGCGCGCGCTTCGGCCCGGCCGCGCTGCGCGAGGCGAGCCGCCTGCTGCGCCCGTATCACCCGGAACTCGACATCTCCCCGTTCGCGGAAACGCAGGTGGTCGACGCCGGTGACATCGCGCTCAACCCGTTCAACATCGGGGAGGCGATCGAGACCCTGCAGGGCGAGGCCGAGGCGCTGACCGCGGACGGTACGCGGCTGGTCACCGTCGGCGGTGACCACACGATCGCGCTGCCGCTGCTGCGGGCGGCGGCGAAGAAGCACGGACCGGTGGCACTCCTGCACTTCGACGCGCACCTCGACACCTGGGACACCTACTTCGGTGAGCCGTACACCCACGGCACCCCGTTCCGGCGGGCGTCCGAGGAAGGCCTCCTCGACACCGAAGCGCTGTCCCACGTCGGCACGCGCGGCCCGCTGTACGGCAAGCGGGATCTGGAAGAGGACCGCCGCCTCGGCTTCGGCATCGTCACCTCCGGCGACGTCCTGCGCCGCGGGGTCGCCGAGACCGTCGACGCGCTGCGCCAGCGCATCGGCGGCCGCCCGCTCTACATCTCCGTCGACATCGACGTGCTCGACCCCGCGCACGCCCCGGGCACCGGCACCCCAGAAGCGGGCGGCATGACCAGCCGCGAGCTGCTGGAGATCCTGCGCGGCCTGCGGGACTGCAACCTCATCGGAGCCGACGTGGTGGAGCTGGCCCCGGCTTACGATCACGCGGAGATCACCGCCATCGCGGCCTCCCACGTCGCCTACGACCTGGTGAGCCTGCTCAGCTTGGGGAAGGGCGAATGACCGGCGCACAACGGATAGGCGGCGACGTCGTCGTGGAAACCCTCCGCGCGCTCGGCGCGGACACCGTGTTCGGCCTGCCGGGCCAGCACGCGCTCGGCTTGTTCGAAGCGTTGCGGCGCGCGGAAAACGTCCGGGTGATCAGCTCCCGGGTGGAGAACAACCTGGCGTTCGCGGCCGACGGGCACGCCCGTGCCCGGCTCGCGGCGGATCCCGACGGGCCGGTCCCGGTGACCCCGATGATCGTGTCGACCGGACCCGGCGCGCTGCTGACTTTGGCTTCCCTGCAGGAATCCCGGGCGGCGTCGGTGCCGGTGCTCGGGATCTCCAGCCAGGTCCCGGTCGCCGGGCTCGGCGGCGGACGGCACGGGTATCTGCACGAACTGCCCGATCAGCAGGCCAGTTTCCGCGATGTGGTGAAGTCGGTGCACGTGGTACGGACCGTCAGCCAGATCCCGACGGCGCTGCGCGAGGCGTGGGAATCGGCGTCGACGGCGCCGTACGGCCCGGTGTGGGTCGAAATCCCGCAGGACGTTCTGCTGGAACCGACGGAACTGCCCCGGATCACTTCGGTGACGGCACGGCCCGCGCCGCTCGCGCCGCTGCCCGAGCTGCTCACCGAGGCCGCGAATCTGCTGGGGGCCGCGAAGAAACCGGTGATCCTCGCCGGCGGTGGCGCGCTGCGTTCGGGTTCCCACGCCGAACTGAAGGCACTCGCCGAGGCGCTGCGCGCGCCGGTGCTGTCGACCTTCGGCGGCAAGGGCGTCTTCGACTGGGAGCACGAACTGTCCGGGCAGTCGTGGCTCGAGGACTGGCACAGCACGGAATTCCTGTCGGACGCCGACGTCCTGCTGGTGCTGGGGTCCGGACTGGGCGAACTGTCCAGCAACTACCGCGAGTTCGCCCCGCGCGGACGGCTGATCCAGGTCGAGGCCGACCTCGGGAAGCTGGAGTCGAACTACCCGGCGCTGGGCATCCACGCCGATGTCCGCCTCGTCCTGCAAGGACTTCTGGAGCAGGTGCCGTTCCGCCGCGCCGACGGTGCGGCCGAGACCGCGGTGGCCGCGTTGCTGGACAAGGTGCGCGAACGGCTCGACGGCCAGCCCCTCGAAACCGAGCGCAAGCTCATCGACGACATCCGCGCGGCGATCCCCGAGGGCACGCAGACGTTCTGGGACATGACGATCGCGGCCTACTGGGCCTGGTCGGCCTGGAACCCCGATGGCGCGCCGATCCACACCGCGCAGGGCGCGGGCGGACTCGGCTACGGCCTGCCCGGCGCGCTCGGCGGCGCGGTCGCGACCGGCGGGCCGGTGCTGGCGGTGTCCGGCGACGGCGGCGCGATGTACGGCATCGCCGAACTCGCCACCGCGGTCCAGCACGGACTGGACGTCACGTGGCTCGTCGTCGACGACGGCGGGTACGGGATCCTGCGCGAATACCTGACCGGGGCCTTCGGGCAGTCCACCGCCACCGAACTCGCGCGGCCCGATTTCGAGGCGCTGGCGCGCTCTTTCGGCGTCCCGGCCACCGTGTCCTCTTTGGACACTATCGGCAAGGACCTCGCCGGGGCACTGAGCACTCCCGGCCCTTCGGTGGTCGTCCTCCCCGCTTTGCTGAAGATGTTCGAGCCGACCCACCTGGAGAAGAAATGACTCAGGTCCTGAACTTCGTCGACGGCACCGAGGTACCGGCGTCGGGCACGCGGACGCTCGACCTGGTGAATCCCGCCACCGGCGACGTCTTCGGCACCAGCGTGCTGTCCGAGCAGTCCGATGTGGACACCGCGCTGGCCGCCGCGGAACGGGCGTTCGAGGTCTGGCGCAAGAGCACGCCCGCCCAGCGTCAGCTGGCACTGCTGAAGATCGCGGACGCGGTGGAGGCCCGCGCGGAGGAGTTCGCCGACCTCGAGATCCGGGAGACCGGCAAGATCCGGTCCGTCGTGCTGGACGAGGAGATCCCGGAGTGCGTCAGCGCGCTGCGGTTCTTCGCCGGCGCGGCCCGGCAGCTCGACGGCACCGCGGCCGGGGAGTACCTGCCGGGGCACACCTCGGTGATCCGCCGCGAACCGGTCGGCGTCTGCGCGCAGATCGCGCCGTGGAACTACCCGCTGATGATGGGCGTCTGGAAGATCGCCCCGGCGCTGGCCGCGGGGAACACGGTCGTCCTCAAGCCCGCCGAGACCACCCCTTCGACGGCCGTGCTGCTGGCGAAGGTCGCCGCGGAGTTCCTGCCGCGGGGCGCGTTCAACGTCCTGTGCGGCGACCGCGACACCGGCCGCGCGCTGGTGCGGCATCCGATCACCGAACTGGTGTCGATCACCGGGTCGACGCGGGCGGGGATCGACGTCGCCACCGTCGCGGCGGCCGATCTCAAGCGCACGCACCTGGAACTCGGCGGGAACGCGCCCTTGCTGGTCTTCGGTGACGTGGACCTGACCGAAGCGGCGGAAGGCATCGTCGGCGCGGCGTTCTACAACGCCGGGCAGGACTGCACCGCGGGCAGCCGGGTGCTGGTGGACGCGGTGATCCACGACGAGTTCGTCGCGGAACTGACCAAGGCGGCCGCCGCGCAGGTTCCCGGCCGGGACTTCGGCCCGCTCAACAGCGAGGCGCAGTTCGGCCGGGTCCGCGGACTCGTCGAGCGGCTGCCGTCGCACGCCCGTGTGGAGACCGGCGGCAAACCCGCCGGTGACCGCGGTTTCTTCTTCTCCCCCACCGTGATCTCGGGTCTGAAGCAGGACGACGAGATCGTGCAGGAGGAGATCTTCGGCCCGGTGATCACCATCCAGTCCTTTGTGGACGAGGAAGAAGCGGTGAAGCTGGCCAACGGCGTCCCCTACGGGCTGGCGTCGTCGATCTGGACCAACGACCTCGGACGCGCGACCCGCGTCTCGGGCGAACTCGACTTCGGCTGCGTCTGGGTCAACACCCACGGGCCGCTGGTCGCCGAAATGCCTCATGGCGGCTTCGGGCACTCCGGCCACGGAAAGGACCTCTCGTCCTACTCCTTCGCCGAGTACACGCGCGTGAAGCACGTCATGACCCGCTTCGCCTGACCGCATTTCGTCCTCTGGATGCGGTAGTCGCACGCGCAAGGACCGCATTCAGAGGACGAAACGCGTACTTGGAGGTCCCCATGGGTGACAAGGTCACCGAAGTCGAGCAGCACGGTATCGCGCCGATCCCGCCGGAAGAGCAGACGTCGCGGCCCCGCGACCTGTTCCGGATGGCGTTCGGCGGCGCGAACACCTTCGCCACCATCATCCTCGGCACGCTCCCGATCGCCTTCGGCCTGAGCTTCTGGGCGGCGGTCGCGGCCACCGTCGCCGGCGTGGTCGTCGGCGCGCTGGTGCTCTCGCCGATGTCGTTGTTCGGCCCGCTCACCCGGACCAACAACGCCGTCTCCTCCGGCGCGCACTTCGGTGTCGTCGGCCGGTGCGTCGGCTCCTTCCTCTCCCTGCTGACCGCGATCACCTTCTTCGCCATCTCGGTCTGGGTCAGCGGCGACGCCGTCGCCGGTGCGGCACAACGGCTTTTCGGCTTCGACGGCGGCGAGGTGCTGCGCGGCGTCGCGTATGGCGTCATCGCGATCGCGACGCTGGTCGTGTGCATCTACGGCTACCGGTTCATGCTGCTGGTGAACCGGGTCGCCGTCGTACTGGGCACGGCGATCATGCTGCTCGGGATCGTGGCCTACGGCGGCGCGTTCGACCCCGGGTTCGCCGGCACCGGCGCCTACGCGCTCGGCGAGTTCTGGCCGACGTGGATCCTGGCCGCGCTCACCACGATGGCGAACCCGATCTCGTTCGGCGCCTTCCTCGGTGACTGGACGCGCTACATCCCCGCCCGTCACAGCCGCCGTTCCCTGCTGGCCGCGCCGTTCCTGGCGCAGGTGGCGACGTTGCTGCCGTTCGGCTTCGGCATCGCCACCGCGACCCTGGTGGCCGACCCCGGCGACTACATCACCGGCCTGACCGCGATTTCCCCGCTCTGGTACGCGATCCCGCTGATCGTGGTCGCGCTGATCGGCGGGCTCTCGACCGGCACGACCTCGCTCTACGGGACCGGGCTGGACTTCAGTTCGATCTTCGTGAAGCTGAGCCGCGTCCAGGCGACACTGCTGATCGGCTCACTCAGCGTCGTGTTCATCTTCGTCGGCAATTTCGTGCTGGACATGGTCTCCAGCATCAACGCCTTCGCCACGCTGATCGTGCTGTGCACGTCGCCGTGGATGGTGATCATGATGATCGGCTTCGTGCTGCGGCGCGGGTTCTACGACCCGGACGACCTGCAGGTGTTCAACCAGGGCCGCAAGGGCGGGCGCTACTGGTTCACCCGCGGCGTGAACTGGCGCGCGATGGCCGCGTGGATCCCGGCGACCGCGCTGGGTCTCCTGACCGCCAACACCCCGATGATCGCCGGGCCGTTCAAGGACATCGCGGGCGGTGTCGACATCAGCATGGTGATCACGCTGTGCACGGCGGCCGTCGCGTATCCCGTGCTCGTCAGGCTCTTCCCCGAACCGCGTGAGGTCTACTCGTACGCGGAGCCCGTCGCGGAACCGGCGATCGTGGTACCTCAGGAAGCCTAGGCCCCCGTCTCGTGAGTGGTAATGACGGTTCTAACCGTCATTACCACTCACGAGACGTCAAGGCTCAGCGGTGCGTGTCCTCCGGCGCCGGAGTGCGGCTCGCCAGGTTCGCGGACCACTCGGTGACCCGCCGCGCGACATCCTGCGCGGTGAGCCCGACCCGGGCCAGCACCTCTTCGCGCGAGCCGTGGTCGTGGAACACCTGCGGCACGGCGAGGTCGCGCAGCGGCACGTCGCATTCGGCGTCGCGGAACAGCGCGGCCAGCGCGGATCCGAAGCCGCCGTGGCGGCCACTGTCCTCGACGCTCACCACGAGCTTGTGCTGTTCGGCCAGCGCCACCAGTTCGGCGGGCGCCGGGACGACCCAGCGCGGGTCCACCACGGTCACGCCGATGCCCTGGTCGGCGAGCCGGTCCGCGGCGGCGAGCCCGAGCATGGCGAAGGCGCCCACGGCGACCAGCAGCACGTCGGCCTCGCCGGTGGGCTTGCGCAGCACGTCCACCACGCCGACGCGTTCGACGGCGGGGACGGAGTCGATCACGCCGCCCTTGGAGAACCGCAGCGCCGTCGGCCCGTCCTCGACGGCGATGGCCTCCCGCAGCTCCTCGCGCAGTGTCCCGGCGTCACGCGGCGCGGCGACCCGCATCCCCGGCACCATGCCCAGCAGCGAGAGATCCCACATGCCGTGGTGACTCGGCCCGTCCGGGCCGGTGATGCCCGCCCGGTCCAGCACCAGCGTCACCGGCTGGCGGTGCAGCGCGACGTCCATCAGGACCTGGTCGAAGGCCCGGTTCAAGAAGGTCGAGTAGACCGCGACGACCGGATGCTTGCCGCCCATCGCGAGACCCGCCGCCGAGGTCACCGCGTGCTGCTCGGCGATCCCGACGTCGTACCAGCGGTCCGGGTACGCCTCGGCGAACTTGTGCAGCCCGGTCGAGCGCAGCATGGCCGCGGTGATCGCGACGACGTCCTCGCGGTCGGCGCCGATCTTCACCAGTTCTTCGGCGAAGACGCCGGTCCAGCTCGGGCCCTTGACCGGCGGCAGGCCGGTCTCGGGGTCGATCGGGTCGGTCTGGTGCATCTGGTCGGCCTGGTTGGTGACCGCCGGCTCGTACCCGTGGCCCTTCTCCGTGACCACGTGCACGATGACCGCGCCGCCGAAGTCGCGGGCGCTCTGGAACGCCTTCTCCAGCGCGGCGAGGTCGTGCCCGTCGACCGGGCCGAGGTACTTGAGGCCGAGGTCGGAGAACATCATCTGCGGGCTCAGCGCGTCCTTGAGCCCCGCCTTCGCCGCGTGCAGCGCCGCGTAGATCGGCTTGCCGACGATGGGGGTGTGCCGCAGCAGTTCCTTGCCACGGTCCAGAACCCGCTCGTAGCCGGGCTTCAGCCGCAGCGACGCGAGGTGGTCGGCGACACCGCCGATGGTCGGCGAGTACGAGCGGCCGTTGTCGTTGATGACGATGACGACCGGGCGGCGCGGGTTCGCCGCGATGTTGTTGAGCGCCTCCCAGCACATGCCGCCGGTCAGCGCGCCGTCCCCGACGACGGCGATCGCGTGCCTGCCGCCACCGCCGAGTTCGAACGCCTTCGCCAGCCCGTCCACATAGGACAGGGCGGTCGAGGCGTGGCTGTTCTCGACGAGGTCGTGCTCGCTCTCGCAGCGCGCGGGATAGCCGGTGAGGCCGCCCAGCTGGCGCAGCTTGCCGAAGCCGTCGTGACGGCCGGTGACGATCTTGTGCACGTACGCCTGGTGACCGACGTCCCACACGATGGCGTCGCGCGGCGAGTCGAAGACCCGGTGCAGCGCCATCGTCAGCTCGACCACACCCAGGTTCGGGCCGAGGTGACCACCGGCGAGCCGCACCTTTTCGACGAGGAAGTCCCGGATCTCCGCGGCCAGCTCGCCGAGCTGCTCCTGGTCCATCCGCTTCAAGTCAGCCGGTCCGTGCACGGACTCGAGCAACGTCACTCTCCCACCTCGCCTGGTTCCTCTTCCGCCGTTCCAGCCAGTCTACGGAGGGCCGCCGAGAACCTTCCCGCGCCCGCGTCACGAGTCACATGTCAGAAAATCACCACACGACACCCAACAGTGTGAACATGGTCTCTTTTGCCAAGTAGCGGTCACGTCGGGTGGCCGACATAATCGCTCTTCGACGGTTAAGAAGAAGCCCGTTTGGAGTGGCTTGATGGCGGATTTTTTCATCGGTGGCGAGTGGGTCGACGCGGTCGGCCGCGGTCGCAGGGAAATCCGCTGCCCGGCGGACGGATCACTGGTCGCGGAGGTCGCCGAGGGCACCCGCGAGGACACCGAAGCGGCCATCGCCGCCGCCAGGAAGGCGTTCGACACCGGTCCGTGGCCCCAGACACCCGCTCCGCAACGCGGTGACCTGCTGCTGAAGGCCGCCGACCTGCTCGACCGCGACGTCGCGGCCTTCGCCCGCGCCGAATCGCTCGACACCGGCAAACGGCTGGTCGAGAGCGAGTACGACATGGCGGATATCGCCGCCTGCCTCCGCTACTTCGGCAAACTCGCCGCCAACGACGCGGGCCGCGTGGTCGACACCGGCAACCCGGACGCCTTCAGCCGGATCGTGCACGAACCGGTCGGCGTCTGCGGGCTGATCACGCCGTGGAACTACCCGCTCCTGCAGACCATCTGGAAGGTCGCCCCCGCGCTCGCGGCGGGCAACACGTTCGTCCTCAAGCCCAGCGAGCTGACCCCGCACACCTCGATCATGCTGATGAAGCTGCTGACCGAGGCCGGGCTCCCCGCCGGCGTCGCGAACCTGGTGCTCGGCGCCGGCGCGCAGGTCGGCGCGCCGCTGTCGGAGCATCCGGACGTCGACCTGGTGTCGTTCACCGGCGGCCTCGCGACCGGCAAGATCATCGCCGCGTCCGCCGCCGCCACCGTCAAGAAGGTCGCGCTGGAACTGGGCGGCAAGAACCCGAACGTCGTCTTCGCCGATTCCGACTTCGAAACCGCCGTCGACTACGCGCTGACCGCGGTGTTCCTGCACTCCGGGCAGGTCTGCTCGGCGGGCGCGCGGCTGATCGTCCAGGAGGAGTGGCACGACAGGTTCGTCGACGAACTCGTCCGCCGCGCCGAACTGATCCGACTGGGTGGACCTTTCGACCCGAAGGCTGAAACCGGTCCCCTGATCTCGGCCGCTCATTTGGAAAAGATCGAACGCTACGTCGCCGCGGCCCTCGACGAGGGCGCCGTCCTGCGGACCGGCGGCAAACGCCCCGACGATCGCGAGCTGGCGAAGGGGCATTACTACCTGCCGACGATCCTCGACAACGTGAAGCAGGGCAGCAGCGCCGTCGTCGACGAATCGTTCGGCCCGGTGCTCACCGTCGAGACCTTCACCGACGAGGACGACGCCGTCCGCATCGCCAACGACACGCACTACGGGCTCGCGGGCGCGGTGTTCACTTCGGACGCCTCCCGCGCGCAGCGGGTCGCGAACCGGCTGCGGCACGGCACGATCTGGATCAACGACTTCCATCCGTACCTGCCCCAGGCGGAATGGGGCGGCTACAAGCAATCCGGCTTCGGGCGCGAACTGGGCCCGACGGGTTTGGCCGAGTACACGGAGGCGAAGCACATCTATCAGAACCTCCGGCCCGCACCACAGCGCTGGTTCTCCGGGGAGCCTGCCGCATCCGACTGAAGACGGGAAACTGCCGATGAGCACTCCTTCCGACGACGGCCTTGCCGGTTTCGGCTACAAACAGGAACTCGAAAGAACCCTCGGCAACTTCCACACCTTCGCCGCCGGGATCAGCTACATCTCGATCTTGACCGGCACCTTCCAGCTGTTCTACTTCGGTTTCAGCTTCGGCGGGCCCGCCTACTGGTGGTCGTGGCCGATGGTGTTCGTCGGCCAGCTGATGGTGGCGCTGTCGTTCGCCGAACTGGCCGCGCACTATCCCGTCGCCGGGTCGATCTACAACTGGTCGAAACGGCTCGGCAGCCCGCATGTCGCCTGGCTGGCCGGCTGGATGATGCTGACCGCCTCGATCGTCAGCATCGCCGCGGTCGCGCTGGCCTACCAGATCACGCTCCCGCAGATCTCGTCGTTCTTCTCGTTCTCCGGCGACAGCGCGGTGAACGCGGTCATCCTCGGCACCGCCCTGATCCTGTTCACCACGCTGGTGAACGCCTGGGGTGTGAAGCTGATGGCGCGGATCAACAGCGCCGGGGTGTTCATCGAACTGATCGCCGCGGTCCTGCTGATCGTCGCGCTCGCGGTCAACATCACGCGGGGCCCCGAGGTCGTCATGCAGACCAACAACACCGGCGCCGACCAGCCTTGGGGCTACTTCGGCGCGTTCCTGGTCGCCTCGCTCGCCTCGACCTACGTCATGTACGGCTTCGACACCGCCAGCTCGCTCGGCGAAGAGTCCCATGACCCGCGCAAGAACGCGCCCAAGGCGATCCTGCGCGCGCTGATCGCGTCGTTCGTCATCGGCGGGCTCATCCTGCTGCTGGCGCTGATGGCCGTCAGCGACATCAACGACCCCCAGATCGCGACGGGCGGCCTGCAGTTCATCGTGCTCGACGTGCTGGGCAGCACCGTCGGCACGATCTTCCTGCTGGCCGTGGTCATCGCGATCACGGTGTGCAACCTGGCCGTGCAGTCGGCGTCGATCCGGATGATGTTCGCGATGGGCCGCGACAACAACCTGCCCGCCGGGAAGCATCTGGCGAGGGTGTCGCCGAAGACCAAGACCCCCGTGGTGCCCGCGATCGTCTCCGGCGTCATCGCGGTGCTGATCCTGGTCGTCAACGTCGGCCAGCCGCAGATCTTCACGGTGATCACCAGTATCGGCATCATCATGATCTACCTGGCGTACCTGCTGGTCACCATCCCGATGCTGGTCAAGCGGCTGCGCGGACAGTGGCCGCCGCCGAAGGTCGAAGGGACCAAATACTTCTCCCTCGGCAAGCTGGGCCTGCCGGTCAACATCCTCGGCGTGCTGTGGGGCGGCGCGATCGTGGTGAACCTGGCCTGGCCGCGGCGAGAGGTCTACAACGCGACCGAGCCCTATCACTGGTACCTCGAATGGGGGGCCGTGCTGTTCGTCGGCGCGGTGGCGGTCGTCGGTTTCGCGTATTACTGGTTCATCCTGCGGCACAAGAGCGGCGTCCTCGCCGATCACGCCGCGGCGGCACTTCCCGAGGAGGCAGCACAGTGACCGGAGAGTTCGACTACATCGTCGTCGGCGGCGGGACGGCGGGGTCAGTGGTCGCGGCCAGACTCTCGGAGGACCCGGACGTCACCGTGGCACTACTGGAAGCCGGACCGTCCGATGTGGACGATCCTGCGGTGCTGGAACTGACGAAGTGGATGGCGCTGCTGGAATCCGGGTACGACTGGGACTACCTGGTCGAACCCCAGGAGTCCGGGAACTCGTTCCTGCGCCACGCCCGCGCGCGGGTGCTGGGCGGGTGCTCGTCGCACAACTCGTGCATCGCGTTCTGGGCGCCGGCGGAGGACCTCGACGAATGGTCGTCACTCGGCCTGCCCGGCTGGTCTTCGAAGGATATTTTCCCGCTGTACCAACGCCTTGAGACCAACGACGGCCCCGGCGACCACCACGGCCGCTCGGGTCCGGTGACCATCCGCTCGGTGCCGCCGAACGATCCGACCGGCGTCGCGCTGCTCCAGGCCTGCGAGCAGGCCGGCATCCCGCGGGTGGAATTCAACTCCGGCAAGACCGTGACGCACGGCGCGAACTGGTTCCAGATCAACGCGCGCGAGGACGGCACCCGCTCGTCGGCGTCGGTGTCGTACCTGCACCCGATCATCGGAAAGCGGCCGAACCTCGAGATCATTACCGGCGCCCGGGTCCGGCGGTTGCTGTTCGACGGCAAACGCTGCACCGGAGCCGAATATCTCGCCGACGACCTGATCCACGGCGTTCCTTTGCGCGCACGGCGCGAGGTGATCCTGTCCTCCGGCGCCATCGACACGCCGAAACTGCTGATGCTGTCGGGAATCGGCCCGGCCGGGCATCTGCGCGAGGTCGGCGTGGACGTGCTGGTGGACTCACCCGGCGTCGGCGAGAACCTGCAGGATCACCCGGAGGGCGTCATCCAGTGGGACGCGCTGCAACCGATGACCACCGAATCCACGCAATGGTGGGAGATCGGCATCTTCACCACCACGGAGGAAGGGCTCGACCGGCCGGACCTGATGTTCCACTACGGCTCGGTGCCCTTCGACATGAACACCCTCCGGCAGGGCTATCCCACCACGGAGAACGGCTTCTGCCTGACCCCGAACGTCACCCGGTCACGGTCGACCGGCACCGTTCGGTTGCGCAGCCGTGACTACCGGGACAAGCCGAAGGTGGATCCGCGGTATTTCAGCGATCCGCACGACATGCGCGTGATGACCTACGGCATCAAACTGGCGCGCAAGATCGCCGAACAGCCCGCGCTGGACGAATGGGCCGGAACCGAACTGGCGCCGGGCAAGGACGTCAAGACCGACGACGAGATCGCCGACTACCTGCGCAAGACGCACAACACGGTGTATCACCCTTCGTGCACCGCGAAAATGGGCGGCGACGACGACCCGATGGCCGTCCTGGACGCCCGGCTGCGCGTGCGTGGCGTCGAAGGGCTGCGGGTCGCCGATGGTTCGGCGATGCCGTTCCTGGTCGCGGTGAACCCGTGCATCACGACGATGGCGATCGGCGAGCGCTGCGCGGACATGCTGAAGGAGGACGCTCGCTCCTGAGGTGGGGCGGGCTGCGGGCTTGTTGTGGTGGGGCGGATCCTTCGGGGTTCGCCCCACGTTTTCTTGACGGCGGTGTCGGTGGTTTGGTGGGGTGTCGCCGTTTTTCGGCGATGGGTTCTCGTGCTAGCAGCCAGAGGGGGCTCTGTCATGATTTCCGTGTAAGCCACGGAAATCATGACAGAGCCAGGCGATCAGGATGTCTTTCACGCCACGGTTACGCAGGTCGGTGACGACTTTGGCCCAGAACTTCGCCGCTTCGGTGTCGGCGATCCAGAGCCCGAGGGCGTGTTTGCGGCCTTCCATGTCCACGCCGATGGCCGGGTAGGCGACCTTGGAGGTGACCACGCCCTTGTCCTTGACCCGCAGCCGCAGGCCGTCGACATAGAGGATCGGGTACATCTCGTCCAGGGGCCGGGATTGCCATAGCGCGATCTCGTCGGTCACTACTTCGGTCACGTTGGAGATCAGTTCCCGTGACACGTTCACGCTATACACTTCACGCAAATGGGATTCGATGTCCCGGGTGGTCATGCCACGCGAATACAGCGACAGGATCGCTTCGTCGATATTACCGAGCCTGCGTGCACGTTTCGGTACGATCGCCGGTTCGAACGAGCCGTTCCGGTCACGCGGCACCGCCGGCTCGACCGGGCCGTTCGAGGTGGATACGGTTTTCGAGGATCTGCCGTTCCGGGAGTTCCCGGACCCGTTCCCGGCAGGGTCTCCTTTCTCATATCCGAGATGGTGGGTCATTTCGGCGTCCAGTGCTCGTTCGAGCGCCGCCTTGGTCATCTGATTCAGCAATTCTTGCGCGCCCAGCGCACCGCCATTCGCATACGCGTCTTTCACCAACGCGTCCAGCATTTCCGGCGGCAGCACACGCGCGAGCGCTTCGCCGGCCGCGGAGCCCGGATCCCGGTCAGGTGTGTCCTCGGTCACGGATAGAGCCTTTCTGGGTCGCGTTCGACGACCCGATCCTGGTCCATCCGTGGCTTACACGGTTGCCATGACACGGCCCAAGTCGGCTGTATTGGCGCTACCACGATCCTGTCGCCGTTATTCGGCGATGGAGTTCCGTCTCGGCGACGCAGAAGAGACCTGTCTGGCAGGGAAGCGGCACTGCTCCAGTTACCCAAGCCGCACACATCACCGCTGTCACCGCCGGGAAGACGCTCCCGGAAGGAGCCAGCTCGAGCAGTCGCCGCTTTTCGGCAATGGAGCGCGCCTGCTGGTCAGCAATCGGTGCGGCTTCGGTCGTCAGGACCAAGTCGGCTAGTGGCGCTGCCACGAACAGGGCTACAGATATCCACTTCGACTCAAGAGCACGAAAGGCGCGCCTAGACTGTCGCCGTTTTCCGGCGACGGGAGTCCCGCCCTGTGTTTGCTGTCGCCACTATCCGGCGACGGGTCCAGCCCGGCGGCGCAAAAGAGACCCGTCCGGCAGGGAACCGGTCCCGCTCCCACCGACCAAGCCACACCCATCACCGCCACATCGCCGGGAAGGCGCTCCCGGACAGGAGCCAGCTCGAGCTGTTGCCGTTTTTCGGCAACGGAGTACGTCTGTGGGTCAGCAATCGGCGCGACTTCGGTCCTCAGGGCCAGATCAGCCGCACTGGCACTGCCACGAACAGGGCTACAGATCTCCACTTCGACTCAAGAGCACGAAAGGCACGCCTGGACTGCCGCCGTTTTCCGGCGACGGGAGTCCCGGCCGGAGTTGCTGCCGCCACTATCCGGCGACGGGAACCAGCCCCTGCGCCCCAGAAGAGGCCTACCCGACCGCGAACCAACACCTCTCCAGCCACCAAGCCACCCCAGCCAGCCGAGAACGCCCAAGACGTGTCCACCGCTCAATGAAGCACTACAGAAGGCATCTACCGGTCAGGACACCAGGCCGGAGACCAGGCGAAGGCCGTCGCCGTTTCCCGGCAACAGAGGCTCAGAACGGCGGCGGCTCCTCGCCCCAAAGACCTTCCGGCCGCGGCTCATGAAGCGGCGGCGGACTGCTGTCAAAGCTGTGCCCGGTCGGTGTGGTGACCGTCAACGTCCCATCAGCCGCAAGCCGATAACTCCAACCAGGCTCATCCTTGAGCCGATGATCACGACGGCAAAGATCGACCAACTCGCCAGCAGCGGTATGACCACCGAACTGCCACGGCACCACATGATCCAGATCGCACGCCTGCGCGGGACGCCCGCACCCCGGTCTCCGGCACTCACGATCCCGCACCCGCACGAACTCACCCAGACCCGCCGACGGACGATACCGATCCCGCCCCACATCCAGCACCTGCCCCGACAACGGATCCGTGACAATCCGCCGCNNCAGCCCAGCCGGGATCCGGCCATGCCCCGCCAACTCCGCCGGATCATCCCTCAACCCGAGATAAGTGAACAAATCCACATACAGAAACACCTCGGCACGCTCACCCGCACCGCCCCGCCCACCCAGCAGCAGATCAAGCGCGACATCCGCCCGCAACTGATCCAGAGTGCGGGTCTCCCCACCCGTCCGCAACGCACGAGCCTCACGATCGATCCGCCGATACGCCGCGGTGACCTTCTCCACCGGGCCGTCCTCCACCTCGATCGACGCCACCCCCGTCTCCCCCTGCCGCAGACTCAGACGACGCCCCTCCCGATGATGCGCGGCACGCCTGTCCGCACCCTCCCGATCAACACTGATCGCCGCGTGATTCGCCGCCTTCCGGACCTGACCGGCATTCCTGCCCGGCAACCGACCCTCCAGCAACACATCCGCCGCACGCGCGTCCTCATCCGACAACCACGCCGTCGCGGCCGCGACCTTCATCGCACCGAAACCACACAACTTCCCCTGATCCATCAACCCCAAAGTCCGCGGCAACCGCGTCGTCAACGCCTCAGCCGCCGCCACCATCGCACCCGCATGACTGTCCACAAGAGACAACTCGAACGCCACCTCCTGCACCACACTCCGCGCACCCCCACGATGCCGGCTCAACTGCGCCAACGCCCGGAACCGCACCGCCTCCAACCGCGCGATCCCCGCCGACGCCGCCCGCGCCACAGCCACGGAATCCTTGTCATCCAACGAAACTACCGAAGCATTGACCAACTCCAAAACGGAAGGATCAGTAAGTTCTTCGAGAAGCGCCACCGGCGCCTTGAAAGTATCCACCCCACGAACATACGACCGGCCACCGACAGTTTCCGATCACACGCACACCACGGCCGTTACCGTTTTCCGGCAATGGGACAGGCCTTCAGGCAAGCGAATCCTTGACGACGGCCGGGGTGCCCCTGCGGCCGGATATCTGCTCCACCGCCCACGCCTGCCCGAACTCGGCCAACGCGGGCCCCGACCAGAAAGCGGAGATGCTGACCCCTTTCCACACCAGCATCTTCGGCCCGTTCAGGGTGCCGTGACTGACCTGTACCTGGACAGCGCCCTCGGCCCAGGCGAAGACGAAGTGGGCGTACATGAACATCCACGCCTGTCTGCCCAGCAGATCCCGGACGAGCACCGGCCCCTCGGAGACATAGGGCGCCGTGTAGATGATCTGCTTGCGGTCATTCCGGTAAGTGATTTCCTGCGCCGTTACTCCGAGCGGCAACATCGAAGGAAGATAGTCCACCTTGACACAGTCGACGAGCACCGGCACCCGGGCAAGCCGAACGAAGCCCGACCATTCCAACGATCGACAATTCCGCCGTTATTGCAGCAAGGCAACACATTCGACGTGCTGGGTCATCGGGAACGCGTCGAAGGCACGCAGATCACTGAGGCCGTAACCGTGCGCGGCGAACAGCGCGATGTCCCTCGCCAGCGCCGCCGGATCGCAGGCGACGTAGACGATCCGGTCCGGCAAACCCTCCACAATGGACTCGACGACCGCCTTGCCCGCACCCTTGCGGGGCGGGTCGAGGACCACGACGTCGACGGGTTTCGGGGCATCGGCCAGGAGATGTTCGACGCGTCCGGAGCGCCAGCGGACCTGCGGGAGGTCCGCCAGGTTCTCCTCACCGTCGGCGACGGCGCGGCGACCGGATTCCACGGCCAGCACACGTCCGCCGGGACCGACCTGGTCGGCCAGCACCGAGGCGAACAGGCCGACGCCGGCGTACAGGTCCCAGGCCACGCCGTCGCGCGGGGCCTCGGCCCATTCGGCGACGACGGCGGCGAGCGTGTCCGCGGCGGCCGGGTGGACCTGCCAGAAACCGTGGGCGTCCAGCCGCCAGTCGCGACCGGCCGCGTGCTGGACGGCGAGCCCGCCGGTCAGCTGCCGGGAACGGGTCTTGCCGTGGACCGTCGACAGGTCACGGAGGTGCACCTTGCCGTCGCCGTCCTTGGTGACCTCGATTTCTGAGCCGGGCCGCCAGTTCCGCGAAACCACGTCGTCGAGCGCGCCGGGGACGGTGATCGGGCAGTCGTCGATCGCGATCACCCGGTGGCTGTGGTGCGCCCTGAAACCCGCACGGCCGTCCTTGCCCGCGACGAGCCGGACGCGGCTGCGCCAGTCCAGCGGACCGCCTTCGAGCGCTTCGACGACGACCTCGCGCTCGATCCCGGCCAGCCTCTTCAGCTGCTCCGCGACCACCGTGGCCTTGAGTTCACGCTGATAGGCGGGGTCGGCGTGCTGCCAGTCGCAGCCGCCGCACTCCCCCGGCGCCGCGAGCGGGCACGGCGGCTCCACGCGTTCCGGCGACGCCTCCAGGACCTCGATCGCGTCGGCACGGCAGAACGAGCCACCCTTGTCCTCGGTGACCGAGGCCAGTACCCGTTCGCCGGGCAGCGCGTGCCGCACGAACACGACCCGCCCCTCCGCCCGCGCGACGCAGTGCCCGCCGTGCGCGACCGCGCCGACCTCCAGCTCGATCGTCCGCCCGAGCCATGTACCGGTCGACGCGTCCACAGTCATTCTGTTTTGTCCTTAGTCTTTTCGGGCTGCTTGACCACCGGGGATAATCCGCGCCGCACGTCGCCCGCGGCGGGACGTGCCTTCCGGTCGCGGTCGATCGCCTTCGCCGAGGATTCCAGCTGCCACGGCACGCTGGTCACCATGACGCCGGGTTGGAACAGGAGCCGCCCCTTGAGCCGCAGCGCGCTCTGGTTGTGCAGTACCTGCTCCCACCAGTGCCCGACCACGTATTCGGGGATGAACACCGTCACCACGTTGCGCGGATTGTCGCCGCGCACGCGCTTCACGTAGTCCAGCACCGGTTTCGTGATCTCGCGATACGGCGATTCGATCACCTTCAGCGGCACCTTGAAATTGTGGTCGTCCCAATCCTGGACGAGCTGGCGCGTTTCGCCGTCGTCGACATTCACCGTCACCGCTTCGAGGACGTCGGGACGGACTGCCTTGGCGTAGGAAAGCGCGCGCAGTGTCGGCAGGTGCAGTTTCGAAATCAGCACGATCGCGTGATTCCGGGACGGCAGAACGGCCGGTTTGCGCTCCATTTCGCGCAATTCTTCGGCGACCCGGTCGTAGTGTTTCCGGATCGCGGTCATCAGGATGTAGATGGCCACCATCGCCGCGATCGCGATCCAGGCGCCGAGCAGGAACTTCGTGATCAGCACGATGATCAGCACGGTGCCGGTCATGGTGAGGCCGACGCCGTTGACCGTCTGCGAACGCCGCATCCGCCGTCGCACCGCCGGGTCGGATTCCCTGGCCAGCAGGCGGTTCCAGTGCCGGATCATGCCCGCCTGGCTGACCGTGAAGGAGACGAACACCCCCACGATGTAGAGCTGGATGAGCTTCGTGACCTCGGCGTCGAACGCGATGATCAGCACCAGGGCGAAGGCGGAGAGGAACAGGATCCCGTTGGAGAACGCCAGCCTGTCGCCCCGGGTGTGCAGCTGGCGCGGCAGGTAGCGGTCCTGCGCGAGGATCGAGCCGAGCACCGGGAAGCCGTTGAACGCGGTGTTCGCCGCCAGCAGCAGGATGATGCCGGTGGAGAAGGAGATGTAGTAGAACGCCGGCGGGAAGTCGGGGAACACCGCCTGCGCGATCTGGGCGACGATGGTCTTCTGCTCGTACCCCGCCGGGGTGCCGGAAAGCTGGGTCTCTGGATGCTCGGCGAACTTGACGTCGGTGATGATCGCCAGCGTGATGATGCCGACCAGCATCGTCACCGCGAGCACACCCATCAGCAGCAGCGTGGTCGCCGCGTTCTTCGACTTCGGTTTCCGGAACGCCGGGACGCCGTTGCTGATCGCCTCGACCCCGGTCAGCGCCGCGGCGCCGGAGGAGAACGTCCTCAGCAACAGGAAGAAGAACGCGAAACCGGTCAAAGAGGCTTCTTCATGCAATTCGAACCCGGCGCTCTCGGCCCGCATGTCGGCGCCGGAGGCCGCCTCGATCAGGCCCCAGACCACCATGCCGAGAATGCCGATGATGAACCCGTAGGTCGGGATGGCGAACGCTTTGCCCGATTCACGAACTCCGCGAAGGTTCAGCGCCGTCAGGACGGTCACGATGATGATCGCGGCGGGCACCTTGTTCTGCGCCACCCACGGCACGGCCGAACCGATGTTCGCCACGCCGGACGAGGTCGACACGGCCACCGTGAGCACGTAGTCGACCAGCAGCGCGCTGGCCACGGTGAGCCCGAATTTGCCGCCGAGGTTGGTGTTGGCGACTTCGTAGTCACCGCCGCCGCTCGGATAGGCGTGCACGTTCTGCCGGTAGGAGGCGACCACGACCAGCATGACGAGTGCGACGGCGACCCCGATCCAGGGTGCGAAGGCGTACGCGGACAGGCCGGCGACGCTGAGGGTCAGAAAGATCTCCTCAGGCGCGTAGGCGACGCTCGACAACGCGTCGGACGCGAAAATCGGCAGCGCGATGCGCTTCGGCAGCAGCGTATGCGAGAGGCGGTCACTCCGGAATGGACGTCCGAGGACGAGCCGCTTCACCACGGTCGGGAACTTCGACACCACAAGAGAGTAACGGCGACGCGCAGCGTCTCCGTTGAGGGTGGTGGCGGGGAGGACGGTGGGAAGTAACGGCGACGCGCGGCGTCTCCCTTGAGGGTCGCGGAGGGGAGGACGGTTGGAGGCGACGGGCGACCCACACGGTAGGTTCGGCGCTGGTGTATCCGGGTACCTGCGGACGGGTGAAGTCCGAAACTAAAGGAGGCAGGGCGTGCACGTGGTGATCATGGGATGCGGCCGGGTCGGCGCATCCCTGGCCGCGGCGCTGGAGCGACTGGGGCACGACGTCGCCATCATCGACAAGACCCAGCAGGCGTTCCGGCGGCTCGGCAGTGATTTCCACGGTCAGCAGGTGGTCGGCGTCGGATTCGACCGGCAGGTGCTGATCGAGGCCGGGATCGAACGCGCGGGCGCCTTCGCGGCGGTCTCCAGCGGCGACAACTCCAACATCATCTCGGCGCGGGTGGCCAGGGAGAACTTCGGCGTCGACAAGGTCGTCGCCAGGATCTACGACCACAAGCGCGCGGCGGTCTACGAGCGGCTGGGCATCCCGACGGTGGCGACCGTCCCGTGGACGACCGACCGGTTCCTGCGCAGCCTGCTGCCCGACGGCGTCGCCTCGGCGTGGCGTGATCCCTCCGGCAGCGTGGCGCTCCTGCAGCTGCCGCTGCACGAGGGCTGGGTCGGGCGCAGCGTGCGCGACCTGCAGGACACCACCGGCGCGCGGGTCGCGTTCATCATGCGGTTCGGTACCGCCGTGTTGCCCGACACCAAGGCCGTGATCCAAGCCGACGACGTCGTGTACGTCGCCGCGAAGTCGGGCACTGTCAGCGACGTGACCAGCGTCGCCCTTCGCGAACCGGAAGAGGAGAACTGATGCGGGTCGCGATTGCCGGGGCCGGCGCGGTGGGCCGGTCGATCGCCGCGGAGCTGATCGACGGACGCCACCAGGTGATGCTCATCGAGCGTGAGGCCGACCAGTTCGAGCCCCATACGGTCGAGCAGGCGGACTGGGTGCTGGGCGACGCGTGCGAGGTGTCGATCCTGGAGGAGTCCGGGATCGAGCAGTGCGACGTCGTGATCGCCGCGACCGGTGACGACAAGGCGAACCTGGTGGTGTCGCTGCTGGCGAAGACCGAGTTCGCGGTGCGCCGGGTGGTGGCGCGGGTGAACAACCCGGCCAACGAATGGCTGTTCAACGACGCCTGGGGCGTCGATGTCGCCGTGTCGACACCGCGGATGCTCGCGGCGATGGTCGAGGAGGCGGTGAGCGTCGGCGATCTGGTGCGGCTGATGACGTTCCGGCAGAGCCAGGCGAACCTGGTCGAACTCACCCTCCCGGAGGAGACGCCGCTGGCGGGCAAGGCGGTCAGCGAGATCAACCTGCCGCGGGACGCGGCGCTGGTGACGATCCTGCGCGGGGACCGGGTGATCGTGCCGCAGCCGGAGGACCCGCTGGAGCCGGGTGACGAGCTGCTGTTCGTGGCGACGTCGGATGTGGAACCGGAGATCCGGACCGCGCTCGGCTACTGAGCGACCCGGCCTACGGAGGGCCGACCTCCCGCATTTCGTCCTCTGGATGCGGTACTTGCGCGTGCATCTACCGCATCGAGAGGACTAAATGCGCGGGTTGTCGACGGCGGGCGCCTGGGCGTACTTCTCCCGCAGCCGCGCCTCGATCTCTTCGTCGGTCTCTTCCGGCGGGGCCTCTTCGGCCTGCGCCTTGAGGTGCTTCTCCGACCGCCGCACCGCCCAGACGACGGTGAGCAGGCCGAGCGCGTACAGCGGGTACCCCATCGCGATCTTCGCGAAGGCCAGCCAGCCGGTGTAGTCCTCGTCGTACAGCCAGCGCTGGACGACGAACCGGGCGCCGAAGATCAGGGCCATGGCGGCGGTCGCGATCGAGTAGGAGATCAGCGACTTCTTGTCCTTGCGCCAAGCGTGGCCGTTGCCGTTGAGCGCGTTCCACACCACCCCGGCGAGCGGCCAGCGAACGACGATCGACAGCACGAAGACACCGCAGTAGACCAGGCTCGTCCAGATGCCGAACAGGAAGAAGCCCTTGGCCGATCCGGTCCGGTAGGCGATGAACGCCGCGATCGCCACCCCGAAGAACCCCGAGATGGCGGGCTGCAGCGGCTCCTTGCGGACGATCCGCAGCACCGTGATGGCCACGGCGCTGCCGACGGCGGCCCAGATGCCGACGGTCAGGCCGAAGATGGCGTTCGCGATCACGAACACGATGACCGGCAGCGAGGAATAGAACAGCCCCGACAGCCCGCCCATCTGTTCCAGCAGGGTGGGCTGCGGCTTCTTGTCGTCGGTCTTCTCTTCGCCGCCGGCGGGTTCAGTCACGATGCGGGATCAACTCACAGGGCTCTGAAGTTCGTAATAGGGGTTGTACAGCACCTTCTGACCATCACGTTCGGCCATCCGGCCGCGCACCTTGATGGTTCGCCCGGGTTCGATCCCGGGGATCCGGCGGCGTCCGAGCCAGATTAGCGTCACACCCTGTGTGCCGTCGAACAGCTCGGCCTGCAGTGTCGCGGCCTCGTTGGTCGGGCAGAGCTCCACGCTGCGGAGTCTGCCGAGCACCGTCACCTCTTCGCCCGACCGGCAGTCACAGGCTCGCTGAGCCCCGCCCGCTTCGGATTTTTCGGATAGGTCGTCGGCGTCGAGATCCTCGACGTCACTGGTCAGCTTGCGAACCAACCGGCTGAAGTAGCCGCCGTCTTTGGCGGGCATAACGGTGCTCCTGTGCTCCGGGGCCCCCGACTTGAACGGCCCGTGCGTAATCCAGCGTAACTGTGTTCAGCCAGGGAAACCGGTTTGGGAGAAGATCGCAACGTGACCTCCGCTATTCCGCCTACGACGGCAGTAGTGCTCCCCGGCACCGGGTCGGACGAGGTGTTCGTCCGCAGCGTGTTCGCCGGCCCGCTGCGGGCGCTCGGCATCCGGTTGCTCGCCCCGCCACCACCTCCGGGAGACCGGCTCGCGGACGGCTGTCTCGAGGTGCTGGACCGGCTGTCCGCCGAACACGGTCCGCTGCTCGTCGGCGGTATCTCGTTCGGCGCGCACCTCTCCGCGGAGTGGGCGGCCCGCAATCCGGGGCACTGCACCGGCCTGCTGGCCGCGCTCCCGGCCTGGAACGGCCCGGCCGGGCAAGCACCCGCGTCGCTCGCCGCGCGGCTGTCAGCGGATCTGGTGGCCGAAAACGGCGTCGACGGGGCGCTGGCGAAATCGTCCGACGGCGTGCCCGGCTGGCTTTCCGCGGAACTCGGCCGGGCCTGGCGGCGGCACGGCGACGGACTGGCGGCGAGCCTGCGGACGGCGGCGTCCCATCCCGCCCCGGAACTCGAGACGCTGAAAGGACTCGACGTGCCCGCCGGGATCGGCGCGTGTTCGGACGACCCGATCCATCCGGTGGAGGTCGCGCGGGCCTGGGCGGAGGCCCTGCCGCGCGCCGAGGTCGGCGAGTCGACGCTCACCGCCCTCGGCGCGGACCGGGAATCCCTGGGCCGGGCGACCGTGCTGGCCTGGCTGAAAGCCCGCCGCTAACCCTGCTGTTCCGCGATGTGCTGGGCGACGGCGTCGGGCAGCGTGATGGTCAGCGGGGTGCGGACCGGCATCGGCGCGTCGCCGCGGTCGACGATGGTGTGCCGCACGATCTCGCGCAGCACGGCAGGCGCCTGCGACGACTGCGACTGCGGCCCGGCGATGACACCGCGGAGCATCCAGCGCGGCCCGTCGACCCCGACGAACCGCAGCGCGACGTCACCGACGATCGCGGACAGCTCGAGCCCCCACTCCCCCATGCCGACCGAGACCTTGGCGCCGTCGGCGCGCAGCTGCTCGGTGAGTTCGGTGCTGACGTCCTTCCACAGGCCGCCGGACCGGGGCGCCGCGTAGCCGCTGACGGTGATCTGGCCCTGTTCGGTGACGACGTGCACCGCGCGGACGCCGCCGCTTTCCGGGTCCATCTCGACCTGGACCTGGGAACCGTCGGGTACCGGCACCTTCACCGAGCCGAGGTCGATCCTCGGGATGCCGTCCTCGGGCGCGTCGGCGATGTCGAACGGGCCGTCGGCGGTCTCCGACAGCTGCGGCTCGAGCTCCTCGGCGTCGTCGACGTCGCCGGGGCGGTCCTCGACCTCGGGCGCGGCGTGCCGTCCGCCGGGCTTCGCCCCGCGCTTGCGACCGAAAATCCCCACTAGTTCTCCGTTCCTTCCCTGGCTCCGGCTCCCAGTGTGGCGTGTCCGCCCGTGGAGCCATACCCTCCCTCGCCGCGCTCGGACGACGCGAGTTCGGCGACCTCGACGAACTCGGCCTGTTCGACCCGTTGCACGACCAGCTGCGCGATCCGGTCGCCGCGGGTGAGCACGACCTTCTCGGAGAGATCATGGTTGATCAGGCAGACGCGGATCTCACCGCGGTACCCGGAGTCGATCGTGCCGGGGGTGTTCACCACCGAGAGGCCGACGCGGGCCGCCAGGCCCGAGCGTGGGTGGACGAAGCCCGCGTACCCGGGCGGCAGGGCGATCGCGACGCCCGTCCCGACCACGCCGCGTTCGCCGGGCGCGAGCACGAGATCCGAGGTGGTGACGAGGTCGGCGCCCGCGTCGCCGGGGCGCGCGTAGGCGGGAAGAGGGACCGACGGATCGATCCGGGAAAGCAGTACCTGAACGGTGGACACGGGCGGCGAGACTACCCTGAAGGCGTGGGTGAAAGCGTGAACACGGCCGAAGGCGGCGCCGTCAAGCATTCAGAGCGGCTCTACGTCCCGTGGTGGGGCTGGCCGTTGCCGCTGCTGGGCGGCGGGCTGCTGGCGGCGGAGATCGACATGGGCTATCCCGGGCTCCGCGGCTGGCTGCCGTACGTGGTGCTGCTCCCCGCGGTGATCGCGCTGATGATCTCGCTCGGCCGGTCGAAGGTGAAGGTCACCGGCGGCGACGAGCCGGAACTGTGGCTCCGCGACGCGCACCTCCCGCTGAAGTTCGCGGGCGACGTCGAAGTCATCGGCAAGGAAGAGAAACGGAACGCCCTCGGCCGCGACGCCGATCCGGCGGCCTTCGTGCTGCACCGGGGCTGGGTCGGCCCGGTCGTGCGGGTCTGGCTGACCGATCCCGACGACCCGACGCCGTACTGGCTGTTCAGCACCCGCCAGCCGGAGAAGGTGGCCGCACTGCTGCGCCAGCCCGCCTCGAAGGCCTAGACACAGGAGCCCCGGACACAGGAAAGGGGGCCGGCCACACGGCCGGCCCCCTTATTCCTGTTTTGAACCCCGAAACCCCTGTCGCGCCGACCCCTGTGCCCGTAGGCTCAGGCGCAGTCGCGGCAGATGAGCCGTCCGCCACTCTCCTCCGCCAGCCTGCTGCGGTGATGCACCAGGAAGCAGACGGAGCAGGTGAACTCGTCGGCCTGCTTGGGCACGACCTTCACGGTCAGGTCCTCACCGGAAAGTCCGGAGAGGTCCGCGCCCGGCAGCTCGAAGTTTTCGGCGGTCGCGTCCTCGTCGACGTCCACGACGCCGGACTGGTTTTCGTTGCGCCGTGCCTTGAGCTCTTCCAACGAGTCTTCGGCCAGCTCGTCGGCTTCGCTGCGGCGCGGAGCGTCGTAGTCGGTCGCCATTTGTCCCTCACCCCTGCGATCAGCTTCGATGTCAGATGGCCCGGACCCGCGAGCGCGTGGCTCGTGAGTCCTTCGTGCCGCTGGTTAACGTCCCAGCGCCCCTGTTTGTGCCCGGCTCGGCAGTGAGCGAGGTCTCTCTTTTGCGCCTCTTACTGCCGCCTGAGCCCGCGAAGGGTAGCTCACGCCGATACCGGCTCTGCAACGAGTCAGACATTGCCGCGAATACGTCACCCAACAGGGGGAACCTGCCCGAGGGCGGAGAAGCTGTCCTGAAGACGCCCGTCGTCCGAATGGGTTGCCCCTGCGTCGGGAACCTCACCGACCGGGCCCGGTCGCTTGCCCGGAGTGGCCGTCGCGTGGTGCTATCCGGAGGCCCGCGCCGACGACCTTCGCCTCAACGCATAGGCTGATCGGACACGACGGTGTGACTGAACGCACCGTCCGGGGATCCGGGCTTTGGGGAAGGGACTGGCAGGTGGCGTCGGGGAACGGCATCGGGGACCGCGGGGCGAAGCCGTATCGCAAGCACAACCCGCTGCCCGCGCTCATCGTGATCGGGGTGCTGGCACTCGGCGCGGTGATCGTCTGGGTGAACGTCGTGGCGAGCGGCGCCGACGTCGACGCCAAGATCCGCTGCGATCCACCGCCCTCTCCGCAACCGGGCGTCACCTACACGTCGCTCGCGCACAACGGGTTGGACGATCGCGCGCCGGTGCCGCCGGACAAGGTCGCCCTCCAGGTGCTCAACGGCTCCCAGATCCGCGGCCAGGGCGGCATCGCCACCAGCACGCTCAAGGAAATGGGCTTCTCCCAGGCACTCGAGCCGATCACCGACCCGGCCTACAAGAACGCCGAGGCCAAATGCCGCGGCCAGATCCGCTTCGGCGAGAACGGCGCGGCGGCGGCCCGCACGGTGAGCCTGGTGGTCCCGTGCGCGGAACTGGTCAAGGACAACCGCAAGGACGCTTCGGTCACCCTCACCACCGGCACCCTGTTCGGCGACATCCGCCCGAAGGCGGAGGCCCGTCAGGTCCTCGAGCAGCTCACGCAGTGGTCGAAGGCGCAGCAGGGCACCGGCGGCGGCGAGCAGTCGGCGGGCGGCGGCGCCCCGGTGATCGACCAGGCACTGCTGAAGGCCGCCCGCGAAGTCCCCTGCTGACCGATTCCCCAAGCGGGCTGAAAGGGCCCTTCCCCGCATCACATGCGGCGAAGGGCGCTTTCCTCGCATGCGATGCGGGGAAAGCGCCCTTCAGCCCCTGCCGGAACCTCAGATCGTGCCCGCACCGGACTCGATCAGCGCCTGGCGCAGCGGCGCGGCGATCGACGGCGCCACCGCGAAGGTCGCGTCCGGTCCCAGCCCGGCGTCCTCGCCCGGAATCGACACCAGGGCGCCCGCCTCGGCGGCGATGAGCGCGCCGGCGGCCCAGTCCCAGTGCCCGAGCCCGTGTTCGACGTAGGCGTCCAGCCAGCCCGCCGCGACGGCGCACAGGTCGAGCGAGGCGGCGCCGTTGCGCCGGACGTCCCGCACCCGGGTCGCCAGTTCGGCGACGAACCGGGCCTGTTTCGTACGCCGTTCGACCTTGTAGGCGAATCCGGTGCCGACGAGGGTCAGGTCGAGCCGTTCCGGCGCGTTGACCCGCAGCCGCCGCCCGTCGAGGAACGCGCCCTGCCCGCGCGCGGCGCTCCAGCGGCGGCCGCTGACCGGTTCGGCGACGGCGCCCGCGACCGAGACCCCGCCGACCTGCGCGGCCACCGACACCGCGAACCACGGCAGCCCGTAGAGGAAGTTCACCGTCCCGTCGATCGGGTCGACCACCCAGGTCACGCCGTCGCCCGCGCTCCCGCCGCCCTCCTCGCCGAGCACGGCGTCGTCGGGGCGCAGTTCGGCCAGCCGCGCCCGCACCAGCCGTTCCGACTCGTGGTCCACGGCGGTCACCACGTCGGTGTCGGCGGACTTGGTGTCCACCCGCACCTCGCGGCCCGCGTTCATCCCGGTCCAGGCCTCGTGGACCAGCTCGGCGGCCTCGCCCGCGACACGCTCGGCGACACTCTTCAGCAACGTCTCGTCAACTCCCACGTCCGCCATGTCACCACATCCGGTTAAAGTCTCCGAGGCAGGCTTCTGAATCGTGCGAGAAGGGACCACGTCCGTGGTGGAGGCGACCCGAGGTTTCGGTATCGACATCGGCGGCAGCGGGATCAAGGGCGCGCTGGTCGACTTGGCGCAGGGACAGCTGATCGGCGACCGGATCCGGTTCGACACGCCGAAGCCGTCGACGCCCGAGGCGGTGGCGGACGTCGTCGCGGAGATCACCGGACAGGCGGGCTGGGACGGCCCCGTCGGGGTCACCCTGCCCGCGGTCGTCAAGAAGGGCGTCGCGCACACCGCGGCCAACATCGACCACAAGTGGATCGGCACCGACGCCGACGCGCTGTTCGCCAAACGCCTCGGCCGCGGGGTGGACGACATCGCGATGCTCAACGACGCCGACGCCGCCGGCATGGCCGAGATCCGCTGGGGCGACCCGGCCGCGCGGCGCGGTGTGACGGCGCTGCTGACCTTCGGCACCGGCATCGGCAGCGCGGTCTTCCAGGACGGCAAGCTCGTGCCCAACACCGAGTTCGGCCACATCGAGGTCGACGGCTTCGACGCGGAGAAGAAGGCCGCGGCGTCGGTGAAGGACAACGAGGACCTGTCGTATCCCGAATGGGCGGAACGGGTGAACAGGTATCTCAGCGTGCTGGAAAACCTGATCTGGCCGGACCTGTTCATCGTCGGCGGCGGGGTCAGCAAGAAGTCGCACAAGTGGGTCCCGCTGCTGGACATCCGTACCCCGGTCGTCGTCGCGTCCTTGCAGAACAACGCGGGCATCGTCGGCGCGGCGGCGGCCGCCGCGGAGGGCATCGAGCACTGACGCGCCCGTGCTGACATCCAGGTCATGGGTGTCACTTCGGCGGGTCGGACGGCGTGTCGCGCCCGCCGGGCGGTGATCCGCGCCGCGACGCTGTCACGTATCGTCGTTACAATGGAACACGGCCCACGGCGGCGGCACCCACGAGAACGAGGGAAACCGCAGGCCGAGGGGTGTTCCCCGAAGTTTGAGGCAGCCGAGACCATCACGCCTCGGCTCGTCATGATCGACCGCTGCGAAAGGGCGTAAGTGGCAGCCGCAAGAACCGCAACCCGAAGCGGGACGAAGACAGCGACCGCAGCCGGCGAGCCGGCCGACGAGGCAGCCACCGGCGCGGCGAAGCCCGCGGCGCGCAAGACCGCCACCAAGGCGGCAGGCGCGAAGAAGGCCCCGGCGAAGAAGGCTCCGGCCAAGAAACCCACCACCAAGGGTGCCAAGGTCGACGACGGCGATCCGGAAGACGGTCCGGTAGAGCTCGACGAAGCCGACCTCGAAACCCCGGATCTGTCCGACCTCGAAGAGGTCGAGGTGGACGTCGTCGACGCGACGGTCACCGAGGAGACGGAAGAGGACGCGGAGTCCGACGAGGACGCCGAAGAGACGCCGCCGCGCCGCCGCACGACGGCCGACAAGAACGCCGGCAAGACCTCCGACAACCCGGACTTCGTCTGGGACGAGGAGGAATCCGAGGCACTGCGCCAGGCCCGTAAGGACGCCGAGCTCACCGCTTCGGCCGACTCGGTCCGCGCGTACCTCAAGCAGATCGGCAAGGTCGCCCTGCTGAACGCCGAGGAGGAGGTGGAGCTCGCCAAGCGCATCGAGGCCGGGCTCTACGCCGCCGAACGCGTCCGCAACGCCGAGGAGGAGGGCGAGAAGCTCGTCACCCAGATGCGGCGCGACCTCAAGTGGATCGTGCGCGACGGTGAACGGGCGAAGAACCACCTCCTGGAGGCGAACCTCCGGCTCGTGGTCTCGCTGGCCAAGCGCTACACCGGCCGCGGCATGGCGTTCCTGGACCTGATCCAGGAGGGCAACCTCGGCCTGATCCGCGCGGTCGAGAAGTTCGACTACACCAAGGGCTACAAGTTCTCCACGTACGCCACCTGGTGGATCCGTCAGGCGATCACCCGCGCGATGGCCGACCAGGCCCGCACCATCCGTATCCCGGTGCACATGGTCGAGGTCATCAACAAGCTCGGCCGTATACAGCGTGAACTGCTGCAGGACCTCGGTCGCGAGCCCACTCCCGAAGAGCTCGCGAAGGAAATGGACATCTCCCCGGAGAAGGTCCTCGAGATCCAGCAGTACGCCCGTGAGCCGATCTCGCTCGACCAGACCATCGGCGACGAGGGCGACTCGCAGCTCGGTGACTTCATCGAGGACTCCGAGGCCGTCGTCGCGGTCGACGCGGTGTCGTTCACGCTGCTGCAGGACCAGCTCCAGTCGGTGCTGCAGACGCTGTCCGAACGTGAAGCCGGGGTGGTGCGGCTGCGGTTCGGCCTCACCGACGGCCAGCCGCGCACGCTCGACGAGATCGGCCAGGTGTACGGGGTGACCCGTGAGCGCATCCGGCAGATCGAGTCGAAGACGATGTCGAAGCTGCGTCACCCGTCGCGTTCGCAGGTGCTACGCGACTACCTGGACTGATTTTTTCTTTCACGGACACGAAGAACCCCGTCACCTGGTGGCGGGGTTCTTCGTTTTCCGGGAGGTTGGAAGGACATCCTCTTCCTTCCAGGAGCCTCCATGAAGATCGGCATCGGCCTCCCGAACCAGGTCCGTGACATGCGCCCGGCCGTCCTGCCCACCTGGGCCGCGCGGTCCGAGGAAGCCGGGTTCTCGACCCTCGGCACCGTCGGCCGGATCGCCTACCCCGGCGTGATGGACACCGTCGCGCTCGCCGCCGCCGCGGGCGCCACCACCCGCATCGGGTTGATCTCCAACGTCCTGCTCGGCACCGTCTGGCCGCCCGTGCTGCTGGCGAAGGAACTCGCCGGGATCGACGGTGTCTCCGGCGGGCGGCTCACCCTCGGCGTCGGCATCGGCGGGCGGACGGACGACTTCGTCGCCGAAGGGCTCGGCCCGAAGGGACTCGGCAAGCGGATCGACGCCGACCTCGAGGTCTACCGCGACGTGTGGGCGGGCGAGCCCGTCGGCGGCGGGGACAACGCCGCCGTGCCGCCCGGCACCCGGCAGGTTCCCTTGCTGTTCGGCGGTTTCGCGCCGAAAGCGCTGGCCAGGATGGCGAAGTGGGGCGAGGGCTACGTCGGCGGCTCGATGCCGCCCGAGATGGTTTCCGGGGCGTTCGAGCAGGCCCGCGCCGCCTGGCGGGAAGCCGGTCGCGAAGGCGAGCCGCGGCTGGTGGCGATCGCCTACTTCGCCCTCGGCGAGCCCGACACCGGACGGGCGAAGGTCCGCGACTACTACGGCAACATGGGCGCCGAGCCGGCCGACTTCATCGCTTCCGGCGTGCGCACCACCCCGGAGGCGGTCCGCGACGCGGTGAAGGCCTTCGGCGACATCGGCGCGGACGAGCTGATCTTCAACCCGGCCACCGACGAGCTCGACGACATCGCCAGGCTCGCCGAGCTCGTCCTGTGACTCAGGGCCTGCCGGTCAGTGTCGTCCACGGGACGTGCACGGTGACCCGTTCCCGGAGTTGCTCGTTCATCAGCCACAGTTCCCCGGTGGCGGGCCAGTAGGAGAGGTTCTGGCTGTTGACCGGCGCCTGCCCGGACAGTCTCGACGTCGTGGTGCCGCCGACCCCGCCGTGCAGACAGGACGGATGGTCGCCCGCCACCCCGGCGTATTCCGGGCAGACGCCGGTCATCACGAAATATCCGTTGCGCGACACCGCTCCCTGCATGCCCCACACCGGTGACACGAACCCTTCCTTCGCGTGCACGGTCCCGTCGGCCGACAGCTTGGGCAGCCCCGTCGCGCGGTCGAACGGCCAGCGCAGCACCCGGCCACCGGCGGCGTTGGGCACGTGTTCCGCGGTCACGATCGAGCCGTCGCCGTGGTCGAAGGACATCGTCGCGAGACACGGCCGCACGCCGGGAGCCCCGGTGCAGGTCCCGCCGCCGGGGTACCAGTAGGCGCCGATCTGCGGCATCGCGTAGTCGTAGAACGCCGCGTGGTACTTGCCGTCCGTGCCCTTGCCGACGACGCCGGAGCTGTCGTCGACCTTCCAGAAGTGCGTCGTGTCGAAGACCCGGACCACTCCCCCGGTGGTCGCGACGAACAGCCGGTTCCCGATCCAGGTCATCCCGTGCCCATGCCCCTGCACGACGGCGAAGTTGTCGTTCGACGTCGGTTCGACCAGCAGCACGTGGCGGTAGCCGAGCCCGGTCGCGTCCACAAAGGACAGCCGGACCATGGTGTCGCCCGGGGTGTGCCAGGAGGCGGCCACGACCCGCTTGCCGCCGACCTTCCCGGTCGCGGCGTCGGCGTCCCCGGAGCCGGTGAGGCCCTGCGGGATCCAGTCGTTGGTCTTGTCGTCGTTAGCGTCTTCCCAGCAGAATCCCGCCGGTTTCAGCGCCGCCGCGAGATGGGTGCCGTGGCACAACGGCCGCGCCGACCGGTTGGCCGACGACAGGATCTCCGGCAGGCCGCGCGGCGGGAGCTTGGCCTCCAGCGCGGCGATCCGCGCGCCGTAGACGTCGAAGCTCGAACCCGGCGTCCAGCGGAAGCCGTCGACCGTGGCCGCGTCCAGCCGCGGGAAGGCGGCCGCGGCGGAGGCGACCCCGGGAGCGAACGCGAGCAGCAGCACCAGGGAAACGAGCAATCCCAGCCTCTTCATGCCGCCGAGCCTGCCGGGCACGCGCATACGTTCGATACAAACCGCCTCAGGACACCGAAACCCCGCGCTCGGCGAGCGATTCCTCGACGCGCAGCCGTTCGATCCCGCGGTCGAACCCCTCGGGCAGGGTGTCCAGCCGGTGGTCGACCTCGACCTCCCGGCAGGCCTGGACGAGCAGCGCGTCGTACGCCTGCCTGGTGCCGTGCCGCCGGACGGCCGAAGCACCGGGAGGGAGTTCGGCCAGCAGCCGGTGCACCCGGCGGAGATCGGCGGCGAGCTTCTCGATGGGCGGGCCGGCCGGAGGCTCCGGTTCGCGGCGGCGTCGCCACCAGCGCACCAGCACGGGAACTTTCAGCGCGCACCAGAAAAGGGCCGACGGCGCCACGGCGACGACGGAGTACAGCACGACAGGCACGGTGGCCATGACCCATGGTAATCCCGTGCGGGGAGCCGGAGAAGCCCGCGAATCCGGCTATATTCGCGACTGTGCTGACCGAGAGCTATCGCTATCCGGACACCGGCGACCACGTCACCGGCACGTTCATCCGACGGCACGAACCCTACGACGGCTATTGGACGGCCAGCGAGGACCGCGCGCTCGGGAAGGTCGCCGGACGGCTCACCGCCACACTCGGTGCGCGGGCCGGGATCAAGGCACTCGACGCGGGCTGCGGTGAGGGCCGCCTCCTGCCCTGGGTCGCCCGGTTCTCCGCCGAGGTCACCGCCGCGGACCCCGACCAGGACAGGCTGGCCAAGGCGCGCGAGACCGTCGTCGAAGACACCCGGTTCTCCTTCACCGCGTCGCCGATCACCGAACTGGACGGCGGCCCGTACGACCTCGTGGTCTGCAGTCACGTCATCCAGCACGTGCCGACCTCGGACGTCGCGCCCATCCTGCGGCGGCTGGCCGGGCTCACGGCGCCCGGTGGCGCGCTGGTGCTGGCCTACAGCCGGTCACCGATCGGGCAGGGGGCCTTCAGCCTGGACAGCGTCGAAGGCGGCGAAGTCCGTTCACGCCGGATCGGCCGCGAAGAGTTCGACAAGGCCCTGCGCGAAGGCGAAGGACCGGCGCTCCCGGTCCGGTATCTCGATCCGGCGGAGGTCGCCGCCGAAGCCGCCGAAGCGGGCTGGCGCACCGAGTGGGAGTGGACCTATCACGTCCTCGACGACCTCGGCCCCGCCGACGAGCACGTCGACCGCGACGAACTGGTCAACGCCTCCGGTCCGCTGCGCCGCCACCTCGGCCGGGACCTGGTCACCCTGCTGCGCCGCGAACCCGCATGACCGCGGTCCTCCTCAGCTTCGCCTGGGCGGTCCCGCTGTCGGAGCGGGAGGCGGGGAAGGTCCTGGACGGCGGCCGGGATCGCGGCCTGCTGACCCACCTCGACGGGAAACTCGGCGAGGAATGGACGGCCGCGGAGAACTTCCTCACCAGCTACACGACCCCGCCGCTACGGCGGGTGCTGCGCAAACGCACCGGGGGTTCCCGGCTGGCGATCCGCCTCGGCGCGCTCAGCCTGCCGTGCGAACTCGTCGTCACCTGGCATCCGAGCTATCACGCGATGACGCTGATCCTCGCCACCACCGTCACCGCGCCGACGGCGGACCGTCCCGCCGCGGAATTCGATCTCGCCATCGCCGTCCTGCAGAGCCTCCAGGGCCGGGAGACGGCGAACGGGGCGGACGGACTGCACGGCGGCTACGGAGAGAAGACCTTCCCCTCGCTCCTCAAGGCCGTCACCCACATCTTCGAGGACCTGACCAAGGGCTGCGGGCTGACCGAAGGGCTCAGCCGCAAGGGCTGGTGTGTCGAGCTGCGGTCCCACGACGGACATCCGCCCGCGCAGCGGGTCGCCGGCGATCCCCGGCCGTTCTACGGGATGGCGACCAGTGACGAGGGCTGGCGGTTCGTGCCCCGCGAGGTCGCCAGGGACGCGCTCGGTCCGTCCTGGGGAACCCGGTCCTTCGTCGCCGCCTACACGATGGCGGGCGGGATCGTCTGCCTCAACAGCAAGGATTCCGAGTACGTCGAGCACCAGGACGAGCTGATGCGCGGCCCGTTCGGCGCGGCCGAACCGTACTTCGGCATCGACAGCGACGTCGGCGGGCTCGACCACGGGATGCTCTTCATCCTCGAACGGGTCCTGATCCGGATGGCGCTGGCCGACCAATGGCTGCGCACCGCCCAGCATGAGATGCGGACACTGGCGGGGAAGCAGAAGGCGGCGAGCCGCACCCGGCTGCTGCGCGGCTCGCTCGACGACATCCTCGAGATGCTGCATTCGGTGCTCCCGCCCGAGATCGATTCGCTGGAGCGCCGACTGGTCACCAGCATGGGCGTGGAGCGGATCATCGCCCAGCTCGACCGCCAGGCCGAGGCGATGGACGAGGAGACCCGGTACACCTACGAGAACACGGTGAGCGCGCGGGTCACGCGGCTCACCGTGGTGACCGTCGTGCTGACGATCGTCACCATCGTCCTCGGTGTCCTGCAGGTGCTCGTGTCACTCTGATCCGCCGCGGCGGCGCTGTTTGCGGGCGCGCTCGGCGAACAGGACCACCACGCCCGCCGCCACCATCAGCGCGCTCGCCACGATGTGCGTCCCCGGCGGGAGCAGGTGGAGCTGGACGAACCAGCTCGGCCCGGAGCCGCCCAGCAGCCGGTTGATCAGCCCTCCCGCGCCCTGGACCAGCAGCAGGATCCCCACCACCTCGATCATCGCCGCGCTCCTTCCGGACGGTGGACGTCTTCCGGGTCACTTCCGGGGCCGGGCTGAAGGGGCCCTTCACCGCGTCGCACGCGGTGAAGGGCGCTTTCCTCGCGTCGCATGCGGTGATGGGCCCCTTCAGCCCGGTCGTGCCGGGGGGTGAGCTGCTGCCACAGCGGGCCGGTCGCGAACCAGATGGCCGTCACGACCCCCAGCCGCGGCAGCCACCCCCACAGCGGCGCGACCCGCTCGGTGTCGCCGACCAGGAAGATCAGCCCGAGCAGCACCACCGCGGCGAGCGCGCAGGCCGCCACGCATTTCCCCCAGTCACGCCATTCGGCGCGCAGCTTCTCCCGGCCGTCCGGCTTGTGCGGCGGCGGCCCGCCCGCGAACCGGTGGGCGAACCGCACGTCGGCCCACTTGATCATCGAGTGCCCGAACACCACGCTGAAGCCGAGGTAGACCGCGGCGAGGCCGTGCACGAAGTTCGCCTTGGCCCCGTCGCGCAGGTCGATCACCGTCCCGGCCAGCACGACGAGGTCGATCACCGGCGTGAGCAGCAGCAGGACGACGCTCGTCCGCCGCAGTTTGAGCAGATAGCGGGCCACCAGGCCCGCGGCGATGGCGACCCAGAAGGCGATCTCCCCGCCGGCGACCACCGCCGCGATGGGGTTTTCCTCGATGAAGTCCCAGATCTTGTTCACGATCCGAGTCTTGCCCGCGCGGCGACGCGGCCGCGTCGGTGATCGGCACGACAGCACCGTCATCACTTCGTAGGACCCGGCGCGCGCCGGGGTGTGCTGGGATGGACGGGTGTCCTCGTTGGTCCCGCGCCTGACCCATCTTCCCGAGTGGAAGCAGGACGCCGTCATCGCCGTCGGTACCTGGGTACTGGGCCTGCTGGTCTACCTCAGCGGGATGCAGGTCCTGCTCAACGGCCGCGACGACACCCCGCTCTGGATCCGGCTGACCGAGCTGACCGTGTTGTGCGGCCTGGGAATGCTGCGCCGCAAGGTCCCCTTGGGACTGTTGTGCGCGCTGGTCGTGGTCGGCGTGGACGTCGCGCTGGGCACCTCGCTGCCGATCATCCTCGTCTTCACCGACTTCCTCTACGCGACGACGCTCTACGGTTCCCGGCGCGTCAGCCGGGTGATGATCGGGGTCGCCGCGCTCGGGACCCTCGCGGTGGTGGGCCTGGCCCTGCTGATGTCCTCGCAGTGGCGGACGGCGATCCTCGCCGCGTTCTCGCTGCTGCCGTTCCTGATCACGCCGGTGTGGTGGGCGGCGACCGTGCGGCAGCAGCGGGACATCGCCGACACCGAACGGGCGAACGCGGTGCAGCTGGCCACGATCGGCGAGCTGGACCGGCGGGCCTCCGTGGCGGGGGAACGCTCGAAGATGGCGCGGGATCTGCACGACGTCATCGCCGGGCACCTCTCCGCGATCGCCATCCAGTCCGAAGCGGCGTTGTCGATGGCGGAGGCCGACCCGAAACTGTCCAGGACGGTCCTGGAATCGGTGCGGGAGAACAGCGTGAGCGCGCTGGAGGAGATGCGCGCGATGATCGGGCTGCTGCGCGCCGATCCGTCCACAGGGGACCCGGAGATCGAGCCGACGGCGCCGCCCCGGCTGGCCGAACTGTCCAAACTGGTCGAATCGGCGCGGGCGAGCGGGCTGGCGGTCGAGGTGGTCTCCACAGTGGACGACACGCCCCCGTTGCCCGCCGCGGTCGACCTGACCGCGTACCGGATCGCGCAGGAGGCGCTCACCAACGCGGCGAAGCACGCCGCGGGCGGACGCGCCGTGCTGGGCATCCGCGCGCACGGCGGCATCCTCACCGTCGAAGTACGCAACGATCTTCGTCCCGGCTCCGGTTCGGGCGACGACGGCGGGACCGGACTCGGCCTGCTGACCATGCGGGAGCGCGCCGCCGCGGTGGGCGGCGCCCTCGCCGCCGGGCCGTCCGGTGGTGGCTGGCTCGTCCGCGCCGAACTGCCTCTGGAGGGGTCTTGACCATCAAGGTGCTCGTCGCCGACGACCACGGCGCGATCCGGGCGGGGCTGATGATGATCCTCGGCAACGCCGAAGGCATCGAGGTCGTCGGCGAGGCCGCCGACGGCGCCACCGCCGTCCGCCAGGCGAAGGCGCTGAAACCGGACGTCGTGCTGATGGACGTCCGGATGCCCGGCGTCGACGGCATCGCGGCCACCCGGGAACTGACCACGGCGGGGCTGTGCGAGGTCCTCGTGCTGACCACCTTCGACCTCGACGAGTACGTCCACGCCGCGCTGCGGGCGGGCGCGGCCGGGTTCCTGCTGAAATCGGTGGAGGCGTCGCGGCTGGTCGAAGCGGTGAAGCTGGTGGCGGCGGGCGAAGGGGTGCTCGCCCCGCAGGTCACGCGGAAGCTGATCACCGCTTTCGCCGCGGGGACGCGGGAACCTTCCCCTGTCCCCGACGGGCTCGGCGAGCTGACCGACCGCGAGCGCGAGGTGCTGGCGTGCCTGGGCGGTGGCCTGTCCAACGCGCAGATCGGCACCCGGCTGCACATCGGCGAGACGACGGTGAAGACCCACGTGTCGCGGGTGCTGACGAAGCTGGACCTGCGGTCGCGGGTACAGGCGGCGATCCTCGCCCAGGAGAACGGGATCACCCTCGAAGACTGAGGCGGTTCCCACCGATCTGCGGGCCGGGCGGCGATCTTCTAGCGTGACCCTCCATGCGGCGAACTCTGGACGTGGACGAAGTCCTGAAGCGACAGGACTCGGGTGAGCTGAAACGCCGCCTGCACGGGCGCGACCTGATCGGTTTCGGGGTCGGCATCATCATCGGCACCGGGATCTTCACCCTCGCCGGTGTCGAAGCCAAGACCCACGCGGGCCCGTCGGTGACGCTGTCGTTCGTGCTCGGCGCCGTCGTCGCCGGGATGGCCGCGCTCTGCTACGCCGAACTCGCCTCCAGCGTGCCCACGGCCGGAAGTGCCTACACCTACGCGTTCGCCACCCTCGGCGAGACGTTCGCCTGGATCATCGGCTGGGATCTCCTGCTGGAGTTCGCACTCGGCGCGGCCGTCGTGTCACGGGGCTGGTCCGGCTACCTCGCGAACCTGATGGGGCTCTCCCCCGAGTGGTTCGGTGAAGACGCGAAGGTGAACATCGGGGCGGTCGTGATCATCGCCGTGCTGACCGTGATCGCCGTCATCGGGATCAAGGAGTCGGCGCGGGTGACGAATCTGCTCGTGCTGGTGAAGGTCGCGGTCTGCGTGCTGATCCTCGCGGTCGGCGTGTTCTACATCCGCGGTGAGAACCTCACCCCGTTCATCCCGCCGGCCCAGCCGCCGACGGAGACCGCCGGCGCCCTGCATCAGCCGATCGTGCAAGCCGCGCTCGGCCTCGAACAGTCCGTCTACGGCATCGCCGGGATGGTCACCGCCGCCGCGGTCGTCTTCTTCGCCTACACCGGGTTCGAGGCGCTCGCCAACCTCGGCGAGGAGACCGTGAATCCCAAGCGGGACCTGCGGGTCGGCATCCTCGGCGCGCTCGGGGTCTGCGCCCTGCTCTACATCGGTGTCTCGCTGGTGCTGACCGGGATGGTGCCGTTCGCCGAGATCGACGCGGGCGCCCCGCTCGCCGACGCCTTCGACCGGGTCGGGCAGCATTGGGTGGGCGCGCTGATCTCGCTGGGCGCGGTCACCGGGCTGACGTCGGTGATGATGGTGGAGCTGGTGACGATCGGCCGGATCGGGTTCGCGATGGGCCGCGACGGGCTGCTGCCGAAGAAGTTCGGCACGGCGCATCCGCGGTGGGGCACGCCGCACCGGATGACCATCGCCGGTGCCGTGCTGATCGCGACGCTGGCCGCGTTCATCCCGATCTCCGAACTCGCCGACATGGTCAGCATCGGCGCGCTGTCGGCGATGATCATCGTCGCGGTGGCCGTCCCGGTGCTGCGGAAGCGCCGTCCGGACCTGGAGCGCCCGTTCACCGTGCCGTTCTCGCCGTACCTGCCGATCGCGGCGGCGCTGGCGTGCTTCTACCTGATGCTCAACCTCGACGTGATGACCTGGCTGCGGTTCGCCGCGTGGCTGCTGCTCGGCCTGCTGATCTACGTCTTCTACGGGCGCAAGCACTCACGCTTCGCCGAACCGGCCGGAGACGTCAGCTCCACAGGCCGGCCGACGTGATCGCGGCGGCGACGGTCCCGGCGTCGCCGTCGTCGACCACGATCAGCATCCGGCTCAGCGCCGCGGCCACCCATTCGACCGGCTGGTCGTGCGATCCGTTGTCCCCCAAGGACGGGTAACCGTCCATAATGGACAGCAGGGTTCCTTCGGTGCCGATCCGCAGCCCGGTCACCAGGACGAAATGCGCGGCCGCCGGACGCCAGCGCGACGACCACAGCGGCGGGATCCCGGTGTCGAGATAGTCGAGCAGCGCCCGCTCCGGGGTGTCGTGCGCGCCGAATTCGGCCGGATCGACCTCCGCGATCACCGCGACCCGCGGGAGCCGCCACAGCGCGGTCAGGAGCATGAACAACGTCCGCGGCGTCCAGTCCCCGGTGGCGGGTACCGCGGCGAGCCGTCCGCCCGACAGCGTCCCGATCGCCCGGGCGAGCCCCTCCATCGTGGTGCCCGCCAGCGCGGCGACCTCTTCCTGGCCCGCGACGTCGAACCCCGCCGCGCGCAGGGCGGCCAGCGCGGTGAACGGCCCGGCGAGCCCGTCCCGCTGCGGCAGTTCGGCTCGGGCGACGGCGACGAGGTGCTCGCCGCCGGGCAGCCGGCGCGGCCCGGACACGGTCTGGTCCGTGTCCTAGTAGCGCCACAGATGCGCGGCGATGATCTCTTCGGTGCTGCGGTCGGCGGCCCACGCGGCGTCCGAGGCCCGGACGGCGCGGAAGGCACCGAGAAGTTCGTTCCCCAGCACGCCCGCGACCCTGGGCGAGGCGAGGAGCGCCGCGTCCTGCGCCGCCGGGTTCTCCGGCAGGCGGACCACCCCCCGGCTCTCCCGTTCGCCCTCGGTCCAGCCACCCGGATCGGTGCCGATCGGTTCCGGGGCCACCAGGGCGTCCTCGATCCCGGCCATCCCGGCGGCGAGGACGACGGCGAGCGCGAGATACGGGTTGGCCGAGGCGTCGGAGGTCTTGAGTTCGACGTTCGCGTGCGCGTCGCCGAGCAGGTCGGAGCCCGGCACGTAGCGAAGCGGGGCCTCGCGGTTCTCCACACCCCAGAAGGTGTACGCCCCGGCGAAGTAGCCGGGCCGCATCCGCAGCGTGGACGGGACGCTGGGCGCGGTGACGGCGGTCAGCGCGGGCAGGTCCCGCAGCAGGCCAGCCAGGTACGCGGCGCCGTCGCCGCCCGGAACGCCGTCGCCCGCGAGCAGGTTGCGGCCCTTGCGGCGGACGGAGGTGTGCAGATGCCAGCCGTTGCCCGCCGTGCCGAGGCCGACCATCGGCGCGAAACTCACGGCGAGCCCATGGGCGTGCGCGGCGGCGTGGATGGTCTGGCGGGCCAGCAGCTGGTCGTCGGCGGCGGACACCGGATCGGTGGCGGGCAGCGAGAGTTCGAGCTGCGCCAGGCCGTACTCGGCGTGCAGCTGGCCGAGGTCGAGGCCGTTGGCGGCGAAGTCGTGCAGCAGCGACGCGATGAACCCGTCCAGCGGGACCAGCGCGTGCGGGCTGTAGGCCGGGCCCGGATGTCCTGGCGAGCCGACGATGCCGGGGCTCCCGGCCGGCGCGACGGCGAATTCCAATTCGTAGCCAGCCCGGAACTCCAGGCCCCGCTCCGCGGCGATGGCGACCTGACGTTCCAGGACGCCGCGCTGGCAGTACGGCCAGGGCGCGCCGCCCGCGGTGATCTGCCGTCCGGGCGCCCAGGCGAGCGCGGGCTGCCCCGCCAGCCGCCGGAGGCGTTCGAGCACCGGGACGAGCCGGACGTCGCCCGAAGGCGTCGCCAGGCCCGTATGCGCGAAGGTGATCGCGTCGTGGCTGTCGAAGACCGCGAACAGCGACGTCACGCCGACACCCCGGGTCGCCGCGTTCGCCAGCCCGGCGACGGGGACGATCCGCGACCGTGGGATGCCGTTGTTGTCCGCCCAGGCCAGGTGGACACCGCTCACCCCGGCCGCGGCGAGGTCCTTCGCCGCCGCCGATGCCGCCTTCGTCATGGCCCGGCCTTCCTGCTCGCCCTGATCGGGTCAGTATCCCGGTCAGGGCGGCGGCGGGCCATCGGGTCACGCGGGCGGTTCGGCCACGGTCCGGTCGCGTTTCTCCGGCGAGCGCAGCGCCACCCCGGCGACGACGGCCAGCGTGCCGAGCGCCTCGGGCAGTGTCGGGACCTGCTTCAGCCAGAGGAAGCCGACCACCCCCGCCGTGACCGGCAGCAACGCCAGCAGCAGCGCGAACCGCGCCTGCCCGGCCCGGCGCAGCACCACCTGGTCGAGCGCGTACGGCACGACGGTCGACAGCACGCCCACGCCGATGCCCAGCAGCAGCAGACGTGGCGAACCCCACACCGCGCCGGTGCCGAAGGCCAGCGGGGACAGCACCACGGTGCCGACGGCGAACCCGACGGCCAGCCCGTCGATCCCGGTCCCGCCGACCGCGACCCGCTTCCCGAGCAGGATGTACCCGGCCCAGGCGGCCGCCGCGCCCAGCGCGAAGAGCACGCCGAGCAGGCTGCCTTCGAGCCGGACGTCCGCGATGGCCACCACACCGGCCACCACCAGCAGCAGCGCGAAGACGTCACGGCGGGTACGCGAGCCGAACGCCGCCACCAGCACCGGCCCGGCGAACTCCAGCGCGACCGCCGTGCCCAGCGGCAACCGCGCGATCGCCTCGTAGAACAGCACGTTCATCCCGGCGGTGACGATGCCGAAGGCGCCGGAGAGCAGGAACACGCGCCCGGTCCAGGCCGACCGGGGTGGCCGCCGCCACGCCAGGAGCACGACCGCGGCGCCGAGACAGCGGAGCCAGGCCACCCCCGCGGGGGAGGCGACCGAAAAGAGACCTACGGCGACGGCCGCACCGGCGTACATGGAAATTCCGCTGAGAACGAACAAGATCGGGGCCGGCACGCTCGAAAGGCGGTTCCGGACGACTGCGATACCCACCCCCGCATGGTGCCTGACATGGGAAAAGGCCCGGGAACGGGGAGTCATCTCCTACGTTGCGTGATTACGCTACGGCATCCGAGGTAATTACCAGTGACAAATGAGACACCCGCCCGGGAACACTTGCGGGCCGCCAAACGTCTGGAAGAGTGGAAGCACGAACACGGCGGGGCCGGGAACGAACGTTTCCGGTATCAGTGCCGAAGTGGTCGTAGCTGGATCGATGGCACCGGGTCACCGGTGCCGGGACGGAGGGAGACTCCAATGACTTCACCGACGCTCACCCGCCCCGAACTGACCGCTGCCGACCGATGCGACCGGTGTGGAGCTGCAGCCCAGGTTCGAGCCATTCTCAGCACCGGTGGCGAGTTGCTCTTCTGTGGTCACCACGCCCGCGCACACGAAACCAAGCTCAAGGAAATGTCCGCGGACATTCAGCGGTAGCCACCAGTCCACGACCACCCGGCGGCCGGACGCTCCCCCATGGAGCGGCCGGCCGCCCTGTTTTTGGCGGCACTCTCTCACGCGCCTACCGAAAACATACATACAGCGTGTATGTTTCTGGCATGACGACCAGCGACCTCCTGGGCGAGACGCATGAGGTGGACCTCGGCGGCGCCCGTATCCGCTACCGCGACCGCGGCGAAGGGCCTCCCGTGGTCTTCGTGCACGGCCTGCTGACCAACGGGCTGCTCTGGCGCAAGGTGGCCCCCGCGGTCGCCGACGCCGGTTTCCGCTGCCTGACCCCGGACTGGCCGCTGGGCTCGCACGAGATCCCGGTCCCCGGCGCCGACCTGAGCCCGCCCGGCGTCGCCGCGCTCATCGCCCGGTTCCTCGAAGTGCTCGGCCTGACCGACGTCACGGTGGTCGCCAACGACACCGGCGGCGCGCTCACACAGCTGCTCATGACCACCTCCCCCGAGCGGATCGGACGGGTCGTGCTGACGCCGTCGGACTCCTTCGAGCGGTTCCTGCCGCCGATGTTCGCCCCGCTGAGCACACTGGCGCGGATCCCCGGCGGCTTCCGGCCGGTGATCCAGGCGCTGCGCTCGCGCTCGCTGCTGAAGGCGACGAAGTTCGTGTGGCTGGCCAAGCATCCGGTCCCGGACCACGTCCTCGACGCCTACCTGCTCCCCAGCAGGCGGAATCCCGCGATCCGCGAGGACGTCGTCCGGTTCACCGCCGCGATCGACAAGCGCTACACACTGACCGCCGCCGAGCGCCTGCCCCTGTTCGGCAAGCCCGTCCTGCTGGTCTGGGCGCCCGAGGACCGGCATTTCCCGCTGTGGCTGGGCCGGAAACTCGCCGGTGTCCTGCCGAACGCCGAACTGAAGACGATCGAGGACTCCTACGCCTTCGTGCCGGAGGACCAGCCGGAGCGGCTGAGCGGCATGGTGGTGGAATTCCTGCGTGCCCACGCCACGACGTAGCCAGACCGAACGCTCGCAGTCGACGCAGACCGCCCTGATCACGGCGGCGCGGAGACTGTTCGCCGAACAGGGCTACGCCGCCGTGCCCGCCGACGAGATCGTCCGGGCGGCGGGGGTCACCCGTGGCGCGCTGTACCACCACTTCGGGGACAAGCAAGGACTGTTCCGTGCCGTGGTCGAGCAGGTCGAAACGGAGATCACCGCGGAACTCCAGGCGGTCCTGCGGGCGGCGGACGATCCCTGGACGGCGGCGCTCGGCGCGCTGAGCCGCTTCCTGGACCTGTGCCTGCGGCCCGAGGTGGTGCGGATCTCGCTCACCGACGCCATCACCGTCCTCGGCTGGCAGGAATGGCGCGAGCTGGAGAACCGGTACGGGCTGGGCCTGATCACGGAGCTCCTGGAGGCCGTCGCCGCGGACGGGCGGCTGATCGAGGGGCCCATCCCGGAGCTGGCCCAGCTGGTGCTGAGCGCCTGCGCGGAGGCGGCGTTGATGATCGCGCACGCCGAGGACCCCGACGCGGCGAAGGCCAAGGCCCTGCAAGCCCTGGTGGCCCTGCTCTCTGGCCTCGTGAAGGACCGCGTTTAGTCCTCTGGATGCGGTCCTTGCGTCGCGCAAGCACCGCATCCAGAGGACTGAACGCGTGTCAGACGGTGTCCAGGATCATCTCGAACGCCGCTTCGGCCGCGCCCAGGAGTTTCACGTCCGCGCCGAGCGCCGAACTCACGATCTGCGTCCCGCCGACCGCCCGGCTGACCAGGCTTCGCCGCCGGACCTCGTCCGCGACCGACCCCACCACCGAATCCGGCAGCGCGGTGAGCAGATCCCCCAGGACGACCAGCTGCGGGCCGAGCAGGTTGACCACGTTCACCAGGCCCACCGTCAGCCACTCGGCGAACTCCGACAGCCGTTCCGCGGCCGCCCGCGGATCACTGCCCAGTGCGCGCAGTTCGACCAGGATCGCCCCGCGCGGGGTGTCCTCGGGCAGGTCGAGCGCGCGGCACAGCGCCGCCTCGCCGACCTCGGTCTCCCAGCAGCCGCGGGAGCCGCAGTAGCAGGGACGGCCGCCCGGCCGGACCGCCATATGCCCGATCTCGCCGACGTAGCCGGCGCCGCCGCGCAGCGACGAGCCGTCCGCGATGATCCCGCCCCCGACGCCGACGTCCGCGGAGACGTACACGGCGTCGGACGAGCCCCGCGCGGCTCCGCGCAGGTGTTCGGCGACGGCGCCGAGTTCGGCGTCGTTGCCGACGAGGACGGGGACGCGCAGCACACCGCCGAGCCGTTCCCCGAGCGACACGTCGGTCCAGCGCAGGTTGGGCGCCTCGTGCACGTGCCCGTCGACCCGGCGGACGACGCCGGGCACGGAGACCCCCGCGGCGATCGGCTGCACGCCGAGGTCGCCCGCCAGCATGGTGGTCGACTCGATCACGTGCGTGATCACCTCGTCGGCCTCCCGCATCCGGCCGCGGAGGTTCCAGCTGTTGCGCCCGAGGATCTGGCCGCCGAACCCGACCAGCGCGATCGCCACGTGTTCGACCTGGAGGTCGACCGCGAGCACCACCGCCGCCTGAGGCTGCGGCAGGACCAGGAGCGAGGGGCGGCCCGCCCCTCGTCCCGGCCTCGGGACCCTCTCCTCGACGACGCCCGCTTCCGCGAGCCCGTCGACGAGGGTCTTGATGGTGCTGCGGTTGAGCCCCAGCTCGGTGGCCAGGGTCGCCCGGGTGCTCGGGCCGCTGACGTGCAGCAACCTGAGCAAGGTCGTGCGGTTGTGCCTGCGCACCTCGTCTGGTCGTGCAACGGGTGTGCTGGTCACGGACTTCATCATTCCATGCGGACTCAGCGCGGTGACGCAGCCGCGCGGCGCCGGGACAGCGCGTCCACCGTGGCCGCGAGCAGCAGCACCAGACCGGTGACGATGTTGACCACCGCCGCCGACTGCTTCAGCAGGCCGAGCGCGTTCTCCACGACCGCCAGGACCAGGCCACCGATCACCGCGTCGACCACCCGGCCCTTGCCGCCGAACAGCGACGTGCCACCGATGACCGCGGCGCCGACCGCGAACAGCAGCGTGTTGAGGCCACCCGCCTGCGGGTCGACCGAGCCGACCTTCGACGAGTAGACGATCGCGCCGATCGCCGCCACCGCCGAGCAGATGACGAACACCGACGCCCGGATCTTCTCGACGTTGATACCCGCGCGGCGAGCCGCCTCGCGGTTGCCGCCGACGGCGTAGATGTGGCGGCCGTACTGCGTGCGGTTGAGCACGTAGGTACCGAGCACCAGCAGGCCGAGCACGATCGGCACGACGTACGGGACGCCGGAGATCACGATGTTCGGGTTGGGCGCGCGGTTCAGCGTCAGGAGGTAGGTCGCCACCGCGGCCACCACGGCGATCGCGCCGACCTTGAACAGCACCATCGGCGTCGGCTGGGTGACCAGGCCGCGTTTGAGCCGCGAGAAGTGCTGGCCCAGCGTCACCGCGGCGAATCCGCCCGCCGCGATCAGGAAGAGGACCCAGCTGCCCACAATGGACAGATTGCCGTTGGCGACCTTGAACAGCACGTCCGAGGTGCTGATGCCGAGCGTGCCGCCCTCACCGATGAACTGCAGGATGACACCCTGCCAGGCGAGGAAGAGCGCCAGCGTCACGACGAACGAGGGCATGCCGATCTTCGAGACCAGGAACCCGGTGAGGACACCGATCGCGCCACCGACGCTGATCGCGAGCAGGATCTCGATCCACGGGTTGGCCGCCGTTCCGGACAGCACGAGCGCGATGGCGAGCACCGCGAACCCGACACCGGCCCAGATCCGCAGGATCACGCCGAGCAGACCGGCGATCGCGAGTACGACGAGGAACGCGATGAAGACGCCGTTCCCCATCCCGCCCAGCAGGTTTCCGTTGCGCACGTAGTGCATCGCGAGTACGGCGGCGGTGACACCGGACGCGGTACCCGCGGACAGGTCGATCTCGCCGAGCAGCAGCACGAACACGATGCCCATCGCGATGATCGCCTTGCCGGCGCCCTGCGCCAGCAGGTTCGCGATGTTGTTCATCGTCAGGAACGTGTCCGACAGCGACGCGAACACGATCACCAGCACGAGCAGGCCGAGCAGCGCCGGGAGCGAACCCAGCTGGCCCGCCTTGATCCGGGAGAAGTAGTCGCCGATCGCCTCCGACGTCGACATCGATGTCGTGTCGATGCCGAAGTCCGTGATGGCCGCCGACGGGTTGAGCGCGGCGGCCGCCGACTTGCCCCCCTCCGGCGAGGCGGGCTTTGCAGGTGTCTCAGTCATTTCCGGTTCTTTCTCGCCCGTTTACAGGACGGCGGCTTCGGGGCGGGCAAGGCCGAGATCGCCGGAGCGGCCGGCGGTGATCAGTTCCACGACCTGGCCGTGGGTGACGTCCTTGGTGTGCACGTTGGCGACGAGGCGGCCCAGGTAGAGCACCGCGATGCGGTCGGCGACCTCGAACACGTCGGCCATGTTGTGGCTGATCAGCACCACACCGAGGCCCTGTTCGGCGAGGCGGCGGACCAGGTCGAGCACCTGCCGGGTCTGCGCGACACCGAGCGCGGCGGTCGGCTCGTCGAGCAGGACCACCTTGGAGTCCCACAGCACGGACTTGGCGATCGCGACGGTCTGCCGCTGTCCGCCCGAGAGCGCCGAAACCGGGGTGCGGACGGACTTCACGGTGCGGACGGAAAGCGACGCGAGCGTCTCGCGGGCCGCCTTCTCCATGCTGGCCTCGTCGAGCAGCCATTTGCTGCCGCGTTCCCGGCCGAGGAACATGTTCTGCACGATGTCGAGGTTCTCGGCCAGGGCGAGGTCCTGGTAGACGACCTCGATCCCGAGATCGGCGGCGTCGCGCGGGCCGTGGATGTGCACGGGCTCACCCTGGAACTTCACCGTGCCGGAGTCGTAGCCGTGGATCCCGGCGATCGACTTGACCAGGGTGGACTTGCCTGCCCCGTTGTCGCCGACCAGCGCGGTGACCTCACCGGCCCGCACGTCGAAGTCCACGTCGTGGAGGACGTGGACCGGTCCGAAGCTCTTGTTGATCTGCCTCAGTTCGAGGATCGGTTCACTCATGGGGGTTCTCGAATTCTCCCGGCTGGATACCGGGCCGGGGCGCACTGTCCCACGGGAAGCGCCCCGGCCCGGTTGTCTGGATTTAACGGGTCAGGAGATACCGAGCTGCGCGCAAGCCGCGGCCAGTTCGCCGCCGCAGATCTCGGCCGCCTTGACGTAGCCCTGCGACACGACCTCCTTGACGCCGTCCTTGGTGGTCAGCTTCGGCTCGAGCAGCACGGACTTGACGTCGCGGTTGCCCTTCGGGTCCTTCGCCTTGCCGGTGGCCAGCGCGTCGGCACCCGCCTTGTCGCCCTTCGCCAGCAGGACGGCGAGCTTCGCCGCGGCTTCCGCCTCTTCCTTGATCGGCTTGAAGACCGTCATGTACTGGTCGCCGCGCAGGATGGCCATGAGGCCGTCCGCGGTGGCGTCCTGACCGGTGACCGGGACCTTGCCGTTGAGGCCGTTCTTCTTCAGCACGGTGATGACCGCGCCGGCGAGACCGTCGTTCGCGGCGACGACGCCGTCGACCTTGCCCTTGTTGTCGGTCAGGATCTGCTCGAAGGTCTGGCCGCCCTTCTGGTTGTCCCAGTTGTCGATGGCCTGTTCGCGCACGAGCTTCAGGTCACCGCTGGCGAACTTCGGCTGCAGGACCGACTTCTGGCCGTTGGCGAACAGCGTCGCGTTGTTGTCGGTCGGGGCACCCTCGATCATGACGACCTCGGCGCCCTTCTTGTCCTTCAGCGCGTCGGCGAGACCCTGGCCCTGCAGCTGGCCGACCTTCTCGTTGTCGAACGAGACGTAGTAGTCGGAGCTGCCGCCGAGGTTCAGGCGGTCGTAGTCGATCGTCGGGATGCCCGCGGCCTGCGCCTTGCGGGCCACCGCCGCGCCGACCTCGCTGTTGATCGAGGCGATGATCAGGACCTTGACGCTCTGCCCGATCATGCCGTCGGCCAGCGTGGTGAACTTCTGGACGTCGCCCTGGGCGTTCTGGACGTCGGCGTCGAAGCCCGCGTCCTTGAGCGCCTTGGTCAGGAACGGCTTGTCGAAGGCCTCCCAGCGGGCGGAGGACGCCGTCTCCGGAAGGATGACGCCGACCTTCCCGCCGGTGGCGGCACCGCCCGGGGCGGGGGCGGACTGCGAGGAGTTGCTGCTGCCCGAGTCGGCGGTGTTGGCGCCACAGGCGGAGAGCACCAGGCCGGCGCCCACCGTCGCGGCGAGGAGGGTAAGGGTTCTGCTGCGCATCCTCGTTCCTTCCGGATCTTGCTCGCGGGCGGCGATCCTGGCGGACCGGTCGCACCATCGCGCATATGTTGTGGGCGACAACATATGCCGCCGAACGGGGTCCACGGAAGACGGCTGGATCGATTAAGCCTCATCAAATGGACACGGTTTGGCAACGTGGCCGTAGCAAGGCGTACGAAGTCTAGGTGCGCTGACGGTGTGACCGCCACCACTCACGGAGTGTGACCGCGGCTGCCGCGGTGTCTGGGTCCCTAACGCTAGGAAAGGTCCTTTCCTGGCAAATTTTGCCAGGAAAGGACCTTTCATGGCACGTCTTCGCCCTGGCCCGCGGATGCTTGGTCGCTTCCCGGCCTGGGCACATGGCAACGCACCGTGAAGGGTGGCGATGAGGCGCGGGCCGGGGTGGGCGGGCTGAAGGGGCCCTTCACCGCATCGCATGCGGCGAAGGGCGCTTTCCTCGCATCGCATGCGGGGAAAGCGCCCTTCAGCCACGCGTATGTCATGAGGGGTCCCCATCAGACGAAATTCGTCCTATGGGGACCCTTCATGACGTTTGTACGGAGCGGCTACCAGGAACGCAGGGTGACGATGCGCTCTTCGAGCTGTTCCACCGTCGCCATCGCGGTCGGCGGCCCGCCGCAGATCCGGCGCAGCTCGTTGTGGATCGCGCCGTGCGGCTTCTTGGTCCGGTGGTGGTGCACGCCGACGAGGGCGTTCAGCTCCTTGCGGAGGCTGCCGAGCCGTTCACTGACCGACTGCGGCCGCGCGACCGGCGCGGCCTCCTCGGCCTTCGGCTTGCGCCGCTTCTCGTCGGCGATCTGCTCTTCCTGCCGCTTCCGCAGCAGGGCGCGCACCTGGTCCGGTTCGAGCAGCCCGGGCAGCCCGAGGTACTCCTGTTCCTCGTCGGAACCGGAGAACACCGCGGTGCCGAAGGAGTTGCCGTCGTAGATGACCTGGTCGAGTTCGGCGGAGGCGCCCAGCGAGGTGAACGCCTTCTCCTCTTCGCCCGGCTCGTCCTCGGTGCGGTTGGCCTGGGCGAGGAGTTCGTCCTCCCAGCCTTCCTTCTCCCGGTGCGGCTTGCCGAGGACGTGGTCGCGCTGGGCCTCCAGCTCACTGGCGAGTTCCAGCAGCACCGGCACGCTCGGCAGGAAGACCGAGGCCGTCTCGCCGGGTTTGCGCGAACGCACGTACCGGCCGATGGCCTGCGCGAAGAACAGCGGGGTCGACGCGCTCGTGGCGTAGACGCCGACGGCCAGGCGCGGGACGTCGACGCCTTCGGACACCATCCGGACCGCGACGAGCCAGCGGTCGGTCGAGTCGGAGAACTCCTTGATCCGCCCGGACGCCTTGGGGTCGTCGGAGAGGACGACCGTCGGGTTCTGGCCGGAGATGCGCTGCAGGATCTTGGCGTAGGCGCGCGCGGACTCCTGGTCGGTGGCGATCACCAGGCCACCGGCGTCCGGGATGCCGTTGGCGCGCAACTGCGCGAGGCGGGTGTCGGCGGCCTGCAGGACCGCGGGGATCCATTCGCCCGCCGGGTCGAGCGCGGTCCGCCAGGCCCGCGCGTTCTGCTCGGCGGTCAGCGGCTCGCCGAGCCGCGCGGTGAACTCCTCCCCCGCGCTCGTGCGCCAGGAGGCTTCACCGGAGTAGGCGAGGAAGACGACCGGCCGGACGACGCCGTCGGCGAGCGCGTCGGCGTAACCGTAGGCGTGGTCGGCCTTGCTGCGCTGGAACCCGGAGCCGTCGGGCTCGTAGGTGACGAACGGGATCTGCGAGTCGTCGCTGCGGAACGGCGTCCCGGTCAGCGCGAGACGGCGGACGGCGGGCGTGAACGCCTCGCGGACCGCGTCGCCCCAGGACTTCGCGTCACCGCCGTGGTGGATCTCGTCCAGGATGACCAGGGTCTTGCGGTTCTCGGTGCGCACGCGGTGCAGCGTCGGATGCGCCGCGACCTGCGCGTAGGTGACCGCGACACCCTGGTAGTCCCGCGAGGTGGCACCGGCGCCGTTGCGGAAGTTCGAGTCGATCGCGATCCCCGCGGCCGCCGCCGAGGCGGCCCACTGGTGCTTCAGGTGCTCCGTCGGCGCGACGATGGTGATCGCTTCGACGGTCCGGTCGCTCAGCAGCTCGGCGGCGATCCGGAGACCGAACACCGTCTTGCCCGCGCCCGGCGTCGCGACCGCCAGGAAGTCCTTGGGCTTCTTCGTCAGGTACTTCGTCAGCGCGCGGCGCTGCCAGGCACGCAGCGGCCTCGCGGTGCTGTCCTTCGCCGCGGGAGGCGCGCCCAACGTGCCACGATCACGTTCCACTGTTTCCGACATGCCGGTCACCTCCCTCTCCCTCACAAGCGCTGTTCACCGCTGTCCGACAAGCAAAAGCCCCCACTTTGGTATCCGGCCGCGACGCCGGCGCCTGAGGTGAGGGCACTGGAGTGAGCCTACCCGCCGGGCCCGTGGAACGCCGGAAGCGCCACCCCCGTTGTCGGGTTACTCACCCGAAAACCCAGGGGTGACGAGCCGAATGCCCGGGCATGCACCATGCTGGACATCGTCAAGGGCGCTCGGCGCTGGCGGAGGAGCTGCATGAGCGAGGAGAACGGCCGGGAAGAGACGGCCGCCGGGGTCGCGAAGGTCCGCAGAGGTCCGTTGCGCCTGCTCAGCCGCACGCTCAACAAGGCATGGGAAGGCAACATCTTCTCCGAGGCCGCCGAGGCCGCCTTCTGGCAGACGCTGTCGCTGCCGCCGCTGCTGCTCGGTCTCCTCGGCTGTCTCGGCTTCGTCGGCGACTGGTTCGGCCAGGAGGTCGTGACCGCGGTCCACGACCGGATCATCACCTTCAGCAAGACGATCTTCAGCGACAACGCCGTCCACGACATCATCGAGCCGACGGTCAACAGCATCCTGTTCGTCGGCAAGGGCGAGATCGTCTCGATCGGCTTCCTGATCTCCCTGTGGGCGGGCTCGTCGGCGATGTCGTCGTTCGTCGACGCGATCACCGTGGCGCACGACCAGTACGGCGTCCGCAACGACGTCTGGCAGCGGATCTTCGCGCTGCTGCTGTACCTGGCCGGGCTGGTCATCCTGGTGGTCGGGCTGCCGCTGCTGGCGATCGGGCCCGACCTGCTTCCCCAGTTCTTCCCGAACGCGTGGCGGGACACGGTCTCGTACTGGGTCGGCACGCTGTACTACCCCGTACTCGGCGGGATGATCGTGCTGGCGCTCACCACGCTCTACAAGCTCTCGCTGCCGCGCCGCCTGCCGTGGCACCGCGGGCTGCCGGGCGCGATGCTCGCCATGATCGTCTTCCTGCTCTCCAGTGTCGGTCTGCGCATCTACCTCAACTGGATCACCAAGACCGGCTACACCTACGGCGCCCTCGCCGCGCCGATCGCGTTCCTGCTGCTGATGTTCTTCATCGGGCTCGCGGTGGTCGGCGGCGCCTACTTCAACAGCGCGATCCAGGAACTGTGGCCCGCCAAGGCGACCAAGCGGCAGCGCCGGAAATGGCGACGGCTGGAGATGGAACGGGCCAGCGAGCGGATCCGCGCCGAGGAGGGCCGCAAACTGTGGGAACGGACCACCGTCCCGCTGCGGCGTCCCCGTCAGGACGACGAAACCGAATCAGAACAGTCAGTGAACGAAGAGGCGCAGAGCGAAGCCGAACAGGTGACAGAACGGCGAAGCTGACCCCGAATGGGGGATAGCCTCATCCCGAAGTCGTACTTCGGTTCCACCCGTGGTGTGAATCCAGTCCGCCCTCCGCCATGAAAAGCTCGCGGTATCCCGCACGTTCCCGAACACCTTTCCTGGGGGATCCCGCCATGTCCACGCTGGCCAGACTGAGCCTGCGCAACCGAAGTCTCATCGGGCTGCTCGCCCTGGTGGTGATCGGCTTCGGCGCCTTCGCCCTCCCGCAGCTGAAGCAGCAGCTGTTCCCGTCGCTGCAGTTCCCGCAGGCGCAGATCATCACGCCCTACTCGGGAGCGTCCCCGGACGCGGTGGACCGGCAGGTCACCGAACCGCTCGAAGGGGGGCTCCAGGGCCTGAAAGGGCTCGAAGAGCTGAGCTCGACGTCGTCGGAGGGCCTGTCGCGGATCACCGCGCGCTTCGAGTTCGGCACGGACATCGACGCCGCCGTCGGGCAGATCCAGCGTGTCGTCGACGGGGTCAAGACCAGGCTGCCGCAGAACACCGAACCGTCGGTGTCGGCGGGGTCCACCGACGATCTGCCGGTCGTGCTGCTCGCCGCCGGGACCACCGGCGACCCGCAGGCGCTCGCGCCCGCGCTGACCGGGGAGGTCGCGCCGGAACTGCGCAAGATCGACGGCGTCCGCGAGGTCGAGGTGACCGGGGCGCGGCAGCCGCGGGTCACCATCGCGCTGGACTACGCGAAACTGGCCGCTGCGGGCGTCGACCCGTCGTCGATCGCCACCACGCTGCAGACGGCCGGTGCCGCGGTCCCGGCCGGGACGCTGACCGAAGGCGACAAGACGCTCACCGTCCAGGTCGGCGGCGGGCCGACCACGGTCGACACGATCCGCGACCTCTACCTGACGCCGTCGCCGCGCCCCGGCGCCCCGGCGGGCAAGCCGGTGCCGGTCAAATTGGGTGACGTCGCGGACGTCCAGGCGGGCTTCGCGCCGCCGACGTCGATCACGCGCACCAACGGCAAGCCGAGCCTCGGGCTCTCGATCACCATGGTGGAGAACGGGAACGCGGTCGCGATCTCGGATTCCGTCCGGGACAAGCTGCCCGGCCTGTCGAAGAAGACCGGCGCCGAGATGAACGTCGTGTTCGACCAGGGCACCCCGGTCAAGGACGCGATCAGCGGGCTGACCACCGAAGGACTGCTGGGGCTGGCGTTCGCGGTCGTGGTGATCCTGCTGTTCCTGATGTCGCTGCGGTCCACGCTCGTGACGGCGGTGTCGATCCCGCTTTCGGTGGTGGTGGCGCTGCTCGCGCTGTGGACCGGCGATCTGTCGCTGAACCTGCTCACCCTCGGCGCGCTCACCATCGCGATCGGCCGGGTCGTCGACGACTCGATCGTGGTGCTGGAGAACATCAAACGACATCTGGCCTACGGCGAGGAGAAACAGCGCGCGGTGCTCGACGGCGTGCGCGAGGTGGCCGGCGCGGTGACGTCGTCCACTCTCACCACCGTCGCGGTGTTCCTGCCGATCGCCTTCGTCGGCGGATTCGTCGGCGAGCTGTTCTCGCCGTTCGCGATCACCGTCACCGTGGCGCTGCTGGCGTCGCTGCTGGTCTCGCTGACGATCGTGCCGGTGCTCGCGTACTGGTTCCTCAAGCCGCCCAAGACCCCGGCGAACGAGCACGAGGCCGAGCTCACGCGGCAGGCGGCCGAGGACAAGGAACGCCGGGGACTGCTGCAGCGCGGGTACGTGCCGGTGATCCGGTTCGCGACCAAGCGCCGTGTCACCGTGGTCCTGCTCGCGCTGATCATCTTCGGCGGCACGGTCGGGCTGGCGTCGCGACTGAACACGAACTTCCTCGACCAGTCCGGCGGGACGACGCTGAACCTGTCGCAGAAACTGCCGCCCGGCACCAGCCCCGAGGCCAAGGAGAAGGCCGCAGGCGCGGTGGAGCAGGCGCTTGCCGCCGAACCGGCGGTGAAGACCTACCAGGTCAGCATCGGCGGGGCCGGGTTCTTCGGCATGGGCGGGACGTCGACCAGCATCTCGGTCACCGTCGCCAAGGACACCGACCTCGACGCGCTGTCGAACCGGTTGCGGGACAAGCTGGAGCGGCCGGAACTCGGCGAGGTCAAGGTCGGCGCGGACGCGTCCGGCTTCAACTCCGACGGGATCTCGATCACCGTCACGGCGCCCGACGAGGCCGCGCTGAAACCCGCCGCCGAACAGGTCCGGCAGGCGCTGGCCGGGGTGCCGGACCTGACCGAGGTGACCAGTGACCTCGCGCAGGGCTCGCCGCGCGTGCAGGTCGAGGTCGACGCCGCCGCGGCCGCCGCGAGCGGGCTTTCGGCGACGTCGATCGGCCAGATCGCGAACCAGGCCATCGCCGGCCGCACGGTGACCCAGCTGCCGGTGGACGGGCAGCGCACGGACATCGTGCTGCGCGCGGGCACGGCGGCCCCGGTGTCGGTGGACGCGATCAAGGCGCTGCCGATCCCGTCGGCCACCGGCGTCGTCCGGCTGGACTCGGTCGCGAAGGTGTCCACTGTGGACGGCCCGGCCGCGGTGCACCGCACCTCGGGCGAGCTGAGCACCACGGTCACCGCCAAGAACACCGGCGCGGACCTGGCCGCCACCACGCGGGCCATCCAGTCCAAACTGGACGGTCTGACCTTCACCGGTGGCGCGGCGTACAAGCTCGGCGGAGTCAGCGAGGATCAGCAGGAGGCGTTCGGGAACCTGTTCCTCGCGCTGCTGGCCGCGATCGCGATCGTGTACCTGATCATGGTGGCGACCTTCCGCAGCCTGATCCAGCCGTTGATCCTGCTGGTGTCGATCCCGTTCGCGGCGACCGGCGCGATCGGGCTGCTGCTGGCCACCGGGACGGCGCTCGGCCTGCCCGCGCTGATCGGCATGCTGATGCTCGTCGGCATCGTGGTGACCAACGCGATCGTGCTGATCGACCTGATCAACCAGTACCGGGCTTCGGGGATGAGCATCACCGACGCGGTGACCGAGGGCGGCAGGCGGCGGCTGCGGCCGATCCTGATGACCGCGGCGGCGACCATCTTCGCGCTGGTCCCGATGGCGCTGGGGCTCACCGGCCAGGGCGGGTTCATCGGGCAGCCGCTCGCGATCGTGGTCATCGGCGGGCTGGTCAGCTCGACCCTGCTCACGCTGATCCTGGTGCCGACGCTGTACACGATGGTCGAGACGCGGAAAGAGAAGCGCCGCGCGAAGAAGGACGCGAAGCGTTCCCCGGCGGCCCCGGCCGCCGAGACGCTGACCCCGGAACCGGCTTCGTAGGTGGCTCGTGAGTGGTAATGACGGTTAGAACCGTCATTACCACTCACGAGACGCGCTCCTACGCCTTCCGGAACCGCCAAGTCTTGCTGTCGAAGGCGACACACCAGCTCGGCGACAGCACGATCACGCGCAGGGTCCCGTCGGCGGCCACGTCGACGCCCTCGGTCTCGAAGTTCCCGCTGCACATGCTCTTCAAGGGCAGCTGGCCCAGCGAGGTCACCCGCCCGGTCACGTCCGCACCGGACAGCGCCCCGGAGAGATCGACCTGCAGCAGCGGTTTGGTCGTGCCGAACAGCGAGCCCTCGGGATCGTCGGACGCGCACAGCAGCCGCGTCGCGGTGAGGAAGTCGCAGCCCTGGATGTCCCGCACCGGCCGGTCGAGCCGGATCGCGGACGCGTACGGCAGGTTCGCCGACGGGTCCGTATGCGCGACGCCGGGCATCGGATGCACGAGGAGCCGGTCCATCGTGCCCCATTCACCCGCCACCATCCAGCGCGCGTCGGGGGTCACGGCGGCGAACGAGTTGTTGTTCGCCTCCCACGATTCCAGCGTGTGCGTGTAGTTCGCCCACGTCCCCGTGGGTGACTCGACGCGGAAGAGCTTCGCGCCCCTGTCGTCGCGCTGGTACGGCTCGACGTACCAGCCCTGCGCCGAACCCGGGTCGCCGACGTGGTTCCAGCCCTGCGACGACAGGCTCACCGGGACGGTCGCGATCCCGGTGTAGCGGTAGAGGGTCCCGGACGGCCGTTCGATGGTGGCCAGGCCCTGCCCCTCGTCGAGGGGGCGGGCGTTGTCCGAGCCGACCGTGGTCCAGCCGGTGACCGCCTGAGCGGCGGCCGGTGAGAACACCGCGACCAACGCGGCGATGGCGAGCACGATCCCGGTTCTACGCATGAAGGCTCCGTCCCGGCGGTTTTTCGCTGGCGGGTAATGAATTACCAGCGAAAACCGGGACGGGCAGCCGCCATGTGAAGGATTTTCAGATTTTGTCCGGAATCAGACACCGGACGGTCATGCGTCAGTCGCCGGGCTTGAGACCGTCGTAGATCTTCTTGCAGTCCGGGCAGACCGGCGAACCGGGCTTCGCCGACTTCGTCACCGGGAAGACCTCACCGCACAGCGCCACCACGTGCGTGCCCATGACCGCGCTTTCGGCGATCTTGTTCTTGCGCACGTAGTGGAACATCTTCGGCGAATCGTCGTCGGTGCCGTCGGTGCCCTCGGGACGGGTATCCGGCTTCGGAAGGGTCTGTGTGCTCACCCCTCCATAATGCCCCAAATCCTCCTGCGCACACCGGCGACCTGGCAGGATCTCGCCCATGTTCCAGAAGGTGCTCGCGACATTCGGTTCGGGCGGAGCGAAGATCGACGCCCGGCTGCTAGACCGTACGGTCTCCCCCGGCCGTCCCCTGCGCGGCGAGGTCCTGCTGCTCGGCGGCGAAGTCGATCAAGAGATCAACGGTCTCTCGGTCAAGCTGCTCGCCCGGGTCCAGACGCCGGACGAGCGCGCTCCCGGTGTCGAGGATCTCGAGTTCGGCACCCAGCAGCTGGTGGGCCGCGAACGCGTCGCGGCGGGCCAGCAGGTCCGCATCCCGTTCGAGGTCGCCCTCCCCTGGGAGACGCCGATCTCCAGCGTCTTCGGCAAGCCGCTGCCCGGTATGGCCGTCGGCCTGCAGACCAGCCTCGACATCGCGAACTCCGTCACCGACCCGATGGACGTCGACGGTGCCGCGATCGAGCCGCTGCCCGCGCAGAAGCGGATCCTGGACGCCTTCAGCCGGACCGGCTTCGTCTTCCGCGAGGCCGTACTGGAGCGGGGCCGGATCAACGGCGCGGTCCAGCAGCTCCCGTTCTTCCAGGAGATCCGCTTCACCCCGTCGCCGCGGTTCGCGAGCGTCTTCACCTCCGTGGCGGTGACCTTCCTGTCCTCGGCGGCGGAGACGCAGGTCGTCCTCGAAGTGACCAAGCGGGTCCGGGTGTCCAAGAGCGGCGGGTTCGGCGGGCGCGGGCAGGAGTTCCTGGGCCTGTTCAAGGTCGACCACGCCGCGCTGGAGCGGGTCAAGTGGGAGCCGCAGCTGGAAGGCTGGCTGCACGAGGTGGCCAAGTCGCGCGGGATCTTCGACTGATGGACTGGCCGACCGCGATCACCCGGCTCGGCGGCGACCACCAGGTCGCCGCCGTCGCGTGGAACGACCTCGAAACCCGGTACGCCGAACCGCACCGCCGCTACCACGATCTCCGGCACGCCACGGCCGTCGCGCGGGACAGCGGCGACCTGGCCGTCGCGTTCGGCCTGGGCTCCCGCGAACGGGCGGTCGTCGCCATCGCCGCCTGGACGCACGACGTCGTCTACGACGCCCGTCCCGGCGAAGACGAACGGGCCAGCGCGGCCTGGACCCGCGCCGAACTCGCCAACGCCGGCGTCCCCGAAGACGGCATCGCCCGCGCCGAGCGGCTGGTCCTCGCCACGATCGACCACGCCGCCCCGGCCGACGACCTCCTCGCGACCGCGCTGCTCGACGCCGATCTCGCCGTCCTCGGCGCCGCGCCCGAGGTCTACGAGGAGTACGCGAGCGGCGTCCGGGCGGAGTACTCGATCTACTCCGACGAGGACTGGCGAGCGGGACGCGTGGCCGTGCTGGAGAAACTGCTGGCCCGGCCGCGGTTGTACCGCAGTGACATCGCGCGGGCACGCTGGGAGAGCAAGGCCCGGGAGAATCTCGCCACCGAACTGACCCACTGGAGTGACGCGGACCCCCATCACCGATGATGTTCGTTCGTGACTCCGCAACTGTCCCTTCACGAAGAGGTCGCCTCCGCCCTCGCCGACGGTGATCCCGTCGTCGCGCTGGAGAGCACCATCCTCTCCCACGGTCTCCCGCCCGGTCGCAACCTCGACGTCGCCCGGCGGCTGGAGCAGGTGGTGCGGGACGGCGGCGCCGTACCCGCGACGATCGCCGTCCTCGACGGCGTCCCCCTGGTCGGTCTCACCGGCGAGCAGCTGGAGCGGGTCTGCGCGCCCGGCGCGGACCTGGACAAGCTCTCCCTGCGCGACATCGGCCCGGCCGTCGGCCTCGGCCGCTCCGGGGCGACGACCGTCGCCAGCACCGCGGCGCTGGCCGCCGCGGCCGGGATCGGCATGTTCGCCACCGGCGGGCTGGGCGGCGTGCACATGGGCGCGGCACAGAGCTGGGACGTCTCGGCGGATTTGGGTGTCCTCGCGAAGGTGCCGACCACGGTCGTGTGCTCCGGGGTGAAGTCGGTGCTCGACATCGCCGCGACCCTGGAGGTCCTGGAGACCAACTCGGTCCCCGTGCTGGGTTACCGCACCGGCGACTTCCCGGCGTTCTACCTCCGCTCGTCCGGTTTCGAGGTGCCGTGGCGGGTCGACGACGCCGCGCAGGCGGCCGCGATCATCGCCGCGCACCGGGTGCACGCGAATTCCGGGGTACTGCTGGCGAATCCCATTCCCGAAGCGTCCGAAATGGACAAAGAACTGCACGACCGGCTGCTCACCGAAGGGCTCGAACTCCTGCGCACGCGGGGAGTCCACGGCAGCGACGTGACCCCGGTCCTGCTGGAGCATTTCCACACCGCCAGCGGCGGCGTGAGCCTCGACGCGAACGAGGCACTGGTGCTGTCCAACGCGGAACTGGCCACCGAGGTCGCCGTCGCGCTCGCCGGGACCGCGGCATGAGCGGCATCGTGGTCGTCGGCGACGTCGGCCTCGACGTCGTCGCCCGGCACGAGGGCCCGATCCCGCACGGCGGCGACATCCGCGCGAAGGTCCACTTCACCAGCGGCGGCGCGGGCGCGAACACCGCGCTCTGGCTGCGCGCCGAGGACGCGGAGACCACGCTGATCGCGCGGATCGGCGACGATTCCGGTGGCCGCATGGTGAAGAGCGAACTGGAGGCGGCCGGGGTCCGCTGTGCCTTCGCCGTCGACCCCGACGAACCGACGTTCTGCGTCGTGGTCCTCGTCGACGGCGACGGCGAGCGGAGCATGCTCGCCGACCGCGGCGCGAACTCGAAGTTCAGCCCCGCCGACATCACCCCGGAGGCGCTGACCGGCGCGAGTCACCTGCACCTTTCGGGTTACGTCCTGCTGCAGCCGTCGTCACGGCCCGCCGCGCTCGCCGCGCTGGCCGCGGCGAAGAAGGCCGGGCTGACGACGTCGGTCGACCCGCAGGCGGCGACGCTGATCACCGATCCGGCGGCCTTCCTCGACGACGTGCGCGGCGTCGACCTGCTGATGCCGAACACCAGTGAACTGGTCGCGCTGACCGGGTCGAGCGATCCGGTGGCGGCGAAGGAACTGCTGGACTACGTCGGCGAGGTCGTGGTCACCGCCGGTCTCGACGGCGCCAGCTGGGTCGACGCGGGCGGCACGGTCACCTCGGTCCCGTCGCGGCCCGCGGAGTGCGTCGACTCCACCGGTGCCGGGGACGCCTTCGACGCCGGTGTACTGGCGGCGTGGCTGCGCGGCGAGTCGACGGTGGAGGTTCTCCGGGCCGGTACGCGGCTGGGTGCGCGGGCGGTCGCGAAGGTCGGTCCGCAGCCGTAGCCGCCCCTGTCACACGCCATGAAAGGTCCTTTCCTTGCAAATTTTGCAAGGAAAGGACCTTTCATGGCATGCGCGAAACGCGTCAGCCGCCGTCGATGACCTGGTGCCCGCCGCTTTCGATGCGGGTCGGCTCGGGCCGGTACCGGTTCACCGGCTCGCTCTTGCGCGGCGGCCGGTCGTTGGCCACCAGGACGGCGATCCACGGCAGCGGGATCGAGATCGCGATCAGCGCCAGCGCGAGCCACCAGGTCTGGTAGAAGATCCCGGCGAGGATGAGACACGGGAAGCGGAACGACATCATGATGATGTACTTCCGCTTCCGCCTGGCGAGCTGGTCTTCGTAGGACGGGGCGGCTTCGGTGATCAGCACCGGAGCGGGTTCCCTCGGTTCGGGACCGTGGGCGGGCGCGTTCACAGCACCACCTCCGGCTTCCATGCTCCCACTCGCCGGGCTCATCCGACACCCGGGTGGGTGAGCCGGTGCCAGGCAGCGACCACGAGTGCTTCGACACCGGTCGAAAGCGTCGGATGCGGGACGGGCGCGAACAGCGGCGAATGGTTCGACGGGATGTCCTGTTCGAACCGGCCGGCGGCCATCGCGGAGATGACCTGCTGCTCGTCCAGCCCGCCGACCAGCCAGAACACCGAAGGTACCCCGGCGGCGCGGCCGAACTCGCTGAAGTCCTCGCTGCCGGTGATCAGCGGCGCGGGCATGACCCGGCCCTCGCCGAAGTGGTCGAGGAAGGCCGCGGTGAGCTTCTCGGTGGCCGCCTCGTCGTTCTCGGTGACCGGGAACGACCCGATCCGTTCGATGTCCGGCGGCTTCGGCGCGCCCGCGGTGGCCGCCTCGCCGTGCACGATCCGCTCGACCGCCGCGACGACCTTCTCCCGCACGGCCTGGTCGAACGACCGGACGTTGACCTCGAGGACGGCGTGGTCGGCGATGATGTTGTGCGCGGTACCGACGTGCAACGACCCGACGGTCACCACCGCCGAGTCGGTCGCCGCGATCTCCCGCGAGACGATCGTCTGCAGTTTGAGCACCACGGACGCGGCGAGCACCGCGGGGTCCACGGTCGTCTCGGGGCGCGAGCCGTGCCCGCCCCGGCCGTGCAGGGTGATGCGCAGCGCGTCGGTGGCCGCCATGAGCACGCCGGGCCTGGTCAGCACCCAGCCCGCCGGGCCGGGGACGACGTGCTGGCCGAGGACGACGTCGGGCTTGCCCGCGGGTTCGAAGACCCCGTCGCGGACCATGCCGACAGCGCCGTCGCCTGCTTCCTCGCCCGGCTGGAAGACGACCATCAGCGTGCCGGACCAGTGCGCCCGCCCGGCGGCCAGCAGCGAGGCGGCGCCGGAGAGCCAGGTGGCGTGCATGTCGTGGCCGCAGGCGTGCATCACCGGCACGTCGCGGCCGTCCGCGTCCACCCCGCGGGCGGTGCTGGCGTAGGGCAGGCCGGTCTTCTCCTCGACCGGCAGCGCGTCGATGTCGGCTCGCAGCATCACCTTCGGGCCCGGCCCGTTGCGCAGCACACCCAGGACGCCGGTGCGGCCGATGCCGGTGTGCACCTCGTAGCCGTCGGCTTCGAGCCGCTTGGCCAGCTCGGCGGCGGTGCGGGTTTCGGCGAACGACAGCTCCGGATGCCGGTGGAGGTCGGTGTACAGGTCTTCCAGTCCGGGCAGCGCCGCCTTCAGCGGTGCCAGGACACTTTCTAGGCTCACGACCTCATCCTGGCAGTATTACCGACCGTGAGCAGAAGCCCCGGCGCACCTTATCCGTCGCAATTACCGACCGTGAGCACACGAGCGGCCCTCCCCGACCTGTCCGACGACGTCTGCGCGAGGCTGCGGGACGCCTTCCGCCGGACGGGGTACGACGCCGACGGCGTGGTCGACGTCCTCGGCTCCGCGCACGCCGCCCTCGGCCGCGGCGAGCCCGAACTCGCCTACCGCGCCACGCGCGACGCGGGGGACCTCGGGACGCTGATCCGGCTGTTCCTCCTGGGTTCGACAGAGCCGGAGAAGGACGTCGAGGCCGCTTTCGCGCCACTGGCCCTCGATGACGCGGTCACCGCCACCCTGCTCGTCCCCGCGGCCGACGGCTACCGGGCCGGTCTCGACGTCCGGCCGCACGGCGACGACGAAGGCTCCTGGTGGGTCGTTTCGGATCTCGACGCCGACATCCTGGGCCAGACCGTGCCCGAGGACCACGTGCTCGGCGTCGGGCACGCCTCGCTGAGCCTGATCCGCGCCACCAGCCGCCGCGAGGTCGGCAGCCTGCTCGACCTCGGCACCGGCAACGGCGTCCAGGCCCTGCACGCCACCCGCCACGCGAAGAAGGTCACCGCCACCGATCTCTCGGCCCGCGCGCTGGCGCTCGCCGCGGCCACCTTCCGGCTCAACGAACTGGACGTCGAACTCGTGCGGGGCGAATGGTTCGCGCCGGTCGCGCGGCGCCGGTTCGACCAGATCGTCTGCAATCCCCCGTTCGTGGTCGGCCCGCCGCGGGTCGACTACACCTACCGTGACTCCGGCCTCGCCGGCGACGACGCCAGCGCGCTCGTGGTGCGGCAGCTGCCCGGGTTTCTCAACGACGGCGGCACCGGGCAGCTCCTCGCGTCCTGGCTGCACGTCGAGGGCGAGGACTGGGGCGACCGGGTGACCCGCTGGCTGCCCGCAGAGACCGACGCGTGGTTCGTCCAGCGCGACATCGCGGATCCGGGGCTGTACGTCGGCACGTGGCTGCGCGACGCGGGTATCGACCCCCGCTCCCCCGAAGGCAGGGCGAAATCCGGCGACTGGCTCGACTGGTTCGCCGAAAACAACGTCCAGGGCATCGGTTTCGGCTTCGTCACCCTCCGCCGCGCGGCGGGCGGCACGCCGACGATCGTGTGCGAAGACCTCCGCCAGGCCTACGACGACCCGCTGGGCGCCGAGGCGGCGAACTGGCTGGACCGGGTGGAATGGCTGCGCGCCAACGGGGATTCGCTCCTCGATGTCCGGTTCCGCGTCCCGGAGAGCGTTCTTCTGGAGAGCGTCGCCGAGCCGGGCGAGGAGGGCTGGGCCACCACCGTCCAGCGCCTGCACCGCACCGACGGCCCCGGGTGGTCGCATGAAGTCGACGAACTGGCGACCCGGCTGCTCGCCGGCTGCCAGGGCGCTCTTCCGCTGGAGGACCTGATCGTGCTCCTGGCGGCCGCACAGGGCCTCGAACCGGAGGAACTGGCCGCCGCCGCGCTGCCTGTCGTCCGCGAACTGGTCCGGCACGGCATGCTCCTCCCGGCGGTCTGATGCGGGCGGTGGTGGCGCGGGTCACGGAAGCGAGCGTGACCGTCGGCGACGAGGTGACCGGCGCCATCGACGAGCCGGGTTTGCTGGTGCTGCTGGGAATCCACGTCGACGACGACGTGACGAAAGCGGCGACGATGGCACGCAAACTTCACGAAGCTCGCATACTTCGCGACGAGGAATCCTGTGCCACCACCGGCGCTCCCCTACTTGTCGTAAGCCAGTTCACCCTTTATGGCGATACCCGCAAAGGCCGCCGTCCGTCGTGGACGGCGGCCGCCCGGCCCGAGACCGCCGAGCCGCTCGTGACGGCCGTCGTCGACGCCCTGCGCGAACGCGGCGCACGGGTCGAAACGGGCCGGTTCGGGGCCATGATGGCGGTCCGCAGCGTGAACGACGGTCCTTTCACGCTCCTCCTAGAGGTCTAGACCACGTTTCCCGCTCCCCCGCGCGGGCATTCTCAGGAAAAGCTCAGGGTTGGTCGAGCAACGTCCCAGGTCAGCCGCCCGTCTCCTGTATAGCGGCCGGGAACGTTTTCGGACCTCCCGGCGTTGAGCCAAGTGTCCAGCCAAGCTGGGCCGACGAGGAGTAGCGGGTTTCCACAGGGCTCGCTACGCCGAGGCGGATCCGGCGGACACATCGCAGCACGTTCAGCCCGTGACCGGGGAGGCAGAATGTCAGTCCAGACTCTCGAACGCGAAGCGCGCGGGATTCGCGAGCGCCGTATCCCGGCGCAATCCACCCAGGAGCCGGTGAGCGCGGGGGCACTCACCGACGCCGACCTCGACGCCCAGAGCCCGGCCGCGGACCTCGTTCGCGTGTACCTCAACGGAATCGGCAAGACGGCGCTGCTGTCCGCCGCCGACGAGGTCGAGCTGGCCAAGCGCATCGAAGCCGGGGTTTTCGCCCAGCACGTGCTGGACACCGCCGAGAACCTCACGCCGAAGCGGCGCTCCGAGATGAGGGCCCTCGTGCGTGACGGCCACGTCGCGAAGAACCACCTGCTGGAGGCCAACCTCCGCCTCGTGGTCTCGCTCGCGAAGCGCTACACCGGCCGGGGGATGCCGCTGCTCGACCTGATCCAGGAGGGGAACCTGGGTCTGATCCGCGCGGTGGAGAAGTTCGACTACTCCAAGGGGTTCAAGTTCTCGACCTACGCCACCTGGTGGATCCGCCAGGCCATCACCAGGGGGATGGCCGACCAGGGACGCACCATCCGGCTGCCGGTCCACCTGGTGGAGCAGGTCAACAAGCTGGCCCGCATCAAGCGCGACCTGCACCAGCAGCTCGGGCGCGACGCCACCCACGAGGAACTGGCCGCGGAATCGGGCATTCCGGCGCACAAGATCTCCGATCTGCTCGACCACTCGCGTGACCCGGTGAGCCTCGACATGCCGGTCGGCACCGAAGAGGACGCCCCGCTCGGTGACTTCATCGAGGACTCCGAGGCGACCGACGCCGAGAGCGCCGTGATCTCCGGTCTGCTCCAGGACGACCTGCGCCGCGTGCTCGCGACGCTGGACGACCGGGAGTCGCAGGTGATCCGCCTGCGCTACGGCCTCGACGACGGCCAGCCGCGCACGCTCGACCAGATCGGCAAGCACTTCGGGCTGTCCCGTGAGCGCGTTCGCCAGATCGAGCGAGAGGTCATGTCGAAGCTTCGTCAGGGTGAGCGGGCCGACCGCTTGCGCGCCTACGCTTCGTAATCCTCACTGCGCCTTTAGGCGCTCGAAAAGCGACACCCGTTCGGCAGCGTTGACTTATGACCTGCGTCACGAGACCGTCGAGCAGGTAATAAGTCTTCGCGGTCGGGTGTTCGCGCCCGGATCGCTTTCCCCGGGAGGTCGGGTCCGTCGGGGTGGGCCCGGCCTCCCGAACTAATTTGTGCGGCCCCGCGACAAATTGCGGAGTGCGAATTGCATTCCCGCCGCCTTCACCTGGACGTGACGCCGGTCACGGGAGGACCGCCTAGTACCGTGGGCGGGTTCCCGATGCCGGCAAAGGAGCCCGCGCAGTGGCGCCCACCACGTTCCAGCACACCGAAGTCCTTCCGCTCGCGAAGGACACCCACACCGAGTACCGGCTGCTCAGCACCGAAGGTGTCGAGGTCGTCGAGGCCGCGGGCCGGAAGTTCCTCAAGGTCGAGCCCGAGGCGCTGACCAAGCTCGCCAAGACCGCGATCACCGACATCCAGCACCTGCTGCGCTCGTCGCACCTGGCGCAGCTGCGCGCGATCGTCGACGACCCGGAGGCGAGCGGCAACGACCGGTTCGTCGCGATGGACCTGCTGCGCAACGCGGCGATCTCCGCCGGCGGCGTCCTCCCGATGTGCCAGGACACCGGCACCGCCATCGTGATCGGCAAGCGCGGCGAAGGCGTGCTCACCGGCGCGGACGACGAACGCGCGCTGTCGCGAGGCATTTTCGACGCCTATCAGGAGTTGAATCTGCGCTATTCGCAGATGGCGCCGGTGAATTTCTGGGATGAGCGTAATACGGGTACCAACTTGCCCGCGCAGATCGAGCTCTACCACAAAGACGGTCAAGGCGACCCGAGCTATGAATTCCTGTTCATGGCCAAGGGCGGCGGCAGCGCGAACAAGACGTTCCTCTATCAGGAAACGAAAGCCGTCCTGAACCCGAAGCGGCTCGCGAAGTTCCTCGACGAGAAACTGCGCAGCCTCGGCACCGCCGCCTGCCCGCCGTACCACCTCGCGATCGTCGTCGGCGGCACGTCGGCGGAGTTCAACCTGAAGGTCGCGAAGCTGGCCTCCGCCCGCTACCTCGACGACCTCCCCACCGAGGGTTCGGAGCTGGGCCACGGTTTCCGCGACGTCGATCTCGAACAGCAGGTGCTGGAGATGACGCGCCAGTTCGGCATCGGCGCGCAGTTCGGCGGCAAGTACTTCTGCCACGACGTCCGCGTGATCCGGCTGCCGCGCCACGGCGCGTCCTGCCCGGTCGGTGTCGCCGTCTCGTGTTCGGCCGACCGTCAGGCCAAGGCGAAGATCACCGCCGAGGGTGTCTTCCTGGAGCAGCTCGAACGCGACCCGGCGCGGTTCCTGCCCGACGTCACCGAGGACGACCTGTCCGACGAGGTGGTGACCGTCGACCTCAACCGCCCGATGGCGGAGATCCGCGCCCAGCTCTCGCAGCTGCCGGTGAAGACGCGCCTGTCACTGACCGGTCCGCTCGTCGTCGCCCGCGACATCGCGCACGCGAAGATCGCCGAGCGGCTCGACGCGGGCGAAGAGATGCCTCAGTACCTTCGCGACCACCCCGTCTACTACGCGGGCCCGGCGAAGACGCCCGAGGGCTACGCGTCGGGTTCGTTCGGGCCGACCACCGCGGGCCGCATGGACTCCTACGTCGAGCAGTTCCAGGCGGCGGGCGGTTCGCTGGTGATGCTGGCGAAGGGCAACCGGTCCAAGAAGGTGACCGCCGCGTGCAACGAGCACGGCGGGTTCTACCTCGGCTCGATCGGCGGCCCGGCCGCGCGGCTCGCGCAGGACTGCATCAAGAAGGTCGACGTCCTCGAGTACGCCGAGCTGGGGATGGAGGCGGTCTGGAAGATCGAGGTCGAGGACTTCCCCGCGTTCATCGTCATCGACGACAAGGGCAACGACTTCTTCGAGGCCACCTCGGAACCGGTGCTGCAGATCAGCTTCCGGTGAGAGGAAAGGTCCTTTCCTTGCAAATTTCGCAAGGAAAGGACCTTTCATGGCGCGCGCGAGCGCGTTACCGCATCTGCTTCAGCACCACGGTCCGCTCACCCAGCGGCGCCGCCAGCGCCACCGAGATCACCGGGTACCGGATGTCCATGGTGCACATCTGGCCGGTCTGGCCCTTCAGTTCGGTCAGGTTGACGGTGACCCGGGTCCCGTCCTGCTGCGCGGCCTCGGCCGTCGCGTGCCCGCAGCCGCCTTCCTGGCCGCGGATGTTCAGGATCGTCCCGCCGTTGCTGGTGTACACCTCACGCGGATAGTCCGCGGGGAGCGCCGACGCGTCGAGCTGTTTGTCCGGCACCTTGGTGCTGCCTTCCGGGACCTCCTGGCGCGGCGCGCCCGGGACACCGGGCTGGCTCCCCGGCGCGGGCGCCGGTGACGAGGACGGCGGCGCGGTCGGCGACGGCGGGACGGTACTCAGGTTGCCGCTCGCGGGTCCGGCCGCGGGTTCCACCGCCTGGTTCTGCGCCCCGCAGGCGGATACCGCAACGACGATCAGGCCCAGGCCGATGACATTCGTTAAGTACCTCATGTGACTGGGACGGAACGAGGCCGTCGTGGGGTTGCACATGGTCTCACCCCGCTTCCAGGACGACGGTCCGCGGACCGAGCGGGGCGGCGAGTTTCACCGGCAGGACGGCGTAGCGGATGACCTGCGGGCACATCTGCCCGGGCTTGCCGTGGTCGATCTTCACCTTGACCACGACCCGCTGCGCGTTCTCCTCGGCGAGGCTCGCCTTCGCCTCGTCGCAGCCGCTCAGTTCGAGGTACACGTTCAGGCCGCCGTTCTCGGCGCTGACCTGGGCGGGCACCTTGGCGTCGACCTGAGACGGCGGCAGCATCTTGTCCGAGGGCGGCGGGCCGACGGTCGGCCGCGACATCGGTGGTTTCGCGACCGGCGGGCTGGCCGGGAGCGAGGTGGGCAGATCCGAGGGTGTGGTGACGACTGGCGGGACATTCGTGTTCGCCGGTGCTCCCGGGCCGCCCGCGCCGCAGGCCGCCGTCGCGGCGAGCACGAGCCCCGCGCCTAGCGTCTTCGCTGCGTTCTTCATGGCTTCAGGACGGTGGGAACACCGTCCGGGGTTGCATCACCCGCCTGTCCTTCACCGCTGAGCCGCGCGGCCGCGGACCAGGCCGAGGAGCACCACCCCGGCGAGCGTGACGGCCAGCAGCAGCACCGTGCTCGCCGACGCCAGGAACACCTGTCCCCGGTCGGTGAGCGCGAAGATGCTCGCGGGCAGCGTGCGCCAGTCCGGCGGGTACAGCATCGTCGTCGCGCCCAGTTCGCCCATCGACATCGCCAGCGCGAGACTCGCCGACGCCGAGATCGACGGCAACAGGACCGGCAGCCGCACCCGCAGCAGCACACGGGCCGGTGAAGCGCCGAGGCTCGCCGCCGCCTGCGCCAGCAGCGGGTCCATCCGCGCGATCGCGGCGGAGACCGTGCTGTAGGAGAACGGGAGCAGGATCATCAGATGCCCGAGCAGCACGATCCAGCGTGTCCCGTTGAAGGCCAGCGGCGGACGGCTGAACGCCACCAGCAGCGCCAGTCCCAGTACCACCGACGGCACCGCGATCGGCAGATGGAACAGGGTGTCGACGGCCTTCCGGAGCCGTCGCGGCGCGGACGGCGCCGCGAGCGCCGCCCACGTCCCCAGCAGCACCGAGACCGCCGACGTGATGACGCCGGTCTGGATGCTCACCGAGAGGCTCGCGAACGTCTCACCGGACAGCGCCTGCGCGAAATGCGAGCCGGTGAGCGCACCGGGCAGCAGGCCCGTCCAGGTCCCGGCGACCGACGCCAGCACGATCATCAGCAGCGGCGCCAGCACGATCACGGTGAACAGCACCGCGAACACCGCCCACAGCAGGATCCGGCTACGCCTGGTCCACAGCAGCACGGCCGCCTCCCTTCGTCAGTCGCCGGTAGGTTCCGTACAGGGCAAGGGAGAACACGACGTTGACCACCGCGATGACACACGCCTGCGGGAAGTCGAAGGTGACGATCCCCTTGCCGTAGACCAGCATCGGCAGCGTGGTGACGTCCTTGGCGCCGAGGAACAGCACGATGCCGAACTCGTTCATCGCCAGCAGCATGGTCAGGCAGGCGCCGGACGCCAGCGACACCCACGCTTCGGGCAGGATCACCTGACGCAGCACCCGCCCGGGTTTCGCGCCGAGGCTGGCCGCGACCTCCATCTGCGCCGACGAGACCTGGCCGAAAGCGGCGAGCGCCGGCCGCATCACGAACGGCGTGTAGAAGGTGATCTCCGCCAGCAGGATCCCGGCCGGTGAGTACAGGAACCCGCCCGCGCCCAGGATCCCCGCGCCGCCGTAGAGGAAGGTGAACGCGAGCGCGATGAGGAACGAGGGGAACGCGAGCACGGTGTCCACCAGCCGCGAGAGCGTCCGCGCGCCGGGGAACGGCACGAACGCGATCACCAGCGCGAGGAACGTCCCGAGCACCACACAGCCGGCGGTGGCGCCGAGCGCGAGCGCGACGGTCTTCCAGGCGGCGTCCCGGAATTCCGCCGAGCCCAGCACGTCCAGCCACACCGAAAGCCCGAACTCACCGGTCTTCGATTCCAGGGACTGCAGGACGACCAGCACCAGCGGGTAGCCGAAGAAGCCGAGCAGGACGAGCACCGGTGGCAGCAGGAGCCAGCCGCGGCCGGGCCGTTCCTCCCGCCGCCGCGCCGGTGCCGCCGTGGCGGCGAGGGCGAGACCGGTCATCCGACGCTCACCAGCGGGCAACCGTCCGGAATGGACACTCCGACCTTCTCCCCCACGACGGGCAGCCCTTCGACGTCCGGCACCTCGGCCCGGACCTCGCCACCGTCGTGCGCGAGTTCGAGGTCGAGCCGGAAACCCGTGCCGCGCCACTGGACACCGCGCAGGATCGCGGGTACCGCGCCGGGAGCGTCCACCGCGGTGATCCCGACCCGGTGGGGCCGGACGCCGAGCGCGACCGGCCGCCCCGCCCGGATCGCGCCGGCGGGGTCCGCCGCCAGTTCGCGGCCGGCGAGCCGGACGCGGGTACCGTCGTTGTGCATGAGTTCCACGGGGATGAGGTTGGACGCGCCGAGGAAGCTCGCGGTGAACTCCGTCGACGGACGCTGGTACAGCTCGCGGCTCGGCCCGAGTTCGACCAGTTTCGACTCGCGCATGACCGCGATCCGGTCGGCCAGCGCCAGCGCCTCACCCTGGTCGTGGGTGACGTAGATCAGCGTGGTGTCGGGCAGTTCGGCACGCAGCCGCAGCAGTTCCGCGACCATGTCCTCGCGCAGGGCGGCGTCCAAAGCGGACAGTGGCTCGTCGAGCAGCAGCACCCGCGGCCGGATGGCCAAGGCCCTGGCGAGGGCGACCCGCTGCTGCTGCCCGCCGGAAAGCTCCCGCGGGTAACGCCGCGCGTACTTCCCCATGCCGACCAGTTCCAGCGCCTCGGTCACCCGGCTCGCCGTCTCGGCGCGCGGGGTCTTCCTCGCCTTGAGCCCGAATGCGACGTTGGCCTCGACCCGCATGTGCGGGAACAGCGCGTAGCTCTGGACGACCACGCCGAGGCCGCGCCGGTGCGGCGGCAGCGCGGTGACGTCCTCACCGTCCAGCAGGACGCGGCCGGTGCTCGGCACCACGAAGCCCGCGAGCGCCTTCAAGGCCGTCGACTTGCCGGAGCCGGACGGCCCGAGCATCGCCAGCGTCTCCCCTCTGGCCACGGTGAGGTCCAGCGGGGAGAGCGCCGTCGTCTGTCCGAAGCGGACGGACACGCCGCGGAACTCGACCGCCGGGGTCACCGGCCCACGGCCTTCTTGTACGCGGCGAGGTCGGCGTCGAGCTTCGCGAGCACGGCGTCCCAGTCGGGCTGCCAGATCTCGACGCCGTCGAGTGCGGCCTTCACCTTGTCCGCCCGCGGCCCGGACGGCGTGACGTCGGTCCGCGCCGGGGCGCCGAAGGCGTCGACGGCCTTGCCCTGGACCTCGGGCGAGAGCAGGAACTCCAGGAACTTCTTGGCGTTCTCGGCGTGCGGCGCGTTGTTCACCAGGCCCGCGTAGTACGGGAGGGCGAAGGTGGACCGCTTGCCCTGGGCGTCGGCCGGGAAGAAGACCTCGAAACCGCCGCTCTTCTCGATCGATGCGAGGTTCATCTGGACGTCGCCGTTGGCCACCAGGATCTCGGCCTTGGCCACCTTCGGCTGCAGCTTGCCGGTGGAGGACGACGGGCCCGCGTTGTTGGCTTCGAGCTTCGCGAGGTACTCGAGCGCGCCCTGTTCGCCGAGGGCGTGCTGGAGTTGCAGCAGCACCGCGGTGCCGTCGCCCGCCTCGCCGGGCGTCGAGTACTGGATCTTGCCCTTGAGCGCGGGCGCGAGCAGATCGTCCCAGGTTTTGGGCGAAACCTGCGGATTGCGGATGAAGCTGAGGTAGTTGTTCATGATCGCGAAGTACCGGCCCTGGCCGTCCTTCTGCCCGGCGGGGACCTGGTCGATCCCGGACGGCGCCGTGGCCGCGAGCAGCCCCTGCGAGGCGGCGCGCTGGATGAACGGCGGGAGGGTGACGAGGATGTCGGCCTGGGTGTTGGCCTTCTCCTTCTCCACCCGCGAGGCGACCTCGCCCGATCCGGCGGTCACCGCCTGCACGGTGATGCCGGTCTTGGCCTTGAACTCCTCGACGCGCTGGGCGTACCAGTCTTCGAGACCGTCCACTGTGTACAGGGTGACGGTCTGGTCGCCGGACGCGCCGCCGGCGGTGCCACCACAGGCGGCCAGGGTGATCGTGAGCAGCCCGGTGAGGGCGGCGGCCGCGAGTTTCTTCATGTCGTCAAAACTCCTTTTAGGACAGCAGGTCGGGGAGATCGCGGACGGATTCGAGGACGTGGGTGGCACCGGCGGCTTCCAGTTCCGGCCTCTTCGCCGATCCCGTGAGCACTCCGGCGACGAGCGAGGCGCCGGAGCGCAAGCCGGTCTGGACGTCCGACGGGGTGTCACCGGCGACGGCGATCCGGCGGACGTCGGTGATCTCGAGCCGCAGGGCGGCGGCGAGGACGAGGTCGGGGAACGGGCGGCCCCGGACGCCCTCCTCCGGCGCCAGCACGGCGTCGGCGAGACCGTGCCAGCCCAGTGCGTCCAGGATCGCGTTCTGCGTGGCCGCGGCGAAACCGGTGGTGAGCGCGACCTTCACCCCGCGAGCGCGCAGCTCCTGGATCGTCGCCTCGGCGCCGGGGACCGGCTCGCAATGGCCGTCGGCGACGAGTTTCCCGTAGGAGTCCTGGAAGGCGGTGTTCGCCAGCCGGGCGCGTTCCTCGTCTCCGTCGAGCAGGGCGCGGAAGACGACGATCTTGGACTGGCCCATGGTTTCGACCACGTAGTCGAGCATGCCGGGGAAGCGACTGTCCTCTTCGGACACACCGGCGGTGGCGATCGCCTCGGTGAAGGCGCGGATCACCAGGCCGTCGTCGGCGACGGTGGTACCCGCCATGTCCAGGACGACGAGTTCGGTCTTCACCATGACAGCTCCTCCGCGGTGTCTTCGGCGATGGCGGGGGAACAGGTCATCCCCCGGCCGCCCGGTCCGGTGACGAGCCACGCGTTGTCCGCGACGCGGGCGCGGTGGACGATCCGGGAGGTGTCGGTGGTCTGGGCGTAGACCCCGGCCCAGCGGCGGACGATCCGCGGGAGCGGCCGTCCGAGCAGTGCCCCGGCGACTTCGGCCAGGTGGTCGTAGGGGTCTTCGGTGGTGTCGAAGGAGAACGGCTCGTCGTACTCGTGGGTGTCGCCGATGGTGAGCGAGCCGTCGAGGCGCTGGACCATGAGGAGCTGCATGGCGTTGGCCGCGGCGATCTCGCCCTGCGGCTGGCGGGCGTTGAGGCCGTCGAGCGCCTCGCCGCGATACGCCGGGTAGTAGCGGAAGCTGTCGGCGTCGGCGACTGTGGTGGTGAGGGTCTCCCCGAGCGGTTCGGTCTGCGCCATCTGCAGCCGGACCCGGCGGATCGGGGTCGGCCCGGCGAGTTCCTTGACCAGCCCACCCGTCCGGGCGCCGGTGCACAGGACGACGACGTCGCCTTCGTGGGTCTCACCGGTGTCGTCGACGACGCCGCGGGTGGTCAGGTCGCGGATCTCGCGGCCGGGCAGCCAGGTGTAGCGGCCGGATTTCGCCAGCTCGGCACGCAGGGCGGGCTGGGCGACGCGCGGTTCGACGGCGGCGTCACGGTCGCACCAGAGCGCGCCGAAAATGTCGCCGCGCAGGGCCGGATTCAGCTCGCGGGTCTCGGCCGCGTCGAGCAGTTTGAAGCCGCGGTCCTCCGTGGTCGCGGCGGCGGCGCGGGCGACGGCGAGTTCGGCGTCCGTGCGGACGACGGTGAGCGAGCCGTTCGGCCGGAAGCCGATCCCGGGGACACGTTCGCCGATGCGCTCCCACAGCACCCTGGCCCGCGCGGCGGTCTCCAGTTCGGGGCCGGTGGCGCGGCCGCCGACCCAGACCAGCCCGAAGTTGCGCACGGAGGCGCCCCGGGCTTCGGGCTCGCGTTCGATCTGGACGACGTCGTGGCCGCGTTCGACGGCCTGCCAGGCGTGCTGAGTGCCGAGCACTCCGCCGCCGATGATGAGGATTCGCACCCCGCAGACGCTCGCTGGCCCGCACCAACGCCTCGTGACCCTGACCCTAACCCCAGGTGAAGTACCCCCGAAATGTGGACCAGACCTGTTATCTTTGCGTTATATTACCCCTGCGTTTCGTCCTCTGAATGCGGTCGTTGAATGCGCAAATACCGCATCGAGAGGACTGAACGCGTGGAGGTCGGGTTACTCCACGCGGCCGAGGCGGGTCTCGAAGGACAGCCGGTCACCGCGGAAGAGCGACCGGACGCGTTCGAAGGGGATCCCGTCGGGCCCCCACGACGTCCGGTGCATCAACAGCATCGGCAGTGCCGGATTCGTCCCGATCAACAGCGCCTCGCGGGGCGTGGCGAGCACGGTCTCGACTCGCTCCTCGGCGCCGTCGAAGACCACGCCGAGCCTTTCCCGCAAACACGCGTAGAGCGACTGTGTGGGATCGAACACATCCATGAGGGTCGGGAAACGCGCGGCGGTGAGATACGTCGATTCCAGTCCGACCCGCTCATCGTCGGCCAGGAGCACCCGCTCGATGTGGATGACGTCGTCGTCGGGATCGATTTCCAGTTCCGAACCCAGCGACGGACCGGCTTCCCGGCGTTCCAATGAGATCAAATTCCGGCCGGGCTCAATCCCCTGCCTCCTGAGTCCTTCGGTGTAACTCACCAAGGCGAGCGGCTGGACGAGCTTGGGGCCCGCGACATAGGTGCCGCTTCCCTGCCGCCTGCTGAGACGGCCTTCGAGCACGAGTTCACCGACGGCCTGGCGGACCGTCGCGCGAGAAACCTCAAAACGTTCGGAAAGTTCCCTCTCGGTGGGAAGTACGGCACCTTCACCCAATTCCGAGATCACATCGAGCAGTTCGACTTTGACCGCGTAATAGCGGGGAACGCGACCGTGTTCGGGAATACCGTCCCGAACCGGGCCGTCTGAGGACGGATGGACTCTCGGTGAACGTGTACGCACTGTCCAGATCCTAGGCCGAATTCACCTGGCCTGTACTGACCCGAACGAAGTGTTCATGCCACGCTCACACTCGTGGACGAACAGAACTCGCTCGCCCGGCGGCTCGGCACCCGCGACGCCGTCTTCATCGGCCTCGGATCCATGATCGGGGCGGGGGTTTTCGTCGCCTTCGCCCCCGCCGCGCGCGCCGCGGGAGCCTGGCTCCCGGCCGGACTGGCCCTCGCCGCCATCGTCGCGTACTGCAACGCGACCTCCTCCGCGCGGTTGGCCGCGCTCTATCCGTCGTCCGGCGGAACCTACGTCTACGGACGTGAACGGCTCGGCGAGTTCTGGGGGCATCTGGCCGGCTGGGGGTTCGTGGTCGGCAAGACCGCCAGTTGCGCGGCGATGGCGCTGACCGTCGTCACCTACGCCGCCCCCGGACTCGGCCAGCCGTGGCGGGGCCTGTTCGCGGTCGGCGTCGTCGCGACCCTGACCGGGCTCAACTACCGCGGCGTCCAGCGCTCCGCGTTCGCGACCCGGCTGATCGTGTCCATCACGCTGACGATCCTGACACTGGCGGCGGTGGCGATGCTCTTCGGCGGCGGTCTCGCGGCGGGGGCATCGGGCCCGGCGGTCACCCCCGGCGTCGGCGGTGTCCTCGAGGCCGCCGGCCTGCTGTTCTTCGCGTTCGCCGGGTATGCCCGGATCGCGACACTGGGCGAGGAGGTCCGTGATCCCGCCCGCACCATCCCCCGCGCCGTGCCGATCGCGCTCGGGCTGGCGCTCGCCGTCTACGCCGTCCTGGCCTTCGTCCTGCTGTACCGGCTCGGACCGGATCTGCTCGGCCACAGCCCGGACCCGATCGCGGAAGGCGTCGCGAGGTCGTCCTGGTCCTGGCTCACCCCCGCGATCCGGGTGGGTGCCGCACTCGCCGCGCTGGGTTCGCTGCTCGCGCTCGTGCTGGGGGTCTCGCGGACCACGCTGGCGATGGCGCGCGACGGGCATCTCCCCCGCTACCTGACCGCGGTGCATCCTCGCTTCGGCGTCCCGCACCGGGCCGAGCTCACCGTCGGCGTCGTCGTCGCCCTGCTCGCGAGCACCGTCGACCTGCGCGGCGCGATCGGCTTTTCGTCGTTCGCGGTGCTGGCGTACTACGCCATCGCGAACGCCAGCGCGCTGACCCTGCGGCCGGGGTCGCGGGCGATCGCCGTCGTGGGGCTGCTCGGCTGCCTGGTACTCGCGTTCAGTCTTCCGGCGGTTTCGGTGCTCACCGGTTCCGGAGTACTGGCGTTAGGCGCTCTGGGCTACGCCATTCGTCGGCGCTTCGCGGCGAACGTCCGTTAATCACCATCATCGGCCCAAAGATCCGAAGAAAGTCGGTTGTCCCGGCGTCCGCCCACCTGCTGTAGTCAGATGGCCGCAGTCAGTCTCCCTGCCTCCACTGTGGACAGCCGGAAGGAATGAACCCTTGGACATCAAGCGTCGGTTCAGCCTGCTCAAAAAGACCCTGATCGCCGTCGCGGCGGCCGGAACCCTGGCGGCCCTCGCCACGGCCCCGCCCGCCGCGGCCGCGCAGCCGCCGTCCACCGACGTGGTCGGTGGAACCCGAGCCGCCCAGGGTGAATTCCCTTGGATGGTAAGGCTTTCCATGGGCTGCGGTGGTGCGCTTTACACCTCTCAGATCGTGCTGACCGCCGCGCACTGTGTGTCGCGCACCGGCGCCAACACGACCATCACCGCCACCCTCGGTGTCGTCGACCTGCAGAGCACCGCGGCCAAGAAGGTCAAGTCGACCTACGTGTACCGGTCGCCGACCTACCCCACCTCCACCGGTGGTGACTGGGCCCTGATCAAGCTCGCGAGCCCGGTCAGCGGGATCCCGACGCTGCCGATCGCCGGCACGACGGCCTACAACAACGGCACGTTCACCGTCGCCGGCTGGGGTGCCGCGACCGAGGGCGGGGCGCAGCAGCGCTACCTGCTCAAGGCCACGGTCCCGTTCGTCTCCGACGCGACCTGCAAGGCGCAGGGCGGCAGCTACGCCGACCTGATCGACAGCGCCGAGATCTGCGCGGGCAACATCAACTCCGGCGGCGTCGACACCTGCCAGGGTGACTCGGGCGGCCCGATGTTCCGTCGCGACAGCGCCGGAGCCTGGATCCAGGTCGGCATCGTCAGCTGGGGCGAAGGGTGCGCGCGGGCGCACGCTCCCGGCGTCTACACCGAGGTGAGCACCTTCGCGACCGCCATCAAGAACGCGGCCGCCGGTCTCTAGCTTCCTCGCACGGCATGTCATAAGGGGTCCCCATAGGACAATTCTCGTCCTATGGGGACCCCTTATGACACTTCAGCGGGTTTTGTCCAAACGCGACAGTGTTTCCTCGTACCCCGAAACGAGTTCCGCGATCACGTCGGCGACCGGCCGCACCCGGTCCATCCGCCCGACGATCTGTCCCACCGGCATCGACACCACGCTCGGATCCGCCGCGTGATGGATCCGGTTGTGCGCGTGGGAAACCAGCAGGTTCTGCAGTGGCATCGGCAGCGGTTCGGGCGCGTCGGGCGAGGCCCACGCCTCGGTCCACCGCGTCTTGAGCAGCCGCGCCGGTTTGCCGGTGTAGATCCGCGTCCGGACGGTGTCGGACGAACCCGCCGCGACCAGTGCCCGTTGCATCGCCTCGGAGTCCCCCATGGTCTGGAGGTATTCCTCGGTGGCGAGCCAGAACGAGCCCATCCACACCCCGGACGCGCCCAGCGCGAGCGCGGCCGCGACCTGCCGCCCAGAGCCGATCCCGCCCGCGGCGAGCACCGGCACCCGGTCACCGACCGCGTCGACGACCTCGGGCAGCAGGACCATCGACGCGATCTCGCCGGTGTGCCCGCCCGCCTCATAGCCTTGCGCCACAACGATGTCCACGCCGTTGTCGACGTGCCGGACGGCGTGTTCGGCCTTGCCCGCCAGCGCGGCGACCGGCACACCCTTCGCGTGGCACTGCTCGATGACGTCCACCGGCGGTGAACCGAGGGCGTTGGCGATCAGGCGGATCGGGTGTTTCAGCGCGACCTCGACATGCGACCGCGCGACCGAATGCAGCCAGCCCAGCACCCCGGCGCGTTCGTCGGTGTCGTCCGGCAACGGCGGCACGGCGAGGTCACGCAGGGTCCGCTCCACGAAGTCGCGATGCTCCTGCGGGATGAGCTTCGCGAGGTCGACCGACGTTCCCTCGGCCGGGATCTTGGCGGGCATCACGATGTCGACGCCGTACGGTTTGCCGCCGGTGTTCTCGTCCATCCAGGACAGGACGGCGTCGAGTTCGGCGGCGTCGTTGAACCGCACACAGCCCAGCACGCCCAGCCCGCCCGCCCGGCTGATCGCCGCGGCGACGTGTTCGGACGGGGTGAACCCGACGATCGGCAGGTCGATCCCGAGCCGGTCACACAGAGACGTGCGCATGAAACTCCTTAGTGCCTGTTGGTGAACCCGCGTCCGCGATCGACGTCGGCAGGGCGCGGCCCGCCATGCACCTCACCGAGATGAGGAGGGCGCCCTGCCACCGCGATAGCGGGGCCTTCGGCCGAGGCGGGTTCACGCTTTCGGTCGCTTTTCGAGTTACGTCTTCAGCTCCGCCCACTGGCTCTTACGCGGGCTGGATGCTGATGGGCTCGTGCTCTGAGGCGTAGCGCTGAGCCCAGGGGTAGTCCGGTTTCCCGCTGGGGGAACGCCCGATCTCTTCGGCGAGCCAGAGGGTGCGCGGCACCTTGTACCCGGCGATCTCGGTCCGCACATGGGCTTCGAGCGCGGCGAAGTCCAGTTCCCGGCCGGACCTCGGCTGGATCACCGCGGCCACCCGCTGGCCGAGCCGGTCGTCGGGGATGCCGATGACGAGCGCGTCGAAGACGTCCGGATGTGACTTCAGGGCACCCTCGACTTCCTCCGGGTACACCTTTTCGCCGCCGGTGTTCACACACTGCGAGCCCCGGCCGAGCAGGGTCACCGTGCCGTCTTCCTCGTAGCGCGCGTAGTCACCCGGAACGACGTACCGCTTGCCGTCGACCTCGATGAAGATCTTCTCGGTCTTGGCGGGATCCTTGTAGTAGCCGAGGGGGACGTGACCGCGGCGCGCGATCAACCCGATCGCGCCGGGCTTCGGGTCGACGAGCCCGCCGTCGTCGTCCACCAGGATCGCGTCCTTGCCGAAGCTGACCCGGGGACCGGCGGAATGATCGGAATCCTTGCTGACCATGCCGATACCGGTGAACCCGCTTTCGGAGGAGCCGATCGCGTCGGTGATCACCACGTTCGGGAGCATCGCCAGGAATTCCTGCTTCACCGACTGGGAGAACAGGGCGGCGTGGCTCGACACCGCGACGATCGACGACGCGTCGTAGTCGCCCTCGCGGTAGGCGTCGATCAGCGGCCGCGCCATCGCGTCGCCGACGATGGTGAGCACCTGGACCTTGTTGTCCTGCACGGCTTTCCAGATCTCGTGCGCGTCGAACCGCGGCACGAACACGACCGGGCTGCCGGTGAACAGCGCGCCGAAGGCGGCCCACTGCGCGGCGCCGTGGATCAGGGGCGCGGCCGGGAGCCGGACCAGGCTGCCCGACTTGCCCTGTTCGGCGAGCGTCCATTCGTCCGGGACGTACTCGCCGGTGACGAAGTTGATGCCGCCGCCGAGCGCGCGCCAGATGTCCTCGTGACGCCACAGGACGCCCTTCGGATACCCGGTGGTCCCGCCGGTGTAGAGGATGTAGATGTCGTCGGCGCTGCGCTCGGCGAAGTCGCGCTCGGGTGAGCCTTCGGCGAGCGCGGCCTCGTAGTCCACGCCGCCGTAGGACGAATAGTCGCCGTCACTCCCGTCGTCGACAACGACAACGTGTTTCAGTTTCGGCGTTTCCGGCAGGACGGCCGCGACCTTGTCCGAGTAGCCGCGCTCGTGGATCAGCGCCACGAGGTCGGCGTTGTCGAACAGGTACCGCAGCTCGCCGTGGACGTAGCGGTAGTTGACGTTGATCGCGATCGCGCGCAGCTTGTACGCGGCGATCATCGATTCCAGGGCTTCGATCGAGTTCCGGGAATAGACACCGATGTGGGCTCCAGCTCCCACGCCGTGTGCGGCGAGATGGTGCGCCAGCCGGTTGGCGCGCTCTTCCAGTTCGGCGAAGGTGACCCGCCGATCGCCACAGACGACCGCGATGCGCTCCGGCACGGCGTCGACGGCGTGCTCGAGTAGATCCGCGATGTTGAGTGCCACTCCCTCAAAGTAGAACATGTTATCGTTCTGGGCAATGGTGGCTGTTACAGGGAAATCGATGGGGTCAGTGGAGGCTCTGGTGGGCGAACCGCACGCGCTGGTCGAGAAGATCGGCCACACCCTCGTGGTCACGATGAACCGGCCGGAGGCCCGCAACGCGCTCAGCGGCGAGATGCTCGGGATCATGGTCGAGGCGTGGAACCGTGTCGACTCCGACGACGACATCCGGTGCTGCGTGCTCACCGGCGCCGGCGGCGCGTTCTGCGCGGGCGCGGACCTGAAGTCGATGTCGAAGAACTCGCCGAGTGACTCGTTCGAGAAGGGCACGTTCGACCCCAGCCGGATCGAAGGCCTGCTCAAGGGACGACGGCTGACGAAGCCGTTGATCGCGGCCGTCGAAGGCGCGGCGATCGCGGGCGGGACGGAGATCCTGCAGGGGACGGATCTGCGTGTCGCGGGCGAGAGCGCGAGGTTCGGCGTGTCCGAGGCGCGGTGGAGCCTGTTCCCGATGGGCGGTTCGGCCGTCCGGCTCCCCCGCCAGATCCCGTACACCGTCGCCGCCGACCTGCTGCTGACCGGACGGCATATCACCGCGGCCGAGGCGCTGGAAATCGGCCTGATCGGCCACGTCGTCCCGGACGGGAAGGCGCTCGACAAGGCCATGGAACTGGCCGGGCTGATCGCCGCGAACGGGCCGCTCGCGGTCCGCGCGATCCTCAAGACGATGCGTGACACCGAGGGCATGCACGAGGAGGAGGCCTTCAAGCTCGACGCCCAGTACGGCATCGAGGTCTTCGCGAGCGAAGACGCGAAGGAAGGCCCCCGCGCCTTCGCCGAGAAGCGCAAGCCCGTCTTCCGGGGCCGCTGACCCCCGCCACCCTCGCCCCCTCATGCATTTAGTCCTCTGGATGCGGTGGTTGCGTGCGCAACTACCGCATCCAGAGGACTAAATGCGGGGTCAGGGGACGCGGTGACCGGCCCAGTACGGGTCGCGCAGCTTGCGCTTGTAGAGCTTCCCGTTGGGGTCGCGCGGCAGTTCGGGCAGGTAGTCGACCGAACGCGGGAGTTTGAACTTCGCCAGCCGGGACGCCGCGTACTCGAGGATCTCCGCGGTCAGCTCGTCGGACGGCTCGACACCGTCGGCGGGCTGTACGACGGCCTTGATCGCCTCACCCCAGTCCTCATGCGGGACGCCGAACACGGCGACGTCGGCGATCTTCGGGTGCATCACCAGTTCGCCTTCGATCTCCGCCGGATAGATGTTGACCCCGCCGGAAATGATCAGATCGGCCTTGCGGTCGTGCAGGAAGAGGTACCCGTCCTCGTCGAGATGGCCGACGTCGCCGAGGGTGAACAGGTCCCCGACCCGCGCCTTGTCGGTCTTAGCCCGGTCTTTGTGATACTCGAACTTCGAGTCGCCCATCTTCATGTAGACGGTCCCGGTCTCGCCGGCGGGCAGTTCCCTGCCCTCGTCGTCGAGGATCTTGATCGTCGAACCCGGCCACGGCAGCCCCACCGAACCCGGTTTCTTGAGCCATTCCTCCCCCGAGATCGCCGTGCCGCCGCCCTCGGTGGCCGCGTAGTACTCGGTGACGACCGGCCCCCACCAGTCGAGCATCCGGCGTTTGACCTCGAGCGGACAGGGCGCGGCGCCGTGGATCATCACGCGCAGCGAACTCAGGTCGTAGGCCGCCCGGACGTCGTCCGGCAGCGCGAGCAGGCGCCGGAACTGCGTCGGCACCATATGGCTGTGCGTGACGCGGTGCCGCTCGATCAGCCGCAGCATCTCCTCGGCGTCCCAGCGGTCCATCAGCACCGCGGTATGCCCCAGCTGCAGGGAGATCGCGACGAAGTTGAGCACGGCCGTGTGATACAGCGGCGATCCGCACAGATGCACGTGATCGTCGTGCGGCGCCAGTCCGAAGATCCCGAAGAACCACGTCGACGCGCCAGGGACTTCGTCGGGATCGGCGCCGCTCAAGGGACGACGGACACCCTTGGGCCGCCCGGTGGTCCCGGACGTGTAGAGCATCGGCGAGCCGGCCGTGCGCCGCTCCGGGCGGCCGTCGCCTTCGCCAGAGCCGAGTTCCTCGATCCGGCGGAAGCCCTCGACGTCGCCGACGGCGAACCGTCCCCGCTCCGGGATCCCCGCCTCGTCGGCGGCCGCGATCGCGACGTCGGCGAACCGTTCGTGCGCGAGGAACGCCTTGGCGCCGCTGTCGGAAAGGATGTAGGCGACCTCCGGCCCGACCAGATGCCAGTTGACCACCACGATGTACAGACCGGACTGGATGGCGGCGAAGTAGGCGGCCACGAGTTCGTCGCCGTTGGGCTGCAGGACGACGACCACGTCCCCGGCCTCGAGCCCGAGCGCCTGCAGGCCCCGGGCGTACGCGTTCGCCTTCGCGGCGAGCTCTCCGTAGCCGATCGAACGGCCGTCCGGATCGACGAGCGCTACCCGCTCCGGCTCCTGCGCGGCGATATTCCAGACCCCAAGTGTCCCCGTGGCTGTCGACATACGCGCAAATCTAGAACGCGTTTCACTCAAGGGCAACCGTCAGGGAGGCCCAGATGGCCGATCTTGCCGAGAAATCGAGAACGTGTTTCACTCAAGTCGTGAGTGCACCAGAACTCCCGCTGTCGGCCCCGCTCAACGTGGGCTTCGACTACACGCGTTCAGTCGGCCCGGTACTCGGCCGGTTCGTCAACGCCCTGCGCGAGCGCCGCGTCGAAGGCGTCCGGGGCAGCGACGGCCGCGTCCACGTGCCGCCACTGGAATACGACCCCGTGACCGCCGAGGCGCTGTCCGAGTTCGTGCCGGTCGCCGACGAGGGCGAGATCGTGTCCTGGTCCTGGATCGCCGAACCGCTCGACGGCCAGCCCCTGTCGCGGCCGTTCGCGTGGGCGCTGATCCGGCTCGACGGCGCCGACACCGCGATCCTGCACGCTGTCGACGCCGGCTCCCCCGAAGGAGTCCACACCGGGCAACGGGTGCGGATCCGCTGGGCGGACGAGACGGTCGGGCACATCCGCGACATCGCCTACTTCGTCCCCGCCGACGGACCCGACACCGAACTCACCGAGACGCCTCCCCCGATCGCGAAACGCGAGGAGGGCGCGCCGGTCAGCGTGGTGATCACGCCGATCCACCTGCGTTACGAGCATTCCGCGTCACCGGAGGAGAGCCGGTACCTGCGCGGGCTCGCCGAAGGGAAGCTGATCGGCCAGCGTTGCCCGTCGTGCGACAAGGTCTACATCCCGCCGCGCGGCGCCTGCCCCACCGACGGCGTGCCGACCACCGACGAGGTCGAACTCCCCGACACCGGCATCGTCACCACGTTCTGCATCGTGAACGTGCCGTTCCTCGGCCAGCGGATCAAACCGCCCTACGTGGCGGCGTACATCCTGCTCGACGGCGCGGACATCGCGTTCCTGCACCTGGTCCTCGGCTGCGACGCCGCCGACGTCCGGATGGGCATGCGCGTGCGCGCCGCCTGGAAACCGGCCGACGAATGGTGGACGTCGCTGGAGAACATCGGCCATTTCGAGCCGACCGGCGAGCCGGACGCGCCCTACGAATCCTTCGCCCACCATCTGTGAGGACCACAGTGCCAGATGTCGCCGTAGTGGGTTTCGCCCAGGCCCCCAACGTCCGCCGCACCCAGGGCACCACCAATGGCGTGGAAATGCTGGTGCCGATCTTCGCCGAGGTACTCGCCGGAACCGGTCTATCCAAAGAGGACATCGGATTCTGGTGCTCGGGCTCCTCGGACTACCTCGCCGGCCGCGCGTTCTCCTTCATCGCCGCTGTCGACGCCATCGGCGCCTTCCCGCCCATCCACGAGTCGCACGTCGAGATGGACGCCGCCTGGGCGCTCTACGAAGCGTGGCTGAAGATCCGGATGGGCGAGGTCGAAACGGCGCTCGTCTACGGTTTCGGCAAGTCTTCGGCCGGGCAGCTCCGGCGCGTGCTCGCGCTGCAGATGGACCCCTACGTCGTCGCGCCGCTGTGGCCGGACTCGGTGAGTGTCGCCGGGATCCAGGCCAGACTCGGCCTCGAAGCCGGGCTGTGGTCCGAAAAGGACCTCGCCGAGGTCGCCGCGCGCAGCCGTGCCGACGCCGCCGCGAATCCCGCCGCGCAGTTCTCCGGGACGGCCGAGGTCGCCGAACTCCTCGACACCCCCTACTTCGCGGATCCCTTGCGGGCACACGACATCGCCCCGGTCACCGACGGCGCGGCCGTCATCGTGCTCGCTTCGGCCGAGCGGGCGGCGGACCTCGCCGACAGCCCGGCGGTGATCACCGGGATCGAGCACCGGGTCGACTCCCCCGCGCTCGGCGTACGGGACCTCACCCGGTCACCGTCCACAGTGGCCGCCGCCCGGGCGCTCGACCTCGACGGCGTCGAACTGGCCGAACTGCACGCGCCGTTCACCCACCAGGAACTGATCCTGCGCGACGCGCTGGGCCTGGACGAGCGGGTGCGGATCAACCCCTCGGGCGGCGTGCTGACCGGCAATCCGATGTTCTCCGCCGGGCTGGCCCGCATCGGCGAGGCGGCGAACCGCATCCTCGACGGCAGCGCGCGCAAGACCCTCGCCCACGCGACCAGCGGCCCCGTCCTGCAGCAGAACCTGGTCGCGACCTTGGAGGTCCTCTCGTGAAGCACCTCGCGGCCGTACTGGGAACCGGCCAGACGCACCACAAGGCCAAGCGCACCGACGTGTCGATGCCCGGGCTGCTCCGGGAAGCGATCGACCGGGCGATGCTCGACGCCGGGACCGGCTGGGACGACATCGACGCCGTCGTCCTCGGCAAGGCGCCGGATCTGTTCGAGGGCGTGATGATGCCCGAACTGTTCCTCGCCGACGCGCTCGGCGCGACCGGGAAACCCTTGCTGCGCGTGCACACCGCGGGTTCGGTCGGCGGGTCGACCGCGCTCGTGGCGACGTCGCTGGTGCAGGCCGGGGTACACCAGCGGGTACTGACGGTCGCCTTCGAGAAACAGTCCGAATCGAACGCGATGTGGGGACTGTCGATCCTTCCGCCGTTCCAGATGCCGGTGGGCGCCGGGGCGGGCGGGTACTTCGCGCCGCACGTGCGCTCCTACATCCGGCGGTCCGGCGCGCCCGACCATGTCGGCGCGATCGTCGCGGCCAAGGACCGGCGTAACGGGGCCCTGAATCCCTATGCCCACCTGCGGCAGTCCGACATCACGGTGGAATCGGTGCGGGCTTCGCAGATGCTGTGGGATCCGATCCGTTACGACGAGACCTGCCCGTCCTCGGACGGCGCCTGCGCGATGGTGATCGGTGACGAGGCCGCCGGCGACGCGGTTCCCGGTGGCGCGGCGTGGATCCACGCGACCGCGATGCGGACCGAGCCGACGACGTTCGCCGGTCGCGACCAGGTCAACCCGCGGGCGGGCCGCGACGCCGCCGCCGCGTTGTGGCGGGCGGCGGGGATCACCGATCCACTGTCCGAAGTGGACACCGCCGAGATCTACGTGCCCTTCTCGTGGTTCGAGCCGATGTGGCTGGAGAACCTCGGGTTCACTGACGAGGGTCAAGGCTGGAAGCTCACCGAGGCGGGCGAGACCGCGCTCGGCGGGCGGCTGCCGGTCAACCCCTCCGGCGGGGTGCTGTCGTCGAACCCGATCGGCGCGTCCGGGATGCTCCGGTTCTCCGAGGCGGCCAAACAGGTGATGGGGCGGGCCGGGGACTACCAGGTCGACGGCGCGCGCGTCGCGCTCGGGCACGCGTACGGCGGCGGTTCGCAGTTCTTCTCGATGTGGGTGGTGGGCTCGGCGAAGCCGGGCTCTTGAGCCCCGCCGCGCGCGGAGTCAGGAGCGGCGGCGCGGGCGGAGACGTTGTGCGACGAGGGTGGCGACCACCCCGGTCACCGCACCGACGAGCATCGGTTTGAGCCCGTGCCGATCGGGCGGCGCCACCACGGGCCGGACCACCACGGGAGGCGGTGGGCGGACCGGCTCCGGGGGCGCGTCGCGCGCGGTCGCCGTCCACGCCGTGACGAACACCAGCATCCTGGCGACCAGCGAGATGAAGAAGATGAGACCGATGATGGAGCCGAACGCGACCCCCGTCGGCGAATTGCCGATCAAGCGCAGGTAGATCCCACCGGCCTGTTTCAGCAGTTCGAAGCCGAGTGCCAGGGCGACCGCGCCGCGCATCGCGCTGCGGACCCCGACCGGTTTCCGCGGCAGCCGGGTGAGCACCCAGAGGAACACGAGCCAGTTGGCCAGCAACGCGAGCGGGATCGAGATCGCCGAAAGGACGTTGTGTCCCCATGCGGTGTCGTCGACCCCGGCCAGTCCCAGTAGGTAGCGGCCGAGCGCGGAGCCGGAAATGGTGATGGCGAAGGACACCAGTAGCGCTGACGCGAGGCCGAGCAGCGCGAGCAGGTCCGCGGCGATGGTGCGCAGCAGCGGGAGATCCGACCGGTTCTGGCCCCACAGCGCGGTGAGGGCGTCCCGCAGCGCGTTCATCCAGTTCCAGCCGGAGTAGAGCCCGATCACCAGACCGATGACCCCGACGCTGGTGCGTTGCTCCACGAATCCGGTGAGCAGTTCCCCCGCCTTGTCGCCGAGGCCGCCGGGCAGCGTGCCGGTGATCGCGTTCAGCATCGACTCGATCACCTGCGGCTGGCTCGCCAGCACGAAGCCGGCCACCGACGCCGCGACCATGAGGATGGGCACCAGCGAGAACAGGCTGAAATACGTGATCGAGGCGACGTAGTGGTAACCGCCGTACTCGATGTAGCGGTTCACCGCCCGCGCCACGTGGTCCAGCCAGCGGTAGCGGGCGCGCAGCCGCTGCCATTTCGTCGGTGCCTGCTTCTCCCTCACACGGACTGTCTACCTCAGTGAGGTCACAGCTCGTGGGCAACACGCGATCACGCGAGCGCGATCAGCTCCGAACCGTCATCCTCGGGCAGCGAAGGACCCGCGGTCGCCAGGACGGTGTTGCCGAGAAAGTCCAGCTCACAGCCGAGGGTGGAGAGGAACGCGGTGTCGGCGGCGTCCCGTCCGGTCGCGATCCGGCTCAGGCTCTGCCTCGGCGCGAGTCCGGTGGCGTCGAACACGTACCAGTGGCCGTCGATCGCGGCCTCGAACACGGCGTGGAAGTCCATTGGGGACAGTCCCGGCGCGTAGACCGCGGTGAACCGGGCGGGGATGTCGAGCACGCGGCACAGTGAGATGCAGACGTGCGCGTAGTCGCGGCAAACCCCTTCACCGGCGAGATAGGTGTCGACGGCGTCGTCGGTCGGCGAACCGGAACCGACCACATAGGACAGATGCTCGCCCGCGTGCCGGACGATCGCCTCGACCTTGGCACGTGCGTCGGGCAGGTCGCCGAAGCGCGACAGCGCGAGCCCGCCCATCCGGTCCGAGGGGCAGTACCGGCTCGGCCGGGTGTAGCGGATGAGGTCCTCCATGCCGACGGGCTCGGCCGCGGCGGGGCCGAAGGCGCGTGCGGCCCGGTACCGCACGACATGCTCCCCGGGCGGCAGATCGACGACCTGCGCCCGGGTCCCGTGTTCGAACGCCACCTGGCGCGGCGGCGCGGGATAGGCGAACTCCTCCTGATCGGCCCCGCCGGCGAGGGCGACCACGAACGCGGCGGGACCGGGTTTCGTGACCCGGAAGGACATTTCGACGTCGACCTGCACGTGGGGACCCATGACCCCATGGTGCCCCACCGCGCCGGTCCGGGCCGATCAGGCCGTCCGGTCAGGCTGTGTTGTCAGGCCGTGTTGTCAGGCATAGCGCACTTGGTAGTGCTTGATCCCGTTGAGCCAGCTCGACCGGAGCCGGTCGGGCGGGGCAGCTTCGCTGATGTCCGGCATGACGTCGGCGATGGCGTTGAAGATCAGGTCGATCTCCAGCCGGGCGAGGTTCGCGCCGATGCAGTAGTGCGAGCCCGTGCCGCCGAACCCGACGTGCGGGTTGTCCTCGCGGAGGATGTCGAACTTCTCCGGCTCGTCGAAGTGGTCCGGGTCGAAGTTCGCGGAGCTGTAGAACATGCCGACCCGGTCGCCCTTGCGGATGTGCTGCCCGCCGAGTTCGGTGTCGCGGGTCGCGGTGCGCTGGAAGGCGACCACGGGGGTGGCCCAGCGGACGATCTCGTCCGGCGCGGTCTTCGGCCGTTCCTTCTTGTACAGCTCCCACTGGTCGGGGTGGTCGAGGAACGCCTTCATGCCGTGGGTGATCGCGTTGCGCGTCGTCTCGTTGCCCGCGACGGCCAGCAGGATGACGAAGAAACCGAATTCGTCCGAGGCCAGCGATTCACCGTCGACGTCGGCCTGGACCAGCTTCGTGACGATGTCGTCCATCGGGCATTTGCGCCGTTCTTCGGCCATGTTCCAGGCGTAGCCGACGATCTCCGCGGACGCGGCGAGCGGTTCGACCTCGTACTCGGGATCGTCGTAGGCGACCATCTGGTTGGACCAGTCGAAGACCTTGAGGCGGTCTTCCTGCGGGATGCCGATCAGTTCGGCGATGGCCTGCAACGGAAGTTCGCAGGCGACGTCGGCGACGAAGTCCCCGCTACCCTTTTTCTTGGCCTCGCTGACGATCCGCTCCGCACGGTCGCGCAGGGTGTCCTCGAGTTTCGCGATCGACCTCGGCGTGAAGCCCTTCGAGACGATCCGGCGCAGTTTCGTGTGCTGCGGGGCGTCCATGTTGAGGAGGACGAGCCGGTTGGCTTCGAGACTGTCGTCGGTCATGTTCTCGTCGAAGCGGATGATCGCGGTCTTCTCCCGGGAGGAGAACAGCTCGCTGTCCCTCGACACCGCCTTGACGTCGTCGAGCCGGCTGACCACCCAGTAGCCGTCGTCGCGGAAGCCCGCGGTGTTGTGCGGCTGCGGGTTCCACCAGACCGGTGCCGTGCGGCGGAGTTCGGCGAACTCGGCCAGAGGCAGTCTGGTGGCGTACAGATCCGGATCGGTGAAATCGAAACCGGCGGGGATCAGGGGAGCGGCCACGGGCTACCTCCTACGCGGTTCGCCAATGAAACACGTTCTAACCCCGATTGAAGCATACGGCGTTTACCAAGTGAAGAGTTTTCAGTGAAACCCGTTAACTCACCCGAGCGGGATCATGGAATCCCAGCCAGGAGCGGTAACCGCGACCAGTGATCAAAAACGAGTCGACCCTGGGATGACTTGCTCAAATCAAGAACGTGTTCTACTTTTTCGGTAGTGAACAGTGTTATCCGGGAGGCGAACGTGGGTAGTCCGGTGATCGTCGAGGCGGTCCGCACCCCCATCGGCAAGCGCGGGGGCCACCTCGCGGGGCTGCACGCCGCCGAGATCCTCGGCGCGGCACAGCGTGCCCTGCTCGACCGCGCGGGCCTGGATCCCGCACTGGTCGAGCAGGCGATCGGCGGTGCCGTGACCCAGGCAGGCGAGCAGGCAGGCAACATCACGCGGACGGCCTGGCTGCACGCCGGGCTGCCCGAGACCACCGGCGCGACCACGATCGACGCCCAGTGCGGCTCGGCGCAGCAGGCGACGCATCTGATCGCCGGACTGATCGCGGCCGGGGCGATCGACGCCGGCGTCTCCTGCGGCGTCGAAGCGATGAGCCGGGTGCCGCTGGGCGCGAACCGCGGTGAGGGCATCGGCACGCCACGGCCCGCGTCGTGGTCGATCGACATGCCGAACCAGTATGGCGCGGCCGAACGGATCGCGCGACGGCGCGGGATCACCCGCCTCGACGTCGACCGCTTCGGGACGGCCTCGCAGGCCAAGGCCGCCGCCGCGTGGGCGGCCGGGCACTTCGATCGCGAGGTCGTCGCGGTGAAGGCACCCGTGCTCGGCGAAGACGGCTCGCCGACCGGGGAGACCCGGTTGGTGGCCCGCGACCAGGGCCTGCGCGAGACGACCGTCGAAGGGCTCGCCAAGCTCAAGCCCGTCCTCGAAGACGGCGTCCACACGGCCGGGACCTCGTCGCAGATCTCCGACGGCGCGGCCGCGCTCCTCCTGATGGACTCGGACCGGGCCAAGGCACTGGGCCTCAAACCACGGGCGCGGATCGTCTCGCAGGCGTTGGTCGGCGCGGAGCCGTACTACCACCTCGACGGCCCCGTGCAGTCGACCGAACGGGTCCTGGCCAAGGCGGGGATGACGATCGGCGACCTCGACCTCTTCGAAGTCAACGAGGCCTTCGCTTCGGTTGTGTTGTCGTGGCAGCGGGTGCACCGGCCCGACGAGGACAAGGTCAACGTGAACGGTGGCGCGATCGCCCTCGGACATCCGGTCGGCAGTACCGGCGCGCGGCTGCTGACCACGGCACTGCACGAACTCGAACGCCGCGACGCGAGCACCGCCCTGGTGACGATGTGCGCCGGTGGCGCGCTTTCCACCGGCACCATCATCGAGCGGATCTAGCGTGGGCGGACGCGACCGCCGCCGGCCCCGCACAGTACGCGGCAGGTGACCCGTCAGCGAGTGTCCCTTGTGGACATTCAGCACGCCGGTTCGCGTCTACTCCGCGGCGACCTCGACCACCGGACCGTTGTCCGGCCTCGCGAGCCGTTTGCTCCCCTGGCCCTCCTTCCAGAAGTCGAAATAGATGGTGTCGCCCTCGACCCAGGTGAGCACCGCCTCGGTGAGGTCGAGCCGGAAGACGTGTGCCTCCCCGTCGTCGCCCTGCAGGCGGGCGACCTCCGCCGGATCGGTGATCTCGACGGCCTTTCCCGACACCTTCGCGTCCGCGCCGCCCTCGTCGATCGCCGAGGCGGCGTGGATCGCGAACCTGCCGTCCCGTCGCAGGTCCTTCGCCTTCATCGCGTTGATCATCGAACCGATCAGCAGATCCTGCTCACGGAAATCGACCTCACTGCCACTGACCCTGGGCGAGCCGTCCCGCCGGACCGTCGCCAGCACATGCGATTTGGCCGCGGTGAACCGCTCCTTGATCTTCGCCGCCAGCTCGGGCGCCTCTTCACTGAACTGCTGCCACGTCGCCATGCCGCACAGCATCCCACCGGGGTCCGACAGTTTCGAGCGGTCAGGGCCGCGGCGCCCCCATCGGGTTCGGCAGCGGGATCGCGCCGGTGTCGAAGATCCGGCGGCTCAACGGGACGGCCAACCGCACCACCTCGGCCGCGCCGTCCTCGCCGAGCGCTTCGAGCGGCCCGGTGGCGAGCCGGTCGGTCTCGTCCTCGATCCGTTGGCGCAGCGCGATTCCCGAGTCGGTGAGGGCCAGATCGCCGTCGAGGACACCCCTGGCCTGGAGCCGTGCGACGCTCTCGTCCCACTCGTCGTCGGACCAGCCGCGGTTGACCTGGACGACCTCGCGGGTCACCGCCCCGCTGCCGATGTGGGTCAGCGTCGTGTCGAGCCCGCGCAGTCCGGCGGCGACGGCGGAGAGCACGTGACCGTCCCCGCGATGCTCGCGCAGCACCGTCGCCGCGAGCCAGACCCGCCCGGCCGGTCCGGCGGGACGGGCGACCGAGGACCACGCGGCGGCGAGCGGCCTCGCCGCGTGATCGCAGCCGGCGACGGCCTGTTCGAGCAGTCCGGCGAGTTCTTCCAGCGGCGCGTCGGCGGGCAGGATCCGGTCCAGGGCCGCCTCGACGGCCTCCATCCGGCTCTGGAGCACGGCGGCCGGTTCTGCGTATTTCCAGGCGTCGGGCAAAGATCGCGCGACCATCCGCGGTGCGAAGCCGAAGAGCATCGCGGTGACAGGTGGTTCCGCCAGCGGGCCGAGCGGCGCGACGCGTCCGGCGAAATAGCCCATCCACCAGCCCGGCAGGCCCACGGCCTTGGCCGCGGCCGCCGTTTCCGGGGCGAAGTAGACGACGGCGTGCAGCGGCTCGACCGCCTCCCAGAGGCGGCGCTGAAGTGACTTCACTCCTCCATCTTGGCCGCACCGAAAACCGGATGCGAGCCCGTCCGCCGTGGTGTCTGATCACGACCATGGCGATCATCGTGGAAAAGCCGGGAGCCGACGGGCTGGACGAGGCCGTGGCCGTACTGCGGGAGTGGCAGCGGGAGGGCACGGCGTGGCAGCTGCATGCGGGTGACCTGGGCTGGTTCCGGCGGTTCGGGGCCGAGGCGACGGCCGCGGCGGTCCGGATCTGGCGCCGGGACGGCCGGATCCTCGCCGTCGGCCTGCTGGACGGAGCGGACCTGCTGCGCCTGACGACCGATCCCGACGCGCGCCGGGACGAAGAGCTGGCGCGGCGGCTGGCCGAGGACGTGATCGAGCCGGAACGCGGAGTGCTGCCTGCCGGGAAGGTGTTCATCGAGGCACCGAAGGACGCGCTGATCCAGGACCTGTTGCCCGAGCGGGGCTGGTACCTCGACGAGCCGTGGACGCCGCTGCGTCTCGACCTCACCGAGCCGGTGAAGGATCCGGGCGTGCGGATCGAGGTGATCGGGCCGGACCAGGGGCAGGTGTGGGCCGCCGTGATCCGGGCGTCGTTCGACGGATCGACGTTCTCGCTGGAACGGTGGACCGCGATGGCGTCCGGATCGGCGTACGCCGACGCCCGCTGCCTGGTCGCGTACGACGACCGGGGCGACGCCGCCGCGGCGGTCGCGGTGTGGTCCGCCGGGCGGGGCAAGCCCGGGATACTCGAGCCGATGGGCGTGCACCGGGACCATCGCGGGCACGGGTACGGCAAGGCGATCAGTGTCGCCGCGGCGGGCGCGCTCCGGGAACTCGGTTCGTCGAGTGCGGCCGTGGCCACGCCGAGTTCCAACGTCGCCGCCGTCGCGACCTACAAGTCGGCGGGTTTCGAGCCGCTCCCCGAGGTCCGGGACCTCACCCGGGACGCGGAAGGCTCGTGAGCGGTAGCCAACCGTGTCTTAGGTGCCTATGCGGGCGGCGGCTTATCCAAGCCCCGGTCCGTGAAGGCCTCCTTCCCTGCCCTGAAAGTCAGGGTCTCGGCGAAGTCGGCGGGCTACCGGGTTCGACGATGTAGGAATCGGGACGGTGAGTGTCCTGATTTCCCACATCGTCGGACGGGGCACCCGGTCTCAAGCCCGTGCCGATCACGACCTGTGGACCGGCAACCGAGCGGGGAAGATTCCGGCCGTCCCACGGCCGCAATCTTCCCCGTCCCGCTCGCGACTCACCTGACCGGCGGCCAGACGACTTTGCCCGGAGCCGGTCAAGCCTCGTGAGTGGTAATGACGGTTAGAACCGTCATTACCACTCACGAGGCACGTGGGCTAGGCGCCGTAGACGGGTTCGGGGACGGGGGCATCGGCCAGCAGTTCGGCCACCACCGGGCCGAGTTCGGCCGGTGACCACCGGGATCCCTTGTCCCGCACCGTCCCATGCCGCCAGCCCTGCGCGATCGAGACGCGGCCGCCGTCGACCTCGAACACCCGGCCGGTCACCCCGGACGACTCCTCGCTGCCGAGCCAGACCACCAGCGGCGACACGTTTTCCGGGGCCATGGCGTCGAATCCGTCCACCGGCGCGGCCATGTCTTCGGCGAAGGCCTCCTCGGTCATCCTGGTCCTGGCGGCCGGGGCGATCGCGTTCACGGTGACGCCGTAACGCGCGAATTCCGTGGCGGCGACGAGGGTGAGTCCCAGGATCCCCGACTTCGCGGCCGCGTAGTTCCCCTGCCCGACACTGCCGAGCAACCCGGCGCCGGAACTGGTGTTGATCACCCGCGCCACCCGCGTCCGGCCTGCCTTCGCCTCCGCGCGCCAGTACGCGGTGGCGTGCCGCGTCGGCGCGAAATGGCCTTTGAGGTGGACACGGATGACCGCGTCCCATTCGTCCTCGCCGAGGTTGACCAGCATCCGGTCGCGCAGGAAACCGGCGTTGTTGACCAGGACGTCGAGCCCGCCGAACGCTTCGACGGCGGTTCGCACCAGCGCCTCGGCGCCCTCCCACGAAGCGACGTCCTCGGTGTTCGCGACCGCCTTCCCGCCGAGCGCCTCGATCTCGTCGACGACGTCCTGCGCGGGTCCGGCCGAACCGCCGCTGCCGTCGACCCCGGCGCCGAGGTCGTTCACCACCACTCGCGCGCCCTCGGCGGCGAACGCGAGCGCGTGCGCCCGCCCGATGCCACGACCGGCGCCGGTCACCACCACGATCCGGCCGTCGGCGATCCCGCTCACACCGGCTCCTTTCGTTCGGTTTGGGAATTCGAAGCGGCCAAGAAGGCGGGTGCCTCTCCCCCGCCGTGCACGGCCAGGCAGGCGCCGCTGACATAGGAGGCCAGCGGCGAGGCCAGGAACACCGCGCAGGAACCGATCTCGTCCGGTTCCGCCAACCGTCCTAACGGGACGGTCGCGCCCACCGCCGCGATCCCGGCCTCGTCGCCGTAATGCAGATGCGTGTGCTCCGTCCGGACCATGCCGACGTCGAGCGCGTTGACCCGCACCTTTGGCGCCCACTCCACAGCCAGTGTCGCGGTGAGGTTGTCCAGGCCCGCTTTCGCCGCACCGTAGGAAGCCGTCCCCGGCGACGGTCTCGTCCCGCTGACGCTGCTGATGTTCACGATGGCGCCGCCGGATTCCTGCCGCTGCATGATCGCGTTCGCCGCCCGAGCGACGGTCAGCGGTGCCACCAGGTTCAGCCCGATCACCTTTTCGTGGAACCGCGGCGACGCGTTCGCCACCTCGGCGTACGGGGCGCCGCCCGCGTTGTTGACGACGACGTCGAGCCTGCCGTGACGGCGGAGGATCTCCTCGAAGAGCGCGTCGACCTCGCCCGCGTCGCGGACGTCGCAGGAGATGAACGTCGACGCCCGGCCGCCGTCGCGGACCGGCCGCTCGGGTTCGGTGCGGGCACAGGTGACGACTTCGGCGCCGGCACGCAGAAAAGTCCTGGTGACACCGGCGCCGACGCCGCGTACCCCACCGGTCACCAGCACCACGGCGCCGTCGAGCCGGAGTTCGAGTGCCATGCCGGGCCTCCTTCACGATCGCTGTACCCGGGCCGGGCGTCCTGCTAACGTACCAAGCAAGTGCTAGGTTTGGTAGCTGCGGAGGGTGCACGATGACCGTTTCCACCCACTCACCGGAGCCCGGTATCGCCGTGGTCACGGTCGACGCGCCCCCGGTGAACGCGCTGAGCGTGAAGGGATGGTTCGCCCTCGCCTCCGCCGTCACCGACGCCGGGCGCGATCCCTCGACGCATGTCGTGGTGCTGCGCGCGGAAGGCCGCGGGTTCAACGCCGGCGTCGACATCAAGGAGATCCAGCGAGATCCGGGGTACGGCGCGCTGATCGGCGCGAACGAGGGCTGCGCGGCGGCGTTCTCCGCCGTCTACGACTGCGCCGTGCCGGTGATCGCCGCGGTGCGGGGCTTCTGTCTCGGCGGCGGGGTCGGCCTCGTCGGCAACGCGGACATCGTGGTCGCCAGTGACGACGCGACCTTCGGGCTTCCCGAAGTCGATCGTGGCGCGCTGGGCGCGGCGACCCATCTCGCGCGGCTGGTCCCCCAGCATCTGATGCGGGCCCTGTACTACACGGCGTCGACGATCACCGCGGCCCAGTTGCACCACCACGGTTCGGTCTACGCGGTGGTGCCGAAGGAAGAACTCGACGAGACCGCGCTCGGCGTGGCGCGGCAGATCGCGGCGAAGGACACGCGTGTGATCCGCGCGGCGAAACAGGCCATCAACGGCATCGACGTCCAGCCCGTGCACCGCAGCTATCGCTTCGAGCAGGGATTCACCTTCGAACTCAACCTGGCGGGCGTCTCCGACGGGGCACGCCAGGAGTTCTTGGACGGCAAGGGGAAGTGATGACCGACAAGCGGATGACGCCGGACGAGATCGCCGCCGAACTCACCGACGGGATGACGATCGGGATCGGCGGCTGGGGTTCCCGGCGCAAGCCCATGGCGCTGGTGCGCGCGATCCTGCGTTCGCCGGTCAAGGACCTCACCGTGGTCTCCTACGGCGGTCCGGACGTGGGGCTGCTGGCGTCGGCGGGCAAGATCAGGCACCTGGTCTTCGGCTTCGTCACGCTGGACACGGTCCCGTACGACCCGTGGTTCTCCCGCGCCAGGGAATCCGGGACGATCACTGTCACCGAGTACGACGAGGGCGTCTTCGGGACCGGTCTTTCCGCCGCGGCACAACGACTTCCGTTCCTGCCGACGCGGGCGGGACTCGGCTCCGCCGTCATGGACCTGAACCCGTCGTTGCGCACGGTCCGCTCTCCGTACGACGACGGCGAGGAACTGCTGGCCGTACCCGCGCTCAAGCTCGACGCGGCCTTGGTCCACCTCAACCGCGCCGACGCCCGGGGCAACGCGCAGTACCTCGGCCCGGATCCCTATTTCGACGAACTGTTCGCGCTGGCCGCCGAAAAGTGTTACGTGTCAACAGAAAAGATCGTGGAGACCGCCGAACTCACCGAAGCGGGGCCGGTACAGAGCCTGCTGCTGAGCCGGATGCTCGTCACCGGGGTCGCCGAGACGCCGAACGGCGCGCATTTCACCACCGCCGTCCCGGACTACGGACGGGACGAACGATTCCAGCGCCACTACGCCGAGGCGGCCAAGGATCTCGACGCCTGGCCGGGATTCGTCGACAGGTTCCTGTCCGGAGACGAAGCGCGCTATCAGAAGGCCGTCGCAGAATTCGGGGAGTCCGCATGAGTGACATCACCCGCGCCGAGGTCGCCGTCGTGGCCTGCGCCGAGTTGTTCCGCGGTGACGGTGAGATCGTGGTGAGCCCCATGGGTTTCATCCCGTCGCTGGGCGCCCGGCTCGCGAGACTGACCTTCGAACCGGACCTCCTGCTGTCCGACGGTGAGGCGTACCTGATGACGCCCGAAGCCGTCGTCGAAGGGTGGCAGCCGTTCCGCAAGGTCCTCGACACCGTGGTGCCGAGCGGAAAACGCCATGTGGTGATGGGCGCCAACCAGATCGACCGCGAAGGCAACCAGAACATCTCGGCGATCGGCGAGCACGCGCGGCCGAAGAAACAGCTCCTCGGCGTCCGCGGCGGACCGGGCAACACCGCCAACCACCGCACCAGCTACTGGGTGCCGCGGCACAGCAAGCGTGTCTTCGTCGACCAGGTCGACGTCGTGTCCGGCGTCGGTCACGCCAGGGCGCGCGAGGCCGGGTTGCGGCATCACGACGTCCACCGCGTCGTCACCAACCTCGGTGTCCTGGACTTCGGCGGCGAGGACCACGCGCCGCGGCTGCTTTCCGTGCACCCGGGTGTTTCCGTGGACGAGGTCGTCGCGGCGACCTCGTTCCCGCTGGTCACCGACGACGTCGTGGAATCCCGGCTGCCGACCGAAACCGAACTGCTGCTGATCCGGACCAGCCTGGATCCGAAGTCGTCGCGGGACAAGGAAGTGCCGTCGTGAAGACCGCGCTGACCGAACTGGCCGGGATCCGGCATCCGATCGTGCAGACCGGGATGGGCTGGGTCGCCGGACCGCGGCTGGTCTCCGCGACGGCGGAAGCGGGCGGTCTGGGCATCCTCGCCTCCGCGACGATGACCTACGACGAACTGGCGGCGGCGATCAAGGAGGTCAAGAGCCGCACGTCCCGGCCGTTCGGCGTCAACCTCCGCGCGGACGCCGAAGACGCCGCGCGCCGGGTCGAACTGCTCATCACCGAGGAAGTCCGGGTCGCGTCCTTCGCGCTGGCGCCGAAGAAGGACATGATCACGCGGCTGAAGGACAACGGCGTCCTCGTCGTCCCGTCGGTCGGCGCGGCACGGCACGCGGAGAAGGTCGCGGGCTGGGGCGCGGACGCCGTCATCGTCCAGGGCGGCGAAGGTGGCGGGCACACCGGCGGGGTGGCGACGACCCTGCTGCTGCCCTCGGTACTGGACGCCGTCGACATCCCGGTGGTCGCCGCGGGCGGGTTCTTCGACGGCCGGGGCCTGGCCGCCGCGCTCGCGTACGGGGCCGCCGGGGTCGCCATGGGCACCCGGTTCCTCCTGACGAGGGAAAGCACCGTCCCCGACGAGATCAAGCAGGCGTACCTCGCCCGCGACCTCAACGGCACCGTCGTCACCCGCAAGGTGGACGGGATGCCGCACCGCGTCCTCCGGACGGAACTGGTCGACGCGCTCGAGTCCGCCGGTCCGGTGAGCGGCCTGGCCAGAGCCGTCCGCAACGCCGCGAAGTTCCGGAAGCTGAGCGGGCTCTCGTGGCGCTCGCTGGCCACCGAAGGACTGCGGATGAAACGCGGCGGTGACCGGACGTGGTCGCAGGTGCTGATGGCCGCCAACACGCCGATGCTGCTGCGCGCGGGACTGGTCGAGGGCGACCGGAGCGCCGGGGTGCTGGCGTCCGGGCAGGTCGTCGGCCTGCTCGGCGACCTGCCCGGGGTCGGCGAGCTGATCGAGACCATGGTGGCCGACGCCACCGGCATCCTGCGGCGGCTGGCCTCCGGGTGAGGGGCGAGCACGCTGTGCTTGACTTCGACCATGATCTCGGAGAGTCGTTGTCCGGTCGAGGACGGTGAGCTGTACGTCCGCAGCACCGGCGAAGGGCCGCTTCTGCTCCTGATCGCCGGTGGGCTGGGCTCGGCGGACACCTTCCGGGCGATGACGAAGCTGCTCGCCGACGACTACACGGTCGTCACCTACGACCGGCGCGGTCACTTCCGCAGCTCCGACACCAGCACCGGCCCGGTGAGTGTGCCGAAGCAGGCCGACGACGCCTACGCCGTCCTCCAGCATGTCGGGGGCGGGCCCGCCAACGTGTTCGGGACCAGCGCGGGCGCGCTCATCGGTCTCGACCTCGTCGCGCGGCATCCCGGCGCGGTGAGCGTGCTGGTCGCCCACGAACCCCCCGCCGTCCAGCTGCTCCCGGACGCGCTCGGCTGGCTCGACGAGGCCAACGCCCAGGTCCGGCTCGCGCAGGCGGGCGACCTGATGGGGGCGTTCAAACGGTTCACCGACGGGATCGCCGGCGCCGCGCTGCCCGAACTGCGCGCGATCCGGCTGCCGAACGAGGAGGACTGGAAGCGGCTGTTCGGCCGCGAGCTGGCCGAGATCCTCGACTACCTTCCCGACCTGCGGGCGCTGCGGAAGGCCAGTACCGAGATCTTCCCGGTCGCCGGCGTCGGCAGCCGAGGGCATTACCACTACCAGCCCGCGAAGATCCTCGCGCTGGAACTGGGGCTGCCCTTCACCGAGATGCCCGGGGCCCATCTGGCGCCGCAGCGGAATCCGGCGCAGTTCACCGAGGCGCTGCGGGACCTCCTCGAAGCCTGACCACGCCCGTGCCTGGGCCTCGTGAGTGGTAATGACGGTTAGAACCGTCATTACCACTCACGAGGCCCAGGCACGGGTGAGTCTCACAATTCCCGGATGACCCGCGCCGGGTTGCCCGCGGCGAACACCTTCGACGGCAGATCGCGGGTGACGACGCTGCCCGCGCCCACCACGGTGTCGTCCCCGATGGTGACCCCGGCGCAGACGATGACGCCGCCGCCGAACCAGACGTTGTCCCCGATGGTGATCGGGGCGGCCGATTCCCAGCGGGCTCGCCGCAGTTCGTGGTCCTCCATGGGATGCAGCGCGGTCAGCAGCTGACAGCGCGGGCCGATCGAGCAGTCCGAGCCGATCTTGATCGGGGCGCAGTCGAGCAGGATGGCGTCGTAGTTGAGGAAGCTGTTGGCGCCGATCTCGATCAGATAGCCGTAGTCGCACTGGAACCGCGGCATGATCCAGGAACCCTCACCGAGTTTTCCCAGCAGCTCACGAAGAATCGTGTCCCGCTCACCGGTCTCCTCGGCGCCCGTACCGTTGAACCGGTCGACAAGTGCCTGCGCACGCCTGCGGTCCGCGACCAGTTCAGGGTCGTTGTCGCGGTACAACTCACCGCGCAGCATGCGGTCTTTCTGATCACCCATGCCGTCAACCTACCGAAAAACCCTGCCGGCGGGCCTCCTCGGGAGGCCGCCGGCAGGGCGGGTGAACGCTTGCGGAGCGTTTTTCAGTTGTGTCGATCGTTTCCGAGTAGGGCCGGCCCGGCGGGTGGGTGAGGTGTAGGGGGGACCCGCCGGGCCGGAGTATCTTCCTCCTGTTCGCCGGTTCTCGCTTCCGTTGAACCGCCCCGGCCGTCGGAGTGAACCGGGGACGACTACGACCCGATCATTTCGGGGAATCTCTCCTGGAGTTGTGAACTTCGTGCGTTGTTCCGAGTTGAACGATAAACCCGATCGGCCGCGATTGTCACCTGTTTCAGTGAAGAAAACTCGCGTGACCCCGATCACTTCACACGAAAACGAGGAGACTTTCCCTTGGCGTGCAACAGCATCACCGCGCAAACAGGTACACTATGGACAGTGTCCGGCACGCCGAGGGAAGTCTCCTCAGATGTTCGGAAAGAATCTTCAGCGCGCTATTCGCGGCACTTGCGACCCTCGTTGACGCAATCGACCAGACGATCCATGATCTGATCCGACATCACGTTCGCGAAATCGTCGTGATCGGAGAAGGGGTTGTGATCCTCTTCGGGGAACGAGTCCACTTTGTACTGTCCGGCGACCTGGATCTCCCTGGGGATCTTGTAGGTCAGCGAGATCGTCAGCTCGGGAACGGCGGTCAGGCCGTTCGCGCATTCGCCGTTCTCGTTCGGATACTTGATGTGGTCACGGTGGTTCTCGCTGTCGATGTTGTTGCCGTCGAGACAGCTCGGGAAGGTGTGCACCCGCTTGACGTCACTGCCCTCGGGACAGATCGGGTACTGCTTGATGACCCTGTCCTCGAAACCGGTGCAGGTCCAGCTTTCCCGCGCGTTGGCGGGGCCGTTCGCGGTGACCTTCGCGTCACCGTAAAGGATCCGGAGGAACTTCGGCATCTCCTTCACCTTCTCCTGGGCGTTGCCCTTGAAGGTGATGTCGACGACGGCGGGACGCTGGATCTCACCGTCGTTGCCGGCAAGTTCGTTGTCCGCGTTCGGCTCTTCCAGCTGGGCCTGGCCCTGCTCGTTGTCGTCCTGGTTCTGGTTCTGGTTGTTGTTCTGCTGATCGTTGTTCTGCTGGTCCTGCTGGTCCTGCTGGTCCTGCTGATTGTTCCGGTCCTGCTGCCGATTCCGGTCACCGTCACGGTTCTGGTCACGGTCACCCTGAGGCTGCTGCCCGCCGCCACCGGAGTCGCGGTCGCCCTGCCGCTGCTGATCGCGACCACCCTGCTGCTGATTCTGCTGATTCTGATTCTGCTGGTTCTGGCCGTCCTGGTTCTGCTCACCCTCCTCTTCGGTGTCGATCCGCACCACCGGCCAGAAGTACGCCGACTCGTCACCGTTCGCACAGGTGGTACCGGCGCCCAGCAGGCTGTTGTTGTTCGAATCCGCGTTCGTGGAAAGGTTTCCCACGTAGTCGTGCAGATGCTGGGCACCGTTGCGGATACCCGGCTGCGCGATGAAGTTGTCGGGATTGAAATGCCCGTTCTCGTTCTTGCCGCAGTCGACGGTGAACGAGCCCGTTGACGCGTTCCGTCCCGGCTCCGGCTTGTCGACGTTCGGCCGCACCTTGGTGATGTCCACGAACTGCGACTTGTCCACCTCGTCCGCGGAGGCGCTGCCGGGGTCGCCGGTCGTGGTGGAGACCACCAGTCCGCCGACCGCGATCGACAGGCCCAGCACCGCGGTCGCGATCTTGGTCCTGCGGGCGATACGATGGCGCCCTTGATTTCGTGCCATTGACTTGCTCACCTCATTCGTTTCCGGGCACGGAAAACACTCGCGCCCAGTCATGAGCCACGCATTTGTCGAATACGTCGATTACCGAATTCGCGGCGAACCTTCTGTTCGCCCGCCGAGGGAGATCCGGCTACTGAGAGATACGGTTCCACGAGGAGGCCGGTTCAAAACGCGACCGCGCCGTTATCTTTCCGTTATAAACTATCGGCGCACGATGGCCAGGACGGTGCCGTCCTGCTTGTGCACCTCGAAGCGCTCGATGTCGGCCTTCTGCAACGCCGTCGAGCCGGTGACGACGAGGGGGTCCGGGGAACCGGGGACGCCGTATCCCTTGGACGGCACACTCCAGTTGTTGACCACATAGGCCTCTCCGCCGTGGGAGTAGGCGAAGAGCTGGCAGGTCATCGGCCCGGTGAGACCGCGCAGTTCGAGTTCGACCGCGCTGCCCCACTCCTTCTCCTGGACCGTGACCTCGGCGGCGACCGCGTTGCCCGCCTCGGACCAGCCGAACGGGGCGGCGCCGCCGTCCGGGCCGGTCGACCTCGGCGGCGACGAGGACGGCACCGAGGTGACGACGGTGGGCGCGGCCTGCGTGATGCCGGGTTCACGGTCGGTGAGCGAAAGCACGGTGAGCGGCCCGCCGACGACGAGCACGAGCACGGCGGCGGCCGTCGCGAGCCGGATGACCTTGCGACGGCGGCCCGCCTTGGCCGCGTCGGCGAGCAGCATCCGCAGCACTCGCGGCCCCGGCCCCTTCACGGGCGGGTCCGGCCAGCTCTTCTTGACCATGTCCAGGATGTCGGGCAGGTGGTACATCTCCACCAGCTCGACCTGGCACTCGGGGCACTCCAGCAGATGCGCCTCGAACCTGGCGTGATCCTCCTCGCCGAGGACGCCCAGCACGTAGGCGGCGATATCCGTGTGCGGCACTCCGGACACCTCGCTCACCCCCGCTCCTGCAGCGCCCTGCGCAACGCGCGCACGGCATGGTGGATCCGCGATTTCACCGTACCCGGCGGGACCCCCAGCGTCGCCGCGACCTCGTTCACGGTGCGGTCACGCAGGTAGGTCTGCTGAACGGCTTCTCGTTGTTCCGGAGAAAGATTGCGCAGGGCCTCATAAACGATCATGGCCGCGAGCGTCTTCTCCGACTCGTCCGGCACGCCGATCGAATCCGACTCCAGTTCCTCCACCTCTTGAGGGCGGGCACTCCGGCTCCGCCAGCCGTCGATGACAATGCGCCTGGCCACGGTGAAAAGCCACGCGCGCAGCATTTCGGGCTGCCGGTCGAGCTTGCCGGCGTTGCGCCACGCCTTGATGAGCGTCTCCTGGACCACGTCCTCGGCCCACTGGCGATCGTGGCCGGTCAGCTTCAGCACGAACGCCATCAGGCTCGATCCGAACTCCTGGTACAACGCCCTGATGAGGTCGTCATGCCCGTTCGAAGCGGGTTCATGATCGACTATTGGCTGCAGTATCCGAGAGTGGCGTCCCACGCGGCACATCTTTGTGTGCCCAGGGGCGATAAGTCCAGTACCAAAACCGATCCGCCCCGGTTCTCGCACGCGGGAAAGTTTTTTGAACCGTTCCCGACTCGTGACCGTATCCCCTACCGAAGACCCCCGACCCGGCGCTGTCCCCCGCACCGCCGAATCCACCGTGGACCACGACTGTCCACAGTGGAGTTAAACGCGCCTGCACACCATCACCCCGCGGCGATGGCGTTCTCCTCTGGCCCCGACAGGAGGATTTCCGTGAACCCCGTGTCACGCTCGGTCATACCTCTGACCCTCACGTTAGCCGCGATCGCGTTGACCGCGGCCTGCACCACCGGTACCGCGGGACCGAACGGCTCTCCGGGCGCGGCCCCCGCCGCCGGCGCGGCGGAAATCCCCGGAATGCCCGATCCCTCGGCCGAACCGGCCCCCGGCGTGACGGCGGCGAATCTGTTCGATCTCGGACCGATGGTCACCGACACCAATGGCTTCACGCTTTACCGCTACGACAAGGACACGGTCAATCCGCCGAAGTCGAATTGCACCGAAACCTGCGCACGGACCTGGATTCCCGCCAAGGCCGACGGGAACCTCGTGGTGACCGGGATCGATCGCGCCCTGGTCGGCACCGTGACCAGGGACGACGGCACCGAGCAGGTCACGCTCGCCGGCTGGCCGCTCTACCGCAACGCGAAGGACGCGATGCCCGGCGACACCGGCGGGCAGGGCGTCGACGACGCGTGGTTCCCGGTCAAGCCCGACGGCACGAAAGTGCTGCTCACCGCGGACACCTGGCAGGCCGATGACCTCGGCATCTGACCTCCCCGGTGAAACCACCGGTCCGGTCCTCTCCCGGTTCTCCCGCCTGCTGCTCGTCCTGCTGACGATGGCCGCGGTGACGCTGCTCGGCCCGGTCGACGACGCGCACGCCCAGGAACTTTCCGCCGCGGACAAGAACCTGATCGTCAACGTCAAACTGGCCGGGTTGTGGGAAATGCCCGCCGGGATGTGGGCGCAGGAACGCGGGAAGAGCCAGCGGACCCGCGAAGTCGGCCGGAAACTGATGATCGACCACGGCAGGCTCGACACCGCGACGCACGCCATCGCCGACCGGTTCGGCGTCGCCCTGCCGCGCGAACCTTCGGATCAGCAGTCGGCCTGGCTCGGCGAGATGAAGGCGGCCCGCGACGACAGCGAATTCGACCGGATCTTCGCCAACCGCCTCCGGTACGCGCATGGTGTGCTCTTCCCCATCATCGCGCAGGTCAGGGCCGGCACCCGCAACGACGTCATGCGCGACTACGCCACCACGGCCAACCAGGCGGTGCTGCGGCATATGACCCTGCTGGAGAGCACCGGCGTCGTCGACCATTCGCTGCTGCCGGAAGCCCCGGTCCCGCAGTCGAACACGGCCAACGCAGCGATGGACGTCGGTTTCGGCGACTTCGCCCTCGGCCTGCTGCTCGCGGTGGTGCTCGGCGGCGGGTTGTTCTTCGCCATCCGGACCCTGCGCAGCAAGAACACCCGGACCCGCAAACGCGCGGCCGCAGCCGAACCAGAACTGGTTCCCAGTGCCCCAGGAGAGATCAATGTTTGACCAGTGGTCCGAGGTGGTGATCGTCCTGACCCAGAAAACCGACACCGACCCCGGCATCAAGGGCATGGCGCAGACCTCCGCCCGGATCTCGTACGGCTTCATGTGCCTCACCCTGTGCTGGGGCGTGTTCACCGCGACCGGCTGGATCAAATCGCTGACCGGGCGCAAGGCACTGCGCAATTCCCATATGGTGCTCGGCATCCTGACGCTGTCGTTCGGTGTCGTGCACGCGATGTCGTTCCTGTTCCTGCCCGACGGTTTCACCCTGGCGCAGGTCACGATCCCGCTCCTGCCGGGCACGCTGGCGCGGCACGAACTCGGCGTCGTCGGCCTCGAGGTCATGATCGCCATCGCCCTGACCGGCGGGATCAGCCGGTTCAGCTCCTATCGGCGCTTTCTGTGGATCCACCGGCTCGCCTACCCGGCGGTCGCGATCACGGCGCTGCATTCGTTCTTCGGCGCCATGGCCAACGGCCATCTCGGCCTGCTGTGGTTCGGCGGGATCACGCTGCTGGTCCCCGCGGTGCTGCTGACCGCGCTGCGGTTCACGCCCACCCGGTACCTCGAACGGCTGGGCCTGGTCGAGGAACTGGTCTGACGAGCCGCGAAACGACTTGGAGAAACGAAAAATGATCTTCGGAAGCGTACGGCGCGGCACCCGCGTCAGCGTCGACAACGAGCGGTGCGAGATCTTCGGCTTCTGCGAGATGGAGGCGCCCGCCACCTTCAAGATCGGGCCGGACGGCAAACTCCGCATCCGCCGGATGGTCGACCGCGATGGTCTGGACCAGGCCATCTCCGCCGCCCGGCTCTGCCCGAAACAAGCCATCAGAGTCAAGGGAGAAGGGGCGTACGACGATGAGTGACGGAGATCGGATCGTCATCGTCGGAGCAGGCGTCGCCGGGCTCCGGTCCGCGGAACGCCTGCGAGAACTCGGTTTCGACGGTGAGATCGTCCTGGTCGGCGACGAGCCCCGGAAGCCGTATCACCGGCCGATGGTGTCGAAGGAACTCATCACCGGCGGGGTGAAGCCGGTGGCCGCGAGCCTGGAGCCCTATCTCGACCTGGACGTCCACTGGCGACTCGGCACGCGCGCGACCTGGCTCGACACCAAGGAACGCACGGTGCATCTGCCGGGCGGGGAATCCCTGTGGTACGACGGCCTGATCGTCGCCACCGGTGTCTACCCCCGGCATCTTCCCGGCTCGCCGCGGCACGACCCCCGGGTACGGGTCCTGCGGACGGTGGAGGATTCACTCGCCGTCCGGCGTGCCTTGGGGAACAGCAACAAATCCGTCGTGGTGATCGGCAGCGGGCTGATCGGGAACGAGTTCGCCGCGTCGATGCGGTACATGGGCCGCGATGTCACCCTGATCGGCCACGCGAAGGCGCCGTTGCACCGCTTCGGGGAGCGGATCTCGGCGGCGCTGACGAAGGAACACCAGCACCATCGGGCCAAGCTGGCGATGAACACCGAGGTGCGGAACTGGATCAGCACCAAGGAGACGGTCGGGCTGCACCTGACCAACAACCAGTTCCTGGTGGCCAGCTGCGTGGTGCTCTCGATCGGCAGCGTGCCGGCCGTCGACTGGATGCGCGGCTCGGGGCTGACCATCGACGACGGTGTCCTGTGCGAGTCGACCCTGTACGCCGTCGGGGCGGAGGACGTCGTGGTCGCCGGGGACGTCGCGAAGTGGCCGAACCTGCGGATCGACGAGACGCCGCGCCGGGTCGAGCACTGGATGAACGGTGTCGAATCCGGGCGCGCGGCCGCGGAGAGCCTGATGCTCGGCCGGGCCAACGCACGGCCGTACACCCCGCTCCCCCGTGCCTGGTCGTCGCTGTACGACGCGCGACTGCAGACCGTGGGGATGCCGTCGCTCGGCAAGGACACGATCGAACTTTCCGACGGGGTCACCGGTTTCGTCCGCGACGGCAGGCTCATCGGCGCGGCGGGCTGGGACCGGCCGAAGGCGATGATCCACTGGACCGCCGAACTCGACCGGCGGCTGCCGGTGCCCGAGCCGGTGTTCCCCGCGCCCGCTCCTGTTCCCGCCGAGCCGTCGTTCGCCGCCGCCGTCGCTTCGGGCGGGGACGGGACGCCGATCGGGGAGGACATCCTGGCCCCGTTCGAGCGGGACTTCCTGTCCGACACCCCGACCGCGGCCGTACCCGCACAGGAGGAGATGCCCTGGGCTCGCGTTCCCGCCGGGTGACCCGGGTTCGCGACGAGGACCGGGGCCGCGCGCGGCGGCCGCGGTCCCACTAGGTGGCGGTGGGTCGCTGGGCCTCCGCGCCCACCGCCACCCTTGGGGACGCCGGGAGTAGCGGGACCGACGGTGATTCGGGCACCGCCGGCCCCCCGTTCTCCGGGTTTCCCGCGGCAGACGGGGCCCTTCCGGGCTTGACTCACCCGGAAGGGCCCCTCTGGTCTCGTGAGCGGTGATGCCATGAGAGAAAACTGTTCACGATGTCTTGAAACAGGACAGACGGTTCTAACCGTCATTACCACTCACGAGTCTTTTGCTTTCAGGACCACCGTGTCCTCCGGGCCGACGACGCGTCCGTCCGAGGCGTGGACTTCGAGCGCTCGCAGCGGACGACGGCCGTCACGGTCCACCAGCTCCGACCGCGGCTCCCCCGTGGTGAAGAAATGCGCCTCGCCCCACTGTCGCAACGCGACGATCACCGGGAACAGGTCGCGCCCCTTGGCCGTCAGGACGTATTCGCTGTACGTGCTCCCGTCCGAAGCCGGGACCACGTCGAGTACGCCGTGTCCCACCAGCGCGCGCAGCCTGGCGGACAGGATGTTCTTCGCGACGCCCAGGCTGCGCTGGAACTCGCCGAAGCGGCGGACGCCGTCGAGGGCGTCGCGCACGATCAGGAGCGACCACCAGTCGCCGATCGTGTCGACCGAACGCGCCACCGGGCACGAAGCGTCGTCGAACGTCGTCCGTTTCACCATGGTTGCATCTTACAACCGGCATGCTCTACCGTCCGAGTGGTAGCAAGTTGAAACCACCATGGAGGGTCTGTGCGCCGCGGAGTCGTCCTGCTGTTCGCCGTGGCCGCCGGTACGGCCGTCGCCACGATCTACTTCGCCCAGCCGTTACTGGTCACCATGGGCACCGATCTCGGGATCGCCGCCTCGACCGTGGGCGCCATCGTCACGCTCACGCAGCTCGGCTACGGCCTGGGCCTGTTTTTCCTGGTCCCGCTCGGTGACCTGCTCGACCGGCGGCGGCTCGTCACCGGGCTGCTGACGCTGCTGGCCCTCGCCGAACTGGTCGCCGCGACCGCCGCGAACGGCGGGGTACTGCTCGCCGGGATGGCGGCGATCGGTGTGCTCGCGGTGGTCACGCAGCTCCTCGTCGCGTTCGCCGCGTCGCTGGCCTCCCCCGCCGGACGCGGGCGCGTGGTCGGCCTCGTGACCACCGGTGTCGTCCTCGGGATCCTGCTCGCGCGCACGGTGTCGGGCACGCTGGCCGACATCGCCGGCTGGCGCGCGGTGTACCTCGCCTCCGCGGGGGTGACGGTGCTGATCGCGGTCGTGCTGTACCGCGTGCTGCCCGCGTCGCCTTCCGCCGGAGGGGGCATGAACTACGGGCGGTTGCTGCGTTCCACCCTGTCCCTCTTCGCCGAGGAACGGGTCTTCCGGGTACGCGGGACGCTCGCCCTGCTGATCTTCGCCGCGTTCGGCACCCTGTGGAGTTCGGTCGCCTTGCCGCTCAGCGAGGACGGCCTCTCGCACACCGCCATCGGCGCGTTCGGGCTGGCCGGGGCGGCGGGCGCGCTGGCGGCGGCGCCCGCCGGACGGCTCGCGGACCGCGGCCGGGCGCGGTGGACGACCGGGATGGCGCTGGGCCTGCTCCTGCTTTCCTGGCTACCGCTGGGTTTCACGCGCGCGTCACTGTGGGCCCTGGTCGCGGGTGCCATCCTGCTCGACCTCGCCGTCCAGGCCGTGCACGTCACGAGCCAGACCCTGATCTACCCGCTCCGCCCGGACGCGGGCAGCAGACTGATCGGCGGGTACATGATCTTCTACTCGGTCGGCAGCGGCGTGGGAGCCATCGGTTCGACGGCCGTCTACGCCGTCGCTGGCTGGACCGGTGTTTGCCTGCTGGGCGCGGGTTTCAGCGCCCTGGCGCTCGCCGTATGGGGCGGGCTGGAGCTCAGAGCCGCTCGATGATCGTCACGTTCGCCGTGCCGCCGCCTTCGCACATCGTCTGCAGCCCGTATCGCCCGCCGCGTCGTTCGAGTTCGTGCAGCAGGGTCGCGAACAGTTTCGTCCCGGTCGCCCCGATGGGATGCCCGAGGGCGATCCCGCCACCGTTGACGTTGACGCGCTCCGGATCGGCACCCGTCTCCTCGATCCACGCCAGGACGACGCTCGCGAACGCTTCGTTGACCTCGAACAGGTCGATGTCGTCGATGCTCAGCCCGGTCTTCCGCAGGGCGTGCGCGGTCGCCGGGATGGGCCCGGTCAGCATCCACACCGGATCGGCCGCCCGCACCGAAAGATGGTGGATCCGCGCGCGCGGCGCGAGGCCGTGTTCCTCGACGAACTTCTCCGACGCGATGAGCGTCGCGCTGGCACCGTCCGAGATCTGGCTGGCCACGGCCGCGGTGATGCGCGAGCCCTCGCTCAGCGGTTTCAGCCCGGCCATCCGCTCCGGACTGGTGTCGCGCCTGGGCCCCTCGTCCAGGCCGGCACCGGCGAACGGCGTGATCTCGGCGGCGAACCGGCCTTCGTCGATGGCCGCGATCGCCCGCTGATGACTGCGGAAGGCGTACTCCTCCATCGCCTCGCGGGTCAGATCCCAGTGCTCCGCGATCATGTCGGCACTGCGGAACTGCGAGACCTCGACGCTGCCGTAGCGCTCCTGCCAGCCCTTCGAGCCGGAGAACGGGTCTTCGAAGCCGTACTCGCGCCCGGCCAGCATCGCCGCGCTGATCGGGATGGCGCTCATGTTCTGCACGCCGCCCGCGAGGACGAGATCCATCGTCCCCGACAGCACCGCCTGTGCGGCGAAATGCACGGCCTGCTGGCTCGAACCGCACTGCCGGTCGATCGTCACGCCCGGCACGTGGTGCCCGAAACCCGTCGCGAGCCATGCCGTCCGCGCGATGTTCCCGGACTGCGGCCCGAGTGTGTCGCAACAGCCGAGGATGACGTCGTCGACCAGGTCGGCCTCGACCCCCGCCCGCTCGACGACGGCCTGGATGACGTGGGCGCCGAGATCGGCGGGATGGACGGCACTGAGCGATCCCCCGCGTTTGCCGACCGGGGTCCGGACCGCGTCCAGCACATATGCCTCAGCCACGGCGTCTCCTTGTCTTCGTCGCGATGCCGTCCAGCAGGATCCCGAGGTACTGCTGCGCGACGTCGTCCGCGCTCAGCGTGCCGCCGGGGTTGTACCAGCGCACCGCCACCCAGACGGTGTCGCGGATGAACCGGTAGGTGAGTTCGACGTCGAGGTCCTCGCGGAACACGCCGACCGCGATCCCGTCGGTGAGGATCCCGTTCCACAGTTTGCGGAATTCGGTGTTGCGGTCGTTGAGGTAGCCGAACCGCGGCAACTGCATCAGGTGCTTCGCCTCGGATTGGTAGATCGCCACCTCGGCGGGCCGCCGGTGAATGGATTCGAACGAGGCCACGACGACGGCCTCGAGGGTTTCCCTCGGGCCTTTCCCTTCCGCGACGATCTCGGCGTAGGCGCCGAAGAGTTCGTCGAGGAAACCGGTGAGGATCTCGTCGGCCATCGACTCCTTCGAGTCGAAATGGTGGTAGAGGCTGCCCGAAAGGATTCCGGCCGCGTCCGCGATGTCCCGCACGGTGGTCGAGACATAACCGCGCTCGGCGAACAGCTTCGCCGCCAGGGCGAGCAGTTCGGCGCGGCGGGACCCTGGACTGGCTTTCATTACTACCTCATTGTCTGGTGGTGAACTCGCGGCCGCGATCGACGTCGGCAGGGCGCCGGCCGGTAAGTCACGTCACGTCCGGACGAAAGGCGCCCTGCCACCGCGATCGCGGGGCCTCCGGCCGGGGCGAGTTCACGCGTACGGTCATTTTCACCAGGTTAACCCTCTGCTCCGCCAACAGGTCTCACGCATGCTGGGAACTCACGGACACGACCTCGCCGGTGAGGTACGACGAGTACTCACTGGCGAGGAACACCATCACATTCGCCACTTCCCAGGGTTCCGCCGCCCTCCCCGACACCTCGCGCGCGGTGAGTTCGGTGAGCAGTTCCTCGCTGGTCACCTTGGCGAGGAACGGATGCATCGCGAGGCTCGGCGCGACGGCGTTGACGCGGATGCCGTGTCCGGCGACGTCGACGGCCGCGCACCGGGTGAGGGCCATGACGCCCGCTTTCGCCGCCGCGTAGTGCGCCTGCCCGGCCTGCGCGCGCCAGCCGATCACCGAAGCGTTGTTGACGATCACCCCGCCGCCGCCCTGGGCGATGAACCGGTTCACGGCGGCCCGCGTCGCGCGGAAGGTGCCGTTGAGGGTCACGTCGATGACCCGGGCCCACTCGTCGTCGGTCATGTCCACTATGGACTTGGTGCCGCCGAGCCCGGCGTTGTTGATCAGGACGTCGATCCGGCCGTAGCGCTCGGCGGCGCCGTCGAAGAGCGCCTGGATCTGCTCCTCCTGCGTGACATCACACGCGATCGCGTGGACGTCGCCGAGTTCGGCGGCCTTTTCCGCGAGCCGCCGTTCGTGCCAGTCGCTGATCACGACCCGGGCGCCTTCCTCCAGCGCGCGTTTCGCCACCGCGGAACCGATCCCGGTCCCGGCCGCCGCCGTCACCACGACCACCTTGTCCCGCAGGAGGTTCGCCCCCTCGGGGTACTTCGGCACCGGGATCACGGTCGCACCTCCCTTGGCAGGCCGAGCACGCGCTCGGCGATGACGTTGCGCTGGATTTCGTTGGAGCCGCCGTAGATCGTGTCGGCACGGGTGAAGAGGAAGAGGCGCTGCCAGGCGTCGAGGCCGTCTTCGGCGAGCATGCCCCGGGCACCGCGGACGAGCATCGCGAGTTCCCCCAGATCCCGGTGCCAGTTCGCCCAGACCAGTTTGGACACTTCGGCGACGCCGGGCGACGAGTCGCCGAGGGTGCGGATCGCGTGCGCCCGCATGACCTCCAGGCCGACCCAGGCGCGGTCGATCCGTTCGGCGATCACCGGGTCGTCGGGGGCGATCCTGGTGAGTTCTTCGAGTTCCCGGCGGAAGCCGACCTGCTGCCCGAGCGTCGCGACGCCGCGTTCGAAGGCGAGCGTGCCCATCGCCACGCGCCAGCCGTCGCCCGGTTCCCCGACGACGAGATCCTCGGCGGTGCGGGCGCCGTCGAAGAAGACCTCGTTGAACTCCGACGTCCCGGTGAGCTGCCGGATCGGACGGACCTCGACCCCGGGCTGCCGCATCGGGACGAGCAAATAGGACAGTCCTTTGTGGCGTTTCGAGCCGGATTCGGTGCGGGCGAGGACGAAACACCAGTCCGCCACATGCGCGAGCGACGTCCACACCTTCTGGCCGCGCACCACCCACTCGCCGCCTTCGAGGGTCGCCGTGGTCGACACGGCGGCGAGGTCGGAGCCGGCGCCGGGTTCGGAATAGCCCTGGCACCACAGTTCCTCGACGGCCACGATCGGGGGCAGGAAACGCCTCCGCTGTTCCGGCGTGCCGAACGCGATCAGGGTGGGGCCGAGGAGTTCCTGGGCCAGATGACTCACTCTCGCCGGCGCGTCCGCTCGCGCGTACTCCTCGTGGAAGACGACCTGCTGTTCGAGGGTCGCACCTTGCCCACCGTGCTCGACCGGCCAGCCGACGCAGGTCCAACCCGCCTTCGCGAGCCGCCGCTCCCATTCCACGCGTTCGTCGAAGGCCTCGTGCTCCCGGCCGGGACCGCCCAGGCCACGCAGTTCCGGCGGCAGGTTCTCCGCCAGCCAGGTGCGCACGCGGTCACGGAAACCGTCCTGAGCCACGCCTGCCTCCTCTAGCCAAACCAGGGCCTGCTGCGTAGGCTACCCTACCAAGCACTTGCTAGGGAGACTTCAATGGCCGAAGGAACCATCCCGGCGGCGCTCGACACGGCCGCGGAGCGTTTCGCCGGGCGGGAAGCGCTGGTGGACGGCGAAGTCCGGCTCACCTATGGCGAACTCGCGCGCCGGGTGCGGCAGGCGGCGCGGTTCTTCGAGGGCCACGAACGGATCGCGCTCTGCTCCCCCAACACCTGGCACTGGGTCGTCGCGGGGCTCGGCGCGCTGTACGCCGGTGCGACACTGATCCCGGTCAACACCCGCTTCACGGCCCGCGAGACCGTCGACATCCTCGAACGCGCGCGGGTGTCCGCGCTGGCGATCACCGGCACGTTCCTCGGCACGGACCGGCTGGCGGACCTCGGCGCCGCCCGCCCCGGCACCGTGCTGCGCATCCCGGTCGAAGGCACCGAGGACCCGGTCGACGGCGTCACGGAATGGGACGCGCTGGCCGGATACGACGACACTTTCACCAGTCCCGCCAAGGCGGACGACGTCAGCGACATCCTCTTCACCTCCGGGACCACCGGCCGCAGCAAGGGCGCGATGAGCACTCACCGCCAGGCGATGGGCGTCGCCGAGGCATGGGCCGAGTGCGGTGGCCTGACCGGAGAAGACCGGTATCTCGTGATCAACCCGTTCTTCCACAGCTTCGGGTACAAGGCGGGCATCCTCGCCGCGGTCTCGCGGGGCGCGGCCATCCTGCCGCAGCGCACCTTCGACGTCCGGGAAACCCTGCGGCTCATCGAAACCGAACGCGTCACCGTGCTGCCCGGCGCGCCCACGATCTACCAGGTGCTGCTGGACGCGCCCGAACGCGCGGACCATGATCTGTCCAGTCTCCGCCTCGCCGTCACCGGCGCCGCCCCGGTGCCGGTCCCGCTCGTCGAGCGGATGCGGGCGGAACTGGGTTTCGACGCCGTGCTCACCGCCTACGGGCTGACGGAAGCCGTCGTCGCGACCATGTCCCGCCCCGAGGACGACGCGGAAATCGTGTCGAACTACTCCGGCCGTGCGACGGCGGGGTTCGAGGTGAAGCTCGGCGAACACGACGAGGTCCTGCTGCGCGGGCCGAACGTGATGCTCGGGTATCTCGACGATCCGGAGGCCACCGCCAAGGCCGTCGATCCGGAGGGCTGGTTGCACACCGGTGACGTCGGCGTGCTGAACGAAGACGGCTACCTGAAGATCGTGGACCGGATCAAGGACATGTACGTCTGCGGCGGTTTCAACGTCTACCCGGCCGAGGTCGAGCAGGTGATCAGCCGACTGGACGGGGCCGCCGAGGTGGCCGTCGTCGGGGTTCCCGACGAACGGCTCGGCGAGGTCGGCAAGGCGTTCGTCCGGCCGCGTCCCGGTGCCGAACTGTCCACAGAGGACGTCCTTTCGTACTGCGAGGGCGAATTGGCCAACTACAAACGTCCTCGCTTTGTCGACTTCGTGGCGGAGATCCCGCGGAATCCCTCGGGGAAAGTACTGAAACGCGTGTTGCGGGAGGAGAACGGATGACCGTCGAGTACGAGCGGCGCGGGCCGGTGGCCGTCGTCACGATGAACCGGCCGGAGTACCGGAACGCGCAGAACTCGGCGATGACCTACGCGCTCGACGCGGCGTTCGCCCGCGCCGTCGACGATCCCGAGGTCAAGGTGATCGTGCTGGCCGGGGCGGGCAAGCATTTCTCCGCCGGGCACGACATCGGGACGCCGGAGCGCGACGTGGACGTCTCCTTCGACCGCAAGGCGGTCCTGTGGTGGGACCACGTCGGCGCCGAGGGCGGTGACCAGCGGTTCGCCCGGGAGTCGGAGGTCTATCTCGGCATGTGCCGCCGGTGGCGGGAGATCCCGAAGCCGACCATCGCGAGTGTGCAGGGCGCGTGCATCGCGGGCGCGCTGATGCTGGCGTGGGTCTGCGACATGATCGTCGCCTCCGACGACGCCTTCTTCGCCGATCCCGTGGTGCGCATGGGGATTCCCGGAGTCGAGTACTTCGCGCACCCCTGGGTCCTCGGTCCGCGTGCGGCCAAGGAGGTGCTGTTCACCGGTGAGCGCTTCACGGCACAGCAGGCCAAGGAATGGGGCATGCTGAACCGCGTCGTGCCGCGTGCCGATCTCGAAACCGAGACGATGGCGCTGGCGGAGAAGATCGCCGTGATGCCGCGGATGGGGCTCGCGCTCGCCAAGAAGGCGGTCAACCAGGCCGAAGACCTGATGGGGCTCCGGTCCGGAATGGACTCCGTGTTCGGGCTGCACCACTTCGCGCACGCGCACAACGCCGAGGTGTCCGGGGGTGACTCCTTGGGTGGGCAGGACGCGCGCTCGATGCGGGACGCGAACAGGACCTCGTGATGGATCTCGATCTCGACGAGCGCACGCTCGCCTTCCGCGACGAAGCCCGCGCCTGGCTCACCGCCCACGTTCCCGCCGAGCCGCTGAAGTCGTTCGACACGGCCGAGGGATTCGCACAGCACCGGGACTGGGAGGCGAAACTGGCCGATGCCCGGTGGTCGGTGGTCTCGTGGCCGCGCGAACTCGGCGGACGGGACGCGAGTCTCCTCGAATGGGTGCTGTTCGAGGAGGAGTACTACGCGGCGGGCGCGCCGCTGCGGGTCAACCAGAACGGTATCTTCATGCTGGCGCCCACCCTCTTCTCCCACGGCACGGAAGAGCAGCGACGACGGATCCTGCCGAAAATGGCGCGCTCGGCGGAGGTCTGGGCTCAGGCGTGGTCGGAACCCGAGGCGGGCAGCGACATCGCCGCGCTCCGGAGCACCGCGACCCGCTGCGACGGCGGCTGGCGAGTCAGCGGGCAGAAGACGTGGAGTTCACGGGCGACGTTCGCCGACCGGGCCTTCGGCCTGTTCCGCAGTGATCCCGATTCGGTGCGGCACAAGGGTCTCACCTATCTGATGGTGGATCTGCGGGCCGAGGGTGTCACCGTCCGGCCGATCCCCCAGCTGGACGGCGAACCGGGGTTCGCGGAGATCTTCCTCGACGACGTCTTCGTGCCCGACGAAGACGTGATCGGCGCTCCGGGCGAGGGCTGGCGGGTCGCCATGACGACGGCGAACAACGAACGCGGCCTGTCCCTGCGCAGTCCCGGCCGGTTCCTCGCCGCGGCCGATCGGCTGGTCTCGCTGTGGCACGAGAATGGACGTCCCGCGCACACCGCCGACCGGGTCGCCGACGCCTGGATCGGCGCGCGGGCCTATCACCTGTACACGTTCGGCACGGTCACCCGGCTCTCCGAAGGCGCCGCACTCGGGCCGGAATCGAGTGTCAACAAGCTCTTCTGGTCGCATCTCGACGTCGCCCTGCACGAAACCGCGCTCGACATCCTCGGCCCCGACGCCGAACTCCGCGGCCGGTGGAGCGAGGGCTGGCTGTTCTCCCTGGCAGGCCCGATCTACGGCGGGACCGACCAGATCCAGCGGTCCATCGTCGCCGAACGGCTGCTCGGCCTGCCGAAGGGGGCCCGATGAGATTCGCGCTCTCCGGTGAGCAGGAACAGTTTTCCCGCAGCCTGCACGATCTCCTGTCCGGTTTGGACACCGACACGGCCAACCGGTCCTGGGCGGCCGGTGATCCGGGGCCGGGGCTCAAGATCTGGCGACGACTGGCGGAACTCGGCGTGACCGCGCTGGCCGTCCCGGAACGGTACGACGGGCTCGGCGCCACCCCGGTCGATCTGGCCGTGGGCTTCGAACGGCTGGGGTACCACTGCGTTCCCGGTCCGTGGACCGATACCGTGGCCGTGCTGCCGTCCTTGCTGGACGACGAACTGCTGACCTCGGTCGCGTCCGGGGAGACCCTGGCGTCGGTGGCCTTCGCGCTGCATGTGCCCTACGCCTTGGATTCCGACGTCGCCGACGCGCGTATCGCGGTCGAGAACGGCAGGCTGCGCACCTTCACTCCCGGCGCACTTTTGTCCTCTGTAGACGGATCGCGGCGCTTGTTCCCGCCAGTCGCGGGCGACGACCTCGGCACGGCGCTCGACGCGGATCGCGCGTTCGAACTGGGCTGCCTGGCCACGGCCGCGCACCTCCTCGGCGCGGGGCGGTGGCTGCTCGACACGTCCGTCGCGTATGCCGCGCAACGCAAGCAGTACGGGCAGGAGATCGGCGGGTATCAGGCGGTCAAGCATCTGCTCGCCGATGTGGCGACCGCGCTCACGCTGGCCGAGCCGCTGCTGTTCGGCGCGGCCGTCACCCTGGACCACCGCGACGTCTCCGCCGCCAAGGTGGCCTGCGGCGACGCGGCGCACCTCGCCGCCCGCACCGGGCTGCAGGTGCACGGCGCGATCGGGTACACCGCCGAGCACGCGCTCGGTCTGCGGCTGACCCGGGTCCGCGCGCTGACCGGCGCCTGGGGCACGCCACGATTCCATCGGGAGCGGGTGCTGTCATGACGTTCACCGCCGAGCAGGAGGCGCTGCGGGACAGCGTCCGGAAGCTGCTGGAACGGGAAGCGGATCCCTGGCCGGAACTGTGCGAACAGATCGGCGTGGCAGCGCTGGCCGTTCCCGAACGCTTCGGCGGGCTCGGGGCCGGGACGGCGGAGCTGCAAGTGGTGGCCGAGGAAGTGGGCCGGGTCCTCGCCGACGTCCCGTTCCTTGGTTCGGCCGTGCTCGCCGTGCACGCGGTGCTGGCCACCGGGGACGACGAGACCTGCGCACGCCTGCTCCCCCTGCTCGCCGAAGGAGCCGTCGGCGCGGTGGCCTGGGCCGACGCCGACGGCCGGTGGGGTGCTCCAGCCTGCGGGGCCTCCGGATCCACTGTGGACGGTGAGGCGCATTATGTGCTCAATGGCGACGAAGCCGAGATCCTGCTGGTCGTGGCCGGCGATTCGCTGTACGAAGTCTCGGACTTCCGTGCCGTGCGGACCCCGGCGATGGACGAGACCCGGCGGCTGGCCCGCGTGACCTTCGACCACGCCCCCGCCCGGCTGCTCGGCCCGGTCGATCTCGCCGCGCTGCGGGACGTCGCGTGCGCCGTCCTCGCCGCCGAGCAGGCCGGAGCGGCGGCGCGGGCGTTGGAGCTGACGGTGGAGTACAGCAAGCAGCGCCATCAGTTCGGCAGGCCGATCGGCGGGTTCCAGGCGCTGAAGCATCGGATGGCGGACCTCCACGTCCTGGTGGAGACCGCGCGTTCGGCGGCCTACGCGGCGCCGGAGTCGAGCAGGCTGGCGGCGGTGGCGAAGGTGTATTGCTCGGAAGCGCTGGCGACGGTGGCGGGCGAGATGATCCAGCTGCACGGCGGGATCGCGATCACCTGGGAGCATCCGGCGCACCGCTATTTCAAGCGGGCACACGGCGCGGCACAGCTGTTCGGCGCGCCTGGCGAGCACCTCGGGCGGGTACGACCGGCGGTCTCGTGAGTGGCAAAGAGGGTTCTAACCCTCATTACCACTCACGAGAGTCTGCGCCTCCAGGAATCGGGTGATGGCGCGGATCCGGTCCCCGTCGAAAGTGAGGACCATCAGCCCGGCCGGGCTTTCGCCATGGTGACACTGGAAGGCGGGCTGGTTGTTCGCCCGGGTGAGCGTCATTCCGAAGCCCTCCGGGACCGGGACGGCCATGGTGACGCGGAGGAAACCGGCGATCGCGTCGGGACCGTGGTACTCGTGCGGCGCGGGCGGCATGGCGAGCCAGGCGTCGTCGGTGAGCAGGCGGAGGACGCCGTCGAGGTCCCCCTCGGTGAATGCGTCGGCGAACCGCCTGGTCAGCTCGCGTTCCCGGGGTGACGGCCGGTGCCCGGCGCCGTCGCGATGCTTGTCGAGGGAGGCGCGGGCGCGCTGGAGGATGCCTTTGACCGCCGTCTCGGTGGTGCCGAGCATGCTCGCGACCTCGCCGGCGGGGAAGCACAGGACGTCGCGCAGGACGAGCGCGGCGGCTTGTCTCGGCGGGAGAAGCTGCAGGCCGGTGATGAAGGCGAGTTCGACGGCCTCTCTGGTGCTGTAGCGCGCTTCGGGGCCGGGCTCACTGTCGGCGACGCGCTCGAGGAGTTCGTCCGGGTACGGCTGCAACCAGGTCACCTCGCCGCGGCGGCTCGGCTCCGGTGGGGTGAAGGGCGGCACCGGTTCAGGTGGGCGACGGCGGCCCGCGTCCCTCAGGACGTTGAGGCAGCGGTTGGTGGCGATGCGGTACAGCCAGGTTCGGAGCGACGAGCGTCCCTCGAAGCCGTCGAGACCCCGCCATGCGGCCAGGAGCGTCTCCTGGACGGCGTCCTCGGCGTCGGTGAGAGAGCCGAGGATCCGGTAACAGTGCAGGTGCAGCTCGTGCCGGTAGGTGTCGGTGAGCTCGCGAAACGCCTGCTCGTCCGTGATCCTCGTGCTCACGGGCCGATCCTGCCACGACCTTTTTCGCGGCGCACCGTTTTCGCGGCGTACCGTTTTTCGCGGCGCACCGTTCCGTTTCGGGCGGAGGTGGGGTCTGACGGGGTGAAGACCGACGAAAGGAACCATCATGACCAGTCCCGCCTTGGATGTCGCGCTCTCCTACCACCGCGCGTGGACGGGCAAGGACTTCGAGAAGGCGATGACCTACGTCGCCGACGACATCGTCTGCCACTCCCCCGGCGGGCGCCTCGATGGAGCGGAGGCGTTTCGCGAGTTCATGGAGCCGTTCACCCGGATCCTGACCGGGTCGTCTTTGCTTTCGGCGTTCGGGGACGACGCGACCGCGTTGCTGATGTACGACACGGCGACCCTTCCGGTGGCCAGCGCTCCGGGGGCGGAGCTGCTGACGGTGCGGGAGGGGAAGATCGTGGAGTTGCGGATCGTGTTCGATCGGGCTCCGTTCGATGCAGCGCGGGCGGCTGCCGCTGGGTCGTAGGTGCAGGGGTCGTAGGGCCGGGCGTTGCAGGGCCGGGCGTTGTGGGGCCGGGGTCGTAGAGGGCCGTGGGGACAGAGTCGTAGGGGCGCGCAGGGCCGGGGTCGCCGGAGATTCCCGGGGTGCGGGAGTGGTTCGAGCCGTGCTCACTCCAGGGGCGCGGCGGTGCCACCTGCCTGGGCGCGTCCGAGCAGCGAGGTACGTCCGTACCGATCGGAACGGTGACGTGTCGTCCTCCGATTCCGGCCGACGGTCTCGGGGTTTGCGGATCGTGCTCGACAGGCCCCGTTCGATGCCGCACGGGCCGCAGCCACTAGGGCATAAAGCACGTGGAGGGCCGGTCTTCGCCAGAGATCCCTGGAGCGGGAGCGGGCCCAACCCGCTCCAGGGCGCACCAGTACCACTACCCGGCGAACGTCCGGGCAGCCGCGGCACATCCACGCCGATCAGGAGGCCGGAGCGTCGTCCTCCGGTTCCGGTCGCGGGTCATGGAGTGGTTCGGGTGTCGCGGTGTAGGTGCGGCCGGTGGGAGTGGTGATGGTCATGCCACCGTTGCCGTTGGGTACCGCGGACCAGCCGGGTTCCTCTTTGAGGAGGTTGTGGATCTTGCAGGAGGTGTGGCAGTTGTGCTCATCGGTCTTGCCGTTCCGCGCCCAGGTGGTGATGTGGTCGATCTCGGAGAACTCGGCGGGGCGGTGGCAGCCGGGATGGGTGCATTCCCGGTCCCGCGCCTTGATCAACCTGGCCAGTGACGCAGGGGACCGGTACTGGTCGGCACCGGCTTCCAGGATCTGCCCGGTGGCGGGGTCGGTGATCAATCGCGACCACGTCGATTCTGGGTCGGAGGCGATCTCTCGCACGAGCCAGTCCGGAATGGGCCCGTAACCCGCCAGGATTGCGGGATCCTCGCGCGCACCTGTCAGCGTCAGCAGATCGACGTAGACGTGGATGTGCGCGCGAGGTTTGCCTTGGCCGCCTTCGGCGAGGAGACGTTCGGCGAAGATGTCGGCGCGGTGCTGGTCGAGGGTGCGGGACTTGTCTTCGGCGCGGCGGGCGCGGGCGGCGCGGCTCAGGGACGCGTAGATCGAACTTGCCATCTCGGTGGGCAGAAAACCCGACAGCTTCGACATCGTCTCGTCTTCGTGCTCCAGCGAGATATGGCGCAGCGCGCGTTTCTTCGCGGCACGTTCCTCATAACCGGTGGGGTCGAACTTCTGCACCGCGTACTCCACCGATTTCCGGATCGCCCCGGGATCGCGTTCGGCGAGACGTTTGGTCATGAACGCGTCCACCTGGGCTGCGACCTCATCGGAGACGTCGCGGGTCAGCTGGCTGACCTTCGACGCCTTGAACAGGTCGATGTCCCCCTTCTCCAGTGCCGCCAACGTGTTCGGCAACCGGGCCACCAGGGCACAGGAGGTTTCGACCAGCAGATGCGCCTGGTTGCGGGTGACCGAGAAGGCGAGTGCCACCTCCTCGGTCACCGATCTTCGGGAACCACCCACGGCGGCGAACCCGGCTATGGAACGCACTTGCCGCCCCTGCGCCCGTCGAAGCACGACTTCCTCGTCGTAAGCGCGATCGAGAAGGCGAGCGGCTTTCCGGCTGTGAACAAGAGTTTGGGTCATGACCAAGATCATAGTCGAACATGAGTTCGAGCGGCGCGAAGATCGCGTGGTTCCAACTAGTGAGTGAACCTTGTCCAACAACGCTTTAGTGGACGCTTCGGCCGGTTCAAGCCCCCAGTGCCAACCGGCGACGACAAGCTTTCCTGGCTCCGAGGCCGGACGTTCATTTCCCGCCGCGGGCCCGCCCCATGCCTGTTCGAACTCGTCACCGTCGCTTTCGGACGCCACGAACTCCTGCCGCGCGTTGATCTCGGCGAGAGGCGGACGGGAACCGGTCCCAACCCCGTGCCGCCCACCTCGTGCTTCTCGTCAACCCAACCGAGTCGGCCGCCTCGGAACCGATCCCCTCCCCCGGAACCGAACACCCGAGCCCCCAGGGTAGGGCCAGCCCCCGCCCCCACCCACCTGCTCACCGCATTCACCCCGCCCCCGATCCGAACCAGACTCACAACGGTGACCGCAAACCTCCGCACGGGCAGTGATTTCGCCCGCCTGTCCCGCCGCATCAGCGAGGCGGGCCTCCTCGACCGCCGACCGGGCTACTATGTCTTCCGCATCGCCCTGGTCGCCACCCTCTTCGTCTCCGGCTGGATCGCTTTCTTCGCGATCGGCGATTCCTGGTGGCAGCTGGGGATCGCCGTGTTCCTGGCGGTGATGTTCGGCCAGATCGCCCTGCTGTCGCACGATCTCGCGCACCGTCAGGTGTTCCGGACCCGCCGCCCGAGCGAGATCGCCGGCCGGATCGCGGGGAACCTCGGAATCGGCATGAGTTACGGCTGGTGGATGGACAAGCACACCCGCCACCACGCCAACCCGAACCACGAGGACCTCGATCCCGACGTCGATCCGGACATCCTGGTGTGGTCGAAGGGCCAGGCGAGGGCCAGCAAGGGGATCCCCCGGTTCATCGGCCGCTACCAGGCGTTCCTGTTCTTCCCGTTGCTCACGCTCGAAGGCCTGAACCTGCACTTCTCCGGGCTGCGCGCGGTCTCGAAGCCGGGCCTGCGGGCACGCGGACTCGAAGCGGCGTTGCTGCTGGCGCATTTCGCGCTCTACTTCAGCGCGCTGCTCGTCGTGCTCTCACCCGGCAAGGCGCTGGTCTTCTTCATTGTCCACAAAGCACTGTGGGGTGTCTACATGGGATCGATCTTCGCGCCGAACCACAAGGGGATGCCGATCCTGTCCGGTGACACCGAACTCGACTTCCTCCGCAAGCAGGTTCTCACCTCACGCAACGTCCGCGGCGGCCGGATCGTCGACGTCGCGCTCGGCGGGCTCAACTACCAGATCGAGCACCATCTTTTCCCGAGTATGCCGTCGCCGCATCTGCGCCGCGCCCGGCCGATCGTCCAGGAGTACTGCGCCGAGATCGGCGTGCCGTACCACGAGACGGGGCTCACCGAGTCCTACCGGCTCGCGTTGCGCAGCCTGCACGAAGCGGGCGAGCCGATCAGAGCCAATCGTCGGGACGCGGCCAGGGCATGAGCGCCGCGAGCGCGTCGGTCACCGGTTCGGTCACCGTGTACCGGCCGCGGTGAAACAGCAGCGGACGATCGTCGGACGGGTCCCCGAGCGCGGTGACCCGTCCGACGACGACGTAGTGGTCACCCGCTTCGTGCACGGCTTCGAGCGCGCAGTCGATCCAGGTCAGGGCTCCGGTGAGCAACGGAGATCCGGACGGGGCGGGGGTCCAGTCGATCGCAGCGAACTTGTCCTCGCCCCGCGCGCCGAACACCGCGCTGACCTCCTGCTGGTCTTCGGCGAGCACGTTGACGGCGAACCGGCCGGACTCGGCGAGCACAGCCCAGGTCCGGGAAGTCTTGGCGGGACAGAACAGTACCAGCGGCGGGTCCAGGGAAAGCGCCGCGAACGACTGGCAGGCGAACCCCACCGGAGCCGTGCCGTCGTGCCCGGTCACCACCGCGACGCCCGTGCAGAAATGCCCGAGCACCGTGCGGAACCGCGCCGGATCGATGTCCGCGCCGAGGTCCGTCACCGGGGTCACGACTGACCCGGCGGACGGGCGCCGACTGAAAAGTCGTGTCCCCACAGGGAAACCGCCGTACTCTCTCGGGCGATCCAGCTCTCGTCGTCCACTTGCCTGCCCTCACAGCCGTATTCGACGTCGAATCCGCCGGGGGTCTTCATGTAGAACGAGAGCATCAGATCGTTGACGTGCCGCCCGAGGGTGGCCGACATCGGCACCTTCCGGCGGATGGCCCGGTCGAGGCAGAGTCCGACGTCGTCGGTGTTCTCCACTTCGACCATCAGGTGCACGATGCCGCTCGGTGTCGGCATCGGGAGGAACGCGAGACTGTGGTGACGCGGGTTGCAGCCGAAGAACCGCAGCCACGCGGGCGCGCCGTCGGCGGGCCTGCCGACCATCTGCGGCGGCAGTTTCATGGAGTCCCGCAGGCGGAAGCCGAGGACATCCCGGTAGAACCGCAGTGACGCTTCATCGTCGTTTGTGGACAGTACGACGTGCCCGAGCCCTTGCTCGCCGGTGACGAACCTGTGACCGTATGGGCTCACCACGCGCCGATGCTGCAACGCGACACCGTGGAAGACTTCGAGCGTATTTCCTGAAGGGTCCTCAAAGGACACCAGACCGTCGACCCGTCGATCGGCGAGCTGGTCCGGCGTTCCTTCCTTGTACGGCACCGAATGCGCGTCGAGCGAGGCGCGGATCTCGTCGAGTTCGCCGGCGTTGGCGACCTCCCAGCCCGCCTGCGCGAGCCTGTCCCGTTCGCCGGGGAAGATCACCAGCCGGGCCGGGAAATCGTCCATGCGCAGGTAGAGCGCGTCCGGATTCGTGCCGGAACCCTCCACCATGCCGAGGACCTTCAGCCCGTATTCGCGCCACGCGGCCATGTCGGTGGCTTCGATGCGAAGGTAGGCGAGCGAACGGATACCCATCAGGAGGCTCCCAGGAAGTCGAGTGCCAGCCGGTTGAATTCGTCGAACTTCTCCAGCTGCGCCCAGTGCCCGCAACCACCGAACACGTGCAGCTGGGCGCGCGGGATCGTCTTCAGCGCGAGCAGGGCCCCGTCGAGCGGGTTGACCCGGTCCTCCCGGCCCCAGATGAGCAGCACCCGCTGGCGCAGGCGATGCGCCTCACGCCACAGCATGCCCTCCTCGTAGGTGTCGGGCTGGGCGAAGGACTTCCCCATCGCCTTCATCGCGGCCAGCGACTCGGGCGCGCTCGCGGCGGCGAACCGCTCGTCGACGAGTTCGTCGGTGATCAGCGACTGGTCGTGCACCATGATCCGCAGGAAGGCTTCCAGTTTCTCGCGGCTCGGGCCCGGCGGGGCGCTGAACCGGCCCAGGTTCTTGATGCCCTCGGTGGGATCGGGTGCGAACACGTTCACGCTCAGCCCGCCGGGTCCCATCAGCACCAGACGTCCCGCACGCTTCGGATAGTTCAGCGCGAGCCGCACGGCCGTCCCGCCGCCGAGCGAGTTCCCCACGAAATGGGCCCGTTCGACGCCGAGTTCGTCCATCAGCCCGACGACGGCGTCCGCGCTGTGGCGGAAGTACTGCGGATGTTCCGTCGGCTTGTCCGAGCGGCCGAATCCGGGCTGGTCGATCGCCAGTGTCCGGTAGTTCTTGGCGAACACCGGCAGGTTCCGCCCGAAGTTGCTCCACGCCGACGCGCCGGGACCACCACCGTGCAGGAGGATCACCGTCTCCGGATGCTCCACGCCCGCCTCGTGGTAGTGCAGCTTCAGTCCACCTTGGACGGTGACGTACTTTCCTTCGGCCATCAGACCATCGCATTCTCGACGGGCAGCCCGAAGGCGCCGGTTCCGAACATGACGTAGGCGCGCTCGGCGTCGTTCGCCGCGTGCACCCGGCCGGCGTGGGCGTCGCGCCAGAACCGCTGGATCGGGGTTCCGGCCTGCAAGGCCCGGCCACCGGAGTTCTCGAAGAGCCTGTCGATCGCGAAGATCGCGCGTTCCGTTCCGCGGACCTGGTCGCGGCGCACCCGCAGCCGCGTGGGGAACGGCAGCTTCTCCCCCTTGCACGCCAGCTGGTACAGCTCGTCGATGTTGTGCGTCAGCTGAAGCCAGGCCGCGTCGATCTCACTCGCCGCTTCGGCGATACGCACCTTCGCAAAGGGGTCCTCTTTGGACTGCTCGCCCGCGTAGGCCGCGCGGACGCGCTTGCCCTGGTACTCGACGTGCGCGTCGTAGGCGCCCTGCGCCATCCCGATGATCGGCGCGGTGATCGTGCTCGGATGCACCGAACCGTAGGGAAGTTTGTACAGCGGCCCGGGGTTGATCTCCTGTCCCGGCGTCTTGCACTTCGACGTCGCGATGAAGCTGAGCGCACGGTGCTTCGGGACGAAGACGTCGTTCACGATGATGTCGTTCGACCCGGTGCCGCGCAGGCCCACGGTGTCCCAGACATCCTCGATCGTGTAGTCGGAGATCGGGACCAGGTAGGTGCAGAAGTCGACCGGCTTGCCGTCCTTGAACACCGGGCCGCCGAGCAGCACCCAGGTCGCGTGATCACAACCGGAGGAGAAACTCCAGCGCCCGCTGAGCCGGTAGCCGCCGTCGACGACGTCCGCCTTGCCCATCGGCGCGTACGACGAGGAGATCCGGACGTCCGGGTCGTCGCCCCAGACGTCCTGCTGTGCCTGCGCTTCGAACAGCCCGAGGTGCCACGGGTGGACGCCGAGGATGGAGGCGACCCAGCCGGTGGACCCGCAGGCGCTCGCGACGAGTTTGACGCACGTGTAGAAGCTCACCGGGTCGGCTTCGAGACCACCGAACGTCTTCGGCTGCAGGAGTTTGAAGAACCCGGTCTCCTGCAGGGATTTGACGGACTCCTCGGGAATGCGCCGGGCGTCCTCCGCCTCCTGCGCCCGCTCTCGCAGGACCGGCAGGAGCTCCCGGATCCCCGCGATCACGTCCTGCGCGGCGTGCTCGCTCATATGCGTTCCCTCTCTCGCCATCGACCGTGAACCGGATCCAAGACTAGAACACGTTCTCGTTTTTGTCGACCGATCCCCGGTCGAGGGCACTGTGCGCTCCGGCACGGCGGCCGGAAAACACGCAATCGGCCAACGACAGACCGCTCACATAGGACCTAGAACAGATTCCCACCGCGGTCCGGCCCGCCGCGTACAGCCCGCGAATGGGGACGCCGGAGGCCGCCCGGACGGCGCCGGTCTCCTCGTCGACGACCAAGCCACCCAGCGTCAGCATCGGGCACGGATAGCCGATGTTGGGCCGGATCGAGACATCGATCAGCGAGTACGGCGACTGGTCCAGCGGCCGCGCGAACTCCGCGGGTTTACCCGTCGGATCGGCCCCGGAACGAGCGGCTTCGACACTGGCCGCCAGCCCGGCGGGATCGATACCGGCCTTACGCGCGACCTCGTCGAGCGAATCGGCGACCACGCGTTGCCGCAGCAGGTAGCGCACCTGAAGTCCTTGGAACCACTGGCTTTGCCCGCGCGCGTCACGCCGGACCTCCCGCACGATGGCGTCGTCGACCAGCAGCCAGCCGCGCCCACCGTGTTCGGTGATCATGCGTTCGCCGACGGCCGCGCCGTACCGGGATTCGTCGATGATCCGCCCGCCGGTCTCGTCGACGAGCAGTCCGCCGAGAAAGGCCGACGGCGGCGTGATGAACCGCCAGGCGGAGATCCGCCCGAGTTCCGCGGTAACCCCGCCCGCCTCGACACCGAGCCGGATCCCGGACCCGTCGTCGGCCGACGTCCCGAGCGCCAGCCCGCCGCGATAGGCGGGCGCGTGCTCGCGCACCATCTCACGGTTCGCGATGAACCCGCCCGCCGCGAGGACGACCCCTCGCGTGGCGGAAATCCGCAGCTCACGGCCATAGCGGCGTTCGATCCGCTCCACCCGCTGATGCAGTGATTTCCGCAGCGACGGTACGTAGATCCCCGGTTTCGCGGCATACGCGGCCAGTCTCCGGTGCGTGGCCCGCACCCGGGCGGGGGCGTCGCGCAAGGAGGACACGACGACACCGGTCACGGTCCCGTTCTCGTCGACGATCAGGTTCCGCGCCGCGGTCTGCGGCAGCACCTGGATCCCCCGGCCGCGGACAGCCTCCATCAGGCGTTTCATCAGCAGTTTCCCGGAGGTGCCGGGCCCCTTGACGCGATGTCCGCGCGGCGCCGGCTTGGCCGCGTCACGGAAACCGCCCGCCGCCTCGCTGCCCGAGTAATAGAGATAGTGCGCGTCGCTCGGATAGGACGTCTTATACGGGCACAGACTGCCCTCGAAGGGGACGCCGTTGCCCTCCAGCCAGGTGATCATCTCCGTACTGCCCGCGCAGAACCGCCGCAGGGTCTCCTCGGAGACGACGTCGCCGGTCTCGAGCCGCAAGTAGTCGTACATCGCGTCGACGGAATCGTCGACACCCGCGTCCCGTTGCTGCGCGGTCCCGCCGCCCGCGTAGACGACACCGCCGCTCACGGCGCTCGCGCCACCGCCGGAGAACCGGTCCAGCACGAGCACCCGGGCACCGGCGTCGGCCGCTTCGATCGCCGCGCAGGCGCCCGCCGCACCGAAACCCACGATCACCACATCCGCGACGAGGGAGTCCATGACCCCACCCTAGAACTAGAACACGTTCTCGTCTATGGTGACTGGAGCAGCGCGAATGCTGCTCCCTGCTTCCTACAACGTGTTCCAGGTGAGGGGCGTATGGACTACGACGTGATCGTGGCGGGCAGTGGTGCCGCCGGGATGACCGCCGCACTGTCCGCAGCCCATCGGGGACTCAAGGTCCTGGTCGTGGAGAAGGCCGCCCACTTCGGCGGCTCGACGGCCCGCTCGGGGGGCGGCGTCTGGATCCCCGGCAACCACGCCCTGCGCGCGGCCGGGATCGACGAACCCCCGGAGCGGGCGCACGAGTACCTCCAGTCGATCGTCGGGGACGTCGTCCCGGCCGAACTCCGGTCGGCCTTCCTCGACCGAGGCCCCGAGGTCCTGTCCTTCGTCTGCGAGAAGACGCCGTTGCGCTTCCGCTGGGTCCGCGGTTACTCCGACTACCACCCCGAAGCACCCGGTGGGCGCGCCGGTGGGCGCTCGGTCGAACCGGCGGCCCTCGACGGCAACCTGCTCGGGCCGGAGCTGGCGAAGCTGGAGCCTCCCTACAGCGCTCCCCCGCTGGGCGTCCCGATCACCCAGGCGGACTACCGGTGGCTGAGCCTGCTCGCCCGGCATCCGTGCGGGATCCTCCGCGTCCTCGGCCTCGGCGGCCGCTGGCTGGTCGGCAGGATCCGCCGTCAGCGGCTCCTTTCCATGGGGCAAGCGCTTGCGGCCGGGCTGCGCGAGGGGCTGCGGCGGGCGGATGTCCCCGTCTGGTTGAACACCCCGCTCGTGGACCTCCAGGTCGAAGACGACCGCGTGATCGGCGTCGTGGTCCTCCGGCAGGGTGAAGAGACCCTGATCCGCTCCCGGCTCGGCGTCGTCCTCGGCGCGGGCGGGTTCGAGCGCAACGAGGAGATGCGGGTCAAGTACCAGCGCGCGCCCATCGGCACCGAGTGGACCGTCGGCGCCGAAGCCAACACCGGTGACGCCATCGGGGCCGGGCTCAAACTCGGCGCGGCCACCGACCTGATGGACGACGCCTGGTGGGGCCCGTCCATCCCGCTGACCGGCGGCCCGTGGTTCGCGCTCGCCGAACGGTCGCGGCCGGGCTGCCTGATGGTCAACGCGCACGGCGAGCGGTTCGTCAACGAATCGGCGCCGTACGTCGAAGCCGTACACGCGATGTACGGCGAAGGCGACGGACCCGGCGAGAACATCCCGACCTGGCTGGTGTTCGACCAGCGCAACCGCAACCGGTACATGTTCACCGGCCTCGGCCCGCGCCAGCCGCTGCCCGGCCGCTGGTTCAAAGCGGGCATCGCGGTCAAGGCGAGCACGATCGCGAACCTCGCCGAGCGGATGGAGGTCCCGGCCGACGCGCTGGAGGCCACCGTGCGGCGGTTCAACGGCTTCGCGAAGAGCGGCGTGGACGAGGACTTCCATCGCGGGCGGAGCGCGTACGACCACTACTACGGCGACCCGCGGAACAAACCCAACCCGAGCCTCGGCCCGCTCGACGTCGCGCCGTACTACGCGGTGAAGATCGTGCCCGGCGACCTGGGCACCAAGGGCGGGTTGAGGATCGACCGGCACGCGCGGGTCCTGCGCGAAGACGGTTCGGTGATCGACGGACTTTACGCGGCGGGGAACACGAGCGCGGCGGTGATGGGCCGCACCTACGCCGGCCCCGGCGCGACGATCGGCCCGGCGATGGTGTTCGGCTACCTTGCGGCCGAGCATCTCGCGCTGCAAGATCACGGTCAAACGGGAGGCAGCCGATGACGACGGAATCCGTACGGCAGATCGACGCGGGCGCGCCCCCTTCGCGGTTCGCGCGCGGCTGGCACTGTCTCGGCCTCGCCGAGTCGTTCCGGGACGGGAAACCGCACGCCATCACGGCGTTCGGGACGAAACTGGTGGTCTTCGCCGACTCGTCCGGCAAGCTGAACGTGCTCGACGGGTACTGCCGCCATATGGGCGGCGACCTCACCCAGGGCGAGGTCAAGGGCGACGAGATCGCCTGCCCGTTCCACGACTGGCGCTGGAGCGGCAACGGCAAATGCGCCTCGATCCCTTACGCCAAAAGGGTTCCGCTGCGGGCGCGGACGAAGTCGTGGCTGGTGCTGGAGGAGAACAAGCAGCTGTTCGTCTGGAACGACCCGGAGGGCAACCCGCCGCCCGAGGACGTCGTCATCCCCCGGATCGAGGGCGTGTTCAACGGCGAGTGGAGCAACTGGACCTGGGACTCGGTCCTGATCGAGGGCTCCAACTGCCGCGAGATCATCGACAACATGGTCGACATGGCGCATTTCTTCTACATCCACTACGCCTTCCCGACCTATTTCAAGAACGTGTTCGAGGGGCATATCGCCACGCAGTACCTGAACACGAAGGGCCGTCCGGACAAGGGAATGGCGTCGAACTACGGCGGCGAGGAGAACCTGCTGCGGTCCGAGGCGTCCTATTTCGGGCCGTCGTACATGATCAACACCCTGCTCAACACCTACCAGGGTTTCGAGATCGAGAACGTGCTGATCAACTGCCACTACCCGGTCACCGAGAACTCGTTCGTGCTGCAATGGGGCGTGATCGTGAAGAAGCTCCCCGGGATCTCGGACGAGCACGCGGACAAGATCGCCGGGAAGTTCGCCAAGGGCATCGGCGTCGGCTTCCTGCAGGACGTGGAGATCTGGCGCAACAAGACGCGGATCGACAACCCGTTGCTGTGCGAGGAGGACGGGCCGGTCTACCAGCTCCGCCGCTGGTACGACCAGTTCTACGTGGACGCCGCCGACGTCACCGAGGACATGACGCGGCGGTTCGAGTTCGAAGTGGACACCAGCCGCGCGAACGAGGTCTGGGCGGCGGAGGTGGCCGAGAACCTGGCGCGGCAGCAGGCGGAAGAGGCCGGGGTGTGAAGCCCGAGACCGTCGAATTCCTCACCGCCGGGCTGCGCCCGCTGGCCTGCCGGACGTGCGGGACCTGTGTGCTGGTCAAGAAGAACAGCGTGCAGCACACCAGTATCCAGTGGACCACCGACGCGGCCGCGAGCTGCCCGGTGTTCGCGGAGCGGAAGGCGTCCGGGGCCCAGACGGCGTTGCTCGACACCTGTGCCAACCTCAGCGACAGCATCGACGCCGCGCTGAAGGACGGCTTGCTGGAGGTGCCCGAATGAGCGGTCCCGTCACCGTGACCGTGGCCGAGGTCATCACCGAAACCGCCGACGCGCGCTCGATCGTCTTCGACATCCCGGCCGAGCACGCCGCGGTTTTCGCCTACACCCCAGGGCAGTTCCTCACCGTCCGCGTGCCGAGCGAGCGGACCGGGTCGGTGGCCCGCTGCTATTCGCTCTCCAGCGCGCCGCACGAGAACCGCGTCCAGGTCACCGTCAAGCGCACCACCGGCGGCTACGGGTCGAACTGGCTCTGCGACAACCTCCGCGCGGGCCAGGAGGTCCAGGTCCTGCCGCCGTCCGGGGTGTTCAGTCCCGCGTCGCTCGACGAGGACTTCCTGTTGCTCGCGGGCGGCAGCGGGATCACGCCGGTGATGTCGATCCTGAAATCGGCCCTGGCACACGGAACCGGCAAGGTGGTGCTCCTCTACGCGAACCGCGACGAGGGCTCGGTGATCTTCGCGCGGGAACTCGCGGACCTCGCCGCGGAACACGAAGACCGGCTGATCGTGCTGCACTGGCTGGAAAGCCTGCAGGGCCTGCCGACCGAGGCCCAGCTGCGCGCCCTGGTGCGGCCGTACACCGCGCACGAGGCGTTCATCTGTGGCCCGGCCCCGTTCATGGAGGCCGCGCGCACGGTCCTCAAGGAACTCGGCCTGCCACGCAAGCGGATCCACCTGGAGCGGTTCCTGTCCCTCGGCGGGAATCCGTTCGAGGTGACCGAACCTGTCGCCGTCGAAGAGGCCGAAAGCCCGGCGGGCCTCGAGGTCTCGCTGGACGGCGAGACCAGGAAACTGGCCTGGCCACGCCGGACCAAGCTGCTGGACCTGTTGTTGGAAAAGGGTTTTGACGCGCCGTACTCCTGCCGCGAGGGCCAGTGCAGCGCCTGCGCCTGCCGGATCACCTCCGGCGAGGTGAAGATGCTCAACAACGAGGTCCTCGACGGCGACGACATCGCCGAAGGCATCGTGCTGGCGTGCCAGTCCCTGCCGCTGACCGACGAGGTCACCGTCACCTACGAGTAGGAGTCGCTTTGCCCATCGACCCCGCAGTCGCGATCGGTGCCGACCTCGGTGAGGTGGGTTTCGCCTGGACCGCGTCGGACGTCCAGCTGTACCACCTGGCGCTCGGCGCGGGCGCGGATCCGGTGAGCCCGCGGGAACTGCGCTACACCTACGAGGACGGGCTCCAGGTCCTGCCGACGTTCGCGACCGTGGCGGCGAACCTGCGCGTGTTCGAACCTCCCGCCGTCTCGTTCCCCGGCGTCGAGGTCGATCTCGGAAAGGTGTTGCACGGCAAGCAGGAGGTGATCGCGCACCGGCCGATCCCGGTATCCGGCAAGGCCGTGGCGCGGACCCGGATCGTCGACGTGTTCGACAAGGGCAAGGCGGCGGTGATCGTGAACGAGACGGTCGCCACGGATTCCGACGGCTCTCCACTGTGGACGCTGCGGTCGAGTATCTTCGCCCGGGGCGAAGGAGGTTTCGGCGGTGAACGCGGCCCGTCCGATCGCGTCGAACTCCCGTCGCGGGAACCGGACGCGGTCATCGACACGCCGACGCTGCCGCAACAGGCCCTGCTTTACCGGCTCTGCGGCGACCGCAATCCCCTGCACGCCGATCCCGCGTTCGCCGCGGCGGCCGGGTTCGACGCGCCGATCCTGCACGGCCTGTGCACCTACGGTGTCATCGCGAAGGCCGTCACCGACGAATTCCTCGACGGCGACACCTCGCGCGTCGCGTCGTTCTCGGCCAAGTTCGCCGGTGTCGTCTTCCCCGGCGAACGGCTGCGGACCCGCGTCTGGCGCGAGCCCGCCGGGCTGCTGATCACGACCACCGCGCCCGGCCGGGACGAGGCACCGGTCCTTTCGGACACTTTATTGACCACGACAGACTGAATCCTCGTCCATGCCGGTAAGGGTTCTGGCTAAACTCGGCCGGGTGCGCCCCTTGATCTCCGACCCGTATGCCGAACTCGGCCGGGATTACGCGCGATCGAGACGTCCGGATCCCCGGATCGCGGCCGCCGTGACCGCCGCGCTCGGTGACGCGCGATCGGTGGTCAACGTCGGCGCCGGCGCCGGTTCCTACGAGCCCGGGGATCGCGGCGTGATCGCCGTCGAGCCGTCGCGGCGGATGATCGGGCAGCGTCCGGTCACCGCGGCCCCGGCCGTCCAGGCCTGTGCGGAGAGCCTCCCGTTTCACGACGACGCCTTCGACGCCGGTCTCGCGGTGCTCACCGTGCACCACTGGACGGACGTGACCGCCGGGCTGGCCGAGCTGCGGCGCGTGTCCCGGCGTCAGGTGATCGTGACCTGGGATCCGGCGGTGTTCGCGCGGTTCTGGCTGGTGCGCGAGTACCTGCCGGAGATCGCCGAGCACGAGACCCGGCTGGCCTGCCTCGACCGCGTCGTCGACGAACTGACCGCGCTGGGCGGGACGCCGTCGGTGGCTCCGCTCCCGGTGCCCTCGGACTGCGTCGACGGATTCCTCGGCGCGTATTGGCGCAGGCCCGAGGCGTACCTGTCCGAGCGCGTGCGCTCCGGGATGTCCGGTGTCGCGCTGCTGGATCAGAACGTCGTCGCCGAAGCGGTCGGCCGGTTGCGCGCCGACCTCGCCGACGGGCACTGGCACCGGCAGCATGTCGGCCTGCTGGGCCGGACCGAGCTGGATCTCGGGTACCGCCTCGTCACGACGTGACCGAGTACACAGTGGACTGTTCCCACGGCGCGACCGGCGGTCGACCCCGGCCGCGGCTCGTGGTATTCATGGCTTTCGTGACGGCAGGGACGGGAGCGGTATGACGGCGGAGTTCTTCGTGGTCCGTGGCCAGGTGGAGAAGGGCGATCAGCGGGGGCGGGAACTGGGCTTCCCGACCGCCAACATCGCGCTGCGCGACCAGGACGGCCAGATCGGCGACGGAGTGTGGGCGGGCTGGGCCGAACGCGCCGACGGCACCCGGATCGCGGCCGCGGTCTCGGTCGGCAGGAGGCCGACGTACTACGGCGCGGACGGCTACCGGCTCGTCGAGGCACACCTGCTGGACTTCGCCGGGGACCTCTACGGCGAGACGCTGACCGTCTGGCTGGGCCACCACCTGCGGGAGCAGGAGGCGTACCCCTCGTCGGAGGCGCTGATCGTCGCGCTCACCAAGGACATCGCCGACGCCGCCGCCTGGGCCTCGGACAACCCGGCCGCCGCCCTGCCGGATCCGGGGGACGCCGGGGACGGGGTCGTCCGGCGCGTCGGCACCTGAGCGCAGTTAGCCCGCTAAACGCGGGTTAGAGGGCGGCGGCCAGGAGCATGTAGCCCATCCCCAGTCCCATGACGGACCGGCACACCCGGCGCGACACCTCACCGGCACCCGGTTCGCCCCGCGCCGCCAGGACCCCGGCCCGCACCGCGTCCACCGCGAAATACGCCGCCACGGCACCGAAAACCACGGACAACCACAGTGCGGGGGCGGCGCCGGCGCCGGACATCACCAGCCAGGGCCCGTGGGAGACCTCGCTGTGCGGCATGAACGTCACCATGAACAGCATCGCCGCGGCGGAGACGGCGTGATGCCCGCAGGCGGCGTGCCCGGACCGCCGTCCCTTCCACCACGCGACGGCGAACCAGCCCGCGGTCAGCACCAATACCGCCTGCCAGCCCGCCGCGGGGATCGGGCCGCCCACCGGGGACAGCATCGCGACCATGGCCACGACGAGCAGCAGTTCGGCCAGATCTCCGTTGCGCACCGCCGCGCCCTGGCCGCGGTAATCCAAACGGACGAGTCTCAGCACACAGGGCAGGGCGAGCGCGGCGAACACCGCGGTCAGCGTCCACGCTACGAAGACTGGACCCGACATGGCACCTCCGCACCGACCGGTATCCCCTTCACCGTGGCAGGTGCTGCTCTAGTACACCATCGGGCAATGAGGTGATCTCACCCCGCGGTGAGGACTAGGCCGCTCGTGGGAACGCCGGTGCCCGCGGTCACGAGCACGCGTTCGGCCCCCTCGACCTGGTTGACGGCGTCTCCCCGGATTTGGCGGACCCCTTCGGCCATGCCGTTCATCCCGTGGATGTAGGCCTCCCCGAGTTGTCCGCCGTGCGGGTTGAGCGGCAGTTTCCCGTCGAGTTCCAGGGTGCCGCCGCCGATGAAGTCCTTGGCCTCCCCCTTGCCGCAGAAGCCGAGTTCTTCCAGCTGCATCAGGACATAAGGGGTGAAGTGGTCGTACAGCACCGCCAGGTCCATATCGCCGGGGCCCAGGCCGGACTGCGCCCAGAGCTGCCGCCCCACGACACCCATCTCGGGCAGCGCCGGGAGGTCGTCGCGGTAGTAGCTGGTCATCACGTACTGGTCCGGACCACTGCCCTGCGCGGCGGCGGCGATCACGGCGGGCCGATGCCTGAGGTCGCGCGCCCGCTCGGCGCTGGTGATCACCAGCGCGACGCCGCCGTCGCTCTCCTGACAGCAGTCGAGCAGATGCAACGGCTCCGCGACCCAGCGGGAGGCCTGGTGGTCTTCGAGGGTGATCGGCTTGCCGTAGAACCACGCCTTCGGGTTCGTCGCCGCACGGGCGCGGTCGACGACGGCCACCCTGCCGAAGTCCTCGCTGGTCGCGCCGTACTCGTGCATGTAGCGCCGGGCGAGCATGGCGACGGTCGCCGCGGGTGTCGCGATCCCCATGGGGTAGTGGAACGCGTTGTCGACGCCGGAGGAGTTCACCTGGCCCGCCGCGGCTGAAGACACCTGGCCGAACCGCATCCCGGACCGTTCGTTGAAGGCCCGGTACGCGACGACGACGTCCGCGACCCCGGTGGCCACGGCCATCGCGGCCTGCTGCACGGTCGCGGCCGCCGCTCCGCCGCCGTAGTGGATCCGGCTGAAGAACTTCAGCTCGGGGATCCCGAGTTCCCGCGCCACGGCGATCTCGCTGTTGCCGTCCATGGTGAACGAGACCAGTCCGTCCACATCGGACGGTGAGAGACCCGCGTCCTTCAACGCGGCCGAAACCGCTTCCGCCGCCAGCCGCAGCTCGCTACGCCCCGAGTCCTTGGAAAACTCCGTCGCGCCGATACCGGCGATCGCGGCCCGTCCGGACAGCGTCATCACTCGCCTCCCAGCGTGAGTTCCACGGTCCCGGTCACATGCTCGCCGAGACTGTCCACACCGGACACCGAGACCACCACGTCGTCGCCGTCGCGGTCCGTGACCCGTCCGGTGAAGGTCAGGGTGTCGTAGGCGTAGCAGGGCACGCCGAGCCGGATCTTGATCGACCGCACGAACGCCTCCGGGCCCGCCCAGTCGGTCACGAACCGCTGCACCAGCCCGGTGTCGGTGAGGATGTTGAGGAAGATGTCCTTCGAGCCCCGCTGGACGGCGGCGTCCCGATCGTGGTGGACGTCCTGGAAATCCCGTGTCGCGAGCGCGGTGCTCACCACGAAGGTCGGGGTGGCCTCGATCGTCAAGGGCGGCAACTCGGTGCCGACCACACAGTCCTTCATCGCGCCATCCTCCAAGCGGGCAAGGTCAGTTCCTCGTCGACCTTCACGAAGGCGGCCTCCACCGGGAGTCCGATGTGGACAGTTTCGGGATCGGCGTCGAGCAGTTCGCCCATCACCCGGACACCCTCTTCGAGTTCGACGAGCGCGACCACGAACGGCAGCTCCTTGCCGGGAACCGGCGGATGGTGGTGCACGACATAGCTGTAGACCGTCCCCCGGCCACAGGCGACGACGTGGTCCGGTTTGGCGTCGAGGTCGCCGTCCGGTGGCATCGGACCGGGCGGATGCCGCAGGGTTTCGCCCCACCGCTGGATCCGCAGTTCCCCTTCGCGCAGCCCGGCCCAGAAGAACTCGGTGTCCTTGCTGATCACCGGCCGCAGCACCGGAGCGGCCGCCTTGGCGGGTTCGGCGCCGGGCGGGCGGAACTTCAGCACCCGGAACACCATGTCCGCGACGGCCTCGTCCCCCACATACCAGGTGGTCTTCGTCGTCACGAACCAGCCTTCGCCCAGCGCGGTGCGTTTCGGCCCGACGACGCTTTCGAGTTTCGCGGTCGCCGAGACGCGTTCGCCGTGCCGCAGATAGCGATGGTAGGTCTGCTCGGAGTTGGTCGCGACGACCGAGGTGAACCCCGCTTCGTCGAGCACCTCCATCATCGCGCCGAGCGGATCGTCCGAGGCCCTCGTCCCGTGGAGCCCGCCCATCGTCCACACCTGCGCCATCGCGGGCGGAGCGACGAGTCCCTTGTGGACACTCTTGGCGGCGAACTCTTCGTCGACGTACACCGGATTACGGTCGCCGATGGCCTCGACCCAGTTGTTCACCATGGCCTGGTTGACCGCGTCACGGGCGGCCCTCGGCGCCGATTCCCCTTTCGCGGCGATACGTTCCGCCGCCTCCTGGATGCTCATCGCGGCACCCTCGGCAGCCCGAGGCCCGCGGTGGCGATCAGCTCACGCTGGATCTCGTTGACGCCACCGCCGAAGGTCAGCACCAGATTGCGTTTGGCGACCACGTCCAGCCACAGCGCCAGGTCCGCGGTTTCGGGATCGGCCTGATCGCCGTGCCGGGCCACGATCTCCTCCAGTCTCCTGGCCAGCCGCTGGATCCGTTCGGAACCGAAGATCTTGGTGGCCGAGGCGTCGGCGACGGCCACCGGCCCGGTGGCCGAGGAGGCGGCGACCTGCCAGTTCAGCAGTTCGTTGACCCGCGCGGTCGCCAGGGTTTCGGCGAGTACACCGCGGACGTCGGGCAGCTGCGTCAACGGCGTCCCGTCCGGCGCCTTCCTGGACGCCGCCCAGTCGCGGACGCGGTCGCCGACGCCGCCGATGCGCCCGGCGGGGCCCAGCATGACGCGTTCGTGGTTCAGCTGGGTGGTGATCAGCCGCCACCCCTCGTTCTCCTTGCCCACCAGCATGTTCGCCGGCACCCGGACGTCCGAGTAGTAGGTGGCGTTGACATGGTGCGCGCCGTCGCAGGTGATGATCGGCGTCCACGAATAGCCGGGATCGCGCGTGCTCGCGATGAGGATCGAGATCCCCTTGTGCTTGGGCGCGTCCGGCGCGGTCCGTACGGCGAGCCAGATGTAGTCGGCGTCGTGGCCGCCGGTGGTGAAGATCTTCTGGCCGTTGACGACGTACTCGTCACCCTCGCGGACCGCCGTGGTCCTCAGCGCGGCGAGGTCGGTTCCCGCGTCCGGTTCGGTGTACCCGATCGCGAAATGCACCTCGCCCGCCAGGATCTTGGGCAGGAACAAGGACTTCTGCTCTTCGGTACCGAACGCCTGCAGGGTGGGCCCGACGGTCTGCAACGTCACCGACGGCAGCTGGACGTCGGCCCGGGCGGCCTCGTCGACGAAGAGGTGCTGCTCGATCTCGCCGAAACCGCGGCCACCGTACTGTTCCGGCCAGCCGACGCCGAGCCAGCCGTCGCGGCCCATCCGCCGCACGATCTCGCGGTACACCGGGCCATGCCGCTCGCGCAGCATCGCCCGCCGTTCGTCGGCGCTCACCAAACCGGCGAAGTACTTTCGCAGCTCGGTGCGCAGTTGTCGTTGCGCCGCGGTCAGTTCGATCAGCATCGGTTCACCCCGCCACCAGTTCGCCCAGCTCGGCCAGCCGATGCGAGGCGCCGCCGAGGGTCCGTCCGAGATCCTTGATCGCCGACGAGAACCGGTGCAGTGGATAGGTTTCGTCCACCCCGATCCCGCCGTGCAGGTGATGGCAGACGGCGAGCGCCTCGGGGGCCTCCTCCGCCAGCCAGTACGCCGCGATGTCGAGTTCCGCCTGGGCGTCCAGCCCCGCGGCGAGCCGCCACACCGCCGAGCGTGCGGCGAGCTGAACGGTTCTCGACGCCACGTAGACGTCCGCGATCTGTTGTGCCACCGCCTGGAACGCCGCGAGCGGGCGCCCGAACTGTTCGCGTTCGCCGACATGCCTGGTGGTCAGCGCGAGCGCGCCGGCGAGCAGCCCGTCACCGAACGCCACCGTTCCTGCGAGCGCGAACCGGTGCAGGGTCGCGATCGCTTCGCCGGGGCCGTGTCCGTTGAGAAGATCGGCGTCCGTGAGGGTCACGGAGTCCAGCGTCATCGTGTAGTCCGGGGTACCCGAAGAAGTCCTGGTGGGGGTCAGCGTCACGCCGTCCGCGTGGGGATCGACCAGAAAGACGCCGGTGCCGCCCGGCAGCGACGCGGGCGTGAGGATCCGCGCCGCCTCCGCCGCGAACGGCACGCCGACCTTGATCCCGCTCAGCCGCCAGTCCCCGGCCGACTCCGCCACGGTCGCGGGCCGGGTGGTGAACGGCGCGGAAGGTTCGTGCAACGCGGCCGTGAGCACGGAGTCGCCCGCGGCGACCGGCGGCAGCAGGGCCGCGCGCTGATCCGGTCCGCCCAGCGCGCCGACCGGCAGGACACCGAAGGCGAGCGAAGCCAGCGCCGGGACCGGAGAGGCGACGCGGCCGAGTTCGGTCAGGACCAAAGCGACTTCGGCGACGCCGAGGCCGTCACCGCCGAGTTCGGCGGGCAGTGCCAAGGCGAGCAGGCCGGCGTCGGCGAGCGCGCGCCAGGTCTCGGCGGGGGCGCGCTCCTTGCCGAGCACGCGCGCGGTCAGCGCGGTGACCTCGGTCTGCGTCTCGTCGAACTGGAAGTCCACTCTGGCTCCTCACCGGGCCGGACGGGCACAATACTGAAACCTGTTCTAGTCTTATCCGGAAGGCGCCCGGACGGCAACCCCCACGGGAAACACGGTCGCGGCGGGCGGTCCCGGCCGGGCATGATGCCGTCATGAGCTGGGAGTACGACGGCCGCCATTACCTGATCAACCGATGGAGCGACTCATCCCGCTACGGTTTCGGCTGGGAACTGGAGGACGTCGCGCCGACGCCGGGCAAGGGCGTCGTCCTGAACGCCTACCTGGACGGCACCAGCGGCACGGCCTTGTTCCGGGCCGACACCGATGAGCCACTGCCCCTCGCACTGGTCGAGCGCTTCATCGCCGAAGCGGGCCCGGACCTCGCCGAGGTCGTGGCCATGGTCGAAGCCGAAGACTCCTGACGCCCGGTTCGCGGTGGCCGTGCGGCGCTAGGGTGCGGCCTTGACCAGTTCCTGAAGCGCGTCCTGGAAATGGTCGGCGAGCGGCCACAGATCGCCGGTGAGTTCGCGGGCACCGAGCAGGCCGACGTCGACGCGTCCCGCGTTGGACAGCACGGTCACGTTGAGCCCGGCGCCGTGGAACACCGGCCCGAGCGGGTAGAGCCCGGTGATCCGGCAGCCCAGCAGGTACAGCGGCATCGGCGGTCCGGGCACATTGGACACCACCAGGTTGTGCACCACCGGATGCCGTTCGGCGAGCCGCAGCGCCGAGTACGCGCGCACCGCGAGCCCGAACATGGTCGCCGCCGAGAACTGCGCCCAGTCTCCGAGCATGTCGGCGTCGATGTCGTAGTGATGGTCCTTCGACAGCCGGTTCGACTCCGCGAGCATGAACACCCGCGCGGCGGGATCCTCCAGATGGGTGGGTAGCGACGCGAAGAACGCCGACACCTTGTTGCTGCCGTGCTCGCGTCCGGTCCGTCCGTGCACCGACACCGGCACGGTCGCCACCAGCGGGTCGTCCGGCAGTTCGTCCCGGTCCCGCAGGAACCGCCGCAGGGCACCGGAAACGACGGCGAGGACGACGTCGTTGACGGTGACCCCGAACGCGTTCTTCACCTGCTTGACCTCGTCGAGGTCGAGTGAGGCGTAGGCGACGCTGCGGTGCGCGGTGATCGTCCCGTTCAGCGAGGTGCGCGGCGCCGTGAACGGCACCGGCATTCCCTTGCCCTGCAACGCCTTCCCGATCCATCTCGGCGCGAGCCCGAGCAGATCCGGCAGGAGTTTCGCCAGCTCCAGTGGACTCTTCACGAACGACCTCAGCCCGGCGCCGAGCAACGCCCGCCTGCCCGGTACGTCCGCGTTGCGGCGTTCCTCCCGCGCGATCTCCGGCGGCGGGGCGTCCGGTTCGAGACCGGCGAGCGCGGTGATCAGGCTCGCGCCGCCGACGCCGTCCACACTGGCGTGGTGCATCTTGAGCAGGACGGCGATCCCGCCGTCGGCCAGGCCTTCGATGACGTGCAACTGCCACAGCGGCTTCGCGCGGTCCAGCCGTTGTCCCGCGATGTGGGCGCAGAGTTCGGCCAGTTCCCGCCGGTCCCCCGGCGCGGGTACGCCGATCCGGTGAACATGGGCTTCGAGGTCGAAATCCTCGTCCTCGACCCAGACGGGATGGGTCAGATTCCAGAGTGGATTGTGCAGCTTGCGCCGGAATGCCGGGATCAGCTCCACCCGTTCGGCCAGCTTCTCCTTGAAGCGCGCGAAATCGTAGCCGCCCGGCATGGTCGATCCGTCCAGGATGAGCAGTCCGCACACGTGCAGGGCCTGGGCCGGTGTCTCCAGATAGAGGAAACTCGCGTCCAGACCGCTCAATCTCTGCATGAGAATCACCCTAGGCGAACTCTGCAACCGGTTCTAGGCCGTCACCCGGCGGTAGGATCGGCTCCCATGCAGCCGAGTTTCGTCCTCCGCCAGGCACTCCAGCTCGCGCTCACCGCGAACGCGCTCAAGCCGCCGCGCAACGCCCGGACGGCGGTCCCGGCGTTCTTCGCGGGCTGGCTCACCGGGGAGCTCGCGCCGCATCTGCTCGCGCTCACCGCGGCCGACGCGGCGGCGCACGTCGCGCGGCACCGGGGCGGGTCGAGCAAGGCCGGTCTCGCGCTCGCGGCCGCGTCGGCGGCCGGGCTCGGCACACTGATCGCTCAATCCCAGCGTGCCCGCGGCGAGATCGAGACCGCGCTCACCGAAGGCATCGGCGATGCCTACACCGGCGAGCTGGCGCATCCGCCGAGCCCGACCGACCTCGCGACACCGTGGGGCCAGCTCGCCCTGCCGTTCCGCATGCGCGACCCCGAGGTGCGGCGGAAACGGAACATCGCGTACGCGCCGGGCGGGAAGCGGTTCCTGCTCGACGTCTACTCCCCGCGCGAGCCGGTCACCGGCGCGCCGATCCTGCTGCAGGTGCACGGTGGCGCGTGGGTGATCGGCAACAAGGACCAGCAGGGCCTGCCGCTGATGCTGCACATGGCCAAACGCGGCTGGATCTGCGTCGCGATCAACTACCCGCTCTCCCCCGCCGCCCGCTGGCCCGCGCATATCGTCGCGGCCAAACGCGCGCTGGCATGGATCAGGGACAACGCCGAGTCCTACGGCGGAGACCCGTCGTTCGTCGCCGTGACCGGCGGTTCGGCGGGCGGGCATCTCGCGGCGCTGCTGGCGCTGACCGCGAACGACCCGGCGATGCAGCCCGGCTTCACCGAGGCCGACACGAGCATCCAGGCGTGCGTGCCGCACTACGGCGTGTACGACTTCGCCGCGACCAGCGGACGGCGCTCCAGCCAGGCCCGGCTGAAGACACTGATCGCCCGGCACGTCTTCGAGGCGGACAGAGATCCGGTGAACTTCCTCGACGACTACATCGCGGCCTCGCCGCTGGACCGGATCACCGAAGACGCGCCGCCGTTCTTCGTCATCCACGGCGTCCATGACTCGCTGGTGCCGGTGGGCGAGGCCCGTGAATTCGTCCGGCGCCTGCGGGAGACGTCCAAACGCGAGGTCGCCTACGCGGAACTCTCCGGCGCGCAGCACGCCTTCGACGTCTTCCCCTCGATCCGCAGCGCCCACGTGGTCCGCGGGGTCGAACGGTTCCTGGAGTGGAGCTACCGCACCTGGCGGCGGTCCACCGCCTCGTGAGTGGTGATGACGGTTAGAACCGTCATCACCACTCACGAGGCCAGGGTCAGGGTCAAGGTGGGTAGATCACGTCGGCCGGACGGGCGGACGACGGGCCGTCGACCCGCCAGCCCTCGCCGTCGCGCACGAAGCGGTACCAGCGTTCGTCGCGGCCGTAGCGCAGTTGCAGGTCACCTTGGGTGATCCGGTTCCGCCAGGTCTTCGGCTCCCCCGGCAGCCCCGATTCGGCCAGATCCGCCCTGGCCCGCACGAGCGGCGCCTGCCCCGGACGCCAGGCCTCCCGGACCACCGCCATCCCGCCCCTGCCCGCCTCACCCCAGGCCTGCACCCAGGCGGATAGCTCACGCACCGGGACCTGAGCGGCCTCGGCGAGTTCGGCGATCGTGTCCGGACGCCCGGCGGCGCGGCGGGCGAGGTCTTCCTCGAACGACAGCTCGGTGTCCTCTCCGGGCCCCATGACCAGCAGTTCCCACGCCCTCGCGGCGGCGTCGGCGGCGAGTTCGGCGAAGGTGTCGCCGCTCCAGCCCGTGCGATGCGGCGGATCGAGGTCGAGGACGGCGGGCGGTCCGACCGTCCCCGGGACGGCGGGTCGCGGCGGCAGTGCGGCGATCCGCCGGGTGTAGGCGCGTTTCGGGTCCACGCCGGGCGGGGCGGGGGCCCGCACCCGCTTGCCCTGCGCGCTCGCGGGCGCCCGGCGGGACCGCAGTTCCGCGAGCACGGCCTCCCGCGGACGGCCACGGAGCAGGAACAACACGAACGGATCGGCGTCGACCTCGTCCGCGACCAGGTAGTACACCGCCGCCACGTGCTTGCACGGGTTCGCGCTGTCGGGGCAGGAACACTTCGGACGGAGATCGCCGGGGCCGGGCAGCAGATCCGCGCCGGCGGCCCGCGCGTCCTCGGCCAGTTCGCCGGGGAGTTCGCCGTCGAGGAGGGCGGCGACATGCCCGAGCCGCGCACCGACCATGCCGAGCAGCTTCTCCCACTGTTCCCCGGTGAACGCCCGCATGTGGATCGTCACCCGGTAGGGCAAGGCGCGGCTGCCCTGCACCCGGGCCGTCACCTCGCCCGTGCCAACGGCCAGGTCGCCGACCGTGCCCTTGCGCGCGTACGTGCGCCCGCGCGGCAGCCGATTCGGGTCGAGTTTGGCGCGCTCTTCCAGCGCTTCGACCCACGCCTTGCCCCACCACGTGTTGCCGAAGGTCCGCCGCTTCCGCCTGGTCACGCCGGTCATCAGGTCTCCCCGAGCCGGACGAGGTCGGCGAGTTCGTCGTCGGACAATTCGGTGATCCAGTTCTCGCCCGCGCCGATGACCGCGTCGGCCAGTCCGCGTTTGGTCTCCAGGACGGTGGCGATGCGTTCCTCGAGCGTGCCTTCGGCGATCAGCCGGTGCACCTGGACCGGCCTGTCCTGCCCGATCCGGTACGCGCGGTCGGTGGCCTGGTCCTCGACCGCCGGGTTCCACCAGCGGTCGTAGTGGATCACGTGGGTGGCCTTGGTCAGGTTGAGCCCGACGCCACCCGCCTTGAGCGACAGCAGGAACACCGGGACCTCGCCCGCCTGGAACCGGGCGACCATCTCCTCGCGGACCTTGGGCGTACTCGATCCGGACAGCAGCATCGTGGGCAGCCCGCGTTCGGCGAGACGTTTCTCCAGCAGGCGGCACAGCTGGACGTACTGGCTGAACACGAGCACGCTGTCGCCCTCGTCCAAGATGACGTCGAGCAGTTCCTCGAAGGCGGCGAGCTTCCCGGAGCGGCCGTGCAGCACCCCGGGTTCCTTGAGGTACTGCGCCGGATGGTTGCAGATCTGCTTGAGCTCGGTGAGCAGCTTGAGCACCTGGCCGCGCCGCGCCACCCCGTCCAGTTCGCGGATCATCGCGAGGTTCTCCCGGACCACCGCCTCGTACAACGTCGTCTGCTCGGCGGTGAGCGGGACGAACCGGTCGGTCTCGGTCTTGCGCGGCAGTTCGGGGGCGATGTCCGGGTCGGTCTTCTTGCGGCGCAACAGGAACGGCCGGACGGTCGCGGCCAGCCGTTCGGTCGCGGCGGTGTCGCGGTTTCGCTCGATCGGCCGGGCCACCTTGCGGCGGAACCCGTCGAGCGAACCGAGCAGCCCCGGGGTCGTCCAATCGATGATGGACCACAGTTCGGTGAGCCGGTTCTCCATCGGCGTCCCGGTCAGCGCGACCTTCGCGGCGGCCGGGATCTTCCGCAGTTCCTTGGCCGTCACCGAAAGCGGGTTCTTGACGTGCTGTGCCTCGTCGGCGGCGATCATCCCCCAGTCCACTTCGGACAGTGTCTCGCGGTCCCGGCGGAGGACGCCGTACGTGGCGAGCACGACCTCGTCCGGCGCGACCTCGTCGAGATGCCGTCCCCCGCCGTGGAACCGGCGCACCGGGATCTCCGGGGCGAACCGGGCGAACTCCCGCTCCCAGTTGCCCAGCAACGACGTCGGGCACAGGACGAGGGTGGGCCCCTCCTTGAGCGGCCGCCGGTGCAGGTGCAGGGAGATGAGCTGGATCGTCTTGCCGAGCCCCATGTCGTCGGCGAGGCAGGCACCGAGACCGAGTCCGGTCATCGTGGCCAGCCACGCCAGGCCCGCCTTCTGGTACGACCGCAGGGTGGCGCGCAGGTCCGCGGGCTGCTCGATCGGTTCCGCGGCCGAGTCGCGGATCCGCTGGAGCAGCCCGGTCAGCGCCGACGGGGCGGTGAACTCGACCTTCTCACCGTCCAGCTCCAGTTCGCCGGTGAGCGCCGCGGCCAGGGCCTCCGCCCCGGACAGCTTCTTCGCGCGTTGAGCCCGCACCTTCGCGAGCAGGCGCGCGTCGACCTTGATCCACTTGCCGCGCAGCCGCACCAGCGGCCGTTTCGCCTCGGCGAGCGCGGTGACCTCCGCGTCGGTGAGTTCCTCGTCCCCGACGCTCAGCCGCCAGCGGAACTGCAGCAGGCTCTTGAGCGTGAATTCGGGCCCGGTGACACTGCCGGGCGCCTGAGTCGCGCTCGCCTTCGCCTTCAGTTCGCCCGCGAAGAGGTCCTTCGGCCATTGCACCTCGATGCCGGCGCCGCCCAGCGCCGCGTCACCGTGGGTCAGCAGGTCGACGACCTCGTCGTACTCAAGCGCCAGTTCGGCGGGCGCGGCCGACCGCAGCATCCGGCCCAGCGGCGCCCACGCCCGGGCGCCGCGCCGGAGCCCCAGCAGCAACTGCGTCTCGACCTGTTCGCCCATCCGTTCCAGTACCGCTTCGGGCGCGTCCCACAGCGTCGCCGCCTCGACGATCAGACTCGGGTCGGCCGCGCTCCGCACGGCGAGGACGGCGGCGAACGTGGGCTCTTCTTCGGGGTTCTCGGGCTCGTGCACCTCCATGCGCAGGACAAGATGCGCGCCCTGGGCCTGCCGGGCGCTCAGTTCCGCGAGCCAGGCGGCGCCGTCGGGCCCCACCAGTGTCGGCTCGGCCGCCGCGAAGGCCGGGCCGCCCGCCGTGACCCGCGCGGCGGGCGTGCGCACCAGCACGTCCGCCGTCGCGTCCCAGAGCGCGCGGATCAACGACTCCGGCGAGTGCAGCCGGATCCGTTTCACCCCGGACAACGGCAACGCGTGCGCCTCCGGCGGCAGCGCGGCGGCGAGCCCGCGCAGCAGCTCCTCGTCGGCGACGTCGAGCGGGCCGACCCGCCACGAATCCACCCCTCCGGGTGAGGCCGCGGGCAGCAGCCTGCCCCGGGCGATGAGGTTCACCCCCGCCTCGGCGACGGCCGACCACGCGGCGATGGCCGGGCTCAGCTCGCCTTCCGCTGTCAGCAGCCGGGGAATCGCGCGTGACAGCGGGACGAGTGCCGCGTCGACCTTCGTGCGCCGGAAGACCTTGTTCTCCTTGCCCGCCGGAAGCACGAGTTCGATCGCGGTGTCACCCGCCACGTCGTCTCCCCAGAGCGCCAGAAGTCCGTCCCGCGGGGGATCCGACGGGACGAAGGTGGCCTGGGTCGCTGTGCCGAACTCCACGACCCGCACGCTAGAGCACGGGACCGACAGGCGGCGGACAGCGGTGCCATGAAAGGTCCTTTCCTGGCAAATTTTGCCAGGAAAGGACCTTTCATGGCGTGCCGCGAGGCCGTGACCGGGACTTTCAGGACCGCGGGAGCCCCAGCAGCCGTTCGGCCGTCAGCGAGAGCAGCACCTGTGTCGTGCCGCCCGCGATACTGAGGCACCGGGTCAGCAGGAACTCATGCTGCGCCGGATCCCCGGCCACGAGGGCGTCCGCACCGAGCGATTCCAGCGCGAACTCCGCCACCGCCTGCCGGTGCCGGACACCCAGCAGTTTGCGCACACTCGACTCGGCACCCGGGTCCTGGCCGTCGAGCCGCCGCAGCGTCGCCCGCAGGTCCAGCACCGAACAAGCGCTGCCTTCGGCGATCAGCGCACCGAGTCTTTCCTGGTCGGCCTCCTCACCGGCGGTGGCGAGCAGTTTCTCCACGCCCTCCCCCACCGCGGACCCGCTGCCGAGGGCGACCCGTTCGTTCGCCAGCGTCGTCCGCGCGAGCCGCCAGCCGCCGCCGACCTCGCCGACCACCTGGTCGTCCGGGACGAAGACGTCGTCGAGGAACACCTCGTTGAAGACGGCGTCACCGGTGATCTCGCGCAGCGGGCGCGTGCTGATCCCGCCGGCGGTCATGTCGACGAGGAAGTACGTGATGCCCTGGTGTTTCGGCGCGTCCGGATCGGTGCGTGCCAGGCAGATCGCCCAATCGGCTTCGCGCGCGAGCGAGGTCCACACCTTCTGGCCGTTCAGCAGCCAGCCGCCGTCCACGCGCCTGGCCGTCGTGCGGAGCGACGCGAGATCCGAGCCCGCCTCGGGCTCGCTGAACAACTGGCACCAGGTGATCTCGCCGCGCAACGTGGGCGCGGCGAACCGTTCCCGCTGCGCCGGGGAGCCGTGCTCCAGCAAGGTCGGCACGGCCCAGGCGCCGATGACGAGATCTGGGCGGCGGACACCCGCGCCGTCGAGGGCGGCGTCGATCCGCAGTTGCTCGGCGGCCGTCGCGCCCCGCCCGTACGGCGAAGGCCAATGCGGCGCCAGCAATCCGTTGTCGGCCAGCGCGATCCGCCGGGCGGGCTCGGGCAGGGCGGCGATTTCCCCGACCAGGTCACGGAGTCCGGTGTCCTCCCCGACGTCGACGTCCAGCGTCCGGCGGTCGCCGCGCACAGCGAGACCGGCCGCGCGACGGCGCCAGCGCGCGGAGCCGCCGAGCCACTGCCGCAGCGCGACCGCGCGGCGCAGGTAGAAATGCGCGTCATGCTCCCAGGTGAAGCCGATGCCGCCGAGGACCTGGATGCAGTCCTTCGCGTTGGCCACGGCCGCGTCGAGCGCGTAGGCCGCCGCCGTCGCGGCCGCGAGAGGATGCTGCGCCGGGTCGTCGACGGCCCTCGCCGCGTCCCAGGCGAGCGCGTCGGTGGCTTCGGCCCGGCAGAGCATTTCCGCGCAGAGATGCTTGATGGCCTGGAACGACCCGATGGGACGACCGAACTGCTCCCGCACTTTCGCGTATTCGACGGCGGTCCGGAGACACCATCGAGTGATCCCGGCGGCCTCGGCGGCGCCGAGCGTGGCCGCGTAGGCGTCCACGGGCAGCGACTCGAAAACCGCTTCGGGCCGCACGCCCGTGCACCGGATCCGGCCGACCGGCCGGGAGATGTCGAACGGGTCTTCCGACGTGATGTCCACTCCGGACGTCCCAGGTGGAATGAGCGCGGAGAGGTCCCCGTCGGAGACCAGCGCCCACGCCGACGGGTGCACGTCGAGAGCCGGTCCCGACGCGCCGTCGACGACCGAATCCGAGATACGGAGGCCGGGGCCGAGCACCACCGCCAGCCGTTCGGTCCCGTCCGCGAGACCGGGCAGGATCTCCTTCGCGGCTTGGGGAACCGTCGCGAGCAACGCGCCGCCCAGCGCCGTCCCGAGGACAGGACCCGGTACGAGCGCTTCGGCCGCTTCGGCGAGCCCGGCGGCGAGATCGGCGAGCGTCCCGCCCGCGCCGCCGACGTCTTCGGGGATCGCGACGCCGAACAGGCCGAGTTCCGCCAGCCCCGGCGGCGGCCCGGCGATCCGTCCGCTTCGGACGGCGTCGACCGGCCGGGCGGCGGCCGCCCACGCCCGGATCGACGCGGCCAGCGCCGCCTGTTCTTCGGTGAGCGCGATCGACACGGGTGGGACCTCCTCGCGGTGACCTACCGGCGAGTGTAGAACGTGTTACAGTTTCTTGCCCAGTGGGTCGCGACTTGAACCGTTCGTCCGCTTAGGTACGCTACGCGGGGAAAGTGGAACAAGTTCCGAAGCTCGGTTGGATAGAGCGGTTCGACGAAGGGGGCGTGGCGATGCCAGGGAAGGCCAAGGCACCCACGAGCGCGAAGGCGCGAAGCGGCAACGGTCTCTCCGCGCTGGGCGGCGAAGAACTCGGCTCCGCGGCACAACGCGACCGGCGCCGCCGCATCATCGACGCGACCCTGACCCTCGCCGCGAAGGGCGGGTACGACGCGGTCCAGATGCGGGCGGTCGCCGAGAAGGCGGACGTCGCGCTCGGCACGCTGTACCGCTACTTCCCCTCGAAGATCCACCTGCTCGTCTCCGGGCTGGCGAGGGAATTCGAACGCGCGCAGGAGAAACTCGAACGCGCCGCGATTCCCGGCGACACCCCGAGCGAGCGGCTGATGTTCGTCCTCGGCCGCAACACCCGGCTGATGCAGCGCGACCCGCACCTGACCGAAGCCATGGTCCGCGCGTTCATGTTCGCCGACACCACCGCGGCCGCCGAGGTCGAGCAGGTCGGGCGGCTGATGGAGAACATGTTCGCCAAGGCCATGGGCATCGAGGACCCGACCGAGGCCGATCGCGACATCTTCCACGTCATCGCCGACGTCTGGATGGCGAACCTGGTCGCCTGGGTGACCCGGCGCGCCTCCGCGGCCGACGTCGCGAACCGGCTGGAACTGTCGGTGCACCTGCTGCTGGACAAGAACGACTGAAGGGCCCTTTCCCCTCATCTGACGCGATGAAGGGCCCCTTCCCCACATCCCACGCAGCGAAGGGCCCCTTCCCCACATCGCATGCGGGGAAAGGGCCCTTCAGCTCCCGAGGCGTCAGGCGGTCAGCTTCGGCAGCACATCCCGCCCGAAGGTCTCGATGAACTCGTCCTGGTTCCGGCCCACGTTGTGGATGTAGATCCGGTTGAAGCCGGCGTCGATGAACTTCTGCAGCGACGCGCGATGCACGTCCGGGTCGGACGAGACGACCATGCGGCCCTCGAAGTCCTCACGCCGCACCAGTTTCGCCATCTGCGCGAAGTCGAACGGCGAGCGGATGTCGGCCTTCGGGAACTTCATGCCGCCGTTGGGCCACTGGTCCATCGCGTTGGCCCACGCCGTCTCGTCGTCCTCGGCCCAGGACAGGTGCACCTGCAGCAGTTTCGGCATCGAGTCCGGGTCCTTGCCCGCCTTGCGCGCGCCGGTGCCGAAGTTGTCCAGGATGCCCGCGAGCTTCTCGATCGAGGCGCCCGGCGTGATCAGTCCGTCGGCGAGTTCCCCGGTCTTGCGCGAGGTGTACGGGCCCGCCGACGCGATGTAGATCGGCGGTGGCTCGTCCGGCAGGGTCCACAGCCTGGTGGTGTGCAGTTTGAAGAACTCGCCGCTGTGCTTGACGTCCTTGCCGGTGAACAGCTTCCGGATGACCTCGAGTGCCTCGAACATCCGCCGCACCCGCTCGGGCGCCTCGGGCCAGTAGCCGCCGATGACGTGTTCGTTGAGCGCCTCGCCGGAGCCGATGCCGAGCCAGGTCCGGCCGGGGTAGGTCGCCTCCAGAGTGGCCGCGGCCTGCGCGACCATCGACGGGTGCAGCCGGAACGACGGGCAGGTGACGCCCGGTCCGAGGTCGCCGGTGGTGTTCTCCGCCAGCGAGGCGAGCACACTCCACACGAACGAGGCCTCGCCCTGCTGCGGAACCCAGGGCTGGAAGTGGTCGGCGGCCATCTGGCCGGAGAACCCGTGCTGTTCGGCCAGCGCCGCCAGCCGGATCGACTCGCGCGGCGAGAACTGCTCCAGCGCCGCGGCCAAGCCGATTTGAACCTCAGTCACGCCTGTTGCCCCTTTCGAAAGCTCTCGGCGACCTTCGCGAACTGGTCGAGTCGTTCCAGTGTGGCCGCTTCGGGCTCTGTCGGCAGGAAGAGCGTGGCCTCGTCGACGCCGCCCTCCACCAGCCTGCTCAGCGCCGCCTCTTCCGGGGAGGCACCGAAGGCGGAGAACCTGATGTCACTCCGGCCCTGGTCGGCCAGCCACTGGCGCGCCCGGCGGAGTTCCTCCGGCGGGGTCTGCGCGTGGGGCAACCAGCCGTCGCCGAACGCGGCGATCCGCCGCATCGCCTTCTCCCCCGCGCCGCCGATGTAGATCGGCGGATGCGGCTTCCGCACCGGTTTCGGCCACGCGAAGATCGGGTCGAAGTCGACGAGCTTGCCATGGAATTCGGCCTCGTCCTTCGTCCAGATCTCCTTCAGCGCGGCGAGCTGCTCGTCCACGAGCGCGCCCCGGGTGCGCGGATCCGTGCCGTGATTGCGCATTTCCTCCCGGTTCCATCCGACGCCGACGCCGAACAGGAACCGGCCTTCCGAAACCAGGTCGAGTGAAGCGACCTCTTTCGCCGTGTGGATGACGTCGCGTTGCTGCAGCAGCGCGACGCCCGTGCCCAGTTTCAGGGTCGACGTGGCCACGGCCGCCGCCGTCAGCGCGACGAACGGGTCCAAGGTCCGGTAATAGATCCGCGGCAGTTCACCGCCGCCCGGGTACGGCGACTCCCGGCTGACCGGGATGTGGGAATGCTCCGCGATCTGGAGCGAGCTGAACCCCCGCTCCTCGACCGCGGCCGCGAGGACGTCCGGCCTGATGCCTTCATCGGTGATGAAGGTGGCGATTCCGATCTCCATGTTCAGCAACTACCCGAACACGCCCCGCGATATTCCCGTCCGCTAGACGTTGCGGCGGTACTGGCCCCCCACCTCGAAGAAAGCCTCGGTGATCTGGCCGAGCGAGCACACCCGCGCCGCGTCCATCAGCACGCCGAACAGGTTGCCGCCGCGGGTCGCCGCCTCGCGCAACGTCTTGAGCGCCACCTGCGCCTCGTCGTGGTGCCGTCGCTGGAAGTCCTCGAGCCGCTCCAGCTGCGACCGCTTCTCGGCCTCGGTCGCCCGCGCGAGTTCGACCTCGACGTCGTCCTCGCCGGCGTTCGGGTTGCGGAAGGTGTTGACGCCGATGATCGGCAGCGTCCCGTCGTGCTTCTGGCGTTCGTACAGGATCGACTCGTCCTGGATCTTGCCCCGCTGGTAGCCGGTCTCCATCGCGCCCAGCACGCCGCCGCGTTCGGAGATGCGGTCGAATTCCAGCAGGACGGCCTCTTCGACCAGGTCGGTCAGCTCGTCGATGATGAACGAGCCCTGCAACGGGTTCTCGTTCTTCGACAGGCCCCACTCCTTGTTGATGATCATCTGGATGGCCATCGCCCGCCGGACCGAACTCTCCGACGGCGTGGTGATCGCCTCGTCGAAAGCGTTGGTGTGCAAGGAGTTCGCGTTGTCGTACAACGCGCACAGCGCCTGCAGCGTGGTGCGGATGTCGTTGAAGCTCATCTCCTGCGCGTGCAGCGACCGGCCGGAGGTCTGCACGTGGTACTTGAGCTTCTGCGAGCGCTCGTTGGCGCCGTAGCGCTCCCGCATCGCGACCGCCCAGATCCGCCGCGCGACCCGGCCCAGCACCGAGTACTCGGCGTCCATCCCGTTGGAGAAGAAGAACGACAAGTTCGGCGCGAAGTCGTCGATGTCCATCCCGCGCGCGAGGTAGCTCTCGACGTAGGTGAACCCGTTCGACAGGGTGAACGCCAGCTGCGAGATCGGGTTCGCCCCCGCCTCGGCGATGTGATAGCCGGAGATCGACACCGAGTAGAAGTTCCGGACGCCGTGCTCGATGAACCATTCCTGGATGTCGGCCATCATGCGCAGGCTGAACTCGGTGGAGAAGATGCAGGTGTTCTGCCCCTGGTCCTCCTTCAGGATGTCCGCCTGCACAGTGCCGCGGACGTTGCGCAGCGCCCATTCGCGCAGCTCGGCGGCCTCGGCTTCGGACGGCGCGCGGCCGTGCTCGGCCTTGAACGCCTCGACGCGCTGGTCGATCGCGGTGTTGAGGAAGAAGGCGAGGATCGTCGGCGCCGGGCCGTTGATCGTCATCGACACCGACGTGCTCGGCGACGTCAGGTCGAAGCCGTCGTAGAGCACCTCCATGTCCTCGAGCGTCGCGATGGACACGCCGGAGGTGCCGACCTTGCCGTAGATGTCGGGACGGGTGTGCGGGTCGTGACCGTAGAGCGTCACGGAGTCGAACGCGGTCGAGAGGCGCTTCGCCTCCGAATCGGCCGACAAGAGTTTGAAGCGCTTGTTGGTACGGAAGGGATCGCCCTCGCCGGCGAACATCCGCGCCGGGTCCTCGCCCTCGCGTTTGAACGGGAAGACGCCGGCGGTGTAGGGGAAGTATCCGGGCAGGTGCTCGCGGCGCAGGAACGACAGCAGCTCACCGGATTCGGTGTAGCGCGGCAGCGCCACGCGCGGGATCCGGTTGCCGGACAGCGTGTCGCGCCAGAGCTGGGTGTGGAGTTCCTTGTCGCGGATCTTCACGACCAGCTCGTCGGCGCGGTAGGACTCGGCGAGTTCACGGAAGCGCGCCAAGAGGTTCGTCGCTTCACCGTCCACATCGGACTCGGCGGCGGCGAGCAGGCCGTCGAGCGCGTCGGTGCTCGCGTCGACGGCGGCCAGCGCCTCCTTGGCGGCGGCGAGGTGCTCGTACTTGCGCAGCGCGGCGACCTGCTGCTCGGTCTTGGCGTGGTAGCCGCGGAGGGTTTCGGCGATCTCCGCGAGGTAGCGCGACCGGTTGGCCGGGATGATGGTGCTGGCGTCGGTGGAGACCTTGCCCTCGACCTTCGGCAGCACGCCGGGCGAGACGGTCAGGCCGCGTTCGGCGAGCGTGTCGCGCAAGTGCTGGTAGAGCGCGGTGACGCCGTCGTCGTTGAACTTCGCGGCGCTGGTGCCGTAGACCGGCATGTCCTCTGGCGAGGAGCTGAACGCCTCACGGTTGCGGACGAGCTGACGCGCGACGTCGCGGCGGGCGTCCTCGGCGCCCCGGCGCTCGAACTTGTTGATCGCCACCGCGTCGGCGAAGTCGAGCATGTCGATCTTCTCCAGCTGCGACGCCGCGCCGAACTCCGGCGTCATGACGTACAGCGACTGGTCCACGTAGTCGACGATCCCGGCGTCACCCTGGCCGATACCCGGCGTCTCGACGATCACGAGGTCGAAACCGGCGGCCTTGCAGGCGAGGATCGACTCGGAGAGCCCGGCGGGGATTTCGCCGCTGGTGGTCCGCGTGGCCAGCGAACGGAAGTAGACGGGGCTGCCGTCGAGGCAGTTCATCCGGATGCGGTCGCCGAGCAGCGCTCCCCCGCCCTTGCGGCGCGACGGGTCGACGGCCAGTACGGCGATGCGGAGCTTGTCCTCCTGGTCCAGCCGGAACCGGCGGATCAGCTCGTCGGTGAGCGACGACTTGCCGGAACCACCCGTTCCGGTGATGCCCAGGACCGGCACCTGCCGCGCCTTCGCGGCCTCGGTGATCGCGTCGAGCCACTCCTTCGGGAGCGATTCGCGCTGAAGCTGGGTGATGACGCGGGACAACGCCGGGATGTCACCCGAAAGCAGTTTGTCCAGCGAGCCGGGCGACTGCGCGGACAGGTCCGTGTCGCAGGCCTTGATCATCAGGTTGATCATGCCGGGGAGGCCCATCTCGTAGCCGTCCTCCGGCGAGAAGATCCGCGCGACACCCCGTGAGTGCAGCAGCTCGATCTCCTCGCGGACGATGACCCCGCCCCCGCCGCCGAACACCTTGATATGCCCGGCTCCGCGTTCGTTCAGCAGCTCGACCAGGTAGCTGAAGTACTCGACGTGCCCGCCCTGGTAGGCACTGATGGCCACACCTTGGACGTCCTCGGCGATGGCCGCGGTGGCGACCTCGTCGACCGAACGGTTGTGCCCCAGGTGCACGACCTCCGCGCCCTGCGACTGCAGGATGCGCCGCATGATGTTGATGGACGCGTCATGCCCGTCGAAGAGGCTCGACGCCGTCACGAAGCGAACGGGGTTCACGGGGCGGTGCAGTTCGCTGCTCATCCCTCCAAAATACTTGGACTTCCTACTGTTTTAAACCCATCCACTCGCGTGATGGCGCTCTCACTCGTCCTTGACAGATCAACTCGCACCAGTATATTCAACCTAAAGGTTAAACAACCGATTGATTGAGCAGCGATGACCACTGATCAGCTCAGCGCCACGTTCGCCGCACTGGCGGACCCCACCCGGCGGGCCATCCTCGCCCGGCTCGCCACCGGCGAGGCCAGCGTCAACGAGCTGGCCGAGCCCTTCCCGGTCAGCCTCCAGGCCATCTCCAAACACCTGAAGGTGCTCGAACGCGCGGGCTTGATCAGCCGGAGCCGGACCGCGCAGTGGCGGCCCTGCCGGCTGGAGGCCGCCCCGCTCGGCGACGTCGCCGACTGGGTCGAGCGGTACCGGCGCTTCTGGGAAGGCGGCTTCGACCGCATGGAACAGCACCTCGCGGAACTTCAGAAAGGCGAACGAAATGACTGAGACCGCCACACTGCCGGAAGTCGTCCCGGCGAAGGACTGGCAGATCGCACGAGACGCGTTGCTGGTCAAGGAGAAAGAACTCAGCCGCGCCGCGGACGCGGTCGCCGCCGAACGGCGAAGGCTCCCGATGGTCCGCTTCGACAACACCTACGAGTTCGAGGGACCCCAGGGCCGGGTCACCCTGCTGGACCTGTTCGAGGGACGACGCCAGCTGATCGTCTACCACTTCATGCTCAACCCGGGCCAGAAGGCGGGTTGCCCCGGCTGCTCGATGGTCGTGGACAACATCGGCCACCTCGCGCACCTGCACGCCCGCGACACCACGCTGTACGTGGTCGCGCCCGCGACGCTGCCCGAAATCGAGCGGTACAAGGAGCGGATGGGCTGGACCGTCCCGTGGGTCTCGACCGCCGGCGACTTCAATCCGGACTGCGGCATCGACGGCGGGTTCGGGGTCAGTGTCTTCCTGCGCGACGGCGACGACGTGTTCCGGACGTACTTCACCTCCGGCCGCGGCGCCGACCAGCTGGTGGGGACGCTGCGGTACCTGGACCTGACGCCGTTCGGGCGCCAGGAGTCCTGGGAGGAGTCCGGCCGGGGGACCGACGGCCCCGGGCACTGGTGGAAGCGGCACGACGAGTACTGAGACTCTCGCATTTAGTCCTCTGGATGCGCCCGGGACGCATCCAGAGGACTAAATGCGAGAAGGTATGTCGAGAACCCCGCGACGGCTCCGACCCCTCGGTGTCCGGCGCCCGGAAGGCGGGCGCCACACCGAAGGGATCCAGCCATGCGCAAGCTCGTCTACTTCGTCCACACCTCGCTCGACGGCCACATCGAGGGCCCGGACGGCGAGTTCGACTGGCCCGCGATGGGACCCGGCCTCTCCGCGCACTCCCAGGAACTCAACGACCGCGCCGACACCCTCGTCTACGGGCGTCGGGTGTGGGACATGATGTCGTCGTACTGGCCGCGGGCGGAGGAGCTCTCGGATCACCCGCACGACCTCGCGTACGCGCCGATCTGGCGGAAGACGCCCAAGATCGTCTTCTCGACCACGCTGGAAAAGGCGGAGTGGAACACCGAGGTGATCGGGGGCGACCTCGCCGAACGCGTCACGGAACTCAAAAGCGGGCCCGGCAAGGACCTGCTGCTGATGGGCGGATCCGAACTGGCCACCGCGCTCGCCGACCGCGGCCTGATCGACGAGTTCCACGTCGTCGTGCACCCGGTGGTGCTCGGCGGCGGCAAGAAGGTGTTCGGGGGCGGCGTCCGGACGGATCTGCGGTTGACCGGCACCCGCACGTTCGACGAGCGTGCGGTGCTGCTGACCTACGAAGTGCGGTGAAACCCGGGCGGCAGCCCCTACGCTGCCGCCGTCAGGATCACCTCGCGTTGCTCGCGCGCAACGCGATCCACTGCCGCATGGCGTATTCGACCAGCGTGATCAGCGTCTGCTTGGTCGACTCCCGCTCCCGGGCGTCGCAGCGGACGATCGGGATGTTGGGGTCGATCGACAGCGCCTCACGCACGTCGTTGATGTCGTGCTCGAGGATGCCGTCGAAGGTGTTCACCCCGACGATGTAGGGCAGGCCCCGGTCCTCGAAGAAGTCGATCGGCGCGAACGAGTCGGCCAGCCGCCGCGTGTCGGCGAGCACCACGGCGCCGATCGCGCCGCGGACGAGGTCGTCCCACATGAACCAGAACCGCTGCTGTCCGGGCGTGCCGAACAGGTAGAGGATCAGGTCCGCGTCGAGCGACACCCGGCCGAAGTCCATCGCGACCGTGGTGGTCGATTTGTTGGGCGTCTGGTCGAGGTTGTCGATCCCCCGACTGGCGTCCGTCATCATCGCCTCGGTGGTGAGCGGCACGATCTCCGACACCGAACCGACGAAGGTCGTCTTACCCGCACCGAAGCCACCCGCCACGACGATCTTCGCGGATGTCATGGTCGGGGGCGCGGTTTCCCGCGGTGCCTTAAAGCCGACGGAGTCCACTCAAAACCCTTTCCATCAACACCAGATGTGCCTCGGCGCCGTCATTGCCCGAAATCGTCTTGTGCACGCTGACCAGTCCCGCGTCCGCCGCGTCACTGATCAGCACGCGTGCCACACCCAGCGGTACGCGCAGGGTCGCCGCGATCTCGGCGACCGAACGCGGGGTCCGGCACTCCTCGATGATCGAAACGCACTCGATCTGCTCCATGGCCACCGCGGGGAGGCTACCCGCGGCGACGTGGTCCTTGGTGGAGATGAGCGTCTCCAGCTCAAGAGCGTAGTTCGCCTTGGTCCGGCCGCCGGTGAGGGCATAGGGACGGACGATCGCCGTCTCTTCGAGCGGCGACGGCCCCTGCTCGAACACGGCGGGCATGATGAACTCGCCACTGGGCGGGCCCGGGTCGAAAAGACCACCTGGTCTCGGCCCGACGGCACCTGCGCCGCTGTCGGGTGGAGAAGCAAGTGAGGTCACGCGGTCTCCTTGATCGGTCGGCTGCGGGACTGCCGATTCCCCGGCGGCGTGCGCTCCGCCCGCCGGGAAATCCTGGGACTGCTTGCTCTTCTTGCGCTTCCGACGACCACGGCCCGAATCCAGGGTGAAGCCGTTCAGGACGTCGGCGAAAGTGCCGTCGTCCCGTGAACCGGCAGCATTGGCAGCCCCCGCGCGCGGGGGCTGGTGTTCACCCGACCCCGGCGATTCGCCGAGGGACCCGGACCCAGTGCTCATCGGGACATCATCCCACCGGTTCGCCGATCAGCGACCCACCGGCGCCCTGCAATTGTGCGCGGAGTTCCGGCGTGAGGATCTGGCCGACGCGGTCGACGAGCATCGTCATCTCGTAGGCGACCTGGCCGATGTCGCAGTTCGGGGCGGCGAGGATGGCCAGGCAGGAGCCGTCGCTGATGGACATCAGCACCATGATGCCCAGTTCCATCTCGACGACGGTCTCGTTGACCGCGCCAGCCTCGAAACACCGCGCGGCACCCTGGGTCAGGCTCACCAGGCCGGACGCGACCGCGGCCAGCTGGTCGGCCCGGTCCAGCGGGAGCCTGCTGGACGCGGTGAGCAGGAGGCCGTCCGCCGACACGACCACGGCGTGCGCCACTCCTGGCACCCGCTCGGCGAAGTCATTCACCAGCCACCCGAACTGGTTCTGCTGGGGCTGGGCCGGGCTCGGCGAGGTCATTCACCCTCCAGGGTTTCGTGGTTGGCTTCGGTCGCCTGGGCTGTGTGGTGCCGTCCGCGCTGGATGCCCTGCTGGAAACTGCTCAGGCGACCGCGCACGTCGTGCGCGTCCCGCTGTGGTCGGGGGGCGACCGCCCCGGCGGGCGGTCCCGCGCTGCCCGGGAGCAGTTGCTCCCCGCGACGGCGCCTGGGTAATCCTGCCGAAGTCGTTTTCGAGGGCACGGACTGGGACACCGCTTGGGCGGCCTTCCAGCCCGCGTCGGATCCGAAGTTCCACGCGTCGGTCTGCTCGGCGGCGGCGACCGGCTCCGGTTCCGGCGCCGCTGCCTGCAGGTTCTTCTCCGGACGCCGGGTCGGCAACACGGCGGGCGGCGAAACCGGGCGAGTGGCCGTCTCCGGCGCCTTCGGGGTCTCGGGCGCCTTGGTGGCTTCGGGCGTCGTCGCGACCTTGGGGGTCTCGGCGGTCTCGGACGCGGGGAGCTGCGAGGTGGCGGGCGCGGCCTTGCCCGCGGCCTCCTTGCGGCCCCGTTTGACGCCCTGCTGGAAACTGCTCAGCCTGCCGCGCACGTTCGCCGGGTCGCGGACCGGCAGCTCCGACTTCGCGGCGGGTTCGGCGGCCGGGACCGACGACGTCGCGCTGCCCGGCAGCAACTGCTCGCCCTTGCGACGGCGCGGCAGCCCGGCCTGGGTGAACGTCGACGGGGTGGTCCGGGAGACCTCCTGGACCGTGCGGAAAGCCTTGTCGCTGGCGAAATCCCAGTTGCGGGCCTCTTGCTCGTCGGCGGAACCGGCTCCGGCCGCGGGCTCGGCGGCCTTCTTCTCCTCGGGTTCCTTCCCGCCCGGCTTCTCCTTCTTGCCGGCGGGTTTGGCCGTGGCCTTCTCCGGTGCGGGGGCGGGAGAACGGAACCACGCCGAGAGCATCTCGTCGAAGATCGGCGTCGTCTCCGACGCGGTGGGCGGCGGCGCCACCGGAGGCGGCGTGGTCGCCTGATTCCACCATTCGCTCAGCGTGGTGCTGTTCTTGGCCTCGAACAGTTCCTTGCCGCTGGGCAGCTCGCCTTCCGACGCGACGGGCGCGGCCTGCTCCGCTTCGGCGGCGGGCTTCTCCGCCTCCTTCGCGACCGGCTCGGGCTCCGGCTCCGGCATCCGGGGCTGCGGCGCCGACGGCGGCTGGGCGGGCGGGGGTGTCGTCTGGTCCTGGGGGATCGGGCTGAACAGCGCCGTTCCCGAGATCTCCGCGGCCGACGGCGGCCGCGGCTCCTGGGTGTGGGTGTGCCCGTTCAGCCCGGATTTGGTGTGACCGGCCAGATCGTTCGCCGACGGCCACCGGTCGCCACCCTGCGCGGGCACGTTCGGCATTCCCGGCCGCGACCCGTTGACGGGCCGCTGGCGGCGGGGCAGGCCGCCCGGCTGCTGCGGCGGCACCGGCGCGAGGCGCTGGGTGATCGGGCCGGTCGCGGGACCGGGATCCCCGGGCGGCGCCATCACGAGGTCCGCCGGGACCGAGACGGTGGCGCGCACGCCGACGATGTCCTTGCCACCGTGCAGCGAGACGCCGATCCGGTGCCTGCTGGCCAGCCGCCCGACCACGAACAGGCCCATCCGGCGCGAGGTGGCGAGGTCGACGTTGGGGGCCTCGGTGAGCCGGGCGTTGGCCTCGGCGACCTCGGCCTCGTTCATCCCGATGCCCTTGTCGAGGATGTCGATGCCGAACGAGCCGTCTTCGAGGAGCCGGGTCGCGACGGTCACCTGGGTCTCCGGCGCGGAGAACGCGGTGGCGTTGTCCAGCAGTTCGGCGATCAGGCGCATCAGGTCGTTGGCCGCGTACCCGACCAGCCGGACCGGCGGCGGGTTCTGCACGGTGACCCGCTGGTACTGCTCGATCTCGGACACCGCCGCGCGCACCACGTCGGTGGCAGAGACCGGCTGGCCGGACCGCCTGCCCGGTTCGGCGCCCGAGAGGACCATCAGGTTCTCGTTGTTGCGCCGCATGCGGGTGGCGAGGTGGTCCAGCTGGAACAGCGTGGCGAGCTGGTCGGCGTCCTCTTCGTCGCGCTCCAGCCGTTCGATCAGCTGGAGCTGCCGCTGCACGAGGCTCTGGCTGCGCCGGGAGAGGTTGACGAACACGTTGCTGTAGCCGGTCCGCATCGAAGCCTGCTCGGTGGCCAGGCGCAGCGCCTGGTGGTGCACCTTGTCGAAGGCCCTGGCGACCTCGCCGATCTCGTCGTCGCTGCCGACGGGGACCGGATGGACGTCGGTGCCCTGCGAGCGGCCTTCCTGGATGTTGCGGACCGCGTCGGGCAGCTGCTTCTCGGCGACGTCGAGTGCGCTGGCGCGCAACAGTTTCAGCGAGCGCAGCAGCTGGCGGGTGATGAGGAAGACGACGGCGACGGCGAGCACCATCGCGCCGAACAGCAGGACCGCGAGCAGGCCGGCGCCGCTGCTGGCGTCGTCGACCAGTTCGGCCGAGACCGAGGCCGCCTGCGCGCCGAACTTGTTCGCGACCTCGCCGAGTTTGGTGATCATCGCGTTCGAGGCGTCGTTCCAGCCCTGTGCGGACAGCGTGCGGAACGCCTGATCGGCGGGGACACCCTGGTCACCGAGCGCGGTTTTCGCGAGCCTGTCGCGGGTTTCCATCGTGTCGTCGCTGACGGCCGCGCCGAACTCCTGGCGCTGCTGCTCCGAAGCGGCGGCGCGGAAGTCGGTGAAGCGGTCGGCCAGCCGCAGCTCGGCGGTGCGCACCTGGTTGAGCTCGCTCGGCGCGAGACCCGAGCGGGCGATCCCGAAGGAGATCAGGGCCTGGCTCAGCGACACCTGTTCCTTCATCACCGCGAGGTCGTGCAGCGCGGCGGGGGTGCCGCCGAGGACGTCTTCACTGGCGCCCGCGGTCAGCGCGGTGTCGAGGGCGAGCAGCGCGGTGGTGACTTCGGTGTACTCGCCGATGGCCTGGACGGGGTCGAGCTGCCCGGCGGAGGCGCGCTGGCGGATGTCGGCCAGCTTCTCCAGCTGGGCGGCCGCGGCGTCCCGTGCCTGGCGGAGCGACGGCTCGTTCTCGACGGCCCTGGTCGCGGCGGCCCGGTACAGCGGAACGGCCGTGTCGACGTCGGCACGGGCGGACGCGAGTTCGAGGGTGCCGCCGACGGTGCCGGCGGTCAGCCCGGCGGCGGACTGGGTGCGTTCGCGTCCGAGCCCGTCGGCGAGGGTGCGGATCTGCGCGCTCAGCGCGACGAGGCGGTCGAGCCGCTGATAGCCGTCGGAACGGCCGACCTGGCCGGCGATGGTGGCGATGCCCAGCGCGAGCGCGATGAGGATCGGCACCAGCGTCACGGCCGACAGTTTCACCGGCAGGCTCCAGTCCCGCCAGCGCACGAGCGCACGCCAGCCGGTGGCCCACCTCGATGGCCGGGGAGTGCGTCCCAGCAGCTCCCCGACAGGCACTTGGCCTTCTCCTGCAACGGTCACGTAAGTGACTCCCTGTCCGGCGTCTTGGCACGGTCTGAGGCGTCCGTTCCCGCGAGGAACCTTCCTGCGGGGAACTCGGCCCCGGCCTGACCACGTGATCGATCGCGACGTGAGAGACCCGGTCCGGCGATCCGGGTGGCCACGTCGCCACCGATCCGCTTCGGAAGGTCTTGCACCTGCACGTGCAGGTCGCAACCTGCGAAGTGCATGGTCATCGAGATCAACTTGTCTTTGCCAATCGATCACTGCGGGTCAGCCGGGCCAAAGAATCGTACACCAATCCGGGTACCGTCAATTCCGTTCAGTACACGGGTGCTGACCTGGGAAAAGTGTATCCCTGAACGATGTACAAGGCACGAAATCCGTCTTCACGGCACAAACGAGGGAATTCCGGTTACGCGGTGCGCCGATACCCGGGGTGCCCGGGTCACCCGAACAGCCTACGCACGGTAGCCGCGTCGCCCGGTCGAACTACTGTCCGTGCCACCAATGGGTGGGTCAAGCCCAAATGTGTGCCCAATGTTGTGGCCTTGCCGTTCCGGTCGGCTGGATGTCGCCCGACGCGGGTGATTTCTTTCGGGATACCCCGTGAGCCAGGGGATCTTCCCCGGTCCGCGATGGCGGGCACAGTATCGAAGCCCGTCGCGACCGGGAAGCGAAACTACGATCTGTCACCACAACGAGGGACACAGCGTGGCCGGCCTCCACCGTTTGCCGCAGTGGGCCGTTCGGGCGACGACCGCGCGTGACAATCGGGCTCACTATTACGAGTGATAAAGCCCGATCATTCCGGCCGAAACGAATTTCCGGGAGGTTATTGCGGGAGGAAAACGAATACCCGCTCGTGCGTTCGCGGAAGCGGGGTCGCCTTTTCAGAGCACTCGAAGGCGAAGTTAGTATGCGCTCCGTACCGCGCCCGGATGCCAGCAAGCCCCGGAGGAACCCATGCCCGACGTCGCGCGTCCCTTCGCGGCGAGCAACGCCCTCGAGGACACCGGGCAGATGCCCGCGCTGTTCGTCCGCGAGCGCCGTACCGCGCCCGGGCCGCCCCGGGGCACCGGCCCGGACTTCGACCGGATCCAGCACGGCAAGGAGTTCGTCGCGCTGCGCAGGTCGTTCCGGCGGTTCGTGTTCCCGATGAGCCTGCTGTTCTTCACCTGGTACATGACCTACGTGCTGCTGGCGGCCTACGCGCACGAGTTCATGAGCCGGAAGGTGTTCGGCGAGGTCAACGTCGGCATCCTGCTCGGGCTGGGCCAGTTCGCCAGCACGGTCCTGATCACGATCGCGTACCTGAGGTTCGCCAACAAGCGGCTCGACCCCCAGGTCGAACGGCTGCGGGCCGCGGTCGAGGCGGGTGAGCGATGAGCATCCCCGAGAACGACCCGATCCTGAACATCGTGGTCTTCGCGCTGTTCGTCGCGATCACCCTGTACGTGGTGTACCGCGCCAGCACGCGCAACTCGTCCACTTCGGACTACTACGCCGCGGGCAGCGCCTTCACCGGACGGCAGAACGGGATCGCGCTGTCGGGCGACTTCCTCTCGGCGGCGTCGTTCCTCGGCATCGCCGGGGCGATCGCGATCCACGGCTACGACGGCTTCCTGTACTCGATCGGGTTCCTCGTCGCCTGGCTGGTCGACCTGCTCCTGATCGCGGAACTGCTCCGCAACACCGGCCGGTTCACCATGGGCGACGTGCTGAGCTTCCGGATGAAGCAGCGCCCGGTCCGCGCCGCGGCCGCGACCTCGACCCTGGTGATCTCCTTCTTCTACATGCTCGCGCAGATGGCGGGCGCCGGCGGGCTGGTGGCACTGCTGCTCGACATCCACGGCGGCTTCGGACAGGCGCTGGTGATCGGCGGCGTCGGCGTCGTCATGGTGCTGTACGTGCTGGTCGGCGGGATGAAGGGCACCACGTGGGTGCAGATCATCAAGGCCACCATCCTGTTGCTGACCGGAGCGCTGATCACCGTGTTCCTGTTCGGCAAGTTCGGCTTCAGCTTCTCGAACCTGCTCTCGGCCGCCGCCGACAAGAGCCCGCTCGGTGACGAACTGCTGGAGCCGGGCGGCTCGTACGGCAAGAGCGAAGTCACGAAACTCGACTTCGTGTCGCTGGCGCTGGCGCTGGTCCTCGGGGCCGCCGCGCTGCCGCATGTGCTGATGCGCTTCTACACGGTGCCGAACTCGCGCGAGGCGCGGCGCTCGGTGGTGTGGGCGACGGCGTGCATGCTGGTCTTCTATCTCTGCACGCTGGTCATCGGCTTCGGCGCGGCCGCGCTGGTCGGCCCGGAGGCGATCAAGAACGCGCCGGGCGGGGAGAACTCGGCGGCGCCGCTGCTCGCGCTGAACATCGGCGGCACCGTCCTGCTCGGCGTCGTCTCGGCGGTGGCCTTCGCGACCATCCTCGCCGTCGTCGCCGGACTGACGATCACCGCCTCGGCCTCCTTCGCCCACGACGTCTACGCCAACATCTTCAAGCACGGCAAGGCGGAACCGGCGTCGGAGGTCCGTGTCGCCCGGCTGACCGCGGTCGCCGTCGGCGCGCTCGCGATCGTGGGCGGGATCCTCGCGAACGGGCAGAACATCGCGTTCCTGGTGGCGCTGGCGTTCGCAGTCGCGGCTTCGGCGAACCTCTCGACGCTGCTGTACTCGCTGTTCTGGAAGCGGTTCAACACCACCGGCACGCTGTGGGGCATCTACGGCGGGCTGATCGCGAGCCTGGTGCTCGTGTTCTTCTCGCCGGTGGTGTCCGGCGCGGCGGACTCGATCATCAAGGGCATCGACTTCCACTGGTTCCCGCTGAAGAACCCGGGCCTGGTGTCGATCCCGTTCTCGTTCCTGTGCGGGTTCGTCGGCACGCTGATCGGCCGCACGAAGGCCGACCCGGTCAAGCACGCCGAGATGGAGGTGCGGTCCCTGACCGGGATCGGCTCCTGATCCCCCTGCCGCGCGCGCCATGAAAGGTCCTTTCCTTGCGAAATTTGCAAGGAAAGGACCTTTCATGGCGTCCGCAAACCGTCCAGCACGATCTTGAGGAGCCGTTCCGTGTCCTCCGGCGAAGCCTTGCTCGCGGCGGAACCGATCCCGTGCCCGAGCCGCAGGATGTCGATCCCGGTGACGTCGGCCCGGACGGCGCCCGCCTCCTGAGCCGCCTTCACGATCGCGTCGGAGGCGGACCGCAGCCGCGACTGACACCAGGCGAAGACCTCGGAACCGGCATCGACGGACGCCTTCAGCGTCATCGCGAGGCCGTGCTTCTCGACCACGTAGGTGACGTGCCGGGCCAGCCACGCTTCGAGCGCCTCCCCCGGCGGTAGCTCGTCGAGCAGGTCGAACGCCCCCTGGGCCATCCCGTCGATTTCGTCGCGGTAGACGGCCTCGATCAGTTTGTCGCGCGTCGGGAAGTGCCGGTACAGCGTGCCCGCGCCGACCCCGGCGCGTTTGGCGATGTCGTCGGCGGGCACGTCCACGCCGTCGGCGGTGAACGCCTTCTTCGCCACGGCCACGATGCGCTCGTAGTTGCGCCGCGCGTCCGCGCGCATGGGCCGGTCGGGATCGGCCGTGACCATCTGCACCTCCTCGTGCGACGAAAACGGAGACATTCTCCGAATCCACTTGCGTAAGCGGAGACAGTCTCCATATCATCGCTCACGACCTTAAGTGGAGAGTCTCTCCGCTTCATCTCGTTACGTCTTTGGAGTATTCCTTGACCGCGCGAACCCTGCGTACCGAGCCTAGGCCGGAGACGGCCGAGGCCACACCACGTCCGCACCGGCTGGTCCTGCCGATCGTCCTGACCTGCCAGCTCATGCTCATCCTCGACGCGACGGTGATGAACGTCGCGCTCCCCCGTATCCAGGCCGACCTCGGCTTCACCGACACCGGCCTGTCCTGGGTGATGACCGCGTACAGCCTCGTCTTCGGCGGTCTGCTGCTGCTCGGCGGCCGCGCGGGCGACCTGTTCGGCCGCCGCCGGATGTTCGTCGTCGGCGCGGCCGTGTTCACCGCCGCCTCCCTGCTCGGCGGCCTGGCGGGCTCGGCAGAGCTGCTGATCGCCGCGCGGATCGCGCAGGGTGTCGGCGCGGCACTCGCCGGTCCGAGCACACTCGCCCTGATCACCACCACGTTCACCGAGGCCAAGGCCAGGGTGCGCGCGCTGGCGCTGTTCTCGGCGATGTCCAGCGGTGGTTTCGCGATCGGCCTGCTGCTCGGCGGGCTGCTCACCGAATGGATCTCGTGGCGGGCGGCGCTGTACATCAACGTCCCCTTCGGGCTCATGATCGTCCTGCTCACGTCGAGGTTCGTGGCGGAGGCCCCGCGACGGCGCGCCCGGCTGGACATCCCCGGCGCGTTCACCGGCACCTTCGGCGTCGGCTCGCTCGTGTTCGCCTTCACCCACGCCGCGTCGCACGGCTGGGGCGACCCGATCACCCTCGGCACGCTGACCGCGGGACTGGCCCTGCTGGCCGCCTTCCTCGTGATCGAGACCAAGGTGAGCGAACCGCTGATCCCCTTGCGGCTCTTCGCCGAACGCGACCGTGCCGCGGCCTACGCCAACTTCTTCTTCGGGCCGATGGCGATGATGAGCATGTTCTTCTTCCTCACCCAGTTCCTGCAGGACATCCGGGGCTTCGCCGCGCTGGAGACCGGGCTCGCGTTCCTGCCGATGGCCCTGTGCATGTTCGGGCTGAGCAGGCTGATCCCGAGGCTGCTTCCCCGGTTCGGCCCGAAACCGCTGGCGCTGACCGGGACCGCGTTGATGGTCGGCGGCGTCGTCTGGCTCACCCGGCTCACCCCCGAAAGCGAGTACTTCTCCCACCTGCTGGGGCCGATGGTGCTGATGGGCGTCGGGGTCGGGCTGGCGTTCTCGCCGCTGAGCGTGATCATCATGTCGACCGTGCCCACCGAGGACGCGGGCGCGGCGGGCGGTGTGCTGCAGACGTTGCAGCAGGCGGGTGCGACGCTGGGGCTCGCGATCCTGATCACCGTGTTCGGCGCGGTGACCCGGACGCCGTCCGGGAGCCCGGCCGAGACCACGGTCGACGGGATGACCGCCGCGTTCACCGCGGCGAGCGTGGTGACCGCGCTGACCTTCCTGGTGGCGCTGACCTTCCGGCGCCGGGCCCGGGCCGCGAGCTGACCTAGAGCTTCAGGCCCGCGTCGACCTTGTGCGTGACCTTGCGTTCCATCACGAACGAGAAGAACGGGATGCAGCCGGCGATCAGCACGAGAAGGGTGCCCTTCATCGACCAGCGGGCCTTGATCGCGAGGTCGACCGCGAGCAGCAGGTAAATGAGGTAGAGCCCGCCGTGGACCATGGGGATCAGCTTCACGAACTGGGGAAGGTCCACGCTGAAGACGTACTGCAGCAGCATCTCGACGACCAGCCCGAGCAGGGCGACACCGGTGGCGTACGCCGCGACGCGGAACCGGATCAGCGGCCCGCCCAGCGAGACCGGTCGGGCCTGGGCGGCGTCGTCAGTTCGGGTGGTCATAGCGTCTCGAACCTCTCTGGGGACTACTTGTCGCGGGCGTTGAGTTCGCGCAGGTACTTGTTGTAAGCGGCGAGCTCGTCGTCTTCGGGGGCGGGCGGCCGGGGCGCGGGGGCACGCCTCTGCCGCGGCGCGGGCACTTCGGCGACGGCGGTCTCGCCCGTCCGCTCCGGGGTGCCGGCTTCCGCGGCGTTGCGGCGAAGCTTGCGGATCCGCCAGAACATGAACGCGGGGAACAGCCCGAACAGCGGCCACTGCAGGACATAGCCCAGGTTCTGGAAGGTCCCGTTGGCCGAGGAGAACCGCTCCCACTGCCACCAGGCGAGCCCGCAGCACAGCGCCAGGCTCACCAGGCAGACGCCGGCGATGCCGAGACGGCGCAGGGTGACGGACGGTGCGGGCACGCATCGACGCTAGCACTGGCGGCGCGGCGAAAGCTCGGCGACCGGGCCGCTCGGGACCTTGGTCCCGCCTCGGCCTCGTGAGTGGTAATGACGGTTCTAACCCGCATTACCGCTCACGAGCGGGACTGGACGGCCTTCGCGTAGTCGTCCGCCAGTCCGAAGACCTTCTGCGCGTACTCCGTCGAGTTGTTGTAGGACAGGATCCCCTGCCACCAGCCCGAGGCCGCCGACATGTCGCGGTTGCCGACGCACAGGTAGCGCGCCGCCGCCAGCGTCGCGTCGTCGATCTGCTGCGGGTCGCCGACACCGTCGCGGTTGCCGTCGGCGGCGTAGCGGCGCCAGGTGCCGGGGATGAACTGCATCGGGCCGACCGCGCGGTCGACGGCCGCGTCCCCGTCGAACTGGCCGCCGTCGGTGTCCCCGATCGCCTTCACGCCGGGGGTGCCGTCGAGCGGGACGCCGATGATGGGTTTCGACGGGCGGCCGTCCTGGCCGAGGACGGCGCCGCCGTACTGGCCGTGGTTCGACTCGATCCGGCCGATGCCCGCCAGGGTGGCCCACGAGATCTTGCAGTTCGGCTGCATCTGGCGCATCGCCAGTTCGGCGTTGCCGTAGGCGAGCAGCGCCCTGGCCGGGATGCCGGTGGCCTGCGCCGCCCGCTCGGTCCAGGCGGCGAGGGGGTCCTTGCCCGGTTTGGGCTGCGCCTGCTGCGGCGCGGTCTGCTGGGTGGCGCCGCCCGCGAGGGTGGCGTTGACCGGGGCGACCGAACCGGGTTTGACGTCCGCCGCCTTGACCTGCAGGGCGGGTATCTCCATCGTCGTCGGACTCGCGACCGGGGCGGACGCCTTCGTCACCAGCCAGATGCCTCCCCCGGCCAGGCCGAGTACGGCCAGCACGATCACCAGTCTGCCGAGAACGGCGGCGCCCACCCCGCGACGTGACGGAGTGGGCGTGGCCGGGTCGGCGACGAGGTCGTCGTTTTCCGGGGTGGTGCGCACGAAGCGAGTCCTCCAGCGTGGGCGGCGATCACGACCGATGCTCGAACAACGAGCCCGCGCAGGTTAGCGTTACGCGGTCGCCGTGATCGCCTCTGCCACGCCGGTTCACCCGCGTGTGCGAGAAGTTCTCATCAGGCGGACTTCTGCTGCCTCGCCAGCCGCGCCACGCACCAGGCCGGGGCGCTGCCGCGGCGAAGGTGCTGCAAGACGGTCATCGGGCCGAGGCGGCGGCTCAGGTCGGACGGGGCGAGCCCGGCCGCGCGGTAGTCGAGCGCGCGCTGGTCGAGCGGGCTGATGCCGGCGTCCCACCACGCTTCGGCCTCCGCGACGCCGCCGACCATCTGCCACCAGCCGGCGGCGGCGACGAGCAGGTCCTGCGGGACACCGGGAAGACGGCTCTGCATGGCGTCGAGGTAGCCCGGGTCGGCGGCCTCGACCGGCGCCCAGCGCGCCTGGCCGGACTGCTGGCGCTGGCCGGGGATACCGGGAGCCTGGCGGGGAGCGTCGGCGAGCCAAGCGGACGCGATCCTGTCGACCTCCTGCTCCTCGGGGGTCTGCTCGCGCTCGGCGGCCCACTGCCGGATCAACGCATCGACTCCGGGATCTCCGGTCATCCCTGCCTCCTCATGATTCCCCGACTGACAAGTCCTGACTTACTTGCCCGGCTGAATGTCCGCGTTCGCCCTGAGGCTTGCACCTGCGGAAACTCCTCGCCCAGGAGGCCGGCTCCGGCGCCTGGAAGACCAACCGATCACGCAATGTGAGCACCGTAGGGGCGCGGAGGTCTTTTCCGCCAGAGCTTCCAGGGCACGAATTCGTCGACCTGCAGGTTTTCGGGGTCAATCCACCCGGATGGTCGAGTCGGCCGACCGAAATCCGAGGTCGGTGACACTGAGTGATTCCCGCAGGTGGCCGCGCACCGTGATCACCGGCGCCACGAGGGACACCGGTGAGCAGGCAAGACGGGTCAGGAGAAGAGGCTCCGCACGAAGGTCACGATGGCTTCGGCGCCGGACCTGAGCCAGCCGAGGGCGGTGTGGACGGCGTCGGCGGATTGGGTCGGCCTGCTGATCAGGAAGAAGAGCACGAGCGCGACGACAGCGATCACAACGAATTTCTTCAAGCCGGGCGACATGGCTCCATCCCATCACACCGTAGTGTCCAGACGATGACTCCGCGCGCACTGCGGACTTTGTCACCACTTTAAGGAGCTTCGGGCCTGTTGCCCACCCGGATTCGCCTGAGGGAGCGATCGATGAGCGAAAACGTCCTCGTCCACCGGGACGGCCCGGTGACGACCATCACGCTGAACCGGCCGGAGGCCCGCAACGCGGTCGACGGGCCCACCGCGGCCGCCCTGGCGGACGCCTTCCGCGCCTTCGACGGCGACGACGGGGCCGCCGTCGCCGTCCTCACCGGATCGGGTGATGCCTTCTGTGCCGGAGCCGATCTGAAGGCCGTCGGCACCGACCGCTCCAACTCGCTCGGCCCGGCGGGTGACGGGCCGATGGGGCCGACGCGGATGGCGCTGTCGAAGCCGGTGATCGCCGCGGTCCGCGGGCACGCGGTCGCGGGTGGTCTCGAACTGGCCCTGTGGTGCGATCTGCGGGTCGCCGACAGCACGGCCGTCTTCGGGGTGTTCTGCCGCCGCTGGGGAGTGCCGCTGATCGACGGCGGCACCGTGCGCCTCCCCCGGCTGATCGGGCACTCACGGGCGATGGACCTGATCCTCACCGGCCGCCCGGTCGACGCCGGCGAGGCACTCGCGATCGGGCTGGCGAACCGGGTCGTCCCCGACGGCGAGGCGCTGAGTGCGGCACAGGCGCTGGCCCGTGATCTGGCTGCGTTCCCGCAGGCGTGCCTGCGGGCCGACCGGCGGTCCGCGTACGGCCAGTACGGGCTCACCGAGGAAGAGGCGATGCGGGCGGAGTTCTCGAACGCGTTGATCGGCGGCGGGCTCGCCGAGGAGGCCGTCGCGGGCGCGGGCCGATTCAGCGACGGCGCGGGGCGTCACGGCACCTTCGGGGACGATCGGTCCTAGGGTCTGTCGGATGACAGAAACCGGAGTCGCGCTCAGACCGGTGCACGAAGACGACCTGGCGATGCTCGAAGCGTTGACGAACGATCCACGGGCCGCGGGCGCGTTCGAATGGCACGGTTGGCACGATCCGCATTTCCTGCGACGGCGCTGGAGCGAGTCCGGCATGCTGGCCGCCGACAACGGCATGCTGATGATCGTCCTCGACGGGCAGCGGCTCGGCTTCGTCTCCTGGCACAAGACCAGGTCCGGGTCGACGTCGTACTGCTGGAACGCCGGGCTCGTGCTGATCCCCGAGGCGCGCGGCCACGGCTACGGGACCGAGGCGCAGCGGCTGCTGGTCCGTTATCTCTTCGCGCATACGCAGATGAACCGGGTCGAGGCGTCGACGGAGGCGGGCAACGTCGCCGAGCAACGCTCCCTGACGAAGGCGGGCTTCACCCGCGAAGGCGTGCTGCGCGGCTACGCGTTCCGAGACGGGGCCTGGCGCGACCACGTCCTCTACTCGATGCTGCGGTCCGACCTGGGCGAGGGCTGAAAGCGTCCTTCACCGCATGTCATGCGGTGAAGGACGCTTTCATCGCGTCTCAGGCTGCGCTGCGACTTTGCCGGGGCCCTGCGTCTCCAATGTGGCATTGGAGACGTTCAGCGTCCCCAATGCCGCATTGGGGACACTGGCCGACACGCTCGTCCTGGAAGCAGCCGCAAGCAGAGGACTAAATGCTGGAGCGCCCGAATGCGCCGGCAGCCGCGTCTCATGCGGGGAAAGTCCCCCTCAGCTCACGCGACCTTCGGCTCACGCGATGGTGCCCGCGGCCTTGAGGCGGTCGATCCCGTCGGCGTCCACCCCGAGTTCCGCGAGGACGTCGGCGGTGTCGGCACCCTTGGGGCGCGGCGGTTCCGGCGTCTGAGCCGGCGTGCGGTCGAACCTCGGCGCGGGCGCGGGCTGCACCACCCCGCCGATGTCGACGAACGTGCCGCGCGCGACGTTGTGCGGATGCGACGGCGCCTCGCCCGGCGCGAGCACCGGGGTCAGGCACGCGTCGGTGCCTTCGGCCTTCGCGACCAGTTCGTCGCGAGTGTGCTTCGCGACGGCTTCGGCGACGATCTTGCGCAGCTTCGGCCACTCGTTCTTGTCGACGTGCACCGGGGTCTCCTCGGGATCGAGCCCGAGCACCTTCACCAGGTCGCCCCAGAACCGCATCTCGATCGCGCCGATGGCGACGTACTTGCCGTCGGCGGTCTCGTAGGTGTCGTAGAACGGCGCGCCGCCGTCGAGCATGTTCTCGCCGCGCCCGCCCGGCCACAGCCCGGAGTTCAGCAGTCCGTGCAGGCTGGTGGTCAGCAGGGCCGCACCGTCCACCATGGACGCGTCGACGACCTGGCCCTTCCCGGACGACTGGCGTTCGAACAACGCCGCCAGCACACCCATCGCCAGCAGCAGGCCGCCACCGCCGAAGTCGCCGACGAGGTTGAGCGGCACCACCGGCCGTCCTCCCGCGTGCCCGATCGGTTCGAGCGCGCCCGCGATGCCGATGTAGTTGATGTCGTGCCCGGCGACGGTGGCCAGCGGCCCGTCCTGGCCCCAGCCGGTCATCCGCCCGTAGACCAGCCGCGGGTTGCGGGCGTGGACCTCCTCGGGACCGATGCCCATCCGCTCGGCCACCCCGGGGCGGAAGCCCTCGATGAGCACGTCGGCCTCGTCGGCGAGTTTCAGCACCAGCTCGACCCCCTCGGGGGTCTTGGTGTTGATCCCGATCGAGCGCCTGCCCCTGGCGAGCGGATCGTCCGGGAAGCCGATCACGTCGTTGCCCGGCGTCGCGCGGTCGACCCGGATGACGTCCGCGCCGAGATCGGCGAGGATCGTGCAGGCGAACGGCGCCGGGGCGAGCCCGGCCAGTTCGACGACCTTGAGCCCGCTCAGCGGGCCGGCCTTCTTCGCCACGTCTTTCCTTTCTACGCCAGCGGATCGTTCAGAGCGTGCGGGAGATGATTTCCTTCATGATCTCGCTGGTGCCGCCGAAGATCCGGGAGATCCGGATGTCGGCCCACGCGCGCGCGATCGGGTATTCGGACATGTAGCCGTAGCCGCCGAAGAGCTGCAGGCAGTCGTCGACGACCTTGTTGACCCGCTCGGTGGTCCACAGCTTCGCCATCGCCGCGCCCTGCACGTCGAGTTCCTTGCGCAGATGGCGTTCGATGCACTGGTCGAGGAACGCGCGGGACACCGCGGCCTCGGTCGCGGCCTCGGCGAGCTTGAACTTCGTGTTCTGGAAGTTGTAGACCGGGCGGCCGAACGCCTGGCGGTCCTTGGTGTAGGCGATGGTCTGGTCGATCGCGGCCTCCATCCCGGCGACCGCGGTGACGGCGATGATCAGCCGTTCCTGCGGAAGCTGCTGCATGAGCTGGATGAAGCCGAGGCCCTCCTGGCCGCCGAGGAGGTTGGCGGCGGGGACGCGGACGTCGTCGAAGGACAGTTCCGCGGTGTCCTGGCCCTTGAGCCCGATCTTGTCGAGGACGCGGCCGCGACTGAAGCCCGGCGTGTCCGTCTCGACGGCGATCAGCGAGACACCCTGCGCGCCCGCGTCCGGGTCGGTCTTCACCGCGACGACCACGAGGTCGGCGTGGAAACCGTTGGTGATGAACGTCTTCGCGCCGTTGATCACGTAGTGGTCGCCGTCGCGTACCGCGCGGGTCTTGATGCTCTGCAGATCCGATCCCGTGCCGGGTTCGGTCATCGCGACGGCGCCGACCATCTCGCCGGAGGCGAACTTCGGCAGCCACGCCTTCTTCTGCTCTTCGCCCGCGTACTCCAGGATGTAGTGCGCGACGATTCCATTGTGGACGGTGACGCCCCAGGCGCTGTCGCCGGAGCGGGCCTGTTCTTCGTAGAGCACGGCTTCGTGGGCGAACGTGCCGCCGCCACCGCCGTACTCCTCCGGGATGGACAGTGCCAGCAGGCCGACTTCGCCCGCCTTGGTCCACAGCTCACGGTCGACCTTCTTCTCGGCCGCCCAGCGCTCCTGGTTCGGCACGAGTTCCTTCTGACAGAAGGTCCGGGCGAGGTCCCGGAGGTCTTCGAGCTCCGTCGTGCTCCACGAACTCTTCTGGATCTGCAAGGGCACGGCCAACGCCTCCTGATCAGGACCTGGAAAACATGACGCTTAGGATGTAAGTTCCAACCGGAATGTACATCCGTACCGAGCTGCACGTAAAGGGGGTCGAGGTTCGATGGCCGTACTGGGCAAGACCCACCGGACACAGGCCGAGCGGCGCGAGCAGACCAGGACCGCCCTGCTCGACGCGACCATCGACTGCCTGGTCGACCTCGGGTACGCGCGGACCTCGGTCCAGGAGATCTGTGCCCGCGCCGGGGTCTCGAAGGGCGCCGTGCAGCACCACTTCTCAGCCAAGGCCGAACTGATGGCGGCCGCCGTCGAGCATCTGACCGGGAAACTGCGCGGACGGCTGGCCGCGTCGATCGCCGCGCTCCCCGGCGGCGCCTCGGGGGTCGCGGCGGCGATCGACCTGCTGTGGGAGGGCTATTCGGGCACGCTGTCGACGGCCGCCACGGAACTGTGGGTCGCGGCGCGGACCGACCCCGAACTGCGCGAGGCGATCCGCCCGGTCGACCGCGCGCTGGGCCGCTCGACACTGGAGCACATCACCTCGATCGCCGGGGAGCTGCCGAAGGAACGCGCGGAGATCCTCTTCTGGCTGACCGTGAACCTCACCCGGGGCCTCGCACTGGACGCCGAACTCGGCGGTGACCCGAAGCGGCGACGGCAGCTGCTCGACGAATGGAAACGTGTCGCGGTGATGTTGTACGAGGACGCGTCCCCGTAGAGTTCCGCCCATGGGGAGATCGACGGCGTTCGCCGTACTGACCACGGCCGTGCTCCTGCTCACCGGCTGCGCGGCGGCGCCCTCACCGGACACCCCGCCGTCCACCTCGGCGGCGCCCCCTCCCCCGACAGGGCCCCTGACGCTGCGCGAAGCCCTCGGCGACCCCGCGACGGTGGACTTCTGCGACCTGCTGGACTTCTCCGAGATCGAGAAGACGTCCCCGCCGCTGTCCGAACCGACGCTCAGCATGGGCGCGTGCTCGTTCCAGACCAGGATCGCGGGTTCCGCGGCCCTGTTCAGTTTCGGCTTCCCGGACGCTCGGGCGAAGGAACGCCTGGCGGCCGCCACCCCGGTCACCGAGCCGTCGCTCCCCCGAGGTCTGCGCGTGGTCCGTTCGGATCTTCAAGGCCAGCCTCTTCTCCACCTGATCTTCACCGACGACTCCTCCTTGCGGATCGGCACCTTCTTCGAAAACCGGGAAGCGGCCGGACCGGAGGTGCTGGCCGTTGCCGCGAAGATCCTGGACGGTGTCGCCCGGTCACTCGCGACGGGGAAGCAGGCGAGGCATCTCGAATACCGCGACGGCTCGCTGGCCCGGCTGGACGCCTGCTCCGCGCTGTTGTCCGGCACCGAGGTCTCCGCGCGGCTGGGCGTGACGGTCTCCGGGAAAGGCGATCTCTCCGGCCACCAATGCCTTTGGGGTGACCAAGGCGCGCCACGGCTCGTCCGGATGGAATTCGGCCTCGGCCCGCATCCGAAGGCCGCCGGGGGCGTTCAAGAAGAGCGCTTGGGCGGGCGCCGGTCCTTCGTCCAGGAGGTCTCCGGCGGCTGCACCGTGCTCACGAGCCACATCGGCGGACCCGACCCGGAGCGGAACCAGGTCGAGCACGCCATTCTCGCCGTGCAGGCACCGGACGCGTGCCGCGTCGCGCGGGAACTGGCGGCCATCGCCTGGCCGAAACTCCCCGTGTAGCACGCTCGGAGATCGTTCACCAGAGCACAGGTGACACTTATCTCCGCGGCCGATCCGTGGTGGAATTCCTTGCTGGACAACAGAACCGGCGGAGGAGCCGACCATGAACGCGCCGCAGCAGCAGCCGTACCATCCGACTGGTCCGTTCGGCGCAATGCAACCCGTCCAGACTTCGGCGCCGCGGCCCCCGTCCGACGCGCGGCTTCCTCGGTTGTTCGCCGCGATGATGGGGGTTTTCGCCGGACTCCTCGTGCTGGTGGCGACCTTTCTTCCGCAGTCGACCTACGAACAGCTCTCCGACGGCAAAGCGGTGTCGAAATTCGCCGAGACCGGCTGGGCGCGGACGTTCGACATCGAGCCGTCGGCGGAGGAAAAGGAGTTCTACGACAGGACCCACGTCGCCCGGTACGGCATCCCGCTGTCCGCCGCGGCGCTGACCCTGTTCGCCGGGGCGGCCGTGGGCTTCGCTTCGTACCGGCGTCGTTCGGTTTCGCCCGCTGCGACGACGTCGAGGACACTGCTGGTCGCCGGCGGCGCGGGGACCGCGATCGGCGTGTGGATGCTCGGCATGGACATCTCGGCGAGCCTGAGCTTCGGACAGGACACCGGCCGCTTCACCTCGCGCTACGGCACCGGGAGCGGATTCTGGATCCTGCTCGCCGGCGGGCTCGTGGCGTTGCTCACCCTCGTCCTGGCGATCCTGGCCAACCGCCGGGAACCCGAGCCGCCCGCCCAGGCCCCTTATCCCACTGGCTATCTCCCTTACGCGCCCGGCGTCCCCCAGCAGCAGTATCAGCAGCAACCGCAGCCTCAGGCCTACGAACCGCCGTCGCCCCCGACGCCACCCGCGGGGTCGGCGTTGCAGCAGCAGGACATCCTGCGCCCGTCGCCCGACAATCCGCCCCAACCCGGCAATATGTGAAACATATTCACGTCAGCACTGGACAGTCTCCATACCGGCGGTATGCTGTACTCGTCGGTAACACCTGGGCTCTGCGTGGCGCCTTCCGGCTCCACGCGGCATGGAACGGAGACGGCATGACGAGCACGACACCGGCGAGCGCGGGCCACCACACCGAAGGCCCGGCCACCATCGGCGGCGTCCCCGGCGCCCCGGCCATGGCCAGGGCGGAACGGCTCGTGCGGCGGGTCGTGGGCGGCGAGGACTCCGCACCGGTCCAGATGCGGGCCCCCTTCACCGGGCAGCCGATCGCGACCCTCCCCCAGGCCACCGACGCCGACGTCCGCGCCGTCTTCGACCAGGCGCGGGAAGCGCAGCGTTCGTGGGCCGAGCGCCCGGTCGAGGACCGCCAGCGCATCCTGATCCGGCTGCACGATCTGGTCCTGAAGCGGCAGGAAGAGGCGCTCGACCTCGTGCAGATCGAGGCGGGTAAGGCGCGGATGGACGCCTTCGACGAGGTCAGCGCCACCGCCCTCGTGGCCGCCTACTACGGCAAGCACAGCGCGAAGTTCCTGTCGCCGCGCCGCGCCGCCGGGCTCATCCCGGTACTGACGAAGGTCGGCGAGATCCGGCACCCCAAGGGCGTCGTCGGGATCATCTCGCCGTGGAACTACCCGCTCGCGCTCACCGCGATGGACGTCCTGCCCGCGCTCGCGGCGGGCAACGCCGTCGTGCAGAAGCCGGACAACCAGACCGCGCTCTCGGCGCTGTGGCTGCAGGAGATCGCCGAGGAGGCCGGGCTGCCCGCCGGGGTCTGGCAGATCGTGCTCGGCCGCGGTTCCCGGATCGGCGACGCGCTGGTCGAGGAGTCGGACTACCTGTGCTTCACCGGCTCCACGCCGACGGGTAAGGGGCTCGCCGCGAAGGTGGCGGAGCGGCTGACGAGCTACTCGCTGGAGCTCGGCGGCAAGAACCCGATGATCGTGCTGCCCGACGCGGACATCGCCAAGACCGCCGCGGGCGCGGTGACCGCGTGCTTCTCCTCCGCGGGCCAGCTGTGCGTTTCGGTCGAACGGATCTACGTCCACGAGTCCATCCGCGAGGAGTTCACGCGCGCCTTCGTCGCCGAGACCGCCGCGCTGCGGCTCGGTGGCGCCCTCGACTACCAGGCGCAGATGGGTTCGCTGACCTCGGAGGATCAGCTGGCGACCGTGTCGGCGCACGTCGAAGACGCTCGCTCCAAGGGCGCGAAGGTCCTCACCGGCGGCAAGGCCCGGCCCGACCTCGGCCCGCTGTTCTACGAGCCCACCGTCCTCACCGACGTCACCGAGGACGTCAAGCTGTTCGCCGAAGAGACCTTCGGGCCGGTCGTGTCGATCTACGGCTACACCGACGTCACCGAGGCGATCGAGCGCGCCAACGACACGCAGTTCGGGCTGAACGCGAGCGTGTGGTCGCGCAACGGCCGTGCGGGCTGGGAGGTCGCGGCGCGGCTGAAGGCCGGGACCGTCAACGTCAACGAAGGCTTCGCGGCGACCTTCGGGACCGTGGGACTGCCGATGGGCGGGATGAAGGAGTCCGGCGTCGGACGGCGTAACGGCGCCGAGGGGCTGCTGAAGTACACCGAGGCCCAGGCGATCGCGCTGCAGCGCGGGATGCCGCTGCGCCCCGGCCGCGGCATCCCGCCGAAGCTCTGGACCCGGTCCCTCAGCGCCGGCCTGAAGGTTCTCCGCCGCCTCCCGCGCCGCTGAGTTCCCTGCCCTCCATGCATTTAGTCCTCTGGATGCGGTGGTTGCGCGCGCAAGTACCGCATCCAGAGGACGAAACGCGGGTCAGGAAGAGGTCGGGGCGGCCAGGAGGCCCCGGTCGTAGGCGATCGCGACGGCTTCGGCCCGGCGGCTCGCGCCGAGCTTCGCCATCACGCGCGAGAGGTGGACGCTCACCGTCTTCTCGCTGATGTACAGCTCCTCGCCGACCTGCCGGTTGGTCCGGCCGAGCGCGACGCGCTCCAGCACGTCCCGTTCCCGGTCGGTGAGCGGGTCGACCGTGTCGCGGCGCGGAGCCGCGGCGTCCCCGGGCAGCTCGACACGCGCCCGGTGACTCAGGTCCCGGACGGCGCCCAGCAGCGGGCAGGCACCCAGCCGGTCGGCGACCGCGTACGCGGCCAGCAACTCGGTCGCGGCCAGCTCGGTGTCGCCGTCGGAAGCCAGCAGGGATTTCGCGTGCTGCAGACGGCACATGGCCTGCTCGTACACCGCGCCGTACCCGAACGCCTCGACCGCCTTCGCCCACAACGCCGGCTCTCCCGCGCCGTGCAGACAGGCGCCCAGCGCCTCCAGCCTGGCGAGCCACGCCAAGGCCTCCGGGCCCAGCTGCACCGAACGCGGGATGCCGTGTTCGGCGCACCGGCGCCCGTGGGCGAGCATCTTCTCGCCCGACGCCACCGCGGCCTCCACCGTCGCCAGATCGCCACGGACCCGCGCTTCGGCGGCTTGCGCGACGGCGGCCGCGAGGCCGTGCACGCTGATCCGGATCCCGCCGAGTACCGCCGGTTCGACCTCTTCGAGCCAGTCGATCAGCTCACGCGCCTGGCGCACCGCGCCCGCGTGGTCCCCTCGCCACGACGCGAGCTGGATCGCCGCGTCACCCGACGCCAGCGCGATCGAATAGTCCGCACTCCAGTGCTGTCGCAGACTGGGCAGGATCTTGTCCGCGTCCTCGAACCGGCCCCGGCCGACGACGAACTGCGCCCAGATGCCCAGGAACCGCCCCGCGACGACGCTCGAAACCCCGCGGCCCGCGCGGCCGGCGTCGTCGTCGTCCGGCCAGTCCCCGCTGACGTACCGCAGCGTGAGGTGTTTGGTCCGCAGCTCGATGCCGAACGAGCTCCAGGTCAGCCCGGTGTCCTTGGCCCGCTGGATGCCCTTGGCGTAGTACTTCAGCGCGGAATGGATCTCGGCCCTGTCGTCGTAGCTCAGCCCGAGGAAGTGCAGCGCCCGTAGCTCGCCGTTGAGCGCGCCGGAATCCCGGGCCTTCCGCTCGGCTTCGCGCAGCCGCTCCCGTGCCTCCTCGACGTCGCCCGCCGAATCGGCCAGCGTCCCGAGCGAGACCAGCGCCGCCGCCTCCGCCCCGCCCGCGCCGACGGCCCTGGCGTCGGCGACCGCGGCCAGCGCGCACTGCAGTGCTTCGTCATGCCTGTCGATCAAGCGCAGGATCCCGGCGCGGGTGGCGAGCACCCAGGCCCGCGCGGAACTCGCCTCGGTGTGTTCGACCAGCTCCCATGCATTGTCGATCGCCTCGAGGACCTCGTCCAGCGTGCCGTCGACCGAGAGCAGCGCCTCCGCGTGCCGTCGCCAGACCTTGGCCGCCCGCTCGTTGCCGACGCCGGGGCCAAGGGCCTCGGTCGCGGATCGCGAATAGGCGACCGCGCGCTCCGGCTCCCCCGACGTGCTCGCGAAGTACGACGCCTCGTGCAGGAGGCGGAGTTCGTCGACGTCCGACGGCCGGTCCGCGGCGGGTACGGCGTCCCAGATGGACAGTGCCTGCTCGACGTGCCGCAGCGCGGAACCGGGCGCGCCCAGCTTCTCCGCCTCGTCCATCGCTTGCAGCGACGCGGCCAGCGCCGTGACGAAGTCCTTGCTCTCCAGGCTGTGGTGCGCGAGCCGCGCGTACTGGCCCCGGCCCTGGGTCCGGTTCCGGATGCGTGCCGCGTACGCCGCGTGCATCCGCACCCGCTCACCGGGCAGCAGGTCGCCATAGACCGCTTCCTGCAGCAGCGCGTGGCGGAAGGTGTAGAAACCGTTCTCGATCACCAGGACGTGATGCTGCACCGCCTCGCGCAGCGCCTCGTCGAGTTCGAGTTCGTCCAGTCCGGAGATCTCGGCGAGCGCGGCGTGCGCCACCGAGTCCTTGGCGACCGAGACCACGCGCAGCACCCGGCGTGTGGTCTGGGAAAGCTGTTCCACCCTGGCGAGGAGCACTTCGGCCAGCCCGGCGGGGAGATCGCGGCAGTCCTTCGCGGAGGCGAGCAGCTCTTCGACGAAGAACGGATTGCCTTCCGACCGGGAGACGATGTCGGCGATCAGGTCCTGGCCGATCGGCTCGTCGGCCAGCGCCTCGACGAAGGCGCGCGCGTCCTCGGCGCCGAACGGCTTGACCTCGACGCGTTCGACCGCGCCCAGCCGCACCACCTCGGACAGCAGCGCCCGGAGCGGATGCCGCCGGTGGACGTCCTCCTCGCGATAGCTCGCCACCACCAGCAGCCGCTGGGTGCGCAGCCTCGTCAGCAGGAAGGACAGCAGGTTCCTGGTGGAACCGTCGGCCCAGTGCAGATCCTCCAGCAGGATCACCACGGGCCGGCGCTGAGCGATGACGGTCAGCACCCCCAGTACCGCGTCGAACAGCTGGAGCTGGCCGAGGTCCTGTTCGGGCCCGAGCCGTTGCGTCGACACCCGTTCGCTCGCGGTGAGCTGACCGTCTTCGATGGCGGGATAGTCCTCCGCCTGCTGCATCTGCGGGAGCAGCCTGCCCAGCGCCGGCCGGGCCCGGACCGCGGCGGTGACCGCGGGATCCGAGGTCGTCGCCAAGGGCGCCAGCGCCTCGGCGAACGGAAGATAAGGGAGTCCGCCTTCGCGGACGTCGATACAGCGCCCGGTGAGGACCAGGGCGCCCGTACCCGCGGCGTACTCGCCGAGGGCGGTCAGCAGGCGGGTCTTGCCGACGCCGGCATCACCGGAGAGCAGCACCGCGCCGGCCTCGGCCCGTTCGGCACGGGCGAAGGCGGCACGGAGCTGCCGCATCTCCTGAGTGCGGGCGACGATCGGGATTCCGGAGCCAAGACGGGGCACAAGGTGCATTCTTGCCTACCGGACCGACAACTTCGCCTGTGTTTTCGCCGAGAGCTTCATCGCACTCGACCTCTACCGGGTGATCTCACCGCTGCGGGCGGGCAGCTGCCCGACCTCGCGGCGCTGCTGGGCCGGGAGCTGGACCTCGGCGCGCTGCGCGCGGATCCGCCTGCCCGCCCGGCGGGCCCTGTCGACCCATACGCTGCGGCCCGCTCGCTGCAGCTCTTCCCGCCGGTACTCGATCTCGGCCAGTACGCCGGTAAGGAGGGCGTCGTTGCTGTTCATCACTGTTTCCCCTTTAGGACTTCACTACCTGGTTTGGTAATGACCAGATTCGTCCTGAGGGGTGCCTCGCGGCATCGGGTGATCACCTACACCCGGACGTAGTTCGACCCCTTACTCCCACCCATCCCCTGCTCGGGGGGCGTAAGGGGTCGATTTCCAGCGTCTCTAGTCGTGTGCCGGGCCACTCGGGCGGACGGCGCCGAGCAGCCCCTGCCAAGCGTGCGGCGAGAGGCGGATGGCACCTCCCTCGGGGTCCTTCGAGTCCCTCAGCGCGGCACCGGAACCGGTGAAGGCGACCTCGACGCAGTCGTTGCCGCCACCGCTGTGGCTGCTCTTGCGCCACCGGGCCTGGGAAAGATCATCGTTGGGCGTCATGCTCCCCGCTCCTTACTTGTTTCCAGGGACCTCGAGCACACCGAGGTCTCGATACTGCGGTGCATTCGGGAGGGCCGCCTGTTCGGCGAACCTCCCGGCGGCCTCGGCGATCACCTCGACCGAGTCGTCCGGTTTCAACGCGGCGGCACGGAGATGGTCGAACATCAACGCGTATCGCCGGACGTCCGGGGGTTCCTCCAGGTAGAGCCCGCTGGAGGTGCTGTCGACGTAGACCACGTCGGTGTCGGCCAGTTCGGGGAAGCCCATGATGAGGAACGGGCCCTCCATCCCGGGATGGGCGCCCGCGCCGAACGGCACGATCTGGACGGTCACGTTCGGCTGACCCGCCAGCGCGACCATCCGGTACAGCTGTTCCGCCATGACCTCGGGCCCGTCGACCGTGCGGTGCAGGACCGCCTCGTCGATCACGGCCCAGTACTCCGGCGGCGAAGGATCCGTCAGCAGTTCCTGCCGCGCCATCCGCGCCGCCACCCGGCGCCTGATCTCGGCGTCCTCGGCGTCGGGCCGCATCGCCCGGATCACCGCCTTGGCGTAGCGCTCGGTCTGCAACAGCCCCGGCACCAGCAGCGCCTGGAACGCCCGCAGTGAACTCGCGTCCGCCTCCAGGCCGACGAAGGTGCCGGTGAACACCTCGTTATACGCGTGCCACCAGCCGCGTTTGCGGGCTTCCCTGGCGAGCTGGACGAGCGCTTCCTGCTCGTCACCCGCGATGCCGTACAGCTCCAGCATGTCGCGCGCGTCGCGCGGGGTGACCCCGACGTGCCCGGTCTCGATCCGGCTGACCTTCGACGCCGAGCATTCGAGCTTCTCGCTCACCTCGTCGATGGTGAGGTCGGCCGCCTCGCGCAGCCGCCTCAGTTCGCTCGCCAGTCTCCGGCGGCGCACGGTGGGTCCCTGACCCCTCGTCATCACGGCACCTCCACAAAGCTGTCCGAGCTACACCGATCGGGACGTGGCGAGGAGAACAGTGTTCGACGATCCTCGCACGATGCACATCTAACCAGCCCGAGACACATTCGGTGAGATGGTCACACCACCATTTTCCGGCCCGGCCCGTCTTTCATCCTGCAATTTGCAGATTGCCGTTGTAGGTTGACCATTGTGCACCGCGGTTCGCCCGCCCTCGTCGGCGGTCGCGGACCTGCTCGCGGCACGGGCGCGGGGCCGCGAGCTGCACCGACGGGTTTCCCGGAAGGGTACCCGTCGAAGCCGGATTCACCCCCGGTGCAGGGCCGGAGCCGTCCCCCGATCGGTTCCGGCCCTCCCTTTATGCCCGCGGCCCTTTTGCGTAATGCTCTGGCACCAGAGGTTAATTCATTTCGCCATTCCCTCTAAAGGATGGACAACACGCCTCTTCGATGCGGAACGTCACCGTTCACACCACTCGAAGAAGCCCCTCCTGCACGACGGTGGCGATATGCGTTCCGTCCGCGGCGAAGAACCGTCCCGTGGCCAGACCGCGAGCGCCCGAAGCCGTCGGCGACGCGGAGTCGTAGAGGAACCACTCGTCGGCCCGGAACGGGCGGTGGAACCACAGCGCGTGATCCAGGCTCGCGCCGATCACCTTGTCGAGATCCCAGTAGACGCCGTGGCGGGCGAGCACGGAGTCCAGGAGGGTCATGTCCGAGGCGTAGGTCAGGACGCAGACATGCAGCAGCTGCTGGTCCGGGAGCTTGCCGTCGGCCCGCATCCAGACCTGGTTCCTGGCGGGGAGCTCCCCGGACTTCCGGGTCACCCACGGCGGGTCGTTGACGTACCGCAGGTCGATCGGGCGCGGCCGGTCGTGATGGCCGATGAAGTACCCCTCGGCACGCTCCTGCAGCGTCGGGAGCGACTCGGGGTCCGGGACGTCCGGCATGGTTTCGGAGTGCTCGATGCCGCCCTCGTCCTTCTGGAACGAGGCGGACAGCGAGAAGATCGCCTTGCCGTGCTGGATGCCCACGACGCGGCGGGTGGTGAACGAACGGCCGTCGCGGATCCTGTCGACCTCGTAGACGATCGGAACACTCGGGTCGCCGCCGCGGATGAAGTACGCGTGCAGCGAGTGGACCTTCCGCTCCTCGGGCACGGTGCGGCCGGCGGCGACCAGCGCCTGCCCCGCGACCTGCCCGCCGAACACCCGCACCGGCGAGTGGGCGGGTGAGACGCCGCGGAAGATGTTCTCTTCGATCTTCTCCAAGTCCAGCAGCGCGACCAGCCGGTCGAGGACGGGCTGACCGCCCACTCCGCCGGTGCTGTCGAATCCGGCCGCGGCCTCCCTGGCCATCTCAGTCATGTCATGGACTTTAGGCCGTAAGGGGGCCCCGGGCCTCCGTCAGGCGGGACGTTTGTCGCGAAGGCCACCTTCGGGACGTGTCGGGAGCCTTGCGTCCTGGGGTTGCGAGGGAGCGCGGGCTGTCGTGAGTGGTAATGACGGTTCTAACCGTCATTACCACTCACGAGGCTTGGGCGGCGCGATGCCGGTGTCTCGGCAAGGTGTGAAGGGCGAGTTGCCTCGGCTGAGCCGAGGGAAGGGGGCCTTCACGCGCAGCTGTGGTGACTGCTGATGCTGGTGGGCCGCCTGCGGCGATCATCGAGTACATGAACCAGAGGAAGGACGCCATGAAAGGTCCTTTCCTTGCGAAATTTGCAAGGAAAGGACCTTTCATGGCACAGCCGAGGGACGCGCGTGAGGTGACCGGCGTCAGGCGTGGTCGTCCTCGCCGAGCCGGTGCACCCGGATGAGGTTGGTCGAGCCGACCGTTCCCGGCGGGGAACCGGCGACGATGACCACGAGGTCGCCCTTGGCGTACTTGCCCATTTCGAGCATCGCGTGGTCGACCTGCTGGATCATCTGGTCGGTGGAGCCGACCTTCGGCACGATCCGGGTCGTGGTGCCCCAGGTCATCGCGAGCTGGCTGCGGACGCTCTCCTCCGGGGTGAAGGCCAGCAGCGGCAGCCGCGTGTGCAACCGCGCGAGCCGCCGGACCGTGTCACCGGACTGGGTGAAGGCGACCAGCGCCTTGGCGTTCAGCCGCTCGCCGATGTCCCTGGCCGCGTAGGAGATGACACCGCGCTTGGTGCGCGGGACGTGCGACAGCGGCGGCACGACGGGCGAGTCGGTTTCGACGGCCTCGATGATCCGGCCCATGGTCTGGACGACCTCGATGGCGTAGCGGCCGACGCTGGTCTCGCCCGAGAGCATGAGGGCGTCCGCGCCGTCGAGCACCGCGTTGGCGACGTCCGAGGCCTCCGCGCGGGTCGGGCGGGAGCTGTTGATCATCGATTCGAGCATCTGCGTCGCGACGATGACCGGCTTCGCGTTCTCGCGGGCGATCTGGATGGTGCGCTTCTGCACCAGCGGGACCTGCTCCAGCGGGAGTTCGACGCCGAGGTCGCCGCGGGCGATCATCACCGCGTCGAAGGCCAGCACGATGGCTTCGAGGTTGTAGACCGCTTCGGGCTTCTCGATCTTCGCGACCACCGGGAGGCGGCCCTTGCCCACACGGTCCATCACCTGGTGGACCAGGTCGATGTCGGCGGGCGAGCGGACGAACGACAGCGCGATGAAGTCCACGCCCAGTTCGAGCGCGAACTCGAGGTCCTCGATGTCCTTTTCGGACAGCGCCGGCACGGAGACGTCCATACCCGGCAGGGAGACACCCTTGTTGTTGCTGACGGGGCCGCCTTCGGTGACCTCGCACACGACGTCCGGGCCGTCGACCTCCTTGACCACGAGGCCGACCTTGCCGTCGTCGACCAGCAGGCGGTCCCCGGGCTTCGCGTCGTCGGCGAGTCCCTTGTAGGTGGTCGAGACCCGGTCGTGGGTGCCCGCGACGTCCTCGACGGTGATCCGCACGATGTCGCCGTTGTGCCATTCGACCGGCCCGCCCGCGAAGGTGCCGAGACGGATCTTCGGCCCCTGAAGGTCGGCGAGGATGCCCACCGCACGGCCCGATTCGGCGGCGGCGGACCGGATGAGGTCATAGACCTGCTTGTGGTCGCTGTGCGTCCCGTGGCTGAAGTTCATCCTCGCGACGTCCATCCCGGCGTCGACGAGTTGCCGCATCTTCTCCGGCGTAGCGGTCGCGGGGCCCAGGGTACAAACGATCTTCGCGCGTCGGCTCACGTTCGCACAGCGTAGTCCCTCATCGGTGATCCGTCTTTACCGATACCGAAAGTTCAAGAAAAGTGTCAGTTCACCTGGCCGAATGACAACCACCGAACAATGTTCACCGGTTATCGGCGCGGCTTTTCGCTCGGCCCGACGCGGTCCCGCGCCCACTCGTTGAACGCCCGGACCTGCCGCCACGCCTTCCGCACCCGGTCGAGCGCGCCCCGCTCGTGCAGGACGTCGTCCGGCTCCCAGACCCGTGCCGCGTACACCGAGCGATACCTCAGCAGGTCGATGCGGGGGTGGTCCTCGGCGAACCCGCGCGGCTTCGACTTGAGGCGATCACCCTTGATCTCCCAGCCCGCCTTCTCCAGTTTCGCGAGGAGCTTGGCCAGCTCAGCACCGTGGACCTCGGTGTCGACGGCCCTGCGGAAGCGGGCGAGCTGATCGGACTCGAAGTGGAAGCAGCCGCCGCCGACGCGCAGGCCCGCCGGGCCGATTTCGACGTAGTAGGCGCCGCCGCCGCGGCCCTGCTCGATCACCGCGCCGCAATGGGTCTTGTACGGCGTCTTGTCCTTGGCGAACCGGACGTCGCGGTACGGCCGGAAGACCTTCCCCTCGCCGAAGCCGTCGCCGAATTCCGGGACCAGTTCCGCCAGCAGCGCTTCCATCGGGCCGCGGACGTCGGCCTGGTAGGTGGCGAGATTCGCGTCCCAGTAGGACTTGGAGTTGTCCGCCTCGAGTCCGTCGTAGAAGTCGATGGCGTACTCGCCGAAACCCTCGAAACCCATGCGGTGACGGTAATCCCAGCCACCGACGGACGCGCGTGAAGGGGGCCTTCACGCGCGTCCGGGAGGCTTACCTGGCGAGGGCGGTGATCAGCTCGCCGTCCGGGGTGTCCCCGGACAGTTCCCAGAAGAAGGCGCCGCCGAGACCCTGGTCCTTCGCGTAGGCGACCTTCCCGCCGATGGTCGCCGGGGTGTCGTAGCTCCACCAGTCACTGCCGCATTTGGCGTACGCGGTGCCCGCGACGGTGCCGGTGGCCGGGCAGGTGTTCTTCAGGACCTTGTAGTCCTGGATGCCCGGTTCGGTGCCCGCCGCCGGACCGGTCGCGGTGCCGCCCGGGGCCTCCTGGGTGACACCGGTCCAGCCGCGGCCGTAGAAACCGATGCCCAGCAGCAGTTTGCTCGCCGGGACGCCCTTGCCCTTGAGCTTCTGGATCGCGGCGTCGGAGTGGAAGCCGGCGGTGGGGATGCCCGCGTAGGCGGTCAGCGGTGAATGCGGGGCCGTCGGGCCCTGCGCGGCCCAGGCGCCGAAGTAGTCGTAGGTCATGACGTTGTACCAGTCGAAGTACTGCGACGCGCCGCCGTAATCCGCGGCGTCGATCTTGCCGCCGTCGGTACCGTCCGCGGTGATCGCGGCGGTGACCAGTTTGGAGCCGAACTTCGCCCGCAGCGCCTGCGCCAGGTTCTTGATCGCGGCCGCGCCGCTGGTGTCACACGAGAGACCGCAGGCGTTCGGGTACTCCCAGTCGATGTCGATACCGTCGAAGACGCCGGCCCAGCGCGGGTCGTTGAGCAGGTTGTAGCAGGAGTCCGCGAACGCGGCCGGGTTCTTCGCCGCCTCGGCGAAGCCGCCGGACCAGGTCCAGCCGCCGAAGGACCACAGCACCTTGAGGTCCGGGTACTTGGCCTTGAGCTTCTTCAGCTGGTTGAAGTTCCCGCGCAGCGCGCCCGTGTCCCACGAGTCCGCGACACCGTCCACACTGGAGGCCGCGTCGTAGAACTTGCTCGTCGCCGCTTCGGCGTCACCGAGCGCGCAACCACCGTTGGTGACGTTGCCGAACGAGTAGTTGATATGGGTCAGCTTGCTCGCCGAACCCGACGTGTCGATGTTCTTCACATGGTAGTTGCGCTGGTAGACGCCCCATTCGGCGAAGTACCCGAGCACCTTGCCGACCGAGGCGTCCCCGGCTTCCGGCGCGGCCGTCGCCTGCTGGGCCGGTGCGGCCACGGCCAGCGCGCCCAGTGCGACGACCGCCGCACCCGCGATCGCGGTGAACTTGCTCCAACGGGACATGCGTTCTCCCTTCACCGTCACCATCGGTGACGAGAGGACTGCGGCGGGACACGCACAAGTTAAGTGGACTAGACCACTCCGTCAATGGTTCAGACCAAGACTTTCGGATGGACATTTTCGAACATTCCTTGACGGAAATATGCCGCACGAGGCACATTTCCCGGATGATGCAGACTTTCGAGATCCTCGCCGAACCCCGCCGCCGCACCATCCTGGACCTCCTGCGCGACGGCGAACGGTCGGTCAACGAGCTGGTCGAGGTCCTCGAACTGAGCCAACCGGCCGTGTCGAAGCACCTGCGTGTCCTCCGCGAGGCCGGTCTGGTCACCGTCCGCGTCGCCGCGCAGCGGAGGTGCTACCGGCTCCGGCCGGAGCCGCTGGCGGAGGTCGACGCCTGGCTCGCGCCGTACCGCCGGTTCTGGGAAGGGCGGATCGACGCGCTCGAACGGCACCTGGACGAGGACAGTCAGTGAAAAGGTAACGGCTCGAACGTGATGCCGGTGTCGGCCGCGCGCTGGATCCCCCAGTCGTAGAGCGCCTGGAGTGCGGGGCGTAACCGCTCGCGCCGCAGTTCGCCGTACCGGTGCACCCCCTCCTTCAGATGCGACAGGATCACCGGTTTCCACTTGCCGCCGAGGACGTCGACGGCGAGTTCGACCGCGCAGTGATACCGCTTCATCGTCACTCCCGTTGGTACGCACCGAAAGTAAGCGGTTGTCCGGAGCGTTCCCGGATGGTTGCCTTGCCGGACCGGAAGATCATCGCCGCTGGGAGGACAGTACGTGACCGAGACGCCGACGTTGTACGAATGGGCGGGCGGGATGGACGCCCTGAGGCGACTGACCCGCCTCTTCTACGGCCACGTCCTGAAGGACCCGTTGCTGGAGCCGGTCTTCCGCGACATGGACCCCGGCCACCCCGAACACGTCGCGATCTGGCTCGCCGAGGTCTTCGGCGGACCGGAGACCTACAGCCACGACCACGGCGGGCACCGGCACATGGTCGGGCGGCATCTCGGCAAGGGCATCACCGAAGAGCAGCGCCGCCGCTGGGTGAACCTGCTCTTCGACGCCGCCGACGAGGCCGGGCTCCCTGCCGACCCGGAGTTCCGCTCCGCGTTCGCCGCCTATGTCGAATGGGGCAGCCGGCTCGCGGTGATGTTCTCGCGGCCCGGCCGCGACGTCACCGTCCCGGAGCCGATGCCGAAGTGGGACTGGGGCAACCGGCCGCCCTGGCAGCCGCCGTCGGACTGACGACGGTCATAGTGGGGCGGTCGGGAGAGGAGGCCGCCGTGATCCGCGTGGACGGCCGGACCCTGCGCTGCGCGGACGTCGTGACCGCCGCGCGCACCGAGGGGCCGCTGGGGATAGACGTTTCGATCGCCGCGCTGCGCGGCGCGGAAAGCGCGTGGAAGCTCGCCGAGGAACTGAGTACGCGCCGGATCGTCTACGGCCGCACCACCGGCGTCGGCGCCAACAAGGAGGACCCGGTCGGCGAGGGCGAGTCGCCGGATCACGGCCTGCGGTTGCTGCGCAGTCACGCCGGCGGCAGCGGTGACGTCATGTCCCCCGGCCAGACCAGGGCGATGATGCTGATCCGGCTCAACCAGCTGCTGGCCGGGCGGTCCGGGCTCAGCCCCGAGCTGATCGGGGCGCTGGCGGCCGCCGTCCGGACCGGGGCGCTGCCGCTGGTGCACCGGCTCGGCGCGATCGGCACCGGCGACCTCGCACCGCTCGCGGAGACCGCGCTCGCCCTCACCGGCGAACGACCGTGGCTGGCCGGGCACGTGCCTCCCGTCCCGGTACAGGCGGGTGACGCGCTCGCGTTCATGAGCAGCAACGCCGCGACGCTGGCCGAGGCGACCCTCGCGGCGATGCGGCTCGACACCCTGACGCGGGCGAGTCACGTCGTCGCCGCGCTGACCTACATCGCGCTCGACGGGAACCCGGAGGCGTACGCGACCCCGGTGCACGAGGCCCGGCCGCACGCCGGGCAGGTCGCGTGCGCGGCGGAGATGCGGCGGCTGCTCGGCATGGAGGGCACGCCCCGGCCGGGGCGGCGTATCCAGGACCCGTTCGGGCTCCGGGCGTTCCCGCAGGTGCAGGGCCCCGCGCTGGACGCGATCCACTACCTGCGCGACGTGCTCGCGGTGGAGATCAACGCCAGCACCGAGAACCCGATGATCTCGACGGTGCACCAGGACGCCTATCACCACGCGCATTTCCACACCGCCTACGTCTCGACCGCGCTCGACCAGGTGCGCGCGACCGTCCACCAGGTCGCCGAGTTGTCGGTCGCCCGGCTGGGCGATCTGGTGGAACCGGAGTTCACCGGGCTGCGGCCGTTCCTGGCGGCCGGGCCCTCGGGCAGTTCGGGCGTGATGATCCTGGAGTACGTCGCGCACGACGCGCTCACCGAACTGCGGCAGGCCGCGCTCCCGGCGACCTTGGGCACCGCCGTCGTCTCGCGCGGGATCGAGGACCACGCGAGCTTCTCCACCCAGGCCGCGCGGGCGGCGACCGCGGCCGGGACGGCGTACCAGCAGGTGCTGGCGTGCGAACTGGTCGCGGCCGTCCGGGCGCTGCGGATGCGGAAGGCCGACCTCGTCGCCCTGCCCGCCCGGGACGCCTACGAGGCCGCCGCGGCCGTGCTCGACCCGAGCGTCGAGGACCGGCCGCTCACCGAGGACATCGCGCGAGCCGTGTCCCTCCTGGACACCCTCGCGCTCGTCTGACCCCTCCCCCGCGCCCCCCGACTCCCGCGTTTCGTCCTCTGGATGCGTTCCTTGCACGCGCAACTACCGCATCCAGAGGACGAAATGCGAGGGGTGGGAGGGGTGTCAGCAGCAGCAGCCTCGGCGGGCGAGGGACTGGATCCGCGCGCTCGTGCCCGCGGCAGGCGGGCGGTTCGCGGCGGTCTCGACGGCGTCGAGCATCCGGCGCCGCGTCGTCCGGTCGAGGACGCGGCCCCGCGTGATCACCAGGTCGATCTTCGCGACGTTGCGGATGTCGGCGGCCGGATTCGCGTCCAGCAGCACGAGATCCGCCTCCTTCCCCGCCGCGATCGTGCCCGACGTCTGCTCCCTGCCGAGGAACCTGGCCGCGTCACCGGTGACTGTCTTCAACGCCTGCACCGGCGAAAGCCCGGCTTCGACCAGGAAGGCGAGTTCCTCGCGCAGCCCGCTGCCGGGGAAGGTGTACGGGTTGAGGCAGTCGGTGCCGCCGATGATCCCGACACCGGCGTCGTACGCGGCGCCGACCAGCCGCAGCGTCTCCTGGTAATACCGCTCCTGCAGCGCGATGTCCGAAGGCGTCTTCGGCGCGAACCTTTCGATGCCCAAGGCCCAGCTCTCGCGGATGTCGGCGGGCATGTACTTCAGCCGCGGATCCCGCTGGTGGGTCTCGGCGGGCTGCGTGACGACCCGGTTGATCGTCAGCGTCGGCGAATGCCAGGTGCCGTTGCGCCGCAGCCTGCCGAAGTAGGACCAGGCCGCGCTCGGGCTGTACGCGGAGACCGACTCGAACTCCAGTTTCCGCGCCAGGTTGAAGAAGTCGCGCGGCGCGGCCGGGTCGAACGGCGTCGCCTTCAGCCTGGCGAGGATCTCGTCGCGCCGGGACGAGCAGTGGATGGACACCCCGAAGAAGTGCTCGAAGCTGTGCTGGCCGAGATCGCTCGCCTCGAAGTGGGACACCTTGTACGGCCAGTGCCCGGAGAACCGCAGCCCCTGGGCACGGACCTCGTCCGCGACCCCGCGCAGGGCTTCGGGGCCGAGGTAGGAGTAGGTCTTGACGAACGCGGCGCCCGCCGCCTTCTCCGCGCGGACGGCCGCCCGCGCCTCGGCTTCGGCCGACACCTGGATCACCGGCGGTGCCAGCAGCGTGACCGGCCCGTCGACGATGCCGCTTCCCACCACGAGCCGGGGGCCGAGCAGCTCACCGCGTTCGATCTTGTCCCTGGTCGCGCGGTTCTCCGCGTATCCCCACATCTCGCGGCCACCCGTGACGCCGTGCGCCAGATGCAGCGGCGGGACGATCTCCTCGAGGTCCGCGCCGTGGGTGTGCATGTCCCACAGTCCCGGGATGAGGTACTTGCCGCGACCGTCGATCGTCCGCGCGCCCCCGGTTTCCGGGATCTGCCGGGCATCGCCGATCCAGGCGATCCGATCGCCGACGAGGACGACGGAGACGTCCGAGCGCGGAGCCGAACCCGTGCCGTCGATCAGCGTGACCCGCGTGATGACGACGATCTCGTCCGCGGCCGCCGCGGCCGTGCCGGGAAGGAATCCGGCGAGTGCCGCCCCGGTCCCGCTCGCGGCCAGCCATCTCAGGAACTCGCGTCTGCTGGATCCCGTTTCGGCCATGAGAACCCCGCCTTTCCACCCAGACCCCCAGGTGGCCGATTCAACTCGTCGCGAGGTCGGCGCCGCAAGGTCGGCGAAGGCCCCTTACCCGAGCTCAGCACGGAGTAAGGGGCCTTCTCATGAAACACCGCTCAGCCGAAGAAGACTTCGGCCTCTTCGTAGCGCTCGACCGGGACGGTCTTCAGTTCGGCGGTCGCCTCGGCCAGCTTGACGCGGACGATGTCCGTGCCGCGCAGCGCGACCATCACACCGAAGTCGCCGTCGGCCACGGCGTCGACCGCGTGGAGCCCGAACCGGGTGGCGAGCACGCGGTCGTAGGCCGTCGGGGTGCCGCCGCGCTGGACGTGCCCGAGCACGACCGCACGGGACTCCTTGCCGGTGCGGGCGGCGATCTCGTCGGCCAGCCAAGTGCCGATGCCGCCGAGCCGGACGTGCCCGAAGGCGTCCTTCTCCCCGGTCAGCAGCTTCTCCTCGCCGCCCTCGGGCAGCGCGCCCTCGGCGACGACGATGATCGGCGCGTACTCCTTCTCGAACCGGCGCTCGACCCACGAGACGACCTGGTCGACGTTGAAGTGCCGCTCCGGCACCAGGATCACGCTCGCGCCGCCCGCCAGACCGGAGTGCAGCGCGATCCAGCCCGCGTGCCGCCCCATGACCTCGACGACCAGGGCGCGGTGGTGCGACTCGGCCGTGGTGTGCAGCCTGTCGATGGCCTCGGTGGCGATCGAGACCGCCGTGTCGAAGCCGAAGGTGTAGTCGGTGGCGCCGAGGTCGTTGTCGATCGTCTTGGGCACCCCGACGACGCCGACGCCGTCGTCCGTGAGCCGCTTCGCGACGCCGAGGGTGTCCTCGCCGCCGATCGCGATCAGCGCGTCGACCTGCTGCTCGGCGAGGACGGCCTTGATCTTGTCGACGCCGCCGTCGACCTTGTACGGGTTGGTCCGCGACGAGCGCAGGATCGTGCCGCCGCGGGTGAGGATGTCTTCGACGTCGTTCAGGCCGAGCGGACGGCTGTCCCCGGTGAGGGGACCGTTCCAGCCGTTGCGGAACCCGACGATGTCCCAGCCGTGCACCTCGATGCCCTTGCGCACCACAGCGCGGATCACCGCGTTGAGCCCCGGGCAGTCGCCACCGCCGGTCAGCACACCGACACGCATCAGAAGCCTCCGTCTTGTGTTCCGTAGAGATGACAGTCACATGTCCCGATCCCAGCGTAGCGGCAGTTCTCTGGATCGGTGCAGGGCGGACCACCTCGGGAATCGGTCCGCGGGCGGCGATGTGCTAGCTTGGCGTCGTGCAGCGCTATTTCTGGTTTACGAAGCCGGCCCCGGGTGGGCACGGCGGCGTGAACCTGCGCTGACGAACCACCCCGAGCCGGAATCACACCGGCTCGGCGAGTTCCCGCGGGTCGGTATCCCTTTCGAAAGGAACCAGACCCGCGATGTCTCCCTCCGCCGACACCCTCATCGCCCTCGATGGCCACCGCACGGCGGCCATCAACCCGCTGCTGTCGCCCGCGATGCTGCGGCATGAGCATCCGATGACGGAAGAAATCGCCGAAACCGTCCTAGCCGGGCGGGCCTCGGCCGTCGACATCCTCGACGGCCGGGACGACCGGCTCCTCGTCGTCGTCGGGCCCTGTTCGGTGCACGACGCGGACGCCGCGCTCGACTACGCCCGCCGCCTCGCCGCGAAGGCCGAAGAACACCGCCGTGACCTGCACATCGTCATGCGCGTCTACTTCGAGAAGCCGCGTACCACCCTCGGCTGGAAGGGCCTGATCAACGACCCCGGCCTCGACGGCACCTACGAGGTCAACCACGGCCTGCGGATGGCGCGCAAACTGCTGCTCGACGTCTCCGCGCTGGGCCTGCCGGTCGGCTGCGAATTCCTCGACCCGATCACCCCGCAGTTCATCGCCGACACCGTGACCTGGGGTTCCATCGGCGCGCGGACCGCCGCGAGCCAGGTGCACCGGCAGCTGTGCAGCGCGCTGTCGATGCCGGTGGGGATCAAGAACTCGACCGAGGGCGACGTCCAGGTCGCCGTCGACGCCACCCGCGCGGCGGGCGCGAGCCACGTGTTCGCCGGTATCAACCCCGACGGTCTCGCCGCGCTGATCACCACCGCCGGCAACGAGGACTGCCACGTGATCCTGCGCGGCAGCGCGGCCGGGCCGAACTACGACTCCGCGACGGTGGCCGACACGCTGGCGCGGCTGGCGAAGGCGGGGCTGCCGGAGCGCGTGATCATCGACGCGAGCCATGGCAACAGCGCGAAGGACCACGTGCGGCAGGCTTCGGTGGTGCGGGAACTCGCCGGGCGGATCGGTGCCGGTGAGCGGGGCATCGCCGGGCTGATGCTGGAAAGCTTCCTGGTGCCGGGCCGGCAGGACCTGACGCTGGGCGACGCGGCTTCGCTCACCTACGGGCAGTCGATCACCGACGCGTGCCTCGGGTGGGAGACGACGGCCGAGCTGCTGGACACACTGGCGGAAGCCGTCGACTCACGGCGCTGACCGCTACCGCCTCGTGAGTGGTAATGACGGTTAGAACCGTCATTACCACTCACGAGAGGCGACCGGCTACCGGTGCCAGTAGGACTCGATGATCTGCCATCGCTGGTAGTTGTGCCGCGCGTCGGCGAGCGCGTCGTGCTGGTCGTCCGGGGCCGCCGGGAGCTTCGGCTTGCCCGCGTCCTCCCAGCGTTGCCGCAGGTCACGGGTGAACCGCGGCAGCTGACGCGGCAGGGCGGGCATCGGACCCCACAGCTGCGCCAGCGCGACGTGGTCGTAGGCGGCGAACCAGGCCCACAGTTCGATCCCGCCGGGCGGCTTGCCGAAGAACTCGAGCAGGTCCTCGCGGATCTTCTCGCGGCTGCGCCACGCCGGGTCGGCGGGCGACGGGAGTTTCGGGAGCACGTTGTCGCGGACCCAGGGGCCGGCCTTGCCGGGATCGAAATCGGTGGAGACCGCGTAGAACTCGCGTCCTCTTTCGTCCACGACACCGATCGACACCAGATCGATGGTCACGCCGTCCTCAATGAATTCGGTGTCGTAGAAAAAGCGCACCGGAGAACCCTAGTGGGGCCTCAGCCGACCTTGGTGTCCGGGATACGGGCGACGTCGTGGGCGGACGGCTGCGCGGGCACCTTCGGCCGGATCCCCGCCTCTTCCGCGGCGAGCAGTTCCTTCGCCTTGGCGGCGTAGATGTCGACGTACTCCTGGCCGGAAAGCTCCATGAGCGCGTACATGATCTCGTCGGTGATCGACCGCTCGATGAAGCGGTCGCCGGCGAGGCCCTCGTAGCGCGAGAAGTCGAGCGGCTTGCCGAAGCGGATCTCCAGGCGGCGCGGCCACCACATCTTCGAGCCGATGGGGTTGACCTTGTCGGTGCCGATCATGGCCACCGGGACGACGACGCCGCCGGAGTCGAGCGCGATCCGCGCGACACCGGTCTTGCCCTTGTACAGGCGGCCGTCCGGGGAGCGGGTGCCTTCGGGGTAGATGCCGAGGAGGTGACCGTCGCGGACCAGCCGGGTCGCGGTGTCGAGCGCGGCCTGCGCCGCGTTGCCGCCGGAACGGTCGATGGGGAACTGGCCGACGCCGGTGAAGAACCACTTCTTCAGCAGGCCCTTGAGCCCCTTTTCGGTGAAGTACTCCGATTTGGCCGGGAAGGTCACCTTGCGCTTGACGCGCAGCGGCATGAAGAAGGAGTCGGCCACCGCGAGATGGTTGCCCGCCAGGATCGCCCCGCCGTGCTCGGGGATGTTCTCCGCACCGACCACCTTGGTGGGCCACAGCGCCTTGAGCAGTGGCCCGATAAACACGTGTTTCATGAGCCAGTACAGCACTGCGAAAACTCCTCCTAGCAGCTCAGCCCCCGCGCCCGATGGTCAAGACTACGAACCGCGCACCCCCGGCACAACGAAGTCCACCCGGTTACCCGCACCGGGCGACGGATCTCACACCCGGTCCGGCCCGATTCCGGCGACGGCCGGGGGCCCACAAGCCGCTCCGCTCGTGCGAACATAGGAGACCTACCCAGCTCTCACGGAAGGCGATCGCATGGCCGTCCTCGCCGGCGCGGAACCGTTCGCTCACACCGGTTCGACCGAAGCAGGGTTCCTGCTGTGCCACGGATTCACCGGCACCCCCGCGAGTATGCGGCCCTGGGGCGACCATCTGGCCGAGGCCGGTTACACGGTCCGCTGCCCGCTGCTTCCCGGGCACGGCACCCGCTGGCAGGACATGAACCGGACAGGCTGGGAGGACTGGTACGGCGCGGTCCGCGAAGAGCTGCTGGCACTGTTCGCGACCTGCGACTCGGTGTTCGTCGCCGGATTGTCGATGGGCGGGACGCTGACCCTGCGGCTGGCCGAGGAGTTCGGCGACCGGATCGCCGGGATCGTGCTCGTGAACCCGTCGATCATGCGCCGCGGGCTGGACACGAAACTGCTTCCGCTGCTGGCGAACATGGTGCCGTCGGTGAAGGCGATCGCGAACGACATCGCCAAGCCGGGCGAGACCGAGCTGGCCTACCCCCGCACGCCCGTGCGGGCGGCCGCGAGCCTGGCGAGGCTGTGGGCCGTCGTGCGGCCGGAGCTGGGCAAGGTCACCCAGCCGGTGCTGCTGCTGCATTCGGCCGTCGACCACGTGGTGGAGCCGCTGAACTCGCGGATCATCCTCGACGGGATCGGCAGCACGGACGTCACCGAGGTGGTGCTGGAGAACAGCTTCCACGTGGCCACCCAAGACCACGACGCGGGCCTGATCTTCACGCGTACGGTGGACTTCGCCCGGTCCGTGCGCCGGGCGGGACAGGTGGACGCCGGATGAGCAGAGGCAAGGACGGGCCGGAGGACGTCGACGCGACGTTCGCCGAGATCGTGGCCGACCTCCGTGCGGAGGGTGTCGGCCTGTTCCCGGACGAGGATCTGGAGAAGCCCGCCGAGAAGACCAAGGAGAAGCCGGCGGAGAAGACGCCCCGGCCCGACTCTTCGGAGGCGGAGCCCGAACCGGGCTGGCGGGGCGGCGGCACCAGCTGGGACAAGACCCTCTTCGAGGACGATCCGGCCGGGCCGGGTGACGACGAGGGCCATTTCGTGCCGCCCGAGCCGCCTCCCCTGCCGCGACCGCGCAAGGGCGCGTTCGTCGTCCTGCTGTTCTTCCTGCTCGGCCTGCTGCTCCTGATCGCGCCCACCCTGATCGGCATGGGTACCCGGCTCGGCACCCCGCTCGGCATCCTCGCCCTCGCGACCGCGATCGCCCTCCTCCTCCTGCGGGTCCGCCAGGGGCCGCCGCCCGGCGCGGATCCGCACAACGGCGCGCAGGTCTGAGCTGCCGGACAATCCGATCATGAAGATCGACTTCTGTCCCTCGCGCCGGTCGACCGTCGGCGCGGAATGGGAACTCGCCCTCGTCGACCGGCGGACCGGTGAACTGTCGTCGGTCGCCGAGCAGGTGCTCGACGCCGTCCGGCCCGACGGCGCGGAGGAGCATCCCAAGATCAAGCAGGAACTGCTGCTCAACACCATCGAGGTGATCAGCGGGATCTGCGACACGATCGCCGAGGTCAAGGCCGATCTGAACGCCTCGCTCGACGTCGTGCATTCGGTGCTCGACCCGCTGGGCGTCGAGCTGTTCTCGGCCGGGTCGCATCCGTTCTCGACGTGGTACCAGCAGAAGGTCACCGACAAGGAGCGGTACGCCAAGCTCATCGACCGGACCCAGTGGTGGGGACGGCAGATGCTGATCTACGGCGTCCACGTGCACGTCGGTGTCGAGCACCGCGACAAGGCTCTGCCGATCCTGGACGCGCTGCTCAACTACGCGCCGCACCTGCAAGCGCTTTCGGCGTCGTCGCCGTACTGGGGCGCGGAGGACACCGGGTACGCGTCGAACCGCGCGCTGATGTTCCAGCAGCTGCCGACGGCCGGGCTGCCGTTCCAGTTCCGGAAGTGGACCGAGCTGGAGAGCTACGTCGACGACATGTTCACCACGGGCGTGATCGACCATTTCTCCGAGATCCGCTGGGACATCCGGCCGGCCCCGCATTTCGGGACGATCGAGATGCGGGTGTGCGACGGGCTGCCGACGCTGGAGGAGGTCGGCGCGATCGCGGCGCTGACGCAGTGTCTCGTGGAGGATTTCAACACCCGGCTCGACGACGGCGAGATCCTGCCGACGCTGCCGCCGTGGCACGTCCAGGAGAACAAGTGGCGCGCGGCGCGCTACGGCGTCGACGCGATCGTCATCCTCGACGCCGCGGGCACCGAGCGGCTCGTCACCGACGACACCCTCGACCTGCTGGACCGGCTCGAACCGGTGGCCCGGCGCCTGGACTGCGCCGACGAACTGCGGTCGGTGGAGACGATCCTGCGCTACGGGCCCAGCTACCTGCGTCAGCGCGCGGTCGCGAAGCAGCACAAGGGCAGTCTGCGCGCCGTCGTCGCTTCGCTCATCGCGGAGATGCGGGACGGCAAGATCGCGCGCCCCTGACACGTCGCGTTTAGCGGGCTAAACGCGATCGAGGTGACCCAGCAGGGTGCCGGGGCCCAGGGTGGAAGCGCCCAGGGCCTCGACGCGGGAGCGCAGTTCGCGATCGGCGGTCACCACGATCACGTGGTCGTCCGGGCCTTCGGCGCGGGCGGAGCGGGCGACGGCGACGATCCGGGAGTCCCCGTCGGCCTCGGCGTGGACGACCTCGACACCGGGCACGGCCGCGACTCCCCGTGCCTTGCCCTCGACGACCAGCACGATCCTCGGCCACCACGCCCAGTCCCCGCCGCCGGGCAGCGCCGGATCGGCGAACCCGGTCGCGGCCAGCGTCGCGAGCTTGTCCCGCAGCCGTTCCGCCGCGCCGCGCCGGTCGCGCCACCAGCCGTCCGGCCGCGATCCGACGACGTTCGCGCCGTCGACCACCAGTACCAAACCGCGATCCAAGTGTTCCCTCAATCCCGGCCAGGCCACCGCGAAGTCGCGGTGCAGCCGGAAGTCCGCGACCTCTCCCGCGTGGACCCACCGCAGTTCCGCGCTCTCCGCGCTCTTCACCCTGGTCGAAAACCTGCCGATCGGCGCGGCGAGGATCGTGGTGTAACGCCAGTTCCCGTGGTCGACGAGCGACGCCGCGAGCGGGCGGACCCGGGCGGGCGGGATGTCGGCCTCTTCGTGCGCCTCGCGGGTGGCCGCCTCCCGCGGGCTCTCCCCCGCCTCGACCGCGCCGCCGGGCAGTGCCCACGTCCGACCGTGATGGACCCACCAGGCCCGCCGCTGCAGGAGGACGCCGCGCGCGGGATCGGACAGCAGCAGTCCGGCGGCACCGTTCACGCCCCAGTGAAGATGCCCGAAATCGCATTTCACGAAGCCGTTGCCGTCCTGCCTGGTCACGGCCTCAGCCTGTCACACCGACCTCGGCGACGGGAGCCTTCGCCGCGTCGGCGGCCAGCGCCGCCGCGCCGACGATCGTGCTGTCGTCCCCGTGATGCGCGGTGCGGATCCGGGCCAGCGGCCGGTGCCCGGCCCCGGTGATCTTGCCCGCGTACCGTTCCCGCGCCTCGTCGAGGAACAGCGGCGCCGACTCGGACACCCCGCCGCCGATCACGATGATCTCCGGGTCGAAGACGTCGGCGACCAGCGCCAGTCCCTCGGCGAGCCACTTTCCCAGCTCGGTCATCGCGCGCTGGGCGATCGGGTCGCCGTCACGGGCGGCACCGGCGACCCGGCGGCCGGTGACCGAACCGGGGTCTCCCCTGGTCTCGCGCGCCAGCACGGTCGACCGGCCGGGATGCCGCGCGAGCAGCTCCACCGCCGTCGCGGCCAGCGCCGTCCCGCTGCAATACCGCTCCCAGCAGCCGTACTTCCCGCACGGGCAGGCCCGCCCGCCGGGGACGACCGTCAGATGCCCGAGTTCCGGGGCGACGCCGTACGCGCCCCGGTAGATCTTGCCGTCGAGCAGCAGGCCCGCGCCGATCCCGGTGCCGAGCGCGATCAGCGCGCCCACATGGGCGCCGCGGGCGGCACCGAAGCGGTACTCGCCGATCGCGGCCGCGTTCACGTCGTGCTCCAGTGTCACCGGGAGGCCGACGCGCTTCTCGATCCGTTCCGCGACCGGCGCCGCCCGCCACGCCAGATGCGGCGCGAACATCACCGTCCGCCGGTCCTTCGCGACGAACCCGGCGACCGCGAGCCCGACGCCGGAGACGTCGTGCCGGTTGCGGAGGTCCTCGACGACCCCGGCGATGGCGTCTTCGAGCGCGTCCTCCTCACCGGGGGTGCCGACCCTGGCGGTGTCCATCAGCGAGCCGTGCTCGTCCACCACGCCGGCGCGCACACTCGTGCCCCCGACGTCCACCCCTACCGTCAGCACTCAGTTCTCCCGATCCGGCTGCCAAGCGTCGCGTTTGGTCACCGCGATGTGCTGGACCCGCGAAGCTCCCACCGGCGCATCTTCCCGCGCGGGCTCCTTCCGCGCAGGGTGGAAACCGGGCATGTGCACCCCGCCCTCGGGCTCCCAGCGGTCCGCCAGCACCGCCCGCAGCAGCGCGACGAGCTGCGCGGCCTGCTCCATCAGCCTGGCCACGAACTCGGGCCGCTCACCGCGGAAGACCTCGACGATCGCGCAGAGCGGGCACCACCCGTCCGGCTCGTGTTCGGTGCAGCCGTGCCCGGCGGAGACGAGGCCCTCCAGCCACGGCGCGGCGTGCTCGACGACCAGTTCGACCAGCAGGCGGATCTCTTCGGTCAGGCTGAGCCGCTCTGTTCCGGTGTCCTCGCTGTACTCGCTCACCCGGGTCCCCGGTTCCCGGCCAGGTTCACGACCAGGCCGTGCGCGTCGGATTCCGCACCGGTGATCCGGCACGGGCGCAACATCTCCGGCAGCGCGATCAGCCGCCGGAAACCGTCCACGGTGACGGCGAGATCATCGTCCACTCTGGCCAGGTCCACTTCGGAGTCACGGTGCAGCGGCACGGCGACGCGCAACCGGTAACCACCGTCCGATTCGGACATCTGCAGCAGCGGTGTGACACCTTTTCCGTTGCCTATCAAGGGATCCAGGCCCCGGTAAAGCTCGTACGCGATTTCCTTCAGGGCTTCCAGGCCGACCGGTTCGACGGCGCGATGTTCGACCGGCTTCACCTCTTCCGGCCCGAATCCGGCGTCCGCGAGTTCGGCGAGGACGGCGTTCTGCTGCGTACGGCGGGTGCGCATCCACGAAGCCGCGGCGCCGCGCCAGAACCCGGGCGCGGGCATCAGCCGGTTGACGATCAGGCCGTCTACTCCGATCCCGCGCAGGGCCAGGGAACTGAGGGTGCGGCGGGCCTCGGCGACGACGACGCGTTCCGGCGTCAGCACGAGCCGCACCGTGGTGACGGCCGGATCGGTGAGCAGGGTCCGCAGCGACTCGAGATGCGCGCCGAGCCGCCGCACCGCGGCCGCCGTCCGCCGCGCGCCAGGTTTGAACATCTTCGTCAGGTACCCGGAAACCGCTTCCGGTAAAGCCAGGAGCCGCAGGGTCTCCGCGGTCGGGCCGCAGTCGACCACGACGGTCTCCCACGGGCCGTGTTCGGCGAGGCGCTGGACCTCGGTGAGGGCGAGCAGTTCGTCGACGCCGGGCACCACGGTCAGCTCTTCGGCGTCGAGTGAGTCGAGTCCGGCGCCCGCCAGCGCGAACTGCAGTTCCTGCCGGAGTTCACGCCAGGTGCTGTCGACGAGGCCGCGGGAATCGATCTGGGCGGCGTGCAGGAGGGTGTCCACTTCGGACGGTTCGGCGCCGAGCGGGCGGCCGAAGGCGTCGCCGAGGGAATGCGCGGGATCGGTCGAGACCACGAGCGTCTTCCTGCCCCGGCCCGCCAGTGCGGCCGCCGTCGCCGCGGCCAGCGTGGTCTTGCCGACACCCCCCTTGCCGGTGAACAGCAGGATCCGCATGCCTACCCTTCGACTCAGGACGCTTCGGCGCGCTTCTTGAGCTCCTTGAGCGCGGTGTCCATGACCATCTTCTCGGCCTTGCGGCGCAGCAGCCCGATCATCGGCAGCGCCAGCTCGACGGACAGCGTATACGTCACCTTGGTGCGGCCACCGCCCAGCGCTTCGAGGGCGTAGCGGCCGTTCTGGGCCTTCTGCATCTGCCCCTTGACCAGGTGCCAGCTGACCCCCTGGCCGTCGGCGTCCCAGTCGTACTCAAGGGTGTAGACGTCCTTGATCGGCCCGGCGTCGAGAGTGAGTTTCACCTGCTTGGCGCGGCCTTCGCCGTCCTCGCCGAGCACCTCGGTCTCCCGGACGGCCTTGGCCCATTCCGGATACGCGGGAAAGTCGGCGATGACGGCCATGACCCGCTCGGGCTCGGCGTCGACCTCGATGGATTGCGTGGACTGCTCGGCCATGACCCAAACTCTAGCCGGGACCGGCGGTCACCAGCGCAGCACGTACGGCTGTGCCGTCTCTTTGAAGTGACCGACGTTACGGCATTCGGTCCTGCCGAGCCTCGTCCGCGCGGTCAGCGGCTGGTGGACGTGCCCGAACACCGACCACCGCGGCTGCTGCTCGCGGACGAGGTCCACCAGCGCCGCCGACCCGATCTCGGACCGCCGCGCGACCACGTCGTAGGTCAGCTCCGGCACCGCGGGCGGGATGTGCGTGCACAGGACGTCGACGTTCTCCAGCCCGCCGACAGCGACGTCGTACTCCTCGCGGGTGCGCAGGTACGGCCGCCAGAAGCCGTTGCGGCGCGGCACCACGTTCGGCGGGAGCAGCGCGCCGCCGACGAACCCGAACCGCAGGCCGCCGAACTCGGCGACCTCGCCGTCGAGGACCTGGATGCCGTCCCCGGCGAACTCGGGCCACAGCGACGGGTCGTCGACGTTGCCGGGGGTCGCGTAGGTCGGCGCGGTGAGCGCGCCGAACAGGGTGGCGTACTGGTCGAGGATCGCCTCGCCGACCGCGGCGGCGGGATCGGCCAAAGTGGCCCACAACGATCGCGAGAAGGCAACGGTCTCATCACGAGTGCCCTCACGCCGCAGCCGCGCGAACTCGCCGACCTTCTCGGCGCCGAACAGCGCGCCCATGATGCCCTTGTCGTGCTCGCGGTAGTCGACGAAGTCCAGCAGGTCGCCCAGCACGATCAGCGCGTCGGCGCCGTCACCGGCGCGTTTGAGCGCGTCGGCGTTGCCGTGCACGTCCGACACCACGTGAACCCGCATCCCGCTCCCCCTGTACTTCCCGCGCCGTGCTTCCCTGCTCAGCCGGCCAACGGGCCGACCCCGGGCTCGCGCCCGTCTTCCAGGACCTCCTTGAGCCCGAGCGCGATCGCCTTGGCGGCACGGGCCCGGCGGTCGAACTCGCGGCGCAGCTCCCGCGGTGCCAGGCCGAGCGGCTCCCCGTCGGGGCCGGCGGGGGTGGCGCGCAGGAAGTAGTGCAGCAAGGTGCCGTCGAGTACCGGCTCGAGCCAGACCTCCATGGTACCGATCAAGGCACCGCGCACGGTCCAGCGCAATCCCTCGTCGCCGCGGTCGGTGTAGACCTCGAGAACGAGGTCCGGCCAATAACGTGACCAAGATCGCGGATCGGCGAAAGCGGCGGCCACGGTGGAGGGCGGGACCACGAGGAAGGTCTCGTCGACGATGTCGAGAGCTGGCGGCGCCTGGTTCACAAGCGGCAGAATGTCATGCCCTCGGTATGGCCGATCCGCCAGCATGGTCTTAAGGTGCACGGCACGCTAAGTTGACTGGCGGGTAACACCGGTCACACCACTTGCACGCGAACACGGAGGTTCCTCGTGCGCGAATACAGCGCCCCCGCCGCCAATCCGGTGACCGACGACGAGAACCTCGCGGACGTCGTCTGGGCGAACGCCGAGCGGTTCTCCGATGTCGTGAGTTTCCGCCGCCAGGTCGACGGTACCTGGTTGGACGTCACCGCGAAGGACTTCGCCGCCCAGGTTCTCGCCGTGGCCAAGGGAATGGCACAGGCGGGCATCGCACCGGGCGACCGGATCGGGCTCATGTCGAAGACCCGGTACGAATGGACCCTGATCGATTTCGCGATCTGGGCCGCCGGCGCGGTCACCGTCCCGATCTACGACACCTCCTCGGCCGAGCAGGTCCACTGGATCCTCTCGGACTCGGCGGCGAAGGCCGTGTTCGTCGAGACCGACGAGCACCTCGCGACGCTGGAGTCGGTCAAGGGACGCCTCGACACGCTGGAGCACACCTGGCAGATCGAGTCCGCCGAGGCTCCCGCCGTCGACCACCTGACCGCCGAGGGCGCCGGGCTGAGCGACGACGACCTGCACGAGCGGCGCCGTACGGTGAAGGCGGGTGACCTCGCCACGATCGTGTACACGTCGGGCACGACCGGCCGCCCCAAGGGCGTCGAGCTGACGCACCGGAACCTCCTGGCCGAGATCCGCGCCGACATCGCCGCGTTCCCGCAGCTGATGGAGCAGGGCAATTCGCTGCTGGTGTTCCTGCCGCTGGCCCACGTCCTCGCCCGCGCCATCGCGGTCACCGCGCTCAGCGCGCGGGTGACCCTCGGGCACACCTCGGACGTCAAGAACCTCGTCGCCGACCTCGGCACTTTCCGGCCGACGTTCGTCGTCGCCGTGCCGCGCGTGTTCGAGAAGGTCTACAACAGCGCGAAGCAGAAGGCCCACGGCGACGGCAAGGGCAAGATCTTCGACGCCGCCGAGGCCACCGCCGTCGCCTACAGCCAGGCACAGGACACCGGCGGCGCCGGGCTGGGCCTGAAGGTCAAGCACGCGCTGTTCGACAAGCTCGTCTTCAGCAAGCTGCGCGCGGCCCTCGGCGGCCGGTGCGTCGCGGCGGTGTCCGGCGGTGCCCCGCTCGGCGTGCGGCTGGCGCATTTCTTCCGCGGCATCGGGGTCCCGGTGTTCGAGGGCTACGGCCTGACCGAGACGTCCGCGGCGGCGTGTGTCGGTACGCAGACGGGCTTCCGGGTCGGCACCGTCGGCAAGCCGGTCGCCGGCACCTCGGTGCGGATCGCCGACGACGGCGAGATCCTGCTCAAGGGTGACGTCGTGTTCGGCGGCTACTTCAACAACCCGCAGGCGACCGCCGAAGCGCTGGAGGACGGCTGGTTCCACACCGGCGACCTCGGCGAACTGGACGACGAAGGGTTCTTGAAGATCACCGGGCGCAAGAAGGAGATCATCGTGACCGCGGGCGGCAAGAACGTCGCCCCGTCCGGGCTCGAAGACACCATCAAGGCCAGCCCGCTGGTCAGCCAGGCGATGGTGGTCGGCGACCAGCGGCCGTTCATCGGCGCGCTGATCACCATCGACGAGGAGTACTTCCCGTCGTGGAAGTCGCAGCACGGCAAGCCTTCCGACGCCTCCGTCTCCGATCTGGCCGATGACGCCGAACTGCGCGCCGAGATCCAGCAGGCCGTCGATCAGGCCAACAGCGCGGTGTCGCAGGCCGAGGCGATCAAGAAGTTCACGATCCTCACGAAGGACTTCACCGAGGCGGGCGGCGAGATCACGCCGAGCCTGAAGCTGAAGCGCAACATCGTGAACAAGAACTACGCGAACGACATCGAAGCTCTCTACAAGAAGTAGCTCGCCGGGAGGTGAAGGGCGCTTTCCCCGCATGCCATGCGGTGAAGGGCGCTTTCCCCGCATGGCATGCGGGGAAAGCGTCCTTCACCACCTTCAGGGTCAGGGCTCCGGCAAGGTCGGGCTCTTGTTGGTCGTGAGTGTTGAGTGTCGTTAGAACGACACTTGCCACTCACGACCAACAGCTCTGCGACCTTGCCGGGACCCTGACCTCGAGCGCGGGGAACGAGTCCCTCATGGAGGCACCACCACTTCACGCGCTTGCAGAAGCGTCGCGTTTAGTCGGCTGAACGCGAACCAAACGTGACGCCTCCCGTCACCAGTTCTGGTAGGTGCCGGTCTCCGGTCCGTTCGCGTTCGCGTCCTTCACGAGACCCCGGAATCCGGCGCCCCCCTTGTTGCAGAGCGACTGCGTGTTGACCGAAACGCCGGTGGCGTTGGCGCGCTGCACGTCGTCGTCGATGAGCATGCCGCCGCTGACCACCTGCAGGATCACCTCGTCACCGTTGCGCATGCTCTTGCCCTGCGCGTGGATGCAGCCGTTGTCGTTGTTGCGCCACAGGTACACCTGCCGGCCGAACGAGCTCGCGTAGCCCACCTGCGTGTAAGACGCAGCCTGCGCGGCAGGTGCGCTCACCACGGCCATCCCCGCCACCGCGAACGTGGCGAGCAGGACCACGGATCTTGTACATCAATCAACCCCCAGGCAGATTTCTTCGTTGACGACGCGGAAAGTGACGCGGAAAGTACTGAAGATCATCAAGCGTCACCCGGGAAATCCGCCACTTGTGACAGGTGTCATGCGGTGATCGTCTCGTCCCACTCGATGTGGTGCCGGTACAGCCAGTTCCGCCCCTCGTCGGACACGGTCCCCGACGAGAGCGCGGCGCTGCTCGCCACCAGCTTCTCCACCCGCGCCCGCCGCAACCGCTCGTAGGCCGCGAAAGCCGTTGGCGCGTCGGGAAGATCGCGCAGGCACTGGGCCAGCACGACACTGTCCTCCAGCGCCATCGACGCCCCCTGCCCCGCCGCCGGGGAGGCGGCGTGCGCCGCGTCTCCGACGAGCACCATCGACGCGGTGGACCACACCGGTGTCGAGGGGACGTCGTAGGAGTGGCCACCGAAGACGTCGTCCCCCGTCGATCGGATGATTTCCGCGGCAGGCAACGGTTCCCCGTCGAAGGCGGCGAGAGCCACCGAGCGCCATTCGGCCGCCGACAGTCCTACTCGGACTCCTTCGGCCGTGGGGAGCCGCGCGAACCAGTACGTCGAGCCGTCGGGAACGCTCGTGTAGCCGAAGAAGGCGTGCAGGCTCTGGACCATCCGGTAGATGGACGGCGCCTGCGGAACGCTCGTGTCGGTCGTGTAGCCGTAGACGACGTCGAGGCCCGTCGAGCGCGGCGGCGGGCAATCCGGGTCGATGATGGTCCGCACCACCGACCGCAGGCCGTCGGCGCCGATCAGGATGTCGCCCTCGGCGGTGGACCCGTCCTCGAACCGGGCGACACCCGGGGAGGCGGAAACCAGCCGCTTCCCGCGCTCGATGGCGATCCCGCGTGAGATCGCCTCCTCCTGCAGCGTGCGATAGAGCGACGCCCGTGTCATCGTGCGTGGCCCGGGGAGGCCGTCGAGGTCGTAGGAACGCCTGTCGACGGTGCGCCCGTCCGGCGTCACGAGTTCCAGCCCCACCGCGCCGAAGGAGTTGCCGATCACCGGTCCGTCGGCGCCGATCGCCCGCAGCGCGTCCATGCCGTTGTGCATGATCGTGAGGAACGCGCCCGCGTCCTCACCGCCGGACGCGTACGCCTCGTGGACGCTCGCCTCGATCCCCGCGCGCCGCAACGCCATCGCCGTCACCGTGCCCGCGATACCACCGCCGATGATCACTGCCTTCACCGCGAACCCCCTGTCGTGCCGCCGTCCTGAAAAGGTACCCGGAACGGCGGCACGACAGCGGGGTTCACGCGCCGCCGCTGGCGACGATGTCGCCGTTGACCCCCTTGGGGAAGAACCCGCCCTCCTGCACCGGGCCCGGGTTCAGGTACACGATGTTGAGCACCCGGTCGGCGCCGCGGCCGAAGCAGATGCCGTTGTTGTCGGCAGGCACGATGTTGGCCTGGTTGCCGAGCAGGATGCCCTGGTCGTCGTCGCCCGGACCGTCGAGGGCGTCCCGCGCGTTGGAGATCTTGGCCGCCGCGTCGCCGAGGTCGCGGTCGAACAGCGACGTCCTGATGGTGGCGGCGTGATACGCCTCGGCGGCCAGGATCCCGGCGGCCGCGTCCAGGAAGGTCTTGTTGGTGATCAGCGGGGCGGCGCCCTTGTAGGCGCTCACGCCGACGTCCTCGAACAGGAAGGCCGCGAGCAGGAAGTTCTTCTCGTTGGCGAACGGGTCGAACTGCTGGTATTCGCTGATCAGCCCGGCCGCCCTGGCCGCGGCGGTGAAGCTGTCCTTGAGGTCGATCTCCGGCCGGGAGACCGCGGCCTCGCCCAGGGCCCCGCGCAGGAATTTGACGTGGGCGACCTCGTCACCCGCGATCTCCTTCGCGAACTGGTGCAGGGCCTTGTCGTGGAACATCACCTTCTTGCCGCCGCGCACCCCGCCCTGGGTGCCGGCCCCGCCGGTGAGGTCGTCCGGCAGTCCGTGCCCGTAGACGGCGAAGGAGTAGAACTCGGCTTCGAGGTACTCCAGGTTGAGCGCGAAGTTGAGCACGGCCGCGTCACTGGGGGCACCCGCCGCGGCGGCTTCGGCGGCCGCGTCGCCCGTGGCCGAAGCGGTCGAGGTGGCCTGGACCCCGAGGTAGGTCGCGCCGACGACACCGAGCCCCGCCGCGCCGGCGGCCTTCAAGAACCGGCGGCGATCCGTGCGGTTCTCGGCACTGCGCGAAATCAGGGTACGAACGAAGGGCTTTCCGAACACGAGTGGTTCCTCTCGTCTTTGCGGTGCACACCCACCCACTCGGACGTTCGGAACCACCCGTGACCCGGATTGGAAAAGATCTCGAATTTATTTCTTCGTCGCCGCGGCAAGGCGAACGCAGACGGCGAGGCCGCGGATCGCCTCTTCGACTTCGGCCAGCTCAGGGTACGTCGGCGCGATGCGGATGACGGCGTCGTCGGGGTCGTCGCCGTACGGGTGGGTCGCGCCGGCCGGGGTCAGGGCGATGCCCGCCTCCTTGGCCAGCCGCACGACCTCCTTGGCGGTCCCGGCGGGCACGGTCAGTGAGATGAAGTACCCGCCGGTCGGCTTCGTCCAGGACGCGAGGCCGCTCTCGCCGAGTTCCTTGGTGAGGATCTCGTCGACGGCCGCGAACTTCGGCCCGATGAGCTCGGCGTGCTTGCGCATGTGCGCGCGGACGCCGTCCTCGTCACGCAGGAACAGCGCGTGCCGGAGCTGGTTGACCTTGTCCGGGCCGATGGTCCGCTTGCCGATGAGGCCGATCCACCAGGCCAGGTTGGCCTCGGAGGCGCCGAAGAAGCCGACGCCGCCACCGGCGTAGGTCACCTTCGAGGTGGAGCCGAAGACGAACGCGCGGTCGGCGTTGCCGTGCTCGGCGCACAGCGCGAGCAGGTCGGCCAGCGGCGCCTCGGTCTCGGTGAGGTGGTGCACGGCGTAGGCGTTGTCCCAGAAGATCCGGAAGTCCGGGGCGGCCGTGGTCATCGCCGCCAGTCGGCGCACGGTGTCGTCGCTGTAGGTGACCCCGGTCGGGTTGCTGTACTTCGGCACGCACCAGATGCCCTTGACCGTGGCGTCCTCGGCGACGAGCCGCTCGACGACGTCCATGTCCGGGCCGGTCTCGGTGAGCGGCACCTGGACCAGCTCGATGCCGAAGCGCTCGGCCAGCGCGAAGTGGCGGTCGTAGCCCGGGACGGGGCACAGGAACTTGATGCGCGGCTCGTCGGCCCAGCGGCGTTCGGCGCCCGGGAGCTTGCTGAGGAAGGCCTGCACGATGGAGTCGTGCATGAGCTCCAGGCTGGAGTTGCCCGCGGCCAGCAGCTGCTCGGCCGGGACCTGCAGCGGTCCGGCGAAGATCCGGCGGAGCTCGGGCAGGCCCTTCAGGCCACCGTAGTTGCGGACGTCCGTGCCGTCCTCGGCCTTGCGCACGTCTCCGGGCAGCGCGAGCAGCCCGTCGGCGAGGTCCAGCTGGCGAGGGGACGGCTTGCCGCGGGTGATGTCCAGGGAGAGGCCACGGTCGACGAGGGCCGCGTAGTCGCGGCGGGCGCTCTCGACATCGACAGGTGCAGTGGTCATGCCTAACGCTAAACCCGGCGGGGATCCGGCGTGAGACGAGGGTCGCCCTACGCCCGGCGCACAAGATCCGATAACGGTTACGCCGCGTTTTTCACCATTCGTAACGAGGCCAAATCCCCTAGTGAGCCCAGCTCCATTTCCCGCATTCTCGGTAATACGGAGAAATAGGTGAGCGACGAGGGGCGAACAATGGGAGCGAAGAACTGGGCGGCAGTGACCTTGATGGCGGCGGGCGCGCTGGCCGCGTGCGCGGTACCCACTCAGGGAACGGCGACCCCGGCCGTCACGGTGGCCGCTCCCCCGAACACCATCGTGATCCAGCCACCCGTGGTCGCGGCGCCGCCGCAGACGGTTTATGTCGCACCACAGACGACTCAGACGGTCTATCCCGCGCCGGCCGTTCCGGTGGCGCAGACGGTGATCGCCTACTACGACGCGCTCAACCGGCGCGATTTCCCGACCGCGTGGAATCTCGGTGGGCGACGGCTGGCGAAAGGCGGCAGTTACGCCTCCTATGTCAAGGGATTCGCGACGACTTCGTGGGCCGCGCTCACCGTCACGAATGTGCGCGGCAGCACGGTGTACGTCGACCTCTCGGCCCGTCAGACCGATGGTTCGATGCGAAGCTTCTCCGGTTCCTACACCGTTTCCGACGGCATGATCACCGGGGCGAACATGAAGCGCCTCTCGTGATCTACAGAGCGGTGAGCCGTGAGATCTTCCACCGGCCGTCGACGCGGCGCGCGGTGACCGAAAGCTGGGAGACCGTCGACTGCGGCGTGCCCCCGGCGGCGGCGATGGTCTGCTGGTCGAGGAACAGCAGCACCTCGGCCTCCTCGCCGCGCAACGACCGGACGCCCGCCGAGCGGACCGTCGTCGTGCGCACCAGCTTCTGGTCCTCGGCCCGCTTGCGCGCCGACGCGAACTGGTCCCGGTACTGCCCGGTCGCCTCTCCGGTCAGCACGTCGGCCGCGGCCCGCTCGGTCCGCGCGAGATTGCTGTAGTCGTAGGAGAAGACCGCCTTCACCCCGGCGCCGACGTGGTCCACGACCTCGGCGGTCGCGGCCTGGTCCACGAGCGCCGCGTTGCCGTCCGAACCCAGCGAAGAGGCCTCCAGCCCGAACCAGACCGCGCAACCGGTGGCCAGCACGATGAGCGCGACCAGGAGCCGCGGCGTCCGGCCGGTCATGACCCCGCCGCCTGCACCGCGCTGACCTTCCAGCCGTCCTCGGCGCGCTGGTAGTCCACGGTCAGCCTGCTGACCTTCGGCACGGCCGACCCGCCGCCGGTGCTGATCCGCACGTTCAGCACGGCCATCAGCCGTGCCGTCCCGGCCGCGGCGTCGAGTTCGGTGACCGCGGCCCGTTCGAGCTTGGCCGTCGCGACCGTTTTGCCGGTGTTCGCCCGGTCGATCTGGAGCTGCCGGTCGCCGGTGAGTTCCTTGCCGAGCCGTCCGGTGGTGACGCCGAGCCAGCGGTCGACGTCCTGGGCACCGGTGCGGTAGTCGATCGTGTTGAGCACCTCCAGCTGCCCGGAGGCGGCGGTGAGCACGGCTTCGCGCTCCCGGCCGCGCGCGAGACCGTCGTCCCGCGCCGCGCTCCACCACGACCAGCCGGACCAGGCCGCCGCGAGCACGGCCAGCGCGGCGACGACGGTGAGGGCGCGCGTGAGCACTACTTGCCGCCCAGCAACGCGCCCAGCCCACCGGGTCCGGCGCCGGTGAGCAGGCTCAGCACCCCGGGCAGCTGCGCGGATTCCGCCGCCTGCGGGCTCTGCTTCGGCCGCTCCGGGACCGCGGGCGGTTTCCCGGCGTACGGCGCGTTCTGCGAGCCCCGCACCCCGGTGGGGCTTCCCGGTGGCTCGGCGCAGTAGGCCCGCGTGTTCACCGGCGCCTCGGTGAGGTCGTTGGCGGGACGCTGTTTCGTGCCCTCGTAGCCCTTGGTGCAGGAGACCGGGTCGAAGAAGTTGAACACCACGCCGAGATGGCCGGTGCCGTCCGGCGACGTCGAGCGCGAGAACGCCGAGATGATCGGGTACGCGACGAGGAGTTCCTCGATCGCGTCGGTCCGGGCGGAGGTGATCTGGGCGGTGGTGAGCGTGTTCGCGAACAGCACCCCGAGGTCGGTGCCGGAGACCGCGAGCACGTCGCTGATCTGACGGCTCAGCTTCGGTGCCTCGTCGATCACCCGCCGCAGATCCGGATCGGACGTCTTCAGCTGCGCGGCGATCGTCTTGAGCCCGCTGGAGAACTGCGTGATGTTGTCCGCCTGCCGCCGCTGGGTGTCCAGTACCGTCCGCGAACTGGCGAGCAGGCCCTGGGTGTCGGGCAGGTACTGCGTCGCGGTCGCGGTCAGCGATCCGGTGCTGTCGAGCAGCTGCCGCAGATCCGGGCCGGCGTTCGCGAAGGCCTCGTAGGTCTCGTTGACGACGGTCTTCAGCGACTCCGGTTTCACACTCGACACCAGTTTGTCCAAATTGGACAGGACGGTGTCCGGGGCGAGCGGGATCGACGTCCTGTCCCGCTTGATGACCGAACCTTCGGTGAGGTACGGCCCGTTTTCGTGCATGGGCAGCAGATCGACGTACTGCTCCCCCACCGCCGACCGGTTCGCGACCGCGGCCTTCGTGTCCGCCGGGATCTTCGGCGCGCCCGAATCGATGTCGAGACCGAGATCGATGCCGTGCTCGGTGAGCGTCATCGACGCGACCTTGCCGACCGCGACACCGCGATAGGAGACCTCGGCGTTGACGAAGATCCCGCCGGAGTCCACCAGTTGCGCGGTGACGAGGTAGCCCCGGGTGCCGAAGAGCCTGTCCAGCCCGGCGTACTTGCCGCCCGCGTAGACGACCGACACCACCGCGATGACGAGGAACGCGGCCAGCTGGATCCTGGTCTTGCGCGTGATCACCGGCCACCCCCGAGCAGCGGCCCGAGGAGCCCGCCGAGCACGCCGCCCAGGACGTCCCCGCCCTGGCCCTGCGGTGCCTGGGGCATCTGGGGGGCTTGTGGGAGGTCGCCGGTCGGCAGGGGCAGCACCGGGGGCGCCGTCCCGTTGTTGAACGGGATCGCGCCGGGCGTGCCGGTGCCCTTGGTCCCGGGCAGCTGGATGATCGGCTGCGACGAGTTGTTCATGTTCTCCAGGAAAGTGTCCAGGTTCAGGTCGATCTTGGCTTCCACGTTGGCGTAGTCGCCCTTGATCACGTTGCCCGCGTAATCCGGGAAGGGGTACGTGAGCAGGATCCGCAGCGCGGTCGGCAGGTCCTGGCCCGCCTCGGTCAGCTTCTTCAGCGTCGGCTGCAACGCGCGGAGGTTCGCCACCAGCTGGTCACGGCTGGCCTTGATCGTGTCGGTCGCGACCCCGGACAGTGTGTTCAGCGACTGCAGCATGCCGACGAGCTGATCCCGTTGCTCCGTCACGATCTTGAGCCCCGGCGAGAGGTTGTCGAGCGCGTTGGTCAGGTTCTGCGTCTGCCCGACCAGGGTTTTCGACAGCCTGTCGAGGCCGTCGATGGCCCTCAGGATCTCGCCCTTGTGCCCGTCGAGTTCGGTGGCCAGCTTGTCCACCTGGGACAGCAGCGCGCGGACCTCGGCCTCGTTCCCGGTGAGCGCGTCGTTGAGTTCGTGGCTGATCTTCTGGATCTGTTCGACGCCGCCGCCGTTGAGCAGCAGGGAAAGCGCGCCGAGGACCTCTTCGACCTCGGGGTTGCGGTTGGTGCGGTCGAGCGGGATCTTCGCGCCCTCGGCGAGGGATCCTTCGGGCTTTTCGGGGGCGTGCAGGTCGACGAACTTCTCCCCGAGCAGACTCGACTGGCGCAGTTCGGCGCGCGCGTTCGCGGGCAGCGCGATGTCGCCGTTGACGACCATGTTCACCCACGCCGACCGGGTGTCCGGGGCGAGTTCGATGTTCTCGACCCGGCCGACCGGGACGTCGTTGACCTTCACACTCGCTTGCGGGACGAGGTCGAGGACGTCGGAGAACTGCGCGGAGAGCCGGTACGGATGGTCACCGAGATCCGCACCGCCCGGGAGCGGGGTGTTGTACAGCCCCGAAAAGCCGCCGTCACCGCAGCCTGCCAGCACCAGCACGCCCGCCATCACGCCCGCGATCTTCCGCCGCTGCCTCATTTCGGGACTCCCTTGGTGAGGACGTCGACCAGCGGGAGCGGCAGCGGCGGCAGTTCACCGCTCTGCAGCGAGGCCAGTACCTGCGGGACCGACGGGAGCTTCAGCGTGCCGTCGAGGACCGGGGCCAGCTGCTTGCAGATGTTCCCCAGCGCGTCCGGGATCGGCTTGGGCGTACTCGCGCTGATGAGGCGGCACACGGTCAGGATCGGGGGATGCGTCAGCTCGTTCAGGTTGTCCCGCACGGCGATCGTGCCGGACGCCGCGTCGTAGGAGTTGATGAAGTTGGTGGCCCCGGTCGGCGCGATGTCGATCACCTCGGCGAGCGAGGCCCGCTGGTCGACGAGCACCTTGGTCAGTCCGGCCAGTTTGTCCACATTGGATGCGAGCAGGTCCTTGTTCTCCGCGACGAACTTCTCGACGTCACCCATCGCCGTCGCCAGCGAATTCAGCGCGGCGCCCACGTCGGCGGAGTCCGCGGCCAGGAAACCGCTGACGTCGGCGGCGCGGCGGTAGAACTCGTTGAGCTGCTGGTCGCTTTCGGCCAGCGCGCCGGTGAACGAGTTCAGGTTCTGCACCGTGCTGAACAGGTCCCCTTTGGAGCCGTCCAGGGTCTTGGCCAGTTCGGACAGCCGGGTCACCGTGGTGTTGAGGTTCTTCCCGTTGCCGCCGAGATTCGCCGCGGCGGTGTCGAGCACGTCCGACAGCGCGCCGTTCTTGTTGGCGCCGTTGGGTCCTAGGCTCGTCGAGAGCTTGTCGAGACTCGTGTAGAGGTCGTCGAGTTCGGCCGGGGTCGCCGTCTTCTCCTTGGCGATCACCGTGTCCGTGGCCATTTCGAGACCGCTCTCGTACGCCGGGGTCAGCTGCACGTACCGGTCGCTCACCAGACTCGGCGCGACGACGACCGCGCCCGCGTCCGCCGGGATCGGGGTGTCACCGTCGATCCGCATGTCGACCCGGACCGCCTCGCCCTGGGGCGTCACGCCGGTGATCTCTCCGACCTTCACGCCGAGGACTCGTACCGAAGAGCCCGCGTAGAGGCCCACGGTCTTCCCGAAGTACGCGCTGATCCGCGTCCCGCCCGTGTCCCTGAACACCAGCCAGAGTCCGGCGGTCAGGAGCAGTACGACGACGCAGGCGAAGGCGACCCATGTGGCGAGTGCGCGTCCCGTGCGCGTGTGGATGGTCATCGTCCGCCCACCCCCTGGTTCGGCGCCGCGATGGGCGGGGTGCAGCCCTCCGGGTTGACCTGGAACGCGCCGGCGATGATCGTCGGCGGCAGCAGCCCGCACAGGTAGCCCTCGAACCAGCGCCCGTTCCCGGTCGCGTTGGCGCCGACGCGGGCGAAGGGGGCCATCAGCGCGAGGCTGCGGTTGAGGTTGTCCTGGTTGCGCTGCAGGACATCGGTGACCTTGCCGAGTTTCTCCAGCGTCGGCTTCAGCTGCTGCCGGTTGTCGGCGACGAGCCCCGACAACTGCGCCGAAACCTGCTGGGTGCCCTTGAGCAACGTGCTGATCGCGTCCTTCCGGTTCTGCAACTCGGCGAGCAGGAGGTTGCCGTCGTCGAGGATCCGCTTCAGCTGGGCGTTGCGGTCGGACAGCGTCTTGGACACCTTGCTCGTATTGGCCAGCAACGCCTTCAGGTCACCGTCACGCGAGGAAACCGTCTTGGACAACGAAGACAGCCCGCCCAGCGCGTCCTTGAGATACTGCGGGCTGTCCTTGAGCGCGTCGGACAGGACGGTGAAACTCGTCGCCAGCTGCGCGGTGTCGATCTCGCCGACCGTGCCGGACAGCTGCTGGAACGCGTCCTGCAGTTCGAACGGCGTCCGCGTGCGATCGAGCCCGATGGTGGCGTTCGGATCCTGGTTCGCCTTGCCTTTCGGCGTCAGCGCGAGGAACTTCTCGCCCAGCAGCGTCTTGATCTCGATCGACGCGGACGTCGCGTCGCCGATCCGGACGTCCTTCACCCGGAACTTCACCAGCACCTTCTTGCCTGCCAGCTCGACCGAGCTGACCTGGCCGACCTTGACCCCGGCGACCTGGACCTCGTTGTCGGCCGCCAGCCCCGCCGATTCGCCGAAGAACGCCGAGTAGGTCGTCCCGCTGCCGAACAACGGGATCCGGTCGGAGAAGTAGGTCGTCATCGTGACCAGGAGGAGCAGGACCAGGGCGGCCGCGCCGACCGCGGCCTGATTGCGTTCCTTGAGCGGCTTCACGGCCCGCACCTCTCCGGTCGCTGCGTGCCGGGCAGTGGCGTGATCGGCAGTTCGATGTTGAGCGATTTGATGCCGATGCTGCCGGAGATCCCGCACAGGTAGTAGTTGAACCAGCTGCCGTAGCTCAGCGTCCTGGTGAACTTCTGCAGGTTGCCCGGCAGCACCTGCAGGAGATGGTCGATCAGCTGTTCCGAATCGCCGAGGTTCTGTGACAGCGCCCCGAGTTGCGCGACGTCGTCCTTGAGCGCGGGGCGCGCGTCGGCGAGCAGGCCCGTCGTGGCGACGGTGAGGTCGCCGAGCGCCTTGACCGCCTCCCCGATCGGCCGCCGCTGCTCGGCGAGACCGGTGACCAGCCGCTGGGTCTGGTCGATCAGTTCGCCCAGCTGCGGCGAACGCTTCTCGACGGTGCCGAGCACGGTGTTGAGGTTCGCGATGACGTCGCCGATGATCTTGTCCTTGCCCGCGATGGCCGAGGTGACCGACGCGGTGTGCGCGAGCAGGCTGGTGATCGTGCCGCCCTCGCCCTGGAAGACCTGGATGATCTCGTAGGAGAGTTTGTTGACGTCCTCGGGGTTCAGCGCGCGGAAGAGCGGTTTGAACCCGTTGAAGAGCACGGTCAGGTTCAGCGCCGGTTTGGTGCGCTCGGGCGGGATGACCCCGCCGCGCGGCAGTGACTTCTCGTCCCCGATGTCCGTGCCGAGGGAGAGGTACCGCTGCCCGACGAGGTTGCGGTACTTGATGGTCGCGGTCACCGACGACGGCAGCCGGTGCGTGGTCTGGACGTCGAAGTGGACCTGGGCGAGGTTCCGTTCGCCCTCTTCGACCTCGATCCGGCCGACCTGTCCGACCTTCACGCCGACGATGCGGACGTCGTCGCCCTCCTTGAGCCCGGACGCGTCGGTGAACTTGGCGACGTAGCCCGAGGTCTCGCCGAAGTTGGTGTTCGCGATGGTGGCGCCGAGGACCGCGGTGAGCAGCACGGTCACCACGGCGAAGACGAGGATCTTGACCAGATCCGGCACGAACGACCTCATCGGACCGCCCTCCCGTCACGGGGGCCGAAGGACGCTTTCGCCGCATGTGACGCGGTGAAAGCTCCCTTCACCGCGTCACATGCGGTGAAGGACGCTTTCAGCCCGGCCCGGCCCGCGCTCGGCTGAGTCCTCATCGCAGCTCCACCTCCGCGCCCCGGTACAGCGGCCCGACCAGCAGGCTGCCCCAGTTCGGCACCTGGTCCGGGGTCGTGCCCATGGCGGGCGACACGAGCAGGTCGATCAGCCGCTGCTCGTCCGGCGTGTTCACCACCGAACCGCCCGCGCTCCCACCCGAAGGCAGGGTGCCGTCCGGGTCGCGCGGCGGCGCCGGTTTGGAGGAACCGTCGGCGATCGCGCCGTCCGGCGGATACTGCGGCCAGCGGCCGGGCGGCGGCACCTGCGGATAGCACCGCGGTCCGCGTTTGTCGTCGTACTTCGGCTCGTCGACACCGGGCAGGTACTTGCCGCGGCTCGGCGTGAACTCGATGGTCACCCGGCTGACCTCGGGATGCGCGGTGCCCTTGCCGAACGCGAGTTCCGCGCGCGGCACCGATTCGGCCAGCTGCTTGAGCAGGCACGGGTACTCCGGCGCGTACTTCGCGAGGACGTCCAAAGTGGGCTGGAGGTTGGTGGTGAGGCGGATCAGGTTGTCCTGATTGACTTTCAGGAAGCTCGTCAGGTCGATCGAGGCCGCGGTCACCGTCGAGTAGACGTCGGCGAGACCGCGCTGGCGCTCGACCAGGGTCTTGCTCGTGGTGGTCAGATCCGACAGCGCGGCCAGCAGATCCGGCGCGGCCCTGTCGTAGATCGCGGCGGCGTCGGCCAGTCCGGTGATGTCGGCCTTGAGATCGGGCAGCGACGGGTTCACCTTGCCGAGATAGTCCGAGAGTCCCGCCAGCGTCGAGCCGAGCCGCTTGCCCTGACCGTCCAAAGCGGACGCGACGGCGTTGAGCGTGCTCGCCATCTTCTCCGGCTGGACGGCCTGCAGCAACGGCATCACGTTCCCGAGCACGGTCTCCAGTTCGATCGCGCTGCTGCTGCGGTCCTGGGGGATGACGTCGCCCTCGGCGATGTGCCGGTCCGGCTTCTCCGGGATCTGCAAGGCGACATACCGCTCACCGAACAACGTCTTCGGCAGCAGGCGCGCGGACACGTTGGCCGGGATGACCGGCGTCTTGTCCGGTTGCAGCGCCAGGTCCATCGTCGCGTGATCGCCGTGGGCCCGGATCGACCGCACCTCGCCGACGACCATCCCGCGCACCTTGACGTCCGCGCCCTCGCGCATCTGGTTGCCGATGCGGTCGGTCTCCAGTTTCACCAGGGTCACCGTGGTGAAGGCCTTCTGGTAGAAGGCGATGGTGGTGACGAAGAACAGCACGACCACCACGAGGAACACCAGGCCCAGCACCTGATGCCGGAGCCGCCGCAGCAGAATCCCCCTGTTCACCCGGAAATCCTCACCGTCGTCGTCGCGCCCCAGATCGCGAGGCTCAGGAAGAAGTCGAGTACGGAGATCAGCACGATCGCCGTCCGCACCGCGCGGCCGACGGCGACGCCGACCCCGGCGGGCCCACCGCTGGCGGTGTAGCCGTAATAGCAATGGGACAGGATGACGAGCACGCTGAAGATGATCACCTTGAGGAACGACCAGAGGACGTCCTCGGGCGGCAGGAACAGCGTGAAGTAGTGGTCGTAGGTGCCCGCGGACTGGCCGTAGAGCCAGATGGTGATCTGCCGCGAGGCCAGATAGGACGAGAGCAGCCCGACGGCGTAGAGCGGGATGACCGCGGTGACGCCGGCGATCACCCGGGTCGTCACGAGATAGGGCATGCTCGGCACGCCCATCACTTCGAGCGCGTCGATCTCCTCGGAGATCCGCATCGCGCCCAGCTGCGCGGTGAACCCGCAGCCGACGGTGGCCGAGAGCGCGAGCCCCGCGGACAGCGGCGCGACCTCGCGGGTGTTGAAGTAGGCGGAGATGAACCCGGTCAGCGCCGCGGTACCGAGCTGGTTCAGCGCGGAATAACCCTGCAGGCCGACGATGAGCCCGGTGAACAAGGTCATCCCGATCATCACGCCGAGCGTCCCGCCGATCACCGCGAGCGCGCCGGTGCCGAAGCTGACCTCGGTCAGCAGGCGGAAGACCTCCCGGCCGTAGCGCCGGATCGTGCGCGGGGTCCAGGCCAGTGCGCGGAAATAGAACGACAGCTGGCCGCCGAAGCCTTCCAGCATCGCGCCGGGACGCGCGATGATCTCGAGCGTCCGATCCGAGACAGCGGGTTCGCCTGCCATGTCACATCGCCTTCGGCGGCACGATCCGCAGGTAGATCGCGGTCAGCACGACGTTGATCAGGAACAGCAGCAGGAAGGTGATCACCACGGCCTGGTTCACCGCGTCGCCGACCCCCTTCGGCCCGCCCGCCGGGTTGAGCCCGCGGAAGGCCGCGACCACGCCGGCGACGAAGCCGTAGAGGAGTGCCTTGATCTCGCTGACCCACAGATCCGGGACCTGGGCCAGCGCGTTGAAGCTGGCGAGGTACGCGCCCGGGGTGCCACCCTGCATGACGACGTTGAAGAAGTAGCCGCCGAGCACGCCGACGACACTGACCAAACCGTTCAGCAGCACCGAAACCACGATCGCGGCCAGAACGCGGGGCACGATCAGGCGCTGGATCGGGTTGACCCCGAGTACTTCCATCGCGTCGATCTCTTCGCGGATCTTGCGGGCGCCGATGTCGGCGCAGACCGCGCTGCCGCCCGCGCCCGCCACCAGCAACGCGGTGATCAGCGGGCTCGCCTGCTGGACGATCGCGAGCGCGCTCGCGGCGCCGGTGAACGACTGCGCGCCGATCTGCTGGGTCAGCGACCCCAGCTGCAGGGCGATGACCGCGCCGAACGGGATCGCGACCAGCGCCGTCGGCAGGATGGTGACGCTGGCGAAGAACCAGCACTGCTGGATCCATTCGCGGAACTGGAACGGGCGTTTGAAGATCGCGCGCAGGACCTCCCACGACAGCGTCGCGAGCCTGCCGACCTGAGTGAGCGCACCCGTACCCGGGACGGACACCGACGCGTTCACAGAACCTCCCAGTAGCCTGCCCCGAGTCTTACTCCACCTGTCAACGCCCCATTGCGTTAGCGGTGTTCACTCTGCTCTCGGCACCTCCGCGTCAGAACTTGAGTGCGTGCGTCGCCGTCGCGCCGCCATCGGCGACGAACTCGGCGCCCGTGCTGTACGAACTTTCGTCACTGGCCAGGAACAACACGAGTTTCGCGATGTCCTCCGGCTGCCCGACCCGGCCCAGAGCGACCTTCTTGCCCACCCACGACATGTCGACTTTCTGCCCGCCCGCCGCGGCGGCGACCATCGGCGTGTCGATCGCGCCGGGGTGCACGGAGTTGACGCGGATGTTCTTCGCGCCGAGTTCGAGCGCCGCGACCTTGGTCATCCCGCGGATGGCGAACTTGCTCGCGGTGTAGGCGACGAGGAACGGCATTCCGGCGAGGCCTTCCACAGAGGACACGTTGACGATGGAGCCGCCGCCGGCCCCGGTCATCGGTTCAACGACCGAACGCATCCCGAGAAACGCCCCGATCTGGTTGACCCGGATGACGCGTTCGTAATCGGCCAGCGTGGTCTTGCCCAGTTCCGAGAAATGCAGGATGCCCGCGTTGTTGACCAGCACCGTCGGCGGGCCGAACTCGGTCTGGGTGCGCTGGATCGCCGCCTCCCAATCGGTCTCGTCGCCGACGTCGAGATGCTGGTAGACACAGGCCTCGCCGAGGTCGGCGGCGAGTTTCTTGCCGTCGAGGTCGTTGACGTCGGCGATCACCACCCGCGCGCCCTCGGCGACGAACAGCCGCGCGGCCGCCTCGCCCTGTCCCCTGGCCCCGCCGGTGATCAGCGCTACCTTGCCATCGAGCCTGCCCACTACATCATCTCCCACGGTCTACGGCAGCGACATGATCTCGGAAGCGGCGAACATGCGTTCCGGGTCGCGGTCGGCGAAGTAGCCGCCCACGGATGTGACGAGTTCTTCGGCGGTCCAGGTGCCGTTGACGGTGTCGAACCGCTGTTCCACCGACGGCGGCCGCATCAGCGCGACCATCCCGCCGTAGACGAGGAACACCTGGCCGTTGACGCGATCGGACTCCGGCGAGCAGAGGAAGGACACGAACGGCGCGACGTGGTCGACCGAAAGCGGGTCGATCCCCTCCGGGGCATCGGCCCCGAAGACGGCTTCGGTCATCGCCGTGCGGGCGCGCGGGCAGATCGCGTTGGCGCGGACGCCGTACCGCGAAAGACCGCGCGCGGTGGAGACGGTGAGCGCGGCGATGCCCGCCTTGGCCGCACCGTAGTTCGGCTGGCCGGGGGCGCCGAGCAGGAACGACTCCGACGCGGTGTTGACCACCCGGCCGTACACCGGCGCGCCGTCCACTTTGGACTTGTCCCGCCAGTACGCCCCGGCGTTGCGGGAAAGCAGGAAGTGCCCGCGCAGGTGGACGCCGAGTACGGTGTCCCAGTCGTCGTCGGACATCGAGAAGAGCATCCGGTCACGCAGCACGCCGGCGTTGTTGACCACGATGTGGAGGCCACCGAAGTGGTCGACGGCGGCGGTGAGCAGCGCGTCCGCGGTCGAGGACTCCGAGACGTCGCCGGTGACCGCGACCGCCTTGCCGCCCTCGGCCTCGATCTCGTCGGCCACCACCTGCGCCGCGGCCGACACGTCGTTGACCACCACCCGCGCTCCCGCCGCGGCCAGCGCCAGCGCCTCGGCCCGGCCGAGTCCCGCGCCCGCTCCGGTGACGATGGCCGTCCTGCCGTCCAAGCTCACTCCAGGCCTCCTGCCTTTCCGCACCCAGCCTCACCGCACACACTAGAATCTGTTCTCGCAGCATGCAAGGTCCAAATAAACGGCGCTAACCACGGATGAGCAGCGCATTTTTCGGACAGCTCGCGACAGCTTGAGTAACACGTTCTACCTGATTCGCCGGAACTTCGGCCGACGCGAGGACCAGCTCCTCCTCGTCGTCGAGATCGAAGACCTCGGGCGCGAAGCCGACACAGATCGCGTTCGCCTCGCAGAGCGAGCGATCGACGTCGATCTCCATATTCCCTCCTCGCCGCCACACCTGGTACAACTAGAACAGGTTCTACCTTAGCGCCGCGAGCGGCCATGGCACCAGTAACGAGCACCGACGGCAGAGGTGACGGATGCGGATCGACTACACGCCGGAACAGCGCGCCCTGGCCGGGGAACTGCGTGAGTACTTCGCCGGGCTGATGACCCCCGAACGCCGTGAAGCGCTGGCCGGTGACGGCGGCGAGTACGGCGACGGCCTGGTGTACAAGGAGATCGTGCGCGACCTGGGTGCGTCGGGCTGGCTCGCGATCGGCTGGCCGCGCGAGTACGGCGGACAGGACCGGCCGATGCTCGACCAGCTCATCTTCACCGACGAGGCGGCCGCGGCCGGGGTGCCCGTCCCGTTCCTCACGGTGAACACGGTCGGGCCGACCATCATGCGCTACGGCACCGAAGAACAGAAGGCGTTCTACCTGCCGAAGATCGCCGCCGGCGAACTGCACTTCGCGATCGGCTACTCCGAACCGGGTGCCGGGACCGACCTGGCCTCGCTGCGTACCCGCGCGGTCCGGGACGGCGACGACTACGTGATCAACGGCCAGAAGATGTGGACGAGCCTGATCGAGTACGCCGACTACGTCTGGCTGGCCGCCCGCACCGACCCCGACGCCCGCAGGCACAAGGGCCTCAGCATGCTGATCGTGCCGACGTCGGCACCCGGGTTCTCCTGGACGAAGGTGCGCACGGTCGCCGGGCCCGGCACGAGCGCGACCTACTACGACGACGTGCGCGTACCGGTGACCTCCCGGGTCGCCGGGGAGAACGAGGGCTGGCCGCTCATCACCAACCAGCTCAACCACGAACGCGTCGCGCTGACCTCGGCCGCGCCGATCCAGACGTCCGTGCGCGACGTGCGGGTCTGGGCGCAGACGACCAAGCTGCCCGATGGCTCCCGCGTCATCGACGCGCCGTGGGTGCGGCTGCATCTGGCGCGGATCCACGCGCACGCGGAGTACCTGAAACTGCGGAACTGGCGGATCGCCTGTGCGGCCGCGAGCAGCGACCTCGGCCCGGCGGAGGCGTCGGCGACCAAGGTGTTCGGCACGGAGTTCGCGACCGAGGCGTACCGGCTGATGATGGAGATCCTCGGCGCGGGGGCCGTGGTCCGCGAGGGCTCCCCCGGGGCGCTGCTGCGCGGCCGGATCGAACGGCTGCACCGGTCGTCGCTGATCCTCACCTTCGGCGGCGGCACCAACGAGATCCAGCGGGACATGATCGCCGCGACCGCCCTCGGCCTGCCCGTCACCCGCTAGCCGAAGGACGCTTTCCCCGCATGCGACGCGGTGAAAGCTCCCTTCACCGCATCGCATGCGGGGAAGGTTCCCTTCAGCTCCCTCAGGAGGCATTGATGGACTTCACGCTCACCGAGGCGCAGCAGGATCTCGCCTCCCTCACGCGCCGGATCCTGACGGACAAGGTGACCCCGGACATGCTGGGGTCACACGGTTCCGGCGGCTTCGACGCTCCACTGTGGACGGCCTTGGCGCAGGCCGGGGTGATCGACGCCGCCCTGCCCCAGTCGGTCGGCGGTGGCGGGTTCGGACTGCTGGAGCAGTGTTCCGTCCTGGCCGAGATCGGCCGCGCGGTCGCGCCGGTCCCCTACCTGACGTCGGTCGTGATGGCCGCGTCCGCGCTCGCGGAACGCGGCGATGGGCGGCTCGCGGAACGCTGGGTCGTCCCGGTCCTGCGCGGCGACCACGTCCTCGCGGTGGCGCTGCCGGACTACGGCGTGCCGTGCGGTTTCACCGCCGAGGCCGACGGCGACGGCTGGCGGCTCACCGGCGCGCAGACCGCGGTCCCGTTCGGCGCCTTCGCGCACGGGTTCCTCGTCGAGGCCGCGATCGACGGCGGACGCCAGGTGTTCCTGCTCGACGCGGACTCGGTGACCATCTCGCCGCAGCGGACCGTCGACCACGCCGACGCGGCGCTCGTCGAACTGTCCGGCGCGAAGGCCGCGGTCTCGCTGGGGGACATCGGCGAGTGGCTGCGGTTGCGCGGCACCATCGGCGTCTGCGCCCAGCAACTCGGCGTCGTCGAGCGAGCGCTGGAACTGACCGCGGCGTACGCGCGGGAACGGAAGCAGTTCGGCCACCTCATCGGGAGTTTCCAGGCGGTCCGGCAGCGGCTGGCCGACGCCTACGTCGACGTCGAGGCCGTCCGGCTGACCCTGTGGCAGGCCGCCTGGCGGCTGAGTGAAGGACTTCCGGCGGCCGAGGAGGTCGCGACGGCGAAGTTCTGGGCGGCCGAGGCCGGGCACCGCGTCGCGCACACCGCCGTGCACGTCCACGGCGGGGTCGGCATCGATGTCGACCACACGCTGCACCGCTACTTCGTCGCGGCGAAACGGCTCGAATTCACCCTGGGCGGGGCGACCGCGCAGGCGCGGGGCCTCGGCGATCTCCTGGCCGCGGACCCGGCATGACCCCCACGGTCACGGAACTCCTGCTCGCCCGGGCGGAGGACCGCTCGACCGGGCTGCTGTCCGAGGACCGGCGCTGGTCCTGGGCCGAGCACGTCGAGGCGTGTACCGCGCACGCCGCCGCGCTCACCCGGATTCTGCGTCCGGGCGGGCATTTCGGGCTGCTGGCCGACAACGTCCCCGAGTTCTCGTTCCTGCTCGGCGGCGCGGCGCTGTCGGGGCACGTGCTGGTCGGCCTGAACCCGACGCGCCGGGGCGCGGCGCTGGCCCGCGACGTCGCGCTGGCCGACTGCGAGCTGGTGTTCGCCGAGGAGAAGTACCTCCCGCTGCTGTCCGAGGCCGGGGTCCCGGTACTTCCGCTGAGCGCTCTCGAACCCTCCCCGGACACGATCGTCCCCGTGGCCGCGAAACCCGAAGACCTGCTCATGCTGATCTTCACCTCGGGCACCAGCGGCGATCCCAAGGCCGTCCGGTGCACGCACGGCAAGATCGCCTACCCCGGCGAGATGCTGGCGTCCCGGTTCGGACTGTCCACACAGGACACCGTGTACGTGTCGATGCCGATGTTCCACTCCAACGCCATCATGGCGGGCTGGTCGGTCGGCCTCGCCGCGGGCGCGGGGATCGCGCTGCGGCGACGGTTCTCCGCCTCCGGCTTCCTGCCGGACGTCCGGAGGTTCGGTGCGACGTACGCCAACTACGTCGGCAAGCCACTGTCCTATGTGCTCGCCACTCCCGAGCGGGACGACGACGCCGACAACCCGCTGAAACTGGTCTACGGCAACGAAGGCGCGGAAGCGGACCTCGCCGCCTTCGGCACGCGCTTCGGCTGCCACGTGGTCGACGCGTTCGGTTCGACCGAGGGCGGGGTGAACTTCGGCCGGGACGCCACCACGCCACCAGGTTCACTCGGACGGCTCCTCGACGGCGTCGCGATCCTCGATCCGGAGACCGGGAAACCCTGTCCCCCGGCGGAATTCGACGCGAACGGGAAGTTGCTCAACGCCGCCGAGGCGGTCGGCGAGCTGGTCAACACCGGCGGCGCGGGTTTCTTCGCCGGGTACTACGGGGATCCGGCCGCCGAGGCCGAGCGGATGCGCGACGGGATGTACCACACCGGCGATCTGGCCTACCTCGACGCGGACGGCTACTGCTATTTCGCCGGGCGGCTCGGCGACTGGCTCCGCGTCGACGGCGAGAACCTCGGCACCGCCCCGATCGAGCGTGCGCTCATCCGGCATCCGGCCGTCGGCGAGGCGGCGGTCTACGGTGTGCCGGATCCGCGCGTGGGCGACCAGGTGATGGCCGCGCTGGTCTGCCGCGCACCGGTGGACGCGGACGAGTTCGCTGCTTTCGTGCTGGCACAAGGCGATCTCGGGCCGAAGCAGCGGCCACGGTTCGTGCGGGTGGTCGAGGAACTGCCGCGGACGGCGACGCACAAGGTGCTCAAGCGGGAGCTGGCAGCGGAAGGAACCGCCGCTGCCTGGGAACTGCGGTACCAGCAGTAGAACGGGGATCCGGGAACGCGCCTTGTGGACACGAAGTCGGGCTAGACGCGTTTGGTCAAGCGGCCGAGCCGGAAGCCCAACGCCATCCGCGACGTGGTGCCGAACCGGTCGTGCAGCTCGGACACGATCGTGCGCACGGTCCGGCTGCTCATGCCGAGGCGGTTGGCGACCTGATGGTCCGTGGCTCCCTCCACCAGCAGGTCCGCGACCTGCGACTGCCGTCCCTTGAGGCAGGTGCCCCGCCCCGGCCCGCCGCCGAGCGGCCGCGACTCCGACCAGAGGACCCCGAAGAACTGACCGCACGGACCGACGAGCGGGGGACGCAGCACCAGCGCGCCCGCGTGCAGGCTCACCTCGTCGAGCGGCACGACCGCGTATCGGGCGTCGAAGACGAGCATGTGCCGCAGCACTCCGCCGTACACCCTGATCTCGGTCTGCCTGGCCTTTTCGTGGTGCCGCACCAGCTCACCGCCCGCCAGTCGCGAGTCGACCACCAGGCGGCTTCGCCCCGCGCTGAAGAGCATCGATTCCAGCAGCCCCGGATCGCAGGCGCCCGTTCTGCTGCCGTCGGAAAGAATTCCCGACACGAGTTTGGTGGTTTCACAAAACCGGTCGATACGCCTGAGCGTATCGCACCGTCCCGACAGCACCTCCACGAATTCCATTCGCCGCGTCAATTGGCCATCGGCCAGTCGGTTGTAGATCATTTGAGCATCATCACCGGCCCATCCGAATAACCCGTCCGACATCCCAGCGACCCATTCTCAAGAGCACTCGGAGGATGCGACAGGGCCATCCGGGGGAAGAGATGACCACAATCGGGGATTATCCGGCGGAAGCCGCTTCGGCCGGATGACTCCCGGTAGGCCGGTCATCGGACAACTGATTCTCGACGAGCCGCCGGTACAGCGGGCAGGACACGGTGAGCTCGTCGTGCGTGCCGTCGCCGGCGACCCTGCCTTCGTCGAGCACCAGTATCCGGTCGGCCCGGCGGACCGTGGCCAGCCGGTGGGCGATGATCAGCAGCGCGCATTCACCTCCGGCCCGCTCCAGCGCCCTGGTCAGCGCGAACTCGTTGATCTGGTCGAGATGCGCGCTCGGCTCGTCGAGAAGCAGCAGGTCGGGCCGGGTGAGCAGGGCGCGGGCGATGGCGACCCGCTGCCGCTCACCGCCGGAGAGCATGTTCCCGCGTTCCCCGACCTGGGTGTCGAGCCCCTCGGGCAGGGCGTCGACGAGCCCGGCCAGGTTGACCATTTCCAGCACCCGCGTGAGGTCCTCCGCGCCGGCGTCCGGTGCCGCGTACACGAGGTTTTCCCGCAGGGTGCCATGCAGGATCGGCACGTTCTGGTCGACAAGGGCCAGCCGGGAACGGCAGTCGGAAAGTGAAATTCCGTTCAGGTCGGCGCCATTCAGCAGGATCGTCCCGGAAAAGGGCTGATAAAAACACTCGGCCAGCGAGAAAACTGTCGACTTTCCCGCCCCTGACTTTCCGACCAGCGCCACGGTCGTCCGCGGTTCGACCCGGAACGAAACGCCGTCCAGCACCGTCCTTTTCCCGTAGGAGAATCGGACGTCGCGGAATTCCAGCACCGGCGCGGACCGCACGGGGAGTATCGGCGAGCGGGTCGCCGTGTCGCTTTCGACGGGCAAGAGGGATGCCTCGTGCACCCGCTGCAGCGCGCCCATGCCGCGCTGGACGAGGCCGATTCCCTGGAGCAGGGAGATGAGCGGCACCACCAGATAGGTCGCGTACAAGAGGAACGCCACCAGCTCGCCCAGCGACGTCGCGTTCGACGCCACCCGCGCCCCGCCGATGAGCAGCACCAGCAGCAGCGAGCCGCGGATGGCCAGCTCGACGGCCGGGGTCATCACCGAGGTCAGCTTGGCCGCCTGCACTCCCGCGGCGAAGGCCGTCTCCGCCCGCTCGCCGATCCGCCGCTCCTCTCGCGGCTCCGCCCGGTTCGCGCGCACCATCCGGATCGCGCCCAGCGCGCGTTCGAGGTCCGCGGTCATCTCGCCGACCCCGCGCTGCGTCCGCTCGCCCGCCGCGCGGAGCCTGCCGAGCAACGCGGCCACCACGACGGCGGCGACCGACACGGTCGCCGCCACCAGACCGAACAGCACCGGGTCGAGCAGCAGCATCAGCACCGCCGTGCCGAGGCCGGTCAGCCCGCCCGCGACGAGCTGGACCGACGCGGTCGACACCACGTCGCGCAGCACGGTGGTGTCGACGCTGAGCCGGGAGATCAGGTCGCCGAGCCGGTGGTCCTCGTAAGCGGGCATCCGCAGCCGCAGCAGGCGAGCGATCAGCCTTCTGCGCACGCTGAGCACCACGCGTTCACCCGACCGCTCCAGCATGAACAAGCCGAGCCCGTCCACGGCGGCCTGGACGAGGAAGAGCCCGGCTATGCCCGCGATGAACCACCAGGAGAGCGGCCGCGTGCCCGCCGAGTCGATCCCGTGCCGGACCAGCAACGGCTGCAGCATGCCCAGTCCGGACGCCGCCACGGTGAGCACGATCGCCAGCGTCAGCACCCCGCGGTGGCCCGCGGTCAGCCGCAGCAGATCCCGGAAACCCGCCCGATCACTCATCGGGCCGGGTCCGGCGGCCCGACGGCGACGAGCTTCGCGAAATACCCGGCGGAGACCCCTTCGCCGACGGGCTGCCCGTCCACCTCGACCCAGGCGTGCGCGCCGAACGGCGGCCGCGACCGGACGCCGACGCACCACGTCGGCCAGGTACCGCGGAACCTGCACAGCAGCGTGACCGCCAGCGACCTGGGCAGGCAGCCTTTCGGGCCGAGGCAGGCCAGGCTGACCGCGAGCACCGCCTCCCTCGCGGCCTCCGCCTGCTCGGGGGTGGCCGGCCGGGCGCCGCGGCGGAGGACGCCGAAGACCAGCCGGATCCGGTGGGGCGGCAGCATCGCGACCAGCCTGGCCGCGGCGACCGCGCACCGGGCGGCGAGCCGCCGCGTGAACGGCAGTGACCGCGATCTGCTGAGCGCGCTCGGGGTGGTCACGACGTCACCAGGCCCGCCGCGCGCAGCCCCTCCACCAGCGTGGTCACGTCCTGTTCGGCACGCTCACGCGAGACGTCGTACTCCTCGATGAGCGCGCCGGCCGCCTGTTCGCTGTCACCGCCTTCGAGCAGTGTCCGCACGACGATCCGGCCACTCGGGTTGAGCTGGAAATATCGGCCCTTGCGCTCGTCGAGCAGCACGGACCCATAGTCTGTGTCCACAATGGACACGTCGGCGCGGAAGGCGAGGCTCATTTCTCCTCCAGAGAGAGCAAGGGCTTCGAGAACGTGCGCAGCCAGACCTCGCAGCCGATGGTGGGATACAGGATGCCGTCGCGAAGCTCCGGCGTTTCGGGTCGCGATGCCAAGGCGCTCAAGCGATTCCGGTCGACGAGGCCGAGTTCGGCCAGCCGGGAGTCCGCCCACAGCTCACGCAGGTCGCCCCGGCCGGCCCGCAGCCCCGCCGCGGCGTCCATCGACGCCTGCGCCTTGCTGGTGCGGGCCAGGCATTCGCCGGGTACCACGCCGCGCATGGCTTCGGTGAGCACCGGTTTGTACGCCCACGGCGTCACCCGGTCGTCCGGCCTGATCGACAGGCAGGCCTCGATCACCCGGTCGTCGAAGAACGGCGACTGGATCGGCAGCCCGGCCCGCGCGCTCATCTGCTCCCATTGCCGGATGATCCGCGTGCAGGACAGGATCTGCTCCAGATCCGCGTGCTCGCCCCTGGTCTCACCGAGGGGCTCCGCGGTGAGCGCCGCCTCCCGGATCGCCGCGCTCGCCAGCTCTTGCGCCTCCCGCGTCGCCCAGTCGAACAACCGGGGCGGAGTGCTCCACCCCAGCGCCGCGGTCACCGGCGCGGTCTTCGCCGCGCGGACGTCGGCCGCGGCGTCCGAGAGCCACCGGCGGTACGAACGGGAATCGGCGAGCGCGCGGACCATGCCACCGAGCGGCCAGGTGAACAGCGCGCGGAAGCCCCGGAGCGCGCCCAGCGCGAACAACGGACGGCGCCGCAGAATCGTGTGATAGTGCGCTTCGGAGCACCAAGCGACGTGATCGCCGCCGATGCCGGTCAGCCGGACCCTGCTGCCCTTGGCCGCCAGCGGCGCCAGATCGCTGAGCAGCCTGGCCCGGTCCATCATCCCGATGGTCGGTTCGTCGAGCGGATCGTCGATTTCGAGCAGGCCCGCGTAGACCAGCGGAGACGCGGCGACGTCCCACACCGCGTGCTCGACCTCGAGCAGATGCGCCGCCGCGCGCTTCGCCCAGGCGAGGTCGTCGTCGGCCGGGTCGAGTCCCGGCCAGGTGCTCGCCACGATCTTCGCGTCGCCGCGGGCGGCGAGGAAGGTCACCGAGGTCGAATCCAGGCCACCGGAAAGGTCGCAGGCGACCACGCCACCGGCGGCCGTGCGCGTGTCCACCGCGGCGGCGAGCGCTTCCCGCACCAGCGGCGCGCCTTCCGCGAGCGAACGTTCCGGGCGCGGCGGATCCCACCACCGCACCGTGCGGGCGGCGAGGCCGTCCGGCGCGAACACCAGCGCGCTGCCCGGCTCCACTCCGTGCACCCCGCGCCACATCGGCTTGTGCAGGAACGGATGCGGAACCGGGAACAGCAGCCGGACCGCGAGCATCCGCTCGTCGATGTCCGCTCCCGCCGCGTGGGCGAGGATGTCCGCACGGTCGGCCGCGACCACCACGCCGCCGATCCTGGTGTGGTGGACCAGCCGCAGCCCGGACGCCGTGCCCTGCACCCGGCAGTGCCCGTCCACCGACGCCACCAGGTGGAAGCTGCCCGGCAGCTTCGCCGCCAGCGCGTCGAGCCCGCCGGGATCCCGCAGCCTCGCGGCCGCGAGGGTCAGTTCCTTCTCGGTGACCGGGCACCAGCCGATCACCGCCAGCCTGGTCCGCCCCGCCGAGGCCACGATGATCCCGTCATCCGGCCACCGGCCGGTCAGCCACGGCCGCCCCGACGCGTGGGCGAGCGTCCGGGACCCAGGTGCGTGCAACCGCGGGGCCACGGCGAAGGTGGCTTCGTGGTCGGGAAAGACCGCGAAGTACTCCTCGCCGTGACCCAGCGTGTCAACGATTCGACGCATCGACGCAGACGGTCAGCGCGTTCAGTTCTTGCTGAAGATCAGCCGGTCGTTGCCCGACGACTGCAGCAGGCCGGTGACCTCACCGAACTCGCCGGCCTCGATCAGCATGGGGGTCTCGTATTCCTTCATGGCACTCACCTTTCGTCGGCTTTCCTTCGATTAGGGCGTGCACGCGCCATCACCGAACGTAACAAGGGGTTCACGGGTTCCACAGCGAACGAAGCTTCCGGAACCGGCAATTGCCACAAGCGGCACTCGAGCTGCGCACTGCTGTCGCACTGGGGCAACGCGCTCAGCTCTCGGCGTTCTTCGGCAAGCCCCTGCGTCACCGAAGCAGCGACGTGACCAAGGTGTCCTTGAGCCAGGCTTCGTAGTCGTCGTGACTCCATCCGGCCTCGGTGACGAGGCTGGTGTGGACGTCGGCGCTCATCAGGGCCACGGCGATGTCGGCGGCCCTGGGCACCACCTCGCGTCCGCTCGCCTCGACGCGGGCGATCACCAGCTCGACGCCGAGCCGGTTGCGCCGCGCGCCCTCGGCCTGGGTCGCGGCGATGTCCGGATCGACGGCGGCCCCGGAGCTCAGCATCGCGACGATGTCGCCGCAGCGTTCCCGGACCTGGCGGGCGACCCGGGCCAGCAGGCCGAGCAACGCGACCGGGTCTTCGGTCCGCTGCGCCTCGGCGACGAGGTCGGGGATCCCGGACTCGTCGTCGAGGAGGTCGACGAGACCGCCGAGGACACCGGCCTTCGAGCCGAAGTGGGCGTAGATGGTCTGCGGCGACACCCCAGCTTCCTGCGCGATGAGGCGGATCGGCGTCCGCGCGTATCCGCGCTCGGCGAAGAGGCCGCGGGCCGCGGTCAGGATCGTGCGCAGCGTCAGCGCCTCGCGGCGGTCGCGCAACCGGACGATGCCGGGAAGATCCGCGGGCATGTATGCTCCTCGAAAGTTGGAACGTTGTTCTAAGTAATGGATCGCCGTTACACGGAGAGGATAGCGATGACCACCGAGGAGATCATCACGGAGCTGGAACGCGCCTGGAACGCGGGCGACGGGCCGGCGTGGGCCGCGTGTTTCGCCGAGGACGCGGACTTCGTCGACGTCCTCGGCCGGATCCAGCGCGGCCGCGCGACGATCGCGCGGGAAAGCCAGAACATCTTCGACACCATCTACCGGGGCAGCAGGCTGGAGATCCGCCAGGTGTCGAGCCGTCCGCTCGGCGGCGGATTCGACCTCGTGCACACCGCGACCAGGCTGTCCATCCCCGCCGGCCCCCTGGCCGGGGAAGCACGGGCGGTGCAGACGAAGCTCGTCCGCGACGGCGAGATCGTCGCGTTCCACAACACGATCCGGGGCGATATCGCGGAGTTCGCCGACCACGACGCGGAACTCGCCGCCCGGTCGCCCCAGGAGTGGGATTCCTGATCGCCGCCGTTCCCGGCGGACGTGGTGCTCCCGGGGTCAGGCAGGGGCGTTGATCGGCCGCAGCCGCCGCGGCCCGGTGTCGGGGCGGGTCGGTGGCGGGCCGAGCACGATCCGGGCGTTGGCGACGAACGCGCCGTCCGGGGAGGCCAGGATCGGGTCGAGCGTCATCGAGCGGACCTCGGGGTTGTCCTCGGCGAGGGCGGCGACGCGCAGCACGATGTCCTGCAACGCGGCCAGATCCGCCGGTTCGTCGCCGCGGTATCCGGTGAGCAGCGGCGAGGTCCGCGGTTCGCGCAGCAGGGTGGCGGCGTCGACGTCGGTGAGCGGGACGGCGCGGTAGGCCCGGTCCCCCAGCAGCGTGCTGACCAGCCCGGAGAGGCCGAACGACACGAGCGTGCCGAACGACGGGTCGTCCTGCAGGCCGATCACGCAGGACAGGCCCTTGGGCGCCATCCGCTGGACGTAGACGTCGTCGTCGCCGGAGGTCTCCCGCAGATCGAGGTACGCCCGGCGTACTCCGTCCACAGAGGACAGGTCGAGCCGCACCCCGGCGAGGTCCGGCCTGCCGCGGAACCGTTCGTCGACGGCCTTGAGGGTGACCGGGAAACCCAGCTCTTCGGCGGCTTTCACCGCTTCGTCCGCCGACGTCACGACACGGAAGGGGACGACGTCGATGCCGTAACAGCCCAGAAGCCGGACCACGTCTTCGTCGGAGAGCAGGGTGGTCTTGCCGTCCTCGCCTTTCAGCAGCTCGTTGACGATCACCTGAGCCTGCTCGGCGTGCAGCCCCGCCGGCCGCACCAGGTTCCCTTGCGGCCGCTGACGCCAGGCGGCGTAACGCACGACGCGGGCGAGCGCGTTCACCGCGCGTTCGGGGCTGGGATAGGACGGGACCGAACCCCGCGTCGGCACGCCGTCGTCGGACAGCACGGCCAGTTCGTCCGGCACGCCCTCGACGGCGAGGAAGGTCGACACGATCGGCTTGTTCTCGTGCATCTCCACGACGGCCTCCCGCAGGGCGCGGGCGTAGGCGGTGCCGGGGATGGCCAGCGGTGGCACGAAGACCACGACGAGCGCGTCGGTCTCCGGGGAGTTGAGGGCTTCACGCACGGCCGAGGCGAACTCCTCCGGGCTCGCCTGCGGTCCGACGTCGACCGGGTCCGAGGCCAGCCGCAGGCCCTGTGCCCGCGCGGTGTCGGCGGCCAGCAGCCCGATCGCGCTGGAGTTACCCACGATGCCGACCCGCGGTCCGGCCGGCAGCGGCTGGTGGGCGAAGACCAGTGCGGTGTCGAAGAGCTGCGCGAGGGTGTCGACGCGGACCACACCCGCCTGCTCGAACAGGGCCTGGACGCTGGATTCGTCGACCTCCGCCGAGGTCGCGGCGAGTTGCGGTCGGACGGCGTGCCTGCCGGACTTCACCGCCACCACCGGTTTCGTCCGCGCCAGCCGCCGCGCCAGCCGCGCGAACTTGCGCGGGTTGCCGAACGATTCCAGGTACAGCAGCACGAGGTCGGTCGCCGGATCGGTCTCCCAGTACTGGAGGAGGTCGTTGCCGGAGACGTCGGCCCGGTTGCCCGCCGAGACGAACGTCGAGAGCCCGAGGCCGCGTGCTTCGGCGTCCGCGAGGATCGCGGTGCCGAGCGCACCGGACTGGCAGAAGAACCCGGTGCGGCCGCGCGCGGGCAGGCGCGGCGCGAGGGTGGCGTTGAGCCGGACCGAGGCGTCGGTGTTGAGCACGCCCAGCGCGTTCGGGCCGACCACGCGCATACCGTGCGCCCTGGCCTCCCCGACCAGCCGCAGTTCGGCGTGCAGCCCGTGCGGTCCGGCCTCGGCGAAACCGCCCGAGACGATCAGGAGGGTCTTGACCCCCTTGGCGAGCGCACCGTCCAAAACGGACTCGACGGCTTCGGCGGGCACGGCGACCAGCGCGAGATCGACGTCCTCGGGAATGTCCACAACGGACGGATAAGCGCGCACGCCCCGGACGGACTTGTGCTCCGGGTTGACCGGGTAGACGGTGCCCGCGAAGTCGGCGCTCAGCAGGTTGGTGAGGGCGACGTAGCCGATCTTCGTCGGATCGGTGGACGCGCCGATCACCGCGACCGACTTCGGATGCAGCAGGTTGTGCACGCTGCGCGCCTCGGCCGCCTGCTCCCGGGAGCGGGCGACCGCGAGCGACTCCTCGGTCGGGTCGATGTCGAACTCCAGATGCAGCACGCCTTCCTCGATCTCGCGGCTGACCTGGTATCCGGCGTCGCGGAACACCCGGACCATCGCCGCGTTCTCGGCGAGCACCTCGGCGACGAAGCGGCGCAGCCCGGATTCCGAGGCGGCGGCGGCCAGATGCTCCAGCAGGATCGAGCCGAGCCCGCGCCCCTGGTGGGCGTCGTCGACGACGAACGCGACCTCCGCCGACGGACCGTGGTCGAGGCGTTCGTAACGGCCGACGGCCACGATGTCGTCGCCCAGCAGCGCGACGAAGGCGACCCTGTCGTGGTGGTCGACGACGGAGAACCGTTCGAGGTCCCGTTGCGGGATCCGCGGATAGGCGCCGAAGTACCGGAAGTACCGGGTGCGTTCGGACAACCGGCCGTGGAACGCGACGAGCCCGTCGGCGTCGCTGGGGATCACCGGTCGCAGGTGGACGGTGCCGCCGTCGGAGAGCAGGACGTCGGCCTCCCACTCGCGCGGGTAGTCGAAGGCGGCGCGCCTGGCGTCCTCAGTGGTCATGGTCAATCCCTCGGATCGTCCGGATCGAGGCCGTGCAGCGGGAAGATCGCGCGGCGGGTGTCGCGGATGGCGATGTCGACCGGCTCGTCCGCCCCGTCTCCCCACGGGGTGAACCCGGTTTCGCGGTCATCGGACATCCGGGGCGGGATTTCGGCGTTCGGCGCCGCCCTGGAGATGGACGCGACCCAGTTCGGCGGCAGCGACGTCGCCGGGTCGACATCGCGGTCGAGCACGGTGGCGAGCAGATGGGTCCAGGAGCGCGGCACCACCCGGATCAGCTGGTAGCCCCCGCCGCCCACGGCGAGCCACCGGCCGCCGGCGTGCGCCTCGGCCAGTCCGCGAAGCCGCCGGTAGATCTCGCGATGGCCGTCCACCGAGAGTGAAAGGTCCGCCAGCGGGTCTTCTTCGTGGGAATCGACGCCGCACTGGGTGACGAGGATCTGCGGCCGGAACTGCTCCAGCAGCGACGGCACCACCGCGTCGAACGCCCGCAGCCAGCCGCCGTCCCGGGTGCCGGGCGGCAGCGGGAGGTTGACCGAGGTGCCCTCGGCGCCGCCTTTGCCGATCTCCGCCGAGTAGCCCGTGCCCGGCCACAGCGTGAACGGGTGCTGGTGCAGGGAAACGGTCAGCACGCGGGGATCGTCGTAGAACGCGGCCTGTACGCCGTCACCGTGGTGGACGTCGGTGTCGACGTAGGCGACGCGGTCGAAACCGTGGTCCAGCAGCCACGAGATCGCCACCGAGCAGTCGTTGTAGACGCAGAAACCCGACGCCCTGTCCCGCATCGCGTGGTGCAGTCCGCCGGCGATGTTCACCGCCCTGGTCACCTCGCCGTCGGCGATCTTGCGTGCGGCCAGCAGCGTCGAGCCGACGACCAGCGCCGAAGCCTCGTGCATGCCGGTGAACACCGGGTTGTCCTCGGTGCCGAGCCCGTGCGCGAGATCCTCGCCGGTCATCGGTGCCTGTCGGACCGCCTCGAGGTACTCGCCGGCGTGGACGCGGCGGATCTCGTCGTCCCCGGCTGGCCCGGGGACGAGCAGTTCGACGCCGTCGAGCACGCCGAGTTCGGTGGCGAGCCGGATGGTGAGTTCGAGCCGCACCGGATTGAACGGATGCTCGCCGCCGAGGTCGTAACCCAGCAGCGAGGAGTCCCATACGACGGCCGGTGCTCGCATGGTTCGAACTCTAGTGCCCGGACGCGGCTGATGCCCCGTACCGGACCCGCCCGCGGGTCAGCCGGGCAGATCGCCGGTGGCGACCGGGCGCTCCGGATCACGCGACCAGTGCGACCACGAACCCGCGTACAGCGCGGCCGGTTCCGGGTGACCGGCGACCTCGAGCGCGAGGACGACGGACGAGGCGGTGACGCCCGATCCACAGTAGACACCGACCGGGGTCTCCGGGGTCACGCCGAGTCCTTCGAACCGCTCGGCCAGTTCCGAGGCGTCGCGCCAGCGGCCGTCCTCCGCGAGATGCCCGGAGAAGGGCGCGTTGACCGCACCCGGGATGTGCCCGGCGCGCGGGTCGATCGGCTCGGTCTCCCCGGCGTACCTCGGCCTGGCCCTGGCGTCGAAGAGCAGCCCCTCCCTGGCGAGCGCGGCGGCCTCGGCGGCCTCCAGTACCGGCATGCCGCCAGGCTTCACGACGATGTCGCCTTCCTCCGGCGCCGGGACCTCGGCCGTGACCGGCCGCTCTTCCTCTGCCCAGGCGGCGAACCCGCCGTCCAGCACGGCGACCTTGGCGTGCCCGGCCCAGCGCAGCAGCCACCACGCCCGGGCCGCGACCGATCCGTCGGAGTCGTCGTAGACCACGACCGGGTGACCGGTGCGGACCCCGGCCGCCCGCAGGTGCCGCTGCAGCGTCTCCGGCTCCGGCAGCGGATGACGGCCGCCGTCCCCCGGCTCCCCGGCGAGCGCCGTGTCGAGATCGACGTACACCGCGCCAGGGAGATGTGCCTCACGGTAGGAATCGGCTCCGGGCGGGCCGGCGAGACGCCACCGGACGTCGAGGACTACGGAGCGTGCCGGTTCCGGCCCGGACAGCTGCGCGGCGAGTTCGCTGGTAGTGATCATGGGGCGCATCCGCCCATCTTCCCGCGCCTCCCGGCTCCACGCCCAGCTTGGGGGACTTTTCCCGCCCCGGGGCTTGTTGTCCCCACGCCTGCGTCGCTGTCGGTGCCAGCGACTACGATGAGCAACGCGGACGAAGGGGACAGCGTGAACGATCTCATCGACACCACAGAGATGTACTTGCGTACGATCTACGAGCTCGAAGAAGAGGGTGTCGTCCCGCTGCGGGCCCGGATCGCGGAACGGCTGCAGCAGAGCGGCCCGACCGTGAGCCAGACCGTCGCCAGGATGGAACGTGACGGACTGGTCGTCGTCGCGGACGACAGGCACCTGCAGCTGACCGAACACGGTCGCGAGCTCGCCATCGCGGTCATGCGCAAGCACCGGCTGGCCGAGCGCCTTCTGGTCGATGTGATCGGCTTGGAGTGGGAGCACGTCCACAACGAGGCCTGCCGCTGGGAACACGTGATGAGCGAGGCCGTCGAGCGCAAGCTGGTCAAGCTGCTCGACCACCCCACCACGTCGCCCTACGGCAACCCGATCCCGGGGCTGGACAAGCTCGGCGACGGCGATCCCGCCCCGCCGGCCGAGGCCGACCTGGTGCGGCTCGACGAGTTCGCCCGCACCGGTGGCGGCGAGGTCGAGATCCGGCGCATCGCCGAACACGTGCAGCTCGACGAGCTGCTGATGACCGAACTCAAGTCGGTCGGCATCGTGCCCGGCGGCCGGGTCAAGGTCGGCAAGGCCGCTCCCGGCGGCACCATCGAGGTCACCGGCGGCGACAACACCGCGCAGGTCCCCGTTTCGGCGCTCCACGCCGTGCTGGCGCAGGCCAGGTGAGCGCCGCGTCGGACGCCGTGGCGACCTTCCGGGCCCTCCACGACCGGGCTCCGGCCGGGATCTGGTCCGCGCCCGGCCGGGTGAACCTGATCGGTGAGCACACCGACTACAACGACGGTTTCGTGCTGCCGTTCGCCCTCCCGCACCGGCTCGCCGCCGCGGCGACCCCGCGTGAGGACGGCGTGCTGACCGTGGCCACGCTCGGCTCGGACGGCCGCGTCCAGGAATCGGGCCCGCTCACCATCGCCGATCTGGAGCCCGGTTCGGTCGAAGGGTGGGCCGCGTACCCCGCGGGGGTCACCTGGGTACTGCGGGGCCAGGGCCTCGGCAACGGCGCGGACCTGGTGATCGCCGGGGACGTGCCCTCGGGGGCGGGCCTGTCCTCCTCCCACGCGCTCGAATGCGCCGTCGCGCTCGCCCTCCTGGGGCTGGCGGGCATCACCCCGGGTGCCGGTGCGGGTTCGCCGACCCTGCACGAGGTCGCCCGGTGGGTGCAGCGTTCGGAGAACGACTTCGTCGGGGCGCCGACCGGTCTGCTCGACCAGACGGCTTCCCTGTGCTGCACCGAATCGAACGTGCTGTTCCTCGACGTCCGCTCCGGCGAGATGGAGCAGGTGCCGTTCCCGCTGGAGGAATCCGGCGTCCGGATCCTGATCATGGACACCCGCACGAAGCACTCGCACGCCGAGGGCGGCTACGGCGAACGCCGGAGGGGCTGTGAGCGCGCCGCGGAACTGCTCGGCGTGAAGGCACTGAGGGACATCGGTCTCAGCGGGCTGGACGCGGCACTCGCCAAGCTGCCGGACGAGCTGGTGCCGCTGGTGCGCCACGTGGTGACCGAGAACCAGCGGGTCCTCGACACCGTGGATCTGCTGCGGGACGGGCGGATCACCGAGATCGGCCCTCAGCTGGACGCCTCGCATGTCAGTATGCGCGACGACTACCGGATCTCCACCGCTGAACTCGACCTCGCCGTCGATTCGGCCCGCCAGGCCGGGGCGCTCGGGGCGCGGATGACCGGTGGCGGGTTCGGCGGTTCGGCGATCGCCCTGGTCCGCGAGTCCGATGTGGACGCTGTGGGACGAGCGGTGAAGGCCGCGTACGAAGCGGCGGAGCTGCGCCACCCCAGGCTGTTCACCGCGGTGCCGTCGCGGGGCGCGGGCCGGGACGAACTGTAGGCACTTGTCGGCGACCCCCGGGCAGGCCGTGGGCCCGGGGGCGAGGACACTGTGGAGCGACCGCATCCGCAGCAGAAAGGCGCGAACGTGACCGACGAACCGACCAAGACCCTGAAGCTGATGGTGACGGGCGGAGCCGGTTATGTGGGCAGCGTCTGCGCGGCCCGTCTCATCGAGGCCGGGCACGACGTCACCGTGGTCGACGACCTCTCCACCGGGCACTCCGACGCGGTGCACCCGGACGCCACCTTCGTCGAGGGTGACGCCGCCGAGGTCGCCCGGCGCCTGCTCGGCGACGGTTTCGACGGTGTCCTCCACTTCGCCGCCAAGTCGCTGGTCGGCGAGTCGATGACGGATCCGGCGAAGTACTGGGAGGGCAACGTCCTGACCTCGCTTCGCCTGCTCGAGGCGATGCGCGACCACGGCACGAAGCGGCTGGTGTTCTCGTCCACGGCGGCCACCTACGGCGAGCCCGAGTCCTCCCCCATTCCCGAATCCGCGCCGACGCGGCCGACGAACACCTACGGCGCGACGAAGCTGGCCATCGACCACGCGATCACGTCGTTCTCGCGCGCTCACGGCATCGCCGCGGCGAGCCTGCGCTACTTCAACGTCGCCGGTGCCTACGGCTCCTTCGGCGAGCGGCACGCCACCGAGACCCACCTGATCCCCCTCGTCCTCCAGGTCGCCACCGGGGACCGCGAGCGGATCCAGATCTTCGGTGACGACTATCCGACCGCGGACGGCACCGCCATCCGCGACTACATCCACGTGGTCGACCTCGCCGACGCGCACCTGCTGGCCCTGCGCCACGTGATCGACGGCGAGCACCGCATCTACAACCTCGGCAGCGGTACCGGGTTCTCCGTGCTCGAGGTGATCGAGGCGTGCCGCCGCGTCACCGGTCACGAGATCCCCGCCGCGGTCGCGCCGCGCCGGGCGGGCGACCCGTCGGTGCTGGTGGCCTCCAGCGAGCGAGCGGACGGCGAACTCGGGTGGAAGCCCGAGCGCACCGATCTCGACGGCATCGTGGCCGACGCCTGGGAGTTCACGCGGTCCCGCCGGACAGCCTGAGCCCGATCGTGGGCGGCGGCCCTTCCTCGCGTTGCCGCAGGACGATCCCGGCCAGTTCGGACGGTGGCAGCATCGCGTCCAAGGCGACCGTCAGCAGCCTGGCCAGTCCGTGTTCCGGGTCGACCTCACAGGCCCTGGCCAGTGCCATCCCGGCGACGGTCAGGTCACCGCGGGCGTAGGCGGCGTGCGCCTTCAGGCACAGCGCCTCGGCCGATTCGGGTTCGGGTAACTCCCGGGCCAGGCGGAGCCAGAGCTCTTCCGCGGTACGCGCCAGCGTCGACTCCGCGGGAGCGGCGGTGAGCAGGCAGGCGCCCCGGACCTCGACCAGGGAAAGCGCCCACGCCAGCCGGATGGCCTGATCGTCGGTGAGTTCCTGGTCGCCACCCGCGAAGCGGTCGAGCGCGGCGTTCACCTCGGCGAGCGCCGCCTCGACGACGTCGCCTTCTCCCCAGGGCGGATCGGCCAGCCTGGTCAGGAGGTCTGCGCGCCGCGCGAGCGTTTCCGGCGGACCGGGGTCGAAAAGGCGTTGCAGTTCTTCCCGGCTCTCGCGGGTGATGCGGCCGTCGCTGGTGACGATCGCGGCCATCACCGACTCGCGGGGGTCGGGCAGGACGCCGCCGCAGGTCCTGTCCCGGTAGCACCCCCACCGCGCACCCGCGGTGATCCGAGGCACCCACAGCGGGTGCAGGAGGGGGATGCCGTACTCCGCGAGCGCGGATTCCAGGCGCCGGACGAACCGGCGGCGAGGCGGCCGCCCGGCCGGATTCGGCGAGCCGCCGCCGATGACGGCCACGGTCGCACCGGTGTGCGCGGTCGCGGCCAGCCGGGCCGCGAGATCGAGCGCCTGGTCTTTCTCCAGGCCGGGCGGCGGGAGGTCCACGCGCAGGGTGAGGCCCTGCCGTTTGCGGTCCGGCCCTCGCTGGCCGAAGACGACGACGGAGTCCTCGGGATGGAAGCCGAGGATGTACGGGATCGCGGCGAGCAGGTCCGCCGGATCCTTCAGATCGACCTTGGGCCTGCCGGTCGGGGTGGTTGTGGTCATGCCCCCACCTTGCGGCGGGAAGGGGGCCGCCGGGTGGGGGCAGGACAGATCTGTGGACAACCGGGGGCGTTGTGGACAACCGCCACCGGGACCGGCCGAGTGGACGCCGATCCTGTCGGTGGGGTGGTCTACAGTGCCCTGCCCCGCGGGGTCAGTCGCAGTGTTCGAACGGGCTCTCATAGGCGTTCGACCCGACCGAGCCACCCCACTTGACGCAGATGGAGTCGGCCGCCTTCTTCACCGGTCCGGCGTAGTAGGTGAAGCTGCCGGAGTCGGTCACGCGGGCCGATCCCTGGACTTCGAGGAAGGCCGACACCGGCGACGCGGTGCCGAGCGAGACCGCCTTCAGCGTCGTCACGCAGTTGGACTTCGTCGAAGAGTTGTAGAGCAGGTACGCCGTGCCCGAATTGTTCGCGAGCGCCTGCGAGTCGACCACCGAGAACCCGCTGCCGCACACCTCCGTGGCCTCGTACGGGTTACCGCCGCACGAGTTCTTGCTGGTGAAGTCGGTGTGGCCGTAGTACGGCACCGCGACCCCGTTCAGCGTCGCCTTCTGCACCACCCCGTTGAGCCGCTCTTCGAAGTGCAGGTGCGGCCCGGTCACCCCGCCGGTCGCGCCGGCCGTGCCGAGCTGCTTGCCGAGGCTGACGGCCTGGCCGACCGAGACGGACTGCGTCGACAGATGGGCGTAGCGGGTACGCCAGCCGCCGCCGTGGTCGACCTCGACCCAGCGCCCGTAGCTCGTGCTGCCTTCGTCGGCGACGCGCGTGACGGTGCCGCCCGCCGAGGCCAGCACCGGCATCCCGGTGATCCCCGACTTCTGGAAGTCGACCGAGTTCGCCGGGCTGTGCCCGCTGAACGTCGCGGCCGTGACCGTCACACCGCATTTGAACGGGACCTGGAAATTCGGGGCGGCCGACGCCTGCGTCGTCCCGGCCATGGTCAGGCCGAGCGCGGGGATGACGGTGGCCGCGGCGAGTACCGCGAGGCGGCGCAACCTGGACATGGAGACCTCCATCAGCTGGGGAAGCCGGACACGTCGAAGCAAAGACGGAGGAAATACATTTTCCATACAAGCCCGCGGCCGGGTGGGTGTTTTCCGCCCTCGGGCGTGAAGGCATCCTTCGCCACTCTTAAGGTCAGGGTCCCGGCAAAGTCGCAGGGCGTCGCCGGTCAGGTGAGCCGAGACCGACGCGCCCGTTTTCGGGTAATGCGCACGGCTTCGTCACGAGTCCGCGCCTTCGCCCCATATGGTCACTCGCTGTGGCTGGCGACGCGTAAGTGTTACCGCTCGTGAGGGGTGTGTGGATATAGGGACGTTGAACGTCCCTATATCCACACACCCCTCACGTCATTCCCCACTCTTGGGGTCAGGGTCCCGGCAAAGTCGCAGAGTTGCTGGTCTGCGCTGTTCTTGATCGTCCGGGTGTGGCATCGCCGACGCCTCCACACTCGGGGGTGCGCCGGGTTCCGGGCATGTCCCTGATCCTCTGTTGATCAAGCTTCGCAACCGGCGTGCCCCGCGACGATGAAGGAATTGGGACACTCAACGTCCCGATTCCTTCATCGACGGCCTGCACGCGCTTCAGGGCCGGACCGGCCGGGCTCAGCCGAAGGCGGCACGCAGCGCGGGCTTCCCGCCCGCCACCGGCAGCACCACGCTGGTGCGGTTCAGTTCCAGCGCGACCCCCGCCCCGGGCTTCGGCCGGAGCGTGTAGTCGTGGTCGCTGGAGGCCAGCAGGAACTCGATCTTGTGCCCGGCCGCGAGCAGGTAGTCCTTCGCGACCAGTTCGACCTCGACGCGGTAGCTCTCACCGGGGGTGATCGGATCGGTGCGCGCCGGGTCGCGGCGGTTCTGCGGGTCGGTCCAGCCGCGGCTGATCACCTTGGCCGTGCCGTCCGGGGCACGGTCGACCAGCACCGCCGTCACGTTCGCGGCGGGCTTGTCGAAGGAGACCGACAGACCGGCCTTAGCGGTGCCGGAGAGGCGCACGGGCTGCTTCGCCGCGGAGGTCGAGTACAGCAGCCTGTTGCCCGACGACGCCGCGTCGGCGAGCTGCTCGATGGTCTTGCTCGCGTCGTCGGCCAGTTTCTCGACGGCGGGCTTGCCGGGAACGGGCTTCCGCGTGTCGAGCGTGCCCTTCGAGGAGCCACCGGGCCACGGGTAGAGCTTCACGTCCTCGGTGCCGGGCAGCGGCCACTCGGGCTCGTCCGCCCACGACTTGTCCTCGCGCTGGATGGTGGCCTTCGGCTCCCGCTCGATGCCGTTGTCCACGTCGTAGAGGTAGTGCGACATCCACTTGTTCAGCGTGGTGAGCCAGACGTCGCGGCGGAGGCTGTACGGGTCGGCGTGCCCGGCCTGGTGCAGCCAGATCTTGTGCTCGACGCCGCGCGCCTTGAGCATCTCGTACCACCGCGTGCCCTGGTCGGTCTTGACGTTCCAGTCGCCGAGGCCGTGCACGACGAGCACCGAAGCGCGCACCTTGTTCACGTCGTTGCGGTAGTTGCGCACATCCCAGAAGGGGCTGTAGTCGCCGGTCACCCGGTCCTGGTCGACGGCGATGCCGTCGATGAGCGGGCGGCAGACGGCGCGGTCCTGTCGCGTGTAGACGTAGTCGGCGAGCACGTCCGCGTCCTCGCCCTGGAAGCCGCCCGCCGCGACGACGGCGCCGTCGTTGCGGTAGTAGTCGTACCAGCTGGAGATCGCCGCGATCGGGACGATCGTCTCCAGCCCTTCGACGCCGGTGCTGGCCACCGCGTTGGGCAGCGTCCCGTTGTAGGAGACGCCCATCATGCCGGTCTTGCCGGTGCTCCAGTCCGCGACCGCGGCCTTGCCCGCCGCGTCCCGCGCCGTCGTCCTGCCGTTCAGCCAGTCCACAATGGACTTCGCGCCGATGGTCTCGTTGACGTCGCCGGTGCTCGGGCAGCCGGTGGACTGGCCGCTGCCGAGCGATTCGCCGTACACCACCGCGAACCCGCGGGCGGTGAAGTAGTCCTGGTAGCGCCAGCTGATCGGCACCGCGTTCGGGCCGACGGAGCTGGTCGCGATCCGCGGGCCCGCGGGCGCGCGCTTCGCGCCGGGCACGTACAGCTCGACGTCGACGTTGTGGTTCGCGACGTCGTTGCCGCCCGCGTAGTACGGGCTGGCCTGGTAGACGACCGGGACCTTCATCCCCTGCTGCGTCGCGCGCGGCCGCACCACCTCCGCGTGCACGAGGTCGTCCTTGCCGTCGCCGTCGCTGTCGACGGGCGCGGTGACCCAGACGTTCTCCCGGATGACATCGGCCGGGTCGAAGACCGGCTGCGCCTGACCGTCCTTGAAGACCGGCGCCGGCGGCGTATCGGCCTGGGCCGGCAAAGCCGTCGCCGGCAGGACCAGGACGGCGGTGAACAAGGCAGCGAGCCTGGCGACTCTCACGTGACCCCCAAAACGGGCATGGCGGGCAGGACCCAGCTGAGGTTTCCGGCCACCCGAACAGGTGTCAAGAGACTAACGTCGGGGGCATGCCGAGCACCGTGGAAGCCCCGATCGTCGCCGTCACCGTCTACCCGCACCACGCCCGGATCACCAGGCGGGCGTCGGCGCGCCTCGACGGGGAAACGCGCTTCGCCTTCGCGGGCCTGCCGTGGAACCTCGACGCCGATTCGGTCCGGGTCACCGGTTCCGGCCCGGCGGTCATCGCCGGGGTCGACGTCGCCGTCGAACGCCATCCCGCGCCCGCGGACGCCTCCCTGCGCGCGCTGACCGAGCGCCGGGAGACCGCCCAGGCCGAGGTCGACGAGGTCGCGGACGCCGTGGCCGCAGAAACCGCGAAGGTCGACCTGCTGACCGGGGTGGCGGCACGCAGCGGCAAGAGTTTCGCGAAGGCGCTCGCGGCGGGCACGGCGGAACCGCCCCGGGTCGCCGAAGTCACCGACGCGCTCGGCGCGCAGCTGGCCGACGCCCTCGGGAAACGGCGCGAACTCGGCGTCCGGCTCGCCCGGCTCCGCGACGACCTCGGCGCGCTGGACCGCGAGATCCAGGCGAAGCAGGGCGTGTCCGAAGTGGACAGCGCGACGGTCACCGTCGAGCTGGAGAGCCAGGAGGACGGGGCCGGGATCGGGCTCGAACTGTCCTATGTGGTCGCGAACGCGAGCTGGGAACCGGGCTACGACGTCCGCGTCCGCGGCGAGGACGTCACGGTGACCTGGTACGGGCGGATCACCCAGCACACCGGCGAGGACTGGCCGGAATGCGAGCTGGCCCTCTCCACCGCGCGCCCGGCGAACACGGTGGAGGTGCCGGAACTCGCGCCGTGGTTCCTCGACCGGGTACGCCCGGTCCAGCCGTTGATGGCGCGTGCGGCGTACGGCAGTGCTTCACCCGCGGGCGGCGGGATCCCGGAGGCGGTGGGCATGGCGGCGCCCGCCGCGCCCGCGATGGTGGCGCGGACGGCCTCCGTCGAGGAGGGCACCACCGCCGTCACCTACCGTCCCGGCCGCCCGGCGGCGGTGCCGTCGGGCGCGCAGGGCCACCGGACGACGCTGGCGCAGCTGGACCTGACGGCGAAACTGGGCTACGTCACCGCCCCCTCGATCTCGCCGGAGGCCTACCTGCGGGCGACCGTGGTCAACACCTCCGAGCACACGCTGCGGCCGGGGAAGGCGTCGGTCTTCCACGAGACGGAGTTCGTCGGCACCACGCGGCTGGAGGTCTGGGCGCCGGGCGAGGAACTCGAACTCGCCCTCGGCGTGGACGACCGGATCCGGGTCGAGCGGGAACTCACCCACCGCTCGGCGAGCAAGGCGGCGCTGTCCGGCGTGCGGAAACGCGAGGCGGCCTACACCACGACCATCACCAACCACAGCCCGCGCGAAGCGGTCGTGACCGTACTGGACCAGGCGCCGGTCTCCCGCGACGACGCGATCACGGTCCGGGACGTGCGCACCGTGCCGGAGCCGGTGGAGCGGACCGAGCTGGGCGAGTTCACCTGGCGGCTGACGCTCGCTCCGGGCGCGAACGCCGTCGTGACGCTCGGGTACCGGGTGGACGTCGCGAAGGGGGTCGAGCTGTCGGGATGGCGCGAGTAGGCCCGACGACGCTGTCGGGCGGCGGCGCCTACAACAGGCCACGCCGTCGTGCGGCGACGACGGCGTCCCGGCGGTGGTTGACGCCGAGCTTCCGGTAGATACCGCGAAGATGGGTCTTGACCGTGTTCACCGACACGAAGAGCGAATCGGCGATCTGCTCCGTGGTGCGCATGGACGGAAGCTCGGTGAGGAGTTCGAGTTCGCGTGAGGTGAGCGGGTCGACCGGCCCCGCCGGGTGGGCGGGCAGTGCCTGCAGGACGGTGCTCGCGAACTCCTCGGTGCGCCCGAACCTCCCGGCACCGCGCACCAGGAGTTCCCGGACGCGCCGTCCGGCGTCGTGGAACGGCCGCAGCGCCTGCTGGGGCGCCGCGAGGTCGAGTGCGCGGCCCACGGCGCTGTGCGCCTGGTTCTGTTCACCGGCCTGGTCGGCCAGTACCGCTTCGAGGAGCCAGCACTCGATGAGGGTCTGCGCCACCAGCGGCCTGGTCTGCCGCTCGATGACCGGCCGCAGCCGCCGGCGCGCGGCACCGGTCCTTCCGCGCTGTATATGCACGAGGGTGCTCAGCAGCGCGTGCTCCGCGTAGGGCGCGAGCAGATGCCGATGCCGTTCGGTCACGTCCGTCGCCCAGGTGGGCTCCCCGACGCGCAGGGCCAGCCGCTGCTCGATCGGGGCCGTGCAAGCGACGAGCCACGGGGCGACCGGTTCGGCCGCGAGACGTTTCCGGTGCCCCCGCAGCGTTTCGACGACGGCGTGCGGATCGGCGGCGAGACCGAATTCGACGGCGGCGCCGAGCGTCACCGTCAGCATCTCCACCCCCGGCTCCACGACCGCGGGCGAGAGCCTGGTGGCCAATGCGGAGAACCGGCGGGCGCTCTCCTGGTCCAGCCGCTGGTAGGCCGCCATCCCGAGGACGGCGTACAGGAAGGCGGTGCGCGACGTCTCGGTCCAGCCGCGCGAGCGGGCCAGTTCGAGGGCGGCGCCGGTGTGCACGGCCAGCCCGGCGAGGTCGCCCTGGACCCGGGCGATGCCCGCGAGGTGGACCTCGCACTGCAACCGGACGGCGTCGCGTTGTTCCAGGGTGGCAGTCCGCAGCGCCCGTTCCAGATCCTCGGCGGCGCCGGGGAGGTCGCCCAGCCACAAGGCCGCGGTCCCCCGGGTGACCAGCGCGAGCAGGTCGAGGTCGACGTCGCCGGTGTCGCCCGCGCTCGTGGCACGGAGCCCCGCGAGCGCCTTGTCCAGCTGCCCGCCGTACCTCGCCCGGTACAGGACGGCCACGGCGTTCAGCGCGCGCAGCCGCCCGGACCGCAACGGCTGGGCCGAATTGTCGATCCTGCCGAGGTACCGGTCCGCCGCCACGAGGTCGTGGGCGTCGAGCGCGGCGACGGCGGCGATGAGCGCCACCTGGGGCCGGGCCAGGATGTGGTCCGGCAACTCGCCGAGCAGCGCGTGCAACCGCGGCCCATGTCCACTGAGGACGGTCTGGAGCCCCGACCGCTGGACGTACCGGGTGATCAGTTCGTCGTCCTGCGCCGCGATGCCGTGCTCCAGCGCCGAAAGCACGTCACCGGAGTCGGTGAACCATTCGGCGGCCGAACGGTGGAGCCTGCGGTGGGCGCTGGGATGACGCCGGTTGAGTTCCGCGCGCAGGTAGTCGCGCAGCAGCGGATGGCAGCGGTAGCGAAAGCCGTGCCGCGTGACCAGCGCGTTGGTGCGGGTGAGCGTGTACAGGATGTGCCCGGAGTTCTCCTGCCCGGTCAGCCGGGTGGCCAGTTCGTCGCTGATGTCCGGGCAGATCGACGTGCTCAAGAGGAACTCGCGGATCTGCGCCGGTTGCGGGCCGACGATCTCCGCGCCCAAGTACTCGGCGAGCAGCCGGTCGTCGCCGGTGAAGGCCCGGATCGCCGCGCCGGTGTCCGGTGCGGTGGCCAGCGCGAGGGTGAGGAACCGCAGCCCCGCGGCCCAGCCTTCCGTTCGCGCGGAGATCTCGTCCAGATCCGCCTTGGACAGCGCGAGGTGCTGTCCGGCGAGCAGCTTCCCGATCTCTTCCTCGGTGAAGTTCAGCTGGCGCGCCGTGATCTCGCGCAGCCTCCCTTCGAGCCGGATCCGGGGCAGGATCAGCGGCGGCGGGAACCGGGTCGCGATGACGATCCGCACTCGCGGCGGCAGATAACGCAACAGCAGGTTCACGTTCTTGACCGCGTCCGGTGCGGACAGTTCATGGGCGTTGTCCAGCACCAGGATCACCGGCCGCGGGAGGCGGGCGCACGCGTCGGTGAACGCGCCGACATATTCGTGCGCCGAAGCGTCCCGGGGGATCGCGGGCACCGGGACCGAGCCGTCCCCGGCGCTCCGCTGCAGCGCGCGGAGGATCGACGACCACAGGGAGAACACCTTGTTGTCGTTGGCGTCCAAGGAGATCCAGGCGAGGTGCTCGGCGGCCGGGTGATTCCGCGCGCGCCGCCGGAACCAGCTGCCGAGCAGGACTGTCTTGCCGGATCCCGCCGGTGCGTTGAGCAGCGTGACACTGGGGATCTCCCCTGAGGTGGCCTGGTCGAGCGCGTCCAGGAGACGGTCCCGTTCGAGCACATCGGAGGCGGGTGGCGGCGGGGCGAGTTTCGGCGACGGCACCACACCGGGCCCTCGGCCGTGGGTCGCGGTTCCTTCGAGGCGGGTCACCGGCCGGCGCATGACATCGCCGCACTGGACAGGGCATGCCAGACGAAAGCGAAAACGCGGGAAGTCCCGCTGATGGCGAAGCCCAGACCGGAAAGGACGGCGTCCTCCTTCCCCAATGCCCCGCTTTCCCCTGGTTGCGCCGAAAGGACCAGCACGAAGGTCAGTACCGCCAGGACGAGTTTGGCTCTGGACCGACGACGCGGCTCAGTGCTCACCGATTGTCTCCCTTCGATTCCCCAGACGAGTGAGGGGACCGATCTTGCTCACCCCGCGCGGCGGTCACCTCCTCCCTGGCGGGTGAGTCGGGGCGTCACTCGTAGCGAAGAGTGTTCGAAACAAAGGATTTCTCGCCGAGGGTGACGAGACCGAGGGGTCGTTTTCACCCGCCACGAAGGAAGAACCCAGGGTCCCGGCGGCGCATCCTGGAGATCGCGGATCAGGAAGCGCCTGGCTTCGGCGGTGAGACCGCCGCGCGAGCGTTGCCCGTCGCCGTCGGGGACAACCGGTGGCGGGCAACGCGATTCGCTGTCACGACGGTCTCGGACGGGGAGTTTCGGCAATGACGGACGGTTCGCTCTCGGTGCTCCCGCTCGCGATCACCATGATGGCCGGACCGCAGTTCGTGTCCGCGCTGATCCTGATCACGACGGCACGCGCGGTCCCGACCTCGCTCGCGTTCGTGGCGGGGGTCGCCACGGCCGCGACGGCGGGGACCGCGCTGACCACCTGGCTGGCGGGACTTCTCCCGCCCGACCCCCTCGTCTCCGGTTCGGACGGCTCCCTCTACGCCCTCGTCCAGTACGCGCTGGTGGCGCTCCTGCTGGGCATCGCGATCTGGAACTGGACGCACCGCGAGACCGCGGAACCGCCGAAATGGCTGGGATCGCTCATGTCGGCGGGACCGCGGCGAGGATTCCGCACCGGATTCCTGCTCATCGCGTTCTTTCCGTCGGACATCGTGGTGATGTGCGTCGTCGGCCTCGAGCTCGGCCGCGGCGGGGCGGGATTCGGCGCGGCGCTGCCGTTCCTCGCGGCCACCACCCTGATCGCCGCCCTGCCGCTACTGGCCTACCTCCTCTTCCGGCGGCGGGCGGCCCGGGTCATGCCCGCCATCCGCGATTGGACGAACGACCACGGCTGGTTGCTGAACATCGTGGCGTGTCTCTTCTTCGTCGTGCTCATCCTGTTCTGACCGCTCACCGGTTCCCGCCGGGACGAGCCCAGCAGCGCCGTGACCCAGCTGTGGCCCGGATCGTCGACGAGGATGGCCAGCGCGAGCAGGGTCGCCGGTACGGAAAGCAGCGTCCCGAGCGGGCCGAGCACCCAGGCCCAGAACACCAGTGCGACGAACGTCGCCGTGCCCGACAGGCCGACGGCGTTGCCGACGTACCTCGGCTGGATCAGCGACTGCAGCACGAAGTTGATCGCGAGGTAGACCACCGCCACCGCCGCCATGGCCCGCCAGCCACCGTCGAGGAGCGCGAGGGTGGCCGGCGGGGCGAGACCGAGCAGGAAGCCGATCGTCGGGATGTAGTTGGTCACGAAGGAAAGCAGGCCCCACAACAACGCGAGCGGGACGCCCAGCAGGACCAGCGCGAGCGCGTCCAGCGCGGCGACCACGAGACCGAAGACGGTGGTCACCACCAGGTACACCCGGACGCGGCGGCCGAAGTCGCGCAGTGCCTCGGCCGTCCGCGCCCGGTCACCCGCGATCCCGGCGATGCGGCCGTCGATGTCCGCCGTTTCGGCGCTGAGGAACAGCAACAGTCCCAGCAGGAAGACCAGGCTCGTGGTGAGCCCGGTCAGGTCCCCGAGCAGGGCGCCCGCGTACGAGACGAGCTTGCCGGGGTCGAGTGTCCCGGCGAGGTCCCGCAGCCGGGCGGGATCGGCGCCGAACTTCGACGGCACGGCGGCGATTTCGGCGTACAACGCGGTGATCCGATCGGCGTACCGCGGCAGGAGCGACGCGAGCTGCGCGACCGACACGATCATCGCGACGCAGAAGGCGACGAGGATCCCGTAGACGAACACCACGAGCGCCGCCGTCGCCGCCCAGCGCGGGAACCCGAGGCGCCGCAGCCTGCCGTGCGCGGGACCGAGCGTGATCACGATGACCAGCGCCAGCAACGTCGGCGCCGCCAGCCACGCGATCGCCTTGACCCCCGCGATACCGACCACGAGCGCCGCCGTCCCGAGCAGGACGGCGAGCGCTCGCGGTGTTCGGGAGGTGGGCTGGTCCGTCACCACGACCCGCGATCCGGGATCTCGTCACCGTGGACGAGGACCGCCCAGATGACGGTCACGCACAGGGCGATCACGATCATCGACCACACCGGATGCGCCGAAAGGAACACCAGATGGGTCACCGCGTTCCCGGCCGCGAAGAGCACCGCGACCACCCGCGCCCAGATCGCGCCCGAGAGGAGGAAACCACCGGAGACCGCCACCAGCGCGCCACCCACCACGTGGGCCCACGCCCAGCCGGTCACGTCCAGGAAGAGGGTGTACTCCGGGCCGGAGATGTAGTAGCCGCCCTGGAACAGGGCCACGATCCCGGCGATGACGTCGAAGACACCGAGCATGAGCATGACCACACTCGCGAAGACGAGCCAACCCGCCCAGACCGGGCGTATGCCGGACCGGCGCTCTCCCCTGCGGGCATCGGTGAGATCGGCTTCGGCACCCCACTGCGCGCTCATTTCCGCCCCGTTCCCGGTGCACCGGCGGTCTGTGGTTCCTGCTCTGTCGCGAAACTCTCGCGCAAGGCGTTCTCCTGTTCGGTGTCCAGGTTCGTGAAGAGCAGTTCCGGCGCTTCGTCACCGGCGAAGGCGTCCCGCACCTTGTCGATGACCGCGCCCGAAGTGAGCAGGAACAAGGCCGACGTGCCTTCGGTGACCTCTCCCCTGACCTGCTTGATCAGGTCGTCGTCGATGCCGTAGTCCGACGTCAGGCCGCCGACGGCACCCGCGGCGGCGCCGAGGGCCGCGCCGAGCAGGGGCACGAGGAAGATCAGGCCGAACAGCAGTCCCCAGAACGCGCCGCTCAGCGCGCCCCGTCCGGCCAGGTCGCGTAACTGGCGGAGTTTCGGTTTGGACGCTCCTTCCGGCCACGACACCGTCGCGGCGTCGTGTACCGAGATGAGCTGGTTCTTCGCCAAGCGCTTCACCGTCTCCGCCGCGCCGTCCGCGCCCTCTGCCGAGCGGAACAACCAGATGGTCAACGTGTCCACGACTCACCGTCCCTTCTGAAACCGGGTGATCTGACGGTGGCCATCGCACAGCGGCGACAGGGGTGCGCACATCACCTGTGACGGATGAGCGTCAGCACGGCCGTCCGGCCGGGAACTCATCCGTCCCGGGTGACGCCCCGCCCGGCGGAACCGGCTCAGGCTGGTCGGAAAAGCCCCTTCCGGCAAGGAGTTTCGCGTGAACCATCACCATCCACCCATCGCCGACCACGGGTTGATCGGCGACCTGCGGACCGCCGCGCTGGTGAGCACCGGCGGCGCGATCGACTGGTTCTGCTGTCCCCGCTTCGATTCCCCGAGCGTGTTCGGCGCGCTCCTGGATCCCGACGGCGGCCACTGCCGGGTCCGGCCCGTCGGCGAGCCGTACACCTCGCGCCAGTTCTACTTCCCCGGCACCGCCGTCCTGATCACCCGCTTCACGACCAGGCTGGGTACCGGTGAGGTCATCGACTTCATGCGCCCGGCGATCGGGGCGCATTCCGTCCGGGGCCATCGGCTGATCCGGATGATCCGCTGCGTGCGCGGGCACGTCGAGTTCGCGGTGGACGTCGTCCCGCGCTTCGACTACGCGCGACGGCCGCACACCACCACCGTCACCGCGGACGGCGTGCTCTTCGACAGCGGGCCGTCCGCACTGACCCTGCACGCGGTCCGGGAACCGGGTGATCCGCAACTGGCCCATGCCCACGTCATCGAGGGCGGTGTCTACGGCTCGGTCACCCTGGAAACCGGGCAGGTCCGCGGTTTCGTGCTCGAATCGCACGGCGGGGAACCGCGCGCGACCCGGGTCACGGAGATCGAGCGGGCCTTCGAGGACACCGTCGCCTTCTGGCGTGACTGGCTGAACCACTCGACATATCGGGGGCGCTGGCGCGAAATGGTCGAACGATCAGCGATCACCCTCAAACTGCTGACCTACGCCCCGACCGGCGCGATGGTCGCCGCGCCGACCACGAGCCTGCCGGAACGGATCGGCGGCGAACGGAACTGGGACTACCGCTACACCTGGGTGCGCGACGCGTCCCTGGCGGTCTCTTCGTTGCTGGCACTGGGATTCACCGGCGAAGCGATCGCTTTCGCCCGCTGGCTCCGGGAACGCCAGGCGCGCGGCGACGGCGGGCTGAAGATCATGTACCGCGTCGACGGGTCACCGGATCTCATGGAGGAATCGCTCGCGCACTGGGCCGGGTACCGCGGCTCGGTGCCGGTGCGGATCGGCAACTCCGCGGCAGGCCAGCTCCAGCTCGACGTCTACGGCGAACTGCTCGACACCGTGTACCAGGCCGATCGGCGGGGCGCCGGGATCGGGCACGAGGGCTGGAAGGCACTGGCGGATCTGCTCGACTGGCTCGCGGCGAACTGGGACCAGCCGGAAGAGGGGATCTGGGAGACGCGGGAGGGCAAGGCCGACTTCACCTACGGCAGGGTCATGAGCTGGGTCGCCTTCGACCGCGGCATCCGCCTCGCGACGGCGCACGGCCGTCCGTGCGCGCTCGATTCCTGGCGCGGCGAACGCGATCGTGTGTACGACCAGATCTGGGCGCACGGCTGGGATCCGCTCAAGCAGGCCTTCGTGCAGCGGTACGGTTCCGACTCGCTGGACGCGTCGCTCCTGCGCATGGCCGACGTCGGTTTCGTCGCCCCGCGCGACCCGGGCTGGCTGACGACGCTGGCGGGCATCGAGCGGGAACTGGTCACCGACAGCCTCGTCCATCGCTACGACCCGGACATCTCCCCCGACGGCCTGCGCGGGAACGAGGGGACGTTCTCCCTGTGCACGTTCGGCTACGTCACCGCTCTCGCCCGTGCCGGATATCCGGAGAAGGCGCGGCTGGTGTTCGAGAAGATGCTGACCTACGCGAACCACGTCGGCCTGTACGCCGAGGAGATCGGCCCGACCGGCGAGCAGCTCGGCAACTTCCCGCAGGCGTTCACCCACCTCGGGCTCATCGACGCCGCCCTCACCCTCGACGGCGCCCTCGGCTGAGCCGGTGCGCGAAAGGGGCCGTTCCCGGGTGGATGCCCCGGGAACGGCCCCTTTCGCCGCTCAGCCCTGCGAGATGTAGGCCTCGAGCTGTTCCTGGCTCTTCTCCAGTTGCTCCATCCGCGTCTTCACGACGTCGCCGATGCTCACGATCCCCGCGAGCCTGCCGTCCACCACGACCGGGACGTGCCGGATGCGGCGTTCGGTCATCAGCACCGACAGCTGGTCCACCGAGTCCTCGGGTGTGCAGCTGGCGACCATCTTCGTCATGATCGCGGACACCGATCCGTCGAGCAGCTGGGGCCCGCGCTCGTTGAGCCGTCGCACCACGTCCCGTTCGGAGACGATCCCGACGATCCCGCCCTCGGCGTCGACGACCACCAGCGCCCCGACGTTGTGTTCCGCGAGTCTCTCGAGCAGTTCGGTGACGTTCGTCTCCGGCGAGACGGTCGCGACGGCCGCCCCCTTGTTCCGCAACAGATCGGAAATCCGCATACGCGCTCCTCCCGGATGGGTGACCTGAGTCACTCCAGGTTATGGCCTGATCGTCACCCGCGAAAGTCCGCAGAGTCCGATTCGAGACCCAGCCTGGTCGCGAGCGCGGCGTACGCCTCGACGATCCCGGTGCCGTAGGGGTCGTCGCCGAGGGCGCCAAGGGTCGCCCGGCCGAGTGCCCACTGGGCCTTCGCGGCCTCGTGATCACCGAGTTTGCGGTAATCCTCGGCGAGGTTCAGGTGCAGCGAGGGATAGAAGCCGCGCACGGCGAGGGTCGCGTGATACTCCTGGGCGCGTTCGTCGGTCAGTGAATCCGCGGCCGCGAGCGCGCGGAGATCCCAGGCGAGTTCGTCGGCGGGGTCATCGCAGACGTCGGCCATGTAGTGCGCGAGCGCGCACCGGTGCAACGGGTCGCCGTCCGCGCCGATCCGCTCCCACAACGCGGCGAACTTCTCGCGCGCGCCCGCCCTGTCCCCGGAGATGTGCAGCTGGAGGCCGCTGTGGATCGCGGCCATCACGTCGTCGGTCATTTCACGTCCGCGGCCGGTGCCGCCCAGGTGTTGCACGCCGACGTCGTCTTCCCGGAGAACCCCGCCTTCGCCCATTTCAGCTGGTTGCGGCGGCTGCCGTGGGTCTCGCTGTCGTCGGTGCGGCCGTAGTCGGCGAGCGCCGCGTTGGCCAGCGAGGTGCTGATGGAACCACGACCGGAGGCGGCCGCGAGGGCGAGCGCGCCGAAGCAGTTGGCCTGCAGTTCGATGCGGCGGACGAGTTCCTTGTCCGCCGGGCTGTCCTCTTCCGGCGACGACATCTTCTCCGCGGCCGCCGTCAGGATGCCGCTGGACCGCTGGACGTGGTGCCCGTACTCGTGGGCCATCGTCGCGAGGTGCCGGGACCGTTCGAGACCCGCGTCCCCGAGCATCCACTCGGTCGGCGCGTAGATCGTGGTGTCACCGCCGCAGTAGTAGGCGACGGCCTCGTTCTCGCTCGGCGCCTTCCCGCAGGCGCTGGTCTCGGGCAGCGTCACCCGCACGGTCGCCGTCAGCGTGGGCTCGTTCGCCTGGTCCAAGGCCGGTTTCCAGGCTTCGGCGAGACAGGAGGCGAAGGTCTTGTAGTACGTCTCCAGCTTGGCGGGGTCACGGCTGATCGACGGCAGGCGGCAGGTGACCGCGCCGAGGACGACGCCCTCCGCCAGCAGCGGGTTCGTCTCCAGCTCCCGCACCTCTTTGGGCGCGGGTTTCGCGGCCCCGGCCTCCTTCTTGGACCCTTCGGAGGCGAAGGCACCGTCCACCGGGAAGGCGTGACCGTCGATCTTCCGGGGTCCGCCCGCGATCGCCATCCCGGCGGCGGTCAGCGCGACGACGATGAGCACGCCGACCAGCGCGGTCCCCTTGCCCCGATGACTTTCGGGACGGGGTGGCGGGGGCGCGAACGGTCTGGGTACCTCGTCGGTGCCGGTCATGGTCTCCCCCAAGCGTGCGAGCCTCCAGCATACGGAGGAAGGCAGGTCAGGCGTAGAGACGCACCGGAAACGGACACCTGGTGGCGCCAGGACGGACCGCCCGGCGAGACTGTCAGCATGAGTGACGAGGACCCGTACCTGTGGCTGGAAGACGTGACCGGCGAAGAAGCGCTGGACTGGGTGCGAGCCCGCAACGCCGAGGCTCTGGCGGAATTGGCAGGCGGCGAGCGGTTCACCGGAATCCGTGACGAGGTCCGCGAGGTCCTCGACGCCGACGACCGGATCCCGTACGTCCGGCGCCGCGGCGGCCATCTCTACAACTTCTGGCAGGACTCGGCCAACCCCCGCGGCCTGTGGCGGCGCACCACCCTCGAGCAGTACCGGCTCGACGCGCCGGAGTGGGAGCTCCTGCTCGACGTCGACGCGCTGGCCGAGGCCGACGGCGAGAACTGGGTGTGGCAGGGCGCGGCCGTCCTCCGGCCGGGCTACCACCGCGCTCTGGTCGAACTCTCGCGAGGCGGCGCCGACGCGACCGTGGTCCGCGAGTTCGACCTCGACGAACGCCGTTTCGTCGAAGACGGGTTCTTCGTGCCCGAAGCCAAGACCCGGATCGGCTGGATCGACTTCGACCGCGTCTACATCGGCACCGATTTCGGTCCGGGGACGCTGACCAGCTCCGGCTATCCGAGGCTGGCGAAGGAATGGCGGCGCGGTACCCCGCTCGAAGAGGCGACGGTGGTCTTCGAGGGCAAACCGGACGACGTCTCGGTGTCCGCCCACCATGACCCGACCGAGGGATACGAGCGCGACTTCGCCTACCGGTCGATCGACTTCTACCGCACCGAACGGTATCTCCGGACACCCGGCGGCCTGGAACGGATCGAGGTCCCCGAAGACGCACAGACGTCCTCACACCGCGAGTGGCTGCTGATCCGGCTCCGCTCGGACTGGACCGTCGACGGCACCACCTACCCGTCCGGGACCCTGCTCGCCTCCGGGTTCGACGCCTTCATGGCGGGCGAGCGCACCTTCACGACACTCTTCACCCCCGACGCGCACACGTCGCTGGAGTACTGGGTGTGGACGCACAACCACCTGCTGCTCTCGACGCTGTCCGACGTCCGGACGGAACTGCGCGTGCTCACGCCGTCGGAGGGCTGGCGTTCCCAGCCGCTCGCCGGCGCCCCGGAACTGGGCACCGCGCAGATCACCGGCACCGACCCCGACGTCAGCGACGAGTACCTGCTCGACTCCAGCGGCTACACCCAGCCGTCGACACTGAGCTACGGGCATGTGGGCGGGGACGTCGAAGTCCTCAAGCGCGCTCCCGCGTTCTTCGACAGCGACGGCATGACGGTCTCGCAGTACTTCGCGACGTCGGAGGACGGCACGAAGATCCCGTACTTCGTCGTACGTCCTTCGGGCGCCGAAGGCGGGCCGACGCTGCTGACCGGGTACGGCGGCTTCGAGGTTTCACTGACCCCCGGCTACAGCGGCGTGATCGGCCGCGGCTGGCTCTCGCGCGGCGGGACCTACGTCGTCGCGAACATCCGCGGTGGCGGCGAATACGGGCCCACCTGGCACACTTCGGTCATCAAAGCCAAGCGCTACAAGGTGTACGAGGACTTCGCGGCCGTCGCCGCCGACCTCGTCGAGCGCGGCATCAGCGAGCCCGGCCGCCTCGGCATCCAGGGCGGCAGCAACGGCGGACTGCTGATGGGGGTCATGCTCACGCGCTACCCGCACCTGTTCGGGGCGATCGTGAGCCAGGTGCCGCTGCTGGACATGAAGCGATACCACAAGCTTCTCGCGGGCGCGTCGTGGATGGCCGAGTACGGCGACCCCGAAGACCCTGCCGAATGGGACTACATCGGGAAGTACTCGCCCTACCAGAACGTCCACAGTGGAGCCGCGTATCCGCCGGTCCTGTTCGTCACCTCCACCCGGGACGACCGGGTGCATCCCGCGCACGCGCGCAAAATGGTCGCGCGGATGCTGGAGCAGGGGCACGACGTGCGGTACCACGAGAACATCGAGGGCGGCCACGGCGCGGCGGCCGACAACGAGCAGCTGGCGTTCAAATGGGCGCTGGTGCTCGAATTCCTGTGGGAGAAGCTCGCCGCCTGACCCGCCGGGAAGGGGACTTCCGCGGCGGAAGTCCCCTTCCCGGGGTCACGCCGTCACCCTCGCCAGCACGAGACCACCCACGATCAGCGCCAGCGCGGCGAACCGCCCGAAGCTGACCGGGTCCTTGTGGACCACGATGCCGAACACGATGGCGCCCACCGCGCCGATGCCGGTGAACACGGCGTAAGCGGTCCCCACCGGCAGCGACTCCATCGCCCGGGAAAGCAGGTAGACCGCGGCGACGCCGAGCACGAAGCACAGCACGGTCGGCCAGAACCGGGTGAAGTTCTCCGTGGGCTTGATGCTCTGTGACCAGGCGACCTCGACGACTCCCGCCAGGACCAGGATTCCCCAGCCCATCAGGCCGCCGTTCCGGTCGACGCCAGCTTTTCGGCGCTCAGCAGCGCCTGTTCCCGCGACGCGATCCGGTCGGGATCACGCGGGCTCAACCGCGGGTCGACGAGGGCGTTCGTCAGCTCGGAATGCAGGAACATGACGTCGTGGACGTCGTAATGCCCGGCGAAGAAGTCACGCAGATAGCGCTCGTGGTGGTCGACCGGCTCGCGCGGCGTTCCCGGCAGGTAGGTGCCGCCACGCGCGCCCGCGACTACGAAAGCCTTGCCCGGCAGGGACATCTTCGGGAACGTCACCTGGTCGATCCACAGCTTGAGCGTCGCGGGGATGGAGAAGTTGTACATCGGCGCCCCGATCAGCACGACGTCGGCGGCGAGCAGCTCGGCCAGCAGCGGCTCGATGACCGCCCATGCCTCCCGCTGCTCCGGCGTCTTCACCACCGCGGAGTAGCCGTCCGGATCGGTGATCCCGGCCTGGAGGAGGGCGTCGCAGATCTCGGTCCACGCCTGGCCGATCGGCGGCACCGGCTCGGCGGCGAGGTCACGGTAGGTGTACCCCGCGCCGGGGTGCGCGGCGCGCCAGACCTCGGCGAAGCGAGCGCTCAGCTCGCGGGAGAACGACGCGCTGCGGGCGCTGGAGTCGAGGTGGAGAAGGTGGCTCATCGGGCCTCCCGGACCAGGAAGTGGACACGGCGTCCACTTGCTTCGCCGGGTACAAGTGGACGTCGCGTCCGGATATTCCCTAGGCTGCCGACATGCCGACGGAAGATCTGCTCGCGAACGGTCCAGGACGGGAACGCTCGGATGCCGCCCGCAACCGCGCGAAGATCCTGATGGCCGCCGAAGAGCTCTTCGCCGCACGTCCGGCCGCGGACGTCACCATGGAGGACATCGCCAAGGCGGCCGGGGTCGGCCGGGCCACGCTGTACCGCCGCTACCCGGACCGCTCGGCGATCGCCGTCGCCCTGCTGGACGAGCACGAGCGGGAGCTGCAGGAACGACTGCTCACCGGCCCTCCCCCGCTGGGCCCCGGCGCGCCGCCCGCCGAGCGGCTGGCCGCGTTCTACGCGGCGATGACCGGACTCCTCGGCCGGCACGCCCATCTGGTGCTCGGCACCGAGGTCGGGCATTCGCGGTTCACCACCGGCCCGTACCGGCTCTGGCGCACCCATGTCCGTTTCCTCGCCGAACAGGCGGGCGCGAAGGATCCGGACGCGCTCGCCGACATCCTGCTGGCCCCGCTCGCCCCGGAGGTGTTCCTCTACCAGACGGGCGAGCTGGGCCTGAGTCCCGAGCGGATCACCGACGCGCTCAGCGAGCAGGCGCGGCGCGCGTTGTCCTGATCAGCCGGCGAGGCCGTCGGCGACGGCCTTCATCACGGCCTGCCAGTGTTCACGTTGCGCGGCGCGCTCTTCCGGCCCGGCGAGCCGCTCCTGATGGAAGACCACGACCGTCTTGTCCGGCCCGGCCGGACGGAGTCCGACCTGGACCGTGCTCTCGTGATCCCAGTCCTTCGGCCGCCAGGTAAGACGGATCTTCTCCTGTTCGCGATAGCCGCGAACCTCGCCCACGGTGCCTTCGGCCGTCTCGTACGGCGCGCCCTTCTCCGGCTCCAGCCGCACATCGCCCAGCCAGGTCGCCAGACCCGGCCCTGAGAGGTACTCCCAAACCCGCTCCAGCGGATACGCCATTGTCTTGGACACGCCGATCTCCCAGCCCGCGTCCTTCGTCTTGCCGATCATCCCGCCTCCGTCGTAACCGTCTTACCTGGTTTCTGAAACCGACTATAGTGGTTACATGACTCCGGGAACAAGACTGCTCGTCAGTGCCCAGGGTGAGCGGTACCGGTTCGATCCGGGCAGCCTCAGCCTCGAACTCATGCTGACGGGCGGCCCGGGTCCCTATGAGCGGTACGAGATCGCGCACACTCCGGCCGCCCTCGCCGAGTGGTTCACCGGCTCCCGGCTGGCGCTGACCGCTCCCCTGCCCGACGTCCGGATCCGGCCCGCCGAACTCGCCGCGCTCAAGGAACTCCGGGACACCCTCTACCGCGTGGCACCCGCCCTCGCCCGTGGCGAAGCGCCGTCGGACGACGACCTCGCCCTCCTGAACAGCGGGACCGCGAAGACCCCGAGGCCGCTCGTCGACCTGAAGACCCGGCGGCTCGCCTGGGCGCCGCCCGTCACCGGCGAGCAACTCCTCGGCGCCGTCGCCCGCGACGCCATCGGCCTCGTCGCCGGTGACCGGTCCGGCCGGGTCCGCGAGTGTTCCGCGGACGACTGCCATCTGCTCTTCTTCGACACCTCGCGCTCGGGCAACCGCCGGTGGTGCTCCATGGAACGCTGTGGCAACCGCGCCAAGATCCGGGCGTACCGCGCGCGGACCGAGAGCACCTGATCGCTACGATTCCCGGCGATGCAAGGTGAGGCGAAACTGGAACAGCGCGTCGTCGAGACGGCGGAAAAGCTACTGTCCAAACGGAAGTCGGTGACCGCGCTCGACGTCCTGACCGGCATCGGCTGGCTCCCGGAGAACGTCGTCAAGTCCTGGCAGCAGGGCCGGATCCCCGATCTGACGACGGCACTGCCGGTCAGTACGGAAAAACTGGGCTTCGCCCTCGGAACGCTTCAGCGCTGGGCCGGCGCGAACGGGCTCGAAGGCACAGAAATCGAACACGTCGCGGCGACTCGTGACCGGGCCACCCTGACGGCCGCTTCGGGAGAATTCGCCGGTCTCGAACCGCTTTTCCGGACGCACTGGATCATGCCGGGACTCTCCGAGGCCAAACGGGCTCAAGTCGTGGCCAGACGGCAAAAGGCCCCCGACCTCATCGTCTGGGTCGCGCTCAAGGAGTGGACCTGCGCCGAGTGCGGCGGGACCGGCGATCTGCAGTACCTGGAGAAGGAGGTACCGCATTGCCTCGACTGCGCCGACCTCGGCCACCTGGTCTTCCTGCCGTCCGGTGACGCGACCCTGACCCGCCGGGCCAAGAAGGCGAGCCGCCTTTCCGCCGTGGTCACGCGGTTCAACCGATCACGGAAACGCCAGGAACGGCAAGGAATCCTGGTCGAAGAAGAGGCACTCCGCGGCGCCGAAGAACAGTGCTTCGCCGACGAGGACGTCCGTGAACGACGTCGCGTGCGTGATCGCGAACGCCGCGCCCACGAGGACGTCGAATTCATCGCCCGGTTCCACACCGCGATCACGGAGATGTTCCCCGGCTGCCCGCCGGAGCGGGCGCGCGCCATCGCCGAACACGCGGGTCAGCGTGGCAGCGGCCGTGTCGGCCGATCGGCCGCCGGACGGGAACTGGCCGAACGAGCGGTGTTCCTCGCCGTCGTCGCCTCGATCCGGCATCTGGACACCGACTACGACGATCTCCTCATGGCCGGGGTGGAGCGGCAGGCCGCCCGCGACCGGATCCACTCCACCATCGACGCGGTGCTCGAACGCTGGCGTTCCTGAGGCCTGTCACGTCCCGGGCGCGGGTCTCGTCCAGAGAGCATGTTCTCCGCCTACCTCACCGTCGCCATCGTGACGATCGTGGTCAACACCGGGATCGCCGCCGCCGACTTCGCCCATGCCCCCTTCGTCCTCAAGAACTCCGCCGAGGTGAACGTCCCGCGATCCTGGATCCCGCCCCTGGCCTCACTGAAGGCGGCGGGAGCCGCGGGGCTGCTGCTCGGCCTCCTCGGCGTGCCTTTCGTCGGGACGGCCGCGGCGGCCGGGCTCGTGCTGTTCTACCTCGGCGCCGTCCTCACCCACGTGCGTGCCCGGGTGCTCTACAACATCGCCTTCCCCGCCGGTTTCCTCGCGCTGGCGGTGGCGACCTTCGTCCTCGATCTCGCTCAGACCGGATAGGGACCGAAGTGGTCGGCGTCCTTCGAGCCGTTCAGCACCGGACGAACCACCGCACAACCGGATTCGCCGACGCCTGCTTCGGCGAACGACGGGGGTCGTCCGCCGAAGCAGGCATCAAATGTCAGCTGCAGCCGGAGGTCGCTCCGCACCCTTCACAGGCGTAGCAGGAGCCGGCGGGCCTCATCTTGGTACCGCACGTCATGCAGAGCGGCGCGTCGGAGGCGGTGCCGAGGTTCAGCTCCACCAGTTCCGCCGTCGAATGCGCCACCCTGGCGGGCTCCGCGGCGGATGAGTCCACAGTGGACCGGAGTGCGTCGATGTCGACGTTCTCCGGTTCCGTGGCGGGAGCGGAGCCGTAGTTCGCCTCGACCTGCGCCGAGCGTTCGTCGGCGGTGAAGATGCCGAGCTGCGAACGCTTCTCGTAGGGCAGGTAGTCCAGCGCCAGCCGGCGGAACAGGTAGTCCATGACGCTGGTGGCGATCCGGATGTCCGGGTCGTCGGTCATCCCGGCGGGCTCGAAACGCAGGTTGGAGAACTTCGAAACGTAGAACTCCAGCGGGATCCCGTGCTGCAGGCCCACCGAGATCGACATCGAGAACGCGTCCATCACGCCCGAGAGGGTCGAACCCTGCTTGCCGAGTTTCACGAAGATCTCGCCGAGCCCGTCGTCCGGGTAGGAGCCGGCGTGCAGGTAACCTTCGGCGCCGCCGACGGTGAACGACACCGTCTGGCTCGGGCGCTTCTTCGGCAGCCGCTTGCGGACCGGCCGGTACTCGACGACCTTTTCGGCCTCGGGTTCAGCCTTCTCCTTCTTGCCGGTGGACAGCGGCTGGCCGACCTTGCAGTTGTCGCGGTAGATCGCGAGCGCCTTGAGGCCGTACTTCCAGCCCTGGAAGTAGATCTCCTCGACCTCTTCGACGGTCGCCGACTCCGGCATGTTGACCGTCTTGGAGATCGCGCCGGACAGGAACGGCTGCACCGCGGCCATCATCCGGACGTGCCCCATCGGCGCGATGGACCGCTCGCCCACCGCGCAGTCGAACACCTCGTAGTGCTCCTGGCGCAGGCCGGGCGCGTCGACGACGTGGCCGTGCTGGGCGATGTACTCGACGATGGCCTCGATCTGTTCGCCCTGGTAGCCGAGCGCGGCCAGAGCGCGCGGGACGGTCTGGTTGACGATCTGCATCGACCCGCCGCCGACCAGCTTCTTGAACTTGACCAGCGAGAAGTCCGGCTCGATACCGGTCGTGTCGCAGTCCATCATGAAGCCGATGGTGCCGGTGGGCGCGAGCACCGAGGCCTGCGCGTTGCGCCAGCCGCTGGTCTCGCCGAGTTCGATGCCGCGCTTCCATTCCTGGGTCGCGAGCGCGCGGACCGCGGCGTCGTTCGCGTGGTAGGTCCGCACCAGTTCGTTGGCGGCGGCGTGCTTGCGCATGACCCGCTGGTGCGCCTCGGCGTTGCGCGCGTATCCCTCGTACGGCCCGACGACCGCGGCGAGTTCGGCGGAACGCCGGTACGAGACACCGGTCATCAGCGACGTGATCGCGGCGGCGAGCGCGCGGCCCCCGTCGGAGTCGTAGGCGTGACCCAGCGCCATCAGCAGGGCGCCGAGGTTCGCGTACCCGATGCCCAGCTGGCGGAACTTGCGCGTGGTGTCGCCGATCGCCTCGGTCGGGAAGTCGGCGAAGCAGATGGAGATGTCCATCGCGGTGATGACCAGCTCGACCGCCTTCGCGAACAACGGCGCGTCGAAACCGCCGTCGGCGGTGGCGAACTTGAGCAGGTTCAGCGAGGCCAGGTTGCAGCTGGAGTTGTCCAGGTGCATGTATTCCGAACACGGGTTGGACGCGGTGATCCGGCCTGATTCGGGGCAGGTGTGCCAGTCGTTGATCGTGTCGTCGTACTGCAGCCCCGGATCCGCGCACTCCCAGGCGGCCTGCGCGATGGTGCGGAACAGCTTCTTGGCGTCGACCCGGTCGATGACCTCGCCGGTCATCCTGGCCCGCAGGCCGAATTCGCCCTGGGTCTCGACGGCCTGCATGAACTCGTCGGAGACGCGGACCGAGTTGTTCGCGTTCTGGTACTGGACGGAGGTGATGTCGGAACCGGAGAGGTCCATGTCGAACCCGGCGTCGCGGAGGACCTTGATCTTCTCCTCTTCGCGGGCCTTGGTCTGCACGAACTCCTCGACGTCCGGGTGGTCGACGTCGAGCACGACCATCTTCGCCGCGCGCCGGGTGGCGCCGCCGGACTTGATGGTGCCCGCGGAGGCGTCCGCGCCGCGCATGAACGAGACCGGACCGGACGCGGTACCGCCGGAGGACAGCAGCTCACGCGAAGAACGGATGCGGGAGAGGTTCAGGCCCGCCCCGGAGCCGCCCTTGAAGATCAGGCCTTCCTCGCGGTACCAGTTGAGGATCGACTCCATGGTGTCGTCGACCGCGAGGATGAAACACGCCGAGACCTGCTGCCGCGACGTCGTGCCGACGTTGAACCACACCGGCGAGTTGAAGCTGAACACCTGGTGCAGCAGCATCCAGGTCAGCTCGTGCTCGAAGACCTCGGCGTCGGCGGGACTCGCGAAGTAGCCGTGTTCGCGGCCTGCGTTGACATAGGAGTGGACGACGCGGTCGATCAGCTGCTTGAGGCTCTGCTCGCGCTGGGCCGAACCGACGGCGCCGCGGAAGTACTTGCTGGTGACGATGTTCGTCGCGTTGACCGACCAGAAGTCGGGGAACTCGACACCGCGCTGCTCGAAGTTGACCGTGCCGTCGCGCCAGTTCGTCATCACGACGTCCCGCTTCTCCCAGGTGACCTGGTCGTACGGGTGGACGCCCTCGGTGGTGAAGACGCGCCGCACGGTGAGCCCGCCGGCCTGCTTCTTCTTCCCGTTCGTCCGCGTTGTGGCCGGGTTACCTGTTCCCACGGTCTCGGTCATGGGTCTTTCCCTCACTCCCACGCGGGAGGCGGCATCAGCCGTCTTTCGCGTCTTGATCGCTCTCGTCCGGTGCGGCAGCCATGGCCTCACGAAGGTCCGAGATCTCCTTCTCGAAGTCCTCGACCGAGGAGAAGGAGCGGTAGACACTGGCGAACCGGAGATACGCGACGCCGTCGAGTTCACGCAGGGGGCCCAGGATCGCCAGGCCTACCTCGTGACTCGGGATCTCCGCCAGCCCCGCCGACCGGATCGATTCCTCGACCCGCTGCGCGAGCTGCTGCAGCGCGTCGTCGTCGACCGGCCTGCCCTGGCAGGCGCGTCGCACCCCCCGGACCACCTTGTCCCGGCTGAACTGCTCGGTGACCCCGGACCGCTTGACGACGGCGAGCACCATCGTCTCCGAAGTGGTGAAGCGCCGGCCGCAAGCGGCGCACGAGCGCCTCCGCCGGATCGCCTGACCCTCATCCACCTCTCGGGAGTCGACGACCCGAGAGTCCGCATGCCGGCAGAACGGGCACCTCATCCGCCGATCACCTTCCCCTCCGCGCCGGCCGGTCCCCGAGTGGACGCCCGCCCCATCGCCACGCAACGACGGGAAAGATCGATCTGTGGATCGGTCTGTGGACATCCGGTGGGTGAACACCGGCCAGCTGTGGACAACTGATACCGAGTCTACCCCAAGCTATGGACCAACTACAGCCATGTAACTACTACATATAGCGGTGGAGACTAGATCGCAGGTGAGGCGCACGCAAGCGCAACCACGGGGCCGATCGGACACGAAAGGGGACATCACCCGCGGTGGGTGAGAGTGGCTTCCAGGCTCACCTCCCACCCTCGGCGACGTCGGCCGCGACCGGCACCGTGAGCGGCAGTCCGGGCACGAGAACGGCGTCTTGCAGGGAGTTGAGCTCCTTGATCTTGGCGACGACCGCGCCAGTGTCGCTTCCTGGCGCGAATCGCGCCGCGAGATCCGACAGCGACTCACCGCCCGAAACGGACACCGTGGTGGTCCGCTCGGGCACCGCGGCGCCGGGAGTGCCCGCCAAGAACAGACCCAATCCGGTGACGACGCCGGCGACGAGAAGAGCCATCGCGACCAGGGACGGCCAGCGGAGCGGGAGCCTCCGGGGCGCCGGACAGCCCGGGGAGGCGGTGGCGACGCCGGGGCGGCGGCCCGCCACGACCCGCGCCCGTGACGGCGGCCGCAGCGACTCGGCACGCCCGCCGCGAACCACCCGTACGGGCCGGGTGACCCCTGCCGGAACGGGCCCGGGGGCACTGGTTCGCACCAGTCCTCGATCGGCCAGGATCGACATCGGAACCTCCTCGCAGTCCTGCTTCACTCAGGTCCAGCGCCGGGCGGGCCCGGCGATCAAGATCGAACACGCGTTCTATCGAACGCCCGTGCGAATGTGTACCACCTCCCCCCGACAAAAATCGAGCGACACGGCGTGTCCATCGAACAGATGTTTGAAATCGTCGTCCCGGCGGGCTAACGTCGTTGACCAGGGCGTCTGCTGTGCGGACGCCGCCGGTGCCATGGGGCGGTGAAGATCGTCCGTCACCGGCGAAGACAGACGAGGACACGCGAAGTCGGTCCGGGCGACCGGACGTACTGGGAGGCGACGCAGGAGATGAAGGAGCGAGACGGTGGCTAAGGAGAGCAAGGCGGGGAACGCGCCTAGGCGCTCGGGCAAGGTGCGCGCCTTGCCCGAGGTCTACGAGGTGGACGAGACCCTGACCGTGCGGCAGCAGCAGGTGCTCGACGTGATCAAGCTGTGGGTGAGCCGGTTCGGCTACCCGCCGAGTGTGCGTGAGATCGGCGAGGCGGTCGGGCTGACCTCCACCTCGTCGGTGTCGCACCAGTTGCAGGCCCTGCAGCGCAAGGGTTATCTGCGACGCGACCCGAACCGCCCGCGGGCGGTGGGTGTTCTCGCCGCGACGGACGACAACCCGATGGGCATCGACGTCGAGCAGCCGCCGTCGGCTGCGAAGGCCGCGTATGTGCCGCTCGTCGGCCGCATCGCCGCCGGTGGGCCGGTGCTGGCCGAGCAGGCGATCGAAGACGTCTTCCCGCTGCCGCGGGAGATCGTCGGCGAGGGTGAGCTGTTCCTGCTCAGCGTCACCGGTGACTCGATGGTCGACGCCGCCATCACCGACGGCGACTGGGTGGTCGTGCGCCAGCAGCCCACGGCCGATCCCGGCGAGATCGTGGCGGCGATGATCGACGGCGAAGCCACGGTCAAGACGTTCAAGCGCAAGGACGGCCACATCTGGCTGATGCCGCACAACGAGGCGTACGAGCCCATCCCGGGTGACGACGCCACGATCCTCGGCAAGGTCGTCGCCGTTCTTCGCAGGCTTTAGTCAGGAGCCCTTTCAGTCCAGAGCTGGAGCACGCCGGGATCCCGGGTCAGGAGACCACGGGTCAGACCCGGCAAGCTTCGGCCGGCTCGACCACCGCTTCACGAGTCGGTCAGGCCCGCCGCTTGCGGAGCCTGCCGACCAGGAGCAGGCCGCCGATCACCACGATCGCGGCGATACCGGCCTGCGCGTACGGGAAGTCGGATCCCTGGCCCTTGCCACCGGCCGCGGCGGTCCCGCCCGAGGTGCCGCCCGTGGCCGCGGCGAGTGCCGCCGCGCCCTTCACCGCGCGGATCTGCTCTCCGACCCCCTCCCCGCCGGACAGCAGGGTCCCGTCCGGATCGAAGGCGAGCGCCTCCCCCTGCTTCTCGTTCGGCAGGGGCACGCGCAGGGGTTCTCGTTGCAGCGCACCCGCCAGGTCGCCGTCGGTGACGGCGTAGAGATAAGCGTCGGTGTAGGTGCGCAGCGCGACCACCGACCCGTCGGCCATCGACGCCGCCCCGGTCACCGTCATCGAACCGATCGAGCCGACCGGCCCACCCGGGGTCGAGGTTTCCTTGATCTGCAACGAACCCACGCTTTCCAGCGGGGTCGGGCCGGGACTGGCGAGCGGACCGGTGGGCCGGTAGACCTTCGCGTCGCCGAAGACGTCCTTGGTGATCAGGTACGGCGTACCCGAACGGTCCATGATCAGCGCTTCGACGTCGTGCTGGCCGTCGGGGTAGGTGAGCCGGTGCAAGGTCGCCTTGCCCTGCGGGGTCAGGGAGATCAGGGCGACGGTGTCCCGCTTCTTGCGGTTGTCGCCGGTGTCGGAGAGCCAGAAGGTGCCGTCGGCGGTGCGGGCGAGGTCTTCGGGATCGTAGGGATCCGTCGGGGACGAGATGACCTTCTGCACCTTGCAGTCGCGGCCGAGTACGAAGATTTGCGTCTTGGTGCCGCCGTCGTTGAGGGCGTACAGGTGCTCGCCGTCCGAAACGAGGCCGGACAGCTCGCTGAGCCGGGAATCGCGGTTCGCGCACACCGGCTGCGGTGCCGGGACCTCCTGTGCCATGGCGGGAGCCGTCCCGCCGACGAACGTCCCCAGCACGACCGCCGCCGCGACAATCCCCCGCACATCCACCTCCGTACCGTGGAACCCCTGAAGCCCCACACTACGGAGACGTCCGAGACGGCGTGCAGTTGACTCGTGAGTGGTAAGTGACGTTAGAACGGCACTTGCCACTCACGACCACCCCGACACACGCCCGCGCACCAAGGAGGAGCTGAAGGGCCACGCAGCCGGTACAGGGCTCGTGAGTGGTAATGACGGTTAGAACCGTCATTACCACTCACGACTACAGAGGTGAGCCGTTCGTCTGGAAGTCGCTCAGCGCCGCGGCCAGCTCGGGCCGTCCCCGGACGAGCAACCGCGTGCCGGTCTCGACGTGCTCCTCTTCCAGCACCTCGCCGTCGGCGTGGGCGCGGGAGACGAGTTCGCCCCGCGAGTAGGGGATCAGCACCTCTACCACGATCTCCGGCCTCGGCAGCCGCTCCGCGATCGCCTCGGCCAGCTCCGTGATCCCGGTGCCGGTCCGCGCCGACACCTGCACCGAACCGGCCAGCTGGTGCCGCAACCGGGCCAGCGACACCTCGTCGGCGGCGTCGGCCTTGTTGATCACCAGCAGCTCCGGCGGAAGCGGTTCGGAACGGCGCTTCGTGATCTCCGCGAGCACCTCACGCACCGCGTTGACCTGCTCTTCCGGCGTCGGGTCGGCCCCGTCGACGACGTGCACGAGCAGATCGGCGCTCGCCGCCTCCTCCAGCGTCGAGCGGAACGCGTCCACCAGCTGGTGCGGCAGGTGCCGGACGAAACCGACGGTGTCGGTCAGCGTGTAGGTGCGTCCGTCGGGCGTCTGAGCCCGCCGGGTCGTCGGGTCCAGCGTGGCGAACAGCGCGTCCTCGACCAGCACCCCGGCGCCGGTCAGGGCGTTGAGCAGGCTCGACTTGCCGGCGTTGGTGTAGCCGACGATCGCGACGCTCGGCACCTCGTTGGCCACCCGGCGACCGCGTTTGGTCTCGCGGATGGTGTCCATCGCGGCGATCTCCCGGCGCAGCTTCGAGACGCGCTTGCTGATCCGCCGCCGGTCGGTTTCGAGCTTCGTCTCACCGGGACCACGCAGGCCCACCCCGCCGTTGGCGCCACCGGCGCGGCCACCGGCCTGCCGGGACAGCGCCGCACCCCACCCGCGCAGCCGCGGGATCAGGTACTGCAGCTGGGCCAGCTCGACCTGTGCCTTGCCTTCCTTGGAGCTCGCGTGCTGCGCGAAGATGTCGAGGATCAGGGCGGTGCGGTCGATGACCTTCACCTTGACCTTCTCCTCCAGCTGGCGCAGCTGGCCGGGCGAGAGTTCACCGTCGCAGATCACCGTGTCGGCCCCGGTGGCCTCCACGATGCCGCGCAGTTCCTTGACCTTGCCCGAGCCGATGTAGGTGGCGGGATCCGGGCGGATCCGCCGCTGCACCAGGCCTTCCAGCACCTCGGAGCCTGCCGTTTCGGCCAGCCGGGCGAGTTCGGCGAGCGAGGCCTCGGACTGGAGGGCGCTGCCCTCCGTCCACACACCGACCAGAACGACGCGCTCCAGGCGCAGCTGCCGGTATTCGACCTCGGTGACATCCGCGAGTTCGGTGGACAGGCCCGCTACCCGGCGGAGCGAGGCGCGGTCCTCGAGCTCCAGTTCGCCGGTCGAAGGGTCCATGTCGTTCAGATCGTTGTGTGTCAGTTCCGTCATCGTGCCTCCATGGTCCCACGTTTCGGCGGCGGGACCGAATTCATTACCTGCTGGGATACTTCGACAGGTAGATGGCCGTGCGTTTCGCGTCCGGGTCGACCGGCCGGGAGATGAAGTCGTCGAGAAGCTCCATCAGCCGTGTTTCGAACTCCGCGATCTGCTCGTCCGGTACCTGGACGACCATGCGCGTCTGCTGCACCTCGTCGAATCCCACGTCGGCGATCTCGGCCAGGTATGCCTCGAAGATCGCCTGATCGATCCCCCTGTCGCGGGAATCAAGATGCCAGGACAACCCGGTCGAGCGATACGGAATTTCTTTCGCACCGCGCGTGCCGCGTCTCGGCGGGAGCGCTTCGAGGAACCCGGTGTCGACGAGCTTGCGGACATGGTGAAGCGTCGTCGCCGGGTCGCGGTCGAGCCGCTCGGCGAGTTCCTTGTTGGTCAGCGCCTCGGAATAGGTCAACCGGATGATGCGCAGCCTTATTCCGGAGGCCATCGCGGCGATCTCGGCCTCGGTGGCGGCGCGTCGTTGAGTGGGCACGGGGACAGCCTAAGGCGATAAGTGATTGACAGTTTCCAATCACTCGGGCCAAGGTGGCGGAGTGCGCAGAGACTCCCTCTTCTTCCACGCGGACTTCCGGCGGCTCTGGGCCGGCGACACGGCCAGTCAGGTCGGCGCTTTCGCCGGTCACACGGTGATCCCCCTGCTCGCGGCCACCGTGCTGGCGGCGACGCCGTTCCAGATGGGCCTGCTGACCGCGGCCGAGACCGTCGCGTTCCTGATCATCGGCCTGCCCGCCGGGGTCTGGGTGGACCGGCTGCGGCGGCGGACGCTGATGCTGCGGGCCGACTTCGTCCGCGCGGCGCTGCTGTTCACCGTCCCGCTCGCCTGGTGGGCGGGGGTCCTTTCGCTGACGCAGCTGATCGTGGTCGCCACGCTCGTCGGCGTCGCGACGGTGTTCTTCGACGTCGCGTACCAGTCGTATCTGCCGTCACTGGTCGGCCGGGAGCAGCTGCTCGAAGGCAACGCGAAACTCCAGGCCAGCCAGTCGGTCGCGTTCCTGACCGGCCCCGGGATCGGCGGCGGGCTGGTGCAGCTGGCCGGCGCGGCCAACGCCGTGCTGATGACCGGGGTGGGTTTCCTGACCTCCGCGCTGTGCCTGCTGCGGATCCGCACCGTCGAAGAGGTGCCCGAGCGGCAGGAAGACGCGAAGCTGCTCCCCCAGATCGCCGAGGGATTGCGGTTCGTGTTCACCGACGCGGCCCTGCGCTCGATCGTCGCCTGCACCGCGACCGCCAACCTGTTCAACGGCGCCTTCACCGCGGTGGAGATCCTGTTCCTGAACCGGGAACTCGGTCTGTCACCGGCGGCCGTCGGCCTCGTACTGGCGACCGGTGGCGTGGGCGGGATCATCGGGGCGATCGTGGCCGGGCGCATCACCCGGCGGATCGGGCAGGCGCGGTCGATCTGGTTCGTCCCGTTGCTGACCTGGCCGTTCCAGCTGCTGCTCCCGCTGGCCGCGCCGGGCTGGCGGATCGTGCTTTTCCCCGCGGCGCTGGCGATCGCGGGGTTCGGGATCATCGTCTACAACGTCGCGCAGGTCTCGTACCGCCAGGCCGTCTGCCCGGACAGGCTGCTCGGCCGGATGAACGCCAGCGTGCGCTTCGTGGTGTGGGGGATGCTGCCGCTGGGCGGGCTGATCGGCGGTGTGCTGGGTGAGGCGATCGGGATCCGGGGGACGCTGTGGTTCGTCGCGGTCGGCGAGACGGCCGCGTTGCTGTGGGTGGTCTTCTCGCCGATCCGGAAGCTTCGCGACCTTCCCAAAGAGCCGGTCGCGGTCGGCCAGAAGATGGCCTAAGCGCCGAGCCCGGCCCACCAGGTTTCGTCGAGTTCGCCGCGGGCGACGATCTCCGCCGGTCCGGTCAGCGTGGACGCGCCCCGGCGGATCCCGACCACGACGCGGCCGCCTGGGATGTCGACGGTCGCTTCGCCGGTGTCGGTGCCCGCGAGGTGCAGGGCGGCCGCGACCGCGGCGACCGTGCCGGTGCCGCAGGACCGCGTCTCGCCGACGCCGCGTTCGTGGACGCGCATCTTCAGCGCGTTGTCGCCCAGCAGGTTGATGAACTCGAGGTTCACCCCGTCCGGGAACACGTCGGAGTCGAAGTCCGGCTGGTCACGCAGGTCCAGTTCGTCGACGTCGTCCTCGACGACCGACACCAGATGCGGGTTGCCGACGTTGACCGCGACGCCGGAGAACGGCTTCCCGGCGACCACGGTGACCGAGGTGCCGGTGATCGTCGCCGGTCCCATCAGCACGGTCACCGAACCGTCGTCGTGCAGCTGGACCGGCCGGTCGCCGGCGCGGGTGCCGATGACGAAGTCGTGCTCGGTCACGAGCCCGGAATCGACCAGGTAGCGCACGAAGACGCGGACGCCGTTGCCGCACATCTCGGCGATGGAGCCGTCGGCGTTGCGGTAGTCCATGAACCATTCGCCCGCGGACTCCATGCCCAGGGCGGCCGACCGCACGACGCGCAGCACGCCGTCGGCGCCGAGACCACGCTGGCGATCGCACAGCGCCGCGACCCGCGCCTCGGTCAGCTCGAGGCGGCCTTCAGCGTCGGGAAGCAGCACGAAATCGTTCTGTGTGCCGTGTCCCTTAAGGAATTCGATGCCGCCCATGGCCTCAAGATTACTGGGCCGTCACTTCGAGGACGCGCTCGGCCAGCCGCTCAGAACCGCCGTCGAACCACTCGACGCGCTTGTCCCGCCGGAACCAGGAACGTTGTCTCCGCACGAACCTCCGGGTGGCCTGCGCGGTGGCCTCGGCGGCGGCCCCGAAGTCGCCGTCGCCGTCGAGTGCGGCGATCACCTGCTGGTAGCCCAGCGCCCTCGACGCGGTGAGCCCGTCGCGGAGCCCTTGACCGAGCAGGGTCCGGACCTCGTCGACGAGACCGGTTTCGAACATGATCTCCACGCGCCGGTCGACCCGGGCGTCGAGTTCGGCGGGTTCGCGGTCGACGCCGATCAGGACCGTGCCATAGCGCGCGGGCCCCGGTTTCGGCAGGTTCGCCGAGAACGGTTCGCCGGTGATCGCGATGACCTCCAGCGCGCGCACGATCCGGCGGGTGTTGGTCGGCAGGATGGCCGTGGCGGCGACCGGGTCCAGTTCGGTGAGCCGGGCGTGCATCGCGGCGGCGCCGACCTCGTCGGCTTCGGCGGTCAGCCGGGCGCGCACTTCCGGATCGGTGCCCGGGAACTTGAGGTCGTCGAGCACCGCCTGCACGTAGAGACCCGACCCGCCGGTGAGAATGGGTACCCGGCCGGCCGCGAGAAGCTTTTCGACGCATTGGCGCGCGTCGCGCTGGTACGCGGCCACGGACGCCGTCTCGGTGACGTCGAGGACGTCCAGCAGGTGATGCGGCACGCCTCGCCGCTCCTCGGCGGTCGCCTTGGCCGTCCCGATGTCCATCCCGCGATACAGCTGCAGCGCGTCGGCGTTGACCACTTCACCCCCGAGGGCGAGGGCGAGTTCGACGGCCAGCGCCGTCTTCCCGGTCGCCGTGGGCCCGACGACCGCGACCGGCCGGATCACGCGTGCTCCCAGACGGCGACGTGGTAGCCGACGCCGAACGGCGCGGCCGAGTAGAGGACCTCGGCGCTCCACTCGCCCTCGGCCGCCAGCCCGGCGAGGATCTGCCAGGGCGCCCGGCCGCCCGCGCCGAGTCCGGCGGCGAGGGCCGGGTCGAGCGCGGCCAGCGCGCCGGTGTCGGCCTTGGCCAGCGCGTCGCGAATCCCGGCGTCGAAGCCCTCCGCGCGGTCGTCCTCGCCACCGGGCGACCGCGGACCGTGCCGGCTCGAACCGTCGCCGAGGATCAGCACCGCGGTGGGCTCCCCCAGCTCACGGCCGAGCAGAGCGCATTCGCCGGGCGGGAGCGCGGGATCGACGAGGCGGACCCGGGCCGAGGACGCGTCCGCCTGTGCGCGCAACCAGCCGGCCACGAGCGCGGGCAGCGGCAGTTCGGTTTCGGGGGCTGTCACCCGGCTGAGTGAGACGCCGAGTTCGACGCCGAATCCCCGGAAGGAGCCGCTCGCGTGCTCCGGCACCGCGGGCGCCCCGGCGGCCGCGCCGACCACGAGCCAGTCCGGCGAAGCGCTGGTCAGGCGCTGTACGGCTTGCAGACAGGCTTCGCGCAGCTCGGCGCACTCGTCCGCCGCTCCGGCGGCCAGTTCGGGGATGAGCAGCGGGGGTTGCGGGAGCACGGCGACACGGCGGATCACGGCCGCCGACGTTACCTTCCCGGCCCCGGCGGGCCCGCAACCGACCGACACGGAACGTCCACCGGAAGTAGGATCACTGCCCTCTGGTGGTCCATCCGGTTCCACGGCGGACGCTGAGCTGCTTGAATGCCGCAAGGGGTCGATACCCCGGAAGCAAGACGGCAACGCATTACCCGGCCCCGCCGCTAGGCGGGGCGCCCGCGCCAGCGGGCGTACAGGCGATAAGGAGCCTGCGATGGCCCAGGAGAACACGTCCACCGGTACCCCGGCTCCGCACCCGGTGCCGCACGCGCTCGGTGGCGGGCATCCCGCACCCCCGGTGCCGCCCGCCGAGCCCAGCCCGTCCGCTTGGGGCAGGGTCGACGACGAAGGCACGGTGTACGTCAACACGCCCGACGGCGAACGCGCGGTCGGTGTCTGGCAGGCCGGGAGCCCGGACGAGGGTCTGCTCCACTACGCGCGCCGGTTCGACGACCTGCGCACCGAGGTCGAGCTGCTCGAAACGCGGCTGGAATCCGGCGCGGGCGACCCGAAGCACGCGCTGGCGACGGCCACGCAGCTGCGCGACGGCCTCGCCGAAGCCGCCGTCGTCGGCGACATCGCCGCACTGGGCGGACGTATCGAGCAGGTCATCGCCCACGCCGAAAAGGCGCTGGCCTCAGCCAAGCAGGAACGCGAAGAGGCCCGCGCGGCCGCCGTCGTCCGCAAGCAGGCCCTCGCCGACGAGGCCGAGAAGCTCGCCGCCGAGTCGACCCAGTGGAAGGCCGCCGGCGATCGGCTGCGCGCGATCCTGGACGAGTGGAAGACCGTCAAGGGCGTCGACCGCAAGACCGACGACGAGCTGTGGAAGCGGTTCTCCAAGGCCCGCGAGGCGTTCAACCGGCGCCGCGGGTCGCATTTCGCCGAGCTGGACAAGCAGCGGGCCGGGGCCAAGCAGCGCAAGGAAGAGCTGATCGCCGAAGCCGAAGCGCTGTCGGAGTCCTCGGACTGGGGCGACACAGCGGGCCGCTACAAGGACCTGATGACCGAGTGGAAGGCCGCCGGTCGCGCGCCCAAGGACAGCGACGAAGCGCTCTGGCAGCGTTTCCGGGCCGCGCAGGACAAGTTCTTCGCGCGCCGGTCCTCGGTGTTCTCCGAGCGGGACGCCGAATTCGCGACCAACGCGCAGCGGAAGGAAGAACTGCTCGTCGAGGCCGAGAAGATCGACCCCGCGTCGAACCTCGAAGCGGCGAAGCAGCATCTGCGCCGCATCCAGGAGCAGTGGGACGAGATCGGCAAGGTCCCGCGCGAGCGCATCCGTGAGCTGGACGGGCGCCTGAAGGCCGTGCAGGACGCGGTCAAGTCGGCCGAGGACAGCAAGTGGCGGCGGACCGACCCGGAGGCGCAGGCCAGGGCGGCGCAGTTCCGCGAGCGCGTCGAGCAGTTCGAGTCGCAGGCGGCGAAGGCCCGTGCGGCGGGCGACGAGCGGCGCGCGAAGAAGGCGGACGAGCAGGCCGCGCAGTGGCGTGAGTGGCTCGAGGCGGCGGAAGCGGCCATCGCGGACCGGTAGCTCTTCGCGGCTCTGGGCGGGGCGGTCGTGAGTGGTAATGACGGTTCTAACCGTCATTACCACTCACGAGTCCTGGACCGACTACTTGCGACGGACACAGCCCTCGCTTAATTCCACTGTGGAGGGACGTGTCGCTCGTTAGTGCGTATTCGAGCGCTCTCCGCGCTCAACCGTGCTCAACTTCGATCATGAACCAGACACTGATTCCCCCAGTCCGCCGGGCGCTCGCCGCCCTGGCGATCAGTTGCGCCCTGGTGGCCGGGCTCGCCCCGGCCGCGTCGGCGATCGGTTCTCCGGCACCGGTCCCGGCTTCTCCCGAAATCAGCAAGAAGAAGGTCAAACTCGACGCCTCGCTCAGCAAGAAGCAGGCCAAGGTCAACGAAAACGTCACCCTCAAGGGCACGTTGAAGGAGGAAGGCGCCCGCTCCGACGGGACGGACAGCCTCGAAGCGATCATCGTCCAGCAGCTTCAGGGCAGTGTCTGGGTGAACATCGCCGACACCACCTGCCGGCCGAACTCGACTTTCTCCCTGAGGCTCAGCTTCTCCTTCAGCGCCGTGATCACGCTGAGGGCCTACCACCCCGAGACGACGCTCTACGCGAGCGCGTACACGTCCAGCAACCTCACCCTGCGCGTCGGCTAGCTGCGCGAGAAGGCAGCGCGCATCCAGTACACGGCCAGCGCGACGGTGGCGATCCAGGCGACGATCAGGCCGAAGCCAGGACCGCCACCGGCCGCGCCGGTCGCGTGGGAGGACTGCTGCGACCAGATCGCGAGCAGGCCGTCGACCGAGGCGAACCAGCCGCCCGCGGCGCAGACCCAGGCCAGCCACCAGCGGCGGGTCACCAGCGCGACGGCGGAGGCGAGTACCCCGATCCCGGTGGAGGTCGCGGCGAACAGCTGCGGGATCCCGCCGCCGCGGCCCGCCAGCACCTCCCAGCCGGCGTGGTCACCGACCCAGGGCAGCAGCTGGGCGATCAGCAGCACGAACATCAGCACGGCGATGGAGAAGCCGCGCCTGCCCAGTTCGACCGTCTTGGCCGCGCGCTCGCCGACCTCGTCGATCTCGGCGGCGAGCTGGTCGATCTTCGGTTCGGTCACAGCGCACATCCGCTCACCGGTTCCGGCGTGACGGCCGGGGCACCGAAGCCCGGCAGGCCCAGGGTCACGCCGTTGGTCTTCGGCCGGAGCCCGGCCTCGGAGTTGTCGCCCGCCTTCGTCCGGCGGTGCGACAGCAGATCACCGTCCGCGACGAGGTGGTGCGGGGCGCCGTAGGTCACGACGGTCTCGACGACGTCGCCCGGCCGGACGGCGCGGTCCACCAGCGGTCCCGCCGGTGTGAAGTGGACGAGCCTGCCGTCACGGGCGCGGCCGCTCATCCGGTGCGTCTCGGTGTCCTTGCGGCCCTCGCCGGAGGCGACCAGCAGCTCGACGCGGCGGCCGACGATCTTCTTGTTCTCTTCCCAGGAGATGTCGTTCTGCAGCTTCACGAGCCGTTCGTAGCGCTCCTGCACGACCTCCTTCGGCAGCTGCCCCTCCATCTCGGCCGCGGGCGTACCGGGCCGGATCGAGTACTGGAAGGTGAACGCGCTGGAGAACCGCGCCTGCGCGACGACGTCGAGCGTGGCCTGGAAGTCCTCCTCGGTCTCGCCGGGGAAGCCGACGATGATGTCCGTGGTGATCGCGGCCTCGGGCATCACTTCGCGCACGCGGTCGAGGATCTTGAGATAGCGCGCCGAACGGTAGGACCGTTTCATCTCGCGCAGCACCCGGTCCGAGCCGGACTGCAGCGGCATGTGCAGCTGGTGGCAGACGTTCGGCGTCTCGGCCATCGCGTCGATGACGTCCTCGGTGAACGCCGCCGGATGCGGCGAGGTGAACCGGACCCGCTCCAGGCCCTCCACCGCGCCGCAGGCGCGCAGCAGCTTCCCGAACGCGAGCCGGTCGCCGAATTCGACGCCGTAGGAGTTCACGTTCTGGCCGAGCAGGGTCACTTCGAGGACGCCCTCGGCGACGAGCGCCTCGACCTCGGCCAGGATCTCGCCGGGACGGCGATCGCGTTCCTTGCCGCGCAACGCCGGGACGATGCAGAAGGTGCAGGTGTTGTTGCAGCCCACCGAAATCGACACCCAGCCCGCGTACGCGGACTCGCGCCGGGCCGGCAGCGTCGACGGGAAGGTCTCGAGCGCTTCGAGGATCTCGACCTCGGCCTCGGCGTTGTGCCGCGCGCGTTCCAGCAGCGTCGGCAGCGAACCGATGTTGTGGGTGCCGAACACGACGTCGACCCAGGGCGCGCGTTTGACGATCTCGCCGCGGTCCTTCTGCGCGAGGCAGCCGCCGACGGCGATCTGCATGTCCGGCTTCGCGGTCTTCTGCGGCCGGAGATGGCCGAGGGTGCCGTACAGCTTGTTGTCCGCGTTCTCCCGCACGGCGCAGGTGTTGAACACGATCAGGTCGGGTGTGGCCTCGCCGTCACCCGGAACGTAGCCGGCGTCCTCGAGCTGCCCGGCAAGACGTTCGGAGTCATGCACGTTCATCTGGCAGCCGAAGGTGCGGATCTGGTATGTGCGCGCGCTCATCTCGCCTTCGAGGGTACGCGGGCGGGGTTCCATGGCACGATCGACCCTCATGAGGAGACCGGGTGTGCTGGCGGCGGTGCTCGTCGTGGTGTGCGCCCTGGTCGCCGGGTGCGGGCCGGACCTGTCCGGGGCACACGTGCGGATCGCGGCGGGGCTCAACGGCGGCGTCTACGACAAGCTGGCCGAGGCGCTGGCCGACGCGTGGGCCGCGCAGCTCGGTGCCGAACGGCCCGAGATCCAGGAGACCCAGGGCTCGCCGGACAACATCGGCCGCGTCCGCGCGGGCAAGGCCGACGTCGCCTTCGTGGCCGCCGACGTCGCCACCGAGAAGACCGCCGGGCTGGCCGCGCTGGCCCGGGTGCACGACGACTACCTGCACGTCGTCGTCCGGGCCGACTCCACGATCACCTCGTTCGCACAGCTGCGGGGCCTCAAGGTCGCGATCGGCTCCCCCGACTCCGGCGTCGAGTTCCTGTCGAAACAGCTGCTCGAGGTGTCCGGGCTGACCGGCGCGGTGGACCGGCGCAACCTCGGGCTCACCGAAGCGCTCCCCGCGCTGGAGAACCGCCAGATCGACGCCGTCATCTGGTCCGGTGGCCTGCCGACGCCGTCGATCACGGAGCGCGCGAGCAAGGTCCGGCTGCTCGACATCACCGATCTCGCGGACGACCTGCGCGCGAGGAATCCGGTGTACCGCACGGCGACCATCCCGGTGACGGCCTATCACCTGCAGGCGCCGGTGACCACGCTCGTGCTGCCGAACTTCCTGGTCGTACCGGCCACGATGCCGGACGACCTCGCGGAAGCGCTGGTCCGCGGGCTGTTCGACGCACGCGGTGAGCTGGTCAAGGCCGCCGGGGCCGCGTTGTCGATCGACGTCCACCCGGCCATCGAGACCTCGCCGCTGCCGCTGCATCCCGGCGCGCTGCGCTACTTCCGCTCGCTCAAGGACTGACGACAGGCAGCGTCACGGTCACTTCGAGCCCGCCGCCCTCGGGTGAGCCGAGCCGCAGCGAGCCGTCGGAGCGGGCCATGATCTCGGTGACGATCGCCAGGCCCAGCCCGGATCCGGGGACGTTCTGATGCGAGGTGCTGCGCCAGAACCGGTCCGCGGCCCGCTCGAGTTCGTCTTCGCGCAGGCCGGGCCCGTGGTCGCGGACGGCGATGTCGACCTTCCCGTCCGCCTCGGTGACGGTGACCCGCACCTCGGTCCCCGGCTCGGTGAACTTCAGCGCGTTGTCCAGCAGCGCGTCGAGCACCACTTCGAGCCCGCGCGCCGGGGTGAGCACCCGCAGCCCGCCGCCGAGCCCGGACGCGGTCAGCGAGATGTCCCTGGTCCGGCCGACCACCGTCCAGTCGGCGACCCGGGCACCCACCACCTCGTCGAGGGCGACCGGCACCAGTTCTCCGCCCGAGGCCTCGGCGCGGGCCAAAGAGAGGAGTTCGTCGAGGATCTGGTTCAGCCGCCGCGCGTCCACGACGGCGGCTTCGAGGTCGGCCGCGGCCAGATCGTCGTCGACGTGCCCGTCGAGGTTGCCGAGCCGGATCTTCAGCGCGGTCAGCGGGTTCCGCAGCTGGTGGGAGGCATCGGCGACGAAGGCACGCTGCGCCGAGAGTGCCTCGTCGACGCTCGCGGCCATCCGGTCGAAGGACCGTTCGAGCTGCCGCAGTTCCGGCGGCCCGCCCGTCTCCCCCACCCGCTGCACCTCCCGGCCGCTGACGACGGCGGCGACCAGTTCCCCGGTCGCCTCGTCCAAGCGGCGGACCGGACGCAGGATCCAGCGCACCACCGGCACGGCGATGACCAGCGCGAACCCGAACGCCAGCACGGCGCCCGCCGCGATGAGCAGCCACCACCACAGCAGCTCGGTCCGGGCGCGTTCGGTCGAGGACAGGGTGATCACCGCGCCCCGCACCTCGCCGTCGATGAGGATCGGTTCGGCGAGCACCAGAGGCTCGGTGTTCCACGGCATCAGCAGCGGGCCGGGTTCCGACCGCCGTCCGGCCAGCGCCGCCTGGATATGCGAGGCGATGGCGGCGTCCTTCAGGTTGATCCGGGCGGCCGCGCCGGGTCCGCCGAGCGCGCTCACCACGGCCTCGCCGTCCTGGTCGACGATCACCACCGGGACGTTGTAGACCTCGGTGTAGCGGCGGAGTTCGTCCTCGATCAGGTCCGGCCGGTTCTCCACCAGCGGGCGCTGCGCCAGCGAAGCGAATCGCGAGGTGTCGGTGAGCCTGTCGAGGAAGAGGTCGAGCTGCACACTGGCCGCCACGCTGAGCGCGAGCGGGATGCCGAGGCCGAACACGAGCGCCGCGACCAGCGTCAGCACGATCGCCTGGAGCCGGACGCGCACCGGCTCAGCCCTCTTCCGCCGGGCCGTAGGCGCCGCCGAGGCGGTACCCGACGCCGCGGACGGTCTCGATCATCGCGGGCCTGCCCAGTTTGGTGCGCAGGGTGGCGACGTGGACGTCGAGCGAGCGGCTCTCCGCGGGACCGCGGTGTCCCCAGACCTCACTGAGCACGTGGTCACGGGCGCAGACCGCGCCGCGCGCGGAGACCACCAGCGCGAGCACCTGGAACTCCTTGCGGGACAACGAAACCGGCTGCCCGTCGACCTGCACCTCATGTCGCCCGATATCGACCGAGACATCACCCGCCCGGATGACCCCGGCCGGTTCGGAGGCGGCCGGGCGCTCGCCCCGGCGGCGGCGCACGGCCTCGACCCGGGCGACGAGTTCGTCGACGTCGTAGGGCTTCACCAGGTAGTCGTCGGCGCCGGACCGCAGGCCCTGGATCCGGTCGTCGACCTCTCCCCGCGCCGAAACGACGATCACCGCGACGTCACTGACCGCGCGGATCCGGCGACACAGCACGATCCCGTCGACGTCGGGAAGCCCCAGGTCGAGCAGGACGACGTCGACCTCGTGCACCAGGTCGAGCACCCCGGCGCCGGAGGCAAGGCGTTTGATCGTCAGGCCACGCCGGGTCAGCGCGGGCGTCAAGGCACCCGCGACCCGGTCGTCGTCCTCCACCAGCAGTACCCGCACCCGTGTTTCCCTTTCACGCCATCCCCGCACAGCGACGACTGGAAGAACGACTCTATGGGGTGAGTCACCTCCCGCGCTGCCCGTACCGCTGGGCCGTCCGGCCCAGTGAGTGACCTGCCGCACGCGGTAACGGTCACGATGCGTCACAGATCTTGTGTGACCCCGCTTACGGGACACCCCCGCCTTGTCTAGGCTGATCAGCGCCGGACGGGCGTGACCGGGGCCGTCCGGTGGCTTGAGAACGATACGGACTTGAAACCCTAAGTATTGGTCAAGCCGCCTTTACAAGCGGTCCGACGGGAGTAGGTTTCCGCCATCGCGTGGTGCCTGACCCCGCAGTCCCCTGCAAACGAACGCTCCTGGAGGCCAGATGACCGCGGAGGTGGCGGCGCCGATGATCAAGGCGGCCGCCGTGAACAAGTACTTCGGCGACCTGCACGTGCTCAAGGAGATCAACCTCGAGGTGCCGCGTGGGCAGGTCGTGGTCGTGCTCGGGCCGTCCGGGTCTGGCAAGTCGACGCTGTGTCGCGCGATCAACCGGCTGGAGCCCATCAACTCCGGCGAGATCGCCGTGGACGGCGTCCCGCTGCCCGCCGAAGGCAAGGCCCTGGCGGCGCTGCGGGCCGACGTCGGCATGGTGTTCCAGTCCTTCAACCTGTTCGCGCACAAGACGATCGTCGAGAACGTCATGCTCGCGCCGATGAAGGTCCGCAAGGTCAACTCGGCCGAAGCCCGCAAGACCGCGATGGACCTGCTCGAACGGGTCGGCATCGCCAACCAGGCCGACAAGTACCCGGCGCAGCTTTCCGGCGGGCAGCAGCAGCGTGTGGCGATCGCCCGCGCGCTGGCGATGCGCCCCAAGGTGATGTTGTTCGACGAGCCGACCTCGGCACTGGACCCGGAGATGGTCCAGGAGGTCCTCGACGTGATGACGACGCTCGCGAAGGACGGGATGACGATGCTCGTCGTCACCCACGAGATGGGCTTCGCGCGGCGTGCGGCGAACCGGGTGGTGTTCATGTCCGACGGCGAGATCGTCGAGGACTCCACCCCGGACGAGTTCTTCACCAAGCCCAAGACCGACCGGGCGAAGGACTTCCTCGGCAAGATCCTTACCCACTAAGGACTTCCCCGCCGGCCGGTATGGCTGGACAAGATTCGGAAGGAAACTGAGAAGAATGCGGTTGAACCGAGTTCTGCGAATGAGCGCGGCCGTCGTGGCGGCCGGTCTCGCCCTCTCCGCCTGTGGTGGCGGCGGGTCGGACGCCGGCAGCGGCTCCAGCGGCGCCAAGAACGTGGTGGCGAAGGCCAAGAACGACAAGAAGCTGACCATCGGCATCAAGTTCGACCAGCCGGGTCTCGGCCAGAAGCAGGCCGATGGCACCTACGCCGGGTTCGACGTCGACGTGGCGAAGTACATCGCCAAGGAGCTCGGCGTCGAGGAGTCGGCGATCACCTGGAAGGAAGCGCAGTCCGCGCAGCGTGAGGACCTGATCAAGAAGGGTGAGGTCGACTTCATCGTCGCCACCTACTCGATCACCGACAAGCGCAAGAACGAGGTCTCGTTCGCGGGCCCGTACTTCATCGCCCACCAGGACCTGCTGGTCCGCGCCGACTCCACCGACATCACCGGCCCGGAGTCGCTGACCGGCAACAAGAAGCTCTGCTCGGTCAAGGGTTCGACCCCGGCGCAGAACGTCAAGGAGAAGTACGCCAAGGAGGTGCAGCTCCAGGAGCGCGGCAAGTACACCGACTGCGTCACCGATCTGCTCAACGGAACCGTCGACGCCATGACGACCGATGACGTGATCCTCGGTGGCTACGCCGCGCAGCAGCCTGGGAAGCTGAAACTGGTCGGCAAGGGCTTCACCGACGAGAAGTACGGCGTCGGCCTGAAGAAGGACGACGCCGAGAGTGTCACCGCGATCAACAACGCCATCAAGAAGATGCAGCAGGACGGCGCGTGGAAGGCCGCTCTGGAGAAGAACGTCGGTCCGTCGGGCTACAAGATCCCGGAGCCCCCGGCCATCTCCTGACACCCGGCTCACTGAGCCGCTGAACTGAAGGAATCGAACGGTGCGCCGTGTACCGCGGCGCACCGTTCCCGTACCGAGGCTGGGTTGAGCACCTTGTTCGATTTCCTCGACAATCCCAATTACGACTTGCTCGGCGCCTTCTGGATGACGATCAAGCTCACCTTCTTCTCCGCGATCGGTTCCCTGATCTGGGGCACGATCCTGGTGGGGATGCGGGTGAGCCCGGTTCCGATCATGCGGGCGTTCGGCACCGCCTACGTCAACATCTTCCGGAACACCCCGCTGACGGTGATCATCGTCTTCACGTCGTTGGGACTGTCCTCCACCCTGGGAGTCAGCCTGGCCTCGTCCGAGTCGACGACGTCGCTGGAGGACAACGCTTTCCGGCTCGCGATCCTCGGTTTTATCGCCTACACCGCGACGTTCGTCTGCGAATCGCTACGGTCGGGTATCAACACCGTGCCGGTCGGTCAGGCCGAAGCCGCCCGCGCACTGGGTCTCGGTTTCCTCCAGGTGCTGACGATGATCGTGCTGCCGCAAGCGTTCCGATCGGTGATCGCGCCGCTGGCGAACGTCATGATCGCGCTGCTGAAGAACACCACGGTCGCGTCGATCATCGGTGTGGCTGAGGCATCGCTTCTGATGTCGGAGATGATCGAAAACGAGTCCGACTCGCTGCTTTTGGTCTTCCTCCTCTTCGCCGCCGGTTTCGTCATCCTGGTCCTCCCCCTCGGCCTGCTGCTGGGCTGGGTCGCCAAGAAGGTCGAGGTCAAGCGATGAGCGCGCAGACCGTTCTCTACGACATCCCCGGCCCCAAGGCGCGGGCGCGAAACTGGCTCTACAGCGTACTTTTCGTGCTCGTCCTGGCGTTGGTCATCTACTACATCTACGCGGGCTTCGACGAGAAGGGCCAGTGGGCGGGCGCTCTGTGGAAGCCCTTCCTCGACGGTGCGACGTGGACGCAGTTCCTCCTCCCGGGCCTGCTCAACACCTTGAAGGCGGCCGGGCTTTCCATCGTGATCGCTTTGCCGATCGGCGCGCTGCTGGGTATCGGGCGGCTGTCGGAGCACAAGTGGATCCGGGTTCCGGTCGGCGCGGTCGTCGAGTTCTTCCGGGCTATCCCCGTGCTGCTGCTGATGGTCTTCGCCGCGGCGTTCTACGCCTTCTACACCGGCATTGACGCCGAGATCCGGCCGCTGTTCGCCGCGGTGACCGGGTTGGTCCTCTACAACGGCTCGGTCATGGCCGAGGTGTTCCGCGCGGGTATCCTGTCGCTGCCCAAAGGCCAAGGTGAGGCCGCGTCCGCACTGGGCATGCGTAAGACCCAGATCATGATGACTGTCCTGCTACCGCAGGCGGTCACCTTGATGCTGCCCGCCCTGGTCAGTCAGCTGGTCGTCATTCTCAAGGACACCGCGTTGGCTGGTCAGTTGACGATTGGTTTCAATGAGCTGATCCGTTCCTCCGGACCGCTCACCGGCCTCTACAGCAACACGATCCCGACGCTGATCGTCATCGCGATCATCTTCATCGTGCTGAACCTGCTTCTGACCACGCTGGCGGGCTGGCTGGAAAACAAGCTGGCCCGGCGGAAGAAGGCGCCCAAGGGCGCGAAGCCGATGCACGACGCTCCGTCCAGCGTTGTCATGCAGCGCGACGACGCGAGCGGTGGCGCACTGTAGCTCCATAAGTACATGAAGGCCCCCTTCCTTGCGCCCAGGTACAGGAAGGGGGCCTTCATGTACTCCGGGATACGGCCTCTTGGTCCTGTCCGGACGGTGACCTCTCGGCTAGCGTCGGCCGTATGGCGGACCAGGCCACGACGCTGCTCGAAGCGCTTCCGGACCTGGCGGGCAGGTCGGTCCTGGTCGTCGGGTGCGGCGATGGCCGCTATCCCCGGCTGTTCCGCGCCCGAGGCGCCCGCCGGGTCGTCGGGGTCGACGCGGACCAGAGGCTGATCGCGGTCGCGCAGCGCGAAGAAGAACGCGATCCCGCCGGGATCTCGTACGAGGTCCATCACCTCGACCGGCTGCCGGTGATGGGGACCTTCGACATCGTCCTGGCCTTCCTGGACGCCTCCGACCACCTTGGCCGCATCGCCGCGAGCCTGGTGGCGGGCGGACAGCTGGTGGTCGTCGCCACGAACGGCCTCACCCTGGAAAAGGGCTTGCGCGACAACGGTTTCCAGGACATCGTGCTGCATCGCCACGAACAAGGCGATGTGCACAGCGCCCGCAAAGGCGCCTGAGTCGCGCACCCTGGTGTCGAGCCAGGCTGGCCGGGGCTATGAATCCCGGCCGGTCACCGGACCGTGCGCGTCTGGCGGTGTGGACCACACGGACCCCACACCGCCGCACCGGAACGACGGAACAGGTTTCCCCGCCGTGCCGGGGCGTAGCGCATAGGGGAGTCGAACCCCTGTCACCGGGGTGAAAACCCGGTATCCGTACCGCTGGACCAATGCGCCTTGGCCTGGAACACGTCTCCGGCGCACACCGTGCACCGAGGACGTTTCGTTCCAGAAGTAAAAGGGGAAGAACGCACAACGAAAAAGCCGCCCGGTTCGGTTTCCCGAAGGGCGGCTCCCTTGTCGACGTCGCGCTAGTGCGACGGCGGAGAGCCGTGTTTCTCTTCCATACCAACGTTCATGGCGTAAGTATGCGACGGCCCGGTGAGCAGGGGCAAACGATTAAAAGCCTCGTGAGTGGTAATGACGGTTAGAACCAAGGGTGTTTTAGGTACCTACCGGGGGTAGGTTCGTTAGCGGCTGGCCGTGAAGGACTCCTTGAGGGACTCAGGGTCCCTCAAGGAGTCCTTCACGGACGGCTCGGACCATCGCCACCAGGCTCAGTGGCACCACCAGTCACAGCGGTAGCGCGTGAAGGCCCCCTTCCCTCGGCTCAGCCGAGGAAACTCGACCTTCACACCTTCCCCAGTACATGATGGCCCCCTTCCTTGCGCCAGGCGCAAGGAAGGGGGCCATCATGTACTTCACCGCGAGCAAAGCCGCAGGCTACGAGCAGGTACCCAAATGAGGGTTGGTTAGAACCGTCATTACCACTCACGAGGCTCGGGCTACTGGTCCCGCCGGAAGAGCTTGTTCCCCAGCCACACGATGGGGTCGTACTTCCGGTCCGCGACGCGTTCCTTCATCGGGATGAGCGCGTTGTCGGTGATGTGGATGCCCTCCGGGCACACGTCCGAGCAGCATTTGGTGATGTTGCAGTAGCCGAGCCCGTGTTCCTCCTGCGCCTCGTCCCGCCGGTCGGCGACGTCGAGGGGGTGCATCTCCAGTTCGGCGATGCGCATGAGGTACCGGGGCCCGGCGAAGGCCTCTTTGTTCTCCTCATGGTCACGCACGACGTGGCAGGTGTTCTGGCACAGGAAGCATTCGATGCACTTGCGGAACTCCTGCGAGCGCTCGACGTCGACCTGCTGCATCCGGTACTCCCCCGGCTTCAGCTCCGGGGGCGGCGTGAACGACGGGATCTCCCGCGCCTTGGTGTAGTTGAACGACACGTCGGTCACCAGGTCGCGGATCACCGGGAACGTCCGCATCGGCGTCACGGTGATGACCTCGTCCTCGGTGAAGGTCGACATCCGGGTCATGCACAGCAGCCGCGGTTTGCCGTTGATCTCCGCCGAGCACGAACCGCATTTGCCCGCCTTGCAGTTCCACCGCACCGCCAGATCCGAGGCCTGGGTCGCCTGCAGCCGGTGGATGATGTCGAGGACGACCTCGCCCTCGTTCACCTCGACGCTGTAGTCCTGCAGCTCACCCGAGTCGGCGTCGCCGCGCCAGACCCGGAAACTCGCCTTATAGCTCATGCCGGACTCCCGGGGTGCGACGTCAGTTCTTCGTCGGTGTAGTACTTCCCCAGCTCGGACAGCTCGAACAACTCCAGCAGGTCCTGCCGCAGCGGGGTCTGCGCTTTGACCTCGACGCCGATGTCCGGCACCACCGGGTTGTCACCGGGGGTGGCCGAGCAGACGAGGAGTTTGTTGCGCCACTGGGGATCCATGCCCGGATGGTCGTCCCGGGTGTGCCCGCCCCGGCTCTCGGTCCTGGTGAGCGCCGCCCGCGCGACACACTCACTGACCATCAGCATGTTCCGCAGGTCGACGGCGAGATGCCAGCCGGGGTTGAACTGCCGGTGCCCCTCGACGGTGACCCGCTTGATCCGCTCGCGCAGTTCCCCGAGCTTCTCCAGCGCCCGCTCGATCTCGTCGGCCTTGCGGATGATGCCGACCAGGTCGTTCATCGACTGCTGCAGTTCGGTGTGCAGGCTGTACGGGTTTTCCTCGACGCCGTCACCCGGCGGGTCGAACGGCGCGAGCGCCATCGCCGCGGCGGCGTCCACATCGGACTGACTGACCTTCGGCCGCTCCTTCAGTTCCGCGACGTAGGACGCGGCACCGAGCCCCGCGCGGCGGCCGAAGACGAGCAGATCCGAAAGCGAGTTCCCGCCGAGCCGGTTCGACCCGTGCATCCCGCCGGAGCATTCACCGGCCGCGAACAGGCCCGGCACACTCGACGACGCCGTGTCCGGGTCGACCTCGATCCCGCCCATCACGTAGTGACAGGTGGGGCCGACCTCCATCGGTTCCTTCGTGATGTCGACGTCGGCGAGTTCCTTGAACTGGTGGTACATCGACGGCAGCCGCTTGCGGATCTCCTCCGCGGGCAGCCTGCTGGCGATGTCGAGGAAGACGCCGCCGTGCGGCGATCCCCGGCCCGCCTTGACCTCGGAGTTGATCGCGCGCGCCACCTCGTCCCGGGGCAGCAGGTCCGGGGTGCGGCGGTTCTTCTCCTGGTCGGTGTACCAGCGGTCGGCCTCTTCCTCACTGTCCGCGTACTGCCCCTTGAACACGTCGGGGACGTACTCGAACATGAACCGCTTGTCCTCGGTGTTCTTGAGGACCCCGCCGTCACCACGGACGCCTTCGGTGACCAGGATCCCCTTCACACTCGGCGGCCAGACCATGCCCGTCGGGTGGAACTGGACGAACTCCATGTTGATGAGCGTCGCCCCGGCCCGCAGCGCCAGCGCGTGCCCGTCACCGGTGTACTCCCACGAGTTCGAGGTGACCTTGAACGACTTCCCGATACCTCCGGTCGCCAGCACCACCGCCGGCGACTCGAACAGGATGAACCGGCCGCTCTCGCGCCAGTACCCGAAGGCACCGGAGATCCGGCCGTCGTCGGTCAGCAGCTCGGTGATCGTGCATTCGGCGAAGACCTTGATCCGCGCCTCGTAGTCGCCGGTCTCCTTGAAGTCCTCTTGTTGCAGCGAAACGATTTTCTGCTGCATCGTGCGGATCAGTTCGAGCCCGGTGCGGTCGCCAACGTGCGCGAGCCGGGGGTAGGTGTGCCCGCCGAAGTTGCGCTGGCTGATCCGGCCGTCATTCGTCCGGTCGAACAGCGCCCCGTAGGTCTCCAGTTCCCAGACCCGGTCCGGTGCCTCCTTGGCGTGCAGTTCGGCCATCCGCCAGTTGTTGAGGAACTTCCCGCCCCGCATGGTGTCGCGGAAGTGGACCTGCCAGTTGTCGTTCGAGTTCGCGTTGCCCATCGACGCCGCGCAGCCGCCTTCGGCCATCACCGTATGCGCCTTGCCGAACAGCGATTTGCACACCACCGCGACGCTGAAGCCGCGTTCGCGCGCCTCGATGACCGCGCGGAGCCCGGCGCCACCGGCACCGATCACCACGACGTCGTAGTTGAGCCGTTCGACCTCGGTCATAGAAAAAGCCACCTCAAAGCTGGACGCCGTTGTCGGGGACGGGGATTCCCGCGCCGCTAGTTGATGAACCGCAGATCCGAAATCGCGCCGCTGGCCACGAGCATCACGTAGAGGTCGGTCAGCACGAGCGTGCCGAGCGTCGTCCACGCGAGCGCCATGTGCCGGGTGTTGAGCTTCGTGATCTGCGTCCAGATCCAATAGCGGACCGGATGTTTCGAGAAGTGCTTCAGCCTGCCGCCGGTCACGTGACGGCACGAGTGACACGACAACGTGTAGGCCCACAACAGGATCACGTTGCCGAGCAGCACGATATTGCCGAGCCCGAAGCCGAAACCGCCGGTCTTGCCGTGGAACGCGGTGATCGCGTCGTAGGTGTTGACCAGCGAGACGACCACGGCCACGTAGAAGAAGTAGCGGTGGGAGTTCTGGATGATCAACGGCAGGCGGGTCTCCCCGGTGTACTTGGTGTGCGGTTCGGCGACCGCGCACGCGGGCGGCGAGAACCAGACCGCGCGGTAGTACGCCTTGCGGTAGTAGTAGCAGGTCAGCCGGAAGCCCAGCAGGAACGGCAGGACGAGGAAGCCGAGCGGGATGAACCCCGGCAGCTCGCCGAACCAGGCCCCGAAATGCCGGGAGCCTTCGACGCAGGATTCCGAGACACAGGGCGAATAGAACGGCGTCAGGTAGTGGTACTCGGGCACCCAGTAGGCGGTGCGGACGAAGGACCTGATCGTCGCGTAGACGATGAAGGCGGAGAGGCCGAGGACGGTCAGCAGCGGGGAGAGCCACCACCGGTCGGTGCGCAGCGTTTTTTCGGCGATCCGGGCCCGCGACGCTGCGCGGACCCCCGTACCCCGTCCGGCCTCGTTGCCGGCGGGGGCGCTCACCGCTGGTCGCGCTTGTAGCCGCCGACGCCTTCGTCATCGGCGCCGTGCCAGAGCGCCGGGTCGTACGGCGTATCGGGCACCTGGACACGATCGGCGGCCTTCGCCTGCGCGGGCACCGCGATCGGGGTCGTGTCGAGGTCCGTCGCGTCGATGTCGAGCCGCTCGAGGTCGTTCACCAGGCGCCGTACCGCCGAAGCGTCGCCGTATCGGGACCGCAGCGCGCCGACGCACTGCCTCAGCTGACCGATGGCTCGCCGAAGCTCGGCGATCTCTGTGGTGGACATCGGTACCTCCCGATGGTCGGTTCGGTTGGCCGCTTGAGCCTTCGAAGGCAAGCGATCCTCGCCCTCACGACTCTGCCGCGCGTTGTGCAATGTGACAAGTAGCACAGTAGAACCTAGGGGCGTGACGGAGGTCACGCGAGTCGATCTTCTGTATCGATTTTGATTCGCGCTTTCCGCCGAGGTACTGTGGCCACTGTCACGACCCAGCGACGTCAGCGTTGCCGTCCCGCGGACCACCACGACCAGTGATCCGGAGCCGGACATGAGCACCGCCCCGAACGTCCACCCCATCATCGCCGAAGTCACCGAACGCATCGCCGCCCGCAGCGCCGAAACCCGCGCCGCGTACCTCGAGCGCGTCGCCGCCGCCCACGAAGAAGGTCCGGTGCGGCGCGGCCTCGACTGCAGCAACCTCGCCCACGGCTTCGCCGCGATGGAGGGTGTCGACAAAGCGGCACTGCGCGCCGCGCGGGCGCCGGGCGTCGCGATCGTCTCCTCCTACAACGACATGCTTTCGGCGCACCAGCCGATGCAGGAGTACCCCGCCATGCTGAAGGGGTCGGTCCGCCAGGCGGGCGGAGTGGCCCAGTTCGCCGGCGGCGTGCCCGCGATGTGCGACGGCGTCACCCAGGGCCGTCCGGGGATGGAACTGTCGCTGTTCAGCCGCGAGGTGATCGCGATGTCGACCGCGATCGCGCTGTCACACGACATGTTCGACGCGGCGCTGCTGCTCGGCGTCTGCGACAAGATCGTGCCGGGCCTGCTGATCGGCGCGCTGTCCTTCGGGCACCTCCCGGCGATCCTGGTACCGGCCGGGCCGATGAACTCCGGCCTGCCGAACAAGGAGAAGGCGCGTGTGCGCCAGCTGTACGCCGAAGGCAAGGCGACCCGCGAAGACCTCTTGGACGCCGAAGCGGCTTCGTACCACTCGGCGGGCACCTGCACCTTCTACGGCACGGCCAACTCGAACCAGATGGTCGTCGAGGTGATGGGCCTGCACCTGCCGGGCGCGAGCTTCGTGCAGCCGAACTCGCCGCTGCGGCGGGTGCTCACCGAAGAGGCCGGGCGCCGCGTCGTGCGGCTCTCGCGCGGCGAGGAGTACACGCCGGTCTCGCGGGTGATCGACGAGAAGGCCGTCGTCAACGGCGTCATCGCGCTGCTCGCCACGGGCGGTTCGACCAACCACACGATGCACCTCGTCGCCATCGCCGCCGCCGCGGGCATCCAGCTGACCTGGGACGACTTCTCCGACCTGTCGTCGGTGATCCCGCTGCTGGCCCGCGTGTACCCGAACGGCAGCGCGGACATCAACCACTTCCACGCCGCCGGCGGCATCCAGTTCCTGGTCGGCACGCTGCTCGACGCGGGCCTGCTGCACGAGGACGTCCAGACCGTCGTCGGACCGGGCCTGCACCGCTACCGGCAGGAGCCGATCCTGTCCGAGGGCGAACTGGTCTGGCGCGACGTGCCGACGCGCAGCCTCGACGAAGACGTCCTGCGCCCGGCGTGGCGGCCGTTCGCCGCCGACGGCGGGCTGCGGATGGTCGCGGGCAACCTCGGCCGCGCGGTGATCAAGGTGTCCGCGGTGGCGCCCGAGCACCGGATCGTCCAGGCCCCGGCGCGGGTGTTCACCGACCAGAAGTCGTTCAAGGACGCTTTCGAGGCGGGCGAGCTGGACCGGGACGTCGTCGTGGTCATCCGCCAGCAGGGCCCGCAGGCCAACGGGATGCCCGAACTGCACGGGCTCACCCCGGCACTGGGTGTGCTGATGGACCGCGGGCACCAGGTGGCGTTGCTCACCGACGGCCGGATGTCCGGCGCGTCCGGCAAGATCCCCGCCGCGATCCAGGTGACCCCGGAAGCCGCCGTGGGCGGCCCGATCGCGCGGATCGCCGACGGCGACGTCGTCCGGCTCGACGCGAAGGCCGGGACGCTGGACGTGTTCGTGGGTGACGAAGAACTCGCCCGTCGTGAACTGGTGGACTCCCCGCCTTCGGAGGCATCCTGGACCGGCACCGGCCGGGAGCTGTTCGCGGCGCTGCGCCGCGCGGTCGGACCCGCCGATCAGGGCGCGAGCGTTTTCGGACCGCTCACGCCGGAACACTTCGGCGCTCCGGCGCACACGTTGACCCCTGTGGAGGTAACCCAGTGACCACCGGCGCGGACCTGCTCGGCCTGTCCCCCGTGATGCCCGTCGTCGTGCTCGACGACGCCGCCGACGCGGTACCCACCGCGCGGGCCCTGCTCGCGGGCGGGATCGGCGTGATCGAGCTGACCCTGCGCACCCCGGCGGCGCTCGCCTCCATCGAGCGGATCGCCGCGGAGGTCCCGGAGATCGTGATCGGCGCCGGGACGGTCACCGCTCCGGAGCACGCCAAGCAGGCCGCCGACGCCGGCGCGAAGTTCCTGGTGACCCCCGGCTGCACGGACTCGGTCCTGGACGCCGCGTTCGACACCGGCCTGCCCTTCCTCCCGGGCGCGAGCACCGTTTCGGAGGCGATGCGGCTGGCCGAACGAGGGCTGACGGCGTTGAAGTTCTTCCCCGCCGAGGCCAGCGGCGGCGTGGCGTACCTGAAGTCGATCGGCGGTCCGCTGCCCGGGCTGCGCTTCTGCCCGACCGGCGGCATCACCGTGAAGACCGCGCCGGACTACCTCGCACTGTCCAATGTGGGCTGCATCGGCGGTTCCTGGCTGACGCCGAAGGATGCCTTGGCGGCCAAGGACTTCGGGAAGATCGAGGCTTTCGCCGCGGCGGCGTCGAAGCTCTGATCCTTCCGGTGAGGGCCACTCGGGTGACGGGTGGCCCTCACTGTTTTCACAGCGGGAGCTGGTACTGGATGAATCCCCGGTTCACCGCGACCCGGTCGTACAGGCGGCGCGCGGTGGCGTTGGATTCCTTGGTGTGCCAGTAAACCCTCTCGCATCCGCGGGTACGGGCCCAGTCCGCGACCGCGTCGATCAGCGCCCGTGCGACACCGTTGCCGCGGGCTTCCGGCGCGGTGAACAGGTCCTGCAGGTAACAGACGTCGGAGAGCGCGGAAGTGCTGGGGTGCACCAGGAAGTGCGTGATCCCGACGAGTTCGCCGCCCAGGTGGGCACCGAGCGCGTGCATCCGCTCCCCTGTCCGGAATTCACGCCAGGCGCGGTCGTAGACCTCCTGGGGCGAAACGCGTTCGTAGAAGGCGATGTACGCGCGGAACAGGGTTTCCCAGGCTTCGCGGTCTTCGGATTCGAGTGGGGCGATGGTGATCATGTGGTCCTCCCAGTGATCACCCGAGCCTAGGGTTTCGCCGCTGCCGGGCGAGTGGCCAATCCCGCGCTAAAGCGAGCGGCCACTCCGCCCGTCAGCCGACGGCCTGCTTCACCAAGGCGGCGATCCGCTTCTCCACCGCGGCGGTCATCTTGGTCAGCGCGAAGGCAGTCGCCCACATTTCGCCGTCGTCCAGCTGGGCGGCCTCGTTGAAGCCGAGTGTCGCGTACCGCGTCTTGAACTTCGCCTTCGCCTGGAAGAAGCAGACGATCTTGCCGTCGAGCGCGTAGGCGGGCTGGCCGTACCAGAGCTTCGGCGCGAGCGCCGGGGCGTTGGCCTTCACGATGGCGTGGACGCGCTCGGCGAGCACCCGGTCCTCGTCGGGCATCTCGGCGATCTTCGCGACGACGTCCTGCTCCGCCGCCGCGGCCTTGTCAGCGGCCGAACCCCGGCGCGCGGACTTCTTCATGTCCTGGGCGTGTTCCTTCATCGCGGCCTTCTCTTCGGCCGTGAATCCTTCGTACGTGGTGCTCATGGTGTTCTCTCCCTGGTAGGCGGCGAGCGGGGGCATGCGGTAGTGGCACATCAGGACTGGCTGGCGAGAGCGGAGGTCTCCCACACGAAGCCGTCCGGATCGGTGAACGGGGCGGCGGGGCCGCTGACCGCGATCCGGTGCGAGCCGGTGCCCTCCGGTGCGACGCCGGCGTCCTTGGCCAGTGCCTTGCGCCGGTACAGCGCCAGCTTCACCGGACTGGAACCGGATTCGAACTCGACGTACATACGGCCGAAGCTCTTCCCGACGGTGAGACCGTGCTCGACGTAGAACTTCTTGCTCGCGGCGACGTCGGCGACGCCCAGCAGCAGGACGATGTCGTCGATCTCGCGGGTGGCCGGGCCGGTGTTCTTCTTCGCCGAGGTGGCGATCTTCCAGATCGCGCCGTCCGGAGCCTGGACGGTTCCGCCGTAACCCCACATCGACTTCGCGGCGGGCTTGATCACGGTCGCCCCGGCGACGACGGCCGCCTCGATCAGGGCGTCGACGTTGGCGGGCTGGGACACCGTGAGGGAAAGGGTGTAGCCGCGGAAGCCGGTGGTGGGCTCCTGCGAGGCCCGCAGCCGAAGCTGGGTGTCGAGCCCGAAGGCGGTGGTGTAGAAGCGTTCGGCGGCCGCGGTGTCGGCCACTTCGAGGGTGATGGCGTCGATGAAGTTCATGCCGGTAACGCTATTTCCGGGAGGCCGTCCGGTGCTTCTCGATTCCTGATCGGTCGTGTCGGCGCTGGTCAGCGTGGGTGGACTCGGTGCTGGCCGGGCTGAAGGGGCCCTTCACCGCATCTGATGCGGCGAAGGACGCTTTCCTCGCATCACACGCGGTGAAGGACGCTTTCAGCCCACCGCACGCCAAAACCGGCCGCACGGCCGGTGAGCGCTGAGATGAAAGGGGCTCAGTCGAGAGCGGCGTCATCCAGAAGCGACGCCTCCGCGCCGAACTCGCGGAGTTCGTCGCGGATCACGGTGTAGGCCAGCCCCTGGGGATAGCCCTTGCGGGCGAGGAAGCCCAGCAGGCGACGGATCGCCGTCTGCTCGTCGACGTTGCCCAAGGAGCGCATGCGCTTCCGTACCAGCTCTCGGGCGCGCTGCTCCTCTGCCTCTCGGTCCACCTCTTCGGCGGCCTGGACGGCGATATCCCCATCGATTCCTTTGCGTTTGAGTTCGGCCACGAGGGCGTTCCGCGCCAGGCCCATATTGGCATGACGGGAACGAACCCACATCTCGGCGAACTCGGCGTCGTTGATGAGCCCTGCCTGGTCCAGCTTACCGAGCAGGGTCTCCGACGTCTCCTCGTCGAAGCCTTTGCGCTTCAGCGCCTGGCGGAGTTCCTCCGTGGAGCGCGGGCGCGCGGCCAGGAGATCGAAGCAGATCTCCTTGGCCTTCTTCCTCCGCTCGTCCGGCGGCAACTCCGCCGGATCCACTTTGGGCGCTCGCATTCAGCCATCACTCCAGACGAAAATCACGCGACCGACTCCGGGGGCCCTTAGAAGTCGACCGGCGCCGGGGCGGCTTCGGCGTCGACGACGGCGCCGATACCGAGCTTCTCCTTGATGCGCTTCTCGATCTCGTTGGCGATGTCCGGGTTGTCCAGCAGGAACTTGCGGGCGTTCTCCTTGCCCTGGCCCAGCTGGTCGCCCTCGTAGGTGTACCAGGCACCGGACTTGCGCAGGATGCCCTGGTCGACACCCATGTCGATCAGCGAACCCTCGCGGGAGACACCCTTGCCGTAGAGGATGTCGAACTCGGCCTGCTTGAAGGGCGGCGCGACCTTGTTCTTGACGACCTTGACGCGGGTGCGGTTACCGACGGGCTCGCCGCCGTCCTTCAGCGTCTCGATGCGGCGGACGTCCAGCCGGACCGACGCGTAGAACTTCAGCGCCTTACCACCGGTCGTGGTCTCCGGGGAGCCGAACATGACGCCGATCTTCTCGCGCAGCTGGTTGATGAAGATCGCGGTGGTGCCGGAGTTGTTCATCGCGCCGGTCATCTTCCGCAGCGCCTGGCTCATCAGCCGGGCCTGCAGGCCGACGTGGTTGTCACCCATCTCGCCCTCGATCTCGGCGCGCGGCACGAGCGCGGCGACCGAGTCGATGACCAGGATGTCGAGCGCGCCGGAGCGGATCAGCATGTCCGCGATCTCGAGCGCCTGCTCACCGGTGTCCGGCTGGGAGACCAGCAGCGCGTCGGTGTCGACTCCGAGCTTCTTGGCGTACTCCGGGTCCAGCGCGTGCTCCGCGTCGATGAACGCGGCGATGCCGCCGTTCTTCTGCGCGTTGGCGACCGCGTGCAGCGCGACGGTGGTCTTACCGGAGGACTCCGGACCGTAGATCTCGATGACCCGGCCGCGGGGCAGGCCGCCGATCCCGAGCGCGACGTCGAGTGCGATGGCACCGGTCGGAATGACGGCGATCGGGGCGCGGCCCTCTTCGCCGAGGCGCATGACCGAGCCCTTGCCGTACTGCTTGTCGATCTGGGCGAGGGCCAGTTCGAGCGCCTTGTCCTTGTCGGGTGCTGCTGGTGCCATGGAGTCCACCTCGTTGGTTGAGCCGGGTAGGGCTTGTTCAGTTCTGAGCTGTCGGGTCCGACGCTACGGGCGACCACCGACAATTCCAGGCCTCGCGCCCAAGCTGTGGATCGCTGACCCCGTTGTGGACAACACCATAGACGAACGTGTGTTCGAGGACGTGACCGACACGCCGTTGCGCTGAAGTGTGCGGCCGTTCTCCGAGGTCAGCGCCGCTCCGGCGGGATCTCGAAGGCGTCGCAGACCGCCCGCCAGACGTCCTTGGCCGAGGTTCCCGCGGCAAGGGCCTGTTCGACGGTCCGGCCCCCGAGGTCACCGAAGACGTGATCCCTGGAGAGGGTTTCCGCACGTCCGGGACCGAATTCGTCGGCCATCAGCCGCCGGAAGACCGTGATACGCATCGGGCGGAGTCTAGCCTCGCCCCCGGCCCGAAACGCGTGAAGGCCCCCTTCCCTCGGCTGAGCCGAGGGAAGGGGGCCTTAACGCGCAGCCCGCGAACGACAGGCATCGAGTCACTCGCCGGGCTGGACGCTCTTCTCGAAGTAATCGGCCAGTTCGCCCGGCGTCGGGTTCTGTCCTTCGGCCGGGACCTGGTAGATGAAGCCGACCAGCGGCCGGTCGGTCACGGTGAACACCAGCACGGCCGCGTTCCGTCCCGCCGCCGACGAGTACTGGCCCTCGAGGGCGTTGCCCGCCCACTTGGCCTCGGTGCGGTCGCCTCCGGCGAAGGCAAGCAGCTGGCCGGTGTAGGCCTTGAGCTTCTCCGCGGAGTCGCTCTGCAGGTAGGTCACCTGGGTTCCGGCGCGGCCCGGCGCGGAGCAGGTCGACGTCACACCGAGGTCCTCCGCCGGTTTCGCCGGCCCGTTGCCCATCCCGGGCTTGCAGTCGCCGGTGTCGGCGATCTTCCCGGCGAGCTGGCGCAGGCAGCCGGTGAGGCCCTTGTCGTCGGCCGCGGTGGGCGTCTTGCACTCGTCGGCGGTGTAGGTGGTCGCCGACGAGGACGTCAGGAAGTACACGAGCCCGGCGGCGATCAGCACGACGACGGCCGCGATCGCACCGATGACGACCGGCTTCTTCTTGGCCGCCTTCGCCTTGTCGCCGGTGTCGTTGCCGGCCAGCGAGTACGTCGGGAAGTTCGTCGGCGCGGGCTGCTGCTGCACCTGCTGCGGGCCGCTGTTCGGATAGCCCGACTGCGGGAAGCCGCCGGAGTGACCGGGTCCGCTGGTCTGACTGGGGCCCCCACCCGAGTACCCGGGGATCGACGCGACCTGCTGCGGAGGCGGCGCGTACGCGCCCGAAGCGCCGGGACCGGTCTGGTGCGCACCGGTTCCCGCCGCGACCTGCCCTTCGACGCCCTGCGTACGCGAGCTGATGCCGTCGGAAGCGACGTGCTGGGCACCGAGCGCCACCGCGGTCTCGGGCTGGTCGAGGCTGCCGGGGACGACGCCGAGCTTCTCCGCGATCAGGCTGCCGACCAGCGGGAGCCTGCTCGAACCGCCGACGAGGTAGATACCGGCGAGCCGGTCCGGCGTCATCCCGGCCGAACGGACCACCCTGGCCATCAGTTCGACACTGCGCAGCATCGACGGCCGTACCAGCGCCTCGAGTTCGCCGCGGGTGACGAGTACGTCCTCGAACGGTTCCGGCATCGGGACCTCGGTCTGCGGGTGCCGCGAAAGGGCCTCCTTCGCCGCCTTCACGTCCTCCTGCAGCGCGCGGCGCGTGCGGCGGTCCGGAGTGGACTCGGGCCGCAGAACCCGCTGCCAGCGCTGGGGATCCTTGTGCGAGACCTCACGTCCGACGTGCACCAGCAGGGCCTGGTCGACGTCGAGACCACCGAGGTCGGGAAGGCCGTCTTCGGCGACGACGGTGAAGCCGCCGTTCGGCGTCGCGCCGACGATGGCGACGTCGAAGGTGCCGGCACCGAGGTCGTACACGGCGAGCGCCTGCCCCGGCGCGAGCGTCTTGCCGGGGAACGACGCGAAATGCGCCGCCGCGGCGACCGGCTCGGGGACGAGCACCAGGTTGCCGCCCATCCCGGCGAGGCGGGCGGCGGACAGCAGCACGTTGCGGCGCGTCTGGCCCCACTGCGCGGGATGGGTGAGCCGGACCTCGTCGGGCATCTCACCGCCGAGCTGGCGGGTGGTCTCGTCGAGGACGCGGCGCAGGATCGCGGCCAGTACCTCGGTGACCGGGATGACGTCGGTGCCCAGCAGCAGCGTCTGCTCGTCGATCCGGCGCTTGGGGTTGGGCTCGAACCGGGTCGGGTCGAGCCGGGCACGGCGTTCGGCGTCCCGGCCGACCATGATCGTGCCGTCCTCGGTCGCGAACACCGCGGACGGCATATTGGCCGAACCGTCGACCTCGACCACCCGCGGCGGCCTCCCGTGCGCCGACAGCACGGCCACGGTGTTGGACGTACCGAGGTCCACCGACAGGATCCGCACAGCTCTTCCCCTTCACAAGACGAACGGCGGCCGCCCCCGATCGACGATCCGGCCGCGCTGGCCGTGATGTTCCCACGACCGAGGTCACCGTACGTGCGGACCCGCCAAACTCGTCCCCGACCAGGTACCGGAGATGCCTCGGGGCGAAACTGTCGGGGGTCCGGCGCACTATGGAGGACGTGGCAGACGTACTCGACCTCTTCTCCCCCGCGACCAGGGACTGGTTCACCGGGGCCTTCGCCGCGCCCACCCGCGCGCAGGAAGGGGCTTGGCGAGCCGCGCACGCCGGGGAACACGCGCTGGTGGTGGCCCCGACAGGGTCCGGTAAGACGCTGTCGGCGTTCCTCTGGGCGCTGGACAGGCTGTCGGTCGAGCCGCCGCCGTCCGAACCGCGTAAACGCTGCCGTGTCCTCTATGTCTCGCCGCTGAAGGCGCTGGCCGTCGACGTCCAGCGCAACCTGCGGGCCCCGCTGGCCGGTATTTCCCAGGCGTCGCGGCGGCTGGGGCTGCCGGTGCCGGACATCGGCGTCGGCATGCGCACCGGCGACACCACCGCGGCCGAGCGGCGCTCCTTCGGCAAGACACCGCCGGATGTGCTGGTCACCACACCGGAGTCGCTGTTCCTCATCCTCACCTCCTCCGCGCGCGATTCGCTGCGCGGCGTGGAGACGGTGATCATCGACGAGGTGCACGCGGTCGCGGGCGGCAAACGCGGCGCGCATCTGGCCCTCTCGCTCGAACGGCTCGACGCGCTGCTGGAGAAGCCTGCCCAGCGGATCGGCCTGTCGGCGACGGTCCGCCCGATCGACGAGGTCGCCTCGTTCCTCGCCGGCGGCAGGCCGGTTACGGTCGTCCAGCCGAAGCTCGCGAAGACGATCGAGGTCCGCGTCGAGGTCCCGGTCGAGGACATGTCCAATCTCGACGGACCTCAGGGGCCGAAGCAGAACGAAGACCTCGACGCGGGTCTCGCCCGGTTGCCCGGTGCCCTGGAGGAGATCGACGGCGCACCGCGCAGGCCGTCCATCTGGCCCGCCGTGGAGGAACGGGTCCTCGAACTGATCCAGGCCCACCGGTCGACGATCGTGTTCGCGAACTCGCGGCGGCTCACCGAGCGGATGACGGCGCGGCTCAACGAACTCGTCGCGGAACGGTCCGAACTGGAGCCCGACCAGCGGTATCCGGCCGAGGCGATCGGCCAGTCCGGGCTCACCACCGGCGCGGCGCCGGTGATCGCGCGGGCGCACCACGGCTCGATGTCGCGGGAACAGCGCACCCACGTCGAAGAGGAGCTCAAGACGGGCCGCCTCGCCTGTGTCGTGGCGACGTCCTCTTTGGAACTGGGCATCGACATGGGCGCGGTGGATCTCGTCGTGCAGATCGAGGCACCGCCGACGGTCGCTTCGGGACTGCAACGGGTCGGCCGGGCCGGGCACCAGGTCGGCGCGGTGTCGAGCGGGGTGATGTTCCCGAAGTTCCGGGGCGACCTCGTCTCCTGCGCGGTGGTCGCGGAGCGGATGGCCTCCGGGGCGATCGAGGCGGTGCGGTACCCGCGCAACCCCCTGGACGTGCTCGCGCAGCAGATCGTGGCGATGGTGGCGCTGGAATCGTGGACGGTCGACGACGTGGCCGCCCTCGTCCGCCGCGCGGCGCCGTTCGCGTCCCTGCCGGACGACGCGCTGCTGGCGGTCCTCGACATGCTCGCCGGCCGGTACCCGAGCGAGGAGTTCGGGGAACTGCGTGCCCGGATCACCTGGGACAGGGTCAGCGGCGAACTGCACGGCCGCCCCGGTTCACAACGGCTGGCGGTGACCTCCGGCGGCACGATCCCCGATCGCGGCCTGTTCACCGTGATGACGCCGGGTGCCGACGACAAACCCGGGTCGCGGGTGGGTGAACTCGACGAGGAGATGGTCTACGAATCCCGCGTCGGGGACACCATCCTGCTCGGCACCTCCTCCTGGCGGGTCACCGACATCACCCACGACCGCGTGATCGTCGTGCCCGCGCCGGGTGAGCCCGCGCGGATGCCGTTCTGGAAGGGTGACGCCCCCGGCCGCCCGCTGGAACTTGGGCGGGCGCTGGGCGCGTTCGTCCGTGAACTGTCCACTTCGGAACCATCGGTGGCCAGGGAGCGCGCCGCCGTCGCCGGGCTGGACGAGTACGCCTGCGACAACCTGCTGGCGTATCTGGAAGAACAGAAGTCGGCGACCCGGCATGTCCCCAACGACAAAACCGTTCTGCTGGAACGGTTCCGCGACGAACTCGGGGACTGGCGGGTCATCCTGCACTCCCCGTTCGGCGCTCAGGTCAACGCGCCGTGGGCGCTCGCGATCGCGGCCCGGCTGCGGGAGAACCGCGGGGTCGACGCGCAGGTGGCGCATTCCGACGACGGCATCGTGCTGCGGCTGCCGGAGGCCTTGGACTCCGAGGGCTCGGAAATCACCATCGGCGTCGAAGACGTGCTGCTCGATCCGGAAGAGGTCGAGCAGCTGATCGTGGCCGAGGTCGGCGGTTCGGCGGTGTTCGCCGCTCGGTTCCGGGAGTGCGCGGCACGTTCGCTGCTGCTCCCCCGCCGGGATCCGCGCCGCCGCACCCCGCTGTGGCAGCAACGGCAGCGCGCGTCGCAACTGCTTTCGGTGGCGGCCAAGTACGAGCGGTTCCCCGTCGTACTGGAAGCGATGCGGGAAGTCCTGCAGGACGTGTACGACGTCGGCGGGCTGCGCGAACTGATGGCCGACGTCCGGTCGCGGAAGGTCAAGCTGGTCGAGGTCGAGACTCCCTCGGCGTCGCCGTTCGCGCGCAGCCTGCTCTTCGGCTACGTCGGGATGTTCCTGTACGAGACCGACGCCCCGCTCGCGGAACGGCGCGCGGCGGCGCTGGCGCTGGATTCGACGCTGCTGGCCGAACTGCTCGGCACCGAGGCGATCCGGGAACTGCTGGACGCCGAGGTGGTCGCCGAGGTCGAGCGGTCTCTGCAGCGGCTCGATCCCGACAGGCACGCCCGCAACGCCGAAGAAGCCGCGGATCTGTTGCGGTTCCTCGGAGATCTCTCGATCGAGGAGGCCGCCGCCCGCGGTATCCGGCGGGAGTGGCTGGAGGAACTGGAGGCCGCGCGGCGGGTGATCCGGGTCCGCATCGGCGGCGGTGAACGTTTCATCGCCATCGAGGACGCTGGCCGGGTGCGGGACGCGCTGGGCACCGCGCTGCCCGTCGGCGTGCCGGAAGCGTTCACGGAACCGGTCGAGGACCCGGTCGGCGACCTGCTGTCGCGCTACTCGCGCGGTCGTGGCCCGTTCAGTGCCTGGCAGGCCGCCGAGCGGTTCGGGCTGGGCACGGCCGTGGTCACCGGCGTGCTGGACAGGCTGACCGCCCAAGGCAGGCTGGTCCGCGGGGAACTGAGCCCGGTCGGGCATCCGGAGACCCACGGCGTCGGGATGGAGTTCTGCGACGCCTCGGTGCTGCGCAGGCTCCGGAGGGCGTCGCTGGCGCGGCTGCGGGCCGAGGTGGAGCCGGTCGAACCGGCGGCACTGGGCCGGTTCCTGCCGTCGTGGCACGGCATCGGCGCGCGAGTGCGTTCGGCGCCGACGGCCGACGACGTGCTGTCCGTGGTCGAGCAGCTGGCGGGCGCGCCGCTCCCGGCGAGCGCGGTCGAGTCGCTGATCCTGCCGAGCAGGCTGCCCGGCTACACGCCGTCGCTGCTCGACGAACTGACCACGGCGGGCGAGGTCACCTGGTGTGGCTGCGGTTCCCTGTCCGGCGGGGACGGCTGGCTGGCGCTCGCGCCCACCGACGTCGCCGATCTGCTGCTGCCCGACCTCGACGACGATCTGCCCTCCGGCCCGCTCCACGCGGCCATCCTGTCCACTTTGGAGGGTGGAGCGCAGTTCTTCCGCCAGCTCGTCGACCGGGCGTCGCCGTTGGTCGAAACGCCGCCCAACGACGGTGAAGTCGTTGCCGCGCTGTGGGATCTGGTGTGGGCCGGACTCGTCACCGGGGACACGCTGGGGCCGCTGCGGGCGCAGGTCTCCGGTTCGGGCGCCGCGCACAAGCCCCGGCGGCAAGCTCCCCGGGGCCGGTACGCGCGGCTTCGGGCCGGAAGGCCGGCGATGCCGTCGCGGACCGGTCCGCCGACGGTCGCCGGTCGCTGGGCGCTGACCCCGGACCGCGAACCGGATCCGACCAGGCGCGCGCACGCGCGCACCGAGGCGTTCCTGGAACGGCACGGTGTCCTCACCAGGGGCGCGCTCGACACCGAGCGGGTGACCGGCGGTTTTTCCGGGATCTACAAGGTTTTGCGCGGGATGGAGGATTCGGGCCAGGTCATCCGGGGCTACGTCGTCGAGGGGCTCGGGGCCGCGCAGTTCGCGGCGAAGGGCGCCGTCGACAGGCTGCGCGCGCAGTCCGGGACGCAGCGCACCACCCCGGAGGGGGCGGTCGTGCTCGCCGCCGCCGACCCCGCCCAGCCCTACGGCGCCGCGTTGCCGTGGCCTGCCGCGACAGGTGACACGAAGCACCGCCCGGCAAGGAAAGCGGGCGCGCTGGCGGTGCTCGTGGACGGTGTCCCGGCGATGTACGTCGAACGCGGCGGCCGGTCGCTGCTGAGTTTCACCGAGGATCAGGAGACCTTGCGTTCGGCCGCGCGGGCACTGTCCACAGCAGTACGGGAAGGGTGGCTGGGGCAGCTCGCGGTGCAGAAGGCCGACGGCGAGGTGGCGCTCACCTCGGAGCTTTCGACGGTCCTTCAGGAGGCGGGATTCCGGGCGACTCCCAAGGGCCTGCGGCTGCGGGCCTAGAATTGCCGCTCAGACCTGCGGAGAAGGACGTTCGAACATGGTGATGCGCGACCTGCGCTACTTCGGGGATCCCGTGCTCAAGACCGTATGCGACCCGGTCACGAAATTCGACAAGAAGATCGAGTCGCTGGTGACCGATCTGATGGACGGGGTGAAACCGGCCGGGCGCGCGGGTCTCGCGGCGCCGCAGATCGGGGTCGGCCTGCGGGTGTTCAGTTACGACGTCGGCGGGCTGACGGGGTACGTGATCAACCCGGAGATCGCCGAACTCTCCGAGGAGACGCACGAGATCGGTGAAGGCTGCCTTTCCGTGCCCGAGCTGTGGTTCCCGGTCGTCCGCGCGAAACGGGCCGTGGTGCGCGGTGTCGACCTGCGCAACGAACCAGTCGAGGTCGAGGGCGTCGACGTACTCGCGCAGTGCCTGCAGCACGAGGTCGACCACCTCGACGGCAAGCTGTACCTGGACCGGCTCACCCCCGAGCGCAAGAAGCGCGCACTGGGCGAGGCCCGCGGCAAAGACTGGTTCTGGAAGCGCTGACTTCCCCTCGCATTTCGTCCTCTGAATGCGGTCGTTGCCCGTGCAAGTACCGCATCAAGAGGACTAAACGCGTGAGTCGGGGAGGCGGAAGCGCAGGGTGCCGGAGTCGCCGGTGAGCCGTTCGGGGCGGAGCCCCACCCGGGCGGCGGTGCGGTAGAGGGAGTCGTCGCCGGGCAGGCAGACGGCGGCGAGTTCGCGCTCCCCCTTGGCCGCGGCGACGACGGCGAGCCGGGACAGCAAGGCCGTGCCGATGCCCTGGCGCTGCCAGGAATCCTCGACCAGGAGGGAGACTTCGGCCGCACTCCCGTCGGCCGAGGGGATCAGCTGGCCGAGACCGATCACGTCGCGGCCGCAGACCGCGAGCAGGCTCACCCCGCGCGGCGGCATCAGGAGCCGGTGCAGCCAGCGACGCGGCACGGCGCGCAGCCCCGTGTGGTACCGGTGGAAGAGCGTGGTCATCGAGCATCTCTGGTGCAGAGCGGACACCGCGTCCGCGTCCCCGGGGACGCCCTTCCTCAGGACGATCGCGGCGCCGTCGGGGCGGTCGAGCACGACCGGTCCGGTCACGTTGTCGCGGACGGCGGTCATCAGGCCGATCAGCGCGACGGCCCGGCTCAGTTCGAGTTCGACGAACGGCGACCATCGGCGGCGCGCGACGAACGTCGTGCCGTCCCCGGCCGCGAACACCGCCCGGTGCCCGCCCTCCGTACGCGCCGGGTTCGCCTCGATCGACGGGACCCTCGTGACGACGTCGGCCGCGAGGACGCCGCGGAGCACCTCCACCAGCCCGCTGGGCTCCTCGACGGCCCGTTTGGCCGCGGTGAGCGTCGCGGTGGCCGGGTCGACCAGTTCGGCCAGGTCGGCGTCGATGACGGCGGAGCATTCGCAGCCTTCGTCGCGGATGGCGTCGATGAGCAGTTGCCGCGGCAGGCCGTCGGCGGGGCGCAGGACGATCTCGTCGAGCACGCCGCCGGGGACCGGGAGCACCGACAGGCCGAGGATGTTGCACTCCAGATCGGCCAGGCGGATCGCGATCCTGGCCAGGGTGCCCGGCCGGTCGTCCACGCGGATCCGCACCCGCCAGGCCGACGCGGCCGCCGTCTCTTCACCGGGATGAACCTGGGTGGGCCGGACTCGATAGGTCTCCATGGCCTCCACGGTCCCGGCCGGTTGTTGCCTGCCCACGGCGCCGGTGTTTCGCTCAGGTCAGCGTTCGGCACCCCCGCGCAACCCCGGCGAAACACTCAGCGCGAGGAAAGCACGCTGAACTCGTTGCCCTCCGGGTCCACCATGGCCTCGCCGTGTGCCCCTGTCGCGCCGAGTTCTCGCAGGCGCCGGACCTCGGCGGCCCGGCTTCCGCCTCGCCGCGGCGCGATCTCGAACCGCAGCCGGTTCCGGTGCCGTTTCTCCTCCTCGGTGGCGAGGAATTCGAGCCACGGGCCGCGACCTCCCGGCGGCCGCAGGCCCACGATCGCCTCCTCCCGGACGCCGATCTCCCAGCAGAGCGCGGCCGCCCAGAACCGCGCGAGCCGCTCCGGATCCCGGGCGTCGGTGACGACCGAGGCGATCGCACCGGTGCCCGCGTACTGCTCGCGGGGTTCGAGGACACAGAACTCGTTGCCCTCGGGATCCGCCAGCACCACCCACGGCACCCGCTTCTCCTCCGGCGGGCCCTGGCCGACGTCGATGTGCCGTGCGCCGAGGGACAGCGCACGGTCCACCAGTTCGGCCTGGTGCTCCGGCGAACGGCTCGCCAGATCCAGGTGCAGCCGGTTCTTGCCCCGTTTGGGCCCCGCCTCGGAGCGGAAGGCCGGTTCGAACGGGGCGTCCCAGCTGAACAGCCCTTCCCAGAAACCCGCCAGATCTCTGGGAAGGGCCGAGTCGAAGACCAGGTTCACCAGGCGTGTCACCACACCGGTGAACCTAGACGGCACCACCGACACTTTTGACCGGTTTGGCTTCCCCACCGACCGGTCATCGGGTCGCGAGCCGCAGAAGGGCCCAGAGTTGTCCCGCCATGTCCTGGTCTCCGCTGACCGTCACCGCCGTCGGACCCGCCCGGCCCCAGAGCCAGCGGTAGATCTTGTCCGGATGGCCGGTGACCAGGTCGTCCGCGCGCTGGGCCTCGGCGTCCGAGCACCGCCAGGCGACCGTTTCCGTCGGTCCGGCCCTGGCGATCCAGTGGTGGCCCGCGGTGCGCACGCCGACCGATCCGGTCTTCGTTCCGGACAGTCCCAGCAACGGCAACCGCTGGCCGAACCAGAGCGTCAGCGCCTCGTCGATCCCGTCCAGTGCCACGTCTTCGGGGATCTCCGACACGTCCCGTCCGGCCGCGCTCTCCGCGTCGATCCGGTGGATCGTCGCCTCGTGCGCCATCCGCCGCCGCCAGAACCCGTAGCTGCGGTCCGCCGGCCACCAGGTCGGCGCCAGTTCGTCCGCGTCGTGCGCGGACAGTTCGGCGACGAGTTCGTCCCGGCCCTCGCGGAAGTACTCCTCCAGGGTCTGTCCCGGCCCCGGTTTGCGCTGCCAGTGCTCGGGACGGCGCCCGTCGGTGATCCACCGGCGGGCGACCCGGTACACGCTGCCCACGTGCCGGAGCACCTCGCCGAGTGTCCAGCCGGGGCAGGTCGGGACCGGTGCGTCGGCGGACGCGCTGTGCGCCACCTGAGCCATCAGCTCGGTTTCGGCGCCGATCACCTCCAGAAACCTGCCCTGGTCGATCATGGCCTGCCCGGCCATCGGGCACCCCCTCTCCGTGGAGCACTCTGTCTATGGGTGAACCCGCGTCCGCGATCGGCGTCGGCAGGGCGCGACCTGGTCTTTCAAGTCACGAAGGTGGTGAAGGCGCCCTGCCACCGCGATAGCGGGGCCTTCGGCCGGGCGGGTTCACGGATATGGCACATTCCCCGACACAACCCCAGCTCCGCCAACAGGCCGCTCAGGCCACATGCGCCGAGTCACCCATCGGCAGCCCGTGCACCACCCGCCGCACCAGTTCCAGGAACACCGCGGAGGACTTCACCAGTCCGTCCGCCAGTTCGACGGTGACCTTGCCGGTGATACCCGCCTGCGCGGCGGCCCGTGTGGCGGAGTTGGCCGCGAAGAACGCCGCCCACTCCTTCAGCTCGGGCGCGACGGATTCGAGCAGCACCCAGCCGCTCGCCGGCCGGGCCCGGCCCCGGTGCGGACGGCCGCGGGCCTCCAGTACCGCCGCCGCACCCCGCAGCGCGGCGAGATACGCCCCGATGAACCGCTCCGCGGGATCACTCTCCCGCTCTGCCTCGCCAAGGCCGCGCCTTGCCTGTGCGTACAAGGAGACCGCCGCGGGTGGTGCCGGCGGGCGCAACGACATCGGCAGGGCGGGCTGCGCGGAGCCCCCCGGCCTCTCGGCTTCGTCAGGGGACACGACCGTAACGGACATGACGACCCTCCTCCTGTACGTGAGCGCCGGCCGGTGCCCGGCGCCGAGGCGCTTCCCCCGCCCCCGCTCCGGGCACCTACCGGTGCGCGCTCACCGAATGTCGAACGTCTGTTCGAACAAGTCCAATGTAACCCCGAAGTGGCCCTTTCTTCAACCCCGGCTGCCTCAACCCCGTAACGGGGCGATCGCCGCATGTGGTGCGGGACACGGGATCGGTCACGTGATCTCATAGCTCCATGAGCACCATCGACCAGTCCGGCCATCCCTCGGTGGCCAAGGTCGCGGCCGCGCTCGCCGAGGCGGGTCAGCAGGCCGCCGCGGACGGGATCCGGATCCTCCCCGCCGAAGTCCGTACGGCCGCGCAGGCCGCCGAAGCACTCGGCGTCGAGGTCGGCGCGATCGCGAACAGCCTCGTGTTCCGCAGCCGCACCGGCGAAACGGAGACGGCCCTGCTCGCCCTCACCTCCGGCGCGCACCGCGCCGACACGGGGCTGCTGGCCACGCTGACCGGCGCGGACGAGATCGGCAAGGCGGACGCGGAGTTCGTCCGCGCGCACACCGGGCAGCCGATCGGCGGCGTCGCCCCGGTCGGTCACCCGAAGGCGCTGACCACCCTCGTCGACACCGCGTTGCGCGCCCACGACGTCGTCTGGGCCGCCGCCGGACATCCGAAGTCGGTGTTCCCCACCACATTCGAGGAGCTGGTGGCGCTGACCGGGGGTACTCCCGCGGCCGTCGCGGGCGGCGGGCAGGATGGACGCCCGTGACCGCGATGTCCTCGGAATGCACCCGCTACGTCCAGTTGTCCGCGGACGAGTTCCGCGCCCGGCTCCCCGAGGCGCTGACCATCTACGTCAACGCCATGCGCTACCCCGAAGGCACGGCGGAACAACGCGCGCCGATGTGGCTCACGCACGCGCTGCGCGAGGGCTGGCGCTGCATGGCCGCGCTCGACGCGGACGGCGTCCTGCTCGGGCTCGCCTACGGCTACAAGGGCCGCGGCGGCCAGTGGTGGCATGAGCAGGTCCGCCACGGCCTGACCCGCCGCGAGGGCCAGGCCGCCGCCGAGCACTGGATGTCCGACTACTTCGAGCTCACCGAGATCCACGTCAGCCCCGAAAGCCAGGGGAAGCGGATCGGTGAGGACCTCCTGCGACGGCTGCTCGACGGCGTGCCCAACGCCCACGTCCTCCTTTCCACGCCGGAAGGCACCAGCCGGGCCTGGAACCTGTACCGGCGCGTCGGATTCGTCGATGTGCTGCGGGACTACCACTTCGCCGGGGATCCGCGGGCGTTCGCGATCCTCGGCCGGACGCTGCCCCTTTAGGGCTTCGTATAGGCGACGGCGAGCGCGGCGATGAGCACCGCCGCGCCGCACCAGCCCACCGCGCCGAGCCGTTCCCCGAGCACGGCCATCGACAGCAGCGCGGCGGTCAGCGGTTCGAGCAGGGCGGACAACGCGGCCAGCACGGGATGCGCGCCTTCGAGGCCGCGGAAATACGCGGCGTACGCCAGCGCCGTGGGCACGACACCGAAGTAGAGGACGAGCGCGAGAACATCAGCGTGGGGCGGCACCGCCATCCCGAACCACAGCGCGGCGGGTGCGAGCGCGGCGCCGCCGATCAGGCAGCCGAAAGCCGTGGTGGGCAAGGGTTCCAGCCCCTCGACGCGGGTCGCGGTCACCAGGGTCAGCGCGGCGAACCCGGCCGCGGCGAGCAAGGCGAACAGCACCCCGGCGACGTCGGCCTTCTCGCCGGGTGTCCACTGCAGCAGCGCGAGTCCGGTGAGGGAACCGGCCAGCGACACCAAAGTCCAGCGCGTCGGGAGTTTCCTGGCCCTGACGACCGTCACGACGGCGAGCAGCACGGGTGCGCTGCCGATGGTGGTCATCGTCGCGACGCTCACCGAACTCAGCGAGACAGCGGCGAAGTAGCTGGTCTGGAAGAGAGCGAACAGGCCGCCGACGGCCAGGAGGCGACGGCGGACCTCCCGCGTGCGCGGAAGGCCGCGGAGACCGCCGGTGAGCCAGAGATACCCGGTGGCGGCCACGCCGCCGATCAGCAGCCGGTAGGCCGCGACACTCAGCGGATGGAGTCCCGCGCGGGACGCCAACAGGGATCCGGCGAGGCCGCCGGTCCCCCAGAGGACACCGGCGAGGACGAGCGCGGCCGACGATCGGGCGCGCGTGGGTACGGCAACGGACATGGGGAAACGCTCCTGCGTCTGTCTGTCGGAAAGGACGTCGACGACGCGGGGTGCTTCAGTGCAGCACTAGGAGGCCGGGCGGCTGGAACGCCGCGCGGCCGGAGACACCCCGCTCAGGAGGCGGGGGGTGGGGTGACGAGAAAAATCCGGTGCACGGGGCGAACGTATCAAGGGGGTGGCGGTGGGTGCACGTGAATTGCGGCACGGTGGCCGGGGCAGGCGGCAAGTGTCATGAGGGGTCCCCATAGGACGAAATTCGTCCTATGGGGACCCCTCATGAAACGCGCGCGAGTAGAAGCGTCAGTCCAGCGTCGCCAGCATCTCCCGCAGCGTGTCCAGCCCCATCCCGCCGAGCGCCAGCGCCCGCGTGTGGAACTGCTTGATGTCGAAGGCGTCGCCCTGCCGGGCACGGGCCTCGTCGCGTGCGGCGAGCCACAGGCGTTCGCCGAGTTTGTACGACGGCGCCTGCCCCGGCCAGCCCAGGTAGCGGTCGATCTCGTCGTGCACGTGGGCCGGGTCGGTCACGGTCCGGGTGAGCATGAACTCCAGGCCGAGTTCGGGCGTCCACCGCTCGCCCTCGTGGAATCCGGTACCGGCCGGGATCTCGAGTTCCAGGTGCATGCCGATGTCGACGATCACCCGCGCGGCGCGGAACAGCTGCTCGGACAACATGCCGAACAGTTCGCCGTCGTCGGCGAGGAATCCGAGGTCCTGCATCAGTCGCTCGGAGTACAGCGCCCAGCCCTCGGCGTGCCCGGAGGTGAACGCGAGCAGCCGCTGGTACTTGTCGAGCGACTTCGACTGGTCGACCGCGGTCGCGATCTGCAGGTGGTGGCCCGGCGCGCCCTCGTGGTAGACGGTGCTGACCTCGCGCCAGGTGGTGAACTCGTCCCGGCCCTGCGGCAGCGACCACCACATGCGGCCGGGGCGGGAGAAGTCCTCGCTGGGGCCGGTGTAGTACGCGCCGACGGTGCCGCCGGGCGGGGCGATCTTGCACTCCAGCTCCATCACCCGATCGGAGATGTCGAAGTGCTTGCCGCGCAACGACTTCAGCGCGTTGTCCGACAGGTTCTGCATCCAGGTCTGGAATTCCGACCGGCCGCGCACGACGTACTTCGGATCGGCGTCGAGGGCGGTGGCCGCCTCGGCCAGCGTGGCGCCGGGCTTGATCCGGGCGGCGACCTCGAGCATTTCCGCTTCGATGCGGGTGAACTCGGCCCAGCCCCAGGCGTAGGCCTCGTCCAGGTCGAGCGTGGCGCCGGTGAACACCCGGGACCACAGTTTGTACACCTCGGCGCCGACGGCGTCCTTGACCGGCGCGAGCGGGGCGAGTTCCGCGCGGAGGAAGCCGGCGAACTCCGCGTACGCCTCCTGTGCGGCGTTCGCGGCCTGGTCGAGTTCGGCGCGAAGCTGGTCGTTCACGCCCTTCGCGTCCGACACCATCGCGCTGAAGAACCCGGTCTCGTCCTTGAGGCCCGCCCAGGTTTCGGCCTGTTCGGCGACCTTCCCGACCTGCCGCAACGCCGCCACCCGGCCGGCGCCCGCGGCCGCGAGCAGCGAGGCGCGGACACCGTCGAGCGCTTCGGGCACCTTCGCCATCCGGGCGGCGATGGTCGCCCAGTGCTCCGCGGTGTCGGTGGGCATGAGGTCGAAGACCATGCGCAGGTCCTGCACGGGGCTCGCGATCACGTTCAGCGCCGCGAGGTCGAGACCCGCCTCGTGGATCTCCAGCTGCAACCCGGTCCGCTCGACGAAGACCGCCTTGGCCGCGCGTTCGCCGTCGTCGCCCGGTTCGGCCGCTTCGATGTCGGCCAGCGCGCGGGCGGCGATGGCGGCCCGCGCCGCGTGCCCGGCGGGCGAGTAGTCGGTCAGTTGGTCGTCGTATCCGGAGATGCCGAACGTCGTCGCCGCGACCGGGTCGGCCGCGGCGTACTCGTCGACGTACCGGTCACAGATGTCATGCACACCGTGCGCAGTTGAAGCCATGCCAGGCACGCTACCGGGACGGCGGGCTACTTCGGTACGGACTTACGCGCGGGCCGGGACCAGGCCGAGCCTGCTGACCACCTCGCGCGTGGCCTTGGACCGGTTGAACGTGTAGAAGTGCAGGTCGGGGACACCTTCGGCGATGAGCCGCTCGCAGAGTTCGGTCACCGTGTCGATCCCGGCGGCGCGGAAGGCCTTCGGGTCGTCGGCCAGCGGTTCGAGCCGGTCCAGGAGCCGCCGCGGCGCGGGCGCGCCGGACAGCTTGATGGTGGTGTGCAGGGTCCGCAGCGTGGTCAGCGGCATGATCCCGGGGATGACCAGCGCCTCACAGCCGGTGGCCGCGACCCTGTCCCGCAGGCGGAGGAAGTCTTCGGGCTCGAAGAACAGCTGCGCGATCGCGAAATCCGCGCCCGCGCGGAGCTTGCGCACGAGGTACTCGGTGTCGGCCTCGAGGTTCGCCGACCTCGGGTGGCCGTACGGGAAGGCCGAGACGCCGACGCAGAAGTCACCGAGCGAACGCACCAGCTCGACGAGTTCCTCGGCGTAGTTGAGCCCTTCCGGATGCGGGACCCAGTCGCCGTAGACGTCACCCGGCGGGTCGCCCCGCAGCGCGAGGATGTTCCGCACGCCGACGGCGGCGTACCAGCCGATGACGTTGCGCAGCTCCGCGACCGAGTGGTTCACCGCGGTCAGGTGGGCCATCGGCACCAGCGTGGTCTCGGTGGCGACGCGGGCGATGCTGCGGATCGTGCCGTCGCGGCTGGACCCGCCCGCCCCGTAGGTGATCGACATGTAGGCCGGGTCCAGCGGCTCGAGTTCCCGGATCGACTTCCACAGCACGGCCTCGTCGGCCGCGTCGCGAGGTGGGAAGAACTCGATGGAGAACACGGGTCCATCACCCTGCAACCGCTCGACCACCGACGTCATACCGCCATGTTAAGGGGGAAAGTCCATTGCCTGGGAGCCCCCTCTCAGGCAATGGACGTGCGACTTCAGCCACGCGCGAACGGTTGCCGAGCGGCGCGCGGCTGGGGAGACTCGGGGACGAGCACCAGGGAGCCGCCATGAGCGCCGAAACCGACACCAGCTGGGACGAGGACGTCCGCGTCGCGGTCTACCGCGCGTTCGCCGAGCACGGGAGGCCGCCGACGGCGCCGGAACTGGCCGACGCGGCCCACGGATCGCTCGCGGTGGCGAAACAGGCGCTGCACCGGCTCGCCGAGCAGCGGCATCTGGTGCTCGACGCCCGCGAGCACGTCGTGATGGCCCATCCGTTCGCGGCGATCCCGCTGGGGTTCGCCGTGATGGGCACCGGCACGCTGTGGTGGGGCGGCTGCGCGTGGGACGCGTTCGCGATCCCGCATCTGGTGAAGGCCGAACCCGAGGTGCTGGTGGCCACGCGCTGCCGCGGCTGCGGTGAGCCGACGGCGCTGATGGTGGACGACCAGGCCCCGCCGAAGGGCGAGCTGGTCGCGCACTTCCTGGTGCCGGTGGCGCGGATGTGGGACGACGTGGTGCACACGTGCGCCAACCAGCGGCTGTTCTGCGGCGAGTCCTGTGTGGACGAATGGCTCACCGAAACGGGGCAGGACAAGGGCCATGTCATGGACCTCGCGACGCTGTGGCGGCTCGCGGCCGGCTGGTACGAGGGCAGGCTCGAGCACGGCTACACCCGCCGGGATCCGGCGTCCGCGGCCGCGTACTTCGCGGAGGCCGGGTTGAGCGGCCCGTTCTGGAGCTAGACCAAGAAGCGCAGAACGGCCGTGACGGCGACCCCGCAGAGGATCGCGGCGAGCATCGTGACCCGCAGCAGGCAGGTCACCGCGACCGCGGCCAGTCCCGCGCACAGCGTCCAGTCGACCGCCGACCAGGCGGGCCCGGTCAGGTCGGTGAGCACGAGACCGGCCAGGAGCGCGGGCGCGAGCAGGGCGATCACGCCGGTCAGCCGGGGCGGCAGTGGGCGGTCGCCGAGCAGGACCGGGCCCGCGGCCTTGAAGCCGATGCTGATCAGCGCGACGAGGGCGATGCCGAGCCAGAGTGTCATCGCCGGACCCCCAGTCCCAGCAGCGCGGCGGCCGAGGCGCCGATCAGCGCGAGGCCGACCGGCACGAACAGGACCAGGACCCCGGCCAGGCAGGTGGCGATCGCCGCCGTCCAGACCGCCTGACGCGAACGGCGCATCTCCTCGATGAGCAGGACCAGGAAGAAGCCGGGGAACACGACGTCGAGACCGAAACGCGTGACGACGTCCGGCGGTGGCGCGGCGACGACGCCGAGCACCGTGCCCAGCACCCACGCCGGCAGCTGGACGATCGTGCAGCCGATGAGTTTCTCGCGGTCGAAGCGCCCTTCGCCGAGGTGGGCGGCGACCCAAGAGCCGTCGACGACGGCCTGGCCCTCCCAGGCGCGGCGCAGGCGCCCGCCGCGCAGGTCCGCGGCGACGGCGGCGCCCATCGGCAGGAAGCGGGCGTTGATCAGGGCCGCGGCACCCACCGCGACGGCGAGGTTGCCGCCGCCCGCGAGCGCGGTGGCCATCGCGAACTGGGCCGAACCGGAGAACACGAGGATCGACGCGGCGATCGGGGCCGCGATGCCCCAACCCAGGGTCTGGCTGTAGGCGCCGAAGGTGACACCGAGTACGAAGGTCGCGATACCCAGCCCGAGCCCGAAGCGGGCACCGGCGAGATAACGCTGCCGGAGGGTTGTCATGACCACGAGCCTAACAAGCTAAACTAGTTTTGACCATTAGGAGGACAGGTGGACGGCCACTGGGACGGGTACGACAGCATCGGCGGGAGCGTGCCGTTGGACCTGGTCAACACCATTTCGTGGCGCCGCGATCCCACCAGGCGGAAAGACCGGCTTTCGGATCCGGCGCGGCTGTCCGAGTGGGTCGTCCTGGTCGGCGCGGGGCCGGACCGCCTGGAGATCTCAGAGGCCGTCCTGGAGTCGGTGAAGTCCTTCCGCGAGACGCTCTACCGGGTGCTCGTGTCCGATCCCCCGGACGTCGGGGCCCTGCGAAAGCCGCTGCTCGCCGCGTACCGGCACGCCGACCTCGAGCCGTCCCTGCCACTGCGGTGGACGGTGCCGCTGGAGAACGGCGACGCGCTGCCGCACTTCCTCGCGCTGGCGACCGAGGAGCTGCTGCGGTCCGGGGACAGGGAACGGATCCGGGAGTGCGAAGGGCCGGGGTGCGGCTGGGTCTTCACCGACCACACGCGCAACCGGTCGCGGCGGTGGTGCAGTTCGTCGGACTGCGGAAACCGGGCGCGGGCGAAGCGGCACTACGACAAGACGCGCGTTTAGTCCTCTGGATGCTGTAGTTGGCACTACGTACTACCGCATCGAGTCCTCTGGATGCGGTAGTTGCGCGAGGTAACTACCGCATCCAGAGGACTGAACGCGGGATGGGGCGCGTCTCGTTCGCCACATTCCACGGCACCCGACTGGGTCACGGAGGCGTCCTTCCCGGAGGATGTGCGCATGGACACGTCCGCCTACGACGCCGAACTGCCCGCCCATGTCGAGCGGGCGCTGGCCGGGTTCCTCGAGCGCGCCGGTGCCGAAATCCGCCGCACCGAACCGACCGTCGGCGCCGGGATCGACGCGCTGGCCGGGTTCGTGCTGGGCGGCGGCAAACGGCTGCGCCCGACGTTCGCCTGGTGGGGCTGGCGCGGCGCGGGCGGCGATCCGGCGGGGCCGGACGTCGAAGGCGTCCTGCAGGCGGTCGCGAGCCTGGAGCTGATCCAGGCGTGCGCGCTGATCCACGACGACCTCATCGACTCCTCCGATTCACGCCGCGGCTCGCCGACGGTGCACATCGCGGGCGCGAAACTCCACGCCGACAGCGGCTGGCTGGGTTCGCCGAGCACGTTCGGGCTCGCGACCGCCGTCCTGGTCGGTGACCTCGCGCTGGCCTGGGCCGACGACATGTTCGGCGAGGCCCCGCTCCCGCCCGCGGCCCTGACCGCCGCGCGGCCGGCGTGGCGCGCGATGCGCACCGAGGTCCTCGCCGGGCAGTACCTCGACGTCCGCACCCAGGCCACCGGCGACGCCTCCCCCGAGGCCGCGCTGCACATCTGCAAGCTCAAGACGGCCGCGTACACCGTCCAGCGCCCGCTCCACCTCGGTGCCGCGCTCGGCGGCGCCGACGACGCCCTGATCGCGACGCTGCGCGAGTTCGGCGACGAGGTCGGCGTGGCGTTCCAGCTGCGCGACGACCTGCTCGGCGTGTTCGGCGACCCCTCGGTCACCGGCAAGCCGGCGGGCGACGACCTGCGCGAGGGCAAACGCACGCTGCTGGTCGCGCTGGGTCTCCAGCGGGCGGCCGAACAGGGCAAGGACGCCGCGGCGCGGGTCATCTCCGACGCCATCGGCGACGCGCATCTGTCCGAAGACGCCGTCGAAAGCGTGCGCGAGGCACTGCAGGACGTCGGTGCCGTCGACGCGGTGGAACGCCGCATCGACGAGCTCACCGACTCCGCGATGGCGGCCCTCGACCGCGCTCACCTCGCCGAGCCCGCCCCCGCCGCGTTGACCGGGCTGGTCGTCAAGGCGACCCAGCGGACCTACTGATGCGCACTGTCACCGGTCCGAGTGACCACGTGGTGGTGATCGGTGGCGGGCTCGCCGGGCTGTCGGCGACGCTGCACCTGCTCGGCGCCGGACGCCGGGTCACGCTGCTGGAGCAGGACAAGAGTCCCGGAGGCCGCGCCGGACAGGCGGATTTCGGCGGCAACACCGTCGACACCGGCGCCAGCGTGCTGACCATGCCGGAACTGCTCGACGAGGCCTTCTCGGCGGTCGGCGAATCGCTGTCGGGCAATCTGACCCTGACCCGGCTCGACCCGGCCTATCGCGCCCGGTTCGCCGACGGCAGCACGATCGCCGTGCATACCGAGGCGGCGGCCATGGAGGCCGAGATCCGCGCGGCCGCCGGTCCGGCCGAAGCCGACGGTTACCGCCGTCTGCGGCGCTGGCTGACCGAGCTGTACGCGGTACAGAAGGACCGTTTCATCGGCGCGAACTTCGACTCGCCGCTCGACCTCGTCCGCCCGGAACTGGTGAAATTGGCCGCACTGGGCGGATTCGGCAGGCTCGGCCCGCAGATCGGCCGGTTCTTGCGCGACGACCGGGTGCGCCGCCTGTTCTCCTTCCAGGCGCTCTACGCGGGACTCGACCCGGCGCGCGCGATCGGCGCGTACGGCGTCATCTCCTTCATGGACACCGTCGGCGGCGTCTACTACCCGGCGGGCGGGATGGGCGAGGTCGCGCGGGCGCTGACGGGCGCCGCCGAACGGGCCGGTGCGGACGTGCGGTTCGGCACCGAAGCCGCTTGGCTGGAACGGGTTTCCTCGCGGGTGCGCGCGGTGCGGACCCGCTCGGGTGAGCGGATCCCTTGCGACACCGTGGTTCTCGCGACCGAACTGGGTACCGCGTACCGGTTGCTCGGCGCCCGTCCCCGGCGCCCGCTGCCACTGCGGTACTCGCCGTCGGCCGTCGTCCTGCACGGGCACGCGCCGAAAGCATGGCCGGATTTGGGCCACCACACCATCTTCTTCGGCCACGCCTGGGAAAAGACCTTCTCGGAGATCATCCGCGAGGGCAGGCTGATGAGCGACCCGTCGCTGCTGGTGACCCGGCCGACCGCGACCGAACCGGGGCTCGCCCCCGGCGGCGGCCAGGTGATCTCGGTACTGGCACCGGCACCGAATCTCCGTCGCGGCAAGATCGACTGGACGAGGGTCGGCCCCGCCTATCGCACGGAACTCCTGCGTACGCTGGAAAAGCGCGGCCTCACCGGCTTCGCGGACGACTTCGCCGTCGACGAGATGATCACCCCGGCGGGCTGGGCGGAACGCGGTCTCACCGCGGGCACCCCGTTCTCGCTGGCGCACACCTTCGCCCAGACCGGCCCGTTCCGGCCGGGAAACCTGGTGCGGGCGGCGGAAAACGTCGTGCTGGCCGGCTGCGGGACCACACCGGGCGTCGGCATCCCGCCGGTGGTGATCTCCGGCAGGCTCGCGGCGGAAAGGGTCACGGGCCGATGAGCGAACTCGACGCCGCGGGCATCACCGGGCAGACGTTGCGGGCGGCGTACACCGAATGCCGCCGGATCAACGCGCACCACGGCCGTACCTTCTTCCTCGCGACCCGGCTGCTGCCGCCCCGGACGCGGCCGTTCGCGCACGCGCTGTACGGCTTCGCGCGGATGGCGGACGAACTGGTCGACAATCCCGCGCCCGGCACCGATCCCGCGTTCGCGCTCGACGAGGTCGCCGGGCTGGTCGCGCGGGTCTTCGACGGCGCCACCCCCGCCGACCCGGTGCTGGCCGCGCTCGCCGACACCGTGCGCCGCCACGATTTGGACCGCGGCCTGTTCGACGCGTTCCTGCGGTCCATGGCGATGGACCTCGAGATCACCGAATACGCGACCTACGCCGATCTCAAGGAGTACGTCCACGGTTCGGCCGAGGTGATCGGCCTGCAGATGCTGCCGGTCTTCGGCACCGTCGTCCCGGTCGCCGACGCCGAACCCGGTGCCGCCGCGCTGGGCGAGGCGTTCCAGCTGACCAACTTCCTGCGCGACATCGGCGAGGACCTCGACCGGGGCAGGCTTTACCTGCCCACCGAGGAGCTGGCCGCGTTCGGCGTCGACCGCGAGCTGCTCATGTGGTCGCGCGCCCGGGGGCTGCCGGACCGCCGGGTGCGGCGCGCGCTCGCCGTGGCGGTGGCGCGCAACCGCGCGGTGTACCGCCGTGCCGAAGCGGGGATCCCGTTGCTGCGCCCGGAATCCCGCGACTGTGTCCGGACCGCGCTGGTGCTCTACGAAGGCATTCTCGACGAGATCGTGGCGCTCGGCTACGACGTGCTGAACACCCGCGCGTTCGTGCCGCGGCGACGGCGGCTGGCGACCGCGCTGCCGAAGTTGCTGACGAGCGCGTGGAGCAACTCCAGGCTTAGGGTGCGGTCATGACCACTGCTGCGAACAGGAAGATCCGGATCGGCGTCCAGCTGCAGCCGCAGCACGCCGAGTACAAGGCGATCCGCCGGGCGGCTTCGGAGGCCGAAGACCTCGGCGTGGACATCGTGTTCAACTGGGACCACTTCTACCCGCTGTACGGCGATCCCGACGGCCTGCACTACGAGTGCTGGACCATGCTGGGCGCCTGGGCGGAGTCCACCTCGCGGGTCGAGATCGGCGCGCTGGTGACGTGCAACAGCTACCGCAATCCCGAGCTGCTGGCCGACATGGCGCGCACCGTCGACCACATCTCCGACGGGCGGCTCATCCTCGGCATCGGCTCCGGCTGGTTCGAGAAGGACTACGACGAGTACGGCTACGAGTTCGGCACCGCGGGCGGGCGGCTCGACGACCTCGCCGAGGCGCTGCCGCGGATCGAGACCAGGCTCGGCAAGCTGAACCCCGCGCCGACCCGCGAGATCCCGGTGCTGATCGGGGGCGGCGGCGAGAAGAAGACGCTGCGCCTGGTCGCGAAGCACGCCGACATCTGGCACGGCTTCGGCGACCCGGAGGTCGTCGAGCGCAAGGTCAAGATCCTCGACCAGCACTGCGCCGACATCGGCCGGGACCCGAAGGAGATCGAGCGTTCGGTCGGCGTCGAGGGTGATCCCGAGGAGCTGGGCCCGAAGCTGCTGGAGCACGGCGTCTCGCTGTTCACCGTGGCGACCGGCGGCCCGGACTACAATTTCGACCTGCTGCGGTCCTGGATCCAGTGGCGGGACAAGCAGTCCTGAGGTCCTTTCGCGTGCCATGAAAGGTCCTTTCCTTGCAAAATTTGCGAGGAAAGGACCTTTCATGGCGTTCAGGACCGACCACGCCGGTGGGCCGCCACCCGCTCCCGGGTCGCGCACCGCGTCGAACAGTACCGGCGCGGGCTTCCTCCGCCCAAGTGCGCGAAGGGCTTCCCACAGCCCGAAGCGGCACACAGCCCGCCCGGCGGCGCCTGCCGGTCGGCCAGCAGGACCGCGAGCGCCAGCGCGGACGACGTCACCAGCCACGCACCCCACGGTCCGTCATCGTCGGCGTCCACGTGCAGATGCCAGCCGAACCCGTCGGCGTGATCGGTCAGCCGCGGCGGATGCGCGTACCGGGCCAGCAGCCGGTTGAGCACTCCGGCCGCCTCCGCGACATCCCGCGCCGCGAACACCTCACGCAGCTCCCATGCCGCCTCGCGCAAGGACGTCAGGTCCGAAGGGCTCAGCTCCACGTCGGTCTCACCGTGCGCCGCCAGGACGGGACGGACCGTAGAAGCCGAGGGTTCGGGCGAGAGCAGGACCTCCAGCAGATCCACCGCCCGCTGCGCCGCCGCCCGCGCCGAACGCCCCGGCAGGAAATCCCGCTGCGCTGAAGTCATATCCCACTGTAACGTCTTTTTCATGAGAGGCCGTTACAGACTCGCCGTCTATCTCGCCGGGGCGACGATCGCCAGGACCGGCGACGAACTGTCCGGGCCGGCGCTGCTCCTGCTCGGCCTCGGCGTCGACGGCTCCGCCGCCACGGGGTCGGCACTGCTCGCGGGCCTGACGATCTCCGCGGCGGCGGGCGGGCCGCTGCTCGGCGCGCTGCTCGACCGCAGTCCCCGCCCGGGACGGCTGCTGGCGTGGGCGCTGCTGGCCTACGCGGGCGGACTCGGCGCGGTGCTCGCGCTCGTCGAAATCCCCGCGGCGATCGCGGTCGCCGTCGCGGCCGGGCTGCTCAACCCCGCGCTGGCCGGGGGCTGGACGGCCCAGCTGCCCGGCGTCCGCGGCACGACACCGCTGCCGAGGGCGAGCGCGCTGGACGCGATGACGTTCACCGCGGCGAGCCTCGCCGGACCGGGACTGGCCGGGCTCGTGACCGCTTACGCCGGTGCCCCGGCCGCGGTCGCCGTCGCGATCACCCTGGTCGTCGCGGCCTTCCCGGCCGCGTGGTCACTTCCCGCCGCCGAAGCCCGGCCGGGGAAGCCGATCCGGCGGCAGCTCGCCGCCGGCTTCGCCGTCCTGTTCCGCAATCGCGCGCTCCTGCGGGCGACAGCGACCTCCACGATGTCCTTCGTCGGCGTCGGGATGGCCGTGGTCTGCTACCCGCTGCTCGGCGCCCAACGGCTGGGGAACCCGGGGGCCGGCGCGCTCCTGCTCACCGTGCTGGCCGCCGCGTCCCTGGTCGCGAACGCCGTGCTGGCCCGCAGGCCGCCGCCACCGGACCGCACCGTGCTCGTCAGCACCGGCTTGCTGGGCGCGAGCTTCCTGCTCGCCGCCGCCGGGCACGACGTGGTGACCCTGCTGGCCGCCGCCGTCCTCGCCGGATTCGCCGAGGGACCGCAGCTTTCGGCGCTTTTCGCCATCCGGCATCGCGAAGCACCCGCCGAAGTGCGGGCTCAGGTTTTCACGACGGCGGCGAGCGTGAAGATCACCGGCCTCGCGGCGGGTGCCGCGGCCGCGGGGCCTTTGAGCGCACTCTCCGTAACCGCCGGGCTGAGCGCCGCGGCGGGCTGCCAGCTGCTCGCGGCTGCGACGTATGCCGTGGTCAGAACGTCCAGGCGGACTAGAACGCCATCGCCTGCGCGCGCCGCTTGACCTCGGTGCCGTGGCTGGTCCGGAGCGCGTTGACCGGGGTGGCCCCCGGCAGGGTCTCGTCCTCGGCGAAGAGCCAGCGCAGCATCTCCGTCCGCGTGAAGCCGGAGTCCGCGAGCACGGTGATGGTGCCCGCCAGGCCCTTGACCACGCCGTCCTTCACCAGGAAGGCGACCGGGACGTACAGCTCGCCCTTGCGCCGCACGGCGATCAGGTGACCGTCACGCAGCATCTGGCGGACCTTGTTGGCCGAAACGTTCAGCGCGGTCGCGACCTCCGGAAGCGGGAGAACGGCCACATCTGCATCGAGAACGTCGTCGGCGACGGGAATACCACTCACAGGTGACACTGTGCCACATTCCGTCTCCCGCTCCGTTAGTGCGCACGGGTGACGACTTCGCCATGACGGAGCGTGTCCGCTCAGTCACGCATACCGCCGATTCGACGAAATGCCGGAAATCGTGATCCTTGCCGGGCCAGGTCCCGTACACCAGAACATGGGCACTTCCGTACGATCCATAGCCGTGACACGCACGGACCCCACTCTGGTGGGCACTCTGCTCGAGGGCCGTTACCGGGTGGACAAGCTGCTCGCGCGCGGCGGGATGTCGTCGGTGTACCGCGGCGTCGACACCCGCCTGGACCGCCAGGTCGCCATCAAGATCATGGACCCGCGCTTCGCCGACGACAGGTCGTTCGTCGAGCGCTTCGAACGGGAGGCCCGCTCGGCGGCCCGGCTGCACCATCCGCACGTGGTGGCGGTGCACGACCAGGGCTTCGACACCCCCGGCGGGGAGGAGTCCGGCCGCGCCTTCCTGGTCATGGAACTCGTCGACGGCGGGACCCTGCGCGAGCTGCTCGCCGAACGCGGTCCGCTGGACGTCGCGCTCGCGCTGAGCATCGCCGAACCGGTGCTGTCCGCCCTCGCCGCGGCGCACGCGGCCGGACTGGTGCACCGCGACGTCAAACCGGAGAACGTGCTCATCGGCCGCGGCGGCACTGCGCTTTCGGGCGGCGTGGTCAAGGTGGGCGACTTCGGCCTGGTCCGCGCGATCGCGAGCGCGGGGACGACCAGTTCGAGCGTCATCCTCGGCACCGTCGCCTACGTCTCGCCCGAACAGGTCGCCACGGGTGCGACCACGTCCAGCGGCGACGTCTACTCCACCGGGATCCTGCTGTACGAGATGCTCACCGGCCGCGCGCCTTACACCGGCGACACGGCGATCTCGGTGGCGTACCGGCACGTCAACGACGACGTCCCGCGCCCGAGCGAACTCCGGCCGGGGATCCCGCCCGCGCTGGACGAGCTGATCCTGCGCGCCACCCGCCGCGACCCCGAGCAGCGCCCGTCCGACGCCGCGGTATTCCTCGCCGAGCTGAACCATCTGCGCACCGTCCTCGGCATCCCGGCGGTCCCGGTACCCGTGCCGCTGCCCGCCGACGCCGACCGGGAGACCGCCGCGGAGCGCACCACCCCCGGTATCCCGGCCGTCCCGGCGGTGAACCCCGCCATGGCGACCACCGTGCTGGCCCCGGTCGCCGAGGCGACCTTGCCGGTCACCGGCCCGCGCGGGACGCAGGCGCTGCACCGGGAACCGCAGTTCCCGCCCACCCCGCCGCCCGGCACCCAGCCGCCGCGCACTCCTCCCCCTCGGCCCAAACCGGCCGCGGACGACGAAGACCGGCCGCGGTCCCGCAAACGGCTCTACGTGATGATCGCGGCCGCGGTCCTGGTCCTCGGTGGCCTGATCGGCGCGTTCGCCTTCATCCTCAACGACTCCGCGCCGACGACGTCGTCGGTGCCGAAGCTGGCCGGGATGAACCAGGCCGCCGCCGGTGACGCGCTCCGGTCGGCGAAGCTGACCCCGGCCTACACCGAGGAGTACAGCGACACCGCCGCGCAGCACACGGTGATCCGGTCCGATCCGGCGGCGGGCGCGTCGGTCGCGCCGGGCACCACGGTCAACGTCGTGCTGTCGAAGGGCCGCCCGATCGTGCCGGACATCCAGGCCGGGACCAGCCAGCAGGACGCGGAGACGGCGATCAAGGCCGCGCAGCTGACCCCGGTCCAGGGCGAGCAGGAGTTCAGCGACGTCGCCAAGAACAAGGTGATCCGCGTCGACCCGGCTCCCGGTTCGCAGCTGAACATCGGCGGGCAGGTCACGATCATCCTGTCGAAGGGCCCCGAACCGCTGCCGCCGGTCCCGGACGTCACGGGCCAGGCCAAGGACGCCGCGTTCGCGATCCTCCAGCAAGCGGGCTTCCAGCCGTTCCAGGCAGGCGAGGAGTTCTCCGACCAGTTCGCCGCCGGCCAGGTGACCCGCACCGACCCCAAGGGCGGCGGCAAGGCGAGCAACCGCCGGATCGGGGTGTTCGTTTCGAACGCCGTCGAAGTACCGAACGTGACCTTCAAGCGGATGGAGGAGGCGATCCAGATCCTGCGTCAGGCCGGACTGGAAGCCGACCGTGAGGGTCGGGGAAACGGCAACGGCCACGGCGGCGGAAACGGCGGTTTCGACTTCGTCCTGCAGCAGGATCCGCAGCCGGGCACCAAGGTGCCGAAGGGCTCGAAAGTGCGGCTCAGGGGCTTCGGGTGACACAAAAGGTGCGGTGAAACCGTTCAGTACCGGCATGGTCATCGGATACCGTGAATCCCATGGTGGTCTTTGACGGCGTGAGGGGCGTTTCAGCCAGGTTCGCCCCACCCGGTCCGCGATGAGCTTCTTCACCGACGGTCCGCGAAGCCGCCCCCTGTTCCCGGTGCCGGAACAGGAGCTGTTCGGGTACAACGGCCGCCCCTGGGTGGATCCGCCGCACGAGTACATCGTCCCGGCGATCCTGCCCTGGTCGATGCCGCTGGGCCGCGCCGAGCGGACCATCGTGGCGCTGAGGGGTATCGAGGTGTGGCCGGAGTCGGTCACCTTCCAGCTGTCGGTGTACTCGCGGGATCTGCTGCTGGACGAACCCGGCGAAGGCCTGATCGACCACCGCCGGGTCCCGGACTACAACGCGCTGCTCGTCGGGGTGCTCTTCCCCGACGGCCGCCGGGCCAGCTCGGAGACCATCTCCGTGCCGTCGGCTTCGAAACCGGACCAGCCGGTGCTGCGCGCCCAGGGTCTGGGCGGGACGTCGTTCCACGTCGACCACGAGATCTTCCTGTGGCCGCTGCCGCCGGCCGGTCCGCTGGAGTTCGTCGTCCAGTGGCTCGACCGCGACATCGAGGAGACACGCACCGCGCTCGACGGCACCGCGATCCGCGACGCCGCGAAGGAGGCGGGCGAGATCTGGCCCGGCCTGCCCGCCCGCGAGGCGCACGGGCTGCCGGTCCGCCGGGTCGGGGCGCAGGCGATGATCACCCCCGCCTGGCCGCGCGAGTCGCAGGCCCCGCCTCCGCTGCCCCAGCCCCAGCGCCCGGCCTCGCCGCTGCCCGCCCAGGAGAAGGCGGACCGGCCGCGGCGGGGCGCGCCACTGCCGACCCGCCTGCCCCGCCGGGCCCGCTGACCCCCCTCACTGAACCCCTTCACCGGCGAGCTGAAGGACGCTTTCCCCCCATCTCACGCGGTGAAGGGCGCTTTCCCCGCATCGCATGCGGGGAAAGCGCCCTTCAGCCCCTTGCCGAAGCAGGAGGCGACCCTCAGCGGAACGCTTCGACGTTCGCCACGGCCCACTCCGCGTAGGTGACGCCAGGCCGCCCGGTGAGTTCCTGGACCACGCCCGTCGGCGTGTCCGGGTGCTCGGTGAAGTACGCGAATCCGTCGAGCAGCCATTTCGCGATCTCCGCCGGGATCCCGGCGTCGGTCCACTGCTTGTCCGCCTCCTCCCGGGTGAGTTCCTGGAAGGTGACCTCCTCGCCGAGCGCGGCGGAGATGGCGGCGACCTGTTCGCGCTGGCTGACCGCCTCGGGCCCGCTCAGGGTGTACTTCTCGCCGACGTGTCCCTCGGTCAGGATGACGTGCGCCGCGACCGCGGCGATGTCCCCGAGGTCGATCGGCGTCATCCGCGCCTCGGGGTAGGCCTCGCGGACCACCCGTTCGGCCTTGATCCGCTCCGCCCAGCCGAGCGTGTTGTTCATGAACGCCCCCGGGCGCAGGAACGTCCAGTCGAAAGCGGCCTCCCGGACCGCCTTTTCGATGATCGCGTAGGCCACCCCGCTCGAGTTCTCGACCGGGTCGTCGGCGTTGCTGCCCGACAGCGCCACCACCCTGCGCACTCCGGCCTCCTTCGCCAGCTTCACGAAGTCGTCCACCGTGTCCGCCAGCGGCGCCAGGTACACGGTCTCGATGCCCTTCAGCGCCTCGGGCAGCGTTTCCGGCTTCCCCAGATAGCCCTTGGCGACCTCCACCTGCTCCGGCAGCGCCGCCTTCGCCGGGTTGACGGTCAGCGCCCGCACCGGCGCCCCGGCCTTCACCAGCTCGTCGACCAGCAGCCTGCCGACGCTTCCGGTCGCACCGGTCACCAGGATCGTCACGATGCCCCACTCCTTATTCGTACGTCCTACGGGAATTGCCCAACCGTACCGCATACGAGAATGTAGAATCCAGCTTCACGGCCGAGTGGAGTGCGGATGGACTTCGAGCGCAGTCTCGAACTGTTGTGGCGTGACCGCGGCGATGCCCGGCAGCCGACCAGGGGGCGGAAACCGAAACTGACCCTCGACCAGGTGATCGCCACCGCCGTCGCCCTCGCCGACAGCGCGGGCGAGGCGACCGTGTCGATGAGCCAGATCGCCAAGGAACTCGGCGCCGGCACGATGACGCTCTACACCTACGTCCCCGGCAAGACGGAACTGCTCGACCTCATGGTGGACGCGGTCCTCGCCGAACGGGACCTTCCCGGCCCCGGCGCCCCCCGGCCGGACGGCTGGCGCGAGCAGATCCGGCTCTACGCCGAACGCACCGTGGCCGTGTTCCGGAAGCATCCGTGGCTGCGCTCGGCGTCGTCGGTGCGGCCGGTGCTGGGACCGGGACTGATGGCGGGGCAGGAGTACCTGATCGCGGCCGTCGCGGACATCGGGCTGCGGCCGCGCGAGGCGGCCGCGGCCGCGAACAGCGTCGAGATGTACGTCCAGGCGAACGCGGCGCTTTCGGCCGAGACGGCGCAGGTCGAACAGCGGACCGGGCAGTCGACCGACGCCTGGTGGGGGCAGCGGTCGGTGTTCTGGGAGAAGTACTTCGACGTCGAACGCCATCCGGCGATGACGCGGATGTGGGAGAGCGGCGGCTACGACGCGGACACCTGCGAAGCCGCCGACGAAGCCTTCACTTTCGGCCTCGAACGCATGCTGGACGGCATCGAAGCCCTCGTCACCCGCCGCATTTAGTCCTCTGGATGCGCTAGTTCGTACCGCCAACTACCGCATCCAGAGGACTAAATGCGGTAGGTGCGTGCGCAAGGATCGCGTTTAGCGGGCTAAACGCGGTCAGGAGACGGTGGGCAGGTCCGGCGCCGAGACGTCGAAGACCTTGCCCTCGCGGGTGAGGAGCGCGGCGAGCACCTTCGCCTTGCGTTCGGTGTCGGCCGAGGTCCCCCACCGCACCGTCTTCCCGTCGGCCAGGGTGAACTCGACGCTGCCGGGCGTCTTCGCCGTCGCCGTGGTGACCTGCTTCAGCAGCTGTTGCGGGATCACGCCGAGGACCCCGGTCACCGCACGGGTCACCGGGTCGTCCGCCGACACCGACATCAGCTTCAGCTCGGGCAGCCCCGCGAGCCGTTCCTTGACCGTCTTGAACACCACTCCCCCGCCGTCGACGAGGTGCACCCCGTCGCCGCCGGGGCCGCTGTCGAAGAACGCGATGGCCGCCCGTTCGGTCACGGTGATCTCGAGGGTGCCCGGCCAGGACCGGGAGACGTCGACGGTGGCGATCCCGGGCATCTGCGCCACCCGGTCGCGGATCTCGTCGGTGTCCAGGCGCAGCATCGGTTTCTGGTCCGGCACCGCCGCCGTGGCGCGGATCTGGTCCGCGGGCACGGAGTTCGCGCCGACGACGTCGACCTGCCGCACGCCCAGCATCGAGCTGAACCACAGCAGGTAGACGAGGGCGATGACGGTCAGCACCGAGAGCAGCGCGACCCACCGCCGCCGCATCTCCTTGCGCCGGACCGGCCGGGTGATCCGGCGACGATCCGGGGCGGACCGCCTGCCGCGCCGGGCCTTCGCCCCCTCGACCCGTTTGACCCGCTTGTCTCGTTCGGTACGCGGACGCCGACCGGGTTCGGCCGGGCGGCGGCGTTCCCCGGTCTGCGTCATGGCTGAAGCGTGCCTCCCGAACTGAGGTGGACAGGTTGGGTGAGGGTACGCGCGCGCGGTTCTTTTCGGCCGGAGGCCTCGGATTCGCGGAGGCGGGCCGCCGACCTGGCCTCGCGAGTGGACAGGCGATGCCGCGGCCCGGCTACGGGAATCCGAAAGCGCGCCTTGGGAGACATGGCTAGCCCGCCCGCCGGTCCAGTTCGGCCAGGATCTCCGGGCCGAGCTGCGTGACGTCGCCGGCGCCCATGGTCACCAGCAGGTCGCCGGGTTTGACCAGATCCGCCGCGAGCTTCGCCGCGACGTCGAACGCGGGCTGGTAGTGCACGGCGGGGCCGGAGATCTGGTCGGCGATGAGCGCGCCGCTCACGCCGGGTTCCGGCTCCTCGCGGGCACCGAACACGTCCAGCACGATGACCTCGTCGGCCAGCGACAGCGCGGTCGCGAACTCCTTCGAGAACGTCTTCGTGCGCGAGTACAGATGCGGCTGGAAGACCACGATGACCCGGCCGGAACCGGCAGCCGTCCGGACCGCGCGCAGCTGCGCGTCGACCTCGGTCGGGTGATGCGCGTAGTCGTCGTACACCCGGACGTCGCCGGAGCGGCCCTTGAACTCGAACCGGCGCCGGACACCGCCGAACGCGGCGAGCCCTTCGGCGAGGCCCTCGACCGGCGCGCCGAGTTCGATCCCGGCGAGCAGCGCGGCGATCGCGTTCAGCGCCATATGCTCACCCGGCACCGCGACGCGGAGGTCGATTTCCTTGCCCTGCAAGGAGATACGCACGACGCCACCTTCGGGGGCAGGCGTGTAGTCCAGCACCTTCGCGTCGTCCGCGCCGGTGACCGAACGGCCGTAGCGGCGGACGCGGATGCCGCGTTCCTCCGCCTGCGAGCCCAGTTTGTCCGCTCCCTCGTCGTCACCGCAGACGACGAGCAGCCCGCCCGGTTCGATCCGGCCGAGGAAGTCGGTGAACACCGAGACGTACGCCTCGGCCGTGCCGTGGTGGTCCAGGTGGTCCGGTTCGACGTTGGTCACCACGGCGACCGTCGGCGAGTAGGCCAGGAACGACCCGTCGCTCTCGTCGGCTTCGGCGACGAAGAGGCCACCCTCGCCGTGGTGGGCGTTCGCGCCCGACTCGTTGAGGTCGCCGCCGATGGCGAACGACGGGTCGAGCCGGCAGTGCTGCAGCGCGACGGTCAGCATCGACGTCGTCGACGTCTTGCCGTGCGTCCCGGCGATGCACGCGACGCGGTGGCCGCCCATCAGCCCGGCCAGCGCCTGCGCGCGGTGCAGGACGGTGATCCCGCGTTCCCGCGCGGCCGCCAGTTCCGGGTTGGTCTCCTTGATCGCGGTCGACACGATCACCGAGGACGGGCCCTCCGGGAACGCGTCGAGGTTCTCGGCGCGCTGGCCGATGGCGATCTCGGCGCCCTGGGCACGCAACGACAGGAACGCGCGCGACTCCTTCGCGTCGGACCCCGAGACCTGGGCCCCGCGGGCCAGCAGGATACGGGCGATGCCGCTCATCCCGGCGCCGCCGATCCCGATCAGGTGGGCACGCGTGAGCGTGTCCGGGAGGTTGTCAGGCACCGGCTACCTCCAGCACGATCTTGGCAAGGGTCTCGTCGGCCTGGCGGTGGCCGAGACCGACCGCGGCCGCACTCATCTTCGCGACCCTGTCGGCGTCGGCGACCAGCGGGATCACCAGCTCGGCGATCTTGGCGGCGGTGAGGTCGGCGTCGGTCACCATCAGCGCGGCACCCGCGTCGACCGCGGGCTGGGCGTTGCTCGCCTGTTCGCCGTTGCCGTAGGGCAGCGGGACGAACACCGCGGGCAGGCCCACGGAGGTGACCTCGGCGACGGTCATCGCGCCGGAGCGGCACAGCACCGCGTCGGCGGCGGCGTAGGCGAGGTCCATCCGCTCCAGGTACGGCACCGGGACGTACGCGGGCCTGCCGGGGAACTCCTGGACGACCAGCGTGTTCTTCGGGCCGTGGGCGTGCAGGACGCCGACACCGGCGTCCGCGAACTCCTTGGCCGCGGCCGAGACCGCGCCGTTGATCGACACCGCGCCCTGCGAACCGCCGAAGACCAGCAGCGTCGGGACATCCGGGTCGAGCCCGAAGAACTCCCGGGCCTCGGCACGCAGCGCGGCCCGGTCGAGCGAGGTGATGGAGTGACGCAGCGGGATGCCGACGACCTCGGCCTTCGGCAGCGGCGTCCCCGGGACGGCGACCGCGACGCGGGCGGCGAACCGCGCGCCGACCCGGTTCGCCAGGCCCGCCGCCTTGTTGGCCTCGTGCACGACGATCGGGGTGCGGCCGCGTGCGGCGAGGTACGCCGGGAGCGCGACATAGCCGCCGAAGCCGACGACGACGTCCGCGCCGACCCGGTCCAGGACGGCACGGGTGCGCTTGACCGCGTCGCGGACCTTCAGCGGCATCTTCAGCAGCTCAGGCGTCGGCTTGCGCGGCATCGGCACCGGCGGGATCAGCTCCAGCGGATAGCCACGCGCCGGGACGAGCTTGGTCTCCAGACCGCGCTCGGTCCCCAGCGCGATCACCTTCGCGTCGGGACGCAGGCGCATCACGGCGTCGGCGAGCGCGAGTGCTGGTTCGATGTGTCCTGCGGTGCCGCCCCCGGCGACCACGACCACCGGCGCTTTGCCCGCGGCGGATCTCTCGGCTCCCTTAACGGGGTTACTCACCTATGACCTCTCCGATTTGCGGTACCCCGTTTCGCGGTACCGCGGTTCACCGCCGTACGTGCGGCCGTCCTTCTGCCGGGTTCCCGCACCGAGCGGCGCCGCTCCTGGGCGGGCGAAGGCCTCGCCGTCCTCGGCGCGGGCCTCGCCGCCTTGGCGGCGCCTCCCCTGGCCGCGGCGCCCTTGCGCTTGGCGGGCGGGCGGTACGGGTCGGGCGCGGGAAGCCTCAGCAGGCGTCCGAATTTACCCGGCCCCTGCGAACGCAGTGCGGCCACCGCCTCCGGTTCGTGCCGGGCGGCGTTGGCCAGGACGCCCATGATGAGCATGGTGATCACCAGCGACGTCCCGCCGTAGGAGATCAGCGGCAGCGTGACCCCGGTGACCGGCAGCAGGCCGACCACGTAGCCGATGTTGATCCCCGCCTGCGCGACCAGGAAGACGGTCAGCGTGCCCGCCACGATGCGGATCCACGGGTCGAGGTTGCGGGCCGCGATCCGCAGCCCCACGATGGCGACCCCGGCGAACAGCGCCAGCACCACCACACAGCCGATGAAGCCGAGTTCCTCACCGATCAGGGCGAAGATGAAGTCGTTCTGCACGTTCGGCAGATAGCCCCAGTTGGACTGGCCCTGCCCGAGTCCCTTGCCGAAGAGCCCGCCGTCGGCGAGCGCGAGTTTCGCCTGGTTGGCCTGGAAACCGTCGGCGCTGGTGTCCGGGTCGCCGGAGACGAACGACATGACCCGCCGCAGCCGGTACGGGGCGATGATGGCGAGCACCAGCACCCCGACGAGCCCGCCGGCGAGGATCACGCCGAACAGCCGTTTCGGCGCGCCCGCGAACCACAGCAGGGCCAGCAGCACCACCGCCAGCGTGATCGTGCCGCCGAGGTCCGGCTGCATCATGACCAGCGCGAACATCAGCAGCGCGATCGGCACCACCGGGACGAGCAGATGCCGCCACTGGTTGATGATGTTGTACTTGATCACCAGGATGTGCGCGCCCCAGAAGGCGAGCGCGAGCTTGGCCGCCTCGACCGGCTGGAAGGCGAACCCGCCGAACATGAACCAGCCCTGCGAGCCGTTGACGGTGGATCCCAGCGGGGTCAGCACCAGCGTGAGCAGGCCGAGGCAGACGACGGTCATCGTCGCCGAAAGACGCCGGACGCGTTCCAGCGGGATCCGCAGGCCGACCCAGAACACCACAGAGCCGATGGCGACGAACAGGATGTGCTTGCTGAACTGCGCGTAGACGCCGCTGCCGGTCTTCGGGTTGTACGAAGCGACCGACGACGCCGAAAGCACCATCACGATGCCGATCACGGTCAGCACGCCGGTGAGCGCCAGTACCAGGTGGAACGAGGCGAGCGGCCGCGAAAGCCAGGCCGTCAGCGCGGTGCGGAAGGCGACGAACGGGCTTTCCTTGCGTTCACGGGACTTGCGCTGCCGTGGCGCCGGCTGGCCCTTTTTCTCCTCAACCGCCGTCACTGGTCTCCCCCGCACCGTCGCGCAGGACACGGACCGCACGGGCGAACGCGTCGCCGCGCTCGCCATAGGAGCGGTACATGTCCAACGACGCCGCGGCGGGGGCCAGCAGCACCACATCTCCAGGGCGCGCCAGGGCGCGGGCCGCCTTCACCGCCGCAGTCATGGTGTCATCGTCACCCGAAGGGAGGCTGTTGACCGGGACATCCGGCGCGTGTCGCGCAACAGCGGCGGCGATCACGGGTGAATCAACGCCGAACAGGACGACTCCGCGCAGTCTTCCCGCGATCGAGCCGACCAGTTCGTCCACCGAGGCGCCCTTGAGCTGGCCCCCGGCGATCCAGACGACGGAGAGATGCGCGCGCAGCGAACCACTCGCCGCGTGCGGGTTGGTGGCCTTGGAGTCATTGATGTACCGGACGCCGTCGATCTCGCCGATCTCCTCGGCCCGGTGCGGGGCGGGGCGGTACTCCCGCAGGCCCTTGGCGACGTCCTCGCCGGTGACGCCGTACGCGCGGGCCAGCGCCGCCGCGGCGAGCGCGTTGGCGACGTTGTGCGGACCGGCGGGGCGCACGTCGGCCAGGGTGCCGAGTTCGTCGGCGGTGGTCGCCGGGTCGGCGACGAAGGCGCGGTCGACCAGCAGATCCTCGACGATCCCGAGTTCACCGGGGCGCGGGGTGTCCATGCCGAAGGCGACGCGGCGGGCGCCGTCGGGCGCGTACTCGTCGGCGAGCCGGACGGACCACTCCTCGCCGATGTTGTGCACCACGTTCGCCGAATGGGCGTGGATGCGGCCCTTCGCGGCCGCGTACTCGGCCATCGAGCCATGCCAGTCGAGGTGGTCCTCGGCCAGGTTCAGCACCACCGAGGCGAGCGGAGCCAGCGTCGACGACCAGTGCAGCTGGAAGCTCGACAGCTCGACGGCGAGCACCTCGTGCCCGGCCCGCACCGCGTCGAGTACCGCGAAACCGACGTTCCCGCAGGCCACGGCGTCGACCCCGGCGGTGCGCAGGATCGACTCCAGCATCCCGACCGTGGTGGTCTTGCCGTTGGTCCCGGTGATCGCGAGCCAGACCGGCGGCTTGTCGCGCAGCTGCCCGACCCGCCACGCCAGCTCGACGTCGCCGATCACCTCGATCCCCGCCTCGGCCGCCGCCACCAGCAACGGCGACGTCGGTTTCCAGCCGGGACTGGTCACGACCAGCTCGACGCCTTCGGGCGGCTCCGTCAGGCCCGGCACGAGTTCCGCACCGAGCCCTTCGAGTTCCGCCAGCCGTCCGGCGTTGCCGTCGGTGACGGTGATCCGCGCCCCCAGGTCCTTCAGGACGGGGACGATGGACGTGCCGGTGACCCCGGCTCCGGCGACGAGGACGTGACGCCCGGCGAGCTCCACCGCTTAACCCCCGAGGCCGAGTTGCTCGCTGTAGAACAGGCCGAGACCGAACATGCAGCAGATGGCCGAGAGCAGCCAGAACCGGATGATGACCGTGGTCTCGGCCCAGCCCGCGAGTTCGAAGTGGTGATGGAACGGGGCCATCCGGAACAGCCGTCGCCGGGTCGTCCGGAACACCGCGATCTGCGCGACCACCGAGATCATCTCGACCATGAACAGACCGCCGATGACGATGGCGAGCAGTTCGGTGCGGGTGGTCATCGACAGGCCGGCGACGAGGCCACCGAGCGCGAGCGAACCGGTGTCGCCCATGAAGATCTTCGCCGGGGCGGCGTTCCACCAGAGGAAACCGACGCAGGCGCCGGTCGCCGCGGCGGCCACCACGGCCAGGTCCAGCGGGTCACGGACGTCGTAGCAGGCGGCCTGCGGGGTGACCGCGCACGAGAGGCGGGTCTGCCAGAAGGCGATGACGACGTAGGTCGCCAGCACCATCGCCGCGGTGCCGCCGGCGAGACCGTCGAGGCCGTCGGTGAAGTTCACCGCGTTCGACCAGCCCGAGATGACGACGTAGCAGAAGATCACGAAGAACACCGACGGGAAGGTGATCAGCGCGAGGTCCCGCACGTAGGACAGGCTCTCCGACGCCGGGGTGAGCCCGCGTTCGTCGGCGAACTGCAGCGCCAGGATCGCGAAACCGATCGTGACCACCAGCTGGCCGACCAGCTTCGCGGTCTTGTTCAGCCCGAGGTTGCGCTGCTTGCGGATCTTGATGAAGTCGTCGAGGAACCCGACGATCCCGAGGCCGACGGCCAGCCCGAGCACCAGCAGCCCCGAAGCGGACGGGCCGCCGGTGCCGTTGCCGCCGCTGAGCGAGCTGATCAGATGGGCCACGAAATACCCGACGACCATCGCGACGATGATCGCGACACCGCCCATCGTCGGGGTACCGCGCTTGGATTTGTGTCCCTGCGGTCCTTCCTCCCGGATCTCCTGGCCGAAGCCCTGCCGGGAGAAGACCCGGATCAGATAGGGAGTGAGGAGGATGGAGACCAGCAGGCCCGCCGCGGCCGCGATCAGGATGCTGATCACGCGTCACCACCGTTCGAGCGTTCTTGGGAGGGGGAAGGGGGTACTGCAGGGGATTCAGCGTTCGTTTCGGGGGAGGCGAGCAGGGCATCGGCCACCCGCCACAGCGCGGCGGACTTGGACGCCTTCACCAGCACGATGTCGCCCGCGCGGAGCTGATCATGCAGCAGGGCGACGGCGGCCTCGACGTCGGGTACCAGTACCGACTCCTCGCCCCAGGAACCCTCCTGGTGCGCGCCCTGGTGCATGGCCGCGGCGGCCTCACCGACGACCACGAGCTTGTCGATGTTGAGCCGGACGACGAGCCTGCCGATGCCGTCGTGCGCCTCGACCGCGTCGTCGCCGAGGTCGGCCATCACGCCGAGCACGGCCCAAGACCGGCGCTCCGTGCTCATCGACGCGAGCGCCTTGAGCGCGGCACGCACCGACTCGGGGTTGGCGTTGAACGAGTCGTTGAGCACCGTGACGCCGTCGGGCCGGGTGGTGACCTCCATCCGGCGTCCCGAGCGCTGCTCGAGGCCCGACAGGCGGGCCGCGATCTCCTCGGTCGTCGAACCCAGTTCCAGTGCCACCGCGGCGGCGCTGAGCACGTTGCCGACGTGGTGCTCGCCGTACAACGGGAGCTTCACCGGCGCCTCGCCGGACGGGGTCACCAGGCGGAACGACGCCCGCGCCTCCTCGTCGAGGGTGACGTCCACGGCGCGGACGTGCGCGGACGCGCTCTCGCCGACGTACACCACCCGCGCCTTCGTGCGGCTCGCCATGGCGGCGACCAGCGGGTCGTCGATGTTCAGGATCGCGACGCCGCCGTCTTCCGCGCTCGGCAGCGCCTCGACGAGTTCACCCTTGGCCTTGGCGATGCCCTCACGGGAGCCGAACTCGCCGACGTGCGCGGTGCCGACGTTCAGCACGGCCCCGATCCGCGGCGGCGCGATGGCGGCCAGCTCGGCGATGTGGCCGTGCCCGCGGGTGGACAGCTCCAGCACGAGGTGCCGGGTGGAGGCGTCGGCCCGCAGCGCCGTCCAGGGGTGGCCCAGTTCGTTGTTGAACGACCCCGGCGGCGCGACCGTCGGGCCGAGCGGCTCCAGCAGCTGGGCGATGACGTCCTTGGTGGAGGTCTTGCCCGAGGAGCCGGTGACGCCGACGACGGACAGGTGGTCCCCGGACAGCTTCTCGACCACGTGCCGGGCGAGTTTGGCCAGCGCGGCCAGTACCGCGGCGCCCGCCCCGTCCTTGTCGGCGACCAGCGCGAACGCGCGATCGTGCGCGGTACCGGCGGGCAGCGGCGGCACGATCACGGCCGGGGCGTCGACCTCACGGCCCGCGAGCACCGCGACGGCGCCGGCCTCGACGGCCTTCGCGGCGAGGTCATGGCCGTCGACCCGCGCGCCGGGCAGCGCGACGAACAGTCCACCGGGGGTCAGCTCGCGGGTGTCGAATTCGACGCTCCCGGTGACCTCGGCGGTGCCGTCGGTCCGGTGCAGCCTGCCGCCGACGATGTCGGCGATCTCGGCCAGGCTGAGCACGATCACGGTGTCTCCAGACGTCTGCGGATGGCGGAGGCGAGTTCGTCCCGGTCGGAGAACGGGTGCACGACACCCTGGACCTCCTGGCCGGTCTCATGGCCCTTGCCCGCGATGAGCACGATGTCGCCGGGCCGGGCGAGTTCGACGGCGTGGACGATGGCCTCACGGCGGTCGGCGATCTCGAGGATCTCGCCGCCCAGCGCCGGTCCGGCGTTGCGGGCCCCGGCCAGCATGGCCGCCCGGATCGCGGCCGGATCCTCCGAGCGCGGGTTGTCGTCGGTCACGATCAGCACCTCGCTGCGCCGGACCGCCGCCTCGCCCATCATCGGGCGCTTCGCGGTGTCACGGTCGCCGCCGCAGCCGAGGACGGTGATGATCCGGCCCTCGGTGCGGGCGCGCAGCGCGTCGAGCCCCTGCGCGACCGCGGCGGGCTTGTGCGCGTAGTCGACCACCGCGGTGAACGGCTGGCCGAGATAGACCCGCTCCATCCGGCCCGGCACCTCGACCGCGGCGAGCCCGGCGACGATGGCGTCGAGCGGGACACCGGCGGTGGTGAGGATCGCGGCCGCGAGCACCGCGTTCGCCACGTTGAACTCGCCAGGCAGCGGGATCTTCGCCGAAGCGGCGAGGCCCTCGGGTCCGTGGAGGGTGAAGGTCTGCTCTCCCGCAGGGGTGGGCGTGAGGTCGGTGGCGCGCCACTGCGCGTCCGAGCCCGGCTCGGTGGAGACGGTCACCGTGTGCGGGGTCAGGAGGGCGTGGCCCCAGGCGCTGTCGACGACGACCACCTCGGCGGTGGAGCGGCCGTCGAACAGCAGCGACTTGGCGGCGAAGTACTCCTCCATGTCCTTGTGGAAGTCCAGGTGGTCCTGGGAAAGGTTGGTGAAGGCGCCGACCGCGAAACGCGTGCCGTTGACCCGGCCCAGTGCCAGCGCGTGGCTGGAGACCTCCATCGGGACGTGCGTGACGCCGCGCTCCACCATCACCGCGAAGAGCGCCTGCAGATCCGGCGCCTCGGGGGTGGTGAACCCGCTGGCCAGCCGCTCGCCCGCGATGCGGGTCTCGACCGTGCCGATCAGGCCGGTGGTGAGCCCGGCCGCCTTGAGGCCGGCGTCGACCAGATACGACGTCGTGGTCTTGCCGGACGTCCCGGTGATCCCGAGGACCGACAGCTCCAGCGACGGTTCGCCGTAGATCCAGGCCGCGATCTCGCCGAGGGCGGCACGCGGGTCGGGGTGCACGAGGATCGGCACGCCCGCGTCACGGAGCACCGGGCGCTCGGCACCGGCCTCGTCGGTGAGCACGGCGGCCGCGCCGGCGGCGATGGCCTGGTCGCTGAAGTCCGCGCCGTGGGCGCGGGCACCGGGAAGCGCGGCGAAGAGGTCACCGGGGAGGACGTGCTGCGCGCGCAGCGTGCTGCCCGTGACCGTCAGCTCGGCCGCGGCCGGGTAGTCGTCGCCGTCCACCACGAGCCGCGCGCCCGCCCTGGCGAGCAGCGTGCCCAGCGGCATCGGCTCGATCCTGGCCGGACGAGGGGGCGCGGAGACGGCCTTGACCGGGCTGTCCGGGACCTGGGCAGCCGTCGCGCCGGACCCGCTTTCGACGGCGGGACCGCTGCGGGGATCTGAAGTAGGCACCGACACAGCCAAGGAGGTTACCGGCGTGGCATTCGGGTGACGGAAGCGGTGCGGTGTGTGCGCGAGGTGATCATGCCCGTGGTAATGGGTTTCGAGAGCTCTCCTTGGCACGCAAGGGCTTCCGACTGTCGCTTGAGGACGATCATGGCCTCGTGAGTGGTAATGACGGTTAGAACCGTCATTACCACTCACGAGGCTCCTGGACAGTCAGGAAAGGATCAGCGGCACTTGAGGCGTCGGGCCGTCCGAAAGCGGGATCTGGAACCGCTGCGCCAGGTAGGCGGCCACCGAGTGGAACAGCGGCGCTGCCGAGCCCCCGCCCGGCAGCGAGGTGTCCGGCGCGTCGAGCCGGATGCCGACCACGAACCGCGGCTTGTCGGCGGGCAGGATCCCGGCGAAGGTGATGTTGTACAGATGGTTGCTGTAGGTCTTCGTCTGCGGGTCGACCTGCTGGCCGGTGCCCGTCTTGCCCGAGACCTGGTAGCCCTCCAGCGCCGCCTTCGGTCCGGTGCCGCTCTGCAGCCCTCGGCCGCTCTGCACCACCGCGCGCATCATGTCGCGGACGGTCTTCGCCGCCTGCGGGCTGATGACCTGCACGGTCTTCGGCGCCGGTTCGGGAACGACGGTCCCGTCCGGATTGACCTTCGCCTTGACCACCCGCGGTTCCACGCGCAGCCCGTCGTTCGCGATGGCCTGGTACATCCCGGCCATCTGCACGACGGTCATCGAAAGACCCTGCCCGATCGGCAGGTTGCCGAACGTCGTGGCGTACCACTGGTTGAGCGGCGGTACGAAACCCGGGCTCTCACCGGGCAGGCCGAGACCGGTGCGCTGGCCGAGACCGAACTTCTTGAGCAGCTCGGCGTAGCGGTCTTTGCCGAGCTTCTGTGCCAGCAACAGGGTTCCGACGTTCGACGACTTCGCGAAGATGCCGGTGGTGGTGAACTGCTGCGTGCCGTGGATCCAGGCGTCCTTGACGATCTTGTCCGCGACCTGCAGCGAACCCGGCACCGGGAGCGACGCCTCCGGCGTGGTGATGCCGTCGTCGATCGCGCCCGCGGCGGTGACGATCTTGTTCACCGAACCGGGTTCGAACGGCGTGGTCACCGCGCGGTTGTTCAGGTTCTCGGTCTCGCTGCGCGAAGCCGGGTCGTTGAGGTTGACCGTCTTGTCGTTGGCCAGCGCGTAGACCTCGCCGGTCTTCGAGTCCATGATGACCGCTTGGCCGCCCTTGGCCCGCGACTTGACGACGTACTCGCTCAGCTGCCGCTGCAGTTCGTACTGCAGGTCGGTGTCGATCGTCAGCTGCAGATCCGAACCGGGGACGGCGTTCTGGATGTCCCGTTCGGTCCCGGGGATGACAAGGTTGTCGTTGCCGTTCCGGGTGTTGACGATCTTGCGGCCCGGGGTTCCGGCGAGGTCGTTGTCCCGCGAGGCTTCGAGGCCGTAGCCACCGTGCAGGTTGTGCTTGGAGATGTCCTTCTCGTCGGTACGCCAGTTCGCGTAGCCGATGATGTTCGCCCCCACCGAGTCGCCGGGGTACTCCCGCTTCGAGCGCTTCTCGACGGTGATCCACGGATACGCCTTGACGATCGACTCGGCGACCGACGGTTCGATGTCATGGACCAGGTAGGTGAACCCGTCCGGCTTGTGGAACTTGTCCAGCAGCTCCTGCTCGGTGATCACCCCCGGCAGCTTGGCCGCGATCAGCTTCGACGCGCCCGCGACCTCGGACTCGAAGTTCTTGCCCTTGGCCGGATTCTTCGCGGCGAACTCGTCCATCGTCTTGCGCAGCCAGTTCAGGCTCACCGCGAGCGTCCGCACCTCGATGCTGAACGCGATCTTCGTTCCGTTGCGGTCCATGATGGACCCGCGCTGCGCGGGACTTTCGATCACCGACGCCCGCTGCCGTTCCGCGGCCTCGGACAGCGCGCCCGCCTCGAACCACTGCACCTGCACCAGTTTGAGGCCGGCGAGCACCATCACGATGATCAGCAGGATGCGCACCCCGGTGAACCGGCTCGGATGTCCCCCGTTGCCCCGCCGGGCGGTGGCACGGCGAGTCCCGGCGGCGTAGGTCCGCCGCGCGCTTCCCGCCGACCGCGCCCGGGCCTGCGCCGGACGGCCGGGTGACATCACTGACCTCCCTGTGCCTGGGTTTCCGCGTTCGGGTGCGGGACCGCGGGCTGGTCGCCCTCGATCACGCCGTTCTGGGTGCCCTCGGCGGGCGGCACCGCTCCGGCGGGCGGCGCGGGAACGGTTTCCCCTTCCGCCTTCTTCGGTTCACCGACCACAGTGGACTGTCCATCCGGGCCGACCACGATGTGTGCGGGGTCGCCACCGGGCACCATGCCCAGTTCCCTGGCCTTGGGTGCCAGTGAAGCGGGTGACTCGGCCTTCGCGACCTCGCGCTGCAGCCGTTCCTTCGCCTCGGCGAGCCCGGCGTTGGCCGTGCGCAGCTGTTCGAGCCGGTACGAGTCGGCGATGGCCTGCGTGGTGAGCCACAGCGTGCACGCCACGCCGACGGCCAGCATGCCCATCATCATCAGCACGAACGACGCGCGCGAGCGCGGCCAGCGCAGCTTGAGCTTCTTGGGCGGCTCTTCCTTGCCCGTGCCACCTTCTGCGTCGGGACGGTTGCGCCGCTGGCCGCGCTGCAGCAGGTCGGCGCGCTGGGCGCGACGGGCGTAGGCGCGTTCGGCCGCCGACGTCCGGCCGCGGGAGGCGCGACCGGGCGTCCCGGTTTCGGGTGCGGCGGTGTCCGGTGCCTCGTCGACCGTGCTGGTCGCGCGGGCACGCCGTCCGGGCGCCGGTGCACCCCGGCGGCCGCGGGACTTCGCGGGAGCGGTCATCGTGCTCGGTCTCCGATCCGTTCGGCGGCTCGCAGCCGCACGGAGGCGGCCCGTGGGTTCTGTTCGGTCTCCGCCTCGCCGGCCTTCTCGGCCCCTCTGGTGAGCAGTTTCAGTTCCGGGCCGTGACCCGGGAGTTCCACCGGAAGCCCTTCGGGCGTCCGGGATTTCGCCAGTTCCGCGAAGGCCTGCTTGACCAGCCGGTCCTCAAGGGACTGATAGGACTCCACGACGATGCGGCCGCCGACGGCGAGCGAGGCCAGCGCCCGCGGCATCGCCCGCCGCAGCACCTCGAGTTCGCCGTTGACCTCGATCCGCAACGCCTGGAAAGTGCGCTTCGCCGGATGCCCGCCGGTGCGCCTGCTGGCCGCGGGAACCGCGTCGTACAACAGTTCCACCAGCCGCCCGCTGCGCGTGAAGGGTTCCTTCTCCCGTGCCGCCATGACGGCTTTGACGATCCGCTGGGCGAACCGTTCCTCGCCGTAGTCGCGCAGGATCCGGATCAGCTCGCCCGGCGCGTAGGTGTTGAGCACGTCGGCGGCGGTGATCCCGGTGGTCGGGTCCATCCGCATGTCGAGCGGGGAGTCCTTGGAGTAGGCGAAACCGCGTTCGGCCCGGTCCAGCTGCATCGAAGAGACGCCGAGGTCGAACAGGATCCCGTCCACTCTGGACAGTCCGAGGCCTTCCAGCGCGGACGGCATCTCGTCGTAGACGGCGTGCACGAAGTCGACGCGATCCCCATGCTGCGCAAGCCGTCGCGCGGAAAGTTCCAGCGCGTTGGGGTCACGGTCGAGTGCGACCAGCCGCAGGGAGGGAAAGGCGGTGAGCAGCGCGTCGGAATGACCGCCGAGTCCGACGGTCGCGTCGACCAGCACGGCCTCGCGGTCGGAGAAGACCGGTGCGAACAGTTCGACGATGCGGTCCAGCAGCACCGGAACGTGCTCGTGTTCGTCTGCCATGTCTTCCCCCCTTTCCTGTCATGCCGGGGAAGATGCCGGATGCCGTCAGGTCCCTGTCCGCCCGCCTGCTGACCTGGTACCGGGGAAGGTGTACCAGGGCCACTGAGCGGACAGAGGCCTCACGGCATCCGTGTGGGCGGTTTCCGGCGTTCCCGAAGCGTGAACCCGCGCCCCCCGACGGCGTGGGTGCTTCCTCGGTCACGTCTAGAAGACGCCCGGCAGAACTTCCTCTCGAGCCTTCGCGTAGCTGTCCTCGTGTTCGTCCAGGTAGCCCTGCCACGCTTGGGCATCCCAGATCTCCAACCTGGTGATCGCCCCGATCACCACGCACTCCTTGTTCAACCCGGCGTAGCGCCGGAGCTCGGACGCGATCGCGATACGTCCTTGCCCGTCCGGGCGTTGTTCGTCCGTCCCGGCGAAGAGATAACGCTGATAGGCCCGGACCGCCTCGTTCGTGAACGGGGCGTCGGCGACCTTCCTCGCCATCTGCTCGAACTCGGCCCGGGGAAAGACGAAGAGACAGTGATCCTGTCCCTTGGTGACCATCAGCCCACCGGCGAGCGCGTCGCGGAACTTCGCGGGCAGCGTGAGCCGCCCCTTGTCATCCAGTTTCGGGGTGTGGGTGCCGAGGAACACCGGCTCCACCTCCCTACCGATCCCGGCTGCGGACAACCAGGGTCGGCCACGGGGCTCCCTTCTGCCCCACTGCGCACCACCGTACCCCACTTTTCACCACAGTCAACGCGACAAAAGCCGCCACCACTCCGTCGTGTCAGACGTTTTCGCTGGTCAGCCAGGTGGGGCCAGGTGGGGGCATGGTGGGGGACGGTGGCCAAGATCCCCCTGGGCGGGTATCGAAGCAACCTCATCTATGCCTGATGCGTCCGGATATCGGCAGCCGGAACCCTGTGGTGGGGCGAAGTGGGGGTGAAAGTGGGGAATCCGGTGTGGAGTGGTGGGGGACGCCGAGGACACAGTGGAGGGTGACGTCGGTTCATCCGACGACATGTCGACAAAGGACTGCTTCGCTCCGAGCGTGGAAGATCCGGGACGTTCAGTGTCCCGGATCTTCCACGCTCACCGTCGACGTCCGCGCTTGCGGCGGCGTCCGTTCATCCCTGGGGTGGTGCGACGGCTGACGCCACGCCAATCCTTGGGTTTCTCCGTGGGTTCCGGCAGCAACCGATCGAGACGATCTCCCACCCAGAACCCCGCCGACCAGCCGGGGATCACACTCACGAAAACGAGAAGGATCCACCAGCCGTCGGCGACCGGCCACAGCGGCCGATCCACCGGGACCACGGAAGATCCACCTCGTGAGCTGTTCTTCTTCCGGTACTTGTACTCCTCTACCGGGACGCTGCCCGAAAGCGCGGAAACCGAGGTGACCGCGGCGGTCGAGACCTGTTCTCCTCCTGAGGAAACGTTGTCCCACCGGATTTCCGCCTTGCACGAATACGTCATCCAGGTGTGGATCGCGTTCCTCTGGCACCGCTCGACCTGGGCGGTACCGGTCCTGCTCAGGGTGCCCCACGGCTCGAAACCGACCACCCACTGCAAAGAGAGCATCAGCCACAACGTGAGCAGGACGCCCATGGCGCCCATCACGCCCGAGGGCCACCAGCGGGTGCGACCGGTACGCGTCGGCCGCTCGGTCTGCTCGCCCATCAGCGGCGTCCGCGTTTGCGGCGGCGTCCGTTCATCCCTGGGGTGGTGCGACGGCTGACGCCACGCCAATCCTTGGGTTTCTCCTTCGGTTCAGGAAGCAACCGATCGATACCCTTGCCCGCGAACCAGCCGAGGATGTAGCTGGGGATCGTGCCCACGATTACAAAGAAGAACCACCACCCAGTGGAGAACAACGGCCGCGGGCGGTCCACAGGGACGATGTTGTAGTGAAGAAGCCCGTAGCGGCCTACTGACTTGTAGGACACGACGCTCACCTCACCCGACAGATCCGCGACAGAACCGATCGTCGAAGACGTGACCTGTGGTCTGCCGGGCGTCTTCCGGTCCCACGTCACATCGGCCTCGCAAACGTGGATCATCCAGAGTCGCACCGGGCTGCGATGGCACTCCCGGATCTGCGCGACGCCGAACCGGTCCACTGTCCCTGCGGCACCGATCCCCAGCGAGGCACCGAACGAGAACATCACCCATGCGCCCAGCACCACGAAGACGACGCCGGAGAGCACCCGCAGGCTGTATCGCCCTCGGCGCTTCCGAACCGGTCGCTCCTCCGATCCGATCCGGTCAGTCATCGTCGTCGAGTGAACCGCTGATCCGACCGCTGTTCGGTGGCGTCGTCCTGCCGCGTTCGGCTGAGCCGCCGTCGTACTGGTTGTAGTCCGCGGCGGCCGCCTTCCCGGCTTCTTTCCCGATCTTCAAGCCAGTGTTGTCGGCGATCTTGCCGGCGACGGTGTTCTCCATACGGTCCATTCCTCCACGCGTGTGCTTGAGCAGGCGCTCGGCACCCGTAGCGTCGGAATCCAGGGCCTTCTTCGCGAGCTTGAGATTGTCGGCCTTGAACGTGTCCAGGGTCTTGTCGCTGGCCTTGATCGCCCGGTTGGCCTCTTGCCCGAGGTCCGAAGCCTTACGTCCCAGCGCCCGCGCCGCCTCTCGGGCTCGCTCACTCGAACCTTCGAACCTCTTCACGAACTTTTGGATGGCGCTGAGCAGCTTGCCGATCTTCTTCTGGATCTTCGCCATGACGTTGACCGCGTCGGCGAAGATGCTCGCGGTGAAAGCCGCGACCGAACCGCCCAAGGTGAACCACGAGCTGGCGAGCGCCAGCAAGGCCCGAGTGATCACATCACTGACAAAAGTTGCGATGATGTCGAAGACCAGCGCACGCGCGGTGGCCACCACCATCCCCCCGGTGGTGATCCAGTGCGCCGAGTCCTTCGCGTCGGCCGCTACATCGCGCAGGGACTGTGTGTACTGCAAAGCGACGCGGCGGTAGGCGATGGCAGCGTCACCGTCCCACCCGGACGTCGTCGAGAGTGCTCCCTCGTAGTCCCCCGCCACGGCTTCGAGTTCCCCGGCGATGTTGTTCCAGGTCTGGGCCGCCTGCTGGACCAGCTCCGGATCCCCGGTGAGCAGTTCCAACGGCTCCCGGATGAAGTCGAGGTGCTCCATCAGCCAGCCGACACCGGCCTTGACCAGTTCTCCGAGCGGATTCAGGATCATTGACAGCGCGTCCAGGCTGAACGAGACACCGTCCATCGCGAACGCGAACGCGTCGACATCGTCGCCCTTGAAGGCCTTGTAGATGTCGCCGCCCAGACTCGAGCCACTTTCGAAGGCTCCGCCGCCCTTGAAGGGCTCGGACTTCGCTTCCTTCCGCGCGACCAGATTCTGTTCTCTCGGCCGCGCGACCGGTCCTTCGCTCACAGCTTCTTCCCCAGGTCCCGGCTGAGCCGCGCCGCGTCGTCGTCGATCTCGGTATAGTCCGTGGCCGCCTTCCTCAGCGCTCCGGACAACGCGTCACCGAGGTTCGCCGCGCTGGTCATCAGCTCCTCCGCGTCGCCTTGGGCCAGCTGCAGCACGCCACCGACGGGCACCGCGCACAGCAGGCCGTAGCCACCGAATCCGCCCATCCCGACCTGGGTCGCCGCCGAGGCCGCGCCCCGGATGCGGTCGGCGAGATCGGAGACCTGGTCCGCGTGCGCCTTGAGGCGTTCCGGCGAGACGCCGTATCCCGGCCCGCTCACGAGCGCCCGGTCCAGTCGACGTGCTGGAAGTCTTCGCCGTCGTCCTCGTCCGGCGCGGGACGGGACGGCCGGGGCTTCACGGGCTGCCCAGAGGGTGGCTCGGAGGGTGGCTCGGCGGGGAGGCCGAACCGGGCCGAGTCGTCCGATTCCGCGGTGGGCCGCGGTTCCTCCCTCGGCGGCAGGGTGCTCTTGATGAAGTCGACCGCGTCGGAATCCTCGCCGGTCAGCTCGGCCATGATCTCCAGGGTCCGGTCCGCGGCCCTCGTCGTCGCCTTGCGGTAGGTGCTCATGATCAGCGACGCGAGCTGGGCGGGCGGCCGTTCCTGTGCCTGCGGGGACAGCGCGAGCGACGTCAGGCCGCCGCCGGGGTTGACCGTCACCGTGACCAGCCGGTCCGGGCTGCTCATGGTGACGACATTGTTCTCCAGATCGGTTTTCGCCTGCTCGGCCTTGGCCAGCAAGGCGGCGCTGCGTTGTTCCTGTTCCCGCATCCACTCCTGCGGATCGCGCACCTGGCCACCGAATGGCACGGTCATTCCGAACCCCCCTCGGGTTGTCGACCCTCACAACCTAGCGGTCCGGATCCAGCAGCGAAGCCAGTCGCGCGGCCAGCCGCGGACCGTCCACAGGGGACACGTTCACCCATGCCTGCCCGCCGCGGCCCTCGGTCCGCGCCGCGCAGTACGCGCCGACGTCGGTGTCGAACCAGGTCAGCCCGCCCGCCCGGCGCGTCCGGCCGTCACGGCCCCGGGTCCGCACGGTGAACTGGCCCGCGCTGTAGACCGGCCGGGCCTGGATGGCGAGCACCTCGCGCAGTTGACTGTCCGAAGCCGACGATCGTCCGCCGTCGCCGAACACCGGATCCTCCAGGTCACCGCCGAAACGGGCCGCGGGCAGGCTGATCCCGTAGCCGGGGCCGGGCCGCAGCTCCGGCAGGACGTCGACGATCGCGGCGAACACCGCGCCGTCGCCGATCCCGGAAAGGGCGATGGTCTGTTCGGGCTGAGTGGCCAGTACACCGTGCCGTCCCCGCGCCGCCGCGACCGCGCGGAACGGGGCTTCGGCCGTCATGTCGGCCAGTGCCTCGCATTCGACATAGACCTCGGCGCGCGCGAGCAGGTCCAGTCGCGCTTCCAGGGCGGCGTCGAGCCGGTCCCCGTCGTACAGGCCGCGTTCGGCGAGGTTTTCGTAGACCGCGCCGCGGATCTCGGCGCGTTCCGCTTCCGTGCCGCCGACACTGCGGACGGACAGCGGCCACGGCGGGGCCGCGTGGCCGAGATCGGACCAAAGGACGTCGAACGCCGACGCGGAAACGCGGATCAAGACCGCCCCAGCTCGGGCGGCTTCCCGAACGAGACCCGCGGGGTCAGCGAGTGCAGCGAGGCGTCGCGGGTGTTCATCACGTCGACGGCCTTGCGCCGGGCCTCCTCGGCCTCCGCGCGGCGGGCCTCCATCTCGTCGGCGAGTGCCGCGAGCGCCAGCAGGTTCCCGCCCGCGGCGGCACCGCGGATCATCGCGCCCGGATCGAACTCCACCGGCGGCGGCATGTCCGCGCGGGCCCGCGCCGCGACCTCGGCCTGCCCGGAGATCGCCTGCCCGAGGGCGGAGGAGAGATCGGCCGACCAGGTCAGCCAGCCGGACGCCGTCGCCAGCACGCCGCGGAGCGCGTCACCCGCTTCCCCGCGCCAGTTCTCCTCGCTGCTGCCGACCAGTCCGGCCAGCTCGGACGTCGCGTCGTGCATCCGCCGCGCGAGCGCGTCCCAGGCGGCGCCGATACCGCCGGCGGCCTCGGGATCGTTGCCGTCCTCGACCTCGGCCGCCAGCGCTTCGTGGCTGTAGGCCTCGTACCGCGTGGCCGCGACCGGGACCTCGCGCCCCGGCATCTCTCCTTCAGACACGCTTGTCTCCTAGGGCAGTTTGGGTTCGGCCAATCCCGCCACCGTCATCGCGCGCTCGCAGGCGAGCGGGGTGTCGGTGAAGTTCGTGTTGCTCACGTCGATCTGGACGCTCGCCTTCTCCCCCATGCCGAGCAGGACCGCGCAGGTCCCGTCGGCCGCCTTCTTGTCGGAGACCTTGAGCGCGTCCCGGTCGCCGACCTTGGTCTTCGTGGCGGTCTTGCGCGCGACCTCGAGGTCGGCGAGCCCGTTGCGCTCGTCCACGGTGATGGTGACGCCGAAGGTGCCGGGCACCGTCCAGTCGCAGGCGCGGGCGCCGTTGATCTCCTTCGGGACGCCGAGGACGTTCAGCCCGGCGCTCGACCGGTCCCCCGGGCCCAGCAGCGCGCACGGATCCGGCGCGGCGGGCGGAGCGGTGACCGCGGCCGAACCGCCGGTCGCCACCTTCTCGGTGGCCGGAATCCGCGCCTGGCCTGCGGCCCCTTGCCCGCAGGCGGACACTGTGAGGAGGACAAGCGCAGCGAGGACGCCGAAACCGGGGAGGCGGGGGCTCATGGGTTCAGCCGCCGACACAGTCCACATCCGCCGCCGCTTGTTCATCTTGACGGGTGTAGCGGGCCAGCGCCTTCTCGATCCGGTTCTTGAGCGCCTCGAGTTCCTTGCCGAAGGCGGTGAGCGCCTCGACCGCGGAGCCGTCGGCACCGATCCCGTACTGCGCCATGAACCGGCCGACCTCGTCGGCGTATCCCCCGCCGAGGGGAACCGTGCGGCCGAGCACCTTGGCCTCGCGGACCATCTGCCCGACCACGTCCTGCAGGGCGGAGATCTTCACATGGGCGTCGGCCGCCAGCTCCGGGGCGACCGCGAACCCGCTCAGATCGAACCGTGGTTTGGCGGTACTCACCTCGCTCATATGCGATTACGCCTCTCCGTAGTCGAGCGACCTCGCATCGGAGCATACGACAAAACCCCGCGTCAGCGGGAGCACCCGAAAACGCCCTTGACTCACTCGATCGAGGTAAGGTTCCTGGTCGCACAGAGTCATCGGCCGGGGTTCGCGGGGTTCCCCCCAAGAGTTCGCCCGAGTTTGACACACTTCGTGGGAGGCTGACCGCTGCTCGGGGGACCACTCGAGTGATGAAAGCTGGCCTTCAGCAGACTCAGCGGACACCAGCCACGTGGCATCAGGAGGTCGAGTGACGTCGAGAATCCAGTCTGCGACGCCCGGCGAACAGCAGGGCGAGCAGGCAACCGGGCAGGCGCCGTACCCCACGGCGACGGGCTCGGTCAGCGGCCGGCAGAACGGCCGTGACGGCAGAGCGTCGCTCGACGAACTGCACGAGACGGCGCGGCGGATCGCCGCCAACGTCGAGCGGGTACTGGTCGGCAAACCCGAAGTCATCCGCATCGCGCTCGTGACCCTGCTCGCCGAAGGCCATCTTCTCGTCGAGGACGTGCCCGGGGTCGGCAAGACCTCGCTGGCGAAGGCGCTGGCCCGCTCGATCGACTGCACCGTGAGCCGGATCCAGTTCACCCCCGACCTGTTGCCCAGCGACGTCACCGGGGTGTCCATCTACAACCGGCAGAGCGGCGGTTTCGAGTTCCGGCCCGGTCCGGTGTTCGCGAACATCGTGGTCGGCGACGAGATCAACCGCGCCTCGCCGAAGACGCAGTCGGCGCTGCTCGAATGCATGGAAGAGCACCAGGTCACCGTCGACACCTCGACGTACCACCTGGAAGAGCCGTTCATGGTGATCGCGACCCAGAACCCGATCGAGATGGAGGGCACCTACGCGCTGCCCGAGGCTCAGCGGGACCGGTTCACCGCGCGGGTCTCCATCGGCTACCCCGACCAGCAGGCCGAACTGGCCATGGTCGACGAGCACGCCGGGCACAACCCGCTGGCCGATCTCGAGCCGGTCTCCGACCGCGATTCGGTGCAGCGGCTGATCGAGACGGTGCGTTCGGTGCACATGTCGCCGGAGGTCCGCCGGTACGCCGTCGACCTGGTGTCCGCGACCCGGCAGGTGCCGGAGATCCGCCTCGGCGCCTCGCCTCGGGCGACCCTGCAGCTGGTCCGCGCCGCCCGTGCGCAGGCCGCGCTTTCGGGCCGTGAGTTCGTCGTCCCGGACGACCTGCACACGGTCGCGGTCCCGGTGCTGGCGCACCGGCTGGTGCTCACCACCGAGGCGCACGCGGCCCGCCGCTCGGCCACCGACGTGGTCCGCGCGATCCTGCACCGTGTCCCCGTTCCGCAGGGCTCCGCGGGTACGAACCACCGCTGATAAAGGAAACGGCGCCACATGCTGCGTGCTCTGTCCGGCCTGACCACACGCGGCCGCTGCCTCCTCGCCGCCGGCGTCGCCGCGGCGGTGTGCTCGTTCGTGCTCAACGAACGGGACCTGCTGCGGGTGGCGGTGTTCGTCGTCGCCCTGCCGCTGCTGGTCGCCTTCTTCATCTCGGCGACCCGGCTGCGGCTGGGCGCGGCCCGCGCACTGCGCCCGGAGCGGGTCTCCGTCGGCTCGCCCGGCGAGGTCCAGCTCGAACTCTGGCGTGACGGCAGGCTCCCGGCGGGCGAGGTGCTCCTCGAAGACGGCGTGCCCTACGCGCTGGGTTCACGCCCGCGGTTCGTCGTCGAACGGCTGCCCCACGACAGGCGCGTCGCGCTGAGGTACCCGCTGCAGCCGGTGCTGCGCGGGATCCAGCAGGTCGGCCCGCTGCGGGCGACGATCACCGACCCGTTCGGGCTGTGCGAGTTCGAACGGGAGCTGATCGGGCATTCGCGGCTGGTCGTCGTGCCGAAGGTGGTCGGCCTGTGGGGTCTGCCCAGCGGGGCGGGGATCGGCGCCGGGGACGACGGCAGCATCCGCCTGCACGCCGGACAGGGTGAGGCCGACGTGATCGTCCGGCAGTACCGCCAGGGCGACGACCTGCGGAAGGTGCACTGGCGGTCCACCGCCCGCCGCGACGAGATCATGGTCCGCGTCGAAGAGCGGCCGTGGCGCGGCGGCACCACGGTGCTGCTGGACCACCGCGCGGCCGCGCACCACGGCACCGGACCCGCCGCGAGCCTCGAATGGGCCGTGTCGTTCGCCGCGTCCGTGGCACTGCACCTGCGCCGCTCCGGGCACCGCGTCCGGCTGATCACCGAACACGGCCAGACCCTGGCCGACACCCCCGGCGAGGGTGGCGAGCACTACGACAACGTCGTGCTCGACGTCCTCGCCGCGCTCCAGCCCGCGCACCAGCGCGACATCACCCTCGGCCACGACCCGGCCGAAGGACAGGAACTCATCGCCGTGCTCGGCACCGTCAGCAACGAATCCGTGCACGAGCTGTCCCGGTACCGCCCACGCGGGATCCGGAGCCTCGCCGTGCTGCTCGACACCCCGGGCTGGTCCTCGGGCGTCAACCGGCCCGAGAACCGGGCCGCCGCCACCGAGGAGTCGGTGGCGCTGCTGCGCGCCGCGGGCTGGGGCGTCGTCGTCGCCGGTCCCGGCTCGCCCATGCAGCAGGTCTGGGCCGAGCTGTGCCAGACGGCCACCCGCCGCGGCACCCTGATCGGAGGTGGCCTGTGACCACGACCGCGCCACCCGTCGCGCACACACCGAAACCCCGGCCCGAGGCGCCACCGCCGGTCTGGACGAGCAGCGTGCTCGCCCCGGTCGCCGCCGGGCTCGCCACCCTGTTCGCCTCGACCTCGCTCACCGGCGTCGTCACCGGCTGGGCGTGGTTCGGCTACCTGCTGGTGGCGGTCGTCCTGATCGCCTCGACCGGGCTCGCCCTGCGCTCGCTGCGCGCGCCGACCATCGTCGTCGGCCTCGCGCAGCTGCTGGTGCTGCTGTTCCTGGTCACCGGCGCGTTCACCACCAGCGGGATCCTGAAGATCATCCCCGGCCCGGACGCGCTCGAAGAACTGCGCGGCGTGCTCGCCGCGTCGGCCGAGCAGATCCGCGTCGGCCTGCCGCCGGTCGAGGGCACGCCGCCGATCCTCTGCCTGGTCACCATCGCGATCGGCCTGGTCGCGGTGCTGGTCGACACCCTCGCGGTGGCCGCCGCCGCGCCCGCCGCGACGGGGCTGGTGCTGCTGTGCGTGTACGCCGTCCCGGCCGCGCTGGCCGAGGAAATGCTGCCGTGGTGGACGTTCCTGCTCGGCGCGGCGGCCTTCGCCGCGCTGCTCGCCGTCGACGGCAACCACCGGCATCGCCGCTGGCGTAACCGGGACGCGCCGGGGCTGGGCAACTCGGCGGGCACGCTGACCGCTCCCGTCGGCGTGGTGAGTGCCGCGATCGCGATGGGCCTGGTCATCGGCGCGGCCGTCACCGGCGTCGGCACGGTCGGCAGCCTTCCCGGCGGGACCGGGTCGGGCCGGGGCGGCGCGGGCGGGTTCGGCGTCGAGCCGTTCACGCAGCTGCGCGGACTGCTCGACCAGGGCGAGAACGTGGAGCTGTTCAAGGTCTACGGGATGGGCGCGGACAAGCGCCTGCTGCGCGCGTTCACCCTCGACACGTTCACCCCGAACAAGGGCTGGGGACTGGCGCAGAACGGCCGGGCCCAGCAGGGTGTGCAGGCCAACCAGGGGCTCCCGCCCGCTCCGGGCGACGACGGCGCCGGACCGGCGCGTGAGGTCCGCATCGAGCCGACGAACTGGGTCGACAACTGGCTGCCGATCTACGGCGCGCCGCGGTCGATCACCGGACTCGCCGACAACTGGCTGTACGACCCGGTCGGCGGCGCCGTGTTCACCACGACCAAGCAGAACGCGCCCGCCTACACCGAGACCGCGTCGATCAAGGAACCGTCGAAGGACGAACTCCGGCTCGACGACCCGAACCTGGCCGAGGTGCCGCAGCAGTTCGTCCAGATCGACCGCGTCGACCCGCGGGTGGCGGCGAAAGCCAGGCAGCTGACCGAGAATGAGTCGAACAACTTCGACAAGGCCCAGGCGATCTGGTCGTTCTTCACCGCGCAGAACGGCTTCGTCTACGACACCAAGACCGCCGACGCCACCGACTCCGACGCGCTCGCCGACTTCGTCCTCAACGGCAAACGCGGGTTCTGCGAGCAGTTCGCGTCCGCGATGGCCGTGATGCTGCGGTCGGTCGGCATCCCGTCGCGGGTCGCCATCGGCTTCACCTCCGGCACGCCGAAGGGCGATCACCTCTCGATCAGCTCCGAGGACGCGCACGCGTGGGTCGAGGTCTACTTCCAGACGAAGGGCTGGGTCAGCTTCGACCCGACGCCGCTGGTCGACGGCCGCGCGGTCGTCCCGCCGTACCTGCAGACCGACACCAGCAGCTCCACGACCAACGACACCCAGGAAGTGCCGAGCGCGCCCGCGTCGAGCGCCCCCGCCACCGGCACGCCCCGGGACCAGGACCCGAATCTCGGTGCGGGCGACGCCGGGGGCCAGCAGGAGGAGGAGCCGCTGTGGCCCGCGATCCTCGCCGGCCTCCTCGGTGGCCTGGCGGCCGCGGTCACCGTGGTCGTGATCGTGCGCACCCGCTTGAGATACCGGGCGCTCATGCGCCCGGGGCCGTCCCCGGATTCACCGGCTCCGGTCGCCGAGGGCGGCGGCGGGTTCCTGGACAATCCGAACGTCACGAACTGGCTGCCGCTGATCGCGATCGGGCTGTGGGTGGCGGCGTTCGCGTTCCTGGCGGCGTGGGTCTCGTGGTGGTTCGCGCTGATCCTGGTGGTCGTCCTCGGCGGGCTGGGCACGCCGACGGCGATCCGGGAGATCAAGCGGCGGCTGAGGCTGCAGAAGATCGCGTCCCGCTCCCCCGCCGCGGCCGACGCGGCCTGGCGCGAGCTGATGGACGAATGCGCGGACCGGGGCCTGCCGCTCTCCGACGGGGACACGGTGCGGGTCGCGGGCCGGAAGGTCGCCGAGAAGCACCGCCTCGACGAGGAGGGCCGCTCCGGCCTGCGGACGGTCATCGGCGTGGTGGAGACGTCCTGGTACTCGGACAAGCCGGCGAGCGACGACGAGCTGGGCCCGGCCTTCGACGAGGTCCGCCGGAGCCTGAAACGGAACGCGCCCATGTCGTGGAAGGGCCGCCTGTTCCCGCGGTCGCTGAGGCGCCGGGGCAAGTAGCCGCCGCCGGGTCCGCGGTGGCGCCCCGGCCCGGGAGCTGAAGGGCCCCTTCCCCGCATCTCACGCGCTGAAGGGCGCTTTCACCGCGTCGCATGCGGGGAAAGCGCCCTTCAGCTCCTTCAAGCAGAGCGCGGAGTACACGAGAACGCGAACATGCCGACGAGGCGGTGCCCCGTCGGCATGTTCGCGTGTGTGAGAGCTACTGCTCCTCGAAGCGCTGGCGGAAGCGCTCTTCCATGCGCTGGGTGAACGAGCTCCGGCGCGGGGACGACTTGCCGCCGCCACCTCCACCGGCTCGCGGACCACCGCTGTCGTGGGCGTCCTCCGCTTCGGCTCCGTGCCGAATCGATGTGACGGCCATCATGACTCCGAAGAACATCACGAGGAACCCGAGCACGCTGATCACTGGGATCTCGGCCACCCGGATGTTGACCACCACGCCGAGCACCAACAGTGCGACGCCCACTACGAACAGGGCAACGCCCTGGATACGCCGTCGGCGGGCGGGGCGGCGCAACCGGGTGCCTCGCACCGTGGATGCGAACTTGGGGTCCTCGGCATAGAGCTCGCGCTCGATCTGATCGAGCAGCCGCTGCTCATGCTCGGAGAGTGGCATCTTTCCTCCTCCGGCACAGCTGTCGCGGGCGCCGGGCCGCGCAACGTCATGGACCCAACAGACAACCCCAGGCGGGGTGTCTCTGTCCAGGATACGAGCCCCGCGCTCGTCCGACTACCCGATCCCGTATCCAGAAGGGATCGAATTGGCCGAAACCACCCGACTCGGCTCTCTCGAAGACGGTCGAGCGGCCGATGTCACTGGTCACGGGGGGTCAGCAGTGACGCGGGCCGCACCGCCGCGGCGCCGAACTTCGACCTCGCGACGTCGGCGGCCACCTCCGCATCCCGCCAACGGGGTTCGGGTGAATCGAAAAGTAGTTGTTCTCCACTACTCTCCGTGTCCAATCCCTCGACCCTTACGCCGATCAGGCGGACCGCGCCCGCCGGCGCGTGCTCGGTGAGGAGTTCGACGGCGGTCCGGTGGATGTCACGGGCCACGTCCACCGGAACGGCGGTTGTCCTGGCGCGGGTGATGGTCTTGAAATCCGCGAACCGGACCTTGATCGACACCGTCCGCCCGCGCAGTCCCCGGCGGCGCAGGGTGGCGGCGACGCGTTCGGACAGCCGGAGCAGTTCCAGCCCGAGTGCCGAGCGGTCGTGGAGGTCGACGTCGAAGGTCACCTCGGCGCCGATCGACTTGTCCGGTGTCTCCGGGACGACCTGGCGTTCGTCGTGCCCGTGCGCGAGCGCGTACAGATGCTCGCCCAGCGCCCGCCCGAGCGAACGCCGCAACCGGGGCAGCGGCGCGGCGGCGACGTCGGCGATCGTGTCGAGGCCCTGCTGCCGCAGATGTTCCTCGGTGCGCTTCCCGACCCCCCACAGCGCCGACACCGGCAGCGGACGCAGGAACGCGAGCGTCTCGGCCGCCGGGACGACGACCATGCCGTCCGGTTTCGCCATCCCGGACGCCAGCTTCGCGACGAACTTGACCTTCGCGACGCCGACCGAGCAGCTGATGCCGAAGTCGGCGGCCACCCGTTCCCTGATCCAGGCGCCGAGCCGCGCGGGCGTGGAGTCCAGCCGTTTGAGCGCCCCGCTGACGTCCAGGAAGGCTTCGTCGAGGCTCAGCGGCTCCACCAGCGGCGTCAGCTCGCGGAAGACCCCCATGACGCCCTTCGAGACCTCGCCGTAGAGACCGGGTGTCGGGGTGATGCAGATCAGCTGCGGACAGAGCCGCTTCGCCGTCGAGAACGGCATGGCCGACCGGACGCCGAACTCGCGCGCCGCGTAACTCGCGGCCGCCACGACCGACCTCGGCCCGCCGCCCGAGACGACCACCGGCTTGCCCGCCAGTTCGGGCCGGGTGCGCAGCTCACAGGAGACGAAGAAGGCGTCCATGTCGACGTGCAGCAGCCCGCAACCGGTGTCGTCGGGCCAGGTGGTGGCCCCGGTCGTCACGCGGTAGCGGGCCATCCCGCCAGGCAGCTCGGCATTTCGTCCCACGGGCAGAACCTAGCCCGGACCACCGACAGTCTCGTGAGTGGTAATGACGGTTTAGAACCGTCATTACCACTCACGAGACTTGACCGGCCCGGTCGCCGGTGTCGTGGGTCCCGGCGGGAGTACATGAAGGCCCCCTTCCTTGCGCCTGGCGCAAGGAAGGGGGCCTTCATGTACTTGGGAAGGTGTGAAGGTCGCGTTTCCTACCCTGAAGGTAGTGAAGGAGGCCTTCACGGACCGGGCTTGGGCCTGACCGGCATACCGCCCACGAGGCTCAGGGGCGGCGGGCCAGGACGTGCAGCCGGCTGGAGATGTCCCGCAGCGGCGACACCGACGCGGCCGCCAGCTCGAACTCCGCCAGGTCCTCTTCCCGCACCCCTCCGGGCACGAAATCCGCCACGACGCCGTCGCCCTGCAGTGAGATCACTTCGAGCCCCACCGCGACCAGCTGCGCCCGCAGCGCCTCGGCGTCGAAGCGCCGCAGCACGGTCTCCCGGCCGCCGCCCAGCACGCCGCTCTCGGCCGCGAGCAGCTCCCGGGCCTCGCCCAGCCGTCCGGCCAGGGCGCGCTGCAGGATCGCGGCGTGGCGGTTGGCCACCAGCACCGACACCGCGCCACCGGGTTTGACCGCGGCGGCCAGCGCGGCGAGCACAAGCTCAGGGTCATCGACGACCTCGAGCAGGCCGTGCGCGAGCACCAGGTCGGCCGAGCCGTCCGCGACGTGGGCGCCGAGCGCGTCGGAGTCGTCGGCGATCACCGTGATGCTGGCGGAGACGCCCTCTTCCTCGGCGCGGCGGCGCAGCGTCGCCAGCGCGTTGGGGTTCGGCTCGACGACGGTCACCAGGCAGCCCGCCGAAGCCAGCGGCACCGCCCAGCCGCCGCTCCCTCCGCCGACGTCGACGACGTGCGGCTGTTGTGCGCCTCGCGCCCGGGCGGCCCGGAGTTCTGCTTCGAGAACCCGGCGGACCGCCCCCGATCCCCGCGTGGCCACGGTGTCCGTCTTCATAAGCGCACAGGGTAATGCCCGGCTTCCGGCGGGCATTACCTGTGTAGTCCGATGCGGTGTTCGACACCTTGCCGGGGAGCCGGCTCGCGGAAGGCCCGTAGGCTGTGTCGAGTGCACACGGTCGCTGTTCTCAGCCTGAAGGGTGGCGTCGGTAAAACGACGGTCGCTCTCGGTGTCGCGTCCGCAGCCCTGCGCAGGGGCGCCCGGACCCTCGTGGCCGATCTCGACCCGCAGGGCAACGCCACCACCTCGCTGGACCCGCCCCTCACCGATCGCACGCTGGCCGACGTCCTGGAGACGCCGGTGCGCTCGGTGCTCGAACGCGCGATCGCGCCCAGCGTCTGGAGCGACCGGATCGACGTCCTCGTCGGCGCCGAAGAGCTGGAGATGCTCAACGAGCCCGACGCCGACAGCCGCCGTCTGGAGAACCTCTCCCGCGCGCTCGACGAACTGCACACCAACCCGCTGCGCGAGGAACCCTACGAACTGGTGATCCTCGACTGCCCGCCGTCGCTGGGCAGGCTGACCCGCTCCGCGCTGGTGGCCGCCGACAGCGCCCTGATCGTCACCGAACCGACGATGTACGCCGTCTCCGGCGCCCGCCGCGCGCTCGAAGCGATCGAGAAGATCCGCGAGGAGCAGAACCCGGGGCTGCGCCCGATCGGCGTCGTGGTCAACAAGCTCCGCGTGCGCTCCTACGAGCACCAGTTCCGGGTGGCGGAACTGCGGGAGAACTTCGGGCCGCTGGTGATGCCGACGGCCATCCCGGACAGGCTCGCGGTGCAGCAGGCCCAGGGTGCCTGCAGCCCGATCCACGAATGGCACTCCCCCGGCGCCCAGGAGATCGCGCTCACCTTCAACATGGTGCTGGCCAAGGTGCTCCGCTCGAACCGCGCCGGACGGCATCGCGTCCGCGGCGACGAGCCGGAGCCCACCGAAGAGCCCACCAAGCTGAGCGACACCGGCACGGGTTAGCGCGGATGCCCGAAGGCGACACCGTCTTCCTCGCCGGCAAGGTCCTCGACAAGGCACTGGCCGGGAAGACCCTCGTCCGGGGCGAGTTCCGGGTTCCCCGGCTCGCCACGGCGGATCTCGCCGGGCGGGAGGTGCTCGGCGTCGGCACGGTCGGCAAGCACCTGCTGACCCGGTTCTCCGGCGACCTCACCCTGCACAGCCACCTGCGGATGGACGGCAAGTGGGCGGTCTATCCGGCAGGGGCCCGCTGGCGCCATCCGGCGCATCACGCGCGCGTCATCCTCGCGGCCGAAGACGTGCAGGCGGTCGGCTTCCGCGTGCACGATCTCGAACTCGTGCCCACGGGCGAAGAAGACAGCCTGGTCGGCCATCTCGGCCCGGATCTGCTCGATCCACAGTGGACGGACGAACTGGCGGGGCGGGCGGCGGCCGCGCTGGCCGCGGACCCGGATCGCGAACTGGGCGACGCCCTGCTGGATCAGCGGATCATGGCCGGGATCGGGAACATGTACAAGGTCGAGATGTGCTTCCTGCTCGGCGTCACGCCGTGGACGCCGGTGTCCGAAGTGGACCCGGCGAAGGCGGTCGCACTCGGCCGCAAGCTGTTGAAGGCCAACGCGTGGCGCACCTCGCAGACCACCACCGGTGACCTGCGCCGCGGCCGGGAGCACTGGGTCTACGAACGGACCAAGCAGGGCTGTTTCCGCTGCGGCGGGCGGCTACAGGTCGCTTCCCAGGGCGCCGGGCACCAGGCGCGGCCCACGTGGTTCTGCCCGAAATGCCAGTCCGGGCCCGCTCCCGGCCGCTAAGCTGACCCCTGTGACGTTGTTCAAGCTCCCGCTCTACGGGGCCGACACCGAACGCGGCGACCTCGCTCCCTGAGCCGCCCGGTCCACCCCGCACGTCACCCTTCACCCCAGTTCAGGGAGCTTTCGTCATGCCCGGATTCCTCACCGGCGAGGCGCTGCGCGCGTTCGTGCACGCCCTGCCCAAGGTCGAACTCCACGTCCACCTCGTCGGTTCGGCGAGTCTGCCCACGGTGCTGGAACTGGCCCGGCGCCGACCGTCCGCGGGGGTGCCGACCGACCCCGCGGCGCTCGCCGAGTTCTTCACCTTCCGCGACTTCCCGCATTTTCTCCGCAACTACCTTGCGGTGACGTCGCTGGTGCGCGACGCCCGCGACATCCACACCCTCGTCACCGGGCTGGCGGCTGATCTGGCCGCGCAGAACGCGCGGTACGCCGAGGTCACGGTGACGCCGTACAACCACCTTCTGGACGGCATGACCGGTGACGATCTTCTCACCGGTCTCGCCACCGGACGGGCGGCCGCACGGGCGGACCACGGGGTGGAACTGGCCTGGTGCTTCGACATTCCCGGCGAGAAAGGGGTCGTCGCCGGCCGCGAGACGGTCGTGTTCGCGCTCCGCGAACGCCCCGACGGCCTGGTGTCCTTCGGTCTCGGCGGACCCGAGGTCGGCGTCGGCCGCGCGCAGTTCGCCCCCTTCTTCACCACCGCCCGCGAGGCCGGGCTGCACAGCGTCCCGCACGCCGGTGAGACCACCGGGCCCGCCACCGTCTGGTCGGCGGTGCACGATCTGGGCGCCGAGCGGATCGGGCACGGCGTCGGCGCGCACACCGATCCGGCGCTACTGGAATACCTTGCGGTGCAACGGATCCCGCTGGAGGTGTGCCCCACGTCGAATATCCGGACGGGGCAGTTCGCCTCGGTCGCGGCGCATCCCGTGCGGCGGCTGCTCGACCACGGCGTGGTGGTCACGCTCAACACCGACGATCCGCCGATGTTCGGCGCCACCCTCGACGGCGAGTACGTCGCGGTCGCCGAAACGCTGGGCCTGAACGCGACCGAGATCGCCCTGTTCGCGAAGAACGCCGTGGAAGCGTCTTTTCTGCCTTCGGCGGACAAAGCCGCGCTGGTGACGGAGATCGAAGAAATCTTGTTGCAGGACCCCGAACTCCTCGCATAGCGTGGCGGTACACGAGAGAGGAGGTGGTCCAAAGTTGTATTCCAACAGGACTCGTGAGGTGACTGTCCGCTAGCGGACCGCACGCGTAGGACTTATGAGCAGCGATACAACGCAAGTTGGAGCCACCTTCGGCTCGTCGTCTCTGCTTCGCGTGGTGCCTGATAGCGAATACCAGGCAGTCACCGGGCCCTCGAGGTTCCCGAGCACCGGTCCGGCTCGGGCCCGGCCGCCGATTCCGGCGTCCGGGAGCCACCTCGGGGGTACCCTTATTTCCGGGATATGGCCCTTTTGCGAGCACGAAGGGGACCACCCGTCGCACTGGAGGACCGTCCGCCGCTGTTCCGCTTCCGGAACCCCGCAGACTGGATAGCCTGACGCCCATGTTGAGGCCCGATTTCCCGATCACCACGCCGCGACTGACACTCCGCGCCTTCACCCCGGCGGATCTCGACGAACTCAACTCCTTCCAGTCCCGCGCCGACGTCGCCCGCTACCTCTACTGGGGTCCGCGCAGCCGGGCCGAATCCGCCGCCGCGCTCGCGAAACGGGTGCACAGCGCCACCCTCTCGAAGGAGGGGCAGTTCCTCGCGGTGGCCGCGGAACTGACCGAGACCGGACAGCTCATCGGCGACCTGAACCTCGAATACCTCAGCAGCGAGCACCGCCAGGGCGAGATCGGGTTCGTCTTCCATCCCGACCACCACGGGAAGGGGCTCGCCGCGGAGGCCGCCGTCGAGGTGCTGCGGCTCGGCTTCGAGGAGCTGGGCCTGCACCGGATCATCGGCCGCTGTGACGGGCGCAACACCGCGTCGGCCGCGCTGATGGAACGCCTCGGCATGAAGAAGGAAGCACATCTGCGGGAGAACGAGATCGTGAAGGGCGAGTGGTGTGACGAACTCGTCTTCGCGATGCTCGAGGACGAGTGGAAGGCGAGGCCCTAGCGGCACCAGGCATGATGGGGCCGTGCTCTTCGACAAGATCGTCCGCCCCGCGCTCTACCGGGTCTCCGGCAACGACCCCGAAACCGTGCACGAACGCACCATCGGCACGCTCGCCAGGCTGAGCCGGGTCTCCCCCGCGCTCGGCGCGCTCGGCCGCGTCTACCGGACGGACGATCCGGTCACGTTCCTCGGGCTCCGCTTCCCGAACCGCGTCGGCCTCGCCGCCGGGATGGACAAGAACGGCCGCGCGCTGCACGCCTGGCCCGCGCTCGGCTTCGGCTTCGTCGAGGTCGGCACGGTGACCCGGCATCCGCAGCCGGGCAACGACAAGCCGCGGCTGTTCACCCTCGCCCGGACCGACGCGGTGATCAACCGGATGGGCTTCAACAACGAAGGCGCGGAAGCGCTCGCGGCCCGCCTCGCCGCGGACGGGAAGCCGCCGGTGCCGCTCGGGGTCAGCATCGGCAAGTCCAAGGTGACCCCGCTCGACGAGGCCGTCGAGGACTACCGGTTCTCGTTGCGGGCCCTGTATCCCTACGCCGACTACTTCGCGATCAACGTCAGTTCGCCCAACACTCCCGGCTTGCGGGCGTTGCAGGACAAGGCCGCGCTGGCCGAACTGCTCGCCGAACTCCGCACGACCTCCGCCGAGCTGGCGGGCGACGCCGCGCCGACGCCGGTGCTGGTGAAGGTCGCGCCCGACCTCACTGACGAAGCGCTCGCGGAACTGCTGGAGGTCTGCCTCGAACACGGTGTCTCCGGGCTGATCGCGACCAACACGACGCTGTCCCGCGAGGGGATCGCACCGGCCGAAGCGGCCATCGGCGAGGAGGCGGGCGGCCTGTCCGGCCGCCCGCTCACCGCGCGCTCCGCCGAGGTGGTGCGGTTCGTGCACGACGAGACCGGCGGCAAGCTGCCGATCATCGGCGTCGGCGGGATCTTCGACGCCGGCGCCGCCGCGCGCATGCTCGACGCCGGTGCCGGCCTCGTCCAGCTCTACACCGGTTTCGCCCTGCACGGTCCCGGTCTGGTCAAGCGGGTCGCCCGAGGTCTCGCGGCCCGGCCGTACTGACGAACCGCAGGTAGGCCCGCCAGCACTGGTACCGCGTCAGCTCGGTCGCCGTCGCCGTGGCCGCCTGATCACACAGCACGGCCAGCGGTGTCTCCCCGTTCTCCAGCCGGATCCGGCCGAGGACGAAGGGTTCGGGCAGCGCGGCGGCGAAGGCGCCGAGCGCGGCGGGCGAGAGCCGCCAGCGTTCACCCGACAGCATCGTGTGCTCGCCCGAGCCGCTCACCGGCACCACGCCCGGCTGCGGCGGTTCGGTCGGCAGCAACAGCATCCGATAGCCCTCGCCGGTCTGGACCGGTCCGGTGAACCGCGCCCCCGCGGCGACCAGCTGCTCGTTCAGCGGCTGCCCGCGCAGATGCGCGCCGAACACCACGAGATCCGCACCCGGTGCCGGATAGGGGAAATCGGCCTGTTCGTCGGTGAGCACGGCGGCGAGGTCGATGGCGACCTGGTCGTCGAACGGCCGCACCACCACCGACACCCCGTACGGGCCGAGATCCGACGGCGACGACGGCACCGTGACCGCGGCGAGGCCGAGCAGGTTGACGAACGCGGTGAACCGCTCCAGCCGGGCGGCGACCCCACCCGGATCGGACAGTGCCTCGGCGACCTCCGGATGGTCGGCGACGGTCGGCAGCACCAGGGCGTCGTACTCGGACAGCATCCGGAGCGCGAGCATCCCGGCCTCGGCGACCCGCTGCCGGTCGGCGAGGAAGCCGTCGTCGTGGATCAGCTCACCCACCGACAGCAGGGCGGCCACCTCCACCGTCTCCACGACGGCACCGGACGCGCGCAGCGCCGAAACCGCGCCGAGGAAGGCGGACCGGGACTGGAGCGACAGGCAGGTGAGCGTTTCGGAGCCCGGGATCGCGACCCGGGGCCGGTCTCCCGCGCCGAGCCGGACGTCGGCGGGCCAGTCGTGCGCGAGCGGGTCGACCCCGTCGGGGCCGGTCATCAGCCCCAGCGCGCGCTGCCCCAGTGTCAGGCTGCGCGCGAACAACGCCACACTGTCCCGCGAAGCGACGACGCCGGTCTTGGGCACCAAACCCGGTGTCGGCCGCATCCCGACGATCCCGTTGAGCGACGCGGGCACCCGGCCCGCTCCCGCGTCGTCCACGCAGACCGCCAGATCGACCAGGCCGAGCGCGACGGCCACGGCCGCGCCGCTGCTGGCACTCCCCGAGACGCGGGCGGTGTTCAGCGCGGCGCTCACGGCGCCGTACGGGCTGTGCGTGTCTTCGAGGTCGCTGCCGAACGGGTCGCAGTTGGTCTTGCCGACGACCACCGCTCCGGCTGCGGTCAGCCGGGACACCGAGGTGGCGCCGACACAGCAGACGTCCTCCCCCGCGGTGGGAAGACCGGCGACGTCGATGACGTCGGCGACCGCCACCAGTGTTCCGGCGAGCGGGAGATCGGCGCCCGCGCGCAGGCGTTCGTCGACCGCCTTCGCGTCCACGAGGGCGTCTTCCAGTGGGCGGAGGGTGATCCAGACGTCCGGCCGGTCGACCTCGGTGATCCGGTCGTAGGCGGCTTTGACGCGCTGGTAGGAGCTGGGAGGCGGGGTCGGGATCGGCTCTGGTTCCGGGGGGAGCGTCGTCACTGGGCGTCCTTTCCTCGGTGGGGACGAGAAAGACCACTGCGCGAGATCCACTGTGTCCGGTCCGCCACCCTGGGACGCCCGCTCACGCGGGCTGGGTTCAGGCCCGAGCTGGGAAAAGCACTGCGTGCATGGGAGAAACGTTAGGCAACGCGGGTTTCCGCCACCAGCGGATTCGGGTTACGCGAGCGTTTCGGTACCGCACAGTGAGCGAGTCGTTACGCAATGGAGTATTAGCGACGACGAATGGGACGATGGTCCAGGAAAGCGCCTGCTCAGGACGGCCCCGCTCACTGAGGCTACGCCAGATCGGGGGTACGGGTCTGCACCCGGCGTGGTCCGCTGACGCGTTCTGTCCCCAATGCCGCATTGGGGACACCTTGGCCCGGAGTGAGACCAAGCCGCGGTCCGCGAAGGCCCCCTTTCCTACTCTGAAGGTCAGGGACATGCCCCGGTACACCCCCGAGTGTGGAGGATTCGGGACGTTGAACGTCCCAAATCCTCCACGCTCGAACCCTGCAGGCGCCCGCGATGCCACATCCGGACCACCAAGAACAGTGCCGACCAGCAGCTCTGTGACTTTGCCGGGACTCTGACTCTCAAGGTAGGAAAGGAGGCCTTCACGGCCTCTGGACTCAGGAGAGTTCGCGCATCGCCATCGCGAGGCCGGCGAGCTTGTCGGTCGCGTCCGAGAGCGACTCCTTGGACGACGTCATGCCGTCCGAACTCGCGGCGACGGTGTGCCCGGCGGCCGCGACGAGCCCGCCGTAACCGTCGAGGCCGTCGTCGAGCTGCTCGCGCAGTTGCTTGATGGCGGCGTCGAGGGCGCCGCGTTCCCGCTCGGGCGCGGCGTCACGCCCGCGTTCGATGGCCTGGATCCGGCCCGCGAGTCCGCGCAGGGCCTGTGCGGCCTCCGCGGCGGTGGTCCTGGCGTCCGCCACGGCGATCTCCGACACCGGCATGGTGCCGAGCGACGTCGGCTGCGAAAGCTGGCGAAGCAGCTCCGCGAGCGAAGCCTCGCTCTCGACGAGACGTTCCATCGGCTCCCGCGCGACGGACCGTGCCGGGGGCAGTGGCGGCGGAGCCGCGGGCGCGGCGGGCAGCACGGTGCGGTTCAGCGTCCGCAACCGCAATCCCGACCGGACGCCGAAGGTGCCGAAGACGATCGTGAACGCGCCGCCCGCGATGGCCTGGAGGACGTCGGCCTGGCCCGCCTTCAAGAGGCCGGTGCCCGCGACGACGGCGAACAGTCCACAAAGGATGGTGAGGAGGATCCAGAAGGTCAGCGCGCGCGAGGTCCGGCGCTTGCGCCGCTCCAGTTTGGCGGCGGGTTCGTTCCAGCGGGCCCATTTGGCCTTCGCGTCGGCGACGACCGGGATCTGACCCGCCGCCATCGACGTCAGCTGCTGCGAGATCTTCGGCATGGCCGGCATCGGCGGCATCTGCGGCCGGGGCCGCGACGGCTTCGGCGGTGCCTGCGTGGCGGGCTGGGAGCCCTGCTCGGAGGGCGGGATGTAGCGCTGCAGCTTCTCCTGCGCGCGCTGGGCGTAGTCGGGCAGCTTTTCGATGTGCTTCTCAAGCTTGGCGGTGAACTCCCCGAAGTCCTTGCGCCTGCCCTGCCCCATTTGCCCTCGCCCCTGTCTTCGGTGAGACCGGTTCCGCACCCCGCGGGGTGCGGAACCGGCTCTAGGTGGTGTGTCAGGCGGGGTTCTTGCCCTGTTCGGCCTGAACCCGTGCCTGGATTTCCCGCTGGATGTCCGCACCGCTCGACGCCTTCGGCGCGGCCGCGGTCTTGCCGTCGGTCACCTGCGCGACGGAGTCACCCTTCATGGAAGCGCGGATCTGCTCCAGTCGCGAGTGCCCCGCGAGCTGCGTCGTGGAGGCCTGGACCTCCATCATCCGGCCCTGGACGGAGTTCTGGGCGAGTTCGGCCGAGCCGAGCGCGGTGGTGTAGCGCTTCTCGATCTTGTCGCGAACGTCTTCCAGTGACGGGGTGTTGCCCGGCGCGGCCAGCTGGCTCATCTGGTTCAGCGAAGCGGAGACCTGCTCCTGCATCTTCGCCTGCTCCAGCTGAGAGAGCAGCTTGGTGCGCTCGGCCAGCTTCTGCTGCAGCATGGTCGCGTTGCGCTCGACGGCCTTCTTCGCCTGCTCCGCAGCCTGAAGCGACTGGTCGTGCAGGGTCTTCAGGTCCTCGATGCTCTGCTCAGCGGTGACGAGCTGCGCGGCGAAGCTCTCCGCCGCGTTTTCGAACTCGGTCGCCTTCTGCTCGTCGCCCTTGGCGCGCGCCTCGTCGGCGAGCACCAGCGCCTGGCGGGTCGAAGCCTGCAGCTTCTCCACGTCGCCGAGCTGGCGGTTCAGCTTCATCTCCAGCTGACGCTGGTTACCGATCACCGAGGCGGCCTGCTGGGTCAGCGCCTGGTGGTTGCGCTGCGCCTCCTCGATGGCCTGCTGGATCTGTACCTTCGGGTCGGCGTGCTCGTCGATCTTCGACGAGAACGCCGCCATCATGTACTTCCAGAACTTCACGAACGGGTTGGCCATCTCCTCCGCCTGCCTTCTCGCATCCCACGGGCTGTTACCTCGAGGTGGGGCGTCCCCTCTGTGATGTTGCAACGTCCCGACCCCGGCGTTGAGTTCCATCGTGTCAGGTCGGCGTCCCGCGTTCCAGGCGACCCCGACGGAATTCAGGGATCCCCCTGACTGTGATGTGCACGACTTTCGGGTTCACCGGACGGTGACCGTGGGTGAAGACGGGTCCGGGTCGGCGCCGCGACGCGGCGAACCGACGGAAGAAGGCCCCAGGCGGACTGCCCGGGGCCTTTTTCCGTTCACGACCTTGCTCAGGCCACCACCCCTAGGCGGCGACCATCTTCGGTGCGGCGATCGTCGTCCGCAGGGCGGGGCTCATCCGCGGTGGCGGCGAGATCCGCAGGTCGGCCAGGTCGTTGCCGATCAGCTCGGACACCAGGCGGCCGCCTTCGAGGCCCGCTTCGGCGCTTTCGCGCTCCGGAGCGCGCCGCTTGCCCGCCTCGACCTTCTCGTCCACCGGGGCGACCTCGACGTTGTCCATCGCCGAGACGTCCGCCGCGACCTTGTGCAGGAGTTCGCCCAGCGGAAGGTCCAAGGCCTCGCAAATGGACGCCAGCAGCTCGCTGGACGCCTCCTTCTGCCCGCGCTCGACCTCGGAAAGGTAGCCGAGGCTCACCCTGGCGGCGCGGGAGATGTCCCGCAGGGTTCGACGCTGGTTCGTGCGGGCGTGTCGGAGCCGGTCGCCGATAGCCTCGCGCAACAGCACGGTCATCACGCGCCTCCCTTCCAGGACTGACTGTCCCCTACGTTACCCAGAGCGGTGCCCCGGGCGCAGGTGTTGACACGGCAATACGCCAAGGGCGAACGCGGCGATCATGCGAGATGTTCCCCCAGCAGGGCGAACGCGCCACGCACGGCACCGCCCCTGACCGAGGCTCGATCACCGCTCAAGTCCAGCGTACGGACGGTGAGCACGCCCGGACCGGCGAGGCCGACGTGGACGGTGCCGGGTGCGACGCCGTCCTGCCCGGCCGGACCCGCGACACCGGTCAGGCCGAGGCCCCAGGTGGCGCCGCAGCGGTCCTTCGCGCCGATGGCCAACTGCGCCGCGACCTCGGGATGGACGGCGCCGTGGGTGGCGAGGAGGTCCTCGTCGACACCGGCGAGCGACGCCTTGAGATCGGTGGCGTAGACGATCAGCCCGCCCCGGACCACGGCACTCGATCCGGGGACCTCGGTCAGCGTCGCGCAGACCAGCCCGGCGGTGAGCGACTCGGCCGTGGCCACCGTCTCCCCTCGCTCGATCAGGTGAGTGACCAAGGTCTCACCGGCGGTCACGACGCGGTGCCCGCCGCACGCCGTCCGGCGGAGCGCAGCCGGACCGCGCGCACGACGTAGTCGAGTCCGGTCACGACGGTCAGGATCAGCGCGAGGCCCATCAGCGCCCACCGGACCGGTTCGGCGGCGGGCGGCAGGGGCAGCAGGTACGCGGTGATGGCCGCGATCTGGGTGAGCGTCTTGGCCTTGCCGCCCCGGCTGGCCGGGATGACGCCGTGCCGGATCACCCAGAACCGCAGCAGCGTCACGCCGATCTCGCGGATCGCGATGACGATGGTGACCCACCAGCCCAGTTCGCCGAGCACGCTCAGCCCGACCAGCGCGGCGCCGATCAGCGCCTTGTCCGCGATCGGGTCGGCGATCTTGCCGAAGTCGGTGATCAGCCCGTACTTCCGCGCGACCCAGCCGTCGACCTGGTCGGTGAACGACGCGATCGCGAACAGCGCGGTGGCCGTCGCGCGCCAGAAGGTGTCGGCCCCGTCGCCGGTGAACAGCGCCATCACGAACAACGGCACCAGCACGAGCCGGGACATGGTGAGCAGGTTCGCCAGGTTCAGCGTCGGGACCGGGGTGGCCTCGGGGACCCGGGCGTGCTCACCTCCCGTTCCTTCACCGGCACCGGCGTCGCTCGGGGCGGCATTCACCGGTCTGCCTCGGGCGGCGCGGGCCGCACGATCAAGTCGACGCCCTCGGAGTCGACGACCTCGCAGCGCACGAAGTCACCGACCGCCAGCGACGGCAGGTCGTCCGTCTCGATCAGGACGCATTCGCCGTCGACCTCGGGGGCCTGGTGCGCGGCGCGGCCGATCGGGTCCTCGCCGTCCTCGGCCTGCTCGATCAGCACGTCGACGAAGTCGCCGATGCGGTCCTCGGCCCGCTGGGAGGTCAGTTCCTCGACCAGCGCGGAGATCCGGGAAACCCGCTCGGCCACCACGGTCTCGTCGAGTTTGCCCTCGAAGGTCTCGGCCTCGGTACCGTCCTCGTCGGAGTAGCCGAAGACGCCCACCGCGTCCAGCCGCGCGCCGGTCAGGAAGCGCTCCAGCTCGGCGACGTCCTCCTCGGTCTCGCCGGGGAACCCGACGATGACGTTGGTGCGGATGCCGGCGTTGGGCGAGTACTCCCGGATCTGGTCGCACAGCGCGAGGAACGAGTCCGTGGAGCCGAAGCGGCGCATGCGGCGCAGCACGGTCTCGCTGGAGTGCTGGAAGGACAGGTCGAAGTAGTCGGCGACACCCGGCGTGGTCGCGATGGCCTTGACCAGGCCGGGACGCGTCTCGGCGGGCTGCAGGTAGGAGACGCGGACGCGTTCGATCCCGGGCACCGCGGCCAGGCGCGGCACCAGCAGCTCCAGCGCGCGGGCGCCGTCACGGCCGAAGTCCTTGCCGTAGGAGGTGGAGTTCTCCGAGACGAGGAAGAGCTCCTTGACGCCGTTCTCCGCGAGCCACATCGCCTCGGCGACGATCTCGTCCGGCTGACGGGACACGAAGGAACCCCGGAACGACGGGATCGCGCAGAACGAGCAGCGGCGGTCGCAGCCGGAGGCGATCTTCAGCGCGGCCACCGGGGAGGTGTCGAGCCGGGTCCGCAGCACGCGGGGGCCCCAGCCGTGCTGCGCGTGCCCGGGCACCTCGACCGTTTCGGCGGCCGTCGGCCGCTGGACCGGGCTGATCGGCAGCAGCTTGCGGCGGTCGGAGGGGGTGTGGGACTCGATCTTGCGGCCGGCCACGACGTCGTCGAGCCGGTCGGAGAGGTCGGCGTAGTGGTCGAAGCCCAGGACGGCGTCGGCCTCGGGCAGGTTCTCGGCCAGCTCGTTGCCGTACCGCTCCGCCATGCAGCCGACGGCGACGACCTTCTTGCCGGTGTCGGACGCGGCGAGCAGGGTGTCGACCGAATCCTTCTTGGCGGACTCGACGAAGCCGCAGGTGTTGACGACCACGACGTCGGAGTCCTCGGGCTCGGCGGCGAGCTCCCAGCCGCCCGCCGCCAGCCGTCCGGCGAGTTCCTCGGAATCGACCTCGTTGCGGGCGCAACCGAGGGTCAGCAAGGAAACGCGGCGGGTGGCGACAGGATCAGTGGTGGGAGAAGGCACGTGCCTTAGGGTAGCTGGCCTGCTCCCGGGGTCGGCGATCGCTCGCTCGGGCGAGCCTTCGACCGTCGCCCGCACCCGGGATGGCTTAATGGTGGACGTGCCCTCAGACCCCCTACTCCACCGCCGCCCCACCGTTCGCCGCGCGCGTATCGCGGACGTCCGCAAGATCAAGGCGCTGGTCGACTCCGACGCCGGGACGGTGCTGCTGGAGAAGGAACTCGTCACCCTCTACGAGAGCGTCCAGGAGTTCTGGGTGGTCGAGGACGGTGACGACGTACTCGGCTGCGGCGCGCTCCACGTGCTGTGGGAGGACATCGCCGAGCTGCGCACCATCGCGGTCGACAAGGACTCCCGCGGCCGTGGCATCGGGCACGCGCTGGTGGGGCAGCTGATCGACTTCGCCCGCGAGATCGGGCTGAAGCGGCTGTTCGTGCTGACCTTCGAGACCCATTTCTTCGCCGGGCACGGTTTCGTCGAGATCGACGGCACCCCGGTGACCCAGGAGGTCTACGAGGAGATGCGGCGCTCGGCCGACCCGGGTGTCGCGGAATTCCTCGACCTGCCGTACGTGAAGCCCAACACCCTGGGCAACAGCCGGATGCTGCTGGAGCTGTAGCCGAAGGGGACTTTCGCCGCATGCGACGCGGTGAAGGGCGCTTTCCCCCCGTCGCATGCGGCGATGGGCCCCTTCAGCCCTTCCTGGCGTGGCGGGCGACCCGGACCCGGTTGCCGCACAGCGACGGCGTGCACCAGACCCGGCGGCTGTTGGCCGCCACGAACAGCATCGAGCAGTCGTGCGCGCCGCAGCGCCGCAGCCGGGCCGCGCGGGGCCCGGCCACGAGGTCGATCGCCGCGACCGCGACGGCGGCGAGGGCGATCTCGCCTTCGTCCTCCCCGTGCCAGCGCGTCTCCGCGCCCTCGGCGGTCAGCCGCGGGCTGGTCGGGACGGCGGCCGCGGCCGCGTTGACCCGCTCCACCGCCCATGCCTCGGGTTCCCGTCCGCCCACGACGGCTTCCAGCAGCTCACGCACCGCCGAACGCAGCCGCCTCGTCCGCTCGGGCGACGGCGGCCGGGCACCTTCGGGCAGGAGCGAGGCCTGCGCCGACCAGAACCTGGCGTGCCCGTCGTCGAGCAGGTCGATCGACGGCGAGACGGCCAGCATGACCGTGTCGGCGAGGTTCACCGCGAGATCGTCACCGGGGAGCGAGTCGAGATCGAGCATGACTTGACACTAGCAGGTACTAATGGTTAAAAACAGTTCCAACCATTAGGGAGTGTTCATGGCGACCATCCGGCACCGTTCCGTCAGAGTCGGCGACGTCGACGTCTTCTATCGCGAAGCCGGCGACCCCGAGGCTCCCGTTCTGCTCCTGCTGCACGGCTTCCCGACCTCTTCGCATCAGTTCGTGCGGCTGATGCGCCGTCTCGCCGGCCGGTGGCGGCTCATCGCGCCGGACCTGCCCGGGTTCGGGCAGACCGTCACGCCCCAAGGCTTCACGTTCACCTTCGACAGGCTCGCGGACGTGGTCGGCGAGTTCGTGGACGCGCTGGAACTGCGCCGCTACGCGCTCTACGTCTTCGATTTCGGCGCCCCGACCGGGCTGCGGCTGGCCGTCTCGCGGCCGTCCGAGGTCACGGCGCTGATCACGCAGAACGGCAACGCCTACGTCGAAGGGCTCGGGCCGGCGATGCCGGACTTCGCCACCATGACGGACGAGGTCGAGGCGCGGCGCGGGTTCAGGGAGATCCTCGCACCGGAGCAGATCAAGGGCCAGTACACCGAAGGCGCCCGCGACCCGGAGACCGTCGACCCCACGAGTTACCTGCTGGACCAGTACTTCCTCGGCCTTCCCGGCCGGACGGAGGCGATGCTGGACCTGCTCTGGGACTACCGGAACAACCCGCCCGTGTATCCGAAGTTCCAGGCGTGGCTACGGGAGACGCGGCCGCCGGTGCTCGCCGTCTGGGGCCGCAACGACCCGTTCTTCATCCCTGCGGGGGCCGGGGCGTTCCGGAATGATGTTCCCTCGGCGGAGGTTCACTTCTTCGACACCGGACACTTCGCGCTGGAGGAGGACCTCGAACCGATCAGCGAGCTGATCGACCGCTTCCTGGCGGCGCATCACTGAAAGGCGGGACATGGACACCTCGGTCACCGACCATCTGCTCAGCACGACCCGGGCGGTGCGCCGCAAACTCGACCTGGACCGGCCGGTGGAACCCGAGGTGCTCGGCGAGTGCCTTCGGCTGGCGCTCCAGGCGCCCACGCCGGGCAACCAGCAGGCGTGGCGGTGGCTGGTGGTGCGGGATCAGGGGGTGAAGGACCGGCTGTCCGCACTGTTCCGGCGGGTCGGGAAGGCGTACCTGGAGACGAACGCGGCGGCGCTGGGCGAGGCGATCACCGAGCCCTCCGTGGCGCGCGCGTTCGCTTCGGGACAGCACCTGATCGACGTGATCGACCGGGTGCCCGTCTTCGTCATCCCGTGTCTGGCAGGCAGGCCGAGCGGCGACAACGCGACCGACGCCGCGTTCTACGGCGGGATCTTCCCGGCGGTGTGGAACTTCCAGCTGGCGCTGCGGTCACGCGGCCTCGGCTCGACGCTCACGACCTACCACCTGACCCACGAGGCGGAGGCGGCCGAAATCCTCGGCATCCCCTCCGACGTCACGCAGGTCGGGCTGCTGCCGGTCGCCTATACGACGGTGCCGGACTTCAAACCCGCGGCCCGTGTGCCGCTGTCCGAAGTCGCGTACCTCGATGGCTGGGGCAACGCACTCTAGGCCTTGGACACCCGCAGGCGCTGGCGGTAGGTCCGTGAAGGCCTCCTTGCCTACTCTGAAGGTAGGGAAGGAGGCCTTCACGGACTACGCGATCGCTATCCGCAGCCTCAGAAACACCACCTGCCCCAGCAGCCGCGGTGGCCGCGCGTAAAAGGACCCCTCCCTCGACTCAGCCGAGGAAACTCGACCTTCACTTTGCCGGGTACCTGGTGGGGCGCGTCTCGTGAGTGGTAATGACGGTTAGAACCGTCATTACCACTCACGAGCGCTCTAGGCCTTGGACACCCGCAGGGTGACCTGGTCGCCCCCCGAACTCACGGCGACCAGGTCCACCCGGCAGGCGGCGAACTCGACGGACTGCCTGCCACCACGTCCGGTGGAGGCCAGTTCCGCGCTCGTCCGCTCGCCGCGTCCCGGTTCGGCCAGGGTCAGCGCGACCACGGCCTCCCCTTCCCAGACACAGACCATGCCCTGGGCGCAGCGGGAATCGGATACCAGCTCGGTGAACCGGATGCTGACGTCCTTCGACGCGACCTCGGTGGTTTCATCGGCCTTGAGGGTGATGGTGTCCCCCAGCTCCACGGTGCCCTTGGCGGGCCGGGGCTGCTCATGTGCCGGTGCGGGCTGGGCGGCCGGCGGGGACACGGCCGCCGGTGGTTGTTCGCGCGCGGCGGAGCTACCGGCTCCGCAGGCGAGACCGGCCAGGGCGCAGAGGACGACGAGCAGCTTCTTGGGGTCCACGCGTACTGGACGTAGCGGAGCCTCCGGTCCGTTGCATCGCTTCCTCAGTCCATCTTTTCGACCAAGGCCCAGACCCCAGAGAGGTCCCTTTCACAGCGGCCGGTGCAGGGGGTCGTGAGTGGTAATGAGGGTTCTAACCGTCATTACCACTCACGACTCTGTGGTCAGTCGTCCGAGACGTCGCCGCCGTTCGCGTCCCCGCCGCCGCGGATCATGAACAGCACCGACTCCAGCTCCTCCGGCTTGATCAGCACGTCCCGCGCCTTCGAGCCCTCCGACGGCCCGACGACGCCGCGGCTCTCCAGCAGGTCCATCAGGCGCCCGGCCTTGGCGAAGCCGACCCGCAGCTTCCGCTGCAGCATCGACGTCGAGCCGAACTGCGAGGTGACGATCAGCTCGGCGGCCTGCAGCAGGACGTCGAGGTCGTCGCCGATGTCGGAGTCGATCTCCTTCTTCTCGCCCGCCTTCGCCGCGGTGACGCCGTCGGTGTAGTCCGGCTGCGCCTGCTCCTTGGCGAAGTTCACCACCGCGGAGATCTCTTCGTCGCCGACGAAGGCGCCCTGGATACGGACCGGTTTCCCGGCGCCCATCGGCAGGTACAGGGCGTCACCCATACCGATGAGCTTCTCCGCGCCCGGCTGGTCGAGGATGACCCGCGAGTCGGTGAGCGACGAGGTCGCGAACGCCAGCCGCGAGGGCACGTTGGTCTTGATCAGGCCGGTCACGACGTCGACCGACGGGCGCTGGGTCGCCAGCACCAGGTGGATCCCGGCGGCACGCGCCTTCTGGGTGATCCGGACGATGGCGTCCTCGACGTCACGCGGCGCGGTCATCATCAGGTCGGCGAGCTCGTCGACGATCGCCATGATGTACGGGTACGGCTGGTAGACGCGCTCGCTGCCCGGCGGCGCGGTGATCTCCCCCGAGCGCACCTTCTTGTTGTAGTCGTCGATGTGCCGGACCTTGTTGACCTGCATGTCCTGATACCGCTGCTCCATCTCCTCCACCAGCCAGGCCAGCGCCGCGGCGGCCTTCTTCGGCTGGGTGATGATGGGCGTGATCAGGTGCGGGATGCCCTCGTACGGGGTCAGTTCGACCATCTTCGGGTCGATCAGGATCATCCGGCACTCGTCCGGCGTCGCCCGCGCGAGCAGGGACACCAGCATCGAGTTCACGAAGCTCGACTTACCGGAACCGGTGGACCCCGCCACCAGCAGGTGCGGCATCTTCGTCAGGTTCGCGGTGACGAAATGGCCCTCGATGTCCTTGCCGAGTCCGATGACCATCGGGTGGTTGTCCTTGACCGTCGACGGCGCGCGCAGCACGTCGCCGAGGCGCACCATCTCGCGGTCGGAGTTGGGCACCTCGATGCCGACCGCGGACTTGCCCGGGATCGGGGCGAGCAGCCGGACGTTGTCGGTCGCCACCGCGTAGGCGATGTTCTTGGTCAGCGCGGTGATCTTCTCGACCTTCACGCCGGGGCCGAGTTCGACCTCGTACCGGGTGACCGTCGGGCCCCGGGTGAACCCGGTGACCTGCGCGTCGACGTTGAACTGCTCCAGGACGCCGGTGATCGCCTCGATCATGGCGTCGTTGGCCTTGCTGCGGGACTTCGGCGCGTCGCCGAGCTTCAGCAGGTCCGGCGGCGGGAGCTTGTAGTCGCCTTCGACGGTCCTGGTGACCGCCAGCGGCTGTTCGGCCTTCTTGGGCTTCTTCTCCGGGACCTCGACCGGTTTGACGGCGGGCTTCGGCGGCCGCAGCGGCGTCGGCGGTTCGGCCAGCGCGGCTTCGATGTCGAGCTGCTCACCCGAGTGGTCACCGGCACCCTGGCGGCGCCGCGACGGCTTCCGCAGGCGGACGGACTTCGGGTCGGCTTCGGTGACGGCGTCGCGTTCTTCGTGGATGGCCCGGCGTTCGGCTTCGGCCTCTTCGATCTCCTCGGGGTCGAGACCCCAGGTGCGCAGCCGGTGCGGGATCTCGCGGACCGGGGTCCCGGTGAACACGAGCGTGCCGAACAGCAGCGCCAGCACCAGCAGCGGCACGGCGACCCAGGTGGTGACGCCCATGGTCAGCAGGCCGCCGGAGAACGCGCCGATCACCCCGCCGGCGTACATCCGCCCGTCGTTGGTCTCGGGCAGCGCGGTGAAGATGTGCAGCAGGCCGAGGACCGACAGGATGACCAGGATGGTGCCGATGACCATCCGCGGCCGGGCCTCCGGCACCGGTTCGGAGCGCATCAGCGCGACGGCGACCACGATCAGGACCAGGGGCAGCGTCACCGCGCCCGCGCCGAGCACCGACCTGGTGGCGACCTCCACCCAGCCGCCGATCGGGCCCGCGGCCCGCCACCAGACGCCGAACGCGATCACCAGCGCCAGCGCGATCAGGCCGAGCGCGAGACCGTCGCGGCGGTGTTCGGGTTCGAGTTCACGACCGCGGCCGACCGTCCTGGCCAGCGTGCCGAGGCCCTTGGCGAGCAGGTTCCAGGTGCCGCGCACGCCCTTCGCGAAGGTTCCGGAAGACTTCTTCCTGGGCGCCGGACGCCGTGGAGCGGGCTTCCTCGCAGCCGTTGACCTGGGCTTCGCCGGGGTACGCGGTTTCCGCGCCGGCCCCTTGCTGCCGCCGCTTCGCGCCGTACTCCGTTTCCTGGTCGTCGACCCGCTAGCCATGCCTCCACGGTAACCGCCCAGGCCCTCCAGCCCCGGGTGCCACTCGGGGCACATCCGGAACATTCGTCTCAGGTCACAGCTTGAGCGGCCATCCGGGTGAAAAGCGGCTCATGACATGCTCTGCCCCATGTTCGCGCTGCATCAGGATGAGAATTCGGCTCGCCGCGCCCCGGCCGTCTGGCGCACGATGCTGAACATCGACCGGGGGCTGGTCAACTTCGTCGGCAAACTCACCGTGACCGGCGGTGTCCCGGCGGAACTGCGCCGGAAACCCCTGCTCATGACGGCCAACCACATCGGCGTCTTCGACGCGTTCGTGCTGATGGCCGCCTGTAAACGGATCGGCATCAACCCGCGGTTCATGCTGGCGGGCGGCATCCTCGACGCCCCCGTCATCGGCCCGGCGCTGCGGGCCAGCGGTCATCTGCGGGTCGACCGCAAGCAGGCTTCGACGGCCATCGGCCAGTTCACCGAGGCGGCCGAGGCGCTGCGCACCACGCGTGACCCGCTCATCGTCTACCCCGAGGGCCGGATCAGCCACGATCCCGGGCTGTGGCCGGAACGCGGCAAGACCGGCGCCGCGCGGCTCGCTCTCGCGGCCGGGGTGCCGGTGATCCCGATCAGCCAGTGGGGCGCGCACGAAGCCGTCTACTGGGGGACGGAGACCGTCACCGGGCCCGCCGATCTGGTGCCGCTGGCCAAGTCCGGGCTGAGCGCGCCGATGCGCCGCCCCCGGTTCAAGGTGCATTTCGGCGAGCCGGTGGATCTGTCGGAGGTCGAGCCGGAGCGGCCGGGCGCCGGGGTCCGCGCGCACGCCAGGATCATGCAGGCGATCACCGACGGCTTGGTGCCGCTGCGCCGCGACGAGCTGGAGAAGCCGCGCTTCCACGACCCGACGCGGCCGACCGACACCGTCAGCCCGTGGAAGAAGTACTGAGTTCCGGATACTGAGACCGGTGCTCACGTTCGCCTAGGCCGTGTCCTGTAAGTCTGTTCGATGGGCTTCGTGATCCAGGTGGTTCCTGGCGGTNNCGTGCCGTCAGGGACCGCCTGGGCGCGAAGACCGCGAACAAGACTTGCAGGACACGGCCTAGGGTCGGCGGACGTGAGCACCCGCATCCTCGTCGTCTACTACAGCGCGACCGGCAACACCGCGAAACTGGCGTCGGCGCTGGCCGACGGCGCTGGCGAGGCCGAAGCCGACGTCCGCGTCCGCACCGTCCCCGAGACCGCCCCGGCCGAGGCCGTGGCGAGCAATCCCCGCTGGCAGGCATGGGTCGACGCGGGGCCGCACCACGAGATCGCGACGCTGGACGACCTGGAGTGGGCGGACGGTTTCGCCGCCGGGAGCCCGACCCGGTTCGGCGGCCCCGCCGCCCAGCTTAAGTCCTTTTTGGACAGTACCGGCGGCCTGTGGGCCAAGGGAAAGCTGGTGAACAAGGTCGCGACCTCGTTCACCACCGCGTCGACGGCGCACGGCGGGCTCGAAGCGACCCTGCTGGCCACGAACAACATCTTCTACCACTGGGGCGCCCTCGTCCTGCCGCTCGGCTACACCGACCCGCGGCTGCTCGAATCGGGCAATCCGTACGGCGGATCGTTCGTCTCGCGCAAGTCCGCCGAACCCGACGACCTCGCCCTCGACGCCCTCCGCCTGCAGGGGCGGCGCCTCGCCACCGTCTCGCGCTACATCGCCGACGGACTTTTCAAGGACGGCCGAGGGGAACCGTAGGTCCGTCTCCCGCGTCGTAGCGTCGTCACACAGCGTCACGCTACGGGGAGGAAGCGGGATGACCGGCGGGTACGAGGTGGCTCTGGAGGCGATCGGCGCCGCGTCAGACGCGGCGAAGCGGGCTTCGGACGACGTCGGGCGGGTGGATCTCGCGGCCGCGCTCACCGGTGTCGCGGCGGGCCTGCCGGGCGGTGTGTCCGGTGAAGCGGCCCGGTTGCTCGCGGACGCCTGGGGCCGGGCGGTGCCCGGCTGGGCCGAGAACGCCGCGGGGTACTCCGGGCAACTCGAGGAAGCCGCCGTCCGCTACCGCTCGAACGAGCTGGCGGCGTCCCGGGAACTCCGCGGCTGATGCTCACCTGGGGCGACGTACGCCGCTGGGACCCGGCCGCGATCGGCGCGGTCGCCGACGCGCTCAACGACGGCTGCGTCCGGATCATCGCCGCGAACGACGACGTCGAGGCCATGGCCCGCTTCACCGGGTGGACCGGCGACGCCGCCACGGCCGCGTCGGTGCGGTGCGGATCGCTGACCTCCACCTTGGACCGACTCGTGGCCGGGGCGTCCGCCGTCCGGCGGGGCGCGCACGAGGTGCAGCTCGCGCTGGACCGGATCGTCGCGTTCGTGCGGGAGACCGACGAACTCGCTTCCCGGAACGGCCTGAGCATCGGCTCCGGCGGGGAGATCATCTCCTCCGGTGGGCCCGCGGAGCCGCGGGTCATGGCGGAACTCGCCGACCGGATCGAGCAGATCCTGCGCCGCGCCACCGACGTCGACGCGGACTTCGCCGCCATCATGCGGCGGGCCCTCCGAGGAGAGTTCACCGAACAAGGCGCCGGAACCCTCGCCCAAGCCGCCGACGCCGGAGTCGCGCAAAGCGGTCTGTCGATCATCGGCCCGCCGGAGAACGGCACGCCCGGTGACACCAAGGCGTGGTGGGACAGTCTCTCGGACACCGCGAAAGTCGCTTTGCTGCAAAGGAATCCGGATCTCGTCGGGAACCTCGATGGTGTCCCGGCCGCCGACCGCGACGCCGCCAACCGCGCCGTCCTCGCCCGCGAACTCGCGCGGCTGCACGGTGACCCCAGGCGCACGGGCCTGGAGGCCATCGAACGACGGCTGGCCCAGCCGGAGCCACGGGCCTTCCTGCTGGGGCTGGACACGAGCGGCGACGGGAAGGCGATCGTTTCGGCGGGGAATCCCGATACGGCGGTGAATGTGGCGACGTACGTGCCGGGGACCGGGTCGGAGCTGGCGAAGATCGGCGGCGATCTCAACCGTTCCGACAAGATGTGGGCCTCGGCGACGACCGCGGGTTCCCCGTCGACGGCCGTGATCACCTGGCTGGGTTACGACGCGCCGGACGGGATCACCGACGCCGCGAACGAGAAGTACGCCGATGGCGGGAAAGCAGCACTGGCCGGATTCCAGGACGGGCTTCGGGAAACGCATCAGGGGCCGCCGTCGCACAACACGGTGCTGGGGCACAGCTACGGCACCACCGTCGTCGGTCACGCGGCCCGCGACGGCGGACTGGCCGCGGACGAACTCGCCTTCGTGGCGAGTCCCGGCGTCGGCGCGCACGACGTGAGCCAGTTGCACCTCGATGGGGTGGACCCGGGCGAGATCGGCGGACATGTACACGCGACGGTGGCCGAACACGACATGATCAACCTGGCCAATCTGGAGATCGCCGGGTACGACCCGGTCCTCGGCCAGGATCCGACCGACGCGGAGTTCGGCGCGCGGGTGTTCACCTCGGCGCCGGGCACGGACGACTGGACCGGCTACAGCAAGGAAGCGCACAGCGAATACTGGGAGGACAACAACCCGTCGCTCCGGAACCTCGGCCTGATCATCGCGGGGAAACCCACTTCGTGAAACTCCCGCTCCTGACCGCTCTTCTCCTGTTCCTGACGGCCTGCTCCCCCGGAGGTGGAGACGCCATGAAACCGACCATCACCGAACAACAGGCCCGGGAGAAGGTCGAGGCGTACATCCAAGCCGCGTTCGCCGTGCTGCCCGGCTCGGCGCGGCGGAAACCGTTCACCCAGAACCGTTCCGAATGCGCCGACCCGACCGACAACGGTCCCCAAGGCCGCTTCGAGATCTCGGCGACCTACGAGGTGACCGGTCTCGAACCGGCGAAGTTCGCGGAGTACTTCGACGCCGTGGTCGGATGGTGGACGGCTCACGGCTTCAAGGTCCTGACGGATTCACGGCCGAAGGATCAGTACGTGTTCGCCCGCAACAACGCGGACGCGTTCGACATGTCGGTGCAGGCGAACGATCTCGGCAAGTTCTACCTCGGCGCGACCTCACCGTGTGTCTGGCCGAACGGCACCCCCGAACCCCAGGCCGTCGAAGCCGGCGAACCCGAGCAGCCGGTCGCCGCTGCCCCGGTACCGGAGCCGGTCCGCAAACCGCGCCGCGCCCCCGTCGACGACGAGGACTTCGACCGGACCGACTGGACCGACGGCGGCACCTCCTTCTGAGCCTCGTGAGTGGTAATGACGGTTCTAACCGTCATTACCACTCACGAGACCTGAGCCGAGGACCACCCGCTGGGAAAACGGGTCGCCCCGCCGCCACCCGGCCTCTACCCTCCGGCCGTGACCGCCGAACTCGCCACCGCCCCCGCCCGGCACGTCGCGCACCGCGGCCGGGGCATCACGCTGATCCTGCTCGCCGCCGTCTTCTTCGGGACGTCGGGTGTGCTGGGCAAACCGGCGATGCAGGCCGGGCTTTCGCCGGAACAGGTCGCGGCCATCCGCATCGGCCTGTCGGCGATCGTGCTGCTCGCGCTGGTCGCGGTCTTCCGCCCGAAACTGCTCAAGGTGACGAAGCGCGAATGGCCGCTGCTGCTCGCGTACGGCTCGCTCGGCGTGGCGGGCGTCCAGCTCATGTACTTCCTCGCGGCGGGCCGGATCCCGGTCGGGATCGCCATCCTGCTCGAATTCACCTCTCCGGTGCTGATCGCACTGTGGGTGCGGTTCGTGCGGCGGGTGCGGCTGCCGGGCGCGATGTGGGCGGGCATCGCGCTGGCGATGACCGGGCTCGTGCTGGTCGCGCAGGTCTGGGAAGGCCTCAGCCTCGACGCCGTCGGGTTGCTCGCCGGACTGGGCGCGGCCGTCTGTTCGGCGGGCTATTTCCTCCTCGGCGAACGCGGTGTCGCGGACCGCGATCCGCTCGGCATGGTCACCTGGGGGATGACGATCGGCGCGGTCCTGGTCTGCGCGGTCGCTCCACCGTGGACGATCCCGTGGGGTGTCCTCGAAGCCCCGGCGACGTTCGGGGCGTGGCATCCGCCGGTGTGGTCGCTGCTGATCGCGCTGGTCCTGATCGCGACCGTCCTCGCCTACGCGACGGGGATGGCGGCGCTGCGCCATCTTCCCGCGTCGGTGGCGAGTGTGGTGGGACTGGTGGAGCCGCTGATCGCCGCCGCCGCGGCGTGGCTGCTGCTGGGCGAGGCGCTCAGCTGGGTGCAGGCGGCGGGCGCGCTGGTACTGCTGACCGGTGCCTACATCGTCCAGCTGAACACGAACGTCGTCCAGACGGACTCAACCCTGCTTGAAGCCCCGTAGCTCGCTGATCTCCTGCTGCTGCGAACGCGACGTCGTCGCGGCGAGGTCGCGGGCGTCGGGATTACGACCGTGCTGGGTTTCGGCGTCGGCGATGCGGACGCCCGCCTCGCGCTGGCGGATCAGCCGTGCGACGAACTGGCGGTCGAAGTCCTTTCCGGACAGTCCGGCCAGCTGAGCCAGGTCACCCGGGCTGAGGTAGCCGTCGCGCTGGACGTGTTCGAGGTTCGGATCGTCCGGCGCGGGCTGGGCCCAGGACTCGATGAGCGCGGACAGCCGCGCGATCTCCGGTTCGTGGGTGTCGATGATCCGCTTCGCGAGCGCCTTCAGTTCCGCGTTCTCCGTCCGCGTTTCGGCCAGGGAAGCCAGATCCATGCCCTGCTGGTGATGCGCGAGGGCCTGCCGTGCGAACGCGACATCGGCGTCGTTGAACGGAACGGCGGCCTGCTGCGCCAGCGGTGACGAACCGGGAGGCGCCGTCTGCGACTGGGGTGCCTCGTCCGAACAGCCCGCGAGCACGGCGGCCAGGGCGACGGCAGGCAGGAACCGGAGGACGGCGTGCGGCATCGAAGTGCTCCTCGGAACGCGCGGTGGAGGTGCCTAGGTTCGCAGAGTCCACTTCGGCCTGTTCACCGGGGGTTGCGCAAATGCTTTTCCCCCGGCGCTCGCGGTGCGACAATCCCGCGATCCGCCGCCACTCCGACAGGAGGCAACCCGCGAATGGACGCCGAAACCACTCCGGACCGGACTGCCGAACGCGACGGTCTCCGCCCGGACCTGCGACAACGCCACGTCCGGATGATCGCGCTGGGCGGCATCATCGGCGCCAGCCTGTTCATCGGCAGCGGCGCGGTCATCCACACCGTCGGACCGGCTGCCGTGCTGTCCTACGCCATCGGCGGGCTGATCGTCGTGCTGGTGATGCGGATGCTCGGCGAGATGGCGACGGCCGCGCCGTCCCAGGGCTCCTTCATGGAATACGCGCGGACTTCGCTCGGCGGCTGGGCGGGCTTCACCGTCGGCTGGCTGTACTGGTACTTCTGGGTCGGCGTGGTCGCCTTCGAGGCCGTCGCCGGGGCGAAGATCCTCCAGGCCTGGATTCCCGTTGTGCCGCAATGGATCTTCTCGCTGATCCTGATGCTGTTGCTGACCGCGACCAACCTCGCCTCGGCCCGTTCGTTCGGGGAGACGGAGTTCTGGCTCGCGTCGGTCAAGATCGCCACGATCGTGGTGTTCCTCGTGGTGGGTGTCCTGTTCGTGCTCGGGCTCTGGCCGGGCGGATCGTTCTCGGTCGGCAACATCGCGCAGGACGGCTTCCTCGCCAACGGCCCGTTCTCGGTGGTGCACGGCGTGGTGATCGTGATCTTCTCCTATTTCGGCGCGGAGATCGTCACCATCGCCGCCGCCGAATCCCGCGAACCCGAAGCGGCCGTGCGCAAGGCGACGTCGTCGATCGTGTGGCGCGTGATCGTGTTCTACGTCGGTTCGGTGACGCTGCTGGTGATGATCACCGGCTGGCGCGACATCCCGACCACGACGAGCCCGTTCGCCGCCGCGTTCGGCCGGTTCGGCATCCCCGCCGCCGAGACCGTGGTCAGCGCGGTGGTGCTGACCGCCGTGCTGTCGGTGCTCAATTCCGGGCTGTACACCGCTTCCCGCATGCTGTTCGCGTTGCGCCGCAACGGCTGGGCGCCGAAATGGATCGCCGACACGAACCGGCGCGGGGTGCCGTGGAAGGCGATCCTGGTGTCCACTTCGGTCGGTTACGTCGCCGTGGTGATGAACTTCGTGTCCCCCGACAAGATCTTCTACTTCATCATCAACTCCGCCGGCGCGGTCGCGTTGTTCGTCTACGCGATCATCGCCGGGTCGCAGCTGCGGATGCGGCGCCGTCTGGAAGCCGAGGCGCCGGAACGGCTGAAGCTGCGCATGTGGGGCTACCCGTGGCTCAGCAGGCTCACCCTCGCCGGGACGCTGGCCGTGGTGGCGTCGATGCTGTTCGTGGACGCGGACACGCGGGCGCAGCTGTACCTGAGCCTGATCAGCCTGGCGGTGATCCTCGCCGTCTACTTCATCCAGCGACGGCGATCCGGCCGTAAATCCCGATCTGAGGTCTGAACGCCTCGTGAGTGGTAATGACGGTTCTAACCGTCATTACCACTCACGAGGCGCGCCTGAGAGACCGGAGAGGTCACCCAAGCACGCCAGGGCGACGGCCACGAGTGCGTGGCGCCGGGCTGTTCCACCCGCGCGCCGGTGAAGTCGGCGTCTTGCTCGAACTCGGCGTCGGCGAACGTGGTCGGTCCGCTGAACATCGCGTCGACGAAGCTCGTATGCGTGGGGAACGACGCGGCACGGAAGTCGGTGTCGCCGGTGAAGCAGGCCCTCTCGAAGCTGACGAAGGGCGAGAACCGGGCACCGTGGAAGTCCCCGCGGACGATCAGGCTGTCCTGGAGGTTGGTCTCCACCAGGTGGGTGTCGGCGAAGTCGGGTTCGACGAGCACCGCGTCCCGCAGGTTCAGCTCTTCGACCTCCCAGAACTCGACGGGCCGCGCCTCACCCGCGGGCCACCTGAAGTGCCGTGTGAGCAGGCCCTGTGCGGCGCGCCGGACTTCGAGTTCTTCGTCATCCTCGGACGGATACGGGAAGGGCTTACGCAAATAGGCGCAAGTCATCTCGATGACGTCTTCCCGGACGTCGGGGTCTTCGCGTCCGTAGCGCTCCAGGATCGCGAAGCTTTCGAGGCGCTCCGCGGCGTCCTCGCTCTCCATCATGGCTTCGAGGCGTTTCCAGTCGTCGCGCTGTAATCCCGGGACCATCTCCTCGGGCTGGATTCGCCGGTCACGGCGAGCGCCCTCGATGACCATCCGGACGAGATAGACCGCGCCGATCCCGAGCGCCACCCCCGCCAGCGCGCCTATGACGTGCACCCCCACCATCACCATGCACCGATTATGCGCGTGAAGGCCCCCTTCCCTCGGCTGAGTCGAGGGAAGGGGGCCTTCACGCGCGTCGAAACTAGACGGGGATGACCGTCGGCACGATCATCGGACGGCGCCGGTAGGTGTCGGCGACCCAGCGGCCGACGACCCGGCGCACGGCCTGCGCGATGCGGTGCGTGTCGGTGATGCCCTCGGCTTCGGTCCTCGCGAGTTCCATCTCCACCATCGGGAGCACCGCGTCGAGCGCCTTCGGGTCGTCGGAGAACCCGCGCCCGGACACCGTCGGACGGGTCACCGCGCGACCGGTGCTGGTGTCCACGGCGACCGTGATCGCGATGAACCCGCCCTCGCCGAGCACGAGCCTGTCGGACAGGGTCGACTCGCCGACGTCGCCGACCGAGAGGCCGTCGACGTACACGTGCCCGACCTCGACCCGGCCGGTCCGCGAGGCCTTGCCGTCGACGAGGTCGACCACCACGCCGTCCTCGGCGATGACCACGTTCTCCGGGGCGACACCGGTGCGCACGGCCAGTTCACCGTTGGCGCGCAGGTGCTTCCACTCGCCGTGCACCGGCATGACGTTGCTGGGGCGCACCGCGTTGTACAGGTACAGCAGCTCGCCCGCCGACGCGTGGCCGGAGACGTGCACCTTGGCGTTGCCCTGGTGGACGACGTTCGCGCCGAGCCGGGTGAGCCCGTTGACGACACCGAAGACCGCGGTCTCGTTGCCGGGGATCATCGAGCTGGCCAGTACGACGGTGTCCCCCGCGCGGATCGAGATCTGCCGGTGCTCGCCGCGCGCCATCCGCGACAGCGCCGACAGCGGCTCGCCCTGCGAACCGGTCGACACGAACAGCACCTTGCTCTCGGGCAGGTCGCTGGCCTGGTCCAGGTTGACCAGGAGGCCGTCCGGCACGTTCAGCAGGCCGAGGTCGGCGGCGATGCCCATGTTCCGGACCATCGAACGGCCGACGAACGCGACCCGGCGCCCGTGCCGCACGGCGGCGTCGAGCACCTGCTGGACGCGGTGCACGTGGCTGGCGAAACAGGCCACGATGACGCGCTGGCCGACCTTGCGGACGACGTCGTCGAGCACCGGGCCGATGTCGCGCTCCGGCATGACGAACCCGGGCACCTCGGCGTTGGTCGAGTCGACGCAGAACAGGTCCACGCCCTCGTCGCCGAGCCGGGAGAACCCGGCGAGGTCGGTCAGCCTGCCGTCGAGCGGCAGCTGGTCGAGCTTGATGTCGCCGGTGTGCAGCACGACACCGGCAGGCGTGCGGATGGCCACCGCGAGCGCGTCCGGGATCGAGTGGTTGACCGCGAAGAACTCGAGATCGAACGCGCCCACCGTGCGGCGCTCACCCTCGCGGACCTCGATCAGGTTCGGCCGCTGACGGTGCTCCTTGGCCTTGGCCGCAAGCAGCGCGTTCGTGAACCGCGAACCGTAGATCTTGAGGTCCGGGACGAGCCGCAGCAGGAACGGGACGGCACCGATGTGGTCCTCGTGCCCGTGGGTGAGGACGAGGCCGTCGATGTCCTCCAGGCGGTCTTCGATCGCGCGGAAGTCGGGCAGGATCAGGTCGACGCCGGGCTGGTCGTCTTCGGGGAAGAGGACCCCGCAGTCGACGATCAGCAGACGGCCGCCGAATTCGAAGACGGTCATGTTGCGGCCGACTTCGCCGATCCCGCCGAGCGCGACCACGCGCAAGGCGCCTTCGGGCAGCGCGGGCGGCGGCGTGGTCGGTCCGGGTCCGGTTGACAGTGAACTCACCGAGGCATGGTCCCAACGCTGGTATGTGAGGTCGGCGCCGTATAGGCCGCCGCTGAATCTGCTTGTGCCACCCGAGCACCATGCCAGTCACTGGCGGCGGTTTCCCCGAGCGGCACGCCACCCTGGGCGAGATCCGCGGAAATCGCCTGGAGCTGCTCGTCGTTCGCGGCCACGATGGGCAGCCGCGGGTCGCCGATGTCGAAGCCGCGCAGCCGCAGGGCCGCTTTCGAGAACGCGACCCCGCCGACGCGGGACATCGCCCGCAGTACCGGCAGCATGCCGCGGTGGTTGGTGCGGGCGGTCGAGGTGTCGCCGGACTCGTAGGCGTCCATCATGCCGCGGATCCGGCCCGCCACGACGTGCCCGATCACGCTGACCACGCCCGTGCCGCCGACGGAGACCCACGGCAGGTTGAGGCCGTCGTCGCCGGAGTAGTAGGCGAGCTGGGTGTTCGCGATGACCTCGGAGCCGGCGATCAGGTCGCCCTTGGCGTCCTTGACCGCGAGGATGCGCGGGTGCTCGGCGAGCCGCAGCAGCGTGTCGACCTCGATGGGGACGATCGAGCGCGGCGGGATGTCGTAGAGCATCACCGGCAGCTCGGTGGCGTCGGCGACCGTGGTGAAGTGCGCGTAGAGCCCGGCCTGGCTGGGCCGCGAGTAGTACGGCGTGACGACGAGGATGCCGTGGGCACCGGCCGCTTCGGCCTGCTTCGCCTGTTCGATGCTGTGCGCGGTGTTGTTCGTGCCCGCCCCGGCGACGATCGTCGCGCGATCACCGACGGCCTCGACGACGGCGCGGACCAGTTCGGTCTTCTCGGCGTCGGTGGTGGTGGGGCTCTCCCCGGTCGTGCCGTTCACGACGAGACCGTCGTTGCCCAGATCCACGAGGTGTTCGGCCAGCTCCTGCGCCCGCTTCAGGTCCAGTGCGCCGTCGGCGTCGAAGGGGGTGGCCATCGCGGTGAGCACGCGCCCGAACGGTCTTCCCGGCGCTGCGGTAGGTGGAGTGGACATGGTGTGAAGGTACCTCCTGCGGCCGTCCGACCCCGTGCCGACGTGGTCGTTCCCGCCGATGCGGGAGATTTTCCGGGGCGAGGCCGGACTCGGCGCAAACTATTTGACCTTGGTGGTGATCTGCGAGGTGAGCTGCCCGCCGTCGGTCTTGGCGAGCACGCACAGGTAATCGCGCGAGTAGTCGTTGTTCTCCTCGCTCAGTGGCCGGTTCCACTCCGCCTCGGTCGGGACGACGGCCCGCCACTGGAGCCCGCTCCGCTGCTGCTGGGGCACCACGCCCGAGTTGAACGTCGCCGAACAGATCGCCTCGGCGATGCGGTTCACCACTTCGGCTCCGGGGTAGGCGGCGACCGCGGCCTCCTTGTCGCTCGCCGACTCGACGCCGAGCAGCTCGCCCTTCGCGTAGATCTCGACCAGGTGATTCTTGGCGCAGTTCCCGCTGGTCTCGCTGTTCATCGTGACGTTGTCCGCGAGCGGGACGTTGTAGCAGTCCCCGGAGAGGTCGATCTTGAGCTGGCCGTTGATGCCGTAGGTCAGGGTGGGCTGGGCCTGCGCGTTCCCGGCGGGCGCGGCCATCCAGCGGCCGAGGAAGATGCCGCCGACCAGGGCGCCGATCACGGCGACCGCGGCCACGCTCAGCCAGAGGGGACGGAGGTTGCGCTTCGCCGGTGCGGGCGCGAGGCGGGTCATCGGCTGCCCGGGGTGCATCATCGCCGTGCCGCCCGAGGGCGGGGTCGGCTGGGCCTGCCCGCCCTGCGCGGCCGAGAGCAGGCTGCGCACCTGGTCGTACGACATCCGCGCCTCGGGCTTGGTGACCAGGAGGCCGAGGATCGCGGCCGCCAGCGGGCCCTGGACGCGGGTCAGGTACGGCGCCTCGGTCATGATCGCGTGCAGGGTGGCGGCGGTGGTCGACCGTTCGAACGCGACGATGCCTTCGGCGGCGAAGAACAGCGTCGTGCCCAGCGACCAGAGGTCGGATTCGGGCATCGCGTCGCGGCCTTCGACCCGCTCCGGCGCCATGAACGCGGGCGAGCCGACGATCATGCCGCTGGTGGTCAGGCGCGGGTCGTCGGCGGCGTGCGCGATGCCGAAGTCGGTCAGTTTCACCCGGCCGTCCGGCGCGACCATGATGTTCGCCGGTTTGACGTCGCGGTGCACGATCCCGGCGGCGTGCGCGGCCCGCAGCGCGGACAGCACCCGTTCCCCCACCAGCGCGACCTGCTGCGCGGGCAACGGCCCGCGCTCGCGCACCAGATCGGCCAGCGTCGGCGCCTCGACCAGCTCCATCACGATGTAGGTGGCGCCGTTCTCGGTGACGACGTCGTACACGGTGACGACGGCCGGGTCGTTGAGGCGCCCGGCGGAACGGACCTCGCGCAGCATCCGCTCCGTCAGCACCGAGGCGTCCTCGGGAGCGTTCGGGAACTTCAACTCCTTGATCGCCACCTGACGGCCGATCACCTGGTCCTGTGCCCGCCAGACGATCCCCATCCCGCCGCGGCCGAGCTCACCCAGCAGGGCGTACCGGCCGGCGACGATCCGCGCGCCGGCGGCCTGATACGTCTGCTGGGGCGGCCCGTACGGACGGGTCTGTTCGTCGGTCAAGGTTTGGTGCTCCTTCGGTTCGCGCAGGATGCTAACTCGGACCCGTTCGCGCCCCGAAAGGTTCCTTACCCCGGCGTCTGGATCAGACCGTGACCTCGTGCCCGGATTCCCGGAGCGCCTTCACCGCGCGTTCCAGCTCGGGAGCCCGGACGAGCACGTGGTCGGTGTCGAAAGTGGACATCGAGAACAGCGCCACGCCGGCGGCGGCCAGTTCGCTCGACAGCGCCGCGATGATGCCGGTCAGCGTGAAGGCCAGCGGCCCGCGGACCGACAGCAGCCTCCAGCCGTCCTCGACGGTGGCCCCGGCGGGCGCGAGCCCGGCCGGGCAGATCACCGACAGCTCCTCCGGCGTCCGCGTGATGGAGATCAGCACGGGTTCGCCGGGGTCGAGCAGATTCGCCGGAACCGGCGCGTCCGGGGCGAGGCGGGCGACCGCGTATTCGCCGGGCCGGACGTCGATCGCGAGGCGGCGCATCAGCCTTCGAGGACCTTCGGGCTCGACGCGATCTCGGTGCCGTCGGGCAGCGCCGAGATGGTGAAGTCCGCGAACACGTTGCCCGAGGCCTTCTGCAGCTCGCGCAGGCAGTCGATGGCCAGGGCGCGGATCTCGACGTCGGCGTGCTCGGTGGCGCGCATCGCGATGAAGTGCCGCCAGGCGCGGTAGTTGCCGGTGACCACGATGCGGGTCTCGGTCGCGTTCGGCAGCACGGCGCGGGCGGCCTGGCGGGCCTGCTTGCGGCGCAGGGTCGCGCTCGGCACGTCGGCGAACTTCTCCTCCAGCCCGGCGAGCAGCTCGGTGTAGGCGTCCACGGCGGCCTGCGAGGCGGCGAGGAACTTCGCGTGCAGCTCCGGGTCCTGCGCGATGACGTCGGGCTCGACGAACGCGGCGTCACGCTCGGGGACGTAGCGCTGCGAGAGCTGCGAGTAGGAGAAGTGACGGTGGCGGATCAGCTCGTGCGTCAGCGACCGGGAGATCCCGGTGATGTAGAAGCTGACGGAGCCGTGCTCCAGCACCGAAAGGTGGCCCACGTCGATGATGTGCTCGAGGTAGCCGGCGTTGGTGGCCGTCTTCGGGTTCGGCTTCTTCCAGGACTGGTAGCAGGCCCGGCCCGCGAATTCGGCCAGCGCCTCACCACCGTCGGCATCGGTCGACCACGGTACGTCCGACGGCGGGAAGAACTCCGTCTTCGCGATCAGCTGAACCTTGGGTGACACGGTCTCGGCCACGTTCGCACTCCCTTTCGACCCCTGCTCCACGACTCCGGGCAGCGTAACCGCAGCCTGCTTTGACGGCGGGGCGACATCACGGTGACGTCAGAGTCTCCTTGACTGACATTACAAGTGACGTCATAGTGGTGTCATGGATCTGACGCCGTACATCACAAGCCTTCGCGAGGACCTCGCGAACACGGCTTCGGCCGGCGACGAGCAGACGCGGCGCGCTGCCGCGCTGCTGTCGTCGGCGCTGGAGCCCGCCGCCCGCCTGACCATCATGAACGCCCTCGCGGACCTGGCCGCCGAAGTGACCTCGGCGCTGCCGGGGCACGTCGTCGACGTCCGGCTCGACGGCCGCGACGTGCGCGTCGTCGTCACCGGTTCCGGCGAGGGCACCGAGCAGAACGCGCCCCGTCAGGAAGCGCCGCGGGAGACGCCGCGCGCGCCCAAGGTGGACACGGGCGACATCACCCGGATCACGCTGCGCCTGTTCGAGCAGGTCAAGGGCCAGGCCGAAGCCGCGGCCGCCTCTCAGGGCGTGTCGCTGAACACGTTCGTCTCGCAGGCCGTCCAGGGGGCGCTGGGCAAGAGCGGGAGCGAGCACTGGCACCACAAGCAGAAGCCGGGCGGCGGTGCCGGTTCACACCTGCACGGCTGGGTCCAGGGCTGAGGGGGACGGAAATGACCGAGGAAAACACTCCCGCCGGTGAAGAGACCGTGCGCGTCGAGGACTTCGAGGCCGAGGGCCCGATCGAGATCGACGTGAGCGTGGCCATCGGCCGGGTGACCATCGAACTGACCGGGGAAAGCGGCGTCCACGCCGAGGTCCGCCGCGACGGCGGCGAACAGCAGCCGTGGGTGGACGGGATGACGAGCCTGCTCAGCTGGGTCGGCGAACGCTTCGGCGACCAGCTCGGCGGTTCGCCGGGGGCGTCGGCGAGTGACGCCGTGACGCAGACGCGGATCGAGAAGGTCGGCAACCGGCTGGTCGTCCAGGCGCCGAAGGCCTGGCAGCTGAAGAACATCCCGCTCGCCGTGACCGTCCGGGCACCCGCCGGTTCGCATCTGGAGGTGCGGGCCGGGGCCGCCGACGTCGCGGTGACCGGTTCCGCGGGCCGGGCCGACATCATGACCGGCGCGGGCACTGTCGGCCTGGAGCACGCCGACGGTTCGGCGATCGTCCGCACCGGCACCGGCGACATCAAACTCGGGCCGACGGTCTCCGGCCTCCAGCTGCGCACCGGCAGCGGCTGCGTCGAAGCGGCCGCGGTCAGCGGTTCGGCCACGGTCGCGACCGGCACCGGCGACGTCTGGCTCGGCGAGGTCGCGGGCGAGGTACTCGCGCGCACCGGCAGCGGCGACCTCTCGGTGGCGGACGCCACCTCCGGGTCGCTGGAGCTGACCACCGGATCGGGCGACGTCCGGGTCGGGATCGGCGGCGGCGTTCAGGCGGAGATCGACCTTTCGTCGACGACGGGTTCGGTGTCGAGCGAGCTGGAGGTCGCGGAGAGCGCCCCTTCGGAGGTCTCGCTGAAGGTGCGGGCGCGCACCGGCACCGGGGACGCGGTGGTGACGAGCGCGGCCAGCTGAGGTCGCGTACCGCAGGGGGATCGAGGGACCTTTGCTCTCACTTTTCCACGGGGGTGAGAGCAAAGGTCCCTCGCGGCAACCGCCGCAATGAAAGGTCCTTTCCTTGCAAATTTTGCAAGGAAAGGACCTTTCATTGCATTCGGGAGGAGGACCCCACGGGTGGCTTTCGCAACGTCGGCTGTGGCGGTTGACTCGCGGGCACGGGTGGTCCGTGAAGGCCCCTATCTCTCGGCTCAGCGCACCAGCCGTGAAAGCACCGGGGCGAGATCGCCTCGCTCCCCCACCGCGGCCCCGTCCAGCCCCTGCCACTCCGCCATCAGCCGCAGCTCGCCCGCCAGCTCGCTCGCGACCCGCGCGACGTCCACGCCGGGCTCGGCGAAGGCGCCCTGGACGCGAAGCAGCCCGGCGGCACGATCGGCCTTGAGGTCGACCCGGCCGACGAGTTCGCCGTCGAGCAGGAACGGGAACACGTAGTAGCCGTAGATCCGCTTCGGCTCGGGAACGTAGATCTCGATGCGGTAGAAGAAGTCGAAGATGCGCTCGGTGCGGGCGCGTTCCCAGATCAGCGGGTCGAACGGCGACAGCAGCGCCCGGCCGGTGACCGACCGCGGCGCCTTCGCCGCGACGTGCCGGTATGCCGGGGCGGACCAGCCGTCCACGGTCACCGGTTCCAGCACCCCCGCCTCGACCAGCTCGGCCACCGCCCGCTTACTGACGTCCGGGCCGAGCCGGTAGTAGTCCCGCAGGTCCGGTTCGGTCCCGATACCGAGGGCGACGGCCGAGCGGGTGATCAGTTCGCGGGCGCCCTCTTCGGGGGTCACCTGCCGCGACAGGATCTCCGGCGGCACCACACGTTCGGTCAGGTCGTACAGCCGCTCGAACGACCGGCGCGTGCCCGTCGTCAGCTGGCCCACGCCGAACAGCCACTCGCAGGCCTTCTTGACCTCCGAGCGCTCCCACCACGAGCCGGGTTTACGGCGGGCGCCGTCGCTCTCCAGCGCGCGCTCGATGCCGCCCGCGCCGATCGGTCCCTGTTCCTTGACCACGGCGAGGATGTCGTCCACCAGCCCGGGTGTCTGCTCCAGCACCCGCGCGTAGTTCGTCCACCAGCCCATGCGTTTCGCCCCGGACCGCAGCAGCGGCCAGTCCGCCACCGGCAGCAGACTCGCCTCATGCGCCCAGGATTCGACCAGCATCCGGGGCTTGCGCGCGGAATGGGACCAGGCCGCGTCGTCCACCAGCGTGGACTCGTACGCGCCGAGCCGGGAGAACAACGGCATGTAGTGCGCGCGGACCGCGACGTTCACCGAATCCAGCTGCAGCAACTGGATCTTCGACAGCACGCGCTGCAGATGCCGTCTGGTCACCGCCCCGCCGGGACGCGCGTCGCCGAATCCTTGTGCGGCCAGGGCGATCCGGCGCGCGACCGGCCCGCTGATGGTCGTAGTGCTCATCATCAGCATGCTGCCATCCGCCACCGACAGTTTTCGACGGGAGCAGTAACCTCCCGGGCATGGCCGCCGCCGAAGTCCGCCCCGCCGTCGTGTCCGACGCCGCCGAAATCGCCCGTATCCAACGCGACACCTGGCGAAGCGCCTACACGGAACTGCTCGGCGAAGCGGCCGTCGCCGAACTCGACGTCGTGGAACTCGAGAAGACCTGGGCCGAAACGATCGAGTACCCGAGGACGCGCGTCTTCCTCGCCACCGAAGGCGAGTTCACCGTCGGCTTCTGCGTCGCCGGACGGGCGCCGGAGAGCGAGGTGGCCGCCGCCGACGGATCGCTGCCCGACGACGCCCCGACAACGGCGCTCATCACGTCTCTGCTGGTCGAGCCGCGCTGGGGACGGCGAGGGCACGCGGGACGGCTGCTGGCGAACGCGTCCGCCTGGCTGCGCGGGGACGGCGCCACCCGCGGGATCAGCTGGGTCGCCCAGACCGATCACGCGTCACTGGGCTTCTTCCGCCGCGCGGGCTGGTCCCCCGACGGGACCGTCCGCATCCTCGACACCGGAAGCACGAACGTGCGCGAGGTCCGGCTCACCGGCGACCTCGACCTCGAGCTCACTTCCTGACTTCGCGAACACCACCCAGCGCATCACCGAGTACATGAAGACGCCTTCGCACGCCCCGGCGATGAGCCGGGACAGGCGATAGTCGACGCCCAGCGCGGCCAGTCCCGCGCCGACGCCGAGCAAGAACGCCACGTAGTTGACGACGATCGCGATGACGTACAGCACCGCCTGCCTGCCCACGGGCGCGTGCGAGCGGAAGTTCATGCTGCGGTTCAGCACGAAGCTCAGCCCGAACGCGGTCGCGTACGCGAGCGTGATCGCCAGCCACACCGGCAGGCCGAGCCGGCCGCGCAGCAGGGTCAGCAGGATCAGGTCGACCGCGAAGGTGAACCCGTTGATGAGCGCGAAACCGAGGAAACTCGGCGCCACCAGCCGGGAAAGCCCGAAGGGGAGGCGCCGGACCACGGCCGCGCAGAAGTCGGCGAAGCGATCCGCGAAACCCTTGCCGCGGACCGCGTCGTGCACGTCGGCCACGAAGCCCAGCATGGCAGCGGCAGGTGGCCGCGAGCCGACGAACAGGTGATCTTCTGGTACGCCCTGGAAGCCGGGAACGGGGGTTATCCCCAGTGCGTCCTGTTTTTCAGCTGATAGCTTGGAGAGAACGAAGATAACGGGGAGGCAACGATGGTGGGCTGGTTGCTCCTGTCGTTCGGTGTCGCCTTCGGCTCCGCGATCCTTCCCATCGTCAGCGTCGAAATGTTCCTCATCGGCCTCTGCGCGAGCGAGCCGACCTTGCCGTGGCTGCTGCTCGGCGCCGTCGTCGCCGCGGGTCAGGTGGGCGGGAAGACGCTCTACTACCTCGCCGCGAAGGGCACCATCAAACTGCCGAAGCCGCTGCACGACCGGCTGCACCGGGAGCGGCCGCCCACTCCGCGGCGCGAACGATGGCGGGCGCGGACCAAGAAGATGCGCGCCCGACTCGACGCCCTCCGCGAACGCTGTCACCGGCATCCGCACTGGATGGCGGGCACCTACGGGGTGAGTTCGGTCCTCGGACTGCCGCCGTACATGGCCACGAGCGTGCTCGCGGGACTGGTGAACATGCCGCTGGCGAGCTTCCTGGCGACCGGGTTCCTGGGCCGCTGGCTGCGGTTCAGCCTGCTGGCCGCCTCACCCGCCCTCTTCGCCGGCTGGTTCCACTACTGACCGCCCGCATTTCGGCCTCTGAATGCGTCGGCCTGGGTCACCCATTCCCGCATTTCGTCCTCTAAGTGCAGGAGGCGGCTAAGTGCGGGAGGCGGCTTCGAGTTCGACGGCGCGCCGCATGGTCGCGCGGGCTCGCTTCCGGTCCCCCGCGATCTCGTACGCGTACGCCAGCCGGTACCAGACGCGCCAGTTCTCCTGATCCGCCTCGACCTCGGCCCGGCGCTCGTCGAACCACGCGTCCGCGGCGTCGCGATCCACCCGGCCCGACGGCCGCCGGGGCAGGTCGGAGACGTCGGGCAGGCCGCCTTCTTCGTCCAGCCGCCGCGAAAGGCGCTGGATCTGGACGCCGGAGCGCCACGTGGTCACGATGATCCAGATCCCGAGCAGCGGCAGCAGGAGCACACCGACGCCGAAGAGCACCGGCACCGTCTCGCCGGTGCGCAGCAACGCGATCGCCCGGCCGGCCAGCAGGACGACGTAGACGGCGAGCGCCGCCGTCATCACCAGCGCGAAGTTGCGGGCCCTCACAGGTCGAGGATGTTCTCGAGACCGACAGTCAGGCCGGGCCGCGTGAGCACCGAACGCACCCCGAGCAGCACTCCCGGCATGAACGACGTGCGGTGCAGCGAGTCGTGCCGGATGGTCAGGGTCTCCCCTTCGCCGCCGAACAGGATCTCCTCGTGCGCCACCAGGCCGGGCAGCCGGACCGAGTGCACGCGGACGCCTTCGACGAGCGCGCCGCGGGCACCGTCCACTTCGGACGTCGTCGCGTCGTCACCGGGAGCGAGACCGGCTTCCGCGCGGGCCTCGCCGATCAGCCGCGCGGTATGCGCGGCGGTGCCGGACGGCGCGTCGGCCTTGCGGTTGTGGTGCAGCTCGATGACCTCGGCCGAGTTGTAGAACCGTGCCGCCTGCTGGGCGAAGCGCATCGCCAGTACCGCGCCGAGGGCGAAGTTCGGCGCGATGAGCACGCCGAGCGACGGGTCGGCGGCGAGCCACGAGCGCAGCTTCCCCAGCCGCTCCTCGCTGAAGCCGGTGGTCCCGACGACGGCGTGGATCCCGTTGCCCGTCAGGAATTCCAGGTTGCCCATCACCGCGTCGGGATGGGTGAAGTCGACGACGACCTGCGCCTGCTTGAGCGCCGCGAAGTCGTCACCGGCGTCGAGCGCGGCGACGAGTTCCATGTCCTCGGCGCCGTTGATGGCGCCGACCACTTCCTGGCCCATCCGGCCGCGTGCGCCCAGCACGCCGACGCGAATCCCAGCGGTCATGATGCGATCACCTCGTGCAGATCGTCCGGAAGGTCGTCGGCGTGAGCGTACGGCCCGACCACCGCCGCCGCCGACACGCCACCAGGGCGGTGCAGCAGAGTGCGAGCGAGCGCACAGACCTCTTCGGTGGTGACGGCGTCGATCCGCGCCACCGTGTCGTCGACGCCGAGATACCGCGCGTAGTTCAGTTCGTTCTTGCCGATCCGCGACATCCGCGACGACGTGTCCTCCAGGCCGAGCACCAGCCCGCCCCGCAGCTGCCCCTTCGCGCGCGCGACCTCGGCTTCGCTCAGCCCGTCCTTGCCGACGAGTTCGAGCACCTCGCGGATCACGCCGGCGACCTCGCCGAGCTTCTCGGGCTGGCAGCCCGCGTACACGGCCATGTGCCCGGCGTCGGCGTAGCTCGCGACGGACGAGTACACCTGGTACGCCAGCCCGCGCTTTTCGCGGACTTCCTGGAACAGCCGCGAACTCATCCCGCCGCCGAGCGCGGCGTTGAGCACCGACTGCGCGAACCGCCGGTCGTCGTGCCGTGACAGCGAACGCAGACCGAGCATGACGTGCGCCTGCTCGGTGTCGTCGGTGTGCAGGGCGAGCTTCGGCACCATCGCGATCCGCGCGCGGCCCGAGCGCGGCGACACCGGGGTGGCCGTCCCGGTCAGGCGGTGCCGCAAAGCCTTCCGCACCAGGCGGAGCACCTGGCCGTGCTCGATGTTCCCGGCGACGGCGAGCACCATCCGCGGCAGCGTGTAGCGGCGCCGGTAGAACCCGCGCAGCGCGGAGGCGGACATCTCCACGATGGACTTCTCGCTGCCGAGCACGGGACGGCCCAGCGCGTGGTCGCCGAGGATCGCGCCGACGAACGTCTCGTGCAGCAGATCCTCGGGATCGTCGTCGCGCATCGAGATCTCTTCGAGCACGACACTGCGCTCGGTCTCGACGTCCTTGTCCGTGCACAGCGCCTCGAACACCACGTCGGTCACGAGGTCCATCGCGAGCGGCAGATCCTCGTCGAGCACCTGCGCGTAGTAGCAGGTGTGCTCCTTCGCGGTGAACGCGTTGAACTCGCCGCCGACCGCGTCGATCTCCTCGGCGATCTGGGTGGCGTCGCGGTTCGTTGTGCCCTTGAACAGCAGATGTTCGAGGTAGTGCGCGGCGCCTTCGACCGAGGACGGCTCGTCACGCGATCCGACACCGACCCACAGCCCGACCGTCACCGACCGGGACGCGGGCACGTGCTCGGTGATCACCCGGAGGCCACCGGGCAGCACGCTGCGCTTGACCACCGCACCGTCCGAAGTGGACTCGAGCGTACGGGTGCTGCCGACGGGCTGCTCGTGCCCGGCTGTGCTTGATCGCGCCAACGGATCCCTTACTCACCTGTCATGAAAGGGCCGTTCAGGACGACTCGCGTCCCGAACGACCCTTTCATGGCGTTTCACATCGGTCTGGCCGGACCTACTGGGCGTCGGCCTTCGGAGCGTCGGCCTTCTCGCCTTCGGCGGCCTTGGCGTCCGCCGAGTCCTCTTCCTGGACCACGATCAGGCTGATCTTGCCGCGGTTGTCGATGTCGGCGATCTCGACGCGGAGCTTGTCGCCCACGTTGACCACGTCCTCGACCTTGGCGATCCGCTTGCCGTTGCCCAGCTTCGAGATGTGCACCAGACCGTCCTTGCCCGGCAGCAGCGAGACGAACGCGCCGAACGCGGCCGTCTTCACCACGGTGCCGAGGAAGCGCTCGCCGACCTTGGGCAGCTGCGGGTTGGCGATGGCGTTGATCTTGTCGATCGCCGCCTCCGCCGACGGGCCGTCGGCCGCGCCCACGTAGATCGTGCCGTCGTCCTCGATGGAGATGTCGGCGCCGGTCTCCTCGGTGATCGAGTTGATCATCTTGCCCTTCGGGCCGATGACCTCGCCGATCTTGTCCACCGGGATCTTCACGCTGGTGACGCGCGGGGCGAACGGGCTCATCTCGTCCGGCGCGTCGATCGCCTCGGCGATGACCTCCAGGATGGTGAGGCGAGCGTCCTTCGCCTGCTTCAGCGCGGCCGCGAGGACCTCCGACGGGATGCCGTCGAGCTTCGTGTCGAGCTGCAGCGCGGTGATGATGTCCTTGGTGCCGGCGACCTTGAAGTCCATGTCGCCCATGGCGTCCTCGGCACCGAGGATGTCGGTCAGCGCGACGTAGCGGGTCTCACCGTCGACCTCGTCGGAGATGAGGCCCATGGCGATGCCGGCGACCGGCGCCTTCAGCGGGACACCCGCGTTCAGCAGCGCCATCGTCGAGGCGCAGACCGAGCCCATCGAGGTGGAGCCGTTGGAACCCAGCGCCTCGGAGACCTGGCGGATCGCGTACGGGAACTCGTCCCGCTTCGGCAGGACCGGGACCAGGGCGCGCTCGGCGAGCATGCCGTGGCCGATCTCGCGCCGCTTCGGCGAACCGACGCGGCCGGTCTCGCCGGTGGAGAACGGCGGGAAGTTGTAGTGGTGCAGGTACCGCTTCGTGGTCTCCGGGGAGAGCGAGTCGATCTGCTGCTCCATGCGGAGCATGTTCAGCGTGGTGACGCCCAGGATCTGGGTTTCCCCACGCTCGAAGAGCGCGGAACCGTGCGCCCGCGGGATCACGGCGACCTCGGCGGCGAGCGACCGGATGTCGGTCAGGCCGCGGCCGTCCATACGGATCTTGTCCGTGAGGACGCGCTTGCGCATGATCTTCTTCGACAGGGCCTTGAACGCCGCGCCGATCTCCTTCTCACGGCCCTGGAAGGCTTCGCCCTCGCCCAGGCCGATCTTCTCCAGCACCGCGGCCTTGACCTGGTCGGTCGCGTTGTCGCGGTCCTGCTTGCCCGCGATGGTCAGGGCGTTCGCGAGGTCGTCGGTCGCGATGGCGGCGACGGCGTCGAGCGCGTCCTGCTCGTAGGCGAGGAAGACCGGGAACTCGCCGGTCGGCTTGGCGGCCAGCTCGGCCAGCTGCTGCTGGGCCTCGCACAGCACCTTGATGAACGGCTTCGAGGCTTCGAGACCCTCGGCGACGGCGATCTCGTCCGGCGCCTTGCCACCATCGGCGATCAGGTCGAGCGTGCGCTCGGTGCCCTCGGCCTCGACCATCATGATCGCGACGTCGTCACCGACGATGCGGCCGGCGACGACCATGTTGAAGGTGGCGTCCTCGAGCTGCTTCCAGGTCGGGAACGCGACCCACTGGCCCTCGATCAGCGCGACGCGGACGCCGCCGACCGGACCGGAGAACGGCAGGCCGGCGATCTGGGTCGAGGCCGAAGCCGCGTTGATCGCGAGCACGTCGTACGGGTCGTCCGGGTTGAGGCTCTGGACGGTGATGACGACCTGGATCTCGTTGCGGAGACCGTCGGCGAACGACGGGCGCAGCGGCCGGTCGATCAGGCGGCAGGTGAGGATCGCGTCGGTCGACGGGCGGCCCTCACGGCGGAAGAACGCGCCGGGGATGCGCCCGGCGGCGTACATCCGCTCCTCGACGTCCACGGTCAGCGGGAAGAAGTCGAAGTGGTCCTTCGGGTGCTTCGACGCGGTGGTCGCCGAGAGCAGCATGGTCTCTTCGTCGAGGTACGCGACGACGGCGCCGGCGGCCTGACGGGCCAGGCGGCCGGTCTCGAAGCGAACGGTGCGGGTGCCGAAACGGCCGTTGTCGATCACGGCTTCGGTTTCGTGCACGGTGACTCCGGTGGAGTCGGTCATAGGGTGTATCTCCTCTTTTGTTCCTCTGTAACGGCGCGAGTCTCCCACCCTGGGACCTGTTTCGCCTGCGGACGCTCGAGGAGTGAGGCCGGTCTTCGATCGAAGCCCCCGGGCCGTTACCCGGGAACCACTACCGAGGACCGGCGGACGGATCCTCATGCGCGCTCGCGCCATGCCCCTCACGTGGAGAGGCGTTCTGTTCTTAAGCCGAGGGGGAGCGACCGCTGTGGCCACTCCCCCTCGGGTTCAAGCTATCGGCGGAGGCCGAGACGCTGGATCAGCGCACGGTATCGCTCGATGTCCACCTTCATCACGTAGTTCAGCAGCCGGCGGCGGCGGCCGACCAGCAGCAGAAGCCCGCGACGGGAGTGGTGGTCGTGCTTGTGAGCCTTGAGGTGCTCGGTGAGGCCGACGATGCGCTTGGTCAGCAGCGCGACCTGGGCCTCGGGGGATCCGGTGTCCGAGTCGTGCACGCCGTACTCGGCAAGGATCGACTTCTTTTCTTCGGTGGACAACGCCACTGTGGTGCTCCTAGATACTCTGTGCCGTGCGGCCCGGACGCTGCTTCACGCCGGGTGAGACGGTCGCGGCCGCCACGGACTGCAGCCGGACCCAATCATCGAGGTTACCAGCCTCGTGATCAGCGGCTTCAGGCGCGGGCGCGCTTCAGCTCGTACGACCGGATCACCCGGTAGCTCGACGCGCCCTGCTCACGGTCACTGCGGATCAGAACGGCTTCGGTGGCCGTCCAGGTTCTGCTGGTGAACCCGGCCAGCCGCTCCTCCCACGCGCTCGCGGCCCTCGGCCGGTCGCGGGGGAAGCGGGCCAGTGTCAGGTGGGCCGTGTACGGCCTGCCCTCGTCCTCCGCGCCCGCCTTGACGGCCAGCTCGTGGAGCCCGGTTCCGGTGACACTCAACCACAGCACCCCGGGGAATGTCGCGGCCTTTTCCAGCCGGACGTCGACCGCGGCCGCCACCGCCAGCCGTCCGGCGAGCCATTCGCCCCGTTCCCCGGGGTCGGCCTCACCGTAGAAACCGAGGGTTACATGCCAGTGTTCCCGCCGCGACCAGCGGAAATCGCCTTCTTCGGGTGCGCCCAGCGCCGTCGCGACCTCGTCGAGGACGTCGTCCGGCGGGATCAGGGCGCTGAAGAGGTTCATCAGGAGTTCTTGGCCGCCCGGCGCAGCAGGTCCGCCAGGGCGGGGAAATCGTCGTCGAGCAGCTTCGCGGCTTCGGTGAGGTCTTCGTCTTCGCCGATGTCCCGCAGCGCCACGAGCACGCCCTGGTCGTCGGCGACGGCGCCGACCGGGATGCTGTCGCGGCCCACCGTCGGCCGCGAGTCGCGGACGTCTTCGAGCGCCTCCTGCATGGCCTTGCGGTCCCCCGCGGCGACCGCCGGGACCAGCACCTTGCGCTCCAGCATGATCATCTTCGCGAGTACGACCGGGTTGCCGATCTTCGCGCGCCGCCCGCTCATCACCTGGCTGAGCATGGGCGCGCTGATGCCGAGCACCTCGGCGAGGAAGGCCTGGGAGATGTCGAACGCGACGACCAGTCTCCGGACCCGATCGCCGAGCGGCTCTCCGTACCACTCCCTCTGCAGCGCGATGTTCCGCTGGACGATCTTGTGGTCCTCCACCTGGCCCGCTCCCCTTAACCCCATCGAACGCCACGCGCGGTCTGTGACATCTTGCCACCCGGACGCACCGTGACGGGCGTGTTCGTACATTCTCACCCGGCCCGGGCCGGGTCCCGTTCAGTCCTGCTCGCCCAGCAGTTCCCTGGTCCGGCGGACGTCGTCGTCGATCTGCTTCACCAGACCCTCCGACGTCGGGAACCGGACCTGATCCCGCAGCTTGGCGACGAAATCGAGCGCGACGTGCTGCCCGTAGAAGTCCTCGTCGATGTCGAGGACGAAGGCCTCGACCGTGCGTTCCCGCCCGGAGAACGTCGGATTGGTCCCGACCGACACGGCGGCGCGCAACCTGCGGCCAGGATCCGACGAACGGGTGAACCAGGCGCCGTAGACCCCGTCGGCGGGCACCGCGGCGAACCGCGGCGTCGACAGGTTCGCCGTCGGATAGCCGAGATCGTGGCCCCGGCCGTCACCCCGGACGACGATGCCCTCCAGCCGATGCGGCCTGCCGAGCGCCTCGGCCGCCGCGACGACGTCGCCGGCGTCGATGCACGAGCGGACGTAGGTCGAGGAGAAGGTGATCTCGTTCTCCGTCTGCTGCCGCGCGAGCAGTCCCTGCAGTTCCGCGCCGTACGCGACGAAGCCGAACCGCTTCCCCAGTGTGCGCAGGAGGTTGACGTCACCGGCGGCCTTGGCGCCGAAGGTGAAGTTCTCCCCCACGATCACCGCGGCCGCGTGCAGCTTGTCCACCAGGACCTCGTGCACGAACTCGTGCGCCGTCAGCCGCGAGAGTTCCAGCGTGAACGGCAGCACGCAGAAGACGTCCACGCCCAGGCCCTCGACCAGTTCCGCCTTGCGGCGCAACGTGGACAGCTGCGCGGGATGACTCCCGGGCCGGATCACCTCCGACGGATGCGGGTCGAAGGTCAGCACCACACTCGGCACGCCGCGTTCGGCGGCGGCGCGGACCGTCCTCGAGATCAGCTCCTGATGTCCGCGGTGCACGCCGTCGAAGACGCCGATCGTCACCACGCACCGTCCCCAGCTCCCGGGGAGGTCACCCAAACCACGCCAACGCTGCACTTGTGCCCCGTCTCCTCCAGGCCTGCTTCGTGCACCACCCTAGGCCGTGCCCTGCGCGGCACGCTCCCGGGCCGACCACACAGGACACGACCTAGGCGGGCAGCAACACGACCACCGAGCGGGCCAGTTCGCCTTCGTCCGCGGCGAGCGCGAGCACCCGGCCGTCCGGTCCGAACATGCCGTACGTGCCCTCGATCCCGGCCGCGGGCACCCTCTGTCCATATCGGACCGCCTGGGCCGCGCGGGCGTCCAGGTCGCGGCGCGGGAACGCGGCGGCGACGGCGGCGTCGAGGTCCAGCGACAGCTCCGGTTCGGCCTCGAGCTGGTCGAGGGTGCGCGCCTTGGCGAGGGTGAACGGCCCGACCGTGGTGCGCCGCAGCGCGAGCAGATGCCCGCCGACCCCCAGTCCGGCACCGAGATCGCGGGCCAGCGCCCGCACGTAGGTCCCGGACGAACACTCGACGATGGCGTCGAGTTCGATCCGGCCGGCCTCGCGGCGGGTGGCGAGCAGATCGAACCGGTGCACGGTGACCGGACGCGGCGGGATGACCACCTCTTCGCCGGCGCGGACCCGGGCGTACGCGCGCTTCCCGTCGATCTTGACCGCGCTGACCGCGCTCGGCACCTGCTGGATGTCGCCGGTCAGGGCGGCGATCCCGGCGGCGATCGCGTCGTCGCTGATCTTCTCGACGGTTTCGGGGGCGGCTTCGGCGATCGGCTCGCCCTCGGCGTCGTCGGTCGTGGTGGACAGTCCCAGCGAGAGGGTCGCGAGATAGGTCTTGCGGTCCAGCGCCAGATGGCCGAGGAGTTTGGTCGCGCGTTCGATGCCGAGCACCAGGACGCCGGTGGCCATCGGATCCAGGGTGCCGGCGTGCCCGACTTTGCGGGTGCCCATGAAGCGACGCGCCCTGGAGACGACGTCGTGGGAGGTCATCCCGGAAGGCTTGTCGACGATGACGAGACCGGGCGGCGGAGCGGGACGTTTCTTGGCTTGAGCCTGATTGGGGCGCGACACGGGGCGAACCCTATCTTTCGGGCCTCCGCCTAGGACGAGACGGGCAGCGGCGCCTCGGCGTCCCAGCGGCGGCGCCGGATCTGCACCGGGATCTCCTCACCGCGGGCCTCGGCTTCGAACAGCACGGCGCGGGTGCGGCGCCACCACACGAGCATCCGGAAGGTGCCGAACGCGAGCACCGCCATGACCGACAGCAGCGCCCAGCGGAACGCGCCGCCCGTCCATTCCAGCAGCACCCCGACGGCGAGCGCCGAGATCGTCGTCGCCACGAAGCCGCCGACGTTCACGACACCGGTGGCGGTGCCGACCCGGGCGAGCGGGTTGTAGTCCCGCGCGAGCGCGAAACCGATCATCGACACGGGGCCGCCGAGGGAAAGGAACGCGAACGCGGGGACCAGGACCGCGACCGGGATCGTCCCGCTCCAGCCGAGCAGGACCGCCCACAGCACCGCGGCGGCGCCGATGTACCCGCCGACGAGCGGCATCCGCAGCGACGGGCGCCGTCCGATCAGGCCGCCGACGACGGGACCGCCGATCATCGAACCGAACACGAAGACGATCAGCAGCGAACTCGCGGTGGCCTTCGCATAACCCTGTCCCTGCACCAGGAACGGGACACCCCACAGCATGGTCAGCACGTTGGGCGCGAACATCGTGCTGAAGTGGACCCAGAATCCGAGCCGGGTCCCCGGGGTGCGCCAGGCGTCGGCGACCTGGCGGCCCAGCGCCTTCGGCCGCACCTTTTCGCGCACGGGCTCCGGGGCGCCGCGCGGGATGTCCTCGACGCGGAGGGCGACGACGGCGGTGTACAGCGCGGTCACCAGGCCGACGGCGAGGAAGGTCGGGGTCCAGCCGGGGCCGTCGAGCAGCAGGCCGAGCGGGAGGGTCGCGCCGAGGTTGCCGACGTAGCCGATGGCCCCGGTCAGCGCGGCGATCAGGGCGTACTGGCGGCCGGGGAAGTGCGCGGCGATCAACCGCAGGATGCTCACGAAGGTCAGCGCGTCGCCGAAGCCGACGACGGCGCGGGCGAGCAGCCCCAGCGGGTAGGAATCGGCGATCGCGAGCAGGATCTGGCCGAGCCCCAGGAACAACACCGCGCCGGTGAGCACGCGGCGCGGGCCGTAGCGGTCGACGAGGACGCCGGTGGGGATCTGCATGGAGGCGTAGACGCCGACCTGCAGGACGGTGAAGGTGCCGAGCGCGGCCGCGCCGACGCCGAAGCGGTCGGCGGCCTGCAGCCCGGCGACGCCGAACGACGTGCGGTGGAAGACGGCGAGCAGGTAGACGGTGACGGCGGCGAACCAGATGAACCAGGACCGGCGGGTGGCTCGGCCTGTCACGGTGTTCCTCCTCGGGACGGTTTTCGGGCGAGAACAGGCGCCCGCACTGCCGCCCCAGTAGTTGTATCGCCTAAGCAACGGCGAAACATACCCGTTACCCGGGTAACTTTCGCCACACGTCGCGCCACGTCGCCCGCCACCGTCCGCATTTCGTCCTCTGGATGCGGTAGTTGCACGCGCAAGTACCGCATCCAGAGGACGAAATGCGCGGGGGGTCAGGCCACGCGGACGGCGCCCTCGACGGCCCAGCGGCCCGAGCGCCACCGCACCAGCAACGTCGCCAGCCGCAGCAGCATGAACAACGACAGCCCGGTCCAGATCCCGGCCAGCCCCCAGCCGAACGCGAGCGAAAGCCAGATCAGCGGGAGGAACCCGGCCGCCGCGCTGAGCAGGGTCGCGTTGCGCAGGAACGCGGCGTCGCCCGCGCCGAGCAGGACGCCGTCCAGCGCGAACACCACCCCGGCTATCGGTTGCAACGCGACGAAGAACCACCACGCGTGCGGGATCTCGCCGAGCACGCCGACGTCCGAAGTGAACACCTGCGGCAGCACTCCGGCCAGCGATGCGAACACGACCCCGAGGAAGCAGCCGAAGACCAGGCCGTAGGCGGTGATCTGGCTCGACACCCCTCGCGCCCGTTTGCTCGCACCGGCGCCCAGCGCCGCTCCCACCAGCGATTGCGCGGCGATCGCCAGCGAGTCCAGCACGAGCGCGAGGAACGTCCACAGCTGCAGGACGACCTGATGGGCGCCCACGGCCTCGGTGGACGTCCTCGCGGCGACGGCGGCGGCGGAGACGAAGCACGCCTGGAAGGCGAGGCTGCGCAGGACCAGATCCCGGCCGAGGCCGAGCTGGGCGCGCATCACCTTCGGCTCCGGCCGCAGCGGGACCCGCTCCCGCACCAGTGCCACGATGAACAGCGACGCCGAGATCACCTGCGCGACGACGTTCGCGATGGCCGAGCCTTCCAGTCCCCAGTCCGCGCCGTACACCAGCACCGGGCACAGCACGGCGGAGATCCCGTTGCCCGCCAGGACATAGCGCAGCGGTTTCGCGGAATCCTGCACGCCGCGCATCCAGCCGTTGCCCGCCATCGTGATCAGGATGAACGGCGTCCCGAACAACGCGATCCGCAGCCAGGAGACGGCGGCGTCGGTGATCGCCGCGTCCCCGGAGAGCACCCGCGCGATGGGCGCGGCCAGCAGCTGCCCAGCGACGATCACGACCAGCCCGACGATCACCGCCAGCCACGTCGCCTGGACACCTTCGCGGACGGCGTCGCCACGGCGTCCTGCGCCGTGCAGCCGCGCGGTACGCGACGTCGTGCCGTAGGAGAGGAACGTCAGCTGGCTCGACACCTGCGACAGCACCACACCGCCGACGGCGAGCCCGGCCAGCGGCAACGCGCCGAGGTGGCCGACGACGGCCGTGTCCACCAGGACGTACAGCGGTTCGGCGGCGAGGACGCCGAGCGCGGGGACGGCGAGGCCGAGCACGCGTTTCGGTGGGACGCGCTCGTCGGGTTCGGTGGCTTCAGGCACCACCGCAGACTAATGGTCTGGTACGACAGTCCCAGTCGCCGGGAACCCGGCCGTGCGCTCAGCGGAGGAACGGCTCGTAACGCCGTTGCAGGCGCAGGGCTTGGATCTGCCGCGTGGTGTCGAGCGAGACACTGACGAGGAAGACGAGGACCAGCTGCAGGGTCACACCGGCGAGGGGTACCCTCGGGCCGATGTCCAGCAGGGCCAGACCGGTGACCGGGATCAGCGCGACCACTCCCGAGCAGAGCGCTCCGAAGGCGATGATCCGGCGGTTCACGTAGTCGAGGTATTCCGCGGTCGGGGTACCCGGCCGGATCCCGGGGACGAAGCCGCCCACCCGCACCAGCTCGGCCGCCACCTTGTCCATGTCCTGCGTCACGGCCGCCCTGATGAAGGCGAAGAGGCAGACGAGGACGAAGTAGACCGCGATCCGCCCGGGATTCCCCTCGTCGCGCAGCCACTCCAGCCAGGACACGCCGGGCCAGAGCACGGGCACGGACAGCAGGACCGCGGCGAGGACGGCGGGGCTGTTCGACTGAGGGAACCGAAGCGGGATGTAGGTGGACGTCCCACCGTAGGCGCGCATGCCGATCATCCGCTTGGCGTACTGCACCGGGACGCGACGCTGTCCCTGCGCGAGGACGATCGTGATCACCGTGATCGAAAGTGTCACCACGGCCATGACCGCGATGGCGGCCCATCCCGTCTTTTCGTACAGGCGAAGGAACTCCGGCGGCAGCACCGTCAGGATCTGAGCGAGCAGCAGGATCCGGACGCCGTCGCCGAAGCCGCGGTCGGTGATCACCTCGGTCAGCCGCGTGACCACCGCCGCGCCCGCCGTCAGGCACGCCACGGCGACGGCCGCGCGGCCGTCGAGGAGTCCTTGGCCGCGGAATCCGAGTACGGCGACGGCACCCAGCAGTCCTAGTAGGAGGGTGAGCCGCCGCCGGTACCGCGTCAGCACCCGCGCACCGGCCTCCCCTTCGGCGCGGAGCGCCGCCAGCCTGGGGATCAGGACGATCAGCCCTCGCAGGAGGGGCGGGGCGGCCAGGCAGGGAAGGACACCGAAGGCGAACACCGGGAGCGTGGACAGGCCGCCGCCGGTGAGGAGGTCGAGGATCCAGCGCAGCGGATGATCGCCTTCCGGCGCGCGGACGGTCACGTGGGGAGTGGGCAGGCTCTGGCCCAGCCGGAACACCACGACCACGCCCAGCGTGACCAGGATCCGGCGGTGAAGGGAGGCGTGGTCGTTCATCGTGAGGTTCACGCTAGGGACGGCGCATGAAAATCCGATGACGCGCGTCCCTTACAACAGCGGCGCCCTCGACAGTGCCGCCCTCAGCCGGTCGAGGACCTCGCCCGCCGTCCCCTCGGCGGTGCATCCGGCCGCTTGGCGATGTCCGCCGCCGCCGAGTTCCCCCGCCGCAGCCGAGACGTCGACACCGCCCGTGGACCGGAGCGAGACTTGCCACCGCTGTCGCGGCCCGGTCGGTTCGGCTTCCTTGAGCACCACGGCGACCCCGGCCTCCCGGGTGGACCGGACGACGTCGATGACCGCTTCGACCTCTTCGCCGCGCACGGTCCGCGCGGCGTCGAGCGTCACGACCGCGTAGGCGAGCCCGAAGCCGCGTGCCTCCTCCGGTTCGAGCCGGGCACCCGCGAGGACGTCCGAGAGCATCGGCAACCAGGCGAACGGGTGATCGTCGACGATCTCACGGACCACCTTGTCCGGGTCGACGCCCGCTTCGAGCAGCTTCGCCGCCATCAGGTGGGTGGACGGCCGGGCCCGGCGGAACCCGCTCGTGTCGGTGACCAGCCCCGCGTAGAGGCAGCGCGCGATCGGCTCGTCGATTTCGGTACCGAGTTCGGCCAGCAGCGCGAAAACGAGGACGGCGGTGGCTTCGGCGGTGTCGTCGACGACGTGTTTCGTGCCGTAGAAGACGTTGGACGCGTGGTGGTCGATCACCAGGACGTCGCCACCGGCCGCGCGGACCGCGTCCACCCGCGGCGCGAGTTTCCCGAGCCTGCCCGGCGTGGGCGTGTCGAGCGCGACCAGGAGCTGTTCACTCTCCGGAAGTTCGCTCGCGGGGACATACAGTCCGCCGACGTCGAGGCTTCGCAGGGTCTCGGGCATTTCCTCGGGCTCGCCGACGGAGACGCGGACCTTGACCCCTCCCCTCAGCTGGAGGGCCCGGCCGAGCGCGAGCGCGCTACCGAGCGCGTCGGCGTCCGGACGTACATGGCCGAGCAGTGTCACGTCGTTCGCGCGCGCCAGCAGGGCGGCGGCGTCCTTGAGGTCCTGCGCCAAAGTCGTCGTCACAATGAGTCAAGCTACGCTCTACCGGATGTCCGAGTACGCGATCCTGGTCTACCCGTCCGCCAACCGGGTCTACACCGACTCCGCCCCCGCCCTGTTGCGCGCGGAGCTGGCGGTGTTCGGTCTGTCCGCTTTGGAGACCGAGGTCTCCGACATCGGCGAGACGCAGCTCGGCGGCGTCGGCTACATCACCTTCACCACTCCCGCCCCGCTGAGCGAACGCGATCTCGCGCTCCTTTCGAACCTTTCCGCGCTGTACGCGCTGTTCGAACTCGGCGACGGCGTCCTGCGGCCGGTCACGATCAGCCCGCTGGCGAAGTTCGACTCGGATCTGCTGACCATCCAGAAGTACCCGGGCAAGACGAACGAGCTGTTCACCAAGCTGCTCGTCAACGTCACGCTGCTGGCGACGGCGGATCCCGCCGCGATGCTGGAGAAGCCGCTGCACCTGCTGGACCCGTTGTGCGGCCGCGGCACCACGCTGAACCAGGCGATGATGTACGGCTTCGACGCGACCGGTCTCGACGTCGACGGCAAGGACTTCGACTCCTACGAGCTGTTCATCAAGACCTGGCTGAAGCAGAAGCGCGTCAAGCATCTCGCCGAATCCGGGCAGGTGCGCCGCAACAAGGTCCGGCTCGGCAGGCGGCTCGACATCGGGTTCGGGATCACGAAGGAGCTGTACAAGGCGGGCGAGGTCCGCAAGCTGAGCTACCTCAACTGCGACACGCTCACCACGGACGAACTGCTGCGGCCGAACTCGGTGGACCTCATCGTCACCGACGCCCCGTACGGCGTGCAGCACGGCAGCCACCGCACCCAGGACGCGTCGCTCGCGCGCAGCCCGCGGGATCTGCTCGCGGCCGCGGTCCCGGTGTGGACGCGGGTGCTGCGGCCCGGCGGCGCGCTCGGCATCTCGTGGAACACCAACGTCGCGCCGCGCGAGGAACTCGCCGCGATCCTGGACAAGGCGGGGCTGGAGGTCCGCGAGGACGGCCCGTTCGCGGAGTTCTCGCACCGGGTGGACCAGGCGATCGTGCGAGACCTGATCGTCGCCGCCAAACCCACCTGACCGCCCACCCCACCCCCCTCCCGCCCCGACCCCCACATTTCGTCCTTTAAATGCGGTGGTGGGGGTGTGGGCTGCTGCGGTTGGTCCTCTGGGTGTGGGGGGGCTGCGTTTAGAGGACGAAATGCGGGCGGGGGGGTCAGCCGGCGAGGTGGTGCTGGGCCACCTCCCGCAGCTGGATCTTGACGTTCTCCAGCGCCGCCGTCAGGTCGTCGATCAGCCCGACGGCGTTCTGGATGGCGCCCTGGAGGGTGTCCGCGGTGGCGGTGTGCCCCAGCAGCGCCACCACCTGGTTCTGGATGGCCTCGAGTTCGGCCTTGGTCGCCAGCGCGACGCCGGTGGGGACCTGGTCGGCGAGCGCGTCCACCTGCTGGGCCTGTTCCTGGATGCTCATCTCTCCAGGATGACCCCATCAGCCGATGCGTTCCCCCACGAACTTCATCGCTTCGGGCAGGATGCCGCGCCAGTAGTCCTCGTTGTGCTCGCCGGGGGACATCTTCGCGACGGCGGGGTCGAGCGCCTTGATGAGTTTGCGGTCGGCGCCCGCGAAGGGGTCCGAAGTGCCGCACCACACCCCCGTCGACGACGCCGAGAGTTCGCCGGCGTGCAGCAGGGGCTCGTTCGCCTCCCACTGGGCGCGGTCGGCGAACACCTTGCGGGACTTGGCATCGGGCCAGCTCACGAACAACGCGGCACTGGCGACGGCGACGGCTTTGAGGTCCTTGTGGTCTCGGGCGTAGCGCAGCGCGCCGAAACCGCCCATGGAGATCCCGAACATCGCCGACGGCGGCCGCAGCTGACGCTGGGCGAGCCAGCCGGGGAGTTCGTCGGTGAGCATCCGCTGCGGGTCGTCGCCCTTGCCGACGTCCACCCAGTAGTTGTCACCGTCGACGGCGGCCACCGCGAAACCGGGCAACCCGGCCGCGACGACCTGGTTCAGCGCGTTCTGCACGCCGAGGTCCAGGAACGTCCGGGCGTCCGCGCCGCGTCCGTGCAGTGCGACGCAGACCGGCAGCCCGACCCGCGACACGCCGTCCGGCGCGATGATGACGAGGTTGACGTCCCGGTTCCGGGCCGCCGAACGCATCTTCTGCACCGTGACCGCTTCGGTCAGCGGGGTCGGGCTGGTCGGCGGGGGCACCGGCGGTGGTCCCATCAGAGGTTTCTTCTCGGTGCCACAAGCGGGAATCAGCACCGAAACCCCGAGAGCGGCGGCTCCGAGCAGCAGGGCACGCCGGTTCACGGCGTGGCCCGCTTTCTCAGCTCCGGCTCTCCTCATCGGCGAACTCATCGTCATCTGCCTCTTCCCGTGGCGCCTTGTACGGGTCGGCTTCACCGGCGTGCTGCGCGCCGGTCGCCCGGCGGGCGACCTCCGCGTCGGCTTCGCGGGCCTTCGCGAGGAGATCCTCGATGCGCTTCGCGTCCTCAGGAATGCTGTCGGCCACGAAAGCCAAAGTGGGCGTATAGCGGACACCCGTGCCCTGCCCGACCTTCGTGCGCAGCACACCGCGGGCGGATTCCAGCGCCGCCGCGGCACCCGCGTGATCGGGGGTGGACTCCAGGTTCTCGCCCAGCACCGTGTAGTAGACCGTGGCGTCGTGCAGGTCCGCCGTGATCTTGGTGTCGGTGATCGTCACGTGATCGAGCCGCGGGTCCTTGATGTCGTGCTCGATCGCGTGGGCGACGATCTGTGAGATCCGCTTGGCGAGCTTACGAGCCCGAGCGGGGTCGGCCATGGGGATTCGTCTCCTCGAAAATCTTTGCTGTCAGTCATCCGGGCCGAGTAGCCGGCGATGGGCCGAGAGCAGTTCGAACTCCGGTCTGCCTGCCATCAACCGCTCACACGAGTCGAGTACGTCCCGGACGTGCTCGCCGGTCGCGGCGACCACGGCCACTCCGACCAGGGCACGCCGGTGCAGGTCCTGATGACCCGCTTCGGCGACAGAGACGTCGAAACGCCTGCGTACCTCGGCCAGCACCGGCTTGATCACGGATCGCTTCTGCTTGAGCGAGTGGACGTCGCCCAGCAGGATGTCGAGCTCCAGGGCTCCTACGAACATGTGGGGTTCTGGATTGTGTAGAAGGTGAAGCGGCGCTCCCCCGCCCAGATGCGAGGGAGCGCCGCCGTGTCACTTACGCACGCGGCTTTTCGCGCTGCTCGTACGTCTCGATGACGTCGCCGACCTTGAGGTCGCTGTACGACCCCAGCGTCAGACCACACTCGTACCCGTCGCGAACCTCGACCACGTCGTCCTTGAACCGCCGCAGCGAGCTGATCGGCAGGTTCTCGGCGATGACGGTCGCGTCGCGGAGCAGACGGGCCCGCGCGTTGCGGCGGATCTCGCCCGAGATGACGAGACAACCGGCGATGGTGCCGATCTTCGACGACTTGAAGACGTCGCGGATCTCCGCCTTGCCGAGCTCGACCTCTTCGTACTCCGGCTTGAGCATGCCCTTCAGGGCCTGCTCGATCTCCTCGATCGCCTGGTAGATGACCGTGTAGTACCGGACGTCGACACCTTCGCGGGTGGCCCGCTCGGTCGCCTTGCCCTGCGCACGGACGTTGAAGCCCAGGACGATCGCGTCGGACGCGGTCGCCAGGTCGATGTCGGACTCGGTGACGCCACCGACACCGCGGTGGACGACGTTGAGTTCGACGTCGTCGCCGACCTCGAGCTGCACCAGCGAGGCTTCCAGCGCCTCGACGGTACCGGAGTTGTCACCCTTGATGATCAGGTTGAGGCTGTTCGTCTCCTTCAAGGCGGAGTCGAGGTCCTCGAGGCTGACCCGCTTGCGGCGCGACGCGTTGAGGGCGTTGCGCGTCCGGGCGGACCGCCGCTCGGCGATCTGCCGGGCGACGCGGTCCTCGTCGACCACCAGGAAGGTGTCGCCCGCGCCCGGCACCGAGGTGAACCCGATGACCTGGACGGGACGCGAGGGCAGCGCCTCGGTGACGTCGACGTTGTGCTCGTCGACCATCCGGCGGACGCGGCCGTAGGCGTCACCCGCCACGACCGAGTCGCCGACCCGCAGCGTGCCTCGCTGGACCAGCACCGTGGCCACCGGACCGCGGCCGCGGTCGAGGTGGGCCTCGATCGCGACACCCTGGGCCTCCATGTCCGGGTTGGCCCGGAGGTCCAGCGCGGCGTCGGCGGTCAGCAGGATCGCTTCGAGCAGGCCGTCGATGTTGATGTTCTGCCGCGCGGAGATCTCGACGAACATCGTGTCGCCGCCGTACTCCTCGGCGACCAGGCCGTACTCGGTCAGCTGCTGCCGGATCTTGTCCGGGTTCGAGCCTTCCTTGTCGATCTTGTTGATCGCGACCACGATCGGGGCCTTCGCGGCCTGCGCGTGGTTGATCGCCTCGACCGTCTGCGGCATCACACCGTCGTCGGCCGCCACCACGATCACCGCGATGTCGGTCGAGTTGGCACCACGGGCACGCATGGCGGTGAACGCCTCGTGACCCGGGGTGTCGATGAAGGTGATCAGACGCGGGTTGCCTTCGAGCTCGGTCTCGATCTGGTAGGCGCCGATGTGCTGGGTGATGCCACCGGCTTCACCTTCGCGCACCTTCGTCTTGCGGATCGTGTCGAGCAGGCGGGTCTTACCGTGGTCGACGTGACCCATGATGGTCACGACCGGCGGCCGGATCTGCAGATCCTCTTCCTCACCCGCGTCTTCGCCGTAGGTGATGTCGAAGGTCTCCAGCAGCTCCCGGTCCTCTTCCTCGGGACTGACGACCTGAACGTTGTAGTTCATTTCGCCGCCGAGCAGTTCCAGGATGTCGTCGGACACCGACTGCGTCGCCGTGACCATCTCACCGAGGTGGAAGAGCACCTGCACCAGCGAAGCCGGGTTGGCGTCGATCTTCTCGGCGAAGTCGGTCAGCGAGGCACCACGCGGCAGCCGGATCGTCTCGCCCTGGCCCTTGGGCAGGCGGACGCCGCCGACGCTGGGCGCCTGCATGTTGTCCATGTACTCCTGGCGCTTCTGCCGCTTCGACTTGCGACCCTTGCGCGAGGGGCCACCGGGACGCCCGAAGGCACCCGCGGTACCGCCACGGCCACCGGGACCGCCACGACCGCCGCCGCCACGGAAACCGCCGCCACCGGCCGGGGCACCGCCGCCGCCACCGGGGCCACCGCCACCGGGACGGAAACCGCCGCCACCGCCACCGCCGGGACGGAAACCGCCACCGCCGCCACCGCCGCCGGGACCGCCGCGGAAACCTCCGCCGCCGCCACCGGGACCGCCACGGGCGCCGCCGCCGGGCCCACCACGGGCTCCGCCGCCAGGACCACCACGGCCGCCACCGGGACCACCGGCCGGACGGGCCGGGCGGCCCGGCATCATGCCGGGGTTCGGACGCGGGGGCATGTTGCCCGGGCTCGGGCGGTTACCGCCGGGAGCGCCGCCACCGGGACGCGGGGCCGGACGGTCGCCGCCCTGCCCGCCACCGGGACGCGGCGGCCGGTTGTCGCCGCCCTGCTGGTTTCCCCCGCCGGGACGGGGACCCGACGGACGCGGGGCCGGCGAACCGGAACCCACACCGAACGGGTTGTTGCCGACGCGCGGGGTGCGCGGGCCGGGCTTCGGGCCACCGGGCTTGGGGCCCTGCGGCTTCGGCGGGACGACCGAACCCTGCGACGGCGTCGAGGACGCCGGCGGGGTGGCCGGTGCTGCCGGGGTTTCCTTCGGTTCGGACTGCTTCGGCTCGGCCGGGGCGGCCTTCGCTGCCGGAGCCACCTCTTCCTTGGGCGCCGGCGGCTTGGGGCCGGGGCGCGGACCCGGGCGGACACCCGGGGTGGAGGGGCGGGGCTGCTGCGGGGCCGGGGCCGGCGCGGCCGGAGCGGACGCGGCGGGAGCCTGGGTCTGAGCCGCGGGCGCGGGCTGGGCCTGCTTCGCGGCCGGAGCCGGGGCGGCGGGCTTCGCGGGAGGCGCGGGCGAAGGGCGCGGGCCGGGAACCGGCTTCTTCTTGCCGTCCTTGGACGGGTACGCGTCACGGAGACGACGGGCGACCGGCGCCTCGACGGTGGACGACGCGGACTTCACGAACTCGCCCTGTTCCTTCAACTTGGCGAGAACTTCCTTGCTGGTGATGCCGAGCTCTTTCGCGAGCTCATGTACTCGGGCCTTGCCTGGCACAGCTCTCCTCATCTGGGGAGGCCGGCGGCAGACCCGCAGACCTCGTCCTATTGTCGCGCGTTCATTGATTCAGCTTCACGGCTGACTCATGACGGGTCGACCTGCTTCCTGATTCCATCCGGCACCGGGGATGTCCCGGCGCCCTTTAGCCTTCGGCGAGAAGCTCCAGGCGTTCGTGGACACCCTGGGCGTCGAGCGACCCCGGAACACGAAGTGCTCGGGGAAATGCCCTGCGCCGCTCGGCCTTGGCCAGACAGTCCGGCGCGGGATGCAACCAAGCACCCCGGCCCGGCAACCGCCGACGTTCGTCGACGATCAGCCGCCCATCCGCCGCGACCACTCGCAGCAACTCGCCGATCAAGGCCCGCCTACGGCAACCGACACAGGTGCGAACCGGAGTTTTCCGGTCATGCTGGAGGTCGGTTCCCGGCCGCGGGCTCTGAACCACTCGTAAGTCTAGCGCTTCGACCCTCACTCAGCCGAACCGGTTGCCGCGGCGGGCCGCTGCTGCCCGGCGTGGGCTTCGTCACCCTGCTCAGGGGCGGCGTCGCTGCGGATGTCGATCCGCCATCCGGTGAGCCGGGCGGCGAGGCGGGCGTTCTGCCCTTCCTTGCCGATCGCGAGCGAAAGCTGGAAGTCCGGGACGACGACGCGAGCGGTCTTGGCCCGCTCGTCGACGACCCGAACGGATACAACCTTCGCGGGCGACAGCGCATTCCCGACGAACTTGGCCGGGTCTTCGGAGAAGTCGATGATGTCGATCTTCTCACCCGCGAGTTCGCTCATCACGTTGCGCACGCGCGCGCCGACCGGGCCGATGCAGGCGCCCTTGGCGTTGACACCGGGCACCGTCGAGCGGACGGCGATCTTCGTCCGGTGGCCCGGTTCGCGCGCGATGGCGGAGATTTCGACCGTGCCGTCGGCGATTTCGGGGACCTCGAGGGCGAAGAGCTTGCGCACCAGGTTCGGATGCGAACGCGACAGCGTGATCTGCGGGCCGCGGTTACCGCGCGAGACGGTGACGACGTAGGCCTTGATCCGGCTGCCGTGCTCGTAGGACTCACCGGGGACCTGCTCGATCGACGGCAGCACGCCTTCGATGTCGCCCACCTGGATGACGACCATGCCGCGGGCGTTGGCGCGCGCGTCACGCTGCACCACCCCGGCGACGATCTCGCCCTCCTTGGCGGAGAACTCGCCGAAGGTCTTCTCGTGCTCGGCGTCGCGCAGGCGCTGCAGGATGACCTGCCGCGCGGTGGTCGCGGCGATCCGCCCGAAGCCTTCGGGGGTGTCGTCCCACTCCTCGTCGGTCTGGCCGTCCGGGGTGAGGGTGTGCGCGAGCACGCGGACCAGGCCGCTCTTGTGATCGATGTCGATCCGGGCGTGCGGCTGGTGGCCCTCGGTGTGCTTGTACGCGGTGAGCAGCGCTGTCTCGATCGCTTCGATCACCGTCTCGAAGGGGATGTCCTTGTCCCGTTCGATCGCGCGCAGCGCGGCGATGTCGACGTTCACTTCGGCTCCTCCTTCGGTTCGGTAGTGGCGGCGGACTGGGTGCCGCCGGTCAGGGCCGCGGCATCGTTTTCCAACAGTTTCAGGTCCTCGGCAGGTGGTTGCTTGAACTCGATCTCGATGACCGCCTTGGCCACCGAGGCGTACCCGATGTCCCGGATCTCGCCGTCGACGAGCACCCGCGCCGCCTTCTCCCCCGCGTGCCCGACGCGGCCGATGAACGCGGCCCCTTCGGCCGGGGTGACCTTGACCAGGCGGAACTTCGCGCGCCGCCAGTGCCTTCGCTGGGTCAGCGGCCTGTCCAGGCCCGGTGAGGTCACTTCGAGGGTGTAGGCGCTGGCGAGCACGTGCTCGTTCTCGTCGAGCGCGGCGGAGACGGCGCGGCTGACGCTCGCCACCTCGTCCAGCCCGACGCCGTCGTCCCCGTCGACCACGACCTTCACCAGCTGACGGCGGCCTGCTTGCTGGACCTCGAAGGAATCGAGGTCGAAACCCGCGGCCTGGACGGCTTCGGCCACGATGGGCTCCAGCCTGCTGGCGAGGTCGTTGGGCACGGTGGAGCGCTCCTGTTCGGCTGTGGGCGACCCGGCGGCGTGGATCCGGGTTCGGTAGTGGACCAGCTTATCTGGTGACCCCCGCGTGACGCGCGAGCGGCGGCCCCGCACGGGGTACTGGCAGGATGGGACGGCGTGACCGGAAGATCGACCGAGCCCACCTTGCCGAGCCGTCGTGCTTTCCTGCGCGTGGGAGCGCTGGCCGCGCTGGCCGTACCGCTGGCGGCCGCCTGCGGCCCCGGGTACGAGGAAAGCCCCGACCCGCTGGCCCCGCTGCTGCGCGCGGCGGAGACCGACGCCGCGGGCGCGAAGGCGCTGGGTGGCGCCGACGCCGAGCCGGTCGCCGCCGCGCGGGCCGCGCACGCCGCCGCGCTCAAACCCGAGGTCGACCGGCTGAACCGGCCGAAACCGGCGGAGTCCGGCCCGGGCGAGACCCCGCCGTCGTCCCTGGAGGGCCTCAAGGAACGGCTCGCCCAGGCCCGCAAGCAGGCCGAGGGCCTCGTGCCGTCGCTGCCCCGCTACCGGGCCGGGATGGTCGCCTCCATCGCGGCGGGCTGCGCGGCGCTCCAGCAGAGTTCGGACAAACTCGGCCGGGGCGACGACGCCGGGGCCGTCACTGTGCCCGCCGGGGCCCCGCTGAACCAGGAGGCGACGGAGGCCGTGCAGCAGGCACTGGCCGCCGAACACGCGGCGATCTGGGTGTACGGGCTGGTGAGCGCCTATCTGCCCGCCGCCTTCACCGGCGCGGTGGCGCGGGGCTCGGCCGAACACGTCAAACGGCGCGACGTCTGCGAACGGATGCTGTCCGGGGCGGGCCAGACGCCCGCGGGCCCGGAGGCCGCCTACGTGCCGCCGAAACCGGTGACCGAGGCGAACTCGGCGATGGAACTGGTGGCGACGGCCGAGGCGGACGCGACGGCGGCCTGGCTCGGCGTGATCCACCGGACCGACGACGCGGCGTTGCGGACGACGGCGTTGAACGCGCTGATCGGCTCGGCGCGGCGGGGTACCGCCTGGCGGGCGGAGTTCGGCGCCAAGCCGGTCGCGATCGCCATGCCGGGCCAGTCGGCGTAGGCGGCTTCGGGCTTACCACGCGTGCAAGGAAAGGTCCTTTCCTCGCAAATTTTGCCAGGAAAGGACCTTTCATAGCGTCTTTTGCATCCTGGTTGTGGCTCGGGGCTGAAGGGCGCTTTCCCCGCATCTCACGCGGCGAAGGGCGCTTTCCCCGCGTGAGATGAGGTGAAGGGCCCCTTCAGCCCCTCCCGCCCGAGGCGTGGGGGATTGAGGACCTGGTCGTGAGTGGTAAGTGTCGTTCTAACGGCACTTAGCACTCACGACCCCCTCCCGCCGGAACGCCAGGTTGGAAAGAGTGCTGCACGTTGGGGAGGCGGCGGGCCTCAGCGGCGCAGGTCCCCGGAAAGCCGCAGGGCGTCGGTCGCGATCCGCTCCAGTACCGGCTTGTCCTTGTGCTTGTTGTAGAAACCGGCCAGCACGATGGCGACCTCCGGCCCGGTGACGTGGGAGTCGTAGGCCGCGTCCTGCCCCGAGATCTTGGGCGCGCCCTGTCCCTTGAAGGTGCCGTCGCGCACGAGGTCGGACACGTTGCCGGTGCCGTCCTTGTCGGTGAGCGCCTTGAGCTGGGTCGCGGTGACCTCGCCGGGCATGGTGACCAGGACGACCGACACCAGCGCCTTCTGGCCGCCGGTCTCGGTCGTGTACAGCGCCCGCGACAGCCGTGTGCACGGCGTCTGGGTGAAGAAGTCCTTGGTGTCGCCGTAGGACTTGCTCGCGCAGTCGGTGGTGACCTGCGGGCCCTCGATCAGCGTGTACTGGAACTGGCCGCTCTGCGCCGGGGTGTCCGCGACCGGGGCCTTCTCCGGTTCGTGCCGGATCAGCCACCAGAGCAGGGCCGACACCACGGCGATCGCGACCAGCGCGCCGCCTTTCAGCGCCAGCGTCTTGGTGTCCCTCGGCGGCTTGAACGCGGGCGGAGACCCACCCGGCCCTGCCGGTCGCACCGGCTGAAGCCGGGCCGTTTCCGTCGCTCCCGGGGTAAATTGCGCACCAACCACGGGGTCATACGGTAGTTCACCGCGCTCCGGCGGTTCACCTGAACGTGCTTATCACCCGTTCGACGTCGTCAGCCGTGTTGTAGAGGTGAAAGCCGAAGCGCTGCCTTCCGGCCCGGGTACCGGCCACGATGCCTGCTTCCTTCACCCGCTCGGCGTCGAGGTCGAGCGAGACGATCGCACTCCCCTGAGCGGGTGACCCGCACGCTTCGAGAAGCGAGTCGGCGAGACCCGCGCAGTGCGCGCGGACGGCCTCGAGGTCCAGGGAACCGAGGTACTCCAAGGAGACGGCGGCGCCGACGAACGAGAACCAGGCCGGGGACAGGTCGAGTGACCGGGTACCGTCGGCGAGCCTCAGCGGGAGGCCGTAGACGGCCTGCCAGCGGTCCTGTCCCGCGTACCAGTTCGCGGCGACCGGCACCGCCCGCTCCAGCGCCCGCGGATGCGCGGCCAGCCAGGCCGCCCCGCGCGGCGCGAGCAGCCATTTGTAGCCGGCGGCGACCACCCAGTCGGCCCAGCCGAGGTCGAGCGGCCGCCAGCCGGCCGCCTGGGTGGCGTCGAGCAGAACCGCCGCGTCCGCCGCTTCGGCCGCGGCGCGGAGCCCGTCGAGGTCGACCTGGGCGCCGTCCGCCGACTGGACGACGCTGACCGCGACGAGGTCATGCCCTTCGACGCGCTCGGTCAGCTCGGCCAGCGGGACTTCGGTGACCTTCACGCCGCGATGCGCCTGGGCCGCGAACGGGAAGCTGACGCTGGTGAAGTCGTTCTCGGCGACCAGCACACTGGCGCCGTCGGGCAGTCCGGCCGCCACGTTCGCGATCAGCTGCGAGACCGACGCCCCGATCGCGACCCGGTCCGCCGGAACCCCGATCAGCGCGCCGAATCCGGCCCGGGTCCGGGCGACGGGCTCGTCGAAGTCCGACGGCCGGGCCTCGCCGCGCCGCCACCGCTCGACCGCTTCCGCCACCGCGTCGGCCACCGGCGCGGGCGGGATGCCGATGCTGGGTGTGTTCAGATATCCGGGCGGACAGGCGAATTCGGCTCCGAAGCTCTGCATGCCTTCGAGATTAGTGAAAATCGGGGAGCAGCCTCACGACGTCGTCATAGGACGGCGGGGTCAGCGGGAGTTCGCCGCCGTCGCGGACGGCCTCCACCGTGCGCAGCGTGGCGGCCAGCGCCATCCGGTACGGCAGGGAACCGAGGCTGATCCGCGCGACGCCGAGTCCGGCAAGCCCCGCGACGGTGACCCGGCCAGGGAGGAACAGCAGGTTCACCGGTACCCCGGCGGCCTCGACCAGCCGCTCGACGTCCGCGGGTGCGGCGAGACCCGGCACGAACACGCCGTCGGCCCCGGCGTCCACATAGGACTCGCAGCGGCCGATCGCGGCCTCGATGTCGGACTCCCCCAGCCAATGCGTGTCGGTCCGCGCGTTGACGAACAGTCCGGGCGCACGTTCTTTCGCCGCCGCGATCTTGGCCGCGTGCCGTGCGGGGTCGCCCAGGGCGTCTTCGAGGTTGATGCCCGCGACGCCCGCTTCGGCGAGTTCCGCGGCGAGCGCGCCCACCTCACCGGGGTCGTCGCTGAAGCCGTCGGCGACGTCGACGCTGATCAGCGTGTCCAGCCCGGTCAAGCGGGCGGCCAGCCGGACGGTGGCGTCCCGGGAGGACGGGGCGCCGTCCGGCTCGCCCTCCGCGGCCGAGACCCCGAGGCTCGTCGTGCCGAGGGCCGGGAAGCCTTGCGCGGCCAGGAAGGCGGCCGCGCCGAACTCCCAGACGTTCGGCAGGAGCAGCGGGGAACCGGGGACGTGCAACGCGGCGAATGCGGTCATGCCCCCGACGGTAGCCAGCGGACGTTTCGGCGGCGGCCGAAACGTCAGGCCCGTTCCAGGAACGGAGTCAGCAGTTCCGGCACAGACTCCTCGGCGAACAGCAGGCCCTGCTCCTCCCCCGCGTCGTACACCGAGTACGCCCCCGCGCCGGCGGCCGTGGTCGCGACGACGGTCAGCAATCCCTTGCGCCGCTGGAAGATCGACTGCTTCACCGTCCAGCCGATCACGCCGTCCCGCTCCAGGGCGAAGGTGCTGCGCCGCACGGTCCCGTGCCGTCCGACGAGGTAGCGGCCGGTGATCCCGTGCCCGAGGTTGCGGTAGGCGTCCAGCGCCAGCAGCACCGACACCGGCAGCAGCACGACGCCGAGCGCGGCGCCGATCACCAGCAGGACGCCGGTCAGCAGGAGGCCGAGGATCGCGAAGACCGCCAGCAGCGCCACCACCGAACCGATCCACCAGCGCAGCAGCCGTCCCCGCGCGGCACGCGGATGGCCGGTGAGCCGGACGGCTTCGGTCGGCGAGACGGGCTCGCGCAGCACGGCCGCGGCGATCCGGTTGGCCGTCGCGACCGGGGCGGCGGGCAGGAGCGTGTGGTAGTCGGTCTTGTCGCCGTCGTCGCTCTGCCGCATACCGGTGGCGATCGCGTCGACGCGCGCCGCGCCGGAGATCCGGTTCCCGAGCGGTTCGACGAGGTCGATGCCGCGCAGGCGGCGTTCCTCGATCGAGATGGAGCGGGTGGTGAACAGTCCGCGGCGCACCCGCAGCGTGCCGCCGGGTTCGCGGTCGAGCCGGTAGTTCCACCACATCTCGACCCACAGGCCCAGCGCGCCGACCACGCCGGCGACCATCGCGATCACCAGCAGGATCAGGATCACCAGCACCAGTGGGATCCCGAGGAACAGGTCGAGTACCCAGTCGATCAGGCCCTTCTGGAACCCCACCCAGTCGGAGAGCTGCATGAGCCCGCCGCCCGCGGCGAGCCCCAGCGCCGGGGTCAGGAACGACATCGGCGCGTAGCGGATCCAGCCCGGGTCCAGCGCGGCGAGCGGTGCGTGCTCGTCGGTCTCCGCGATCTCGGTGCGGCGCAAGAGTTCCGCGCGCAACCGCTCGGCCTCGGCGCGGGAGACGGGGTTGAGTTTGAGCCTGCCCTGTCCGCCCGATTCGTGCGAGCCGGTGCCGATGGTCACCACCGCGACGCCGAACACCCGCTGCAGCGGGTTGGCCGTCAGGTCGACGTTGCGGATCCGTTCGCGCTGCAGGGATTTCCGCGAGCGGAAGACCAGGGTGAACGCCAGCTCCAGCCGGTCGGGCGTGACCCGGTACCGCACCGCCTTCCAGTGGAACAGATCCAGCAGCACGCCACCGCCGACGAGCACCACCCCGCCGGCCACCACCCAGGCGAGCGCGACACCGAACCTCGCGCCGCCGCCGACGAACGCGGCCACGGCCGGGATCGCGGCGCCGACGGCCGCTCCCGCGAGGGTCAGGGCCGTGACGGCGAGTGTCCGTTTGTCGAGCGTGTTCCAGCCTTCGAATTCGGCCGAGGTCATGTCGCGTCCCCCGGCGTCGCCTGTGTCGTCTCGGTGAGCTGCTCGGCCAGGCTCGCGGCCAGTTCGTGGTCGAGCCCCCGGATCTTGACCGCGCCCCGCGCGGACGCCGTCGTGACCGTGACGGTCGCGAGCTTGAACAGCTGCTGCAGCGGGCCGCGCAGGGTGTCCACGGTCTGGATCCGCGACATCGGCGCGACGCGCCATTCCTGCCAGAAGAACCCCGAACGTGTGTACACCGCCGTCTCGGTGACCTCCCAGCGGTGGACCTTGAACCACCACACCGGCATCGCGACCACCCAGACCAGGCCCAGCACCGCGAACACCACCGCGGGCGCCAGCAGCCAGGTGCGCGCGGGCGCGATGAGCAGCCCGAGCAGCACCAGGACCAGCACCGGCGCGCCCCAGAACAGCGTGCCCTGCAGCCGCCACCACCCCACGACCCGCCGGTCCAGCGCGTTCCGTGGCGGCCTCAGCCGCACCTTCCCCCGATCGGCTTCCACCGAGTTCACCCCCGACGATCGTTTACAATGCGATCGCATTGCAATAGTTTGAAGATTAGTGGCAATGCGATCGCATTGCAAACGGCGGAACGGACGGTGCAGGTTGCCGAAGCAGGTGGATCACGCCGCACGGCGCGCGGAGATCGCCGAGGCACTCACGCGGCTGACGGCCACGCGCGGCCTCGAAGGGGTCAGTCTCCGGCACGTCGCCGCCGAAGCGGGCATGTCGATGGGCTTGGTACAGCACTACTTCAAGACCAAGGACGAGATGCTGCTGTTCGCCGTCGAACGCCGCTCCCAGGTGTACGAAGAGCGCCTCAAGGCCCGGCTGCAAGCGGGCGAACTGCCTCCGGCCCCCAAGGCCATCTTCCGCGCCATCATGGCCGAGATCCTGCCGCTGGACGAGCGCCGCCGCGGCGACTGGCTGATGGGTGTCGCGTTCCTCATCCGCGCGATCTCCGATCCCTCGTTCGCGGCCGCCTACACCGAAGGCGTTCCGCAGCTGTTCGAACTGTTCGCGGTCCTGATCCGGCAAGGACAGGAGGCGGGCGATGTCGACAAGTCGGCCGACCCGGAGCACGAAGCGGCGATCCTCTGGGCACTCGCCGATTCCCAGGGCACCAACATCGTGCTGAAGCACCGGACGCCGGACGAGGCCATGTCCACTGTGGACTATTACCTCGACCGGCTGTTCGGCTCAGCTCCCGCCGGATGAGGACGCGGCCGATGCCCGCACCGCGCGCAGCTCCCGGAACAGCTTCCGCAGCGCGGGAACGGCGCTCCCGCCGCGTTCGGTCAGCGCCTCGATCCGGTCCTTGTGGCGGCGCCTGTCCCGGCCGGAAACGACGTCACGGAGTTCGACGGCGGCCACCAGCGCGGTGAGGGCGGCGTCGCCCGTGTCCACATCGGACACCGGCAAGGGCCCGCGCAACGCCTGGTCGACAGCGGCGCGCAACCGGTCGACGAGGGCGGGATCCCGCACGAGCGGACGGCGTGAGGGGAACAGGCCGAGTACCCGGCCGGTCTTCAGCTCGATCACGCCCGCCGCGTCGAGCTGGGACTCCACCGACTCCAGCGTGCCCCGCGCGTCCCTGCGCACCCACCATTTCCACTTGCGGGGGCTCTCCCCCGCGATTTCGGTGAGCAGCTCGTCGAGGACGAGGTCCCCGGTCGGCCCCGTGCCGGAAGCCACGGCCAGGCCGTCGGCGTCGGCCACGCGTCCGCGCACCACGAGATCGGTCAGCGCGGCACCGCGGATCAGCAGGCCCGCGCGGTGCCTGTCCCGCAGCCTGCCCTTGGCGACGTCGCAGGCGAGCAGATACGCCTTGGCGGGTAAGGAAAGTTCGGTCATCTTCAATGCCTCTCCAGCTGCGGCCAGATCTCGTCCCATGAACCCCGTCTGCCGTCGTAGCGCCACAGCAGTCCTTCCACCACCGGGGTCACCTCGGCGAAGTACGGCTTGAGCAGTTCCGGATCGAACCCCGCGAACAGCACGCTGTCCGCGGTCTCCGGCGGCAGCGCCGCGTAGGTCTCGCCGATCGCCTTCACCAGTTCTTGTTGCGGCAGCTCGCCGCCGGCGAAGGAACTGCCCAGCGCGATCGGGCCGAAGGACGTCCGCGTCATGTTCGCCGGATAGATCGGCAGGCCCGCGACGGTGACCGCCGCCGAAAGCACCATCACCGGCCACGCCACCCACCGCCACCGGGGAACGTGCCGCGTGAATCCCGTCGCGGCGGCTGCGAACGGCAGCGCGAAAACACTCATCAGGTAGTAGGAACGCCCGTGCAGCACCAAGAACGCGACGATGAGCGCGGCTATCGCTACCCCCAGGAAGCGATAGCCGCGAAGGTCTCGTGCCGAAAGCAGCCGGACGAGTCCGTAAACGAACGCGAGCACGCCCGCGCCGACGCCCGCCATCAGGAACCCGTCGCGGAGGAAGACCCAGGTGCCGGGGAACTCCGCGGCCACGACGTCGTTCATCTTCAGGTACGGCCAGCCGTTCGCCGCCTGCCAGAGCAGGGTCGGGACGGTCGCGGCGACGGCGATTCCCGCGCCCAGCCACAGTTTCGGGCGCCGCACGAGGTCCCTCGGCCCGAAGACGAGCGCGCCGAGCAGGGCGAGCACCCAGAAGGCGGGGATGAGGAACTTGGTCTGCAGGGAGAGCGCGGTCACCACGCCCGCCCAGACCAGCAGCCCGTCGCGGCGGGTGCGCACCCAGCGCACGACGAGCCAGACGATCACCGTCCACAGGAACGGATCGAGGACGTAGGTGCCGATCCAGTGGCTGACGATGATCACCCCGGACATCGCGTAGAACCCGGCCGCGAGCACCTGCGCGCCGCGGCCGCCGCCCAGTTCCCTGGCGATCAGCGCGGTGACCAGCACCCCGCCCGCCGCCGCCAGCGCCATCGGCAGGCGCAGCGCCACCAGCGACCCGGGGAACAGCGAGTCCATCGCCCCGGCCAGCGCCGGGATCAGCGGTGGCTGGTCGAAGTAGCCCCACGCCAGGTGGTCCCGGCCCGCCATCAGGAAGTACAGCTCGTCGAAACCGTGCGCGTACCGGCCGCTCGTGGCCAGCAGCACGGCTCCGGCCAGCGCGGCGATGACGAACACCGGACGGCGGGCGAAGACCGTCTCCCGCTCCTGTCCTGTTCGGACTGTCAGGGTCGCGTCACTCATGATCTCCACTCCACCCGAGAAGGCACAGTCCCCGAAACCGGGGAAGGAGGGTCGCCGGATAGACGAAAGTTGCGGTTCCCTCAGCCCTTGGTCGCCGATGCCGGGCGGCACCGCTTCGGGCTGGCTACCGTGATCCGGTGGAGAAAAGCAGGCCGTTCCGGCCCGGACCGGGCGACACCTGGTGGCTCGCGCTGGCGGCGCTCGCGTTCACCGGCCTGGACATCGCCCTGTACGTGTTCGGCGAGCCGACGACCGGCTGGGCGGGGCCCGCCGCGGGGGTCACCCTGCAGGTACTGCTCGATCTCTCATTGCTCCTGCTGTTCCGGTTCCCCCGGCTGGTCGCGGGCCTGGTCCTGGCCGGCGCGCTGCTGATGCTCGCCTCCGACCTGTTCTCCCCGGGGCTGCTGGTGCCGGAGCGGCAGTTGACGTTGATGACCGTCCCGACGATCACCCCGGTCGTGCTCAGCCAGCTGGCACGCCTGATGGACCGGCGGACGCTGCTGTGGCTGACCGCGATCCTGGTCCTCTGCGCGTCGAGGCCGTGGGACGCGCACTGGAACACCACGCCGTTCGGGCTGCTGGGCACGGCGCTGCCCACCACGATCTCGCTGTACTTCGAGGCGCGGCGCCAGTTGCTGCGCTCGTTGCGGGACCGGGCCGAACGCGCCGAACGCGAGCAGCATCTGCTCGCCGAACGCGCCCGCGCCGAGGAGCGGCGGAAACTGGCCGAGGAGATGCACGATGTCGTCACCCACCGGCTGAGCCTGATGGTGCTGCACGCCGGGGCGCTCGGCGTCGTCTCGGCCGACGAGGCGGTGCGGACCTCCGCCGAGGACATCCGGCGTGAAGGCGCGCTGGCGCTGGACGAACTGCGCGACCTCGTCGGGGTGCTGCGCAACGGCGCGAACGCCGGGCCGCGCACCCTCACCGACGCTACGGCGGGCGATCCGGCGACGCTGGTCGCGGAATCGAGGTCGGTGGGCATCCCCACCGAGCTGACCGTGCACGGTGATCCCGGGCGGATCTCCCCCACCGTCGCGCGGACGGCGTACCGCGTCGTGCAGGAGGCGCTGACGAACATCCGCAAGCACGCGCCGGGCTCGACGGCGACCGTCGGGCTGCGCTATCACGCGGACGGCCTGGACATCGCCGTGGAGAACACGCGGGCGGGGGCACCGGCCGATCCCGCGCTGGCGGACAGCGGATCCGGCGCCGGTCTGGCCGGGCTGCGGCAACGCGTCGAGCTGATCGGCGGCCGGTTCGGCGCGGGGCCGATCACGGGCGGCGGGTACCGCGTCGATGCGATACTGCCCGCCTACGTCCCGACGGCGGAAGGAGATGCGTGATCCGGGTGGTCGTCGTCGACGACGAACCGATGGTGTGCGCGCATCTGCGGACGATCCTCGGTTCCGCGGCCGACATCGAGGTAGTGGCGCAGGCCCAGGACGGCGCCGAGGCCGTCGAAGCCGTCGTCCGGCACCGGCCGCGGGTGGTGCTGATGGACCTGCGGATGCCCGGTGTCGACGGGCTGACCGCCATCGAGCGGATCGCGAAACTCCCGGAGCCGCCCGCCGTCGTCGCGCTGACGACGTTCGACGCGGACACCTACGTCCTCCGCGCGCTGCGGGCGGGCGCGGCCGGGTTCCTGGTGAAGTCGACGCCGCCGGAGGACCTCATCGGCCTGGTCCGCGTCGCCGCCGACGGGCATACGGTGCTGTCTCCCGTGGCCGCGCGGCGGCTGGTGGCGATGTCCGCCGACGGACGGCGTCGCGGCGACGACGCGCGGCGGAAGACCGAGGGGCTGACCGAGCGGGAAACCGACGTCCTCGCCTGCCTCGGCGAGGGACTGTCCAATGCGGACATCGCGGCGCGGCTGCATCTGGCCGAGGCGACGGTGAAGAGTTACGTGTCGCGGATGCTGGTCAAACTGGACTGCGCGAACCGGACCCAGGCGGGGCTGCTGGCGCACGAGGCCGGGCTGGTCAAGCGCTGAGCTGGCCGTCGTAGTTCTTGCGGGCGTCGAGGACCTCGCCCATGTGCACGCGGGCCCATTTGTCGAGCATGTCGAGTGGTTCGGCCAGATTGCGGCCGAGCGCGGTCAGCTCGTACTCGACGTGCGGCGGGATCTCCGGATACGCGGTGCGGGTGAGGATGCCGTCGCGGACGAGGCTGCGCAGTGTCTGGGTGAGGACCTTCTGCGAGATGCCGCGCACGCGTTTGCCGATTTCGGTGAACCGGAGCGGGCCGTCGCCGAGCACGCCGACGATCAGCACGGTCCACTGGTCGCCGATGCGGTCGAGCAGCGCACGGGTGGGGCAGTCGGGATCGTACGGGTTTCCGAGCACGTGACCTCCTCACTCTCCTGGGGAGAGTAACACGCCTAGCGAGAGGGGCTGGGCTGCATGAGCGCCTCGAACAGCAGGATGAGGTGACGGCGGCCGCGTTCCCAGCGCGCCTCGAGTTCGGCCTGGTCCCGGGTCGCCCAGCTGGCGATGAGGATGCCGCGGACGACGTCCATCGCCGTGTACACCGCGTGCAGGAACTCCGGATGCGCCGAATGGTCCGGCAGCAGCGCCTTGCCGAACTCGACCAGGCTGCTCGTCGCGATCGGCTCGACCACCGCCATCTGCGCGCGCAGTTCCGGGTCGGTGCGCGAGGCCACCCACAGCTCGACGGTCGCCGAGAAGACCGGGCCCTGGTGCATCTCCCACATCAGCTGCAGCGCGTCGCCGACCGGGTCGGCCGACGCCTTGAGCCGGTCGATCTCCGCCATCGCGACCTCGGTGCGTTTCGCGGCGAGATGCCGGATGGCGGAGGTGACGAGGTCGGCCTTGGTCGGGAAGTGGTGCACCTGCGCGCCGCGGGTCACCCCGGCGAGATCCGCGACGCGGGTGGTCGTGGTGCCCGCGTAGCCGTACTCGACGAGGCAGTCGATCGTGGCGTCGAGCAGCCTGACGCGCATCGCGGCGCTGCGTTCCTCCTGCGTACGTCGTGGGGCTGCCATGCGCCTACTTTATGGGGCACCCGGCGAGACCCCGCATTTCGTCCTCTGGATGCGGGGTCTCGCGCGCCCCAGCCCTACCCGGTGCCGCATCCAGAGGACTAAATGCGAGGGGTGACGGGCACCGAGAGCGAAGTCCCGGCCAGGTCGAAGGTCACCTGGGCGCCGGGCGCGGGCAATGCCGGGTCGAACATGTCCGCGTCGGTCCCGCCCAGGACGAGCGCCAGCCGGTGCCCGGCCGGGACGACGTGGTCGAGGCTGCTCAACCGGAACGTCATCGTGTACGCCTTCCCCGGCTCCAGCGGCTCACCCCGCCACAGCGACCGGTGGTGACCGAGGTCCGCCCAGCCGGTCGCCACGATCCGGGTGTCGGTCGTGGTCAGGTCCGCGACAGTGTCGAGGAAACATCCGGTGTCCCCGGCCGTGCCCGCGCCCCAGCAGGACCGGCTCGTCAGGTTCTTGGTGCCCAGCGCGGGGAACCGAGTGTTCCGCACGGTCGAGGGGCCGTAGTCGACCAGCACCGCCCCGAGCCGCGCGCTGGGTTTGTCGGAACGGGCGGTCACCGTCACCGTGGGGGTCCCGGCGACACGGGTGTCGGCACGCACGGCCTCATCCGCGAAGACGACGCGGTCAGGGCTGGGCTCTGCCGGGTTCTCCACCCACTGGGACGCCCCGCGCGCCGGATCTTCGGTCACCGAAACCGCGCCCGGCGAAGGGTGCTTCCCCAGCCCGCCCGCCGCCGAAGGCCACAACGTGCGCGACCGCGAGACAGGTGGCCAGCGGCGTTCGTCGGACCACCGGTCCGGGCTGTGCTCGATCCGGATCGCGGGTTCGGTCTCGACGCCGTTGCGGACCCCGAGCAGCCACCGGTCGAACCAGCGGTGCAGCGTCCGCACGAACAGCGACCGGTCGAGGTCGAACGGGTCGACGTGCGCCGCCTGGTGCAGCCACGCCTTGCGCGGCACGCCGGCGGAGTTCAGCGCCTCCCACCACGGTCCGAACTGGATCGGGTTGACGTTGAGATCGTGGAAGCCCATCGACGCGAAAACGCTCGCGCGGACCTTCCCGGTCTTCGCGACGTAGTCGAGCCCGCGCCAGTATTCGTTGAAGTTCCCGTCCGTGCCCGCACGCCGCGCGTTGTCCTCCTCGAACGGCCGGCACAGCTTCGCGGCACGTTCGTTGTAGAAGCCCGGTCCGCCCGCCCAGCCGAAGTACGCGCCGTTCCCGTTGTGCACCTCGTAGTACGAGCTGACCCCGGCGATCGGCACGATGGTCTTCAGGCCGTCGATCCCGGACGCCGCCATCCCGATCGCCGTCGCCCCGTCCTGCGACTTCCCGATCGCGCCGACCGACCCGCTCGCCCAGTCCGCGCGGACCCGCTCCGGCCCGAACGGCGTCCGGAACGCGTTCGCGCGCCCGTTGAGCCAGTTCACGACCGCGTTGCCGGACGCGACGTCGTCGAAGCACCCGGACGAGCGGTTGGTGCCCCCGACGTCGACCAGCACGACGGCGTAGCCGCGGGGCACGAAGTAGTTGTCGTAGAAGAGCGGGAACCCCGACGGCGTGCCGTCGGGCAGATAGGTCTTGGGCTGGCGCTCGTTGCCGCGGCCGACCTTCTCGAAGTACGGGCTCACGTCCATGATCACCGGGATCCGCGCGGGGAGTTCCGACGGCCGGATGATGTCGGCGGCGACCCGGTCGGTCAGCCCGTCACGGTCGAGATCCTGGCCGGTCTCCACCCAGGCCGTCTCCCGGACGGCCTTCTCGTAGGAGAACACCGGCTCGCTGACCCCGTCCCGAAGAACGAACGCGGGTGGTGACGCGATGGCCGGTGCGGCGGTGAACAGCAGCGCCGCCACCACGGTGACGGTCGAAGTCTTCAGCCCCATCGGCCGAGTATCGCTTACAAAACCCGAACATGACCCCCACATTCCCCGTATCCGCCCGCGCGACGCTCTTCCCATGCTGAAACAGACCATCGCCGCCTGCCTCACCGCGGCCGGCCTCATCGCCCTCGCCCCGGCCGCTTCGGCCCAGACGAACCCGATCACCCTGAGTCCCGAAGAGTCCCAGCAGCTCTGTACCGAATGGCTGCCCAAGCTCACCGAGCGCACCGCGAAGCTCACCGACCGCATCAACGGCGGCCCCGAGATCCGTGGTTCGGTCGCGAATCTCAAGGCCAGGGCGGAGGACCAGCGCAAGAAGGGGCACAACGACACGGCCGACAGGCTCCAGAAGCGGGCCGACAAGCGCAGCGGGCGACTTCCCGAACTCGCCGCGGCGAAGCAGAAGCTGGACGCCTTCGCTGGCGCGCACTGCAAGGCGGGCAAGTGAAACGTCTCCTGATCACGGCGCTGGCCGCGTTCGCGCTGTTCGGCGCGGCCGCGTGCACCAACGAGAAACCGGCTTCGAGCCCGGCGCCGGGCGAACTGAGCGACGTCCAGCGCACCCTCGATTCGATCGACCAGGACATGGCCGGCGATCCGGCCCCGTGACAGGATCGGGCGGTGACGACACAACCGGGACGCGGGCTGGTACTGGTCGTCGAGGACGACCCCGCGATCGCCGAACTCGCCTCGCTGTACCTGCGGCGGGACGGGTTCGGCGTCCAGGTCGAGGCGGACGGCGGGGCGGCGCTGGCCACGATCCGGCGGCTCCGCCCGGTCGCGATCGTGCTCGACATCGGACTGTCCGGAATGGACGGTATCGAGATCTGCCGGACGTTGCGCGCGGACGGCGACTGGACGCCGGTGCTGTTCGTCACCGCCCGCGACGACGAACTGGACCGCCTGCTGGGGCTGGAGATCGGCGCGGACGACTATCTGACGAAACCGTTCAGCCCGCGTGAGCTCTCCGCCAGGGTGCGGACGGTGCTGCGCCGCGCCGCCGGGGCCGCGCCGCCCGCCGAGACGTACGCGGCGGGAGCGGTCCGCGTCGACGTCACCCAGCGCCGCGTCTGGGCCGCCGACACCGAAATAGCGCTGACGTCCACCGAGTTCGACCTGCTCACGCATCTGGTGCGGCGGCCCGGTCAGGTGTTCAGCCGCGAGCAGCTGCTCAGTTCCGTCTGGGGCTACGCGGCGTCGGCGGGCACGCGGACCGTCGACGTCCATATCGCCCAGCTACGCGGGAAGCTGGGCGGTCACAGTCCGATCAGGACGGTCCGCGGCATCGGCTACGCGGCGGACGCCGGATGAGGCGGACCTCGCTCGCGCTGCGGATCACCGTGGTGTGCCTGGCGATCGCCGCGGTCGCGGTGGTGGTGGCCGGGCTGGTCGCGGCCCGGCTGATCCGCACCGCCGGGATCGACGTGCTCCGGCAATCGCTGTCGGCGCAGGCCGACGTGGTCGCGAGCCAGCTCGACGACACCGGCATCGGCAACCGGCTCGGCGTGGGCAAGGTCGCGGAAGTCGTGCGAGGCCAGGGGATCGACGTCGTCGTGCGCCGTCCGAACGGGACACTCGACGGCGGCGGGACGGTCGCCGCGAGCGCCGCAGCCAAGGCGGGACTCACGCGCCCTGGGTCGGACACGGTGGTCGTCGACGGACAGCAGTACCTCGTCGAGGTTCGCACGGTCGGCGCGAGAGGGGCCGCGTTCGCGCTCGTCCAGTCCACCAGGACCGGCGAGGCCCAAGGACGGCCGCTGGTGCGGAACATCGTGCTCGCCCTCGGCGCCGGGCTGGCCGTCGCCGCGATCGCGGGTCTCGTGCTGAGCCGGATGCTGTCGCGGCCACTGCGCCGGGCCGCGTCGGTGGCGAACGGGATGCGCTCCGGACGCCGTGACCTGCGCGTTCCGGTCGAAGGGCCGTCCGAGGTCGCGGACGTGGCGAAGTCGGTCAACGAACTGGCCGACGCGCTCCAGTACAGCGAGGCGCGGCAACGCGAGTTCCTGCTTTCGGTGTCGCACGAACTGCGGACCCCACTGACCGCCGTCACCGGATTCGCCGAGGCGATCGGCGACGGCGTGGCCGAGGGCGAGGACGCGCGCCGCGCGGGGCAGACCATCCATCGTGAGGCCGCGCGACTGGAACGCCTGGTCAGCGACCTGCTGGAGCTGGCGAGACTCGGCGCCGACGAGTTCCGGCTCGATCCCGCGCGGCTCGATCTCGCCGCGCTGGTCGAGGAATGCGCCGACGTCTGGCGGCTGCGCTGTACCCGGCAGGACGTCACGCTGCTGGTCGAGCGGCCGCCCGGCGAGGTCCCCGTCATCGCCGATCCGCGGCGGCTTCGCCAAGTCGTGGACGGGCTCGCCGAGAACGCCCTGCGCGTGACCCCGGCGGGTGCCCCGATCGTGTTCTCCCTGGTCGCCGCCGAGGGCCAGGCGCGGCTGGCGGTCCGCGACGGCGGGCCGGGCCTGGCGCCGGAGGACTACCCGGTCGCGTTCGACCGCGGTGTGCTGAACAAGCGGTACCGCGATTGCCGTCCGGTCGGTTCGGGGATCGGGCTCGCGCTGGCCCATGGCCTGGTCACGCGCATGGGCGGGACGCTGACCGCCGGTCCGGCGCCCGAGGGCGGAGCCGCGTTCACCGTCGCTTTCCGGCTAGGGTGAGCACGTGGAGATGTTGCACCTGCGGTATTTCGTGGCCGTCGCCGAGGAACTGAACTTCTCCCAGGCGGCCAGAAAGCTGCACATGGCCGCCTCCCCGCTGAGCCAGCGCATCAAGGACCTCGAACACGAACTCGGCCACAAACTGTTCGACCGCAGCACGCATCACGTCACGCTCACCGCGGCGGGCTCCGCGCTGCTGCCGATCGCCCGCGACGTCCTCGAACAGGTCAACGCGATTCCCTGGCGGCTGCAGGAAGCGGTGAAACCGCGGCGGAGCACCGTGTTCATCGGGATACCCGGTGGTGTGCACCCGGCCCTGCGTGAACGGGTCAAACAACTCGAAGAACGCTGTCACGACCGGTTCGAACTCAAACGCTGGCCCGGGACGACACCCGATCTCGTCGCCGCGGTCCACGAGGGAAAGCTCGCGTTGTCGCTGGTCCGGATGCCGGTGACCGATCCCGCGCTGGAGATGATCCCGGTGCAGGTGGAGCGGCTCGGCGCGGTCGTGCCCGCCGGCCGGTTCGCCGGACGGGACACGGTGAACATCGCCGAACTGAGTGACCTGTCCTACATTCCGTCCGCGTCGGAAAGCATTCCCGCCTATTCCGACGACATGGATCGCACATTGTCGAACGCCGGAATCAAGAAAAGGCTCAAAGTCGACGGCGCCGAATATTCGGGTATCTCAGAATTGGTGGCGAACGGATCGTCGTTCTCGATCACGATGCTCGATCCGGCCAGCCCGATGCATCTGTTCCTCGTCGACGGCGCCACCATCCTGCCGTTCGCGGATTTCCAGCCCCGGCTGGAGACCGCCCTGGTGTGGCGACGGGACCGCGCGGAGGAGGGCGACCTCGCCGACCTCGTGGACGGGGTCCGCGAGGTCTTCGCCGAACCGCTTTCGACATAACCCCTCAATCCGGACAAAAGAATGGTATGACCGCTCCGGTCATACCATTCCGCTTTTCTTGATCATTCCCTTTATCGCTATTCGCGCCTAACTTCGGTTGTAGAGCGAACAACGGCGAAGGGAAGCAAAATGACTCAGACCGCTACCGGACCGCTGGACGGCGTTCGCGTGATCGACCTTTCGACGGTGGTCATGGGCCCGTACGCCGCGCAGATCCTCGGCGACCTCGGCGCCGACGTGATCAAGATCGAGTCCCCGGCCGACACCGTGCGGGTCGGCAAGTTCCGGACGACGCCGGGCATGACGGCGCTCAACCTGAACGTGAACCGCAACAAGCGCAGTGTCGCCCTCAACCTGAAGGACGAGGAGCAGCGCGAGCAGGCGCTCAAGCTGATCGACACCGCCGACGTGCTGATCACGAACATGCGCCCGGGTGCGCTGAGCAGGCTCGGCATGAACTACGCCGACGTCGCCGCGCGGAACCCCCGCCTCGTCTACGCCCACGCGCAGGGCTTCCGCAGCGACTCCGACCGCGCGGGCAACGCCGCCTACGACGAGACCGTGCAGGCCGCTTCCGGCCTGGTCGACGTCGCGAACCGCGCGCTGGGCAAGCCGGTCTACCTGCCGACCATCATCGGCGACAAGGTCTCCTCCCTGACCATCGCCTACACCGTCCTCGCGGCGCTGGTGCACCGCGACAAGACCGGCGAGGGCCAGCGGATCGAGATCCCGATGACCGACACGCTGATCGCGTTCAACCTCGTCGAGCACCTGGCCGGGCACTCGTTCGAGCCCGCGGAGGGCTCGACCGGTTTCGGCCCGTCGATGAACCCCGGGCACAAGGCCGTGCACACCAAGGACGGCATGGCCTGCGTGATCCCCTACAACCCGCAGAACTTCCGCGACTTCTTCCACGCCGCCGGGCGGCCGGAACTGGCCGAGGACCCGCGAGTCAACGGTGACGCGATCGACGGCGCCGACCACGAGGCACTGGCCGAGCTGATCGCCGAATGCGCCCCGGCGCTGACCACCGAAGAGTGGACCGAGGTCTGCGCGAAGCACAGCATCCCGATGGCGCCGGTGCTGGAACTGGACACCGCGCAGGACGACGAATACGTCCGCGACGGCCACCTGCTCGACGTCGTCGAGCACCCGAGCGAGGGCTCGATCCGCACCATCGGCATCCCGGTGAAGTTCTCCCGGACCCCCGGCTCCGTCCGGCGCCTGGCTCCCCTGCCGGGTCAGGACACCGAAGCCGTCCTGCGCCCTGCGCGCCGTCGTCCCGGAGCCCTTGGAAATCGACGAGCCGCTGGTGCGGTTCGAGGTGATGAAGATGGGCGACGTCAGCGGATACGGGCCCTACACCGAGTCCGGCCAGGCGATCCCGGTGAGCTTCGAGGGCGAGCGTGGCGAGTACCTGCACGCGATGTACCTCGACAACTTCCCGGCCACCGCCTCCGGCCGCGAGATCAGCGCCTACCCGAAGACCATCGGTTCGCCGAAACTCTTCGCCGAGGACGGCGCGCTCGTCGGGACACTCGACTACGGCAGCCAGCGGGTCGCGACCGCGACCATGGGCTACCAGCACCACCGGCTGGACGTCCGCGAGGCCGAAGCACAGATCACCGTGCCGACGTTCATGCTCAAGATCATCCCGGACTACGACGGTTCGCCGCGGGTCTTCGAACTGGTCCGCACCGAGATCACCGACGTGGTGGTCAAGGACGCGTGGACGGGCCCCGCACGGCTGCAACTGTTCCAGCACGTCCTGGCGCCGCTCGCCGATCTCCCCGTGCTGGAGGTCGTTTCGGCGAGCCACATCCTCACCGACCTGACGCTCGCCCCGGTCAAGCCGGTCTTCGACTACTTGAAGGGAGTACAGTCATGACTTTCCGGACAGCCGCGGTGATCGGCGCGGGAACGATCGGCCTGTCGTGGACGGCGTTGTTCGCCGCGCACGACATGGAGGTCTGGGTCTCGGACCCGCGGCCGGATCTCGCCGACGCCGTCGCCGGCGCACTGGAGACGTTCGCCCCGCATCTCGGCCGGGACGCCGCGGACCTCGCCCCTCGCGTCCACCTCGCCACCGACGTGGCGGAAGCCGTCCGGCACGCGGATGTCGTGCAGGAAAACGGACCCGAGAACGTCGAGTTCAAACAGGACCTGTTCGCGACCCTGGTCCGCGAGGCGCCATCGCACGCGCTGCTGCTCAGCTCGTCGTCGGCGATCCCTTCGACGGCGTTCGCGGCGGACCTCGACGACGCGTCCCGCGTCCTGATCGGGCACCCGTTCAACCCGCCGCACCTGATCCCGCTGGTCGAGGTCGTCCCCGGTGAGCGCACCAGCACCGAGTCGGTGGACCGCGCCGTCGAGTTCTACCGGTTCGTCGGCCGCACCCCGGTGGTGGAGCGCAAGGAGATCCCCGGCTTCGTCGGCAACCGGCTGCAGAACGCGCTGAGCCGCGAAGCGATCTACCTGGTGGAACAGGGCGTCGTGTCACCGTCCGAATTGGACACCGTGATGACGAACTCGCTCGGCATCCGCTGGTCGACCGTCGGGCCGTTCCTCGGCTCGCATCTGGGCGGCGGCCCCGGCGGCTACCGGCACATGGCCGAGCACATCGGCAAGTCGATGAAGCAGATGTGGGCGGGCCTCGGCCAGCCCTCGCAGAACCAGGAAGAACAGGAACGGCTCATCGAAGCCGTGGAATCCGCTTACGGCTCCTCCACGTACTCGGAACTCGCCGAGGCGCGCGACCGCAAGCAGCTCGCGGTGCTGTCCGCTTTGGACAGTGCCACCAGGGAGGAGAACTGAGATGACCAGCACACTCGAAGAGCAGCTGACCGCCGACTTCTACGACTACGAAGCGCTGCTGCCGGACGAGGAGCGCAAGCTGCTGCTCAAGGCCCGCGACTTCATGCGCACCGAGGTCAAGCCGCTCGTGAACGAATACTGGGCCAAGGGCGAGTTCCCGCACGAACTCGTCGGCAAGTTCCGCGAACTCGGCCTCGCCGGGCTGCCGTACGAAGGCTACGGCGAGCACCTGCCCGCCACCAGTCACCTGCTCAGCGGCATGATGGCGATGGAGATGACCCGCACGGATCCCTCCGTGGCAACGTTCTTCGGTGTCCACAACGGACTCGCGATGTACAGCATCTACTCCGGCGGCGACCAGGAGCAGCGCGACCGCTGGCTCCCGTCGATGGCGGCGATGGACAAGATCGGCGCGTTCGCGATGACCGAGCCGCTCGGTGGTTCCGACGTCGCGGGCGGCATGCGCACCACGGCCAAGCGGGACGGCGACACCTGGATCCTGAACGGTGCCAAGAAGTGGATCGGCAACGCGACCTTCGCCGACCTGGTGATCGTGTGGGCCCGCGACGTGGATGACAACCACGTCAAGGGTTTCGTGGTCGAGAAGGACTCGCCCGGGTTCGTCCCGGTCAAGATCGAGAACAAGTTCGCCTTCCGGATCGTGGAGAACGCGGAGATCACGCTGACCGACGTCCGGGTGCCGGAGGCCAACCGGCTGCAGGGCATCAACTCCTTCCGCGACGTCGCGGAGATCCTGCGCGCGACCCGCGGCGGCGTGGCGTGGCAGGCGCTGGGCGTGATGATCGGCGCCTACGAGCTGGCGCTGGACTACGCCAAGAAGCGCGAGCAGTTCGGCCGTCCGATCGCGCGGTTCCAGCTGGTGCAGGACCTGCTGGTGAAGAGCCTCGGCAACATCACGGCGTCGTGGGGCATGCTGGTGCAGCTCGCGAGGCTGCAGGACGCCGGGATCTTCAAGGACGAGCACTCGTCGCTGGCCAAGGCGTTCGTGACCTCGCGGATGCGGGAGGTCGTCGCCTGGGGCCGCGAGATCTTCGGCGGCAACGGGATCGTGCTGGACAACGACATCATGCGGTTCTTCACCGATGCCGAGGCGATCTACTCGTTCGAGGGCACGCGGGAGATGAACACGCTGATCGTCGGGAAGGCCATCACCGGCCAAAGCGCCTTCGTGTGACCTGACGCCTTGCGCGTGAAGGCCGACTCCGCCGGTACTTATCTCAAGACCGGGGTGAAGGACGCTTTACCCGCATCGCATGCGGTGAAGGGCGCTTTCGTCGCATCACATGCGGGGAAAGCGCCCTTCAGCCCCCGCCCCCCGCCGCCGCCCGCGCTAGCGGTATTTCTTGCCGCAGGTCTCCCGGTCGCCGGAGGAGAAGCCGTCCCGGAAGGCGGCGACCCTGGCGAAGCCCGCCGGGAGCGTCCGGCCCCGGACGTCCGCCGCGATCAGGCTGTTCCGGGTCAGCATCTCGGCGATGGCCTCGTCGAGATCGCCCGGCGCCAACGTGAGCGATCCGCGCCGACCGTCCACAATGGTCGACGCCCAGAATCCGGTGAGACACGCCGTGCGCTGCGCGGCCACCGGGCCGTCGAGCCGGAACCCGCCCTCCTGCTGGACGGCGAGGGTGTAGCGCGACGCGACCTCGGCGAACGCGGCGAAGTCACCGATGCCGCCCTGTCGCCCTCGACGCGGCGGAGTGCCGATCCGCACCAAGCCCTCGAGGTCGAGGTTGATCTGGTTGGACTCCGAGCAGTACGACGCGAGCGCGTCCTCCGCCGTCACACCGCACGCGGCGCCGGTCGTGAGCGTCGGCGGAGTGGCCGCGAGCCGGAACGCCTGCCGGAGACTGGTGGCGAGGTCGGCCAGTGCCGCACGGTCGTCGAGGCGGACGTTCTCCGCCGCCGCCCGCTCGTTCGCCGCGGCCGAGCCGAAACCGCCCTGGGTGCTGCGGCCTTCGATCTCCCGCTCGTCGATCTTCGCGCAGCGCGCGGGCCCGTCGGTGAAGCCGAACTGGAACGCCGAGACCCGGTCGAACGCGTTGCCGTGCGCGCCGTCGTCGTCGAAGGCCACGCCGGCGGAGTCCCGGATCTGGAACAACGCGGTGAGCACCTCGTTGAGCCCGCGCCCGGTGGACACCTGGAACATCGGCGACTTCCCTTCGGCGACCCAGCGGAGATACGCCCCGGTGTAGCAGTCCGCCTGCTGTTCCTTGACGATCGACGGGGTGGCGCCCGGAAGGCCGAGCCGGAACTGGACGGCGTGGCCGATCTCGTGCGCGAGCACGGCCATGACCGCGGCCTGGCCGATGGAGTCGTTGAGCATCGGCAGCAGTTCACCGCGGTCCCACGCGACGACGTCGTCGGTGGCGCAGTAGAACGCGTTGACCAGCCCCGCCGTGGAGGCTCCGCAGAGCACGCGGCCGCGGCCGGCGGAATCGTACGAGGCGAGGGTGGTCAGCGGCCGGAACTCGCGGTTGAAGACCGCGGGCAGCTGCTCACGCCAGTACTGCTGGACGTCGGCGACGGCGTTGGCCGCGAGCCTGTCGATCTCGCCGCCGTCCTCGCCGTCGACCGGCAGGGCGGCGTCGAGGACCCCGGGTTTGAGCCCGCTGGGCCCGTCGGTGATCGCGAGCCCGGCGACCCGGGTGGGATCCACCGGTTGTGCCGCTCCCCGGACGGTCGTGGCGCACCCGGTGAGGCAGAGGGCCAGGCTCACCAGGATCGCCCAGCCGGATCGACGCGTCATCACATCATCGACACGGCCGGCGGGGCGCCGCGGTTCAGCGCGTTTAGTCCTCTGAATGCGACGTCAGTTCACGCAGCCGTCCGGCGGCGTGGAAGCGGACGAAGAACTCGGCGGGGCGGACACCGAGGAAGTGGCCGCCACCGGCTTGACCCCGATGCCGCTCGTCGGCTTCCCCACCGCCGCGACGCTCGTCGACGTCAGCGTCGCCTGCACGAACGCCTTCACCTCGGCCGGATCCACCTTCACCGCGTCGCCGTCGGAAGGCGTCGGCAGGGAAAGGCTCTGTACCGGGATCGTCTGGAACTTCAGCGCTCCCGCGCTCATCCCCCGCAGCTGTTGCGCGAAGCTCAGCACGTCCCAGCCGCGGTCGAGGACGACCGAGCCCTGGATCGCGCCGACCAGCGCGCTCAGCCGAGTGGGATCGGTGAACGTCCCGGCACCCAGGACGGTCTTGGCCATACTCGAAAGGAACGCTTGCTGCCGCGCGATGCGGTCGAGGTCGCTGGGCAACCCGTGCCGCTGCCGCACGAAGGCGAGCGCCTGCGGTCCGGAAAGCGTCTGCTTCCCGGCCGGGAACGAAGCGCCGGAGAACTTGTCCTGCACCGGTTCCTTGAGACAGACCTCGACACCGCCGACCGCTTCGCTCAGCGACGAGAACCCGGCGAGGTTGACGGCGGCGTAGTGGTTGATGGACAGCCCGGTGAACTGCTCGATCGTCTGGATGGTGAGCTTGGCGCCCGCCTCGTTGGCCTTGACCTCCAGCTGCGGACCGCTCAGCCCCTGCGCGCGCAGGGAGTTCATCGCGGCGTTCTTGCCGCGGCTGTACGCCGAATTGATCTTGTGCTTGCCGAATCCGCCCGCGATGTCCACATAGGAATCGCGCGGGATGGAGATGGCGGTCGCCGCGGCCCCGCCCGCCGGGATGTGGACCACGATCATGGTGTCGGTGGTGTCGCCGCCGTCGTCCCCGCTCCCGGCGTGCAACGCGTCGAGTACGTTCTGCGGCAACGGGTTCCCGTTGGAGTCGGTCCGCGAGTCGATGCCGACGAGCAGGATGTTCTGCGCCACCCGCAGCGGTTCGCCCGGCGGTCCGTCGGGCACCTGGGCCGACGGCGCGATCACGTCGGCCGTGACGATCGCGCCGTCCAGACGGCTCAACTGGGTCCACGCGTACCCCGTGACCCCCAGTACGACCGTCGACACCAGGCCCAGTGCGACGCGGCCGCCGATCCGCCGTCCTCGCGACGTGAGCAGCACGACCCTCTCCCCGCTTCCGTGAATGATCCCCCGTGCTCGAGGATCACCGCGTTAGCTGGGAAATACCTGAGAAATGTGTCATGAACGAGTCTTAAAGCCCGTTCGGACCAGCGAAAGTGATCAAGCGGACAGCCGATCGCGACACCGCGTGCCGGATCGACCGCGCTGCGCTAGAACTAGCGCGGCATCCGTCGCCAGATCGCCCGTGGCACCACGCGCATCACCGCGAACACCAGCCTCAGCAGTCCCGGCACCCACACCGTACCCCGGCGTTTGCGGAGCGCGGCGACCGTCGCGTCGGCGACCTGATCGGGAGTGCTCGAGAACGGCGCGGGGGCCATCCCTTCCGTCATCCGGCCGATCACGAAGCCGGGCCGGACGAGCAGGAGGTGCACCCCGGTGCCGTGCAGGGCGTCGGCGAGGCCGCTCGCGAAACCGTCGAGGCCGGCCTTGGCCGATCCGTAGACGTAGTTCGCCCGGCGGACCCGCACCCCGGCGACCGACGAGAACACCACGAGGCTTCCGCTTCCTTGCTCACGAAGCACAGTGGCCACTTGCGTCAGCACACTCACATGAGCCACGTAGTCGGTGTGCACGATCGCGACGGCGTGCGCGGCGTCCGCTTCGGCGCGCGCCTGGTCGCCGAGGATCCCGAAAGCGGTGACGACGACGTCGAGCGGCCCGTGCTCCGCGACGACCTTCTCCAGGAAGGGACCGTGCCCGGCGAGGTCGTCGGCGTCGAACTCGACCGCGTCGACCGTCTCCGCCCCCGCGGCCAGCAGCCGCGCGGACTCCGCCCCGAGGTCCGCGCTCCGCCGCGCGGCCAGCACGATCTTGCGCCCGCCGCCCTTGACGAGCCGTTCGGCGACCGCGAGGCCGATCTCGCTGCGTCCGCCCAGTACCAGCACCGTTCCGCTCACCCGCCGCAGTCTGCCAGGCGCGGCGCGGCCGTTCGCCAGTGGCACGATTCACAAACTGCAATTTTGCAGTTTCTGCATCTTTAGCCGTATCGTGGTACCCATGCCCGAACCCGTCAAAGGACTCCGCGAGCGCAAGCGGCTGGAAACCCACCGCGCGCTGGCGACCACCGCCGTCCGGCTCGTCGCCGAACGCGGTCTGGACCAGGTGACGGTCGAGGACATCAGCGCGGCGGCGGGGGTCTCGCCCCGCACCTTCTTCAACTACTTCGCGTCCAAAGAGGACGCTGTCGTCATCGCGCACGCCGACAGCGCCGAGCGGACGCGGCGCACCATCGAGAAGTTCCTTGCCACACCGAAGGAAGTCAGCACTCCCCGCGCCCTGATCGAAGCGATCATGGAGGACTTCTCCCACGTCGACGAGAACCGCGAAGAGTGGCTCGGCCGGATGAAGGCCATTCAGGAGAACGCCACCCTGCATTCCCGCGCGGTGGCCATGAACCACGACACCATCGCACCGATGGTCGAGGCGATCGCGCGCCGCACCGGCGTGGATCCCAAGGCCGATCTGTACCCGGCGCTGCTGCTGTCCGCGCTCGGCGGCGCGGTCAACGCCGTACTCATGCTCTGGTACCAGCACGACGGCCGGATCTCCGCCACCGATCTGCTGGACGACGCCGTCGAAATGCTTCTCGCCGGGCTGCCCGAGCCCGGCCGCCGCGCGCGCTGACCCGCCCGGCACCACAAGAACACGAAGGGGGACGACCATGTCCGCAGCCATGACCGAACCACGGGAACCGGATTCGCCACCGGGCTCGATGGACCGCAAGCAGGTCCTCGAAGCGATGTCGGGGCTGATGATGGGCATGTTCGTCGCCATCCTCGCCTCGACGGTGGTCGCGAACGCGTTGCCGCGCATCGTTTCCGAACTGGGCGGCTCGCAGTCCTCCTACACCTGGGTGGTCACCACCGAACTGCTCGCGATGACCGCGACGGTCCCGCTCTGGGGCAAGCTTTCCGATCTGTACAACAAGAAGCTGCTGATCCAGCTCTCGCTCGGGTTGTTCGTGGTCGGTTCGCTGGTCGCGGGGTTCGCGGGCAACATCGAGCTCCTGATCGGCAGCCGGGTCGCGCAGGGCATCGGCGCGGGCGGGCTCACCGCGCTCGCTCAGGTGATCATGGCCGCCATCGTCTCGCCGCGGGAACTCGGCAAGTACTCGGGGATCTTCGGCGCCGTGTTCGCCGTCGGGACCATCGCGGGCCCGCTGATCGGCGGCGTCATGGTGGACACCTCGTGGCTCGGCTGGCGCTGGTGCTTCTTCCTCGGCGTCCCGTTCGCGATCGCGGCGATCCTGCTGCTGCAGCGCACCCTGAACCTGCCGACGATCCGGCGTGAGGTGAAGGTCGACTACCTCGGCGCGTTCCTGATCATGGCCGGTGTCTCGACGCTGCTGGTCTGGTCCTCGCTGGCCGGGCACCAGTTCGCGTGGGGCTCGTGGTGGACGGTCGGCCTGGTGACCGCCGGCGTGGTCATCCTCGCCCTCGCCGTCTACGTCGAGTCGAAGGTGGCCGAGCCGATCCTGCCGCTGGGGCTGTTCCGCAACCACACGGTCACCCTGACCACCCTCGCGAGCTTCCTCGTCGGTGTCGCGATGTTCGGCGGGACGGTGTTCCTCTCGCAGTACTTCCAGTTGTCGCTCGGCAAGTCGCCGACGGTGGCCGGGCTGCTGAGCCTGCCGATGATCTTCGGTCTCCTCGTCTCTTCGACGGTCTCGGGCCAGCTGATCAGCCGGACCGGCAGGTGGAAGAGCCATCTGCTGCTCGGCTCGGTGCTGATGACCGCGGGTCTCGCCCTGCTGGGGACGCTCGACGCGCACACGAACCTCGTCGTGCTCAGCGCGTTCATGGTGGTACTCGGGGTCGGCGTCGGCATGCTGATGCAGAACCTCGTCCTGGTGTCACAGAACGACGTCGACGCGCACGACCTCGGGACGGCGACCTCCACGCTGTCGTTCTTCCGCAGTCTCGGCGGCTCGATCGGCGTCAGCGCGCTGGGCGCGGTGCTCGCGAACCGGGTCACCGCGCTGATCACGGACCAGCTCGGGCCCCTGCCCGGCGGCGGTGAAGGCGGCGCGGTGCCGAACATCGCCACGCTGCCCGAGCCGGTGGCGACCGTCGTCCGCGAGGCCTACGGCGAGGCGACCAGCGAGTTGTTCCTGATCAGCGCGCCGATCGCGCTGCTGGTCGTCGTCGCGGTCGCCTTCCTCAAGCACAAGCCGCTGAAGACCCAGTCGGGGAACGAGCGGCTGGCCGAGGAGACCGCGGCCGACGCCGTCGTCTGACGTCATCACGAGAGAGGGGCCCGGTTCACCGCACCGGGCCCCTCTCTTTTTTCGCGCACGAAACCCCATCGGGAAATTCGGTTGCGCTGTCGACTGGATTCAGGCCGCGCTGCGAACGCGAATCGGGCGACGCCGTTCGCTGCTCGTCAGCCCACCGAAAACACCATGGGCGAGCCCGTTGTCCAAGGCGAAGGCCAGACAGGCCGAAGTGACCGGGCACCGCGCGCAGACGGCCTTCGCCCTGGCCACCTGCCGTGCGCCAGGACCGGTTTCGGTGACCGGAAAGAACAGTTCGGGATCCTCACCGCGGCAAGCGGCCTCGGTGAGGGCACCCGCCATCCTCATTTCCATTTTCCTATCACCTCCTTTTCCTTCGATTTTCCCTTCCCCGTCAAACGACTTCCGTCCGAAACCGGGTATCCGCCCGGGTACGCGGCGCAAACATCACCTTGACCGAATCGTTACACTCAGCGGCCCGCTCAGTGCACCTGTCCTTCGAGGGCATTCGCGTCCGGCGGCTGAGAGCGGTGAGTGCGGGTGATGGGACACGACGAGTTCGACGAGTTCTTCCGCGCCGACTTTCCGCTGCTCACCGGCTTTTTGTGCAAGACGGGGTTCGCACTGGACCCGGCGCGGGACGCGGCGGCGGAAGCGATGCTCAACGCCTACGAGGACTGGCGGACCATCACCCATCCGAAGTCCTGGGTCCGCCGCGTCGGTTACCGGCGGGCGAAGGAGCAGACCGCCGTCCGGGCGGACTGGGCCTTCACCGACGCGGGCCGGGAGGACAAGCTCACCGTCCTCGCCGACGAGGCCTCGGCCGTCCTGACCATGCTCGGAAGGCTCCCGAAACGCCAGCAACTCGGCATGGCGTGGGCGCTGGACGGCTTCACCACGAGGGAGATCGCCGGCGTGCTCGGCATAGCGGACGAAGCCGTCAGCGCGACACTGCGCCACGCGCGCGGCCGCCTGGAGGAGCACGATCCCGAGTTCGTCACCCACCTGGACAACACCAACGTCGCCTTCGTCGACGCACTGCGGGTCGGCCTCGACGTCGAGGACACCCTGTCCCGGATCAAGAACCGCGCGATGATCCGGGAACTCGCCCTGGTGGAACCGGGCTCCCCGGCGGAGGCCGAGCCGGAGCAGGTGACGCCGTCACACTGGTACTCCCTCGACGGGCCGGTCGAGGCCGCGGGCCGAGGCGACCAGCGCGCGCTGGACCATCTGCTGACCACCGTCCGCCCGCTCGTGATCCGGTACTGCAGGGCGCGGATCGGCAGACAGGAACGGACGTACGCCTCCGCGGACGACGTCGCGCAGGAGGTCTGCGTGGCGATCCTGCGCGCGCTGCCCACCTACCGCGAACGAGGGCGGCCGTTCCTCGCGTTCGTCTACGGCATCGCCCAGCACAAGGTCGCCGACGCCCGCCGTGCCGCCGCCCGCAACCGCTCCGAACCCGTCGCCGAAGTCCCCGACGGCGTCTCGGATTCCGCCGGTCCGGAACAGCACGCCCTGCACAACGAACTGAGCGATCGGATGGGTGAGCTGCTGCGGATCCTGCCGGACAAGCAGCGGGAGATCGTCGTCCTGCGCATCGTCGTCGGGCTGTCCGCGGAGGAGACCGCCGGCGTGGTCGGTTCGACCGCGGGCGCTGTGCGCGTGGCCCAGCACCGCGCTCTGACACGACTCCGGAAGATCCTCACCGAGGACTCGTGAATGCCGCTTCTCGCATTTAGTCGACTAAGTGCGATGGCCTTTGCGACTTCTTCGGCCAGCACTGTAGTCTGAATATGCTATAGCACAGGTGTTCGAGTGCGGGTAGCGTTGAGGTCGTGGCCAGCGATAACAGACCCGAGACGACACGCGCCGAGTGGTGGCGTGCCGATACGGCGACGCTGCATGCCCGTAAGCAGGAATTGGAAGTGCTGAAGCGTCGGTTGGATGCGGAGCAGAATGCGATTCTGGCGGAAATCAATAACCGGGGTGTTCGTGGCTGTAGTGGTCATTCGACGTTGGCGGCGATGGTTTTTGAGGACTTCCTGGTGACGGACAAGGAAGCCGGTGCTCGTGCTGATCGGGTGCTGGCGTTGCATCCCAACGTGGTGGTGGGTGGTGAGGTCGTACCGCCGCTCGACCGCGGACGCCGCGGCGGAGGGCACGATCGGGGGCGGTCAGGTCGACGCGATCATCCGCACCCTCGCCCGCATCCCGTCCATGGTTCCTGAGGAGGAGGTGCGGGGTGGGGAGAAGATCCTGGTCGATCTGGCTCGCCGGGCGGGTCCCCGGCAGATCGCCCGGGCTGGGCGACGGCTCTTGGACGAGCTGGATCCGGGCGGGAAGGAGCCTCGGAACGAGGATCCGAAGGATGTGCGGCCGGAGTTGCGGTTCGTCAAACACCGCGACGGCACCCTCGGCCTCAAAGCCACCCTCGACCTGGAAACCTACGCACGCCTGAAATCCGACCTCGACCCCATGTCCAAACCCCACAAAGCCATCGACGGGGTCCGCGACTCCCGCACCCAGGACGAACGCTACGGCGACGCCTTCACCGACTATGTGCGTCTCAAGACGACGAGTCGGAATCTCCCCGGGCAAGCCGGGGAAGCCACTCACATCCTCGTCACCATGTCGTATGAGGATTTGATCAACGATCTTGGTGAGGCACACTTGGATCTGGTCGGGCCGATCAGCGCGACCGATGCCCGCATCCTCGC
>NZ_ASJB01000016.1 GCF_000478275.1 Amycolatopsis orientalis DSM 40040 = KCTC 9412
AAAGAAAAAACATCATGATTTGAAATAATAACCCTTTCAAACTAAATGGATATGAAATGTCATGAAACAAAAAAGATAATGCCATCCAAACGACAAAGGCAGAAAACGCAGCTTTAAAGCCGAGTCCCCTCTTTTTTCTCAACAGACCTTTGCTCACGAGCCTAATAGAATAGTAGCCGCTGCCGATGAAAAATAGAATGATCAGCAACAGATTGCTCGGTATCTCGTAT